>NZ_JANIAA010000028.1 GCF_024505145.1 Streptomyces rugosispiralis | reverse complement strand
GGGGGGCCCCCGCGCGCCCCGCCGTCCCGCCCGTGGCGGGGGCGGCGGCCCCCGTCCCCCCCCCGGCCGGGGCGACCGGCACCGCCGCACCACCACCGCCGCCGCCCGCCGCGCCGCCGTCGGCCACGTCGTACCCCCTCGCCCCGGCGGAACCCCCCACACCCCCGCCACCGACCACCCCGCCGCGCCCCTCGGCGGCGCCCCTCCCCCCGGCGCCGTCCACTCCGCCCTCGGCGGGCGCGGCGCCGGGCGGCCCGGACCGGCCCGGCGGGCCTCCGGCCGCTCCGCGGGCGGGCGAGGACCAGGGCGGACCCGAGCCGGCCGCCGGGCCACAGGCAGGCACGCCGTCGGCCGACCCGCGCCGGCCCGCCGACCCGTCCGGCGCCCCGCGGGCCGCCACGCCATCGGCGGGCACACCGCAGGCCGAGGCGGCGGGAGACTCGCCCGCCGCGCCCAACTCCCCCGGTGGCGCCACACCCGCCGGCCCCGCCGCCACACCTCACGCGGGCGCCACACCTCACGCGGGCGCCGGACCCCACGCGGGCGCCACACCCCACGCGGGCGCCACACCTCACGCGGGCGCCGGACAGGCCGGGCCGGATCACGGCACACCGCACGCGGGCGCGCCCGGCCACGGCGCGCCCGGAAGCGCCACCCCGCCGCGGGCCGGGGCAGCCGCCGCCGCGCCCAACTCGCCCGGTTCCGGCGGGCCCTACGCCCCCGGGGCGTACGGCTACCCGTCGCACGCCATCCCGCCGCAGGCACCGCGGGCGGGCGCGGAGGGCGAGCCGCCGACGCCATCGCATGGCTTCGGGCCGCCCGCCGTCACCTCGTTCGGAGCGGCCGCCGGGTCACCCTCCGCCGGGTTCGGCGGACCGGGTGGGCCAAGCGGAGCGGGTGGGCCAAGCGGAGCGGGTGGGCCGGGTGGGCCAAGCGGACCGGGGGCGCCGAGCGGGCCCGGGGGCGGCTCGCCGCAGACGCCACCGAAGCCGAACCGGCGGCGCCGTAAGACGCTCATCGCCGTCTCCGCCGCCGTCGCCACCGCCCTCATAGCCGGGGTCACCGCGCTCGTCATCGTCAAGGGGAACGACGACAAGGGCGACCGGGCCAAGACCGACTACAGCAAGATGACCCACACTCCGCCCGACCCGGGCGGATCGGACGGCTCGGGCGGCGGCAACTCCAAGGGCTCCGCCGGGGGTTCGAACGGCCCCGAACCGTCCGCGACCGAGCTGGAGACGTCCGGCGACGTGCCCACCGAGTATCTGGGCGCCTGGGAGGGCGAGATCAAGGAGAGCGGCGAGTCGACCGGCAAGATCCGCCGGGTCGTGCTCTCGCAGGGGCCGGTCGGCGCGGTCGTCGCCGAGACCCTGACCTCCGACTCGGACTCGTTCTGCCAGGACTCCGCCAAGCTCAAGTCGGTGGACAGCCTGCTCCTCATCGAGGACGAGGAGGTGGCCACCAGCATCCCCGAGGACAGTTGCAGCGCGGTCGGCGAGCAGACGCTGCGGATAGGCAACGACGGCACCCTCGCCTGGAGCACCACGAACGGCTCCTCCGAGGCGACGCTGCGCCCCTCCAAGACCGGCGGCAAGCCCATCCCCTCCGGGTACGTGGGCACTTGGCTGGCCAAGGACGCGTTCGGGAAGCCCGACGCCACGTTGAAGATCACCATCAAGCAGGGCGCGATCGGCTCCGTAGTGGGCCAGGAGGTCGCGGACAGCAAGAAGTACCACTGCGAGGGTGACCGGATCCTGGCCTCGGTGGAGAAGGGACTGGTCCTCAGCCCTTCGAAGTTCACCGGGGGCACTCCCAAGAATCTCTGCGGCCCCGGCACGTCACTCACGTTCACATCTTCCGGACATGACAAGCTGCGTGTCGTATATGACGACCCGGACGATTACAGCGATGAGACGATGACACAGACGTTCACCCGCCTCGACTGATCGGCCGATCGGCAGAGGGACTATCGGCACAGGGACAGGAGCCACACCGCGATGGAGAACCTCGGGGCCCAGGACCCGCGGTGGATCGGCGAGTACCGACTGCTCGGCAAGCTGGGCGAGGGCGGAATGGGCCGGGTCTATCTCGCCCGCTCCGCCCGCGGCCGCACCGTGGCGGTGAAGCTCGTACAGGCCGAACTCGCACGCCAGACCGACTTCCGCAGCCGCTTCAAACGGGAAGTGGAGGCCGCGACACGAGTCGGTGGCCAATGGACCGCGCCGGTGCTCGACGCCGACACCGATGCCGAGGTGCCCTGGGTGGCCACCGGCTACATCGGCGGTCCGTCCCTGCACAGCGTCGTGGCCGAGGACTTCGGGGCGCTGCCCGAGCGCTCGCTGCGGATCCTGGCCCACGGACTGGCCCTCGCGCTGCGCGACATCCACGGCGCCGGGCTGGTCCATCGCGATCTGAAACCGTCCAACATCCTCATCACGATCGACGGTCCGCGCGTCATCGACTTCGGCATCGCACGCGCCCTGGACGCCGTGGGCAGCACCGCGGGCGGCAATCTGACGACGACCGGCGCGGTCGTCGGCTCGCCCGGGTTCATGTCGCCCGAGCAGGTGCGCGGTGAGCCGGTCACGGCCGCGAGCGATGTCTTCTGCCTCGGCTCGGTGCTCGCCTTCGCCGCCACCGGGCGCCAGCCCTTCGGCAACCTGGACAGCGGCATCCACGCGCTGATGTACCGAATAGCCCAGGAGGAGCCCGATCTGGCGGGGCTCCCGGAAGGGGCGCTCGGGATGGTCACCGCGTGCCTGGAGAAGGACCCGGCCAAGCGGCCGTCGGTGGCCGAGTTGGTGGCCGCCACCCAGCCGGTGGCCGATGACGGCGAGCCCTGGCTGCCGGGCGGACTGCTCGCCCGGCTGGGGCGGGACGCGCTCCAACTGCTGGAGGTGGAGGCCGAGAACGCGCAGCCGGAGTCCCTGACGCCGCCGCAGAACCCGTCGGCGTACGGCCACCCCCAGGCCGGACCCGGTCCGCACACCCCGCCCGGTCCGCACACCCCGCCCAGCCCGTACGCCTCCCCGTCCGCGTACGCGACGCCCCAGGCGCACGGGTACGCGATGAACGCCCAGCCCTGGCAGGGCGGCTATCAGGCACCGGTCGGCTACGCCGGCGCCGGCACGCGGATGAGGCC
Organism: Streptomyces rugosispiralis; assembly: GCF_024505145.1. Lineage (GTDB taxonomy): Bacteria > Actinomycetota > Actinomycetes > Streptomycetales > Streptomycetaceae > Streptomyces > Streptomyces rugosispiralis. The sequence goes on along the minus strand of NZ_JANIAA010000028.1, from coordinate 125,298 downwards.
GATCCGGGGTCTGGCCACCGCCCTGGTGAGCATGTTCGGCGTCTGGCTGACGCTGACCCTGCTCGACTTGGCGCTGAACATCTCGCTGCTCGACGCGTACTTCGGCGGCGAGCTCGACTCGGACACCAGGAATCTCATCTACAGCAAGAGCAGCGACATCGATGCGATGGGCACCGGTATCGGTGTCGCGGTGTGCGTGCTCGCCGTGCTGTGGCTGGTCTGGTTCCGGACCGCCTACATCAACTCCACGGTGCTCAATCCGGGGCGGCAGCGGTTCGGCAGCGGCTATTCCGTGGGCGCCTGGTTCATCCCGGTCGCCCAGCTCTGGCTCCCCAAGCAGATCGCCAACGACATCTGGACCTCCAGCACTCCCCCGGGGCCCGGACGCCGCGGACGCGCGGTGCTGCACTGGTGGTGGACGTTTTTCGTGCTCATGTTCCTGATGTTCCCGGTGCACGGGGCCAGCGAGATCGTCAGCGACAACATCAGGGAACAGCGGCCCGGTGTCATCATCAACATCGCCGACGACGCCATCGGCATCCTGGCGGCGGTGCTGGCCATCGGCGTGGTCCGGCGGATCACCAAGATGCAGGAGCGGCGGGCCGCGCTCCCCGTCGGCCAGGCGCAGCAGCCCGCCGGGGTGTTCGGCCCGCCCGCGGCGTAGTGACGCCGAGGCGCGGGCCGCGCTTTCGCCGAGGCCCGCACCCCCACCCAGGGATCAGAGGAACGAGTTGATCTGGATGGTCTCGTCACGGCCCGGCCCGACGCCGATCGCCGAGATCGGGGCGCCCGACATCTCCTCCAGCGCCTGGACGTACGTCTGCGCGTTCTTCGGCAGCTCGTCGAAGGTCTTGGCCTGGGTGATGTCCTCCGACCAGCCCGGCAGCGTCTCGTAGATCGGCTTGGCATGGTGGAAGTCGGTCTGGCTGTACGGCAGTTCCTCGACGCGCTTGCCGTCGATCTCGTACGCCACGCACACCGGGATCCGCTCCCAGCCGGTGAGCACGTCCAGCTTGGTGAGGAAGAAGTCGGTCAGTCCGTTGACCCGGGTCGCGTAGCGCGCGATGACCGCGTCGAACCAGCCGCAGCGCCGGTCGCGCCCGGTGGTCACACCGCGCTCGCCGCCGATCGTGCGCAACTTCTCGCCGTCCTCGTCGAGGAGCTCGGTGGGGAACGGGCCCGCGCCGACGCGGGTGGTGTACGCCTTGAGGATGCCGATCACGCGGCTGATCTTCGTCGGGCCCACTCCGGTGCCGGTGCAGGCGCCGCCCGCGGTCGGGTTGGAGGAGGTGACGAAGGGATACGTGCCGTGGTCGACGTCGAGCAGGGTGCCCTGCCCGCCCTCGAAGAGCACGACCTGGCCCTGGTCGATGGCGTTGTTGAGCAGCAGGGTGGTGTCGGCGACATAGCCGCCGAGCCGGTCCGCGTAGCCCAGCAGCTCCTCGACGACCTGGTCGACCGCGATGGCGCGGCGGTTGTAGAGCTTGGCCAGCACCTGGTTCTTGTAGTCCAGGGCCGCCTCGACCTTCTGCCGCAGGATCGACTCGTCGAAGAGGTCCTGGACCCGGATGCCCACCCGGTTGATCTTGTCCGCGTAGGCCGGGCCGATGCCGCGGCCGGTGGTGCCGATCTTCCGCTTGCCGAGGAATCGTTCCGACACCTTGTCGAGGGTCGTGTGATACGGCGTGATCAGATGGGCGTTACCGCTGATCAGCAGCTTGGACGTGTCGACGCCGCGGTCGGCGAGCCCGCTCAGCTCGGAGAGCAGGACCGCGGGGTCCACGACGACGCCGTTGCCGATGACCGGGGTACACCCGGGCGAGAGGATTCCGGACGGGAGGAGGTGCAGCGCGTACTTCTGGTCGCCGACCACCACCGTGTGGCCCGCGTTGTTACCGCCCTGGTAGCGCACTACGTAGTCCACGGAACCACCGAGCAGGTCGGTGGCCTTTCCCTTGCCCTCGTCACCCCACTGAGCACCGAGCAGCACAAGTGCGGGCACAGGCGTACACCCCTTCCGGGCGGGGCATGTCCAACGTGCATGGTGACGTGCGCCACCACAAGAGCCGTCGAACCGGTGCCCCGGATAGACGAAGCCCCTGGCGCAACAGCGACAGGGGCTCTTGCACCGAGAGATTACCTGAGGAAGGACCGAGGTGTCGGCTCCAGATCCCCGGCCCCCTGCGCCGGACACCGCCCGGGGGCGCCCGCTGCTCATGGTCATCGACCCCAACGCCCGCCGTACGGACGGGGAGTCGGTGCGGATCGCGAAGGATGTGCTGTGTGCGGGCGCGCAGACGAAAATCTGCCTGCCGGACGGCCCGGAGGAGGTCGAGCGGGCGCTGGCCCGCCGGGGCGCCCGCCGGCCCGTGCTGGTCGGCGACGACCGCGCCCTGCTGCGGATGGTGGAGCTGCTGCACCGGCGGCGGGAGCTGGCGGACGCCGCGCTGTCGGTGGTCCCGGTCGGCGGCTCCGCCACGGTCGCCCTGGCCCATTCGCTCGGGGTGCCGACGGACGCGGTCGCCGCGGCCCGTACGGTCCTCGACGGCACCGCGCGCCCGCGTGATCTGCTGGTGGACGAGAGCGGCGGGGTGGTCCTCGGCGGGCTGGGGATCCCCTCCGGGTTCGCTCCTTACGGTGCGCACGACGGGGGGCCGGGCGGCGACCGCGGTACGGCGGCCGGGCCCGACGGGACGGCCGGGACGGACGGGCACGGCCCGGGGCCGCACGGCGACGGGGCGAGGGGCCGGGACTGCGGCTGCGACCCCTGCGTCCACGACCGCCGCCGGGCCGAGGACGGCGAGGACGGCCGGGACGGCACGGGCCCGCCCGGCCACGACCGGGACGGCCCCGACGGGGCGGGCGACGGCCACCGGCCGTGGTGGAGCCCGGCGGCCCGCACCGCCCGCACCGCGCTGACGCTGCTCTCGCTCCCGATGATCGGGCTGGCGGGCGGCGCCCGGCGGCCGCCGCATCCGCCGCCGCAGCGGCTGCGGATCGAGGCGGACGGGGTGCTGCTGACCGATCTGGACCGGCCGGTGGAGCGGGTCTCGGTCTCGACGGCCGCACCGGGCGGCGGGCTGGCGGAGGTCGTGGTCCACCCCCATGCGGCGGGCGGCCCGCTGCGCACCCGGGCACGGGCCGTCACCGTCTCAGGACCGGACTTCCGCTACCACGCGGACGCGCTGATCCGCGGCCCGGTCCGCAGCCGCACCTGGACGGTCCTGGCCGAGGCCTGGAGCCTGATGCTCCCCCACCGCCCTTGAGTCCCACTCGCGCCGTCCCCGGGCCGGGCGGGGCGGCGCGCGGGTGGGCCGTCAGCCCGCTTCGGCCTCGCGGGCCTCGGCGGCGCTGCGCTCGGCCTGCTGGGCGCGCCAGCGCTCCAGCATCTTGGGCAGCTCCCGCTGGACGAACTCGAAGAACTCGGCGGTCTCGGTGAGCCGCAGCCCGGCCGGGGTGCCGGGGCCGAGCACCTTCGCGCCGTCGCGCATGGTGCTCTCCCAGCGGGCCACTATCTGGTCGCGGCGGGTCAGCGTCTCGTACCAGACCTCGTTGTAGAGCCGGTACCGATCCCGGCGGGAGCCCGGCTCGCGCTCCCGCACCACCATGTCCACCTGCGACAGATAACGGATCGCGCCCGAGACCGCGGCCGGGCTGATCCGCAGCCGCTCGGCCAGCTCCGCCGAGGTGAGTGCCCCCGAGTCGGAGACGAGAAGCGCCGCGAAGACCCGCGCCGCCATGCGCTGCATCCCGGCCTCGGCCAGATCGGCCGCGAACCGCTCGACGAACCTGGACACCGCCGCCTCGTCACGCGCCACTTCACCGCGCGTGTCATCGGGCGCGCCCCCTGGTTCGATCGTCTCCCTCACCGCTTCATCATCTCCTCTCTTCGTCACATCATCATAAGTTTATATGGTTCCTTAACTTCACAAATTTGTGAAACTAGCGTAGCTTCGAAATCATGAAAACGGCAATCTCCGTGTCCGGCCTCCACAAGTCCTTCGGCCGGACCCACGCGTTGGACGGCCTCGACCTCGAAGTCGAGGCAGGTGAGGTCCATGGCTTCCTCGGGCCCAACGGCGCCGGGAAGTCCACGACCATCCGGGTCCTCCTCGGGCTGCTCCGCGCCGACTCCGGCGCGGTGCAGATGCTGGGCAAGGACCCCTGGCACGACGCGGTCGACCTCCACCGCCACATCGCGTACGTCCCCGGAGACGTCACCCTGTGGCGCAACCTGAGCGGTGGAGAGGTCATCGACCTGTACGGACGGCTGCGCGGCGGGCTGGACACCGCACGCCGCGCCGAGCTCCTGGAGCGCTTCGAGCTCGATCCCACCAAGAAGGGCCGTACGTACTCCAAGGGCAATCGCCAGAAGGTCGCCCTGGTCGCCGCGTTCGCATCCGAAGTGGAGCTGCTGATCCTCGACGAGCCGACCTCCGGGCTCGACCCGCTCATGGAGGAGGTCTTCCGCGAGTGCGTCGCCGAGGAGCGCGACCGCGGTCGTACGGTGCTGCTCTCCAGCCATATCCTCAGCGAGGTCGAGGCGCTCTGCCGGAGAGTGAGCATCATCCGCAAGGGCCGGCGGGTGGAGTCCGGCAGCCTCGCCGAGCTGCGCCATCTGACCCGCACGTCGGTGACCGCCGAGCTCGCCGGCGAGCCGAACGGCCTGTCCGGCCTCCCCGGTGTGCACAACGTGGACATCCAGGGCAGCCAGGTCAAGCTCCAGGTCGACTCCGACAAGATGGACGCCGTGCTGCGGCAGCTCACCCAGGTCGGGGTGCGCAGCCTCATCTCCACCCCGCCCACCCTGGAAGAGCTCTTCCTGCGCCACTACCAGGACGACATCACGCGCACGGAAGCCGAGGCGATCGCCCGATGACCGCCGTAGCCGACGCCCGGGTCTCTCCCCGCGCCCGCGGATCGGCCCACGATCTGGCGGGCACGGGCACGCTGCTGCGGCTCGCCCTGCGCCGCGACCGGATCATGATGCCGGTGTGGGTGCTGTGCCTGGGGCTCACGGCCAGCAGCACCGTCGGCCGCCTGAAGAGCGCGTACGACACCCCGGCCCGGCGTGCCGGCCTCGTCAAGGACATGAACGGGAACGGTTCGACCCGGGCCCTGTTCGGCGCCGCCTTCGACGACACGCTCGGCGCGCTCACCGTCTGGCGCGTGGGTGCCTTCCTTACGGTGTTCGCCGCGATCATGAGCCTGCTCATCGTGATCCGGCACACCCGTGAGGAGGAGGAGACCGGCCGCCAGGAGGCGCTCTCCGCCGGCATGGTCGGCCGCCGCGCGGGGCTCACCTCGGCCCTGCTCGCGGTGGCCATCGCCAACGGCACGGTGACCCTGCTCATCGCGGGCAGCCTCGCGGGCCAGGGCGGCACCGGCGCGCTGGCCCTCGGCCTCGCCGTGGGCCTGTCCGGTATGGCCTTCGGCGGTCTGGCCGCCGTCGCCGCCCAGCTCACGGAGAACGCACGGCTGGCCCGGGGCCTGAGCTCCGCCGCGGTCGGCGTCGCCTTCGTGCTGCGCATGGCGGGTGACGCCGCCGAGGACGGCAGCAAGGGCTCCGGCCATGTCCTGGTCTGGCTCTCCCCGCTGGGCTGGGCCGAGTACGCCCGGCCGTACGCGGACGAGCGCTGGTGGCCGCTGCTGCTGATCGCCGTGCTCGCCGCGGCCTCGATCACCCTCGCGTACTCCCTCACCGGGCGCCGCGACGTGGGCGCCAGCTTCTACGCCAGCCGTCCAGGACCACCGGCCGCCGGCCCGCTGCTGAACGGGGTCTACGGTCTGGGCTGGCGGCTCCAGCGCGGTGCCCTGCTCGGCTGGGCCGCGGGCTTCGTCTTCGCGGGCGCCATCTTCGGAGGCATCTCCGACGGTGCGAACGACTTCCTCGGGGACAGCGAACAGACCCGCAAGATCATCCAGCGGATGGGGGGCGCCCAGGGGCTCAACGACGCGTTCCTGGCCGCCATGGTCGGCGTCCTCGGCACCATCCTTACCGTCTACACCGCCACCTCCGTACTGCGGCTGCGCGGCGAGGAGACCGATCAGCGCGCGGAGCCCCTGCTGGCCAACGCCGTCGGCCGGCTGCGCTGGGCCGGGAGCCATCTGGTCATCGCGTACCTCGGCCCGGTGGTCATCCTGGTCATCGGCGGTCTGGCGCTGGGGCTGGGCTATGGCATCGCGGCGGGCGATCTGACCGACCAGCTCCCGCGCTGCCTGGGCGCCGCCCTCTCCCAGCTCCCGGCGCTGTGGGTGCTCACCAGCCTGACGCTCTTCCTCGTGGGCGTGGTGCCGAAGTACTCGGCCGCGTCCTGGGCGTTCGTCGGCTGGGTGGTCGCCCTGGGCTGGATGGGCCCGGCGCTGGAGCTGTCCGATTCCGTCATGAACACCTCACCCTTCAGCCATCTGCCGAAGCTGCCGGGCGACGAGGTGACGGCCGCCCCGTTCCTGTGGCTGCTGCTCCTCTCGGTCGTTCTCGCCGCCGGAGGACTGGTGGGCATGCGCCGCCGTGACATCGGCGGCTGACCCCCGTCGGCCCACCACACCCCGGCAACCGCCCCCTGTTGTCCACAGCCTGTGGACAACAGGGGGCTCGTTTGTCTCCGTGCCTCTTCGCGCTCAGGTCTCCTTGCTCAGATTGCTCAGAGCTCGACCTGGAGCTCCCGCAGCCCGCGGATGACGAAGTTCGCCCGCCGCTCCGGCTCCTTGACCAGCCGCAGCCCGGGTGCCTTGCGGAGCAGGGCGCCGAAGGAGGCGATCAGCTCCAGCCGGGCCAGCGGGGCGCCCAGGCAGTAGTGGATCCCGGCGCCGAAGCTGATGTGGGGGTTGTCCGCGCGGGAGAGATCGAGGGTGTCGGGGCGGTCGAAACGGGCCGGGTCGCGGTTGGCCGAGCCGAAGAGCAGCGCGACCTCGCTGCCGCGCGGGATGGCCGTGCCGCCGACCTCGATGTCCTCCAGCACCCACCGCTCGAAGAGCTGCAGCGGGGTGTCGTAGCGCAGCAACTCGTCCACGGCGGTGGGCAGCAGCGCGTCGGGGTCGGCGCGGAGCAGGGCGAGCTGCTCGGGGTGGCGGAAGAGCGCCCACCAGCCATTCCCGGTGGTGTTGACCGTCGCCTCATGGCCCGCGTTGAGCAGCAGCACACAGGTGGAGATCATCTCCTGCTCGGTGAGCCGGTCGCCCTCGTCGTACGCGGCGATGAGCCCGCTGATCAGATCGTCCCCCGGGGCCCTGCGGCGCGCCTCGATCAACTCGCGCAGATACGCGGAGAATTCGACGGACGCGCGCACGGCCCGGCGCGCCGTGTCCTCGCCCGGACTCAGCTCGTACATCCCACAGATGTCCGCCGACCAGGGCCGCAGGGCGGGGCGGTCGGCGGGCGGAATGCCCAGCATCTCGGCGATCACGGCGACCGGCAGCGGTTCGGCGACCGTCTCGATGAGATCCCCGCCGCCCGCGGTGACGAGGGAGTCGACGAGTTCCTCCGCGAGCCGCCGGATCGTCGGCACCAGCGCCTCGACCGTCCGCGGGGTGAACGCCTTGGAGACGAGGCGGCGCAGCCGGGTGTGGTCCGGCGGTTCCAGGTCGAGCATGCCGTGGTCGTTGAGGGTGTGGAACGGCTCGTGCTCGGGCGGCGGCGCGGTGCGGCCGAACTCCTCATGGCTGAAGCGGTGGCGATAGGTGCGGCCGAGCCTGCGGTCCCGCAGCAGGGCGCCGACATCCGCGTGACGCGGGATCAGCCACTGGCCGGAGGGCTCGAACCAGTGCGCCCGGCCGCGCTCGCGCAGCTCGGCGTAGGCCGGATACGGGTCCGCGACGAACGACGGCCGCCAGGGGTCGAAGGCGGGGGCTTCCGCGCTGCTGCTCATCCCCGGACGGTACCGCCGGGCCCGCCCGGTCTCCAGGGGCCGCCGGACGGCTCCAGGGGGGCGCTGGATGCCTCCAGGGGCCACCGGACACCTCCCAGGGGCCGCCGGCATGCCTCCAGGGGCCGCCGGATTCCTCCAGGGGGCGCGGATGCCCCAGGGGCAGTCCCGGGTGCTCACCGGGCCGGTCAGCCTCCGGGCGTCACCAGGCGGGCCTCGTAGGCGAACACCGCCGCCTGGGTGCGGTCGCGCAGCCCCAGCTTCACCAGGATCCGGCTGACATGCGTCTTCACCGTCGACTCGGCGACGATCAGCCGCTCGGCGATCTCGGCGTTGGAGCAGCCCTGGGCGACCAGCACCAGGACCTCGTTCTCCCGCTCGGTCAGCTCGGCCAGCCGCCCCTGCGGGGAGGAAAGCGAGCCGCCGAACCCGGCGGCCTCGCCGATCCGCGAGAACGTGCTGATCAGACGCTTGGTGACGGTCGGCGCGAGCAGCGCCTCGCCCGCGGCGACGATGCGCACCGCGTCGCCGAGCTGCCGGGCGGAGGCGTCCTTGAGCAGAAAGCCGCTCGCTCCGGAGCGCAGCGCCTGGTAGACGTACTCGTCCAGGTCGAAGGTGGTCAGGACGAGCACCTTGGCGTCCGCGTCCGCCGCGACGATCTCACGGGTGGCCTCGAGGCCGTTGACCTCCGGCATCCGGATGTCCATCAGGACCACATCGGGGCGCAGGGCCGCCACCTGGGCGATGGCCTGGCGCCCGTCGACCGCCTCGCCGACGACCTCGATATCGGGCTGGGCGTTCAGCAGCACGGAGAAGCCCTCGCGGACCATCACCTGGTCGTCGGCGATCAGCACGCGGATGGAGGAAGGGAGGGAGGGGGCGTCGGTGGTCATGGCCTCATCGTCTCCCCCTCCGGAGCGAGGCCCTTCTTCAGCCCCGGCGCGTGGCCCGATGCCTGGTCCGGTGCCTGGTCCGATACCTGCCCAGGCGCGTGGCCCGGTGCCTCCGGAACGGGGCCCTGCTTCGGTGCCGATGGCTCCGGTCCGGACGCCTCCGCCTCGGGGACCGCGGCGGCCGGGATGAAGACCGTGACCTCGTAGCCGCCGTCCCCCTCCACCGCGCCCGCCGTCATCTCCCCGTTCAGCATGGCCACCCGCTCCCGCATCCCGAGCAGCCCATGGCCCATGCCGGGCGAGGGCCGTACGGTCTGGGTGGGCGGGCCGTTGACGATCCGCAGGCCCAGGCCGCCGAGGACGTACGCCACTTCGACGCGGGCGGTGCTGCCCGGCGCGTGCCGCAGCGCGTTGGACAGCGCCTCCTGGACGATCCGGTACGCGGACAGCTCCACGCCGGAGGGCAGCGGCCGTACGGCGCCGGTGGTGATGTGCTCGACGGTCAGCCCCGCCGCCCGGACCCCCGCGAAGAGCGTGTCGAGGGTGGCGAGGGTCGGCTGGGGCGCCTCGGGGTCGGCGTCGGCGTAGGCATCGGGGTCGTCGGCGCGGACGACGCCGAGGACACGGCGGAGTTCGGTGAGCGCGGCGACCGCGTTCTCGCGGATGGTCGCGAAGCTGGTGGCCAGCTCCTCGGGCGGGTTCGCCACCCGGTAGGGCGCCGCCTCCGCCTGGATGGCGATCACGGACATGTGGTGCGCGACGACGTCGTGCAGCTCACGGGCGATGGTCGCGCGCTCCTCCAGCAGGGTGCGGCGGGAGCGCTCCTCGTGGGTGGCCGACTGCTCCACGGCGACCTGCTGCTTGGTCTCGCGCAGACTGCGCCGGGCGACGACGGCGCCCACGATGACGCAGGAGGTGACCACCATCGGGAAGGCGTTCGTCTGCCGCCAATCGGCGACAAGGTCGTAGACGAACCCGAACCCGGCCGTGAGCAGCAGCATCTGTCCGGCCACGCGGGGGCGGTTCTGGAACGCGACGATCACCATCACCCCGATATACGAGGCGAACAAGGTCGGCGACCAGGGCCACATGCCGCCCGCACTCGTCTCGGGGATACCCAGACCCCAGATGACGCTCCCCCCGAACGACAGCCACCAGGCGCCGATCGGCCGGTAGAGCGCCAACAGCAGTGGCACACCGCTGACCAGGGCCAGACCCGCGCCCTCGGTTTCGACCGCCACGGCCATGAGGTAGAAGGCGCAGGCCACGACCGCGGCCTGCGGCAGCCACGGCGCGTACGGCAGGGCCGACCGGGGCATCATGCGCACCAGCGGATGCGTGGTGGCGAGGGGCGGCACGGGGCGGAGGGCGAAGGCGTCGGTGATCAAGTCCTTCCGCAGGTCGGACAACGCCCGGCGGATGGTGCGGAGTTCGGTCCGCGGAATCGTCTCAGTCACGCCGTCCACGGTAGGGAGCGGGCACCGCGGCGTCGTCCCCGGGAATGTGGATTGTGCGGTGTCCGTCTGAAGTACTACGCGGCCGCGTCCGTCCCCGCCAGGCGGGCGATTTCCGCCGCGACGGTGTGCGCGGCGGGCGTCGTGGGGTCGATGGGCGGGAAGTGGCCGCCGTCGGTCCTGATCAGCCGTACGTCCTGTCCGGCGCGGGACGCGGCCTCCGCGAAGGCGTCCGCGACCGCCGGTGGCACATCGATGTCGGTGCCGCCCTGCACGATGGTGGTGGGGATCGCGGTGGGCAGCAGCGCGGCGGGGTCGGCGAGGCCCAGCCGGACCGTCAGCTCATCGCCGTCGCCTTTGCCTTTGCCTTCGTCTTCGCCTTTGCCCTCGCCCCCGCGCTCGCCCTCGCCCTCGCCCTCGCCCTCGCCGAGGAGTTCGTCGACGGCGCCGGAGCAGACGTCCAGCGCGCGGGCCGTGGCGAGGTCCGCGATGGGGGCGAGGGCGACGACGCCGCGAAGCGGGGAGGGGGAGGGCAACTGCCAGGGAGTGCCGGACGGCAGCCGGTGCCGGGCCGCCGCCCACAGCACGGCGTGCCCGCCCGCGGAGTGCCCGCTGAGCACCACGCGGTCCGGATCGACCCCGGGGAGCCCGAGTCCCCGGGCGAGGTCCGGCACGGTGTCCACGGCGGCCGCGATGTCGTCGAACGTCTCCGGCCACCGCCCGGCCCGCGCGGGGCCCGCCCCACCGCGTCGGTACTCCACGGACGCCACCGCCAGGCCCCGCCCCGCCAGGAAGGCGGCGAACGGCGAGACATGGCGACGGTCGTAAGGCGCACGCCAGGCACCGCCGTGGAAGAGGATGACCAGCGGGGCGGGGCGGGCGGCGCCGTCCGTCCCGGGCGGCGGAAGGTAGAAGTCCACCACCTGGTCCGGATGGTCGCCGTACGCGGCGGTCCGGGCCGGGTCCACGGGCGCGAGCCCGAAGACCGACGTCTCCTCCGCCGCCCCCGCTGCCGCTGCCGCTGCGCCCGCTGCCGCTGCCGCTGCGCCCATCGGTCAGCCCTCCGTCAGCACGTCGGCCAGCACCCGCGCCGCCCGCTCCACCTCGGCGAAGCCCGTGTACAGCGGGGTGAACCCGAAGCGCAGCACATCGGGGCGGCGGAAGTCGCCCACGACACCGCGCCGCACCAGCTCCGCCATCACCTCCCCGGCCTCCTCCGCCTCCGCGCACCGCAGCGCCACCTGGCTGCCGCGCTCGGCGTGTGCGGCGGGGGTGATCGACCGGACGCGGCCCGCCGGTACGTAGTCCTCGACACAGCGCAGGAAGAGGTCCGTCAGGGCCAGGCTCTTGGCGCGTACGTCCTCGATCGTCACGTCGTCCCACACCTCGAGCGCGGCCTCCAGCGCCAGCATCGAGAGGATGTCCGGGGTGCCCACGCGGCCGCGGACCGCGCCGTCGGCCGGGGTGTAGGCGGAGGCCATGCCGAAGGGGTCGGCATGCGAGTTCCAGCCGGGCAGCGGCGAGTCGAAGCGGGGCTGATGGGCCTGGGCGACGTACAGATACGCGGGCGCGCCGGGCCCGCCGTTGAGGTACTTGTAGGTGCAGCCCACCGCGAGGTCCACGCCATGGGCGTCCAGCCCGACCGGCAGGGCGCCCGCGCTGTGGCAGAGGTCCCACACCACGAGCGCGCCCGCCGCGTGCACGGCGGCTGTGGTCCCGGGCAGGTCGTGGAGGCGGCCGGTGCGGTAGTCCACGTGGTTGACGAGCGCGACGGCGGTGTGCGCGCCGACCGCGGCCGGGACGTCAGCCGCGGCCACCGGCCGCACGGTGCAGCCGGTCAGCCGGGCGGCGGACTCGGCGATATAGCCGTCGGTGGGGAAGGTGGCCTCGTCCACCAGGATCTGATCCCGGTGGACGCCGCGCTCCTGGGCGATCCGTACGGCCGCGACGACCGCCTTGAAGACGTTCACGCTCGTCGAGTCGCCCACCACGACCTGGCCGGGGCCCGCGCCGATGAGCCGGGCGACGCGGTCGCCGATCCGCTCCGGCGCGGTCCACCAGCCGCTCTCATCCCAGGAGCGGATGCGCAGCTCACCCCATTCGCGGGCGACCACATCGGCCAGCCGGGGCGGGACGGCGCGGGGCAGCGCGCCCAGTGAGTTGCCGTCGAGGTAGATCGTGTCGTCGAGGGTGAAGGCGTCGCGCTTGGCGCGCAGCGGGTCGGCCGCGTCGAGCCTGGCGGCCTCGTCGGCCGGAGCGGTCCCGGACAGACCGGGCGCGGCCGCGCCGGGCTGGACCGCGCCGGGCTCGGCCGCGCCGGGCTCGGCCGCACCGGGCTCGGCCGCACCGCGCCCGGCACCGGGCGCCGCACCCCGCTCGGCACCGGCCGACTCCGTCGGAATCGTCGCGTCAGACATGGCTGCGCGCCGTCCACAGCTCGGGGAAGACGTTCTTGGCCGCGCGCTTCTCCAGCCAGGCGACCCCGGCCGAGCCACCCGTGCCGGTCTTGGAGCCCATCGCCCGCCGGGTCGCCACCAGGTGGTCATTGCGCCAGCGCCACACCAGCTCGGCGACCTCGGTGAGCGCCTCGCCGAGCCGGACCAGCTCGCTGTCGCGCGGACCGGAGTAGATCTCCGCCCAGACCCGCTCCACCCCCGGATCCGGTTCATGGCGCAGGGCGGGATCGCGGTCCAGCACCGCGGCCGGGACGGCGAGGCCGCGCCGCGCGAGATGGCGCAGCACCTCGTCGTAGAGGCTGGGCTCGGTCAGCGCCTTCTCCAGCTCGGCGTGGACCCGCGGCGCGCCCCGGTGCGGGACGAGCATGGACGCGGACTTCTCGCCGAGCAGGAACTCCAGCCGCCGGTACATCGCCGACTGGAAGCCGGAGCCCTCGCCGAGCGCGGAGCGGTACGCGTTGAACTGGCCGGGGGTGAGATGGGCCAGCGGCGTCCACGAGGCGTTCAGCGACTCCAGCTCGTACGCCGAGCGCTGGAGCGCGGCCATCGCGGTGGGCAGATCGTCCTCGCGCAGCGCCTGCGCGGCGGTCTGCCACTCATGGACGATCACGGTGAACCACAGCTCCATGACCTGGGTGGTGACCAGGAACACCATCTCGCCGGGATCGTCGGAGAGAGGGTGCTGGAGGTGGGTGAGCACGGACGCCTGGACGTAGTCCTCGTACGGCGTGGTGCCGGCGAAGTCCAGATTCGGGGCGTCGGACTCGGCGTGGTCAGGGACAGGCTGCTGCGACATCGCATCTCCTGAGTACTGCTCGCTACCGGGTAGCGGTCCGCCCCATCCCTTCGGTCTCGGAGCCCCGGTCCCCTCGGGGCCCACAGCCGAAGGGGCCCCGCACCGCATCATCCGCGCAGCGCGGACGATCGGCAAGTACGGAAGGGGCCCAAGGGGCCCGTGGGGCATACGACACCCCACAGGCCCGGTGCGCCTCGCGCCGTCTCAGCGGATCAGGAGAGCCGAGATCAGGAGACGGGATTCAGAAGACGGGAATCAGGAGAGCGTGTCCGCCGCGGTCGGGGAGCTCTCGCGCAGGAAGGTCGAGCAGCGCTCGTACTCCTCCTGCTCGCCGATGGACTGCGCGGCACGCGCGAGCGCGTGCAGGGCGCGCAGGAAGCCCCGGTTGGGCTCGTGCTCGAAGGGCACCGGACCGTGCCCCTTCCAGCCGCTGCGGCGCAGGGCGTCGAGCCCGCGGTGGTAGCCGGTGCGGGCGTACGCGTAGGACTCGACCACCCGGCCGGCCTCGAACGCCTCGTCGGCGAGCTGCGCCCAGGCGAGCGAGGAGGCCGGGTACTTCGCGGCGACCTCGGCCGGGGCCGCGCCGGAGGCGAGCAGCTCGCGCGGCTCCGGGTCGTCGGGCAGATGGGTCGGGGGCGGTCCCCCGAGCAGGTTCTCGTGAATGGCCATGGGTTCCAGTCTGCCTGGTCCGGGGCCCCATCCGACACGCTCAAGCCATGAGGGGGACGCGGGTCAGGTACGGGGACTTCGCTCGCCCGGGTCCAGGGGCGGCGCGGACACCCCGCAGTGGTAGGCGCACTCGGGGCGGCACGGCGGCCCCGCCGCCCGCGCGGCGCCCTCGGCGCCCTCCGCGGGCACCGCGGCCCCGGCCCGCTCCGGCTCCGCCCCCACCTCCGCGCCCGCCTGCTCCAGCGCGTCCGAGCGCACCGTGCGCCAGGCGAGGATCGCCCCCAGCACCAGCACCCCGGCGCAGATCGGCATCGCCCGCCGGAAGGTGCTCGAGAAGGCGTCCGCCGACCGGTACGCCTCCGGGCCCATCCCCGCGAGCAGCGGCAACGCGGCCACCGCGACCAGCCCGGCCGCGCGGGCCGCCGCGTTGTTGACCCCGCTGGCCAGGCCGGCGCGGGCGACGTCCACCGAGGCCAGGACGGTCGCGGTGAGCGGGGCGACCACCACGACCATGCCCAGGCCCAGCACCAACAGCGCGGGCAGGATGTCCCGCCAGTACACCGCCCCCACCCCGGCCCGGGTCATCAGCAGCATCCCCGCCGCGCACAGCAGCGGGCCCACGGTCAGCGGGATCCGCGGGCCGATGCGCTTGCCCAGCTCCCCCGAACGGGCCGACAGCAGCAGCATCAGCGTGGTGGTGGGCAACAGCGCGGTACCGGCGGCGAGCGCGGAGTAGCCCACCACCACCTGGAGGTCGAGCACCGAGAGGAAGAAGAAGCCGCCGAAGGCCGCGTAGACGCACAGGGTCACCACATTGACGGCGCTGAACTGGCGGGAGGCGAAAATGGAGAGCGGCAGCATCGGCTCGCGCAGCCTCCGCTCCACGGCGATGAAGGCCGCCCCCAGCGCCAGCCCGGCGACGCCGGGGACCACCACGGCGGCCGATGCGCCCTTCTGCGGCGCGGCGATCAGCGCATAGGTGACCAGGGCGAGGGCCGCCGCCCCCAGCAGGGCGCCGAGCACGTCGAACCGGCCGCGCGGGTGCGGATCGCGGGTCTCCGGTACGTGGCGCAAAGCGACCGGCACACACACCGCGGCCAGCGGCACATTGATGAAGAACACCCAGCGCCAGCCGGGCCCGTCCACCAGCCAGCCGCCCAGGAACGGCCCGATCGCCGCCCCGATCCCGCCGAAGCCGGACCACAGCCCGATCGCCCGCGCCCGGTCGTCGGGGTGGATCACCGACTGGATCAGCGCCAGCGACCCGGGGGTGAGCAGCGCCCCGCCGATGCCCTGGAACGCCCGCGCGGCGATGAGCACCCCGGCGTTCGGCGCCATCCCGCACACCAGCGAGGCCAGCGCGAACCACACCACTCCGATGACGAACACCCGCCGCCGCCCGAACCGGTCCCCGAGCGCCCCACCGAGCAGGATCAGCCCGGCGAGGGTGAGCATGTAGGCGTTGACGGTCCACTGCAGTACGGGCAGATCGGCGCCCAGGTCGAGGCCGATGCGCGGCAGGGCGACATTGACGACGGTGCTGTCGAGGAGCGCCATGGCGGAACCCAGCACGGTGGTGAACACCAGCCACCGTCCGGCCGGCACGGACAGCCGTACCGGCTCACCGTTGCCCGGAGCGTGCCCCGCCCCGGGCGTGGAGCCGCCCATACCTGGATCATGCCCCGGGCAGCGCCCCCGGGACCAGCCCACAACGCAAACGAGCCCGGCGGCTCGCCGCAAAGGCGAGACGCCGGGCCCGAAGAGGCGAGCCGAAGAACTACTTCAGCTTCGTACCCGTGGACCGAAGATCCGCACAGGCCTTGGTGACCCGCTCGGCCATCCCCGTCTCGGCCAGCTTGCCCCAGCTCCGCGGGTCGTACGTCTTCTTGTTGCCGACCTCGCCATCCACCTTCAGCACCCCGTCGTAGTTGCGGAACATGTGGTCCGCGATCGGACGGCTGAAGGCGTACTGGGTGTCCGTGTCGAGGTTCATCTTCACCACGCCGTTCTCCAGCGCGGTGCGGATCTCCTGCTCCGTGGAGCCGGAGCCGCCGTGGAAGACGAAGAAGAACGGGTCCTGCTTGCCGTACTTCGCGCCGACACCGTCCTGGAGGTCACGCAGCAGCTCCGGGCGGAGGACGACATTGCCCGGCTTGTAGACGCCGTGGACGTTGCCGAAGGAGGCGGCCAGCAGGTAGCGGCCCTTGTCGCCCAGGCCCAGGGCCTCGGCGGTGCGCAGGGCGTCGTCCACCGTCGTGTACAGCTTGTCGTTGATCTCGTGGGTGACGCCGTCCTCCTCGCCACCGGTCGGGGTGATCTCGACCTCGAGGATGATCTTCGCCTTGACCGCCTCGGCGAGCAGCTCCTGCGCGATGTCGAGGTTGTCGGCGAGGGTCTCCGCGGAGCCGTCCCACATGTGGGACTGGAACAGCGGGTGCTGGCCCTTGGCGACGCGCTCCTGCGAGATCTTGAGCAGCGGACGCACATAGCCGTCCAGCTTGTCCTTCGGGCAGTGGTCGGTGTGGAGGGCGATGTTGACCGGGTACTTCTGGGCCACGACATGCGCGAACTCGGCGAGGCCGACCGCACCGGTCACCATGTCCTTCTTGTACTGGCCACCCAGGAACTCGGCACCACCGGTGGAGATCTGGACGATGCCGTCGCTCTCCGCCTCGGCGAAGCCGCGCAGGGCGGCGTGCAGAGTCTGCGTCGAGGTCACGTTGATCGCCGGGTAGGCGAACTTGCCCGCCTTCGCCCGGTCGAGCATCTCGTTGTAGATCTCAGGGGATGCGATGGGCATCTGACCGCTCCTTGTATGTGCGGGTTAGTCGTACTTGGCCCTGACCTAGGGGCGACGTCATCGTCGGGGCCATAATCCCAGACTCCGTCGATTGCTCCACACGGCGCACGCCGAGACCACACGGACGGGGGTGGGTGGTTTCACGTGAAACCTCCCGCCTCCTCAGCCCGCGTGATTCAGCTCAGTCCGAGGTCGGTGAGCGAGTACGCCGGGAGGTACGGCAGCCCGGCGTCCGCGATCGCGGGCGCGGCGCCGCGCTCGACGATCGTCGCGACCGCGACGACCTCCGCACCGGCCTCCCGCGCCGCCTCCACCGCGGTCAGCGGCGAGCCACCGGTGGTGGAGGTGTCCTCGACCACCAGCACCCGTCGGCCCGCGATGTCCGGTCCCTCGATCCGGCGCTGCATACCGTGGGTCTTCTGGGCCTTGCGGACCACGAAGGCGTCGAGCCGGCGCCCGCGCGCGGCCGCGGCGTGCAGCATGGACGTGGCCACCGGGTCGGCGCCCAGGGTCAGCCCGCCCACCGCGTCGTACTCCAGATCGGCCGTGGCCTCGAGCATGACCTGCCCGACCAGCGGCGCGGCCTCGGCGTCCAGGGTGATCCGGCGCAGGTCGATGTAGTAGTCGGCCTCACGCCCGGAGGAGAGGGTCACCTTGCCGTGGACCACGGCCTTGTCCTTGATCTGCTGCAGCAGGGCGTCACGCGCATCGCTCATGCGCATGAGCTTATGCGGTGGCCCTCGGAACCCCTCAAGCCGCTCCGTACCGTGAGACCGACCACGTCGGCCGTGAAACCGACCGCGTCGGCCGTGAGACCGAGCGCGTCAGTCGTGAGACCGACCGCGTCAGTCGTGAGACCGACCGCGTCAGGCCAGCGTGCGCCAGCTCCAGGTCATGGCGATCTCCAGCGGCTCGATGGGGGTGACGAGGCGCGGCATGAGGTTGAGGCCGTTGGGCGGGCCGGACTGCGGTTCGACGCACACCGCCTCCGCCTGCTCGTCGTAGACGACCACCCACTCCGTCCGGCTGGTGACCTTCAGCTCGAGCCGGCCGGGCCAGGTGAGCGTGACGTCCACCCCCTGTGGCATCCCGAAGCAGTCGTCCCAGGGGCCGGGCTCGGGCGCGATCCGGCGGCCGGTGGGGAGGTGGTCCTCGCCGCGCTCCTCCTGCCATGCGGCGTCGAAGGCGATCTCGGCATCGGCGCCGCCGTCGCCCAAGTTCCGCAGGAACCACGGATGCCAGCCCGCCTGTGCCGGGAAGGAGTCGCCCTCGGTCTCGACGCTCATGGTGACGGTCAGGCTGTCCGGGGAGAGCTCGAAGGTCTGGGTGACCCGGCCCTCGTACGGCCAGGGGTCGGCGAGGTCGTAGGTGAAGGCCGCGCTGGACTGCCCCGTGCTGACAGGGGTCCATTCGGTGTTCCGGCCGGTCCCGTGGATCGCGTGCGGCGGGGAGTTGACAGGCAGTTGGTGGGTCCGCCCGCCGTTGCGGAACCGGCCGAGACCGGTCCGGCCGCACCACGGCACCATCGGGAACGACCCGAACCGCGGGCCCTGCCGCAGCAGCTCCGTACCGCCGATGCGCAGTGAACCGATACGGCAGCCGTTCTCGGGTGAGACGGTCAGCTCGGCGTCCCCGGCGGTCAGCCGTACGCCCTTGGTCTCCGTTGTGTCTTCGGTGGTCACAAAGACCGAGCCTATGCGTCCGGGCTCATCGGCGGCGGCGAAGTACGCGACGGCCCACGACGACGACGGAGGCGAGCACGACGGCCGCGGCCGGCGCGGCCCAGCGCAGTGTGGCGCTGGTGGAGACGGTCTCGGGCGCGGGGACCGGTGCGTAGCGGCCGCGCGGCGGGGCGTGGTCGACCTCCTCGGTGGAGCGGCCGATCATCGTGCGGCGGGCGTGGGCTGCCTCGGCCGGGGGCTCCTCGTCCAGGTCGTCGAGATCGCCGAAGCCGACGGGCTCCTCGACGGCACCCGCGTCGTCGAGGTCCTCGAGGTCGCCGACGTCCCCGATGTCCATGTCGTCGGCCGACAGCGGAAGCTCGGCCTCGGTCGGCAGCCCGGTCTCGTCCGCGGCGGCGGCCGCGTCGGTGGTCTCGTCGGCCGCCTCGGCAGCGGCCCGGCCGGGGGCCTCGTCCTCCGTGGGCGCGCTGATCGGGGACGTCTCCAGCCCGGCCGTGAGCGCCGCGGCGAACCGGTCCAGCATGCGGCGGGCCACGGTGATGGACGCCTCGTCGTCGAACTCGGCCAGCCGCCCGTCGCTGTGGACCGTCCCGGAGAAGTTCAGCTCCGTACCGCCCTCGACGGGCCTCGGCGTGATGGTCAGCGCGAGCTTCACCGAGCCGCTGCCGCGCGCCTCGCCGCCCTCGCCCTCGACCTCGAAGCCATCGGCGCGCCGGACGACACGCAGCGAGCCGCGATACGTGATGGTGGATCCGCCGATGCGCAGCCGAAGCCGCCCGGCGAGTGGACCGGCGGCCTCATCGGCGTCCTGCTGGAGCCCGGGAACGCAACGAGCGACGCGGGCGGGCTCCGCGAGCGCCAGCCGGACGGTGTCGACGGGAAACGGAACGAATACCTCATGCTCCATAGGTCAAGACAGTACCCATCGCACGTTCGCTGAGACCCGTTCCCGCGCAACTTTCCGCGCGCCGCTGACGTACGCCGCCGACGCGAGCCCCCGGCGCGCGGACACGCCCCGCACGCGGGCGGGCACCCACCGCCGGAGCGGGCACCCACCGCCGGGCCCACTGTGGCGTCGCTGCCCATAGGCCGGCGCGTCTTGGGCCGTGGCGTCATTCCCCATAGCGCGGACGCATGAGCGTCGACGGGGGCAGACCCGCCTCTCGGCCGCGCTCGGCCGTGCGGCGGGCCGTCCGCAGCCCCTCCTCCGTCAGCGAGCGCGGCCGCGGCCGGTGCGGGGCCAGCCGCAGCCCGGCCGGGGAGCGCGCCGCCAGGACGAAGCCCCAGTCGTGCGGGCTGCCGCGCCCGGGGCGCGGGGCGCCGATCACATACGGAGTGGTCCGCAGCCCGACCGAGCGCATCGTCGCGTCCACCGTCCAGAACGGCCGCGGATCGGGCCGCAGCGGCCCGGCGTGGACCACCAGCCGGCCGCCGGGCGCCAGCACCCGCTCGGCCAGGCCGTAGAACTCCTGGGAGTAGTACTTGGTGCTCGGGGTGAGCTGGGGGGCGGGCAGATCGCAGACCACCACGTCGTACGCCATGGACCGGCGCAGCCAGTCGAAGGCGTCCGCCGTCACCGCCCGCACCCGCGGGTCGCGGTAGGCGCCGCCGTTGAGCGCGGACAGGCCGGGATCGCGCCGGGCCAGCCGCACCACCTCCACGTCGCGCTCAACGACGGTCACCGAGCGGACCCCCGCGTACCGCAGGATCTCGCGCGCCGCGAGCCCGTCGCCGCCGCCCAGCACCAGGACCCGGCCGTGCGGTCCGGCGGCCATCGCCGGGTGGATCAGCGCCTCGTGGTAGCGGACCTCGTCGCGCCCGCTGACCCGCAGCCGCCCGTTGAGGAAGAGGGACAGCGGCCGCCCGCTCGTCCCCCCGCCCACCAGCACGATCTCCTGCTCGCCAGTGCGCAGCGCGACCCGCACCCCCGGTCCGTAGACGGCCTGTCGGGCGGCCCGCTCGAAGGAGGGGGTCAGCATGGCACCGGCGGCCAGCGCGGCGAGCACCAGCCCGTTGGCGACGATCAGCGTCCACCGCGCCCGTACGCTCAGATCGCGGCGGAACAGCCAGAGCACCAGCGCGCCGCCCGCGACCGCGTTGACCGCGCCGGTGACCAGCGCGCCGGTCAGCTGGCCGAACGCGGGCAGCAGCAGAAAGGGAAAGGCGAGCCCGCCGACCAGCGCGCCCACATAGTCCGCCGCGAACAGATCGGCCACCGCGCCGCCCGCGTCCTGCCGGCGCACCCGCTGGATGAGGGTCATCAGCAGCGGCACCTCGGCCCCGATGAGCACACCGATGGCGAACGAGAAGCCGACGAGCGCGGAGCGCGAATCACCGCTCCACGCGAAGCACGCGTACAGCGCCATCGCCGAGCAGCCGCCGACGAGCGCGAGCACCGCCTCGACCGCGCCGAAGCCCACGGCGGCGCGGCAGCGCAGCCGCTTGGCCAGCAGCGAGCCGACGCCCATGGCGAAGACCATCACGGACAGCACCACGGATGCCTGAGTGACCGAGTCACCCGCCAAGTACGTGGCGAGGGCGACGAGTTCGAGCTCGTAGACGAGCCCGCAGGCGGCGCAGACGAAGACCGTGCCGAGCACCAGGAAGCGGCCGAGCCCCGCCCGCACGGGCAGCCGCGCCGGAGGGCCGGATTCCGGCGACGACGGCGCATCCGAGACGGCGGACATGGGCGAATCGATCACAAAGGGAACGCTACGTCACATATCGCTTACGTCTCGTCCCCCACACGAGTGCAATGCCGTTCGTACATCTGGCATCGACGGCCTCTCGGCCACTCGCGATTCCCGTTCAGGAGCAGGGGACTTGGGACGACACCCCACCCGACAGCCCGTCCGACAGCCCACCCGGCAGCTCACCGGGCAGGCCGTTCGGCAGCTCACCGGGCAGGCCGTTCGGCAGGCCGCCCATATCGAGCCCGCCCGCGCCCGGCGGCCGGAGCGCGGGCGGCACCCTGGCCCCCACACAGGTGCGGGTGGTGACCAACCGCCCCTCCTGGGGGTACGCATGCCAGGTCCGCCACCCCACCGTGCCCTCGTTCCACTGCGCGAGCAGCGCCGTGAACGCGTTCGGGCTGCCGGGGAACGTACCGGCCAGGCCGTGCGGATGGTCGGCCACCAGCGCGAGCAGCTCCTGCGCACGTCCGGCGAAGGCCCCTTGTGACAACTCCTCGACGCGCGCCGCGAATTCGTATTCGCGGCCGTCGACGAGGGTGGAGACCCCCAGCGGAAGCGGGGTGCTGTTGCCGGACATACAGGCCACGGTCTCCGAGCAACGACCGCCCTCCCCTTCGAGGAGGACCTGGTGGGAGGCGCCCAGAAGCCTCAACTGAACGGTGAAGCCATGGAGTTGCAGATCGAGCACGGCGAGGGCGGGAAGCGGTTCCCGTCCCAGGCCCCAGGCGAGGTCAGCGGCGCGGGTATCGGTGTAGGCAGTCTTGAGGGTCGTGAGCATGGATCGGCTCCGCAAGCACGCAGTGGAAAGAGTTGGGCCAGCTCGCCCCGCGGGGGACCAGGGGCATGCGCATACGGCGGCTCGTGCCCACGTGGGGCCGTAAGGTCGATTGGTGGTATACGGAATCATGAAATGCTGGGCGCCACATCGTTTTTACCCACCTTCGCCGGGTTTCCACCCCCTAGGGCGCTCACTAGGGCAAGTGTTCAACAAGCCAGCGCCCGGCGCACGTTGGCGCGCCGGGCGCTGGCTCATCGCTTCACGGCCGTAAGGACGGCCTGGCAAACCGTAAGAAGGTCATGGCAACCGTAAGGACGGCACGGCGACCGTAAGGGCCGCACGGGGCCGTAAGAACGGCGCGCGGCGACCACGAAGGTCGCGGGGACCGCGGGAACCGCGGGTCAGCCACCCCCGCCGCAGCCACCGCCGCCACCACCGCCGCCGCCACAGCCACCCCCGCCACCGCAGCCGCTTCCGCCGCCGCAGCCACCGCCGCCGCCGTGGTGACCACCCCCGTGATGGCCACCACCACTACCGCCGCCGTCGCTGGATCCGGCCCACCAGCCGCCACCGGCGGCCCCGCTGGATCCGGCGCCCCAGGACCGCTTGCGCCGCCCGCTGTACCCCTTCGACCGACCGGCGCCGAGCGCGGCGAGCGCCGCGAACGTGAACGCCAGCACGACCAAGATGACAACAGGACCCATGGTCCTCACTCTCCTTCCAACCCCCGTAGCGAGGTACCGCTTCGTACCTGTCGGGTCCCATGCCCGACCTCACGGCGGCCAAAGCGAAGTTGAGGAAGTCCAGAGGTTCAGTCCACGCCCTGCGCGCCGTCCACGACCTGAACGGCGACGCGCTCGATCGCCCGCACGGCGATATCCGGCTGGTCGACGTAGATGTAGTGCCCGCTGGTCTTGGCGGTGCTCAGCTTGGAGCGGCTGGAGACCGCGAGCCACTTGCGCTGACCGTCGGTCCACGCCCGCTCCAGGCCCGGCCCGTAGTCGGGCACCTCCGCGAGGTACCGCTTCCCGTGGTGGATCACCTCCACCGGGATGTCCCCGGCGGAACGGACCTTCCCGTCCGGCACCGTGAGCTTCTCCGGCTCCCCTCCGTGCAGGATCGCGAGGGTCTGATCACGCAATGCGACCGCCGGGCCGGTGGCGGTCTCGGGGATTCCCTTGTTGAGATCGGCGGTCTGGGTCGGCGAGGTGGCGTCCATCAGGACCAGCCCCTTGATCCGGTCCTGGTGGTCGGGGGCGTACCGGGCGGCGATCAGCCCGCCCAGCGAATGCCCGGCCAGGACGACCGGAGCGTCACCGGCGACCCGGTCGAGCACCGTGGTCAGCACCTTCCCCGTGCTCTCGAGGGTCTGCGGCCCCTCGGGCTGGTCGCTGGCGCCTTCGCCGGGCCGGTCGTAGGAGCAGACCCGGTTCTTCTTGCTCAGGGTCTCCTGGAGCCCGGCCATCTTCTCCAGACCGTCGCCGCCGCCGGCCACCAGCATGACAACCGGCCTGCCGTCCGCCGACGTCCCGGAACAGGACACGTTCACCAACCGGCCACCGACCTCGATCTTCTTGGTGCCGGTGAAGTCCTGATCGCCCGCCTCCTTCGAAGCGGCGGCGGACGTGGTGGCGGACGCTTCCGGATCCGCCTTCGCGGAATCGTCACAGCCGACCAGCCCCACACCGGCGACGGCGCAGGACAGCGCGATCACAGCGGACACCCTGGCACTGCGGATCATCGTTCTTCCCCCTGAGAGAGTCTGGGTCACCCGCTCCCCGCGGGCGTCTCAGACGCTATGGACCCGGGTCCCCGGAATCGTCACCACACAGAGCGCACCCGCCCGTAGCTCGCCCGGGGGACAACCTCTGAGCGCTGGACAGGAGCTAAGCGGCCTCGCTGGAGTCCGGTGCGGTTCGGTTGCGCCCCGAAGGGGCGCGGGGAACTGCGAGAACGGCCACGACGCACCCGCGGATGAACGACCACACCTCGCGACGCTTCCCGCGGAGCGCTTAGCGGTGCTCCCAGTGGACGGGGTCCGCTTCCAGGACCGCGCGGTCCCAGTCGGCCAGTTCGGCGGCCGCCCCATAGGTGCTGTGGAGGAATTCGCTCAGCGTCCGGTCCGGATCGGGTGCGGTGGCGACCGCCTCATAGGGCAGCACGAATTCACCGACCTCCCGCCGGTATGAGGCTGTCTCGGGCTGTACCGGCTGGTCGGCGAAGCCGGTGGGCTCGGGGTAGGCGTAGGAGTAGAAGCCGCCCTCCGCACCGCCGCCGGGCCAGAAGCCGCAGCTGGAGAGCTCGACGGAGTACGCCTCCTGCGTCACCCGGTCGGGCAGGTTCGGCACACCGCCGGGGGGATGCGGCGGCGCGGTGCGGCCGGAGAAGCGGGTGACGCACAGGTCCATCGCCCCCCAGAAGAAGTGCACGGGGCTGGCCTTGCCGACGAAATGGGACCGGAACTCCCCGAAGACCCGATGTGCGCTCAGCAACTGACCCCAGAAGAGCCGTGTGGCGTACGGGTCGTACGCCGCGTGCCGGTGGTCCTCCGGGAAGGGGATCGCCACGGGCACCTCGTTCGGCCGGGGGTACATCCGGGTCTGGATGCCCAGGTCTCCCAGCACGCCCATGACCTCGGAGTAGAACTGGGACACCGGTTTGGACTCCAGCCTCAGCTCGCGCCGGCTTCCGTCGCTGACCCGGATCCCCAGCCGGTGCTCGATGAAGTCGAACTCGATATCGAACGCCCCGGTCCGGTACGGGACCGTGGACGTGCTCAGCCCGCGCGGGGTGACGTACAGGGTCACCTGCCACCATTGATTGGCCGGTGGCGCGTGGTCCAGCCGGATCTTGCCGACGATCTGGGTCCACATGTGCAGGGTGTCCCGGGTCTCGGCCCAGTCCTCCAGCCGGAGCCGTGGCCAGGCGCCCGCCTGCTGTGTCCTCTGCTTGGCCATCTCGCCTCCCGCGGGGCTCACCCCTCTGGCGACAACGCGCGGTCGATGGATCCCGGCCCGGCCGAGTACCCGCCCGTCCCGCGACCGAAAACGAGCGCAAACAATCAGCGCGGAAAATCCAGCCCCGAAACCGGTGAGCAAGCCCCACACCGGGCACGGGGAGAGTTGATGAAGGCCGAGGGTTCGGCGGAGTATGGGCGCCATGGGACGACCGCCGCTCAACCACCGACTGGCCGCCTTCGGGACCACGATCTTCGCCGAGATGTCCGCCCTCGCCGTGCGCACCGGCGCCATCAACCTCGGGCAGGGCTTTCCGGACACCGACGGCCCCGAGGAGGTGCGCGAGGCCGCCGTGCGTGCGCTGCGCGAGGGCCGGGGCAATCAGTACCCGCCCGGTCCCGGTGTGCCCGAGCTGCGCACCGCCGTCAGCGAGCACCAGCGGCGCTGGTACGGCCTGGGCTTCGACCCCGACACCGAGGTGCTGATCACCGCGGGCGCCACCGAGGCCATCGCGGCGTCGCTGCTGGCGCTGGTGGAGCCGGGCGACGAGGTGATCGCGCTGGAGCCGTACTACGACTCGTACGCCGCCTGTGTCGCCATGGCGGGCGGCGTCCGCGTACCCGTCACCCTGCGCCCCGACGGAGACACCTTCCGTCTTGATCTCGACGAGCTGCGCGCCGCCGTCACCGACCGCACCCGGCTCATCCTGCTCAACACCCCGCACAACCCCACCGGCACCGTGCTCACCCGCGATGAGCTGGCCGCGGTCGCCGAGCTCGCCGTCGAGCGCGATCTGCTGGTGGTCACCGACGAGGTGTACGAGCATCTCGTCTTCGGCACCGAGCACACCCCGCTCGTCTCCTTCCCCGGGATGCGCGAGCGGACGGTCACCATCAGCAGCAGCGGAAAGACGTTCTCGTTCACCGGCTGGAAGGTCGGCTGGGTGACCGGCGCTCCCGAGCTGGTCACGGCGGTGCGCTCGGCCAAGCAGTACCTCACCTATGTCTCGGCGGGCCCCTTCCAGTACGCGGTGGCCGAGGCGCTGGCCCTCCCCGACGCCTATTTCCACGGCATCCGGGACGATCTGCGCGCCAAGCGCGATCTGCTGGCCGACGGCCTGACCGACGCGGGCTTCCATGTCTTCCGCCCCTCGGGGACGTACTTCATCACCACCGACATCCGCCCCCTCGGCGAGACCGACGGCTTCGCCTTCTGCCGCTCCCTCCCCGAGCGCTGCGGCGTGGTCGCGGTCCCGAACGCGGTCTTCTACGACCACCAGGACCAGGGCTCCCCCTTCGTCCGCTTCGCCTTCTGCAAGCGCGAAGAGGTCCTTACGGACGCCGTGGCCCGGCTCAAGACCCTCGCCGCGGGCTGAGGCGCCTGACGCGGGCCGAGGCGCCTGACGTGCGCTGAGGCGCTTGACGTGCGCTGAGGCGCCTGACGCGCGCGACGCGGCTGACGCACCTCCTCCGGTAACCCCGCTCCCCCGGTTGGACGTCCCGGGTCGCGGGCGTCCGCGGCCTGGCGGATGGTCGGTGTGTCCGCCGAGCCTCCTGGTCCGTCCCGTCCCGGGGGCTCGGCGCAGGTCCGTCGTGCGCCCGTCGTGTGCCCACACCGGAGGTCTCCGTGTCCGCCGAAACCGCCGCGTCCACACGGACCCCGGAACCGCCCCGGCGGCCGGCGGAACGGCGACGGGCGCTGGGGCGGATCGGGGCGTCGCTGAGGCGGGCGTGGCTCGCGCTCGCGGTGTACGCGACGGTGCGGGCCGCCGGGATCGTCTGCGTGGTGCTGGGCGCCCGGCAGGCCGGGAAGCAGCCGCGGACGCAGCTCGGGCACTACTGGGACAGCCGCTGGTACGTGGGCATCGCCCAGCACGGCTACGGCACCAACCGCCCCTCCGTCACCCACCCCGGCCTGACCTTCAGCGACCTCGCGTTCTTCCCGCTCTACCCGGCGCTGATCAGGGCCGTCACCGCCGTCGTCCCCGTGAGCGGGGTGACGGCCGGGCTGCTGGTCGCCTGGGGCGCGGCCGGGCTTGCGGCCTGGGGGATCCACGCGGTCGGGGAGCTGCTGTACGGGCGGCGGGTGGCCTTGACGCTGGTCGCGCTGTGGGGGCTGCTGCCGCATGCGGTCATCGAGTCCATGGGGTACACCGAGTCGCTGCTGACGGCGCTGGCGGCCTGGTCGCTGTACGCGCTGCTGACCGGGCGCCCGCTGTGGGCCGGGGCGCTCGCGCTGTGCGCGGGGGCCACCCGGCCCAACGGGCTCGCGGTCGCGGCCGCGGTGTGCGCGTGTGCGGCCGCCGAGATCCGGCGGCACCGGTGGCGTACGTCCTGGCGGGTGTGGGCGGGGGCCGCGCTGTCACCGCTCGGCTGGCTCGGCTACGCCGTCTGGGTGGGTGTGCGGCGCGGCACCTGGCGCGGCTATCTGGACGTCCAGGACGACTGGGGCACATATCTCGATCTCGGTGCGAGCGGCTTCCGCTCCGCCCGCTCCCTGATCATGGGGGACGGCTATCTGTCGCACTACATGGCGCTGGTCGTCATCGGCGCCGCGCTGATCTCCCTGGTCGGGTTCGTGCTGCGGCCACCGCCGCTGCCGCTGGTCGTCTACACCCTCGCCCTGGTGTTCATCGCGCTCGCCAGCGCCCACTACTTCGCGTCCAAGCCGCGCTTCCTGCTGCCCGCCTTCCCGCTGCTGATCCCGGCGGCGCTGGCGATGGCAAGAGCCCGGCCGCGCACCGCCGTCCTGGTGGGCGGCGCGCTGGCCGGGCTCTCCTGTCTCTACGGGACGTATCTGCTGACCATGGCCACCAGCCCGGTCTGACCGGGACACGGCCCTTCCGACCGTGACACGGCCCTTCCGACCGGCATACGGCCCTGCTGACCGCAATACGGCTGTACGGCTATAGGGCTGTACGGCTCGGCCGCTCAGGCCTCGTCGTCGCCCGGCTTGTCGTCACCGTCGGACTCGATGTCGGCCTCCAGACCGAGCTGTTCGACCAGCCAGCGGTCGAACTCGATCGAAGCCCGCACCCAGCTGACCGTGCTGGATACGAAGTGCTCCAGGCTGACGCCGGTGCCGATCAGCATCTGCGCCTCGCCGATCAACCGGACCGTGCCGTCGTCATTGGTGTGGCTGTAGACCTTCGGCCACAGGGTGCGGCGGTTCCAGTCGTCGATCGCCTCGAGCAGCCGCGGCTTCTCATCGATGCCATGCGGCCGGTCGTAGAACGTGCGAACGGAGAAGACCTGCTGCTCCTCCTCCCCGCGGAACATGAAGTAGGTGCGGAACTGCTCCCACGGCGCGGCGAGGTCCCCCTCCTCGTCGACGACGTACTTCAGCTCCATCTGCTCCAGCAGCTGCTTGACCAGGTCCTGGTCGGGCAGCACGGGGCCGCTCGGACCCGTCGGTTCGGGCTCGGGCTGACCCCCGAAATTCGGAATCGAGGACGGGTCGATGCTCACCGTGGATTTCCCTTCGTATGGAATACCGCCATCCTCCCTCACACCCGCCCCCGCCGTGCAACCCCGGCCGTACATTGCCCGATCCGGCCGAAACGACAGCCGAAACAACGGCCGCGAGGTCCGGCCGGCGGACCGGCCGGACCGTGGGCGCCGGGCGGCCCCGGACCCCTATTGCGCGGGGCCCACCAGCAGGTCGTCGCCGACCCGGTCCACCCGGACCTTGTCGCCGTCCCGGACCTCCCCGGCGAGGATCTCCTTGGCCAGCCGGTCGCCGATCGCGGTCTGGATCAGCCGGCGCAGCGGGCGCGCCCCGTACGCCGGGTCGTTGCCCTCCTCGGCGAGCCACTCCAGCGCGGCCGGGGTGACGTCGAGGGTCAGCCTGCGGTCGGCGAGGCGGCGGGCCAGCCGGGCGATCTGGAGCTCGGCGATCCGGGCCAGCTCCGGGCCGCTGAGCGCGGAGAAGACCACGAGGTCGTCCAGGCGGTTGAGGAACTCCGGCTTGAAGGAGGCCCGCACGGTCTCCAGCACGCTCTGCTTCTTCTCCTCCTCGCCGAGCAGCGGATCCATCAGGTATTGGCTGCCCAGGTTGGAGGTGAGCACCAGGATGGTGTTGCGGAAGTCCACCGTCCGGCCCTGGCCGTCGGTGAGCCGCCCGTCGTCGAGCACCTGGAGCAGGATGTCGAAGACCTCGGGGTGGGCCTTCTCCACCTCGTCCAGCAGCACCACGCTGTACGGGCGGCGGCGCACCGCCTCGGTGAGCTGGCCGCCCTCCTCGTAGCCGACGTAGCCGGGCGGGGCGCCGACCAGCCGGGCCACGCTGTGCTTCTCGCCGTACTCGCTCATGTCGATGCGGACCATGGCCCGCTCGTCGTCGAAGAGGAAGTCGGCGAGCGCCTTGGCCAGCTCGGTCTTGCCGACGCCGGTGGGCCCGAGGAAGAGGAACGAGCCGGTGGGCCGGTCCGGGTCGGCGATGCCCGCCCGGGTCCTGCGCACCGCGTCCGATACGGCCCGTACGGCCTCGGTCTGGCCGATCAGCCGCTTGCCCAGCTCGTCCTCCATGCGCAGCAGCTTCTGAGTCTCGCCCTCCAGCAGCCGGCCCGCGGGGATACCGGTCCAGGAGGCGACCACATCGGCCACGTCGTCCGGGCCGACCTCCTCCTTGACCATGGTGGGGCGGTCCCCCTGGACCTCGGCCTCGGCCTCCGACGCCTCGGCCAGCTCCCGCTCGACGGCCGGGATCTCCCCGTACAGCAGCTTGGAGGCGGTGTCGAAGTCGCCGTCGCGCTGGGCGCGCTCGGCCTGGCCACGCAGTTCGTCCAGCTTCTCCTTGAGCTCACCGACGCGGTTGAGGCCCTGCTTCTCCTTCTCCCAGCGGGCGGTGAGGCCGCGCAGCTCCTCCTCCTTGTCGGCGAGGTCGCGGCGCAGCTTCTCCAGCCGCTGCCTGCTGGCCTCGTCGGTCTCCCGGGCGAGGGCCATCTCCTCCATCCGCATCCGGTCCACCGACCGCTGGAGTTCGTCGATCTCCACGGGCGAGGAGTCGATCTCCATCCGGAGCCGGGAGGCCGCCTCGTCCACCAGGTCGATGGCCTTGTCGGGGAGGAAGCGGGAGGTGATGTACCGGTCGGAGAGGGCGGCGGCGGCCACCAGCGCGCCGTCGGCGATCTGCACCTTGTGGTGGGCCTCGTAGCGGCCCTTGAGCCCGCGCAGGATGGCGACGGTGTCCTCGACGGTCGGCTCGGCCACCAGCACCTGCTGGAAGCGGCGCTCGAGCGCGGCGTCCTTCTCGATCCGCTCGCGGTACTCGTCGAGGGTGGTGGCGCCGACCATGCGCAGCTCACCGCGGGCCAGCATCGGCTTGAGCATGTTGCCCGCGTCCATCGCGGAGTCGCCGCCGGCGCCCGCGCCGACCACGGTGTGCAGCTCGTCGATGAAGGTGATGATCTGGCCGTCGCTGGACTTGATCTCGGCCAGGACGGTCTTCAGCCGCTCCTCGAACTCACCGCGGTACTTCGCGCCCGCGACCATCGCGCCGAGGTCGAGGGCGACCAGCCGCTTGTCGCGCAGGCTCTCGGGCACATCGCCCTTGACGATCCGCTGGGCGAGCCCCTCGACGACGGCCGTCTTGCCGACGCCCGGGTCGCCGATCAGCACCGGGTTGTTCTTGGTGCGCCGGGAGAGCACCTGCACCACCCGGCGGATCTCCTGGTCCCGGCCGATGACCGGGTCCAGCTTGCCCTCGCGTGCGGCGGCGGTGAAGTCCGTGCCGAACTTCTCCAGTGCCTTGTACGTGCCCTCCGGATCGGGCGTCGTCACCCGCTGTCCACCCCTGACCTTCTCGAACGCGGCGAGCAGCTTCTTGGCACCCGCCCCCTGCTGGTCGAGCAGCTCCCCCGCCTGGCCGCCCTTGGCGGCGATGCCGATGAGGAGGTGCTCGGTGGAGACGTAGTCGTCCCCGAGTTCCCTGGCCCGCTGGGTGGCGTCCGCGATGACGGCCAGCAGGTCGCGGCTGGCCTGCGGCGGGGCCACGGTGGAGCCCTGGACGCTGGGCAGGGCGGCGAGCAGCCGCTCGGCGCCGTCGCGCACCAGGGCCGCGTCGGCCTCGACGGCGGCCAGCAGATCCATCACGTTCTCGTTGTCCTGGCCCTGCAGCAGGGCGAGCAGAAGGTGCGCGGGCGTCATGTCCGCATGCCCGGAGGACACCGCCCGGTCATTGGCGGCGCTCAGCGCCGCCCGGCTCTTGTTGGTCAGCTCGGCATCCACGTCCCTGTGCTCCTCCTCGCTCCGATCTTCCCATCCCTGCCCTACCCAACCTCCGTAAAGTTGAGTCTATTCCACTCAACCTCGCGGGCGCCACTCCTCTGGCCCTAGGTTCTGGACCATGTCCGTCGATCCCCGCAACCCCGATCCCGAGTACCTCGCCTTCTGGCGCGAACGCCATGTGTGCACCCTGACCACCCCACGCCCGGACGGCACCCCGCATGTGGTCCCGGTCGGCGTCACCTACGACCCCGAGGCCGGGCTCGCCCGCGTCATCGCGAGCCGTCACAGCCGTAAGGTCGCCCATGTCCGGGCGGCGGGCGAGGGCGGTGCGCGGGTCGCGGTCTGCCAAATGGCGGGCAGGCGGTGGGCCACGCTGGAGGGGCTCGCGGTGGTACGTGAGGAGCCCGAGCTGATCGCGGACGCCGAGCGCCGCTACGCCGAGCGCTACCAGCGCACCCCCCGCCCCAACCCGGATCGCGTCGTCATCGAGATCGCCCTCACTCGGGCAATGGGCCGGGGCTGAGGCTCGTCACGCCTTTGGGCCCGAGGCCCGTCACTCCTCATGGCCCGAGACCTGTCACTCCTCATGGCCCGAGGCCCGTCACTCCTCATGGCCCGAGGCCCGTCACTCCTCTTCCTCCTCCTGGTGACCGGCCTCCCGATGGCCCGCCCCCGCCCAGGGGTGGCGCAGCCGGATCCAGACGTCGCGGGCGCGCCGCCCGGCCTCCGTGCGGCTCTCCGCCACCGCCGTACGCGCCTCCTCCTCGGTCTCCACCATGGGCCCCGAACCGCGCAGCGGCTTCCCCGCCGTCTCGTGCAGGAACACCGTGGCGATCAGCCCGATCACGCCCGCCACCATCAGGTAGAAGGCGGGCACCAGCGTGTTGTGGGTGGTGGCCACCAGCCACGACGCCAGCAGCGGCGTCGTCCCGCCGAACAGCGACACGGAGAGGTTGTACGAGATCGACAGCGCGCCGTAGCGCAGCCGGGTCGGGAACAGCGCGGGCAGCGTGGCGGCGCTCGTCCCCGCGAAGGTGACCAGCATCGCGCCCAGGATCAGACAGCCGATCGCGGGCATCAGGACGCCGCCCTCCCGGATCAGCAGCACCGCCGGAATGGCCAGCACGATCATGCCCACGCTGCCGAACAGGAACAGCGGCCGCCGCCCCCAGCGGTCGGATGTGCGCCCCACCACCGTGATCGCCAGCACCACGAACAGCATGGTGCCCAGCACCAGCACCTGGGCGGTGGTGGCGTTCTGGCCGAGCGTGGAGGTCATGAAGGTCGGCAGATACGACGTCACCATGTAGTTGGTGACGTTGTACAGCAGCACCAGACCCATGCAGATCAGCACCGCCTGCCAGTGCCTGGTGAAGATCTCCTTCAGCCGGCCCCGCCCGGACTGCCGCGCCTCCTCGATCGGCGCGGTGCCACCGTGTGCCTCCGCCGCCTTGGCCTCCTCGGCCGCCCGCTCGGCCACCTGCTGGAACGCCGGGGTCTCCTCCAGCCGCAGCCGCATATAGAGACCGATCAGCCCCAGCGGCCCGGCCACCAGGAACGGCACCCGCCAGCCCCAGTCCACCATCCCGTTCGCACCGACGGCGGCGGTGAGCACGGTGACCAGACCGGAGCCCAGCGAATAGCCGATGAAGGTGCCGAAGTCGAGCCAGCTGCCGAGGAAACCACGGCGATGATCGGGCGCGAACTCGGCGATGTACGTGGTCGCACCCGCGTACTCACCGCCGGTCGAGAAGCCCTGCACCACCCGGCAGACCAGCAGCAACAGCGGGGCGGCGAAGCCGATCTGGGAGTAGCCGGGCAGCAGCCCCACCGCGAAGGTGCCCGCCGCCATCATGATCATGGTGGTGGAGAGCACCAGCCGCCGCCCGATCCGGTCGCCCAGCGGCCCGAACACCAGCCCGCCCAGCGGCCGCACCAGGAACGCCACGGCGAAGGTGGCGAACGTGGAGACCACCTGGGCGGCGGGGTCCTCGGCGGGGAAGAAGACACGGCCCAGGGTGACGGCGACATAGGCGTAGACACCGAAGTCGAACCACTCCATGGTGTTGCCGATGGCCGTCGCCGCGACGGCGCGGCGCATCCCCGGCTTGTCGACGACGGTGACGTCCTCGATCGCCAGCGGCTCCTTACGGCGGCGCAGCAGCGTGCGGATCAGCTGGTCGGTACGGGCACTGCCGTGCGGCCATCCTCCGCGGCGGGGGCCGCGCGGTGGTCTCGGACCGGTAGTCATCTCGTCCCCTGCCGCCGGCTGAACCGCTGAAGCATCCGCTACCCGACGCCACTCCCGCCCCCGGGCTCAGGCTCCGGCATCGCTGGACTTCGCGTAGGTCTCCGCCATCTGCCCGCCGACGTCGTACATCACCACCTGTTCGTCACCGACCACCCACGCTTCATGGCCGGGCGGCACCACATACGCATCGCCGGGGCCCACTTCGCCCTCGGCTCCGTCGTCCGTACGCACCCGCATCCGGCCCCGCACGATGATCCCGGTGTGCTGGACCTGGCAACTGTCCGTCCCCACGATCGGCCGCACCGACTCCCGCCAGCGCCAGCCGGGCTCGAGGGTGACCACGGCGAGGTGCAGCCCGGTCAGATTCAGCGCTTCCAGATGACCACCGGGAAAGTCCCGCCGCTCATCCGGCTTGTCCATCGTCTTGATCTCCAACATTGGCGTACCTCCTCCTACACCTCCATGGTGCGCCCGGACCGCCCTCGGGGCGCTTCGAGAGCCTCGTCGTTCTCTGCAAACCTCTTGTGCGCCCCAGCGCCCCGGTGGCATCCTGCGAGGCTTTGCTCACGCACGGAAACGGTTCTGGGGGGAACACCATGCCGACGTCGCCGACCGGCCAGGGCGGAAACCAGCACGACCCGCAGGTCGCTCAGCTGGCAGCCGGATCGTCCAACTTCGGTCATCTGCTGGAACACGAGCCTCTGCTCGTCACCATCGGCTGCTCCGCCGAGTCGTATGTGCACACCGACTCGCACGCCGCCATGTTCAAGGCCCGCCTCTTCGGCGAGGTCATGGCCCGCCATCTGCTGAGCCTCCTCGGCCTCCAGGTCAACAGCAACACGCAGTTCCACCGCATCAGGGCACTGTCCCAGGCCGGTGTCCTGAAAGAGCAGACCTACGAGTGGTTCGACCTCCTGCGCGACACGGGGAACAGGGCCGCCCACGGCTACTACGCGAACGTCCGCACCGCGCTCCAGATGGTCGAGACCTGCTTCAAGCTCGGCGACTGGCTGCACCGGGCCCGCAACCAGGACGACACCACTCACCGCGTTTTCCTCGCCCCGGCCACTCCCGATGAGAGCCCTACCCCGGCCACCCCCGCCGACCTGGAGGAGCTGGGACAGCTTCGCGCCGAGCTGGACGACTACCGTGCCAAGCTGGCCGAGGCCCGGATGCGCTTCGACGGCAAGCAGGACCGACTCGAACGTGAGCGGGCCGCACGTGAACAGGCCGAAGCCGAGCTGGCCCGTGCCGAAGCCGACCGCGCCGCGCTCAGCGAATTGGTCGAGCAGCTCAGCGCACAGATCGAAGAGTTCACCGACGCCGACCTGGCCGACGCCTACGTCGCGCCGACGCCACTCAAGAACACCTCGGAACGCGACGCGTTCATCTCCCACGCCCAGAAGGCGGCCCTGCCGCCTATGAACGAGGCGCAGGTCCGCGCGGAGCTGGACCGGATCTTGGAGCAGGCCGGCTGGGTGGTCCAGGACGACAACGCCAAGAACCTGTACGCGGAGGGTGTCCCCGGCGTCGCCGGCGTCGCCGTGCGCGAGGTCACCACAGCCGTGGGCCGCGCCGACTACCTGCTGTACGTGAACCAGCGGCTGGTCGGCGTCGTAGAGGCCAAGCGCGAGGGCGCCGATCTGGAAGGCGCCATGCACCAGGCCGCGCGGTACGCCGCCGGGCTCACCCGCAGCCAGCAGCTCAGCGCCTGGCGGGCCAGCCTGCCCTTCCGATACGTAGCCGACGGCAACACCGTCCGCTTCCACAACGCCCTGGACCCCGCGCCCCGGACCCGGGACGTCTTCGCCATCCACCGGCCGGACACCGTCGCCCGCTGGATCGACGAAGCCGAGGCCGACCCGCAGGCACCCACCCTGCGCGCTCGCATGCGCCGCCTGCCGGAGGTGTTCCTCGACCGGGAACCGCTGCGTCCGGCCCAGGTGTCGGCCATCGAGGGAATGGAGCGCTCCCTCGCCAAGGACGACCCCCGCTCCCTCATCCAGGCCATCATCGACTGCGTCAAGCCGACCCCCGAGGACACGATCACCGACCCGGCCTGCGGAACCGGCGACGCCCGAGCAGCGCCAGCACCTCAGCTCGGGCGGCATCTGGGGCAACGAACTGGTCCGTAACACCGCGCGGCTCGCCGCCATGAACCTCTTCCTCCACGGCATCGGCCACCCCACGGGCAACGCCCTCGTCCGCACGAAGGACGCGCTCGCCGCCCCGCCCGACCAGCGCGCCAGCCTGGTCCTCGCCAACCCGCCCTTCGGCAAGAAGTCCTCCATCACCGTCTACGGCGACGACGGCAAAGCAGCCCGCGAGTCCATCGCCTACGAGCGCCGGGACTTCTGGGTCACCACGACCAACAAGCAGCTGAACTTCGTCCAGCACATCGCCTCGCTCCTCGAAATCCACGGCCGCGCCGCTGTCGTCGTCCCTCAAGCAGAACCCCCTCACCCGGGCCTCCCTCGATGACTTCGTCCAGTGCTACCGGCCGGACGACGAGGACCGCAGCAAGCGCGTCGAAACCGAGCGCTTCAAGTCCTTCACCTACGAAGAGCTGGCCGCCCGCGACAAGGCAAACCTCGACATCCTCTGGCTCCGCGACCCCAGCCTGGACGACGCCGACTCGCTCCCCGCACCCGAGGTCCTCGCCGCCGAGATCGTCGAGGATCTCCAGGCCGCGCTCAGCGAGTTCGCCGCCATCGCCGAAACCCTCCAGCAGGCCCGAGGAGGCAACGAGGCGGTCGTCGCCGACGAGTGACCTCCGCGCGAGCTACGAAGCGGGCTGAACGTCGGCAAGCTGTGTCAGGGCGCCCCGGATATCGCGAATCATCGCTCCGGGGCGCCGATACACATCGCTCGCCGTGAACCGCAGAATCCGGCGCACTTCCCCGCACGACATCAGGTCGTTGAAGCGAGCAGTATCCCGCTGGTGCTGTGCCCTGCTGCCGTGCCACCGGTAGCCCTCGATCTCCACTACCAGCCCCTGTGCCCGGAAGAAGAAGTCCGGGTACGCCCGCCTCCCCGTCGGGGTGGTGAGCAGCAGCTGCGACTCGGGGTGCAAACCGGCGTCATGCATCCGCAGGCGGGCGATCGTCTCCGCCGGCGACCCCGCCTTGGGGTCCGCCAGCGCCAGCCACTCCCGGGCGGTGGCCGTACCGCGCATGGCAGACCCCCGCTCCAGGGCTCGGGCGATCTCCCCCAGCGTGGTCAGCGGCGCCCTGCGCCCCTTCCCGCCCCCGTACCGGCTGGGCCGCCTGCTCACCGCCGACTCCACCGCCACCAGCGCGTCGTCACGCGGCCCGGCCCGTAAGAGGTCTGCCATGGTGCGTCCCACGGTGGTGACCCTCAGCCCGCCCAGGGTTGTGGTTTCGTCCGCCCCGAGCGGCAAACGGTGCAGCACGCCGCCGTGCACGTCCGTCCTGCCCTGGGGCGGCCCGGTGAACTCCACACGCTGTGTACGGGTTTCGATGTCATGGAGTACAGCCGCCGCCGTATGGCTGACGACGAGGTGCGCATGCGCCAGTTGGTTCGCCCACAGCAACGCCACCGGTCCAACCGCCCGCCCGGGCTCCACCCACACACCTGCACGGAGCTGGGTCCACCCCTCCGCGCGAAAGCGACGGTTCAGCCGCCCGCGCTTCCAGCCGCCCACAAGAGCCTGGGCAGTCAGCACCACCCCGCCCTGGGCAGCAGCCAGCCTAGCCAGCAACACCGCATCCCCCGTCCCCGTCATCTCCCCACAGTGCCGCAGTTGCCTGCTCTCGCGCTGGGCCTGTGGATAACGGGGTTTGCGGTGGGTTTGCGCCGCCGGTGTGCCAACACGGGCGATGTATCGGCGACCAAACCCACCGCAGCCCCCTGCTCACTCAGTCAAGCCGTCGAACTCCCCCGCCTTGGCGGCCCGTATGAAGGCCGCGAGAAGGGGAGGCGTGGTCGTGAGGACGGCGCGGGGGTCGTCGCTCTCGCGCAGGCATATGGCACCGCTCTCAGTGGCGGCGAGTTCCACGCACTCGTTGCCCTGCGTTCCAGCGGAGTACGAGCTCTTCCGCCATGCCCCGGACATCTGCACTTCTTCACAGCTCCTCTGCGATGCGGTGAATGAGGTCACGCGACTCTCTCACCGGCAGGGCAGCGCTCTCCATCATGCCGAAGACCCTCCGGTAGTCGGCCAACTGCTTCTCCTCGCCGGAGAAGACGCTGCCGTTCACCGTGTCGAACTGCACCGTGTCCAGTTGTCGCACCGGGCCCTCCGCGTACAGCATCGGCAGACCGGCACCGGCGAATCCCTCCTCCTCGAAAGAGATCACCCGCAGGCTCACACATGGTCGTGTGGATGCCTCCAGCAGGTGGTCAAGCTGTCCACGCGCCACCTTGCGATCGCCGACTTTGATACGGAGCGCGGCTTCATGCACGACGGCGCGCGTCTCGGGCGGAGCATCACGGTCCAGGACCTGCTGTCGGCTCAGACGAAAATCCACAGTCGCCTCAAGGAGCTCCGGCGACAACTCGTAGGGCGCGTTCACATGAAGTGCCCGCATGTAGTCCTCGGTTTGGAAGAGGCCCGGCACATGCACCATCTGGAACAGCTTGAGGCCACGTGCATGATGCTCCAGCTCTGCAAGATCCAGCAGCACCGGGACGAGACGGCCCTGATACTTCCCCCACCACCCGCGAACCCGCTCAGCCGCTATCGCGGCAAGGGCATCAACCAAAAGGACGTCCGAGACACCGTAGTGCGAGGTCAGCTGCCGCACACGCTTTTCACCCGCCGCGACGCGCCCTGCCTCAAGGTGCGACATCGTGGCCTGGTCCATGCCGACGACGTCGGCCGCCTCACGTGCGGTTACGCCCGCCCGCTCGCGCAACTTCCGCAGCTCCGCGCCCAGTCGCTCCTGCCGAGCAGTTACGTGATTTCTCCGCGGCATGAACCCCTCGTACCGCCCTCACCGCCCATGAACTGCCCGAACTGGTCGAGCGCGCGGAGCTGTTGGCGAGCGAGATGCTCACCAACGCCATCGTGCACGCGGGCGGCGAGGCCGATCTGCGGCTGAAGTGGTCCGCCGAGACGCTGCGGATGACCGTGTGGGACTCCAGCATGGCCCCACCCGGCATCCGCCCGCTCACGGCGGGCGGCGAGAGCGGGCGAGGGCTGCACCTGCTGCGGTTGCTCGCCGACCGGTGGAGCCACTACCCGCTGACGGGGGAACGTTGGGGGCCCGCGTCCAAGGTCGTCTGGTGCGAGATCAGCAGAACGCCGCCCGCTGCCTGGGCATAGGCCGTTACGGTCAGGGCGCCGTGAGGGCGACGCGGCGGAACTCGACGGACTCGACGGTGACGCCGGGGGCCGAGGCGCCGAGCAACGGGGCGGCCGCGCGGGCCCGCTCCTCGTCCTCGAACGTCAGGATCGACATACCCCGGCCGTCCACGGGCTCCAGCCACTGGCCGGACACGAAGCCCGGCGCGGCGGTGAGCTTCGGCAGGACGTCGTTCATGAGCGCGGCGGCGGCCGCGGGGGCCTGGGCCGGGTCGATGGGTGACGAGGACTGCGTGCATCGGGGTCTCCTGCGGTGGAATGCTCCGTTCAGCAGGTAGGACCGTCCAGCGGCCCGGAACTCATCGCGGCCCGGTCACCCCTGGCGCGGGCCGGTGATCTCCTCCGTGATCGCGAAGCCCTTCGCCGGGCCCTCCGAAATCTCCACCACGGTGCCGTACGGGACACGGGTCTCGGCGGCGTACGTCCCCTCGTCCGGGGAGGGGGAGGTCAGTACGGTGACGGTGCCGTGGTTGTCGTGGTCGTCGATCAGGACGTAGACGGGGATCCCGGCCCCTGCGTAGGCACGGCGCTTGCGCACCCGGTCGCGCTGCTGGTTCTCGTGGCCGGGGGAGACCACTTCGACGACGAGCTTCACGGCGGAGGCGGCGAAGCCGAGGCCGTCCTCGGTGAGGAACTCCTCGTCCTCCTGGGGCGCGACGAACAGATCCGGCACCCATGCCTTCAGGCCGTGGATGACATTCCAGTCGTGGTGGACCGCGTAATCGCCGTCTTCCAGGTACTTCTCGAGCAGCCGCCGCAGCCGGTTGATGATGCGGGCATGGCTGGAACGTCCGGTTGGCGACACCTCGATGAACCCCTCGACAATCTCCGCGCGAAAGCCCTCGGGGAGTTCCAGGGACTTCCACGCCTGCCACAGGGCCTCATCGAGCGAGATCGGGGACATGGCCTCGGGCACCTCCGTCGTCGTAGGCGCCTCATGGGCGAGTGCGGTCATGGCGCAGCACCTCCTCCTCAAGTGTGGGCCAAGAGTGCCCTCGTGGCACAGGCAGGCAACGGCCTCACGCTAGAGATACGAAAGGCCCGACGACCTGGGATTCGGTCGCCGGGCCACTCGATCGGATGAGTTTGGAAACGGAAGAAACGGTCCGCTACTCCGGGCGCTTGGGGCGCCAGACCACCAGGGCGCTGCTCTGCTGGACGTCCTGGTAGCGGACCAGGTCGCGGCGGTAGGAGGCGTGGACCTGGGCCTCGCGCTGCTGCATGGCCGTCGCGGCGCCCTCGACCGCGGCCTGGAGCTCGGCGACCCGGGACTGGAGGGCCGCGACCTGGTTCTCCAGTTCGATGATGCGCTTGATCCCGGCGAGGTTAATGCCCTCGTCCTGGGACAGCTGCTGGACCTGGCGGAGCAGCTGGATGTCGCGCGCGGAGTACCGCCGGCCGCGGCCGGCGGTGCGGTCGGGGGAGACCAGGCCGAGACGGTCGTACTGACGCAGGGTCTGCGGGTGCAGCCCGGAGAGCTGGGCGGCCACCGAGATGACGTAGACCGGCGAATCCTCGGTCAGCTCATAGGGGTTGCGGGGTCGGCCAGCGCCCCTGCCTCCGATTCCTCCGCGGCCGTCCATCTCATGCTCCCTTCGCGGCCTTGAACAGCTCCGCCCGTGGGTCCTCTCCCACGGTCGCCTCGCGATACGACTCCAGCGCGTCACGCGCCGGGTCGCTCAGGTCCTTCGGCACCGTGACCTCGACGGTGACCAGCAGGTCTCCGCGGGTGCCGTCCTTGCGCACCGCGCCCTTGCCCCGGGCGCGCATGGTCCGCCCGTTGG
Organism: Streptomyces rugosispiralis; assembly: GCF_024505145.1. Classification (GTDB taxonomy): domain Bacteria; phylum Actinomycetota; class Actinomycetes; order Streptomycetales; family Streptomycetaceae; genus Streptomyces; species Streptomyces rugosispiralis. The sequence continues at coordinate 84,667 of NZ_JANIAA010000028.1, read as the reverse complement.
GCGTGCCGGGCGGCAGCTTCAGGGTGACCGGCGGGCCGCCCAGGGTCGGAACCTTGATCTCGCCGCCGAGCGCCGCCTCGGGAAGGGTGACGGGCACGGTGACGGTCAGGTTGTCGTCCTTGCGGCCGAAGACCGGGTGCGGGTCCACATGCACGACCACGTACAGATCGCCCGCCGGGCCGCCGGTCTCGCCCGGGGCGCCCTTGCCGCGCAGCCGGATCCGCTGGCTGTCGCTGACCCCCGCGGGGATCCGGACCTGCATGGTGCGGGCGGAACGGGCCCGTCCGCTGCCCTTGCAGGTCTCGCACGGGTTCTGCGCGATCAGTCCGCGGCCGCGGCACTCCACACACGGGTCGGTGAGCGAGAAGCCGCCCCCGCCGCCCCGGCTGACCTGGCCGGTGCCGACACAGGTCGGGCAGACGCGCGGGGTGCCGTCCCGGTCGCCGGTGCCCGAGCACGCCTTGCACGGGGCCTGGCTGGACATCCGCAGCGGGACCGTGGCCCCCTCGACGGCCTCGGTGAAGCTGAGCGTCACCTCGGACTCGATGTCCTGGCCACGGCGCGGCTGGGCGCGGGTGGCGCCACCGCGGCCGAACAGCCCGCCGAAGACGTCCCCGAGCCCGCCGCCGAAGCCGCCGGCGCCGCCACCACCGCCGCCGCCCTGGGCGCCGCCGCCGAAGAGGTCGCCCAGGTCGAAGTTGAAGCTGCCGGTGGAGCCCGGTCCGCCCGGCCCGGGGCGGAAGCCCCCGTTGCCGAACAGCGCGCGGGCCTCGTCGTACTCCTTGCGCCGCTTGGGGTCCCCGAGGATGTCGTTGGCCTCGGAGATCTCCTTGAACCGGTCCTCCGCCTTGGCGTCGCCCTTGTTGGCGTCCGGGTGGTACTCGCGGGCGAGCTTCCGGTACGCCTTCTTGATCTCCGCTTCGGTGGCGTCCTTGGGGACGCCGAGAACTTTGTAGTAGTCCTTCTCCACGAAGTCCTTGGTGCTCATCCCCGACGTCCCTCCTCTCCTGCTGCTCTCGCGGTCACCGTCGCGTCAGCCCTCTTCCGGGCCACCGCTCTCCTCGTCCGGCGCCGCGGTCTCGCCCTCGCCCTTGCCGGAGCCGGCTCCCGGCTGGGGCTCGGCGACGGCGACCCGCGCCGGGCGGATCGTGCGCTCGCCGATTCGATACCCCGGCTGCAGAATCTGCACGCACGTGGTCTCGGTGACATCCGGCGCGTACGAGTGCATCAGGGCCTCGTGGATCAGCGGGTCGAAGGGCTCGCCCTCCTTGCCGAACTGCTGGAGGCCCAGCTTGGCCACCACCGTCTCCACGGACTCGCCCACCGACTTGAAGCCGCCGACGAGCTCGCCGTGGTCACGGGCGCGGCCGATGTCGTCGAGCACGGGCAGCAGCTCGGACAGGAGGCTCGCGACCGCGATCTCCTTGACCGTCACCCGGTCCCGCTCGACCCGGCGCCGATAGTTCTGGTACTCCGCCTGGAGCCGCTGGAGGTCGGCCGTCCGCTCGTTGAGCGCGGTACGGACCTGGTCCAGCTGTGCCTGAAGGGCTACCTGCTCGAGGTCCCCGGCCGGGGCCGCCGGGCCCGCCTTGTCGGCGGACCCGGCGCCCTTCGCCGCGTCATCAGGGGTCTTCGCGGCCTCGGAGGGGACATCGGGCTGCTCCTCGAAGCCCGGGGTCTCCTCCGTCACGCGGCACCACCCTGACCCTTGTCGGCCTTGTCGTCGTCGACGATCTCGGCGTCCACCACATCGTCATCGGCCTTGGCCTGGCCGCCCGCGGCACCGGCGTCACCGGCGGCGGCACCGGCCGCGCCCGCGCCGTCCGCCGTGTTGGCGTACATCGCCTGGCCCAGCTTCTGGCTGACCGCGGCGACCTTCTCGGTCGCGGTGCGGATCTCGGCGGTGTCCTCGCCCTTGAGCTTCTCCCTCAGCTCGGTGAGGGCCTCCTCGACCTCGGTCTTGACCTCGGCCGGGACCTTGTCCTCGTTGTCCTTGAGGAACTTGTCCGTCTGGTAGACCAGCTGCTCGGCCTGGTTGCGGGCCTCGGCGGCCTCGCGGCGCTTGTGGTCCTCCTCCGCGTACTGCTCGGCCTCGCGCATCATGCGGTCGATGTCGTCCTTCGGCAGCGCGGAGCCGCCGGTGACGGTCATCTTCTGCTCCTTGCCGGTGCCGAGGTCCTTCGCGCCGACGTGCATGATGCCGTTGGCGTCGATGTCGAAGGTGACCTCGATCTGCGGCACGCCGCGCGGGGCCGGGGGCAGGCCGGTCAGCTCGAACATGCCGAGCTTCTTGTTGTACGCCGCGATCTCGCGCTCGCCCTGGTAGACCTGGATCTGCACGGACGGCTGGTTGTCCTCGGCCGTGGTGAAGATCTCCGAGCGCTTGGTCGGAATGGTCGTGTTGCGCTCGATCAGCTTGGTCATGATGCCGCCCTTGGTCTCGATACCGAGGGACAGCGGGGTGACGTCCAGCAGCAGGACGTCCTTGACCTCGCCCTTGAGGACACCGGCCTGGAGGGAGGCGCCGATCGCGACGACCTCGTCCGGGTTGACGCCCTTGTTGGCCTCCTTACCGCCGGTCAGCTCCTTGACGAGCTCGGCGACGGCGGGCATACGGGTCGAGCCACCGACCAGGACCACGTGGTCGATCTCGGACAGCGAGATGCCCGCGTCCTTGATGACGTTGTGGAACGGGGTCTTGCAGCGCTCCAGCAGGTCGGAGGTGAGCTGCTGGAACTGGGCGCGGGTGAGCTTCTCGTCCAGGTGCAGCGGGCCCTCGGCGGACGCCGTGATGTAGGGCAGGTTGATGGTGGTCTCGGACGAGCTGGAGAGCTCGATCTTCGCCTTCTCAGCGGCCTCGCGGAGGCGCTGCAGGGCCATCTTGTCCTTGGACAGGTCGACGCCGTGGCCGTTGTTGAACTGCTTGACCAGGTAGTCGACGACGCGCTGGTCCCAGTCGTCACCACCGAGGTGGTTGTCACCGTTGGTGGCCTTGACCTCCACCACGCCGTCGCCGATCTCCAGCAGCGAGACGTCGAAGGTGCCGCCGCCGAGGTCGAAGACCAGAATGGTCTGGTCGTCCTTCTCCAGCCCGTAGGCGAGCGCGGCGGCGGTAGGCTCGTTGACGATACGCAGGACGTTGAGGCCCGCGATCTCACCGGCCTCCTTGGTCGCCTGGCGCTCGGCGTCGTTGAAGTACGCCGGGACGGTGATGACCGCGTCCGTGACCTTCTCGCCGAGGTACGACTCCGCATCCCGCTTGAGCTTCTGCAGGATGAAGGCGCTCATCTGCTGCGGGTTGAAGTCCTTGCCGTCGAGGTTGATCTTCCAGTCGGTGCCCATGTGGCGCTTGACCGAGCGGACGGTGCGGTCCACGTTGGTCACCGCCTGGCGCTTGGCGACCTCGCCGACCAGCACCTCGCCGTTCTTCGCGAACGCCACAACGGACGGCGTGGTCCTGGCGCCCTCGGCGTTGGTGATGACGGTGGGCTCACCGCCTTCGAGAACACTGACGACGGAGTTCGTCGTACCCAGGTCGATGCCGACCGCACGTGCCATTTCGGGATCCTCCAGCTACAGCATTGAGTGGAACAGGCTCAAGCGTGCATCACCCGCTCCATCGCTGTCAACAGACCTGAGTCGACAGGGCTCAAGTTTTATATGAGGCTTATGCCCAAGCGGGCGTGGAAGAGGGAGAGGGGAGGCCAAACGAGAGGACGGAGAGGCCAAATGAGGGAGTGGAGGGGCCAAATGAGCGACACAGATCACCGGCTCGTCGACTACATGGGTCCCCGTCCGGGCGGGTAATCTCGGTCAAGCCACATTAAGTTACTGCTTAGTAATCCAGCTCTCTCAGGTTCGAGGAGCCCCTTATGCAACTCGCCGCGATCATCGTGTCGCTGGTCCTCACCGCGGTCGGCGTTGCCCTGCTCGGCCGGGCCGTCGCACAGTTCGTGCGCTTCTTCAAGCTCGGCGCGCCGGTCCCGGCGGGGGCCAGGGCCGACAATCCCTGGCAGCGCAGCGTAACCCTGGTCCGGGAGTTCCTCGCGCACACGCGCATGAACAAGTGGGGCGTCATCGGCGTCGCCCACTGGTTCGTGGCGATCGGCTTCCTGACCCTGCCGCCGACCATCATCAACGCCTATGGCCAGCTCTTCCGGGCGGACTGGACGCTGCCGATCCTCGGCGGCTTCCTCCCCTACGAGCTGTACATCGAGTTCATCGGCACGATGACCACGCTGGGCATCCTGACGCTGATGGCGATCCGGCTGCTGAACCTGCCCAGCCGGGCCGGCCGCAAGTCCCGGTTCGCGGGCTCCACCGCCTGGCAGGCGTACTTCGTCGAGTACGTCATCCTCATCATCGGCCTCGCGATCATGGCGCTGCGCGGCACCGAGGGCGCGCTGCACCACGTCGACCATTACGAGCCCGCGTACTTCGCCTCGTATCCGCTGGTCCAGCTCTTCGACGGGCTCAGCGTGGACACGGTGCAGAACCTGACCTACCTCTTCGCGATGATCAAGCTGGGCACGACCATGATCTGGATGATCACGGTCAGTACCAACCTCGACATGAGCATCGCCTGGCACCGCTTCCTCGCCTTCCCCAACATCTGGTTCAAGCGGGAGTCCAGCGGCGAGGTGGCGCTCGGCGCGCTGCAGCCGATGGTGAGCGACGGCAAGCCGATCGACTTCGAGGACCCGGACGAGGACGCCCAGTTCGGCGTCTCGCAGATCGAGCACTTCTCCTGGAAGGGCATCCTCGACTTCTCCACCTGCACCGAATGCGGCCGCTGCCAGTCGCAGTGCCCCGCCTGGAACACCGGCAAGCCGCTCTCGCCCAAGCTGCTGATCATGTCGCTGCGCGACCACTCGCACGCCAAGGCCCCCTATCTGCTCGCCGGTGGCGGCAAGACGATGGAGGGCGAGGAGAAGGCGAGCGAGGAGCAGCTCGCCGGGGTGCCCGCGGCCGCGCTGGCGGAGGCCGAGCGGCCGCTGATCGGCACGCTCGAGGAGAACGGCGTCATCGACCCGGACGTGCTGTGGTCCTGCACCACCTGCGGCGCGTGCGTCGAGCAGTGCCCGGTGGACATCGAGCACGTTGACCACATCGTGGACATGCGCCGCTACCAGGTGATGATCGAGTCCTCGTTCCCGTCCGAGGCGGGCACGATGCTCAAGAACCTGGAGAAGAAGGGCAACCCCTGGGGCCTGGCCAAGAAGCAGCGGCTGGCATGGACCAAGGAAGTCGACTTCGAGGTGCCGGTCGTCGGCAAGGACATCGAGGACCTCACCGAGGTCGACTATCTGTACTGGGTCGGCTGCGCGGGCGCCCTGGAGGACCGGGCCAAGAAGACCACCAAGGCCTTCGCGGAGCTGCTGCACATCGCGGGCGTCAAGTTCGCGATCATGGGCGGCGACGAGGCGTGCACCGGTGACTCCGCCCGCCGGCTGGGCAATGAGTTCCTCTTCCAGCAGCTCGGCCAGCAGAACGTCGAGATGCTGAACATGGCGTTCGGCGAGGACGCCGATGAGGGCGTCGTGGTCGAGAAGTCCAAGAAGAAGATCGTCGCGACCTGCCCGCACTGCTTCAACACGATCGCGAACGAATACCCGCAGTTGGGCGGCGAATTCGAGGTCATCCACCACACCCAGCTGCTGCAGCACCTCCTCGACGAGGGCAAGCTGATCCCGGTCACCCCGGTCGAGGGTCTGATCACCTACCACGACCCCTGCTACCTGGGCCGCCACAACAAGGTCTACACCCCGCCGCGCGAGATCATCGCCAAGGTGCCGGGGCTGCGGAACGAGGAGATGCACCGCCACAAGGAGCGCGGCTTCTGCTGTGGCGCGGGCGGCGCCCGGATGTGGATGGAGGAGCGGATCGGCAAGCGCATCAACAACGAGCGCGTGGACGAGGCGCTGTCCCTCAACCCGGACATCGTCTCCACCGCCTGCCCGTTCTGCCTGGTGATGCTGACCGACTCCGTCAACGGCAAGAAGGGATCCAATAGCGGATCCGCCGCGGGCGACGCGAAGGTGAAGGAAGACCTCCAGGTCGTGGACGTGGCGCAGCTGCTGCTCGACTCGGTCAAGACCCCCGCCGAGCCGGAGGGCGACGGCGAGTCGACCGAGGCCCCGGAGCCCGCGCCGGCGAAGTGACGCACTCGCCGTACCGACGATGACGAGGCCCGCCCGCGCACCGCGCGGGCGGGCCTCGCTCTTAGAGCCTGTGTCATATCCCCGGTCGGATCAGCGTGCGGCGTCAGGGGGCACCTCCCAGCGGTAGCTGGGGGCGCGTGCGATCGCAAGGCGCCGGAGCCCCCTCGTGGCGGAGCCACATGGGCGTTTCGGCAACGCCGCGAGCGTGCGTGCCAGGCGCCGCACGCCCGGCCGGGGATATGACACAGGCTCTTACGCCCGCGGCTTGCCGTTCCTCGACAGCGGCAGCGCCTGCTCGGTCCAGATGACCTTGCCGTCCGCGGTGTAGCGGGTGCCCCAGCGGTCGGCGAACTGCGAGACCAGGAAGAGCCCCCGGCCGCCCTCGTCCGTCGTCCCCGCGTACCGCAGATGCGGGGAGGTGCTGCTGGTGTCGAAGACCTCGCAGATCAGGCTGCGGTCGCAGAGCAGCCGCACCCGGATCGGACCGGTCGCGTAGCGGATCGCGTTGGTGATCAGCTCGCTGAGGATGAGCTCGGTCGTGAACGCGACCTCGCCCAGCTCCCACTCCGCCAGCTTCCGGGCCACCGCGGCCCGCACCTCGGCCACCTGCGCCGGATCGGACGGCACCTCCCAGTCGGCGGTCAGACCGGGCTCCAGCACCCTCGTACGGGCCACGATGAGCGCGATGTCGTCGCTCGGGCGATCGGGCAGCAGCGCGTCCAGCACCGCCGTACAGGCGTCCTCGGGCGTCCGGCCGGGGCGGGCCAGGGCGCCGCGCAGCATCTCCAGACCCGTTTCGATGTCCCGGTCGCGCTTCTCGATCAGCCCGTCCGTGTAGAGCACCAGATGGCTGCCCTCGGGCAGCTCCAGCTCGGCCGTCTCGAACGGCAGCCCGCCCAGGCCCAGCGGCGGCCCCGCGGGCAGGTCCAGGAACTCCACCGAGCCGTCCGGACGCACCAGCGCGGGCGGCGGATGACCGGCCCGCGCCATCGTGCAGCGCCGCGTCACCGGATCGTAGATCGCGTACAGACAGGTGGCTCCCGTGATGCCCTCACTGCCACCTCCACCACCACTGCCGTCGCCGTCCGGCCCACCAGGACCCTCGTCCTGGTCGATCCGCGCGATCAGATCGTCCAGATGGGAGAGGATCTCATCGGGCGGGAGGTCGAGCGTGGAGAAGTTGTGCACCGCCGTCCGCAGCCGCCCCATCGTCGCCGCCGCGTGCAGACCGTGCCCCACCACATCACCCACCACCAGCGCCACCCGCGCCCCCGGCAACGGGATGACGTCGAACCAGTCACCCCCGACCCCCGACTCCGCCGGCAGATAGCGGAAGGCCACATCCAGCGCGTTCTGCTCCGGGAGCATCCGGGGCAGCAGGCTGCGCTGGAGGGTCACCGCCATGGTGTGCTCGCGGGTGTAGCGGCGGGCGTTGTCGATGCTCACGGCGGCCCGGGTGACCAGCTCCTCCGCGAGGGAGACGTCGTCCTCCTCGAAGGGCTCCGGCTTCTCCGCGCGCATGAAGCTGGCCACGCCCAGGACGACGCCCCGGGCTCGCAGCGGGACCGTGATCATCGAATGGATGCCGTAGTCGACGATCCGGCGGGCGTGCTCGGGGTCCTGCTCCTGCCAGCCGCCGAAGTCGCCCAGGACCGGCTCGACCGTGACCGCTCCGCTGCGGAACCCCCGGGCCTGGGGCGCGCTGGGGCCGAACTCGATCAGCATGCCGAGGGGGTACAGCGGGCCGTCGTCCCGGATGCCGCTGAGGGCCGTACGGCGCAGGACCGTACGGCCGCCGTCCGCGGCCGCCACGGCGGCCCACGAGCCCGCGTCCGGGGCGCCGATGCCCGAGACCCCGTCCGGGGGCTCCTCGCCGCGCAGCACCGAGTCCGCGAGGTCCACCGATACGTAGTCGGCGAACCGGGCCACCGCGTACTCCGCCAGCTCCTGGGCGGTGCGCACCACGTCCAGCGTGGTGCCGATGGAGACGCCCGCGTCGTACAGCAGCTTGAGGCGGTTGCGCGCGAGGTCGACCTTGCCGGACAGCGCGCGTAGCTCCGTGGTGTCGCGCAGGGTGGCGACGCTGCCGGGCGGGCCGCCGTCGCGGTCGGTGGGGCGGTGGCTGACGGACAGCAGCCGCTCACCCGCCGTATGGACCTCGTCGGTGGCGGGGCGCCCGGACGCCAGCAGCGCGGCGGTGTGCGGATCGAAGCCGAGCTCGGACACCAGGCGGCCCTCGGCGTCCGGCGGGAGGTCGAAGAGCCGGCGCGCCTCGTCGTTGGCGAGCACCAGCCGCCCGTCGCCGCCGACGATCAGCACACCCTCGCGCACCGAGTGCAGCACCGCGTCATGATGCTCGTACATCCGCGTCATCTCGGACGGGTCCAGCCCGTGGGTCTGGCGCCGCAGCCGCTTGCTGACCAGGGCCGTGCCCACCGTGGCGAGCGCCATGGCGGCCGCGGCCGCGCCGAACAGCAGCGGTAGCTGATGGTCGGCGGCGCCGCTCACCTTCTTGATCGTGATACCGGCGGCGACCAGGCCGACGACCTTCCCCTGGGCGTCCTTGACGGGCACCACGGACCGTACGGACAGGCCGAGGGTGCCGGTGAAGGTCTCCTGGACCGTCCGGCCCTCGGCCGCCGGGCGGATGCTGCCCATGAAGTGCTTGCCGATCCGGCCCGGGTTGGGGTGGGTGTAGCGGATCCCCTGCGGCGTCATGGCCACGACGAAGTCGACCCCGGAGGCCTTACGGGCCCGCTCGGCGAGCGGCTGCAGCACGGCACTGGGATCGTGGCCGCGCAGCGTGCTCACCATGCCGGGCGCGTTCGCGAAGCTCTCGGCGACCGCCATGGAGCGGTTACGGGCCTCCCGCTCGCTGTCGTAGCGGGACTGCAGGACGAGCGCCACGACGGCGGCGACGACCAGCAGCAGCACGACGCCGACCTGCAGGACGAAGACCTGGCCGGCCACGGTGCGCACGCCGCGCCCGGGATGCCAGCGGGGCCGCCGCCCATAGCCGGGGCCGTTGGGGGCGCCGGGGCCGTTGGGGCCGCCGGGGCCGGGGCCCGATCCGCGGCCGCTCCAGCCGGTCCGCACCGGCGGCCGTCCATGCGGGCTCAGCTGGGTATACGTGCTCTGCCGACCCTGCGGACCCCAGCGCTCACGAGGGTCCGGCGAGCCCTGCGGATCGGCTTGACCGCGCTGATCCCACTGATCGCGCCGGTCTCGCCGGTCTCGCTCGTCGCGCTGACCTTGCTGGTCTCGATGACCTCGCTGGTCTCGCTCGTCGCGCCGACCTCGCTGGTCTCGCTGGTCTCGCTGGTCTCGCTGGTCTCGCTGGTCTCGCTGGTCTCGCTGATCTCGCTGATCTCGCTGATCTCGCTGGTCTCGCTGACCTCGCTGACCTCGCTGATCTCGCTGGTCTCGCTGATCTCGCTGGTCTCGCTGATCCTGTCGGTCCTGTCGGTCCTGCTGGTCCTGCGTGTCCTGCTGAACGCGCCGCCCACGTCGCTCCCATGCCGAGCGGGGCCCCTCACGCCGACCGCGTGGGCGCCAGTCGGTCATCGTGCGGGCCAGCGGAACCCGTGGTCGACCGAAAAGTCCGGCCATGTCGCTATTTCTAGCACCCTCGCTCAGCGGCAGGCGAGCGGCATCCTCCCCCGCCGGCCGAGCACTCCCGTCCGACATCGCGACTACACCCCGCCCGCGCCCTCTTCCACCGGTCTCGCCGCCTCACCCGTCATCCGTACACCGTGCGTCAAGCACATGGTCGCCCCCGCTTTTCCGCATCGAAGTTCCCCGCCGGACGTACCGATACTGGCCGTGAAGTATCCCTTCTCACAACGACGTTGCGAATTCCCTACAGGATCATGCCCAACACGGCATCCGTAAATGTCCTGGACGGGCCTTGTGCTCCAAAGGTCATCTTTACAGTCAAGCGGACTGATCAATCCCGCATCATCCGGAAAGATCACCGAGTGGCCGTCGGCCGGGGTGCCCGGCATCACCCTCGTAACGAAGTGCCGTGCCCCTTGGCCTCGGCCGCGCTGATGGGTTGCCTCAGCCGCCCTGATGGGTTGAGGTGGCCCGATGACGCCCGCACCTCCCCCCACCGCACCACCCGGTCGCGTCCCGGGCCCCCGACGCCGCTCCCTCCCCCGCGTCCCTCGCGTCCTTCGCGTCCCTCGCGTCCCTCGCGTCCCCCACGCCCGCGTCCCCCGCGTCCCCACCGCCTCTGTGGCCACCTCCGTCGCCGCCGGTGCGGCCTGTCTGGCGCTGCTGCTCACCGCCTGCGGCCCCGACGACGGCGGCGCCCAGGGCCGCCGCGACAGCTCCGTCATCACCCCCACCGCGACCGCGCCCGTCCCCCACGGCAAGGGCAGCCGGCTGCCGGACGACGTCAACGGCGACGGCTACCCCGATCTGCGCGTCCCCGTCCCGTCCGGCAAAGGGGGGCTGCCCAGCCGGATCGCCTTCGTCCACGGCTCGTCCCACGGCCTGAATCCCGCCACCCGGACCGTGCTCCGCCACCGCGACCTCGGCCTGCCGTCCCAGGACGTCACCGTCGCGGGCGCGACCGAGGTGGCCACGGCCGACCTCGACGGCGACGGCTACGCCGATGTCACCACCACGGCGGGCGAGGCACTCGGCAAGCAGGAGACCGAGCGCACCCAGGCCACCGTCCGGACCGTCCCCTACATCTCCTGGGGCGGCCCCGGCGGCCCCCACCGCACCCGCGCCGCCGCCCGCGTCCAGCTGACCGGCCCGGACGACGGCGTGGACGCCCAGCGCCCCACGGTCGGCGACTTCGACGGCGACGGCCACCACGACCTGGCCCTGGTCCGCGCGGACCGGCGCTCGCTGCTGGTGCTGTACGGGCCGTTCAACCGGGCGGGCAGGGCCGCCCGGATCGTGCCGTACGCGAGCCCGCTGGAGGGCCACGGCGAGATCAGCGATCTCATCGCCGACACGATCGCCGACACCGCCGACGGCCACCGCGCCACCGATCTGGTGGTGCACGCGATCAACGACAACGACCAGTCCGGCTCCACCCTCCTCCCCGCCGGGCCCCACGGCCTCAGCCACACGGGCCGCAGGCTGCGCGAGGGCAACTCGATCGCCTTCGGCGACTTCGACGGCGACGGCCGCCGCGATGTCGCGGTCGGCGACAGCGGCACCCGTAACGACGAGCCGGGCGTGGAGACGGAGCGGCCGGACATCGGCAATACGGTGAGCGTCTACCACAAGAGGGCGTCACGGACGGCCGGTTCCGTTCCGCACCCCCTCAAGGTGCCCGGGATGTCGGGCACCCTGGCCGCCGCCGACACGGACGGGGACGGCACCGACGAGCTGGCCGTCTCGCTCGGACGGGGCGGCGTGGAGCTGCTCACCCTGCGGGGCTCCCATCCCGCCACGACCCGCATCGCCAGGCGTCATCTGCTGACCCGCTCGGCACCCGCCGTCGTGGACGGCAAGTCCATCCGTAAGGGCGAGCGCGCGGCCCGGCTCTACGCCGTCGCGGACTTCGATCACGACGGTAAGGACGAGGTCGTCCTGGCGTGGGGCCCCGGTCTGGCCTTCTCGCGGTACGGCGAGCGTCCCGAGTGGTGGTGGATCACGGACGGCACGGCGGACAAGGAGGCCTTCAGCAGCAAGCCGTTCGCGGCGGACAAGGACTAGGGCCGGGACCAGAACCCGGACAAGGACCAGAGCCCGGACAAGGGCTAGGGCCCAAACAACGACCAGGACCCGGACCAGAACCCGGACCCGGACCCGGACCCGGACCAAAGCAAGCAAGGACCGGTCGGACACACCGGCGCGCCCCACCCCCCACCGGGGGAAAACCCATAAGGGACCCCCTTAAGGGATGTCACAGCTCGGCCGCAATGCCCGGTCCGCTCGCACAGCTCCCGCACCCGGCCCGCGACGACCGGGTACGTTCGAATGGTGGCTGGATTCAGGATCGGACGCGGACGGGACTCCCACTCCGCGCAACAAGGGCAGCAGCAGCGGCCGCCGCAACCGCCGTACGGACAGAACGCCCCGTACGGCGGTCAGCAGCAGCCGCAGTGGCAGCAGCCCTCCTCACAGGGAGAGCCGGAGTATTTCGGCGGCCAGGACCCGCACTACGGCCCCGGACCCGGGCAGGGCCCCGGCGCCGGAGGCTACGGCCAGGGGCAGAGACCGTACGGACAGGGCGGCGGCGGGTACGCCGACAACAACTCGGGCCATACACAGCAGTTCAGCGTCGGCGAGGCGCCCGACGCGTACGACCCGTACGGCCAGGGCCCCGGTTCGTACGACGACGGCTACGGCGGGCAGACGTACCGCGCAGGCTCCTCCACGGCCGCGCCCACCGGCCCCCGGCTGCACTGGCAGCAACTGCTGAGCGGCATCGTGCTGCGCCCGTCGGCCACCTTCTGGCAGATGCGGGACTACGCGGTGTGGGGCCCGGCGCTGATCGTGACCTTCATCTACGGTCTGCTGGCGGTCTTCAGCTTCGATGACGCCCGTAAGGACGTCCTCAACGCCCCCATGTCCAACAGCATCCCGTGGGTGCTCACCGCGGGCGTCGCCATGCTGATCAGTGGACTGATCCTGGGCGCCGTCACCCACACCCTCGCCCGCCAGCTGGGCGGCGACGGCACCTGGGCGCCGACCATCGGCCTGTCCATGCTGATCATGTCGATCACGGACGCGCCGCGGCTGGTGTTCGCGCTCTTCCTGGGCGGGGACAGCTCGCTGGTGAAGGTGCTGGGCTGGGCGACCTGGCTGGCGGCGGGCGCACTCTTCACCTCGATGGTGAGCAAGTCGCACGACCTGCCGTGGCAGAAGGCGCTGGGCGCGTCGGCGCTCCAGCTGATCGCGCTGCTGAGCCTGCTGAAGCTGGGAACGCTGTAAGGCCGGCACCACAGGCCGCGTGAGCGGCATGGGCCGCGTGAGCCACATGAGCCGGCATGACCAAGGGGCCCGCACCGGCGGGCCCCTCATCTACGCGACATCTACGCGACATGGTCACCGGCGTCAGGCGTCCCGCACTTGCCCTTCCCGCCGCACCACGGGCGGTTCGACGCTCCACGGGAAGTTGATCCACTGATCGGTGCGCTGCCAGACGTACTCGCACTTCACCAGCGACTGGGACTTTTCGTAGATCACCGCGCTGCGCACCTCGGCGACCGTGCCGACGCAGAAGTCCCGGACCAGCTTCAGCGTCTTGCCGGTGTCCGCCACGTCATCGGCGATCAGCACCTTCTTGTCGGAGAAGTCGATCGCGTTGGGCACGGGCGCGAGCATCACGGGCATGTCGAGGGTGGTCCCCACGCCCGTGTAGAACTCCACGTTCACCAGGTGGATGTTCTTGCAGTCGAGCGCGTACGCCAGCCCACCGGCCACGAAGACCCCGCCACGGGCTATGGAGAGCACGATGTCGGGCTCGTAGCCATCACCGGCGATCTTCTCCGCCAGCTCGCGGACCGCGACCCCGAACCGCTCGTACGTAAGGTTCTCGCGCTGCTCGTCCACGCCGCTCACACCTTCGTCCGGTGGAAGCTCTGGAACGACCGCGAGGGCGTCGGCCCGCGCTGCCCCTGATAGCGGGAACCGTAACGGGCGGAACCGTAAGGATGCTCCGCGGGCGAGGTCAACCGGAACATGCACAGCTGCCCGATCTTCATCCCCGGCCAGAGCTTGATCGGCAGCGTCGCGACATTCGACAGCTCGAGCGTGACGTGCCCGGAGAACCCGGGGTCGATGAACCCCGCCGTGGAGTGCGTCAGCAGCCCCAGCCGCCCCAGACTCGACTTCCCCTCGAGCCGCGAGGCGATGTCGTCCGGCAGCGTCACGACCTCGTACGTCGAGGCGAGCACGAACTCCCCGGGATGCAGGATGAACGCGTCCTCGCCCTCGGGCTCCACCAGCCGCGTCAGATCGGGCTGCTCCACCGCCGGGTCGATATGCGGATAGCGGTGGTTCTCGAACACCCGGAAGAACCGGTCCAGCCTTACATCGATACTCGACGGCTGCACCATCGCCGGATCGTACGGATCAACCCGCACCCGCCCGGCGTCGATCTCGGCCCGGATGTCCTTGTCTGAGAGAAGCACGCAAAGAGGATACGCACATCACAGGTGCCCCCACGGCACAGGCCCGGTCCCACCGGACCGGGCCCGCACCCTGCGACTTCATCGGCTACCGCTCAGCGCTTATCGGCTCCCACCGGCACCGCGTGCCGGAGCCGAGCGCAACGCGGACACCGCAGCAACCGGCCGGGGCCGATGCGGTCGACGGTGAGGTGCTGCATCGGGAACGAGGAGGTGCTGAACACATGCCCCTCAGCACAACGGACGACGGTGCGCTCCATGAGTCCCTTCCCCAAGAACGTGGACGGCGTGGACGACAAAAGCCACATTAGGGGATCAACCACACCCTGCTCCACGCGGCACTCCGAACCCCCACCGTACGCCCAACTCCCGCACCCCAACAGCCGCTTCCACCCCACGGACACCCCGAAAATCCACCCCAAAACCACACCAAATCCCCCTCAAACCATCCCCGAACCCACCCCACCTCAACCCCAATCTCAACCCCACCCCGCCCCCGACCGGACCCCGAACAGCACGAAGACCCCACGACGAATGCGCCGGGGGTCAGCCATGGGGTAAAGTGTCCGACGATGCGGCGCCAGAGATCGGGCGCCTCTCGCGGGTGTAGTTTAATGGTAGAACATGAGCTTCCCAAGCTCAGAGCGCGGGTTCGATTCCCGTCACCCGCTCCAGACAGAAGCCCCAGGCCAGCGGCCCGGGGCTTGTTTGTTGTCTAGACCTCTCTGCGCCTCCCGTGCCCGTTGCGTGCCCGATGGGCTCTGGGCCGCCTCACGGTGTGCCCGTACGCGGGCGTCGAGGGCAGCGGCAATCTCCTTCTGGCGGTCAAGCTTGGAGTGCTGATAGATCAGCGCGGCCCGCTCGGAGGACTGGCCGGCACGGACCATGGTGTCCTTGAGCGTCGCCCCGGATTGGGTCGAGAGCGTGTGCCCGGTGTGACGAAGATCGTATAAACGGAAGTCGTCGGGAAACCCGACTTTCGCCCTCGCCCGACGCCACTTCCGCCCAAAGAAGGACCGCCGGAACGGCGCCCCCTTCTCGCCGACGAAGAGCAGCCCGTTCCGCTCCTTCTCGGCGAACCACTTCACATGCCGCTCCAGGGTCCTGGCCTCGCTCCTTAAACCGAACCTCGAGCTACAGCGAATCGGAACCAGCTAGCGATCAATCTTGAACCTTCGCGCACTAACAGTAGCCTGCCGAATTCTAGTGGTGAAATCGGAACTCCGGGCCACCCTGTCAATTCCCTTGACGCGGTTCCCGCGAAGGGAAGCCCTGTACTCCCTGTCTAGAATAGTCGCCATGCCCCTAAGTAGCACGTCCGACAAATGCTCGACCTTAATATTCAGCAAATCCCTGTGCGTTGGCCGACGCAGACGAGTGAGCGCAAATGAGGCCATATATGCGAGATGGTAACGCCAGTTCTCCGAGGTGTCACCAAGGAGCGGGTTGTCCTCTGCGAACGTGGGCAAAAACTCCCCAACCCGAAGGTGCACGTCAAGCACTAGTCGATACAGATCCAGATCATGATCAGGTGAGAATACCTTGAAGTAGTGAGAATCATCCAGCAAGAGGTCCTCAGAGTATTTGAGGGACGCGTGCGGCTCACCTACCACGAACGCCGTGAATTCTCTGGCAAGGCGCGACATACTCACTACCTGTTCCAGAGGGAAGCCAAGGTTCCTATAGTAGTTTGCGCGCCGTTCATAGTAGTAGCCGTCCCTCTGAAGCGACTCTTCCAAATCCTTCTGGATCTGCTCGGTCGCGCGAAGAGCTCCGGGCGGCAATTGCGTCTGACTATTGGTAGCCCTGATAATTCCGTCCCGAGCCCTGCCAGAAGCAGGCGGCACCATGATCCTCACCAAGATCGAGCGGTCATGGTGTGCACCAGAATTCTGGAAATACTTATAGACCTCATGGCTGGTTTGCAAGCCGTTCACAATCTGCGGGTCTTTCATCACGATTTTCTTTCCTGCGATCCGCACCTCCTCAGCAACAATCGTCACTCCATTATTGAACCACCAAAAGTCGTCACGCTGGCTAGACCTTAGAGTCTCACCGATAGCAGTGTTGACGGATGTCCTGCCTGCGTAGTCTCTGACATTTGATTCAAACAATTCCAGACGCAGCGCGTCATTAGCTGACGTGATGAACCTATAATATTCGTCCAGGCGAGCCAGGCACACATACCCTTCCCCGAGCGATGTACTCATAGGTGTATCGGTGAAGACCAATTCCGAAACAACCACTGCACCGCGAGCCGAAAGCTCACGAAGTTCTCCAGCCCCGAGATATTCGACTTTACACTTTGTCCCGGAAGAGATCTTGGTCAACTCGCGTTCGAGCCTATTTCCCTTTGACCGAACATTCGGGTGCGGGGGCTCAGCTGATCGACTTGCGTAGATCACTCGAACAAATACCTCGGGGAAGGAGGAAGCCAACCCTTCCAGGACATGCAGAAATCTTCCTGTCCGATCCAGCAGCTTAGCGTTCGTCGAACCTGCTAGCTCAGCAACATCTCGATCCATGTCGAGCAATATAGGCAAATGGTAGTGCAGTTTCTCAAATGCAGTCTCCTGGTAACCAGGCGATGTCTTTGCCTGAAGAATTACAAGCTCGATCTTCCCTGCACGAAGTGTCGTATGGCGATCAACATCCGCTGAGACGTAACGGTCGTCCACCAAAACCCAAATCCCGTCAATACCGCAGTCGTGAGACCCATCGACGATGCCATCACGTAGTTCATCGATGTCTAGATCTAGGTCCTGCAATGCAGTGCTCGCCGCAAAATAGTTAAAAAACTCATCAAGCTTCTGGTTTGGCGCGAGCCGGGACCGCTGATCCTCAAGAATACGGTCCAACAAACGCTGATCATTGCTCTTTGGCGCCACGATGCCCCCCAGTATCGTTCCCGCTACGCAGCGTCTATCTTCCCGACGTCATGCCATGGCCGCAAGGGCTTGTAGCTACTGGCCGTGCTGGAGAGATGGCGTGCCCCCACCGTGACGGCCCACCACCAGCGGATGGTGCCAGGGCCCGACCCAGCCGCAACGATCCGGCACAGCCAGGCTGACAGCAAAGCAGGGCCTCGTCAGTTCGACACCAGCCCAGCGCGGCAGAGTCCCCCCTTGGGGCACGGCTGCACCAGATGCGCACCAGATGGAGCGGTAAACAGCGGTCAATGGCGGCTTCTGTGAAGGCGTGAAGGCTCGTCTCCAGCTCACGTTCGCACTGGTCAGCAACATGATCCGGGCTGATCGCCACGTGATTCCCAAGCTCAGAGCGCGGGTTCGATTCCCGTCACCCGCTCCAGTACAAAGCCCCAGGCCAGCGGCCCGTGGCTTGTTTGTTGTCCAGCCCCCTCCAGACGGCTCGCACCAGATGCGGAGTCCCCGGCGGTCTCCTCGGTCGAGCGCTATCGTGAAGCAGAGACGGCCGACAGGGAGAGTCCGATGACTGCCGCCCATGACTACAGCGATCTGCACGACATCATCGAGCGGCTTGAGCCCGAGCAGGTGGAAGAGCTGCGTCGCCACGCCCTGTGCTTGGTGAGGACGTCCCCGCCGAGCCGTTTCCGCGTCCTGCGAAGCTTCGACGGACCGTCGGACGACCTCGGAGCTCGCGCCAAGGACATCGTTCGTGAGGAGCTCGGCGAGGCCGATGCTGATCGTTGACACAGGCCCCATCGTCGCCCTACTGAACCGCAACGATCCCGACCACAATCGCTGTGCCGAGCTACTGGAGTCCCACAACGGCGAGCTACTGATCACGCCGTATGTTCTGACCGAAGCCCGCTACCTGCTCGCCAAGTACGTCGGCCCCGACGCAGAGATCAACCTCATCGAGGCCGTTGCCGCAGAGGACCTCGTCCAAGCGGGACGGCCTTTCCCGCATGGCCGAACTCATGCAGCAGTACCGCGGATTTCCTCTTGGTGTTGCCGATGCCTCAGTAGTCGCCCTTGCGGAGCGCCTCAAAGCGCCCACGGTCGCCACGCTGGATCATCGCCACTTCCATGCCATCAAGCCCCTCCACGTGCCCGCGCTGACGCTCCTGCCATGAGGCCGCGCCGTGCCCGACGCGTGCCCGATCGGGCGGCGAACAGCGGTCAATCACGGGCTCAGAGGAACCCGCCGGAGCCCAGCCAGCAGCGCGTTAGCGCAGATCAGGTCCGGTTTCGCGTCCGTTAGGCCCCGTGATTCCCAAGCTCGGAGCGCGGGTTCGATTCCCGTCACCCGCTCCATACAAAAGCCCTAGGCCAGCGGCCCGGGGCTTGTTTGTTGCTTGAGACCGCTGGCGTCTCCGGCGGCTCTCGATGACGTACCAAGATCCAACACGACGCGATCACGCTTGCGCCTAAGCGATCGAGACGCGTCGGGTGTTGTGTGGCGGACGAGGCGCGGGCGTAGGCTCAGCCCAGCGTCCGCAACAACGGCCAGGCTCACGATGATCACACAGACCGCCGCCCGGGAGACGTTCCGATGACCGAGCGGCCCTCTGCCCCCAACGGGCCCCTGATCCCCATGGACGGCGATCCCATGCCGGCGCTCACTCCGGCAGCGCTCCGCGCAGCCGTCGCCCAGATCGCCCCCGCCCTGTTGCCTTCCTTCGTCGAGCACCTCGACCGCGCGGTCGAACAAGCCGCCACTCAGAGCACCATCGCTCCGCTGCGTACCTTTCTGCGGTGGTGGGGAGAATTCGTTGCCATCGAGCGCTGCCCCGCGCGAGCGGCCCGCCTGCGTGAACTGGAAGCTGTAGCGGAAGGAGCAATGGACCGCGAGGCCCTGCGTTCAGCACTCGCCGAGATGCGACAGATCACAGACTTGGCGCAGCGCGAGATCTCCGCGTGAGCGATAGCTGGACCTGGGACTACGACCCCGATGCCGAGCATGTCGTAGGCGGCATGTCGCACGAAGTCGTGACCGAGGTAGAGCGCTTGGCCGAGCAGCTGACGGTCCTGCGCACCAGATAGAGCGGTAAACAGCGGTCAACGACGGCTGCTGCGGCAGTCGCAGTAGCTTCCTCCCACAGCGCCACCGGCACCTTCAGGAAGCCGTCGCCGCGTCTCGCATCGGGCAAGGCCAGGGGGCCACTCGTGCTGGTTGCCCTTACACAGGTGGCGCCTGCGATGTTAACGAGCAATCGCAGCAATATACCTTATCTCGAGCCGCCCAAGAATGCAACTCAGGCAGAGAAAGAAAACTTCAACCATCATGGAGCATGGGGCAAGCCGAACTACCCGTTTGCCATCTGCTCTGTTTCGACAACCAGGCGATCGTCTACTCTGGCGGGAAGTTAAGTTCACCCACAAGGAAGAAGGAGGCCCAGGACACTTCGAGTACACGTTTGACTTTCTCTTTGCTCCAATCACCAGACTCGGGTCAACGGTCCGCTTTGCCGGCCCTCCTTTCGCTGTCGAGGTCATGACTGCGAGTACCCGAGGAGGCGGACTTACTGAGCATCTGTGGGATGCGTTGCAATGCAAGGCACCGAGGCCTCTCAAAGGAGAAATCGACTCCCCATACACCCCTAATTATCGACAGGTCTTCGGCCGCATGCTTAGTCAGTTCTTTGTGAAATGCGAGGCACTAGAGCGATGGGGAGGACGAGCATTTTGGCTGCTGCAAGACGAACTCCTCGAATACATTGAGGAGTCGACGAATTTCTCGCGGGAAAAATTTCACGGGGCAGAAGGCCCTGGCACGTTCATCGTTTACACCATGGAAGACGCTGGAGAAGAATACCGACTCAAGCATCTGGAAACCATCACCGGACCTACCCGGCCAAATCCGGAGGACAGTAGTCAGGCCTTCATGACTGACATGGTGGGCGCGGGGTACGTGCCATCACTGGATGCCCTCGAGGAAATGCTTCTGATCCGTCCGCGCGCGAAAGCTGCAACAAATTTTCGAGACTTCGTTTGGTGAGGCGACCACCTCGCCAGGGCAGCGTGCGCCGGGGAGAGTGCGCGGCGTACCCCGCTAGGCCCGCCCTCAGCTGGGCTCCTTGGACTTATGCGCTGCGTCGCGGAAGCAGTCGGAGACAACCGTCACCTCGATCAATGATGTTTTGTCAGGATGCTTGCGCTGATCGAGCAGTCGGATGTCTGCGGAGAAATGGTCCCGAGAGAAATTCGCAACGATCTGCGACGTCTTCGCGGGACTTCCATCGGGCCCGTCCTTGACGATCTTCCAGTCGTGTTGGGGAAGCTCCGCGCGAAGCCGCTCAAAACCACGGGACAGGTCATCGAAAGGTACGCCATAGACGCTCCAGGGATGGTGCATGCGCTGCACTCCCCCGTCATCAGGGTATTTCGAGCACGGTAGCGTCCCCGGACCGGGCTCGGTGACCTTCGCATTCTTCAGGCCAATGATGTCCAGAATGGTGCTGGACATTTTCTCCGTCTTTTTTTCCATGCTGCCGACATCACGGACATCCACTTTGTCCGCAGCCTTTTTGTCGTCCACCTGGGAACACCCCGCAATAAACGTGAGGATCGGAATCACGAAGAGTACCGACCAAACCTTCCCAGCAGTCAATTTAATCATACTGAACCCTGTCATAGCTGCCGGTGATCACGGCAGCCTGGTTCCGCAGCGCAGTGGTTTCATCGTCCCAGTAGTCACCATGACCCTCGACACCTGATTTCACTATATGGGCGCCGAACTCGGGGTCGGTGGGAATTCTCCCGTCACCACCGAGCCCAGCCTTCCGCCCTCCTTCCCGGACCCACCAGTCGTCTCCCCAAGGATCGCCGGCCCCCATGGCCCAGACGTGGTCGCTCCCGATGCCGAGGTCGGACGCGTGCCCCACCTGCATGCCAGGGCTGCCCGCCGCGAAGATGTCGTCAACGGGCAAGCCGCCGCCATCAGGGTCGTAGGAGGTATGGGACTTGGTGGCATCACCGATGACCGTGCTGCCGTAACTGTGACCGATGAGGGTCGTATGGCCATGGTCGCCGGTCGCCGCCTCATGCGCCGCCCGGTTGCCGTCGAGGAACTGGCGGAGGTGAGGCGCCGCAGCAGCCGCGTATTTGTCGTGCCGTGCGTCCGGAATGGTGTCCGGGGCGTCATACCCCAACCAGGTGATTGTGGAGACCTTGGAGTTGGGATCCAGCTTATTGCTCTCCATCCACAGGTTTTCCCCGCGGTCGAGATCGCCGCCGATACTGCCGATGTGCGTCTTGGTGCCCGGCACATACACCGCCGTGTGATCGGCGGTGTCCGGGTTTCCGGTGGCCATGATGACGCGGCCGTCGTTCTTCTCCGGGTCGAAACCGAGTAGATACGCCTCGGGTATGTGCTTCTTTCCGCCGGTCTCGTCGAAACGCTCCTGGATCGCCTCCATGCCGTCCAGGGCGGCGTTCAGATGGTCCCTGCGGTCGTTGTACTTGTAGTACCACTTCGCATATTCGTCGGTGAAGACCTGGACCGGATAACCTCCGCTGCCGGGGATCGTCTTGTATTTGACCAGAGGTTCCTCGGGGATGGCGTTCAGCTCCTCCTGGTACTTGGCGTGCGTCACGTCCAGGTGAGTGCGGTTCGCCTCGTCGCGGGCGACGGCGGGCAACCCGTTCATGCCGCCCACAGCCTTCGGGTGGAGGGCGATATAGGCGTCCTTCTCGTCCTGGGACAGGCCTTTCCACCATTCGGCGTTTTCCTTCGGGCTGCCATCCTCCGGCGGGCGCTTGATGTGTTCCAGGTAGTCCTTGGCGCCCGACCTGACTCCGGCGGTGTCCTTGTCCGCGTCGATCCAGTCCTTGTCAGAGACGTTCAGATCATCGTCGGCCTTCAACTGACGCAGCTTCGGCGCCCACCGCTCGTCGGCCTCGGTCGCCTCCTGGACGGCCTGGGCGATCCGGTCGGCGTATTCGATCGCCCGGCTGAAGTACGGGTTCGGGTGCTGGTTCCCGGCTTGCCTGTCCAGGGCGTCAGCGATGTCATTGGCGTCCTTGCCGGGGTCTATGGAGGCGCCGGACTCGTGTGCCCTGGCGCTGCCGGTGACCTTGCCGCCCTTGGGGGTCTTGCCGTCGACCTTGTCGCCACCAGGCGGATAGCTCACCGAGCCGTCCGCGTTCACCGTCAGCTTCTCCGCCTGGGCGTCCTCGATTGCCGAGTCCAGCTTCTTCTTCGCCTCTCGCAGATCGAAAGCCAGCGCGTTCAGAGCGGTGCTGACCAGGCCGCACTCGACCTCCACGTAGTGGAAGTTCTCCGAGAGGTTCCGTAACTGGTCGTACGCCGCCGTCGCAGCCTTGCCCTCCAGGGACTCTCGCATCTGGGCGGCGATCCGGCGCTCCAGCGCCTGCCTGGACCGGCCGGCCATGTCGCTGGTCGTTTGGTAGCCGTCAGCCGCGCCCTCGAACTCGCTGGGCTTGAGGTCCTTCAGCGTCGCGTAGTCCACCGTTCAGGTCACCGGCCCTTGTCCTGGCCGCCGGCCCCGGTGGTTGTTACATTCTCCACGTCGCTCAGCAGGGCGACCAGTCCGCTTCCGGTGTGCCGCGCCCTCTGGCCCGACTTCACTCCGCCGGATTCGCCCGCGCCCCTCGGCTTCCCGATCACACCGCCGAGTTGGCTACCTGTAACGCCAACCATGCCTTCCCCCCGTACACATTCGTATCCACACTATGTCAACGCCACACTACAAAATGGGGGAAGACGCCGGTGCCTTAGTGAGCGTTTGCCTCGTGCCCGATGCGTGCCCGATGCGTTCCCGATCGGCTGGTCATGCACGGTCATTCAGGGGTTAAGACGAACCCTATTGGTCATCAGGCAGCCCGCCGGAGGTGGCGCCGCCGAGCTTGCACCGGCCGGACGGTGCTGGCGTCGATGTACTCCTGAATGACGCTCTCCGGGATACGGACGTGACGACCCACCTTGACGTACTTGATGCGCCGCTCGGCGATCAGCCGCCGGGGGAAACGGTCCGTGGTGCCCAGCAGCTCGGCCACCTGAGCAACGCTGAGGTACCGGTCACGCATGGGTCGGTTCTCCTTCCGGTCCGGTTCCGGTCCGGGAGCGGGGGCGATCGTGGCGGTCAGCCATTCCTCGGCGGGGGTAAGGCCGGTACCGGCGTAGACCCAGTGGGCGAGGACCAGCGTGGTCCCGTCTAGGCCGGAGTCGACGGCCGCAGCGTGAGCACGACGCCAGGCGACGCGGGCGGGCGACGGCTGGCCATTCGGCGACGAGGATGCGCAGCCAGGCCGGTACGTCGGTCAGGTCGAGCAGCCCGGCGGTGGTGACGTTCGCCCCGAGGGACGCGGCCAGGGGGCGACCACGAACCAGCACCAGGCCGCCGCCTTGGTCCAGCCGGACCGCAGCCGCCGCCAGGCCGCCACAAGCAGCAGGTTCACCGAGACCGGGTAGGCCCACGCCTTCCACCCGTCCTGTCCGGCCGCCGAGGTCAGGTCATGCAGGTGAGCGAAGGACGCGCAGCGGCGATGACCGCTTGCACCAGCACTGAGTCAACGCGGCCCAGGTAAAGGCACCTTGAGGAAATCGCCCGCCGTTCTGCGGGGCATCCGTACCTTCCGCAGCACGTCGAAGCCGATCAGCC
The DNA here is from genome assembly GCF_024505145.1 of Streptomyces rugosispiralis. Lineage (GTDB taxonomy): Bacteria > Actinomycetota > Actinomycetes > Streptomycetales > Streptomycetaceae > Streptomyces > Streptomyces rugosispiralis. Next base: position 60,860 of record NZ_JANIAA010000028.1, on the reverse strand, counting down.
GCAACTCGACCACCCCCGGCTTGACGACGTCCACGTACACGCCGTGAACTCCCCAGGCATGCCTCATGCGTTCAGCCGAGGCCGCCACGTCCGCAGGTTGCTGCCCCGGCGCCAGCCGAAGCCGCACCTGCAGCCCGGTCGACGTCGGCCGTATGAGCCCCCGGCGAGGAGGCACCGGCCGCACCTCCCGATGGGTGAGCGCCTGTGTCACCCAGGCCCGCAGTCGCGCCGGCGGAACCCCACCTCACCGAGGCCGACCCGTACTACACCCACGGCCACGGATTGAGCATCGTCATTGCCCTCACGGTCCAGTCGACATCGCCGGCAAGCCAGCACGGCCACACCGTCACCGCCCAGCACGTAACCCAACAGAGGGCGGAGCGACGACACACCGCCCCGAACGCAACGATGGCTGGAACCTGGACCAGTTCCACCGCGACGAGATCAGCGTGGCGACGAACTGGTTATCCGCGCCTGTCAGGAAACCACTGCCACAAGACGTTCTGGACTCCCGCCGGAACCGCAGCCGGCACAGCACCGGCCACAGACCACCTCATCCGCTCTGTGCCACTGAGTTACAACCTTCTCTACGGATTCAATGCGCCGCGCAAGCGGCCCGGCGGCGCGGGCCGCCGCTCCTGTCTCCGCCCCGCTCCAGCCCGACCGCCGGACCGAGCGCCAGCAGCGGGCACCCTGGCTGAGGGGAAGAGCACCGTCGTGGCCGGGCGCTCCGCGGCTTTACGCACCTCCCCGCCCGGATCCAGCGTCGGACAAGGCCGGTGGGCCCCTCACGCTAATTCCGGGCAGGTTCAAAGCCTGCCCGAGTTGCCGGGCCAGCATACGGCCCCCTGACCATGCCCGACCCCAAACCAGGCAGGCCACCGCCCAAACCCGCTCCGCCGACCTCAGACCTTCATCAGACTCAATTCTGGCGACGCTTCCACTTTGGTGACGCTCTCGACGGCACTTTGCAAGTCTTCCCGCACGTCATCCGTCGATTGCTCCAACCCCTCCGCCAATACATGGCGTGCTACCTCACGCGAGAATTCATCCAACTTCGATCCGCAAGCAGCGATGGAGTTTTTACTCACCTCAAAAGACAGAACATCCTCGTAGATCACAGCGCCGAACCTATTGGTGAATTTTCTTTCCTGCCACCGCGCAAACCGCAGGTTAGGAAGTGCTTCAGCTAGAGAGGCTACAATTTCAGAGTTAGAAAACGCGACGCCACGCACCCTGGACTCCCGGCCCACCACCAGGACAACGTTCCCTGCCTCGAAAACCAACCGCTCCATCTCACAGAGCGCCTGCATCATGTCGATGCAGTACTGGATGACTGTTAGAAAACGGTTCTGGCGATTCTTTCGATTGGACCCGATTTCTGTTCTAGCAGCAGGCAGGACATTCCAGCCAATTTTTTCTACGGCAGGACGATAGTTCTGATGGTAGTTGAATACATTAATATACGGAGGGGAGGTGACTACAAGGCCTGCACACCCATCGCGAAGAGGAACCCTGCGGGCGTCGCCAGCAATTACCTGAGAGGGAACCGAGACGGAAGGGAAATCCATGATCAGGTCACGCACCTGATTCCAAGCCTTCTTGACCTTCCTTACATCCGCCTCCTTCTTATCGCCCATACTCAGCAGGAGGGTGGTAGAAAAAACGCGTTCGATATTTTTATCGACAGCACCGCGATGCCCATCAAGCAGATATTCAACGACATCTTCGATGTCTTCCGAGCTACCGAAAAGCGCGTCTTGCCCCGCAACGGAAACCTTATCCAAATAGGATGAGACTTTCTCCACGATCCGCAACCGCTGATCGTGAGGCAATGACGCAAGCTCCAAAATTCCAGACAACTCCAACGCCGCCGGGTTGATTTCGACACCTGCCGACGGAATACTCCCTCGAATGCATTCCAGAACAGTCGTGCCGCTCCCCAGGAACGGATCGACTACGATTCCGGAGCCGGGATAGTAGACGTCGAGGAGCTTACTTACCAGGCCCGGGGTGAACTGGCCACGCCATGGGAGCGCACTGCGCCGCTCCCGCACGAGCACATCGAGGTCATCCTGCCCAATGAAGCTGCGGTCGAATTCACGCTTTCGAACCGCGCCAAAGATCTCCCCGACGTCCATCTTCCTACTTTCTAGAAATATCCCTTGGTGACGACATCTTCTTCGTTCGGATCTTTAGCCTCGAACAGGGATCTCAGATGATCGACGAATCGCCGCACGACATCATACCTGATCGGATTAGCCTCGAGGTAATCGGCATATTCCGACCTTAGCCTCTTCCTATTTGCGGCTGACGAGTACTCTTTCCTTTTATGGGAACCCAACCTCTTCCCGCGCAGGATCAATACTTCGTCAATATCTGTACCGGCCGTACTGATGGGCGTCATGTCAAGGTACTCACAGATCAAGTAATAACGAGCCGCCGGCACAGCCACCTTGAGGTCGTGAGAAGTTGCACTCGCCTCCTGGAACATCGTTTTATCTAGGTTGGTTTTGCATTCGGCGGCCACATAGGCCAGCCAAACATCCATACTGGATGAGGCTTCGGCAGGAAAGTCTGGCTTGAATGACGCCTTCAAATAGGCGCGCCTACTCAGCGTAAAATCTTGGTCTTTCTTTCGAACCTTCATGGAAATGCCGCTATCCGGCGCCGTAAGGGAACTAGAGAAGTAGGCAGCAGCAAAAGCTCCAGCTGGCCCGGCATACAAATCTTGCTCAGCCAAGACAGGAATAACGCGCGGGTCGATCAACCACGGCAAGAACTCTTCAATAATTGAGTTATCGATCTTCAGCTGCCCGCGTTGCCTGAATAGGAAATCTCTTCCGCTGTCCCAGATTAGATCGAGCTCCACGCTCTTCTTGTACTCGTTAGTCAGGTCAACCAGTTGCCGCACAAGTTCATTGCCAGTAGCGTCGATACCCGCCATGCCACCAATCCATGACTCGTATCGCTCTATCGCTTTCTCGGCCGCAACCCTATCGTCCTCGGGAAGCTTTGAGTTCCTCAGTAGCTCAACGAGCTTTGATTTGTGGGGCGTTGGCCGCGCTCGCATTGGTGCCTCTGCGCTGGCGTCAGCCAACGGCTCTGCCTCGGCGGGTTTCGCTGGCGCTGCTCCTGATGGCTCAATAGATGTAAAAAGGACCTCATCACTGCTCATGTAGGGAGCCTAGCGGCAGCTGCGGGAGGTTCGGAGCCACTCGCTACGGTCGACTACCTGCGTTGGCTAGCTCATCGCAGGTCCTCCCCAGCCGGTCAGTTTGAACTAGACGTTCTTGTGCCGCGATCCCGACAGGATGCACGAACCTGGCTCCCCCTCGACGCTTGATCAACGGTCTAGAGATCGTCATGCAACGTTGTGGTCTACCTTGTGGACTGGATGCGGCCGCATACTGAGCGTGGTACCACTCACCTGCGGTTTCGACAGGTCAGCGAACGGCATCCGGAGCCGTTTGCACGACGCAGTAGAGATTGGTCGGCGCTGCCAGCCCCAGCTGACCAGCTGACCAGCTCTGCGGTCCTCAGCGGCCGCCCCGCCGGCGATGCGGGGCAAGCCCAGGCCGCACCAGATGAGCACCAGATACAGCGGTAAACCGCAGTCAATGACGGGGGGTGCAGTCGGCACACCACTCCACTGTCAGCACTCGTTTACGCTGGTCAGCGGCATGAAAAGCGCCAACCTCCCCGTAATTACCAAGCCCGAGCGCGGGTTCGATTCCCGTCATCCGCTCCACGCTTAAGGCCCAGGTCAGTGACCTGGGCCTTAAGGGCCTTAGTTGTTGTCCAGACCCTTTCTACGCCTCCCGGGCCCGTTGTCGGCTTCGGGGCGGGTCGTGGGAGTGGCGACCGCGGGGCGTTCGGGGGGACGGCGGTCGGTTCAATCGGTCTTGACGGGGGTCAGGCTGAACCCGTCGTTGGGCTTGCCCGCGAGGAGGTCGGCCAGCCCGCCGCTGAGGGCATATGTCGTTCCGTACGGACCCGCGGTCACGTCGCTGGTGACGGGATCCTCGACGGTGTCGGTGACCTTCACCGTGGCCTTCTTCCAGCCGTCACGGGGCTTCACATGCTGGATCTGGGCGGGCTTGCCGGTCAGCAGACCGCTGCTGACCGCCGCGATCGAGCCGTCCTTCAGGAGCCGCAGGCCGGCCGTGGGGGACCCCAGGGGCGCGGAGAGCTTCACCTCCTGCGCCTTTTCGGGATGTTTGACGGGCACCCGCACCAGGGAGCCATCGGCCATGGCGATGATCAGCTGGTTTCCCTTCACCCACTCCACGGCTGACATCCCCACACCGTTCAGGAAGTCGGGAATGTCAAGCGTGCCCTTGAGCAGATCGTTCCGCAGGAATACCGAGGCGCGGCCCTTGCGGTCGATGCGGAACACCGTCGGGGTCAGCTCGTCGACGGCGTACGCGGTGCCGTCGGGCGCCACCGTCACATCGGAGATCAGGTGCTGCTTGCCGTCCAGGGTGACCGCGGTCAGATCGACGCACCAGTCCTGCTTCCCGCTCTGCAGGTCGTAGCTGCCCACACCGGCGACGCGGAAGGGGGCGTCCTTCTTGGAACGGTCGGCAGTGCCGTAGTCCACATTGCTGACCAGGACGCGGTCCCGTTCGCGGTCGACGAGAACGGCCTGCGCCGACACCAGTTCCGGGTCGTCGATGAAGGTGCGCACCTTTCCGTCAGGACTGACGGTGGAGACCGTGCCGTGCTTCAGCGAGCCGGCGAAGAACGTGTTCGACCGCGTGTCGAAGTCCAGCGAGTGCGGGAACACGTTCGAGCCGTCGGCCTTGATGGCGCTGGGGGTCTTCTGCTTGGCCTGCTCGGCCTGCTCGGTCCGGGTCTGTTCGGCGCCGGATTTGGGGCCGGATCCGGCAGAGGAACCGTTCGCGGCCAACGCCGTCCCGGTGGCCACGGCGGCGACAAGTGCCGCGCCCGCGATGGCGATCTTCAGCTTCGTCTTCTTCATTGTTGTCCTTGTTCCTCGGGAGGGTTGGAGCCGACGTGTACCGCGGTGACCCGCGTGGGGGTCACTCGGTGAGGTCGCGTCCGAACAGCGCGGCCAGCCGGTCGAGCGCCGGGGCGTCTTCCGGAACGGTCCGGGACGGCGCGAACGGAGCGCCCGGTCCGGACGGCATCTGTGCCGCGAGGCCGCGGGCGAACTCGGTCTCCCGCTCGACCGTGGCCTCGTCGAACAGGGCCTTCTGGCCGATGGACCGGGCCAGATCCCAGCCGTGCACCAGGTGCTCGATGGTCTGCAGATGCAGTGCCACAGCGCCGGGCACCTCCCCGATCGGGGCCCGCACCGTGCGCTCCAGCGCTCCCGGCCCCTCGAAGGCGGCCACCAGGGCGGCGGCCGATGTCGGAAACGTCTTCTTGAGCGCTTCCGGAGCGGGGTCGAGCGCCGGCAGAGGTGGCTGCGCCCCCATCACGACGGCGAACCTGTGCTGTACCGCCACCAGATGGTCGACCAACTGCTGGACGTTCCATTCGGTGCAGGGCGTGGGCGCGCTCCACTGCTCCTCCTCCACGGCCTCGACCAGGTGGGCGATGGTGTCGATGACCCCGGCGAAAGCCGTGACGGGTGTGGTGGACATGGGGAACCTCCAGTAGGGGTGAAAGGGTGGCTGTGCGGGCCGGTCGCGGAATGCGCGTGTTCTCCCGCCGCGTGCGAGCACCGGACGCGTGATGCCGACGGGCGGGGACACAGGGGGGACACAGGGGGAGGAAAGACGGGGGCGGCAGCGTCATCGGCGGCAGGAGGGCGTGCGTGACGGGGCCCCCGCGGCACTCCCTGCCGGCCTCGGGTCGGAGGCTGTCGGGTGATGTTCAGGTGTGACGCTCTGAGCGGACCGTGGCTTTGCGACGGCCGGACGGGCGGCCATCCGGGCGGCCGGGCAGACAGGCGGCCGGACGGGCGGACGGGCAGACAGGCGGCCGGACGGGCAGACAGGCGGCCGGACCAGCGGACGGGCGGACGGCTCGGTCAGGAGTGCGCGAGAGGAACGACGTGTGCGGGGGTGCCGGCCGCGCTACGAGAGGTTGCCGACATGTCCGCGGCGGGCTCGAGGGTCTGGTTGAGCAATTGCAGTGCCGCCTGAGCGGCGGAGCCAGGTGCCGCCGTCGTCACCACCAGCCGGATCCCCTGCCCCCGGGGCACCGGGAACGAGTGCTGCAGCACGTCCATCTCCCCGACCATCGGATGGCGCATCCGGTACTCGGCCATGTCCCAGGCGCGCACCCGGTGCTCGGCCCACAGCGTGGCGAACTGCGGGCTGCGCACGGTCAACTCGCCGATGAGAGCGGCCAGACGCGGGTCGTCCGGGTATTCGCCGACCGCCTGCCGTAGTTTGCCCACCACGTCCCGTGCCTTCCTGGGCCAGTCCACGTACAGGTCCCGCGTATGGGCGTCCAGGAATACCAGCCGGGCGGTGTTGGGCCGCGTGGCCGCCTGATCCGGGCTGTCCGGGGCCAGGTGCCCGGCGAACAACGCATGCCCGGCGCGGTTCCACGTCAGGACGTCCGAGCGTCGGCCGAGGACGACCACGGGTGAGTCCCCGAAGGCATCGACCAGTTGGCGCACCGCTGCGGTGACCCGCTCGGCGGGGAGCCGACGGCGGCTCTGCCGGGCGTCACCGGACAAGGTGTGCAGGTGGCGCCGTTCCGGGTCATCCAGCCGCAGAGCCGTGGCCAGCGCATCGAGGACCTGCGGCGAGGCGTTGAGCGACAGCCCCTGTTCCAGCCGGATGTAGTAGGCCACGCTGACGCCGGCCAACTGGGCCAGTTCCTCACGCCGCAGCCCCGGCACCCGCCGCCGGTCGCCGTAGTCCGGCAACCCCACGTCTGCCGGCTTCAACTGAGCCCGGCGCCGGGACAGGAACTCACCGAGGAGGGATTTGCCGCGCGCTGTCTCGTCCATGCGACCGAGTATGGACAGGCTCTCTCCAACTAGCCTGCCCCTGCGAGTAGCAGGCGCGGAGCCGCCGAGCGCGTGGCGCCGATCGCTGATTCAGCTGGCCGATCGCTGATTCGTCCGGTCCTGTCGCTGATTCCGCTGGTCCGATCTGGTTCCTCCGGCCCTATCGCTGATCCGGACGAAACCGCCTAGTGCGAGACGTTGTCCCACGCCTCGCCCAGCCAGCTCTCATGGCTCTCCTCCAACGCGACCAGGGCGGCGATCAACCGCTCGTCCCACCAGTCCGCGAGGAGGGACAGCTGGAACTCGTAGCCGCCGTCGTGCCAGTCCAGGACGGTCTCGCCGTCGATCCGCCACTTCGTGCGCCGCGGTGTCCGCGCCCCGCCGCCGCCTCCCATGATGCTCAGGAAGGCGAGGGCCAGCTGTACGGGCCAGATCAGCCACCACACGACCCACCAGAAGGGGTGCCCCTTGTGGCCCACGGCGACCGGGCGGCCGGTCTGCTGTACGGTCCAGCGGGTCCTGACCCGCCCGCCCCTCGCGGCCGGTTCGCGGACGATCGAGCCGAGCGGCGCCCCGGACTCGTCCACCACGTCGTACGTCGCCGGGCGGCCCTTGGACGCCGTCCTGGTGACCACCGTCGCCAGCTTCCGCTCCCGGTGCGGGTCGGCCCACAGGACGATGGAGCGGCGGCCCTGCTTACGTGCCTGTCGGTACTCGTCCAGCCCGCCCGGGGGCAGCGGCCGCTCCGGGTAGGCGACGGTCCGTACGAGGTCGCTCCCGTCGGGCGCCTGGCGGCCCTCCCACATCCGTATCTCGCGGTACAAGGCGCCGTCCTCCGGCTCGCTCGCCTTGTCCTTGTCCGCCGTGTGCCCGGCCTGGGTCCGCTCGCCCAGATCCCCCAGCCACATCTTTCGCCCCATGAGACGCCTCACCCTCGTGCACAACAGCCATAACGCGCTGGCCGGGACTCTATCGGGCGGCCCCGCGGACTCGACGGCCCGCGGGCGGACTGAGCCAGGTGATAGGCCGTCACGTCGGTGTACTCGCCATTGATGTGCTGTTGTTCACACCCCAACGACCATGCGGACAGGCCGGATGACGGCACGTCAGCGGTTCGTTAGTGGGGCGCTAATGGAACGGTAGGGGTCAGCGGCAGGGTGGGTGGCACACCGAGCGAAACGTCGCCGGGCGCAGTACTCCGCTGATGACGAAGAGGGTCATTCCATGCTTATCAACCGCTCCCGGATCCGTACGTTCGCCGGTGCGGGTCTGCTGGTGACGGCCGCGATGTTCGCGACCGCTTGCCAGAACTCGGACGACACGAGCAGTGGGTCCGGTGACTCGTCCGCGTCCGCCGGGGCCACGGCCGAGGCCTCGACCGGGACGGGGACCGGCAAGCACAACGGCTCCGGTTCAGAGGCCGGGTCCTCCGGCGAGAAGGGCAAGGGGAGCCAGGATGGCTCCGGCGCCGACACCGGGAACGGTGAGCGGGGCAAGGTCGGGCAGGCGTGCGGGGCCAACGACATTTCCTGGAGCACCAGGTCCGAGACGCAGGCCGGGGGATACATCCTGGTCATCGCGAAGGCCAAGCCGGGGATCACCTGCACTCTGCCCGCCGCGCTTCCCACGGTCGCCTTCGGGTCGGACGGCACCCAGGCGGGCCCCGCGGAGCAGGCCGTCGGACCGGCGATCACGCTGGGCAAGGGGACGACCGCCTATGCCGGGGTGAACCCGAAGACCACCAACGAAGACGGCGGCAAGGAGCTGGACAGCATCATCGTCGGGATCGGCGATGAGGACCCCAACCCGGTCTCCCTGCCGGTCGGCACCATCACCGTCGACGAGCCCATCGTCACCAACTGGCACACCTCCGCGGCGGACGCCGTCCCCTTCGGCGGAACGGACCAGTAGCCCGGAGGGAGTCGGCTCCGCGCCGCGGTGTTCTCGCAACAACAACGTTAGGAGTTCGCAGATGCTTCGCAAACGGTCACGTCTGATCGCCGCGCCGATCGCGGCTGTCGCCCTGACCCTGACGGTCGCCGGTTACCACGCCAGTGCGGCCGGGTCGTCGCCCTCGGGCGGCGCGGGACAGTCGGGGAAGGTCACCAAGGTGGCGGGCCCGTGTCTGGCCGATGCCACGACGCTGATCGGCGATCTCGACGGCGACGGCCACCCGGACAAGATCACGAACCCTGGGCACACCGGAACCAAGATGACGATCCAGTGGGGGACCGCGGACGGCTCGTTCGGCGCGAAGCAGGCAGTCAGCAAACTTCTCGGCGCGAAGCAGGGGGAGGTCGCGACCGCCGCGGTCGCCGACTTCCAGAATGACGGCGCCCTGGACATGGTCGTCAACATCGTCGAGCCGGCCGACGGGGACGACCCGTCGACCGCGCGCGTCGCGGAGTACCGCCCCGGCCCGCTCAAGCGGTCCAACCTGGGCTCCGCCGAATCCCGCCACTCCGACATCGGCGACCACGGCGAGGTCCAGCAGCTCCGGATCGCCAACTACGGCGACGACCCGTACCCGGACCTCGCGATCCTCAACAACTCCGGTGACGGGCAGCTGGATCGGGACGTACGTCTGTCGTACGCGGGCAGCGGCCCGGGGGACTTCGACTACGCGCTGAAGGAGAAGTACGGCGAGTTCGGGTCCACGGGCGAGCCGCCGTCCATGCCCGGCGACGGTTGGAAGCAGTTCTACGAGCCCTGCTCCTGATTCCTGACCTCCTGATTCCTGACCTGACCGCGACTGGCGCCGCCGGGCCTCTGGGCACCGGCGGCGCCCCGCGTCCGGGGTGAAGGCCGCGTATCGGCCACCGTAAGGAGGCCATGGCCACCGTAAGGAGGGCATGGCCACCGTAAGGAGGGCATGGCCTCCGTTGACGCGCCCGGCACGTCGTCCACGACCGGCCGCCGCCCGAGCGGCCGTGCCCGTCCACCGATCGGTGGACGGGAAGTTCAACCGGGTACCTCTGTCGGCCAACTGACCTGGCCAGCGAGGCTTTCGGGCATGAAATCACTCACTGTGCGCATGGCGCGCTGGAGCGCCCGGCACCCCTGGCGGGCCATCGTCGGCTGGCTGGTGTTCGTGGCGCTGTGCCTGGGGGCCGGCGGTGCCGTCGGGACACACGGCGCGACGACGGCCGACTACCGGGTCGGCGAGGCGGGGTGGGCGGAGGCGATGGCCGCCGAGGGGGGTCTGGAGCGCCGGGCCACCGAGCAGGTGCTGATCTCCGCCCGGTCGGGCGCCCTCGACCGGGGCGCGGCCGAAGCCGCCGCCGGGGACCTGACCGCCCGGATGAAGCGGCTGCCCGAGGTCGCGGGCGTCGCCGACCCGCTGCTGTCCGGGGACCGCCGGATCCTCATGGTCGAGGTGGCGCTGAAGGGCGAGGAGCGGGACGCCAAGGACAAGGTCGACGCGCTGGCCGGGCAGACGGACGCCGTGGCGAAGGCGTATCCGGGGCTGCGGCTGGAGGAGACCGGGAGTCCGTCCATCAGCAAGGGGGTCGATCAGCAGCGCGGCGACGACCTGGCGCTCTCCGAGAAGATCACGCTTCCCATCACCCTGGTCACCCTGCTGGTCGTCTTCGGATCCGTGACCATGGCGGGGGTGCCGCTGCTGCTCGCGCTGTCGTCCATCGCGGCGGCCATCGGGCTCTCCATGGTGGCCTCACACGTTTCGCCCGACGCGGGGGTCGGCACGAACGTCATCCTCATGATCGGGCTCGCGGTCGGCGTCGACTACACGCTCTTCTACCTCAAGCGGGAGCGCGAGGAGCGCGCCCGCGCGGGCGGCCGGCTCAGCTCCGAGGCGCTGGTCGACCTGGCCGCGGCGACCTCCGGCCGGGCCGTGGTGGTCTCCGGGCTCGCGGTCGTGGCCTCCACCGCGACGCTGTATCTCGCCTCCGACGTCATCTACTCCTCGCTGGCCACCGGCACGATCGTGGTCGTCCTGGTCGCGGTGGCCAGTTCCCTGACGGCGCTGCCCGCGATGCTCGTCAAGCTGGGAGAGCGGGAGGAGCGCTCGGCGCGGCGCCGCGCCGGACGAGGCAAGCCCGCGCGCCGGACGCGGGGCGACGGCGGTGGCCGGGTATGGGCCGCTCTGCTGCGGCCCGCGAGCCGGCACCCCCTGGCCACCCTGTGCGTGTCCGTGCTCGCCCTGCTCGCGCTCGCCGTCCCGTTGGCCGAGTTGAAGATCACGGAGATGAGCCGGGACACCCACTCCCGCGACATCGCCGCCATGCGGGTGTACGACCGGCTCAACGCGGCGTTCCCGGAACAGCGGGTCACCCACCAGGTCGTCGTACGTGCCGACGCCGCGCGGTCCGGCGAGGTCGGCGGGGCGCTGCGGGAGCTGGCCCGGCGCGCCGACGCCGACCCGCTGTTCACCGGCGCCTCGCGCGTGCGGACCTCCGCCGACCACCGGATCAGCGTGCTCGAGCTGAAGGTGCCCTACCTGGGCAACTCCGACCAGGCGTACGACTCGCTCGACCACCTGCGCGAGGACTACCTCCCCGCGACCGTCGGCCGGGTCGGCGTTCGGTGGGCGACGGGACGCGGATCCTGGCGATGATCCCCATGGCGGGCGAGGTGGAGGCATGAGGGACATGGGCGAGGGCGGTCTGCGGATCGTGGTCGTGGACGATCACACCGTGATGCGGGCCGGGGTGATCGCCCTGCTCGCCGCCGAGGACAGCATCGAGATCGTCGGCGAGGCGGGTGACGGTCGCGCGGCGCTCGAACTCGTCGAGCGGTACGACCCCGATGTGGCCCTGGTCGATCTGCGGATGCCCGTACTGGACGGGGTGGCGACGACGACCGAGATCGTGGCCCGGTTTCCGCGTACCCGGGTGCTGATCCTGACCACGTACGACACCGACACGGAGATCGAGCGCGAGGTGGAGGCCGGTGCCATCGGCTATCTGCTCAAGGACACCACCCGCGAGCAGCTCGTCGACGCGATCCACGCGGCGGCACGGGGTGAGACGGTGCTCGCGCCCCGGGTCGCGGAGAAGCTGGTCGCGCGGATGCGGCGGCCCGTTCAGGACCCGCTGACCGAGCGCGAGACGGACGTCCTCAACGCCGTGGCGGACGGTCTCACCAACGCCGAGATCGGACGACGGCTCGTGATCGCCGAGGCCACGGTGAAGACGCATCTGCTCCGGCTGTTCGCCAAGCTCGATGTGAACGACCGGACGAGGGCGGTGGTGGTGGCCATGGAGAGGGGGATCTTGGAGCGGCCATAGGGGGCGATGCCGTCGGTAAGGCCATTGCCGCCGGGGTCACTCGGGCCACCGGGGCCACTGGCGCCGCCAGGGCCGCCGGGGCCGCCGGGGTCACTGGGGCCGCCAGGGCCGCCAGGGCCGCCGGGGCCGCCGGGGCCGCTGCCGGTCAGGCGTTCAGCCGAAGCTGTTCGAGCACCTCGGCGACCTGTGCGCGGCCGTCGGCATCGAGGCCGCGCAGCGGGAGCGGGAGGCCGCGGGGCGGGGTGAGGCCGATGTGCGCGGCGGCCTCGGCGATCACGCGCGGGGAACCGTGCTGGGTGAACAGGTCCCACAGCGGCTGGAGCCGCCGTGACTCCGCCCGCGCCCCTTCGGCGTCGCCGGACCGCGCGGCACGGGTGATCGCCAGCGCCGGTCCGGGGAAGGTGCCGCCGAGCACCGAATACCAGGCGTCACACCCGGCGTTCAGCCCTGTCGCCCCGAAGGCGTCCCCGCTGACGCCCACGGTCACGTCCCCGGGCAGGATCTGCCGCAGCCGCTGGACCCGGGCCCGCGCGGCCGCGGGGTCGGCGGGCACCCCCGGGATCTTGATGGACGCCACCCGCGGCAGCTCGGCCACCCGCGCGTACAGCTCGTCGGTGAAGGTGAAGTGGGTGGTGCGAGGGTTGTCGTAGACCACCAGCGGCACCGAGAGGTTCGCCGTGACGTCCTCGAAGAGCCCGAACACCTCGTCCTCGGTCAGCGGCTGATACGACACCGGCGCCAGCAGCACTCCGGATACCCCCGCACGCTGCGCGTCCTCCGCCACCTCCAGTACATGCCGGGTGCGCAGCGCGCCGATGCCCACGATGACCGGGGTCCGCTCGGCGTGCTCCACGGCGATACGGGCGGTACGGGCGCGCTCCTCGCGGGTCAGGTAGGCGTACGAGCCCGTGGAGCCCAGCGCTCCGATCGAGTCGACTCCGGCGGTGGCCAGTCGGCCGACCAGGGTGGCGAAGGCCTTCTCGTCGATGCCGGTTTCGGTGGTCGGGGTGAGCGGAAAGGCACTCAGGCCGGTGAACATGGGCGTCTCCCGGATAGTCAGGCGCTGCGCGCCGGTCTCTGCAAGCGGGTCTCTACGGGCGAGTCACTACGGGCGAGTCACTACGGGCGGGTCTCTACGGGCGGGTCTCTGCAAGCGGGTCTCCACCGGCGGGCTCTACCGGCCGGTTCCCTGCTGAGGGTTCGCCCGCAACCAGGTCAGCACCTGGTCCGCGTGCTCGTTCGGCGGGAAGATCGGATAGAAGACGTGCTCGATCGTGCCATCGCGGATGATCAACGTCAGCCGCTTGTAGAGCGTCAGCCCGGTCACGTCGAACGTGGGCAGACCGAGCGTCTGGGCCAGGCTCCGCGTGGGGTCGGAGAGCATCTCGAACGGCAGGCGGAGCCGCTCGACGACCTCGCGCTGATAGCCGGTTTCCTGGCTGGACAGCCCGAACACCTGGACCGCGCCGGCCGTGAGCAGCTCCTGATAGTGGTCGCGGAAGCCGCACGCCTCGGGCGTACAGCCGCGCGCCCCGGGGATCGCGTCCCAGCCCTCGGGCAGGTCGGTGCCCGGACGGCCGGTGAGCGGATAGACGTAGAGCACCGTCCGGCCCGGTCCGAGGGCGTCGAGACGGACCGTCGAATCGCCGGTGCTGTGCAGTTCCAGGGACGGCACGGACGTCCCGGGCAGATGGGCGGCCGCGCCGTCGTCCTCGGGTACGGGCAGGTCGGGCGGCAGGTTCACGTAGTCGGTCATCAGGCGCTCTCCTTCGCGGGTGGCCGGGACACGGCTGTTGCGGTGGGCGGCCTGCTGAAGGTGCGTGATCAGCGCCGCCCGGCGCGCGGTGAGCCCGGCGATGCGCCGGGAGAGCTCGTCGATCGCCTCCCGGTACTCGGCCAGTGAGGCCGGGCAGTCATCGGCGTGCCGATGCCCGACCGCGAGGCAGTCCAGGAACGGCCGGGTCCGCTCCACGGGCAGCCCGAGCCCGCTGAGCGCCCGGATCTCCCGCACGAGCCGCACATCGTGCTCGTCGTAGTCCCGGTAGCCGTTGGCCAGCCGCTCGGGCGTCAACAGCCCCAGCGATTCGTAGTAGCGCACCGCTTTGGTCGTCACACCCGCCCGCCGGGCCAGCTCACCGATTCGCACGTCTCTCACCTCGAAGAACGCTAAACCTTGCCCCCGAGGGTAAGGTCAAGCCGGCGCCCGCCGGGCTACTGATCGGGCGCTGCCGCCCGGGAAACGCGCTTCCGGTAGTGGACGCGGTCGTACTGGCCGTCCTGGCGGCGTTCCGTCACCTCGTATCCGTACCTCGGGTAGATCTCCTGGTTCTCCCACATGAGGGCGTTGGTGTAGAGCCGGATCTCCGGGAGGCCGAGGGCGCGTGCGTGGGTTTCGGCGAAGGTGAGCAGATGCCTGCCCAGGCCCTGGCGGTGGGCGTCGGGGTGTACGGCGATGTTCTCCAGGACGAGGTGGTCGGGCTCCGCCACCAGGACCAGCACGCCCACGACCGGGTCGCCGGTGACGAAGACGCGGCCCGCCGCGATGTCGGCCGCGTGATCGGCGTCCATGGGTGCCGGGCGGAGCCCGATCCGGGTGACGTAGGGGCGGTATGCCGCGTCGATGACGGCCCTTACGGCGTCGGCGTCGGCGGCCGTCGCGGGGCGGGTGTGGTGGTCCATGGCTCCACAGTGTGCGACATGCGGAGGGCGAGGTGTTGTGCTGGTCGCGGGGGTCACGGGGGCCGCGGGGGCCGCGGGGGTCACGGGGGCCGCGGGGGTCACGGGGGCCGCGGGGGCCGCGGGGGCCGCGGGGGCCGCGGGGGCCGCGGGGGTCAGGCGGGCCGGCCTCGCGGGCCTCTGCGCGTTTGGGCCAGCCATTCCGGGGCGGGCTCGGGCTCGCCGTACGCGTCGTGCCAGTTCCACCACTCGTACGGCGCGGTCTGCGGGTAGCCCCCGGGCGAGTCCTCCCAGGTCTCCTGCCGCCCGAGCGCGGTCATGTCGAGGTAGCTCCAGGTGCTGCCCAGTGCCTCGTCGCCGCGGGCGTTGATGAAGTAGGTGCGGAACACGCGGTCGCCCTCGCGGATGAACGCGTTCGTGCCGTGCCATTCGTCCACGTCGAAGTCGGCGTCGAAGTCGTCGGTGATCGTGTACCAGGGCATCGTCCAGCCCATCCGCGCCTTCACCTGCTCGATCTCCGGCTGCGGGGCGCGCGAGGCGAAGACGAGGGTGGTGTCGCGGGCGTTGAGGTGGGCGAGGTCGCCGACGTGGTCGGCGACCATGGAGCAGCCGCGGCAGGCGTGCTCGGGCCAGCCGTAGACGATGGGCTCGAAGAAGGCGCGGTAGAGGATCAGCTGACGACGCCCCGCGAACAGGTCGAGCAGGCTCACCCTGCCCTCGGGGCCGTCGAACGCGTACGCCTTCTCCACCGCCAGCCACGGCATCCGCCGGCGCTTGGCGGCCAGTGCGTCACGGGCGCGGGTCAGCCGCTTCTCTTCCTCGAGCAACTGCTGGCGCGCGGCCTCCCACTCCTGCGGCGAAACGATCGGGGGTGTCTCCATCGTGACGTTCACCTTCCAGTCCGGTTCCAGTCGGGTTCCAGTCCGGTCCACGCTCCACCGCCCCCGCCATCCAGGGTCGGCCGTCGCGGGCGAAGGCGCACGCCGGTGTGCCGGTGCGCCGGAAGTCGAACGTTCGATCGATCAGGCAGCCTTGTTGCCCATACTCGTCGCTCATAGCACATCCCCAGGCCAGTGGCCCGGGGATGCCATGTTGTACGCGCCTACTTGCCGGTGCCGACCGGGTCCACCTTGATGGCGGAGCCGGAGCCGTCGGTGACGGGGACGTTGATGCTCACGGGCAGGGAGTGGGAGTGGGTCTCGTTGGGCGGGGTGACGACGAGGGTGGTGAAGGTCTCGCCGCTGCCGCCGGAGTCGTTCGGCGGGTAGGAGAGCGTGAAGCGGGTCTCCTCACCCGGCTTGACCTCGGTCTTCGGCGCCGCGAGGTCGCTGCGCTCGGCGCTGATCGAGCCGTTCTTGCTCTTGAGGTCCACGCCGGGGAAGCCCTGGAGGGTGCAGGGGGCGGATCCGTTGTTCTTGAGGTCGACGATCAGGGTGCCCTCACCCATGCCGTGCGAGCTCCTGAAACCCAGCTGCGAGGTCTTGCAGGAGTCCGCACCGGCGCCGCCCTGGTCGCCGCCGGCCGAACCCGACGAGCCCCCGTCCGACGAGCCGGACGAGCCGGACGAGCCGGACGAGCCGGACGAACCGGAGTCCGAGGAGTCGCTCGCGGCCGAGGAGGACGAGCTTCCGCTGGCGTCCGCGTTGTCCTGGCACGCGGTCAGACCGAACGCGGCGACAGCGACGACCGCCACGGCGGCGGCCTTGCGGGCATGGCGAAGAGTGGTGGTGCGGTGCGACATGAGTCCTCTGTTGTCGTGGGCCTCGACCCCGTCCTCCGGGGTCATGACAACAAGACTGTCAGCCCACGCCGACGACCTACTGCCACGCCACTAACGCCCTGATAACAGGTTGGCAATGCTCTGACCAGGTACTTCGTCACCCAGACCGCCTTGTAGAGCGAACCTGCTCAATATGAGCGCGAGTTATGGCATGTACGGCATCGTGCCCTTCGCCCGACCGGGCCTCATGGGCACTGCATTGATCCGGAAGGGTTCCGAAAATTTTCGATGGGGAGGTCCCATAAATGATCTCTCATCTCTCCCTCTCATCGATCATTCCTGAACTCGATGGATGAGGTGAGGTGCTGAACAGGCAATATTCACCCTCAAGAGATCACCAGCCCCAGCGGAATTTCCGTAATCCTTGCGGAAACTGTTGACACCCCACCGTGCCGGTCCAACACTGTCCGCACCAACAGGCCCCCATCACAACCGAGGAGGAGAAGCATGCACCGGGACGACACCCCCGCCCGGCCGATCAGCCGCAGGAACTTAATCGGCCGGGCCGGCGCCCTGACGCTGGTCACGTCCGGGCTGACGCTGCCCACCATCGGAACCGCCAGCGCCGACACGACCATCACCACGAACCAAACCGGCACCAACAACGGCTTCTACTATTCGTTCTGGACCGACGGCGGCGGTTCGGTCTCCATGACGCTGTCGTCGGGCGGCAGTTACCGGACCTCATGGTCCAACTGCGGGAATTTCGTGTGCGGTAAGGGCTGGACCAACGGCAGCCGCAGGAGCGTGCAGTACTCGGGCAGCTTCAACCCGTCCGGCAATGGATATCTGTGTCTCTACGGGTGGACGTCAAACCCGCTCGTGGAGTACTACGTCGTCGACAACTGGGGTACATACCGGCCCACGGGGACGTACAAGGGCGCCGTCACCAGCGATGGCGGCACGTACGACATCTACCAGACGACGCGCTACAACGCCCCCTCGGTCGAGGGCACCCGGACCTTCAATCAGTACTGGAGCGTCCGGCAGTCGAAGAAGACGGGCGGCACCATCACCACGGGCAATCACTTCGACGCATGGGCCCGTTCCGGAATGGGTCTTGGCACGTTCAAGTACTACATGATCCTCGCGACTGAGGGATATCAGAGCAGCGGGAATTCGAATCTCACCGTGAGCGGATGACATTCGGATCCGACCCGTCCGTCCCGTGCCACCACCACAGAGCCCCAGGCCGACCCGCCTGGGGCTCACGCGCACGAGGGCGCACGCGGTACACGGGATATACGGGATATACGGGATACACGGAGCAGGGAGCCCGAGTCGAGGGTGAGGAAAACCGCGCGCCGTGGGCGGGCCGGCGTCGTTAGGATCCGCGCATGGCCACAGCCGATCACTCAGTCCTCCATGTCCTTACGGGCTACCGGCCGAAGACCACCGCGGAATGCGCCGACGTCAAGCGGGTGCGCGACGTCATCGAGGCGGGCGCGCCCTGGGACCGCACGAGTCCCCTCCACATCACCGCCTCCGCCCTGATCGTGCACCCCGACAGCGGCCGGGTGCTGCTGCGTTGGCACCAGCGCCACCAGTCGTGGCTGCTGGTCGGCGGGCATGGCGACCCGAGTGAGCACGATCCGCTCGCCATCGCGCTGCGGGAGGGGCGGGAGGAGACGGGGCTGCCCGATCTGGCCCCGTGGCCGGACGCGGAGGTGCGGCATCTGGTGATCGTCCCGGTCCCCGCGAACAGCCGGGAGCCGGCGCATGAGCACGCCGATGTGCGCTTCGTGCTGGCCACCGGCGCTCCCGAGGCGGTACGGCCGGAGAACCCGGACGCGCCGCTGCGCTGGCTGACGCCGGACGAGGCGCGGATGGCGATCACGGAGGCGAACATCCTGGACACCCTGTCCCGGGTGGAGCCCCTGCTCACCCGCTGATCGCTCAATGGCCCGGCGTCATGCCCGCGGCTGGGGCGTGCTGAACGCCTGGGCCACCGCGAGGCTGTCCTCGTAGACGTGGTGCCGGGTGACGAGGCCGCCCTCGAACGTGAGGTGCAGGGCGAACCGCGCACGATAGGCGCGCCCGGTGGACCGGGCGGTCTGACGGATCTCGCCCAGCACCACCGCGTCGTCGCCGTCGACGAGAATCCGCTCGACCTCGGTGTCCGCCTCCTCGGGCACATGGTGCCGGGCCAACTCCCGGAAGTGGCCCACCACATCCGCGCGGGTGGACCGGTGCCGAATCCACGGGGTGGCCGCACGGCCGTGCTCGCTCTCCGGCCAGTCCAGCTTCCAGTCACTGCGCCCGGCATACAGCTCGGCGATCCGCTCGGGGTCCCCCTCACCGATGCGGCGCAGCAGTTCCTCCACCAGGGCGCGGGTGGTCATGGGCGCGGCCGAGGACATGGTGATCCCTCCGATCGGAAACCTTGCGGGAAGCGATCACCATGCTGCCGGGGGCAGCGGATCGGTGCGATTACGTCCGGGGTAATGCCGTCGGCGGGGTCAGCGCCAGAGGGAGATGGCCAGGCCGAGGCCGCCCAGGGCTATGGCGATTCGGAGGGGGGTTTCGGGGAGGCGGCGGACGGCCAGGGGGCCCAGCCAGCTGCCCAGGAGGGCGCCCAGGCCGAGGGTGGCGGCGGCGGGCCAGTTGACCGGGGCTACGGCTACGTAGGCGACCGCGGCCGTTACGTTGGCCGCGCCGGTGGCGATGTTCTTGACGGCGTTGGTGACCGGGAGGGGTTCCGTGGCCGTCAGGGAGAGCACTGCCAGCATCAGGACGCCCGAGGCCGCGCCGAAGTAGCCGCCGTAGAGGCCGACCAGCAGGACCGCGCACGCCAGCGGGAGGGTGGGGCGGGCGGTGTGGGCCAGGGGGCGTGAGCGGGAGGCCATGAGCCGGCGGAGCGGGTCGCGGACCAGGATCAGTACCGAGCCGAGGGCGATCAGCCACGGTACGACGGCCTCGAAGGCGGAGGACGGGGTGGACAGCAGCAGGGCGGCCCCGACCGCGCCGCCCAGCGCCGCGATGGCGGCGAGGCGGAGGAGGCGGTCGCGTCGGCCGCGGAGTTCGGCGCGGGATCCGGCCGCGGTGCCGACGGTGTTGGAGAACAGCGCCACCGTGTTGGTCACATTCGCGGCCACCGGCGGCAGTCCCACCGCCAGCAGCGCCGGATAGCTGAACAGCGAGGCCAGCCCCGCGATCGAACCGGCGAGCCCGGAGGCCACACCGGCCGACACCAGCAGCACCGCGGAGCCGATGCCCATCCGTTCCCCACCCCTGTGCCTGTGCCCGGTGCGCCGCGTCGGCGGCGCCGCTTCATCCTCCAGGGCGGGCTGTCTTCTATGCAAGACAGTGTTCATGTAGATGAACAGTCGGGCACAGGGGTGCTTGTGCGCGTGTTACCAGGTCAGGGCGGTCTGCGCGTCCTTCTGCCAGTACGTGACCTTCGCCGCGCTGTCGACGTAGACCGAGCCGCCGGGCAGTTCGACCGGCTTGGGGTCCTCGTTGCCGTCGATGAAGACCTCGAGCGAGTCGACCTTGCCGCCCTCGACGCCCGAGCCGTCCGCCGCGGAGGTGGTGATGCCCGCGTAGGCGCTCTCGCCCGGGGCGAGCATGACCACGGCCTGCGGCTTGCTGTCCTCGTTCACCGGGGTGGCGGCCTGCGCGTCGGCGCCGAACTTCAGGCTCGGGTAGCCGACCAGCTTGCAGTCCACGCCGGCCTTGTTGGTCGCCTTGAGCAGCATGTGATTGATGGGGCTCTTGACGTTCTGGACGGTGATGGCCGTCTTGTTGATGTCGCAGTCGCCGACCGGGTCGGACTCGGAGCCGCCGCCGGAATTCTGGGTCTGCGACTTCGCGTCCTTGACACCGGCGGCGCCCTCCTTGCCGCCCTGGTTCTCCTTGCCGCCCTGGTTCTCCTTGCCGCCCTGGTTCTCCTTGCCCGGCTCGGCCTTGCCCGCCTCGGCCTTGCCCGCACCCTGTTCGTCCGCGCCGGACGCGGGGGCCGTGGCCGACGAGTTCGCCTTGCCCGCGTTGTCGGAGCCGCCGTCTCCGTCCCCGCTGCACGCCGCGGTCACGCTCAGCGCGGCGACGGCCACGATGGAGGCGGCGATCGTACGGACGGTGCGGCCGCGACGGTAGGCGGTGACGTTCATGGCGGGCTCCCCCAATGGGTCGGCGGTCCGGCCGGTGTTCCGCACCGGCCCTCGGTGTGGCTATGAGCTTTCCGTGGTCCGCTGGCGTATCACTGCCGTCCCGGCTCCGTTCCGCTAACGCGCGACTAACGGAACTTCCCTGTCCGCACCGCCCCGTTCGCCCCCGCGCGCGGCCGTGGCGCACATCACCGTTCCGCCACGTCCTGGACCGCATGGTCCGCCGGGGCCCCGGCCGACCTAATGTAGGTCTCCGGTAGGACCGTGTTCGAGACGCGAAAACAGCGCGGGAGAGGCGCGGGAGAGGGGATCGGCGATGCCGCTGGCCACCGGGGATCCGGAATCCATAGGCGGCTACGCCCTGCTCGACCGGCTCGGGGCGGGCGGCATGGGCGTCGTCTATCTCGGGCGCGCGGCCTCGGGGCGCCGGGTCGCGATCAAGCTGGTCCATGAGCAGTACGCGCAGGACGAGGAGTTCCGCACCCGCTTCCGGCAGGAGGTCGCGGCGGCGCGCCGGGTGAGCGGGGCGTTCACCGCCCCCGTCGTGGACGCCGATCCGGAGGCCGACCGGCCGTGGATGGCCACCCTGTACGTACCGGGCCGAACCCTCTCCGAGGTCGTCCGGAGGAACGGGCCCCTGAGCGGGCGGGAGTTGCGGACGCTCGGCCTCGGACTGGTCGAGGCGCTGCGCGACATCCACCGGGCCGGGGTGGTGCACCGGGATCTGAAACCGGCCAACATCCTGATGGCCGAGGACGGTCCGCGCGTCATCGACTTCGGCATCTCCCGCGCCGTCGACAGCCAGACGCTCACCGTCACCATCGGGCGGGTGCTCGGCACCCCGCCGTTCATGTCGCCGGAGCAGCTGCGCAGTCCGCGGGGGGTCACGGGGGCATCGGACGTCTTCTCGCTGGGCTCGCTGCTGGTGTACGCGGCGCGGGGCAGCAGTCCGTTCGAGTCGGACAGCCCCTATCTGTCGGGCTACCAGGTGATGTACGAGCAGCCGACCCTGGAGGGGGTCCCGGAACCGCTGCGGCCCATCGCCGAGCGCTGTCTGGCCAAGGATCCGGAGGCCCGGCCGGAACTGGACGAGCTGCATCGCCTGCTGCGCGGGCTGTCGGATTTCCCGGCGGCTTCCCCGGCGGCGGCCGATGGCTCCGCGACGGCGCACGGGCCCGGGACGGTCGGCAGCCCCGGGGCGGCCCCCGGCCCCGCCGCGTCCGCCCCTGGACGTCCTCCCGTCTCCCCGGCCGCGAGCCCAGCCCCGGCCCCGACCCCGGCCCACGCCCCGCAGCCCCCCGCCTCCCCGCCGGCCCCACCGCGGCGAGGCGCCCGGCGGCAGCTCGTCGTCACCACCGCCGGAGTGGCCCTGGCCGTCACCGGGCTCACCGTCGCCGCGGCGGTCTTCGCCCCGGACATGACGGACTCGTCGGGCGACGCGTCCGCCACCGCCGACGCCGCGCACTCCCAGCGGCCCGCCTCGCTCCCCAAGGGCTGGCAGCCGTGGCGGGCGGACCTGCGGGCCGAGACCGAGGGGCCGCCCCTCGTCTACAACGAGCCGGGATGTGCCCCGGAGGACGGCCGGACCCTGTACTGCGGCGGCAACGGGTTCACGGTCGCCAGGGTCGACGCCGCCACCGGCCACGTCCAGTGGCGGTGGGGCACCCGCCCCCAGCTGGCGCGGCCCATCGGGGTGCGGGACGGAATCGTCTACACCTACCGGGAGGCGGAGGGCGGCGAGCGGTACGTCGTGGCCCTGGACGTCGCCACCCGGAAGCAGCGGTGGGAGCGGAGCATCAGCGGCTCCGCCGACGTGCGCATGTTCCGCGGCGGGGTGCTGACGCTGTCGTCGGATGCCCGGGAGCTCGTCGCCTACGGGCCGTCGGGCGCCCGGCTGTGGCAGTCTCCGGCGCTCGAGGGGAAGTTCTGCGAGCCGACGACGCTGGACGGTGCGCCGTACGCCCTGTGCGCGCCCAACGACTCCAACGGCCTGGCCGCCGAGGGCCCGTACGACCTGCTGCGGCTCGACCCCTCCGACGGCACGCAGCGGAACCTCACCACCCTCCCGCGGAAGGCGCTGACCCTCGGCGCGGTCCAGGGCAAGCCGCTGTTCCTGGTCCCGCAGACCGCGAAGGAGGTGTACGACTCGGGGTACGAGCGCCCGTACAACGCCATGGTGCGGGTGGATACGCGCACCGGCGAGATCACGCGGATCCCGCTGCGGCGCCCCGTGCTCGGCAAGCCGACCCTGCTGGACGGCACCGTCTACTTCGTCCGTCCCAACGGAATGGTCACCGCGGTGGCGGCGGACAGCGGCCGCGAGCTGTGGCAGCGGTCGACGGAGACGGAGAGCCTGTCCGAGCCGGTGCTGTCCCGGCGGTACGGGCAGCTGTACTTCGCCAACCGCTTCGGCCGTCTGCTCGCGCTGAACGTGGCCGACGGCAAGGAGGCGTGGCGCACGGCCGCGCTGAACGACCCCGGGACCGCGGCGGAGGACGCGGAGCCGAGGGTGCTGCTCGTCAAGGACGCGATCGTGGCGACGGCCGGGGACACGGCGTTCTCCGTACGGCCGGACCGACCGTCGGTTCATCCGCCGGCCCGGCCGTCGGCCTGAGCCGCGCCGTGTGACGCCCCCCGGCTAGGCCGGGGTGGCCGGGCCCACCAGTTCGTCCAGGACGTCCGTCATCGTGACGAAGCCCAGGACCGCGCCGGTGTCGGCCGTCACGGCGGCCAGATGGGCCCCCGTGGCGCGCATGGTGGTGAGGGTGTCGTCCAGCGGGGTGTCGGCGCGCACACGGGGGACGGTGTGCACGGCGGTGGGCGGGAAGGGGCGGTCCCGGTCGGCGACGCCGAGGGTGTCCTTGATGTGCAGATAGCCCAGGATGGCGCCGCCGGGGCCGGTGACCGGGAGCCGGCCGTAGCCGGAGGCGGCCGCCGTGCGTTCCAGTTGGGCGGGGGTGACGCGGTGGTCGACGGTGACCATCTCGTCGAGGGGGACGAGGATGTCGCCGACCCGCCGGGTGCCCAGCTCCAGGGCGTCGCGCAGCCGCTCGCCACCGGACTTGTCCAGCAGCCCGGCGTCGCTGGAGTCCCGTACCAGCCGGATGAGTTCGTCGTCGGTGAAGACCGACTCGACCTCGTCCTTCGGCTCGACCTTCAGCAGCCGCAGCAGCGCGTTGGCGAACGCGTTGACGCCGAAGACCACGGGGCGCAGGAGGCGGGTGAGGGCCACCAGCGGCGGGCCGAGGAGAAGCGCGGTGCGCTCGGGCGCGGCGAGGGCGATGTTCTTGGGGACCATCTCGCCGATGAGCATGTGGAGATACGTGGCCGCCGTGAGCGCGATGACGAACGCGATCGGATGCACCAGGGCGGGCGGGACATGGACGGCGTCGAAACCGGGCTCCAGCAGATGGGCGATGGCCGGTTCGGCGACCGCGCCCAGCACGAGGGAGGAGATGGTGATGCCGAGCTGGGCGGTGGCCATCAGCGCGGACAGGTGCTCCAGCGCCCACAGCACACCGCGCGCCCGTTTCTCCCCCGCCTGCGCACGCGGTTCGATCTGGCTGCGGCGCACGGAGATCAGGGCGAATTCGGCGCCGACGAAGAAGGCGTTGGTGAGGAGGGTGAGGGCGCCGATGGCGAGTTGAACGACGGTCATCGGGCGGCCTCGGAGGACTCAGAGGTGTGGCCGGTCTCGGCGGCCTCGGGGGACCGGGGGGTGTGGCCGGTCTCGGCGGCCTCGGAGGACTGGGGGGTGTGGCCGGTCTCGGCGGCCTCCGTGATCCGTACGCGGTCGGCGCGGTGGTGGTCCACCTTCAGGACCGTGAGCTGCCAGCCGTCGTCCGTCTCAAAGGTGTCCCCGGCCGCCGGGATCCGCCCCAGGGCGGTGGCCAGCAGGCCCGAGACGGTTTCGTACGGGCCCTCGGGGGCGGTCAGGCCGATGCCGGTGAGTTCGTCCAGCCGTACGCCGCCGTCCGCCTCCCAGGCGCCGGGGCCGAGCGGCACCAGGCCCGGCGTCTCGTCGGTGTCGTGTTCGTCCCGGACGTCGCCGACGATCTCCTCGACGATGTCCTCCAGGGTGGCGATGCCCGCGGTGCCCCCGTACTCGTCGATGACGACGGCCATGGTGTGCGCGCGGCGCAGCCGGTCCAGCAGCCGGTCCACCGGGAGGCTGTCGGGCACCAGCAGCGGGGGCGTGGCCAGATCGGTGACGGGGGTGGTGGCGCGGCGGACGGCGTCCAGGGCGAGGACGTCGCGGATGTGCACGGTGCCGACCACCTCGTCCAGGGTGTCGCGGTAGACGGGGAAGCGGGACCGCCCGGTGGCCAGGGTGAGGTTGGCCGCGTCGGCGGCGGTGGCGTGGGCCTCCAGCGCCTGGACGTCCACACGCGGGGTCATCACGTTCTCGGCGGTCAGCTCGCCCAGGTGGAGCGTGCGGACGAACAGCTCGGCCGCGTCCTGCTCCAGCGCGCCCTCGGCGGCCGAGTGGCGGGCCAGCGCGACCAGCTCGTCCGGCGTACGGGCGGAGGCCAGTTCCTCGGCGGGCTCCAGGCCCATGCGGCGCACCAGGCGGTTGGCCGTGTTGTTGAGGTGGTGGATCAGCGGGGCGAAGGCGGCGGTGAAGGCGCGCTGCGGGGAGGCGACGGCCTTGGCCACGTGCAGCGGGCGGGAGATGGCCCAGTTCTTGGGCACCAGCTCCCCGGCGACCATCAGCACCACCGTGGAGACGGCCACGCCCAGCACCACGGCGGTCGTCGAGGCCGCGCCGTCGGGCAGGCCGATCGCGGTGAGCGGGGTTTCGAGGAGGGCGGCCAGCGAGGGCTCGGCGAGCATGCCGATCACCAGGGAGGTGACGGTGATGCCCAGCTGGGCCCCGGAGAGCTGGAACGTCAGCCGGCGCACGGCCGTGAGCGCGCTGTCGGCCCCGCGCTCACCGGCTTCGGCGGCGCGCTCCAGGGCACCGCGCTCGACGGTGGTGAGGGAGAACTCGGCGGCCACGAAGAGGGCGCAGGCGAGGGTGAGGGCCAGTGCGAGGAGAAGCAGCAGGATCTCGGTCACCGTGCCACTCCCGTCTGCCCTGTAAGGGGTGCTCCGCCTAGGGGCGGGCGGGGTGTGGCACGGGTGGTACTGGGAGGTTCGCCCATTGCGGGTCCGGTGCTCCTTACGTCGCTGGGAGAGTGCTGGGGGCGCTAGTAGGTCAAGTGTCCCCACAACCATAGTAAAGGGACGGTAAAGGTGCGCGCCCGCCAGGCCACCGCTGCGGCCCGCGCCCCAATCGGCTCCGCGTAACCTGCGGCTTTCCCGTGTCTGCTTGATTGGCCCCGGGGTTGCCTGTCGTCGGCACAGGTTTATCGGCAATACTTCCGGCCGTGGAGCAGAGCAATGGACCGATCATCCCGCCCATGCACACCGCCGGGACGGATCCGGGGTACATCCCCGGCCTGACGTCCCCGCGCCCTGCCGATGTGGAGGAGGACACCCCGGACAAGGCAGCGGCGGAGCGGCCGCCGGAGGAAGTCACCGCCGAGGACGAGCCGAAGCTCGACGAGGAAGAGCGCGTCGAGGCCGCGGCGGAGTCCGACGGCGAAGCCGACGCGTCGAAGGACGTCGTCGCGTCCGACGGGGAAGCGGACGACGGCGCGGAGGACGCGGACGGGGACGCGGACGCGGACCAGGACGAGGACGAGGACGGCGGGGTCGTCTTCGACGTGTCCGACCGGCGCGGCGCCATACGGGCCGGTCGCCGCGGAGTCGTATTCGAACTCGACGGCGAGAAGGCCGAGTTCGGGTGGGACGAGATCGGCGCGGTGGAGGTCGACACCCCGCGGTTCGGCAAGCGCTTCGGGATCACCGTCTATACGACCAACCGGCGCTGGTACACCGCCGATGTCGAGGCACCGGCCCGCAAGTTCCTCAAGGAATGGACGGCGGAGCTGGACGCGGTGCTCGACGCGTACTTCGAGGACTCGGAGAGCGGCGGGGCCGAGACCGAGACCGAGGCCAAGGACGCCGAGGGCAAGGCCGACGAAGCCAAGGACACCGCCTCGTAGCGGCCGTCCGCGCGGGTGGCGGTTCTCCCGATCCCCGCTGCGCACAACCGTATCCGGCGCCGGGAAAACGGTCTAACGTCGGATTTCAGCAGCGGAATGACGGGGGGCTGCCGCTATGACACCGGATGATCCTGTGATCGGTCGCACCGGGGTGCTGCTTCTGGGCACCCGTGGTGCCAGTGGTCCCGGCGAGGTCCTGGTGCGCGTCAGGGGTGGTTCGGAGACGTTCCTCGCCTGGTCCTCCGACCCGCTGCCGCAAGGCGCGTCCGTTCTCGTGATCGACTCTCGCGGCTCCCGCCAGGTCGATGTCATCGAGTGGGCCGATCCATTGGAGGCGTCGTCCGGCGGGGCCGGCGGCGCAGGCTGAGGAGACGAAGGATGTTCGGTTACCGCGTGCCCGCACCCGACCAGGCGATGCTGATCTCGGGTGGCAGGCGTGGACATGGGGGTGCGCCGTTTCGCGTGGTGACAGGGCACGGCAAGTTCGTGCTCCCGGTCTTCCGCAAGGTCCGCTTCCTGACACTGGCGATGTGTGAGGCCGAGGTCGCGGAGAAGTGCGTCAGCCGACAGGGCATCACGCTGACGGTGCGCGCGGTGATCGCGTTCAAGGTGGGCAATGACACCGAGTCCATCGTCAACGCGGGCCAGCGGTTCCTCTCCGACCAGGAGCAGATGGCGGTGCTGACCGGGCGGATCTTCGCGGGTCATCTGCGGGCCATCATCGGCTCGATGACGGTCGAGGAACTCATCACCGAGCGGCAGAAGCTGGCCACCGAGGTGCTGGACACCTCCAAGGCGGAGATGGCCAAGATCGGTCTGATCGTGGACTCGTTGCAGATCCAGTCGATCGACGACGGCGACACCGGCTATATCGACGCGATGTCCGCCCCGCACAAGGCCGCCATCCAGCGGCAGGCCCAGATCGCCCAGGCCAAGGCCAGCCAGGCGTCGGCCGAGGCGGAGCAGGAGGCGGCGCGCAACCAGGCCGAGTACGCGCGGCAGACGGCGGTGGTGCAGGCCCAGTACAACGCCGAGGTGGACCGCGCCCAGGCGCAGGCCGCCCAGGCCGGACCGCTGGCGGAGGCGCACGCACAGCAGGAAGTACTCTCCGCGCGCACGGAGTTGGCCCAGCGGGCGGCCGATCTGCGGCAGCAGCAGCTGGTGGCCGAGATCGTGAAACCGGCGGAGGCGGAGGCCGAGCGGATCCGGGTGGTGGCGCTGGCCGAGGCGGAGCGGATGAAGATCCAGGCCGAGGCGGCGGCCTCACACGGCCGGGTCGCGCTCGACCGCATGCTGATCGACCAACTGCCGCAGATCGTCAAGGAGGCCGCCTCCGGACTCTCCGGGGCGAACGTCAACGTCCTCAACGGGGCGGACGGGCTGGGCGAGATCGCGGCGAGCCTGGTCGGGCAGGGTCTGACCATCCTGGACGCGGTGCGGCGCAACATGAACGAGTCCGAGGGGAAGAAGCAGGACCGGCGTGGGCAGGAGGACGGCGTCGTGGACGTCCACTAGGGCCGCATGGCGGGGCCCGCCGGGGTGTGCGCACCGTCGGCGGGCCGTGCCCTCACGTTCGGGTTCAGGGGCGCTCAGGACGTGAACGGCACCCGGGTCCAGCTCAGCACCTGCTTGCTCCCCGGCTTCACCGTGACCTTCAGCCAGTTGTCGGCGTTGCTCGAACCGTCGACCGTCACCCGGGACAGGTTCGGGGCGGGATTCCCGACCCCGTAGAAGGACAGCCACTTCGAGCCGCCGTCCAGCGGCTTGTCACTGTTGTAGACGTGGCTGTCGCCGTTGAGCAGATACACCGGCCCGCGGAAGGCCGCGGACTCGTCGGCGATCGCCTTGACGATCGGCTGGAAGGCCGAATAGTCCGCGAAGGCGGGGTCCTTGACCGTCGGGTCGAACATGTCGGCCTGGGTGAGGAGGGTGACCGCCTTGTCGTGGTGGCGCCGGGCCGCGTCGAAGGTCTCGTGGATCAACCGCACGACGGCGGCCGTGCGCCCCTTGGCCTCGGCGGTCTGCTCCGGCGTGGGCGCGGTGTTGCCCGTCCACGGCGCCATGTCGTTGTTGCTGCCCACGATGTGCAGGGCGGCGAAGGACACGCCCGCCCGCCGGTAGCCAACGTTCTCGGGATAGCCCTGGGCCGCCTGCGAGGTCACCGGGACGCTGTTCTCACCGAGGGTCCGGCCGGGGTGCGGGAAGAAGACCTTCCGGATGGTGGCCAGGCGCTCCAGCGGGTTGTAGCCACCGTTGTTCGGGCGGTGGCAGTCCGTCCACTCGTTGTCGCCCACCGTGTAGACCAGCGGGTCCTCGAACCGGTCGAAGTCCGACTTGATCATCTTGAAGTACGCGTCGTCGCAGACGGACGAGCCGTCCTTGATGTCACCCAAGTGATCGACGAACCGCACATCGGGGTCGGCGTTGATCTGGTCGATGACCTTGGGGAAGTCGGCGATCTCGGCGCTGCCGTACGGAATGTCGCCGATCACCGCGAAGGTGTACCGGCCCTCGCCGGAGTCGGCGGCCGCCGGCCCGGCGCACAGGCCGAGCGAAACCGCGCTCAGGGCAACCGCGGTGCACGCGGCACGGTGCCACAGTCTCATCGTGTCCTCCTACTGATCTGCGGCCCGCCACTTTCCCGACCCGGCCTTAACAATCCGCCCGGCCGGAGGGAGCGAAACATGAACTCCTGCGCACACCCCGCTCCCACGCCCGCCACGTTGCTACGGTGAGGGCGCCAGCCAGCCGAGAGGGCCGAGAACGTGACCACTGACCGCCCCCAAGACCGCCCGCACACCGTGAGCGTCGCCGGCGTGATCGTGGACGAGCGCGGCCGGGCGCTGCTGATCAAGCGGCGCGACGGCAGCACCTGGGAACCGCCGGGCGGTGCGCTCGACCCCGATGCCGCCATCCCCGACGCCCTGCAGCGCGAGATCCTCGAGGAGACGGGCGTCAAGATCGCGCTCCCGGCCGCGCTCACCGGGGTCTACAAGGACATGAACGACCTCACCGTCTCCCTCGTCTTCCGCTGTGAGGCGCTCGACGGCACCCCCGCCACCGGCCCCCGCACCCGGGCCTGGCGCTGGGCCACCCGCGCCGAGGTCCCCGATCTCGCCGACGAGGCGTACGCCGTGCGCGTCCTGGACGCACTCGACACCGCCACCCCACCGGCGATCCGCGCCCACGACGGCGTCACGCTCGTCTGAGGCTCGTCCGGCAGTCGTCTGAGGCTCGTCCGAGGCCCGTGCGAGGCCCGTCTGAAGTTCGTCCGGCGTACGGCTCACGCCGCCAGCAGCCGCGTCAGCTCGTCCGCCACGGCCCGAGCCGCGGGGCTGGTCCAGCGGCGGCGGTGGCGGGTGAGCTGGACGGGGACCGGGGGGATGGCCGGGCCGTGGACCTCGGCGAGGTAGCCATCGGCAAGTTGCCGTTCCACCGTGGCGCGGGGGAGCAGCGTCAGGCCGAGGCCTGCGGCGACGCAGGCGCGGGCGGCCTCGATGCTGCCGAAGCGGGTGAGGCGCGGTGCCGGGCCGGGGAGGTCGAGGAGGGTGCGGACGAGGTGGTCGCTGTAGGAGCAGCCCTGTTCGTGGACGAAGAAGCTCTGTTCGGCCAGTTGGTCCCAGCCCGCCTCGCGTCCGGCCAGCGGATGGCCGGGGGCGGCGACGTAGACGAGGGGTTCGCGGGCGATGGGGCGGGCCACCAGGTCGGCGTCGGCCACGTCCGGTTCGAGGAGCAGGACGAGGTCGAGCCGTCCCGTACGCAGCCCCTCGACGGCCGCCGCGCTGCCCGCGGGGTGGAGGTGGAGGTCGATGCCGGGGTGGCTGCGGCGCAGCGAGGCGATCACTCGGGGGAGGTGCGAGGCGCACAGGGACTCGCCCGCGCCGAGGGCGACCGGGCCCTCCACCGCGCCGTCGCCGTTCCCGGCCGCCGCCACCGCGCGCAGCCGGGCCTCGGCGTCCAGGACCTCCTCGGCCTCCGTCAGCAATCGGCGACCGGCGCTGGTCGGCAGGGCGCCCGAGGGCAGCCGGTCGAAGAGACGGGTGCCCAGCTCCCGTTCCAGGGTGCGTATCTGGACGGTGACGGTGGACTGGGCGAGATGGAGCTCGGTGGCGGTCGCGGTGAAGCTGCCGGTTCTCGCCAGCGCCGCGAACGTCTTCAGGAGTCGTGTGTCCACGACGGTCAGGATAGAACGCCTCCGACCTGCTCTCATCGGGTTCCTCGATCGACTCGAGCGAAAGGAATCGTTGGACGCGATACCGGGGTCGGTGGAACCGTGGAGGCCATGACCGCACCCACCGGACCCACCGCGTCCACCACCACATCCACGACGCCCACCGCGTCCACCGCATCCACCCCGGATGTCGACGTGCTGCACTACTCCGCCTTCACCACCCGCCCCGACGGCGGCAACCCCGCCGGTGTGGTCCTCGACGCCTCGGCCGTCGCGGACGACGACGCGGCGATGACCGCCATCGCCGCGCGGGTCGGCTACTCGGAGACCGCGTTCATCACCGAGCGGGACGAGGCCGCGCGCCGCTACCGGCTGCGGTACTTCAGCCCGCTCGCCGAGGTCGCGTTCTGCGGACACGCCACCATCGCCACGGCCGTGGCCCTCGCCGAGCGCGACGGCCCGGGTGAGCTGGTCTTCGACACGGCCTCGGGCGAGATCCGCGTCGAGACCACGGCCGACGGCGACGGCCCGCCCCGCGCCACGCTCACCAGCGTTCCCACCCGCTCGCGCCCCGCCGACCCGGGTACGGAGCTCGAGCCGGCGCTGGCGGCGCTGGGGTGGTCCGCGGACGACCTGGACCCGGCCCTGCCCCCGCATGTCGCCTTCGCGGGCAATGACCACCTCGTCCTCGCCGCCGCCACCCGCGAGCGGCTGGCGGACCTCGACTACGACTTCGACGCGCTCGGGGCGGTGATGCGGCGGCGCGGCTGGACGACGGTGCATCTGGTGTGGTGCGAGACGGCGGAGGGCGCGGGGGACGGCTCCACCGAGAAGCTGGCCTTCCACGCCCGCGATCCGTTCCCCGTCGGCGGGGTGGTCGAGGACCCGGCCACCGGCGCCGCGGCCGCCGCCTTCGGCGGCTATCTGCGGGTACTCGGCCTGGCCGACGGGCCGACCAGGGTCCGTATCCGCCAGGGCGAGGACATGGGCCGCCCCAGCGACCTCCTGCTCGACGTCACGCCCGACGACCCCCGCTCGCGGGTCAGCGGCCAGGCCGTCCCGATCCCGCGGACCGGTCGGGGAACGGACCCGGAAGCCGGGCCATGCACGACCCCGCGGACCGCGTGAGAAGAGGAACGGTCTCATGAAGACGCGCTACTACCACCTGCCGCGCCTCACCGGCGTGGACGCCCTCCGGCTGGACGAGCGCGAGGTGCCCGCCCCCGGGCCGCGCGAGGTGCTGGTCCGGATGCGGGCCTGGTCGCTCAACTACCGGGATCTGATGATCGCGTCGGACGCGTACGGACGTGCTCTGAAACCCGATGTCGTACCGCTGTCCGACGGCGCGGGCGAGGTGGTGGACGCCGGTTCCGAGGTCACCCGGTGGCGGGAGGGCGACCGGGTCGCCGGGATCTTCATGCCCGGCTGGCTCTCCGGCCCGGCCGCCGCGCGGAAGACGGCGGGCGCGCTGGGCGGCCCGACGGACGGGGTGCTCGCGGAGTACGTCCTCTTCGACCAGGAGGCCCTGGTCGCCGCCCCCGCGCAGCTGGACTTCGCCGAGACCGCGACGCTGCCCTGCGCCGCCGTGACCGCTTGGCACGCGGTGGCCGTCTCCGGCGGACTCACCCCCGGCCAGACGGTGCTGACCCTGGGCAGCGGCGGAGTGTCGCTGTTCGCCCTCCAGTTCGCCACGCTCGGTGGGGCGAGGGTGCTCGCCACCTCCAGCGACGACGCCAAGCTGGAGCGACTGCGCGCCCTCGGCGCCATCGACGGCATCAACTACGCCCGCACCCCCGACTGGGGCCGCGTGGTGGCCGAGGCCACCGGCGGCGGGGTCGACCACGTCGTGGAGGTGGGCGGCGCGGGCACCCTGCCGCAGTCGCTGGAGGCGGTACGCGTCGGCGGGCGGATCAGCCTCATCGGCGTACTGTCCCGGGACGGCGGGGCCGACCCGTCCTCCGTACTGCGCAAGGGCGTCACGCTGCAGGGGATGTTCGTGGGCAGCCGCGAGATGTTCGAGCAGATGAACCGCGCGATCGAGCACCACCGCCTGCGCCCCGTCGTCGACCGCGCCTTCCCCTTCGCCGAGGCGCCCGCCGCGTACCGGTACTTCGCGGGGCGGGGGCACTTCGGGAAGGTGGTCATCACGGACGGGTGACGACACTCTCAAAAGCCGGGGTCACCGCTTCGTCTGCGCCGCCCCCGCGGAGTCGATCACGGCCTGGGCGAGAGCCCGTGCAGCTTGGCGATCAGCCGCCGCAGCAGGGCCACCCGGTCACTGCCGCGCGGCCGGCAGTCCTCCAGGCGCCGGACGACCCCCGGCGGCACGTCCTCGACCCCGACGGCGTCCACGACCTTGTCGAGCGCGTGGAGGCCCCAGTACTGGCTGAAGGCGAGCGGCTCCTTCACGACGGCGTCCGTGAGGGCCACCAGCGCGTCCGAGTCCGGCACCGCGTAGAGGCGCGCGTACGCGGCCAGGCGCAGACCGCCGTCGGGGGAGCCGAGCCAGCCGTTCAGCTCGGGGTCGGCGAGCCGCTGGGTGGCGCGCACCAGCCGGGCGAAGATGCCGTTCATGCGCTGCGTACGGGCGGACCCGCTGGACATCGACGTACGGACCTCGCGGTATTCGGCGGCCAGTCGGCGCACATCCGTGAGCGCCGTCGCGCCGTCGGCCTCGGGGCCGTCGTCGCCGCTCCCCACGAGGGCGGCGTCGGCGATCCGCTCGGCGGCCTCGATGCGCCGCTCGACCGCCTCCTTGAACTCCAGGCGGACCCCGCCCGGCAGTTCGATGCTGTTGAGCAGATCGCGCAGCCACGGCACGACGGCGACCACCAGGAGCGCCACGGTGACGTTGTCTATCTTCAGGCTCGGCGCCAGCACATGGGTGACGGCCACCGCGATGGCCACGCAGCTCACCACGGACGCGACGATGACCCGCCGCCGCCCGGCCCGCCCCGAATACCCCTCGCCCTCCCCGGGCTCCCCCTGCCTCATGTGCCCCAGCATGCCCCAACCGGGCCCGGCTCAGGCCGGATACCGACGCTCTACCCTCTCCGCTGTGATCGGGCCCGCTCGGCCTTCAGCAGGCGCTGGTAGTCGGTGAGTACGCGCAGCAGCGCGAAGCCGGTGCCGAGGGGGACGGTGCCGAGTTGCAGTTGCGGTTGGTGGGGGTCGCTGAGGTCGGCCCGGATGTCGGGGAGCCGTACAACGTGGGCGGCGAACTCGTCGCGGAGGATTGTGGCGACCCGCTCGGCGGGGGTGGGGTTCATGCGGTGCTTTTCGTGTGCGTGGGCGGGACGTTGAACTCGAACCACACCGCTTTGCCAGTGCCTTCGGCCGGTTCGTCGAGGGTCATGCCGCAGACATCGGAAAGGGCCGTGACCAGGAAGAGGCCACGCCCGTTGGTCTCATCGTTCGCCGCGCGGCGGGGCGAGGGGAGTTCGGGGCTGTCGTCGTGGACGGTCACCCGGACGCGGTCGTGCTGAATGGTGGCGGCCATCCGTACGTCGCCCTTGCCGTGCCGATGGACGTTGGTCACTAACTCCGACGTGCAGATCGCTGCCGCGTCGGCCAGTTGGGGAAGTCCTGAAGCCGCGAAGATCCCGCGCACGAAGTCGCGGCACAAGCGGGGTGAGGTGGGGAGGGCGGGGGCGGAGAGGGTGTAGCGGTACGGATGTTCCGGGTGTGCGGGTGCTCCCATGCGACGCCTCCGTGGCGCGTTCATCCCCGG
Source organism: Streptomyces rugosispiralis (assembly GCF_024505145.1). Taxonomy (GTDB): domain Bacteria; phylum Actinomycetota; class Actinomycetes; order Streptomycetales; family Streptomycetaceae; genus Streptomyces; species Streptomyces rugosispiralis. The sequence continues at coordinate 26,164 of NZ_JANIAA010000028.1, read as the reverse complement.
GATCTTCCAGACGGAGGATTACATCCGCGCTATCTTCCGGGTCAGCGACGTGGTGACGGATCCCGTGGACATCGACAGGGCGGTCGAGTTCCGCATGCGACGCCAGGCAGCCCTCACCGCCGAAGAGCCGCCGGCGGTCCACGCCGTTATCCACGAGGCCGCGTTGCACATGCGGTTCGGCGGCTCGGCCGTGACGCGCAAGCAGTTACTGCGGCTCGTGGAACTGGCGGAAATGCCGCATGTGACGATCCAGGTCCTGCCCTTCACCGCAGACGGTGTTCCAGCGGTGAACACCCCCTTCAGCTTGATCGCTTCACACGGCGGGATTCTGGAAACGCTCCAGATGGACCACGCCGGCCAGTCCACACTCCTCCACGGCCCTGACTCGATCAACCAGTACCGAGCGCACTTCGACCGGCTCGGTTCAGTAGCCCTCCCGCCAGTGGACGGCAGCCCTTCTGCGGTGCGCGACGACGTGCGAGATTCGCTGGGCCTGATCCAACACCTCCGCTACAGCCATTACTAGGAAGCGCGGGCATGACTGACCTCAAGTGGCGCAAATCCTCCTTCAGCACGGACGTTGGCGCCAACTGCGTGGAACTTTCCACCACCCCCGACGGCATCCACATACGCGAGAGCGACGAGCCCGAGGCGGTGATCCGTACGACGCCCGCCGCGCTCGGCGTGTTCATACGCGCCATAAAGACTGGCCGCCTCGATCGCACCCTCTGAGCGCAGGCCGGATGCCAGGTGCGGGTATCGTCTCGCGCGCTTCGCGCGATTGAGCAGCGGGGCAGGGGGCGGGGGCGCAAGGCGCGTTGCCGGCCGCCGGGCCGGTGGGGGCCGACGCCGATCCGGAGCGCGGCCCGTCGGGACGGCCCCTCCGGGTACCCCCTCCGAAAACACTTGATCTGAAGCAACTACCTTGTCAAGGGTTTTCGGGAGAGGTACCCCCCTACGGCGTCGAGTGCGACGGTGGACCGTCCAGGCGCGGCTGATGGGTGGTCCAGCGTCGCAGTGGATACGGAGTCCGCCGGTCCGGCGACGGGCCTCGCCCCCCGGGCGCCGCTGCCGCCACCGGCGGTCACTCCCACCGGCCCGGCGGTCGGCGGTCGACCCACGCCCCCCGCCCCCTGCCCCGCTGCTCAATCGCGCGAAGCGCGCGAGACGGCGCCGCACCCGGCCCATGCACCGCACCCGGCCCATGCACCGCACCCGACCCATGCGGCACCCCCGGCGTACGCGGCCCGTCGGGCGAGCGGGACGGCCCTCAGCCGACGGGTAGGCGGTCACGCCCGGCGCGAAACCCCGTCCGGCCAGACGACGTCGACGGGTACGCCCGCCTCACGCGCCTGCCCCACCGCATCCGCCGTACCACCGCCCTTGCCGGAGGGCGGCCGCCCGTCCCACACCGCCATCCCCGGGGCACGCCGTCCCGCACCGTGTACGGGTACAGCTGCGCCAACTGTGCGCGCACGCGCCCGGAGAGCAGATCAGACGCGACCGCTACAGCGCGACGGGAGTAGTCGGCGGCGCTGCTGATGTCGCCGAGCAGGAACGCGCACTCAGCCAGTCCGATCCAGTCCAGAGCGTGGCCACGTCCAGCCTCCGGGCCGCGCCGGTCCAGGGCAGTACGGATGTGGTCGGCGGCTTGGTCGGCGTAGCGGCGCGGGTCTGCGCGGGCCATGTCCAGGAGCCTGCCGCCGGTGGCCCCGGCGAGTTCGGCATCGTCGAAGTAGCCGATCCAGTAGGGCTCGCCGTCGGGTCGTCCGGCGTCACTGAGCGCCTCGGCAACCTGTCCGGTCGCACGTCGGAAACCGGATGGCCGGTCCATGCACGCCAGGGCCCACGCCTCCCGTGTGTGGAGCATCGTCCGCAGCCTTGGGCCCGCTGTGCGGAGTTGCTCACGCCGGGTATGCGTGGGTCTGGGTTGCCTTGAGGGTGGCCCAGACAGTGCGGCCCGGGTGGAGGGACAGTTCGGCTACCGCCGCCGTCGTGAGGTCGGCCAGGAGGGGGAGTTCGCCGGTGAGGTCGACGCGGATCTGGTCGCCGTGGGACTCCAGGCCGGTCACCTCCAGCCGCCACAGGTTGCGGGCGCTGGAGTCGGGGCGGTCGCGGTGGAGGGTGACCGCGGCGGGTGGGAAGACGACGAAGGCGGGGCCGGTGAGGTCCTCGGTGGTGGTGATGGTGGTGCCGCCGTCGAGCGTCACGGTGTGGCCGTCGGCGCGGCCCTGGTAGAGGTTGAGGCCGACGAGGCTGGCGATGTAGTCGGTGCGAGGGCGGCGGGAGATGTCCGCCGAGGCGCCCTCCTGGACGATACGGCCGTCCTCGACCACCACGAGCCGGTCGGCCAGCACCATCGCGTCCAGCGGATCATGGGTGACCAGGACCGCCACCGCCTCGAAGTCGGCCAGATGGCGGCGGAGTCCGGCGCGTACGTCGAGACGGGTGCGGGCGTCCAGTGCGGCCAGTGGCTCGTCCAGCAGGAGCAGCCGGGGGCGGGTGGCCAGGGCGCGGGCGAGGGCGACGCGCTGGGCCTGGCCGCCGGAGAGGGCGCGGGGTTTGGCGCCCGCGCGGTCGGCCAGGCCCATCCGGTCCAGCCACTCGGCCGCCTGCGCGCGGGCCTCCGCCTTGGGCACCCCTTGGCAGCGCGGGCCGAACGCCACGTTGTCCAGCGCGGTGAGGTGCGGGAAGAGCAGATAGTCCTGGAAGACAACGCCGACCGGGCGGTGTTCGGGCGGCGTCCGCAGCCGGTGCGACGGCTCCTCCAGGGTCCGGCCGTCCAGCCGCAGCGCACCCTCGGTGAGCGGGGTGAGCCCGGCCAGGGCGCGCAGCGCGGTCGTCTTGCCCGCGCCGTTCGGCCCGAGCAGCGCGACCACCTCGCCGGGCGCGGCGGTCAGCCGCAGGTCGAGCCGGAAGCCGCCCCGGTCCACGACGAGCCGGGCGTCGAGGCCGTCGGTGCGCAGCGCGGCCTCCTCGGTGCGGGAGGTGTCCGTATTCGTCATGAGGCGGCCATCCAGCGGTCGCGCAGCCCGGCCAGGACCGCGATGGAGACGGCGAGAAGGACGAGGCTGAGCGCGATGGCGGCGGCCGGGTCGCTCTGCAGCGCGAGATAGACCGACAGCGGCATCGTCTGCGTACGGCCGGGGAAGTTGCCCGCGAAGGTGATCGTGGCGCCGAACTCGCCCAGCGCCCGCGCCCAGGCCAGCACCGCCCCGGCCGCCACGCCCGGCGCGACCATCGGCAGGGTGACGCGCCGGAACGCGGTGAAGCGCGAGGCGCCGAGGGTCGTGGCGGCCTCCTCGTAGCGCGGATCGGCGGCCCGCAGCGTGCCCTCGACGCTGATCACGAGGAACGGCATCGCCACGAACGCCTCCGCGACCACCACCCCCGCCGTGGTGAACGGCAGGGTCACGCCGAACGCCGAGTCCAGCCAGCGGCCCACGATCCCGTTACGGCCCAGCGCGAGCAGCAGCGCCACACCGCCGACCACCGGCGGCAGCACCAGCGGCAGGGTCACCAGGGCGCGCAGCAGCCGGCGGCCGGGGAAGTGGGCGCGGGCCAGCAGCCAGGCCAGGGGCACGCCCAGGACCAGCGCCACGGCGGTGGCGGCGGTCGCGGTGATCAGCGAGAGGCGCAGCGCCTGCCACACCGCGACGCTGGTCAGCTGGTCGGGCAGGCTCCGCCAGGGCGCGCGGACCAGCAGCGCGACCAGCGGAAGCACCAGGAAGACCAGGCCGGCGAGGGCGGGCAGCAGGAGCGGCAGCGGGACGCCCGCGCGGAGGCGGGGGGTACCGCCCGCGCGGAGGCGGGGGGTACCGGGGCGCCGTCGCCGTGTGCCGCTGCCCAGAACCTCCGGGGGGCCGGTTGCCCCCGCTGGCTCCGTCACGGTCTTCGGCTCCGCCCCGGCGTTCCGCTCCGTCACGGCTTGAGGAAACCGGCCTGGCCGAGCACCTTCTGGCCCTGTGCCGACTTCACCAGGTCGATGAAGGCCGTGGCCCCCTCCGCGTTCCGGGCGTTCTTCAGCGGGGCGATCGGATAGTCGTTGATGGCCTGCTTCGACTCGGGGAACTCCACGCCCGCGACCTTGCCGCCCGCCGCCTTCACATCCGTCTTGTAGACGACGGAGGCGTCCACCTCCTTCAACTGCACCTTGGTCAGCGCGCCCTTGACGTCCTGCTCGTACGAGACCGGGGTGAGCTTGAGCTTGGCCGCGGTCAGCGCCTTCTGCGCCGCCGAACCGCACGGCACCTCCTTGGCGCACAGCGCGACCTTCAGCCCGGAGTGGGTGAGGTCCTTGAGCGTCTTGATCTTCTTCGGGTTGCCCGGGAGGGTCGCGATCTCGAGCTGGTTGCGGACGAAGGTGGTCGGGGTGCCCTTCGCGTCCTTGGCGTCGGTGACGGTCTTCATGGTCTTCGGGCTCGCGGCGGCGAAGACATCGGCGGGCGCGCCGGAGGTGATGCTGGCCGCGAGGGCGTCGCTGCCACCGAAGTTGAAGGCGACCTTGGTGCCGGGGTGCTCCTTCTCGAACGTCTTGCCCAGCGCGGTGAAGCTCTCCTTCAGCGAGGCCGCCGCGAACACGGTCACCGTGCCGGACAGCTTCTCGGAGGAGGAACCAGAGGCGGACTTCTTGGCGGAGTCACCGGAGTCACCGGAGGAGCAGGCGGTGAGCGTCAGCGCGGCGAGCGCGAGACCGCCCACCACCTGGAGCGTCCAACGGGATCGGGATCGGGATCCGGAACCGGATACGGAACGGGTCGTCATGGGGTCTGTCTCTCCCTCTCTGCGACTACTGCGGCTGCTGCCGGCTGCTGCGGCTCCCGCGGCTGCCGCCTGTGCCGCCTGTGCCGCCTCTGCCACTGGGTCTGCCGCTGCCTGTGTCTGTGCCGCCCTCGGCGCGCATGTTCACGGCGTTTCCACGACCACGTTGGTCGACTTGATCACGGCGACGGCCGGAACGCCCGGCTCCAGCTTCAGCTCCTCCGCCGACTCGCGGCTGATCATGGACACCACGCGGAACGGGCCCGCCTGGATCTCCACCTGCGCGGACACATCGCCGAGGATCACCTCGGTGACGATCCCCGAGAAGCGATTGCGGGCCGAGGAGCCGGGGTGATCGCGGTCCGTGCCGCTGGCGACCTCGCGGGCGAACGCGGCGAGCGCCGGGCCCGGGATGATCCGGCGCCCCTGCTCGTCCCGTTCGGCGGACAGCCGTCCGCTGTCGACCCAGCGCCGCAGGGTGTCGACGCTGACCCCCATCAGGGCCGCGGCCTCACCGATCCGGTACGTATGCATCCGCCGATGGTAGCGCCGCATCTGCGAGGCGGTACATGTCGATCAGGTGGTATCCGTCCAACGATTCGGGTACGGAGGCTGGCATCTGCGCGAGCGACAGGGGGCAGGCGCCCGCGAGCGCTAGGACTCCTCGTCCGCGTCGTCCCCCAGCTCCGCCAGCTCCCCCAGCGTCACCGGCGCCGCGAACGGCCGTGCCGAGAGCGGCCGCAGATCCTCCGCCGTGGCCGGGCGGCCGGTCAGCGACGCGGTGACGGCGGCGACCGCGAAACCGCAGATCCGGCCCTGGCACCAGCCCATCCCCGGGCGGGCCAGGAGCTTCATGGTGCGGGGGTCCTCGGCGCCGAGTTCGGTACGGGCGCGGCACAGCTCCCCGTACGTGACCTCCTCGCAGCGGCAGACCACCGTGCGCTCGGTCAGCCGCTCGGTCCACCCGTCGGGCACGGGGTACGTGCGGTGTAGCGCGGCGGCGAACGCCCGGCCGTGGCGGATCGCGGTGCGCAGCCGTCGTACGGCGCGCGGATCCACCGGCAGCCCGTGCGCCGCCGCCAGCGACAGGGCGGCCAGCCGCCCCTCGGCGACGGCCAACGCGGCACCGCCCACGCCCGCGGTCTCCCCCGCGGCCAGGACGTCCGGGACGGTGGTGCGCTGCCGGGCGTCGACCGCGACGACGAGGGAGCCGTCGAGGTCGCGCCGGGTGGCGGCGCCGACCATCAGCGGCAGTTCGAGGGCGGGGGTGAACCCCCAGCCCAGCGCCACCAGATCGGCCTCGAGCACCTCGCCGCCGTCGAGCCGCACCGCGCGCACCCGGTCCTCGCCCAGGATCTCGGTCACCGTGGTCCTGGTCCGGTACGGGATGCGGTGGCGGGCCAGCAGCGCCGCGTACCGCACCGCCTCGGCGGACTTGGCGGGCGCCCGCACCGCCCCGTCCAGGTGGCGCAGCCAGCCATGCGCCGGGTTGGCCTCGCATACGGCGAGGACGCGCACCCCCGCCTGCGCCAGGCCCGTCGCGACCGGCAGCAGGAACGGGCCCGTGCCCGCGACCACCGCGCGCCGCCCCGCCACCGCCCGGTGCCCCTTCAGCAGTGCCTGGACGCCTCCGGCCGCCATCACCCCGGGCAGCTCCCAGCCGGGGACCGGCAGTTGGCGGTCGTACGCGCCGCAGCAGAGCACCAGCGCACCGGCCCGCACCAGGTCCCGCTCGACGGGGGCCGTCTCGTACGGACCGTTCAGGCGCAGCGTGAACGGCCCGCTGTCCGGGCGGGGGCGGTCGATCAGCCAGACCTGATGGCCGGGAAGGTAGTGGAGGCGGCCGAGGTGGCGCTGGTGGCGCAGCCGGGCGCGGAGGCGGGTGAAGAGCCGCCCGTGCTGGTGGCGAGGGGGCCTCGAGTGCTCGTCGTGGCGCCAGTACTGGCCGCCGGGCAGCCGCCCGGCGTCGATGAGCACCACGTCGAGGCCTGCCTCGGCGGCCCCGACGGCGGCGGCGAGCCCGGCGGGCCCCGCGCCCACGACGGCTACGTCGTACGTCGGCAGATCAGTCCCCATCGCCGCCCTCACCCTCGCGATCGCCTTCCGTCGACAGCCGCATCCCGTCCCGCGCCGGGACCAGGCAGGCCCGCTGTCCCGGGCGCCCGTCCACGGTGATCAGACAGTCGAAGCAGACCCCGATCCCGCAGAACAGCCCGCGCGGTCCGCCCGCGCGCCGTGTGGTCCGCCAGGCCACGATCCCGGCGGCCACCAGCGCCGCGCCCACGCTCTGGCCGGGCCGCGCGGTGACCGTCGTACCGTCGAAGGTCAGCCGGTAGGGCGACGGCCCCGTGCGCTCCTCACTCCCCGCGTGACTCATCCGCACCACCCTCCTCGAACCGTTCGGGGGCGAACGGCGTCAGGTCCAGATCCGTCGCCTCCCCCGTCAGCGCCTGCGCGATCAGCTTCCCCGTCCCGGCCGCGAGGCCGATCCCCGCGCCCTCGTGGCCGCAGGCGTGCCACAGCCCGGGGGCGCGCGGGTCGGGGCCGATGACCGGCAGATGGTCGGGGCAGTACGGCCGGAAGCCCGCGTACACGCGCATCGCCCGCACCGACGCCAGCATCGGGAACAGCCCGATCGCGCCCCGGGCCAGCGCCCGTACGGCGGCGGGGGACGGCCGCCGGTCGAAGCCGACCCGCTCCCGGGTGGAGCCGATCAGCACCGTGCCGCCGCCCGTGCCCTCCACGACCGGCGACGCCTGGAGCTCCGCGTCCGAACTGGCCACGGCGTCCACGTAGTCGGCCGCGTAGACCTTGTGCCGTACGGTCGCGGGCGGCAGCGGTTCGGTGACGAGGACGAAGCCCCGGCGTGGCAGCACCGGCAGCTCGACGCCCGCGAGCCCGGCCACCGCACCGGCCCAGGTGCCCGCCGCGTTGAGGACGGCGGGGGCGCTGACGGTGCCGTGGGGTGTCCGTACGCCGGTGACCGGGGCGCCCGCGTCCCGTCCTCCCGGAGCGCCCGCGTCCCGTCCTCCCGGAGCGCCCGCGTCCGCTCGCCCCGCGGGGGCCGGGGCACCCGTACGCCCTCCCCTCGAGGTGGCCGGTGAGCCCGTACGTCCTCCCGGCCCCAGGAACCCCACCACCTCCGTCCCCGTCCGCACCACCGCCCCGCGCTGCCGCGCGAGCCGCAGCAGGTGGGCCGCCGCCAGCATGGGCTGCACCTGGGCGTCCTGCGGATACAGCGCGCCCCCGGCGGCCTCGCGGGTCAGCCGTGGTTCGAGTGCCGGGAGTTCGGCCCCGGACACCTCCCGTACGACGACACCGCGAGCCCGCTGCCGCTCGGCCAGCGTCCGCAGCGCGCCCAGTGCGGCGGGCGTGGAGGCCACCACCAGCCCGCCCTTCCGCTCGAACTCCCACCGCTCGCCGTACGGGCCCAGGTCCTCGCCCCACACCTGCCGCGAGTACCGCGCGAGCTCCAGCTCCGGGCCCGGCTCCTTGTCCGAGACCAGGACGTTCCCCTCGCCCGCGCCCGAGGTGCCGCCCGCGATGGCGCCCCGGTCGACCACCACGACCCGCAGCCCGGCGAGGGTGGCGAACCAGGCGGCGGCCGCGCCGACGACTCCGGCGCCGACGACGACGAGGTCGGCGGTCTTCGGCAAGTCCTGGTGTGTCGAGAAGTCCTGGTGTTTCGAGAAGTCCTGCTGTGTCGAGTCGATTCCGCCGCGAGTCATGGGCCACCGGCCCACAGCCCGCGCACATGGCCGATATGGCGATGCGTCATGGCCTCGGCCTCCTCCGCGTCCCCCGCCTCCACGAGGTCGAGAAGCGCGTGGTGCTCGGCCGCCGACTGGCCGAGCCGTCCGCTCTCCAGCAGCGGAATGAGCCCCAGCAGCCGGGTCTGGGAGCGGAGTTCGGAGACCACGTCCACCAGGCGCCGGTTCCCGGCATGGCCGAGCAGGGTGAGGTGGAAGACCCGGTCGGCCTCGATATAGCCGATGAGGTCACCGCGTTCGGCCGCGTCCACGATGGCCTGGGCCAGCTCCCGCAGCGCGGGCAGCTCCCCGGGCGGGATACGGGGGACGGCCTCCCGTACGGTGGGCGGCTCGATGAGCAGGCGGATGGACGCCAGATCGTCCAGGTCCCGCTCGGAGACCTCGGTGACCCGGAACCCCTTGTTGGGCACCGAGACCACCAGCCCCTCCTTCACCAGGTCGAGCATCGCCTCGCGGACGGGCGTGGGGGAGACGTCGAAGCGGGCGCCGAGGGCGGGCGCCGAGTAAACGGCGCCGGGGGCGAGTTCACCGGAGATGATGCCCGCGCGCAGGGCGTTCCTGACCCGGTCGCGCAGGCTTTCGCGCCTGCCGAGCGGCTCGAGGCTGGAGCCGCGGCCCCGGGGAGCGGACCCGGTCATATCCCATCCACCACCGTTCTCCCCTCTCTACACCTGAAACCCGGCCGGGAACGGATCCTCGGGGTCGAGATGGAACTGGGCGGTGCCGGTGACCCACGCCCGCCCCGTGATCGAGGGCACGACGGCGGGCAGCCCCGCCACCGTGGTCTCCTCCACCAGCCGCCCGATGAACCGCGTCCCGATGAACGACTCGTTCACGAACTCCTCGCCGAGGCCCAGCTCACCGCGTGCGTACAGCTGCGCCATCCGCGCGGAGGTGCCGGTCCCGCAGGGGGAGCGGTCGAACCAGCCCGGACGGATGGCCATGGCGTGGCGGGAGTGGCGCGCCGTCGAGCCCGGGGCCTGGAGGTAGACATGGCGGCAGCCGGTGATGTCGGGCCGCTCGGGGTGGTGCGGCGGATCCTGTTCGTTCACCGCGTCCATGATCTTCAGCCCGGCGGACAGCAGCTCCTGCCCGGCCGCCCGCTCGAAGGGCAGCCCGAGGGCGTCCAGCTCCACGATGGCGTAGAAGTTGCCGCCGAAGGCGATGTCGTAGCGCACCTCGCCGAAGCCGGGCACCCGCACCGTACGGTCGGTGGCCAGGGAGAACGCGGCCACGTTCCGGATCGTCACCGAGGTGGCGGCCCCGTCGCGCACGGCGACCTCCGCGACCACCAGCCCCGCCGGGGTGTCCAGGCGGATGGTGGTGACCGGCTCCCGCACCTCGACCATCCCGGTCTCGACCAGCACGGTGGCCACCCCGATGGTGCCGTGGCCGCACATGGGCAGCACCCCGGACACCTCGATGAAGAGCACGCCGTGATCCGCGTCCGGCCGGGTCGGCGGCTGGAGGATGGCGCCGCTCATCGCGGAGTGGCCGCGCGGCTCGTACATCAGCAGGGTGCGCAGATCGTCACGGTGCTCGATGAACCACTGCCGGCGCTCGGCCATGGTCGCGCCGGGGAGCGTGCCCACGCCGCCGGTGACCACCCGGGTGGGCATGCCCTCGGTGTGGGACTCCACGGTGTGGAACACCCGCCGCGACCTCATCGGCGCCCCCTGCCCCGTATCCCGGCCCTCACCGGCACGGAAACCCCGACCGTCACGGCCCTCGCCTGCACGGCCCCGACCGTCACGGCCCTCGCCTGCACGGCCCCCACCGGCACGGCCCTCGCCTGCGCGGCCACCGGCACGGCCCTCACCGGTACCCCAGCGCGAGCACCGTCTCGGTCTCCCGGACGACGCGGGCCGCCATCTCCCCGGCCAGCCGCGAACGCGGCGGGCGGCAGGCTCCGCCACGCAGCCCGGCCAGGTCCATGGACACCTTGATGGCCTGGACGAACTCGGTCCTGGAGTCCCAGCGCAGCAGCGGATGCAGCGCGCGGTACAGCGGCAGCGCCTTCTCCAGATCCGCGCCGGAGCCCGAGGTGGCGAGCCGGTACAGCTCCACGGTGGCGTCGGGAATCGCGTTCGGATACCCGGCGATCCACCCCACGGCCCCGGCGAGCCCCAGCTCCAGCAGCACGTCATCGGCGCCGATCAGCAGATCAAGACCGGGGGCGCGCTCGGCGATCTCGTACGCCCGCCGGACATCCCCGCTGAACTCCTTGACCGCGACGATCAGCCCCTCCCCGTGCAGCTCGGCCAGGAGCTCCGGGGTGAGATCGACCTTGGTGTCATGGGGGTTGTTGTACGCCACCACCGGCAGCCCGGCCCGCGCCACCTCGCGGTAGTGGCCGACCACGGCCTCCCGCTCGGCGCGGTAGCTGTTCGGCGGCAGCGCCAGCACCGCCCGCGCCCCGGCCTCCCCCGCCTGCTCCGCCCACCGCCGGCTCTCCACCGCCCCGTACGCCGCCACCCCCGGCATCACCCCGAACCCCTCGGGCGCGGCCTCCACCGCCACCCGCACCACCCGGGCCCGCTCCTCGTCCGTCAGGGTCTGGTACTCCCCCAACGACCCATTGGGGCAGACCCCGTCACAGCCGTGCTCGGCGAGAAACCGCACATGGGCGGCGTAACCCTCGTAGTCGACCGACAACTCGTCATCGTCATGGAACGGAAGCGCCGTGGCGACATGAACGCCACGCCAGGGCGCGGAGAAATCAGGCATGCGGAACCTCCTGGGGGAGGGGACCAGGCCACTGTCCCTTTACCCTTTCAAGGTAGCAGTACAATGTCACACCGTACAGTCCTCGGCACGAGGGGATCCGCCCACCGGAACTCACCGAGAACGCACAGGAGTTCACAGTGCGAACTGTGCGGTCTATACCTTTTGCGGGTGTGGCCATTGTGTCGCACGCGACAGCGAACCTGACTACTATTCACGTTGGTTCGGCCGGTTCCCACGGCTTGTCAGGTGGCTCGTAATCCAAAACGGGGACTGCTCTTCGTCTCTTGTCAGCCAGGTCACCGGCGTGAAAGGCTCGGCGCGCCCCGTAAGGGGAATCCCCAACTCCGAGGCACCGCTGTGCTGTTGGCTGACCACCCCGCGGCCCGTTTGTGAGAGGGTTGCCCCCGGCGGGGGCGCCGCTGTTCGTGAGTGAGGAATTGCCTCCATGCCCGACCACTCATCTCCCAGGGAATCGCCCGGGGACGGCTCCCCGACGCGCCGTGGGGTCGCCGAGGCGCCCGGCGAAGATGTCGATGGCGCGGCCTCCGCCACGGCGTTGCTGGGCGCGTACTGGGACGCGGTCGCCGATTACGCGGAGCTGTGCACCACCACCCCGGAAGACGGGATGCGGCTCGCCACCGAGGCGTTCCGGCGGGGGATCCGGGAGACCCGCAACCGCCGCACCCGGGGCTTCGGCAAGCGCCTCCCGTGGCTTCCGCTCTTTCTGACCTCCGTACGGAAGACCGCCGCCGACTGGGACGCCCACCGGCACGGGGACCGGCTCAACCCCGAGCTGCGGACCTGGCTGGCCTCCGACCTCGCCGCCCGGTTCGCCGCACCGCCCCGCGACCAGCCGCTCGCCCTGCGCGCGTTGCGGGACCTGCCGGAGGCGGACGGGGAACTGCTGTGGCTCGTCGAGGTGGAGGCGCGGTCCACCGAGGCGGTGGCCCGGCAGCTGGGGTACGACCCCGACTACGCCACCGATGAGATCGCCCGGGTCCGCGCGGCCTTCCGCGAACGGTGTCAGCGCGCCCATGTGGACACCCTCACCGACGAGGAGTGCCGCAGCTACGCCAAGCTGCTGGACGCCGCCACCCGGGCGCCCGACTCCCCCTCACCCGCCGACCTGTGGCAACACCTCGCCCGTTGCCGCACCTGCCGGGACGCCGCCACCTGCATGTACGTGGACGGCGCCGGGCTGCCCGGCGCGCTGGCGGGCGGGGTCATCGGCTGGGGCGCGCACCTCTACCTCAAGCGGCGCCGCGCGCTCGCCGAGCGGACCCCGGGCGCCGCGCCGAGCGCCCGCGCCGCCGCGCCCACCGCGCACGCGGTCCGCGCGCCGCTGTGGGAGCGGCTGCGCGACCGGGTCCTGGACACGATCGGGGCGCGGCGGAGCAGACCCGCCGGTGGTGTGGAGGGCAGAGCCGGCGGCGTGGAGGGCAGAGCCGGTGCGGGCGGCAGAGCCGGTGCGGGCGGCACGAGCGGGGCTCGCTCCGGGGGGCACCGGGTCGTCCGGGGCCGCGCCGCCCGCCGCCGCTTACGCAGAGCCCGTACGACGGTCATCCTGGCGGTGATAGCCGTCGTCGCCCTCGCCGCACTGGTCGCGATGACCAGAACCGCCGCCGACTCCGACAACCGCACCGGCGGTTCCACGGGCCCCGAGGTGACCCCCGGCAGTCTGGGCCCCGCCACCTCCTCGCCGTACAACCCCGGCGCCCCCGCCTCCCCCAGCCCCTCCAAGAGCGAGGAGGGGAAGGACGGGAAGGACGGGAAGGGCTCCGGCAAGGGGCACGAGGAGAAGCACGGGCGCTCCCCCGCCCCGTCCGCCCCGTCCGCCTCGTCCTCCAAGGGCGACTCCGGCTCCGGCTCCGGCTCCACGTCCGGCCACGGCGGCAAACCGCCCTCCGGCCACCGGAGGCCCGGCGGCGACGCCGACTGCACGGCCCGTTTCCAGGTGGTCAACGAATGGCCCGACGGCTTCCAGGCCGCCGTCACCCTCACCTCCCGCGAATCCCTCAATGACTGGCGGGTCACCTGGACCTTCCACGACTCCCAGCGGGTGACGCAGATGTGGGACGGGGAGTTCACCCAGCACGGCTCGAAGGTGACCGCCACCCCGGCCGACTACAACAAGCGGGTCAAGGCCGGTGGCTCCCTCTCCATGGGCTTCCTCGGCAGCCGGCGCGACGGCAACCGGCCGCCCGGCTCCTTCACCCTGAACGGCCGCCCCTGCGCGGACTGACGGCGTCTTCCACAAACGCTCCACACCGCTCCATACCGCCCGCACCGCTCCATACCGCTCCGCACCACCCGGATGGCGGAACAAGACCTCCGCCCCCGGGGGAATCCATCTCGGAATGAGCAGTGTCCTCAGCGGCATCGTGACCCTGCCCCCCGACGCCCCCGCCGGGCGGGCGGCGCGGGTGGTGGTGGAGGTGCGCAACGTGTCCCGCTCCGACACCCCCGAGTCGATCGTGGCCGCGCAGGTCCTCACCGATGTGCCACTGAGCCCGGGCGGCCACGTCCCGTTCAGTGTCACCGTCCCCGGGGAGCTGGTCCCGGGGGACAACTACGGGCTGCGGGTCCATGTGGACGTCAGCGGCTCCGGGGTCATGGAGAACGGCGATCTGGTCAGCGCCGAGGCCAACCCCGTACCGGCCGGATCCACCGCGGGGCTGATCGCCCCGGTCACGATCGTCTGAGGTGACGGGTCCAGCGACCTGCGGAAGGTGCGCTTGTGGTTGAGGAACGTCTGGACCTCGGTGTGGTCCGCCCGCTTCGCCCGCTCGACCCGCTTCGTCAGCCGGGCCACCGACCCGCGGACGGTCGCCGGGCCCTTAGCCGCTTCAGCGCCCGGTCCAGCCGCTCCAGCCGCTTGTCGATCTTCTTGGCGCGCTTGCACAGCCCCCGGGAGCCGTCCCCCGCTCCCTTCGAACCGTCCCCCGCCCCCTTCGAACCGTCCCCCGCCCCCTTCGAACCGTCCCCCGCTCCCTTCGGCGCCTTCGCGCCCGGGGAGGCGCCCGGTGCCGAGGCCGGGGAGGGGCCGGGCCGTCCCGGGCTGGGGGAAACCTAGGAACCTTCTTTGTGGAAACTCTGTGGGACAGGGCTACGGAGCTACGAGCCCTCGCCCGGCCGCAGGACGAACCCCACGCCGCGCACCGTGTGCAGCATCCGCGGGCGGCCGCCCGCCTCCAGCTTGCGGCGCAGATAGCTGACGAAGGTGTCCACGGCATCCGTACGAACGTCGAAGTCGTAGCCCCAGACGCGATCCAGCAGCTGATCGCGGGTGAGCACGATCCCGGCGTTGCGGGCGAACACGTCCAGCAGCTCGAACTCGCGCCGGGTGAGCCGCAGCTCCACCCCGTCCAGCCGCGCCTCCCGGGACTCCGGCACCATCTCCAGCGCACCGGCCCGCACCCGGTCGGTGGCGGCGGGCGGACGGCGGCGCAGCAGCGCGTGCAGCCGCAGCACCAGCTCCTGGAGGGCGAAGGGCTTGACGAGATAGTCGTCGCCCCCGGCCTGGAGCCCGGCCACCCGGTCGGCCACCTCGTCGAGCGCCGACAGCATCAGCACGGGCACGTCATTGCCGTCCGCGCGCAGGCCGCGGCACACCTCGATCCCACTCAGGTCGGGCATGGAGATGTCCAGGACCACTACATCGGGCGCCCCGTCGCGCAGCGCGGCCAGCGCGGCGTGGCCGCCGTCCGCGAGGGTCACGGCGAACCCGTTGAGCCGCAGCCCGCGCTCCAGGGACCGCCGGATGGCCGCGTCGTCATCCGTCACCAGGACGCGACCGCTGCCCGTGCCTGCCATGTCCGGACCACCTCCGGCCCGGCATGGTACGTGCCCCGCCGTGCGCGCGGGCCGTTCCAGAGGGCGGGGCATGGCCTTTGGGCCAATTGACTCCGTCCCGTCCGCGCCGTGGGATTGGCCTGGTTCACCCTTTTCCCGCCGCGCCCGCCCAGGAGCCGGTGTGTCCCGCGCCCGCGAAGGAGCCAGCGTGTCCCAGCCCACCACCGCCCCGGATGCCCTGGACGCCCCGGTTGCCCTGGACGCCCTCGATGACCTGGACGCGCTGGGCCCCAAGGGGCCTTACCGCTCCCGCCACCGGCTCACCGTCAACGATGTCACCGGCGCGCCGATGGCCGAACTCTCCCTGGTGCCCCGGCTGTTCGTCACCCGGGCGCTGGCCGCGCTGCGCGCCGCCGATACCCTGCCCCTGGAGGAGCGGCTGGCCGCGCTGAAGCGGGCCGGGGAGCTGTTCGCCACCGGCACCGTGGCCGGGATGCCGGCAGCGGCGTACGAGGACGCGGTGTGCCGGATGTCGGGCACCCCGCTCGCCAATGTGCGGATCGCCGTGGAGGCGATACGGCTCAGCGCCACCGAGGCGCACCGCAGCGTCCAGGCGGCCCGCCCGGTGGGGGCGGTGGGCGACTGGCGCGATCCGTACGCCCGGAGCGGCACCGCGGTGTGGACCCGGCGCGGCGATGTCTTCGCGGTGCACGCCGCCGGCAACCACCCGGCCGTGCACGCCCTGTGGCTGGAGGCGCTGGCGCTGGGTTACCGGGTGGCCGTACGGCCCTCCCGCCGTGAGCCGCTCACCCCGTACCGGCTGGTCGGCGCGTTGCGCGAGGCGGGGTTCGGGACGGATCAGGTGGTGCTGCTGCCCACCGACCACGACGCGGCGGGCGAGATCCTGCACGGCGCGGACCTCTCCATGGTCTACGGCGGGCAGGAGGTCATCGACCGCTACGCCACCGATCCGGCGGTGCTGCCCAACGGGCCCGGCCGCTCCAAGATCCTGATCACCGCCGACCGGGAGTGGCGCGACCACCTCGATGTCGTGGTCGACTCGATCGCCCGCCACGGCGGCACCGCGTGCGTCAACGCCACCGCCGTCCTCGTCGAGGGCGATCCGGCGCCGGTCGCCGAGGCGCTGGCGGAGCGGCTCGCCGCGCTCCCCAGCCTGCCGCCGCAGGACGAGAAGGCGGTGCTGCCGGTCCATCCGCTCGAGGTCGCGCGCGGCTTCGAGCGCCTGCTGCTCGGCAAGGCCGCGGGCGCTCGGGCCTGGCTGGGCGGCGACGGCGTGGTGGACGACCTCGGCGACGGCAGCGCCGCCCTCCGCCCCGCCGTCTTCCAGCTCGACGATCCGCGGGACGCGCGGCTGGGCGTGGAGCTGTCGTTCCCCTGTGTCTGGGTGGCCCCCTGGACGCGGGAGGCGGGCGTCGCCGCGCTCCGGGACAGCCTGGTGGTCACGGCGATCACCGGGGACGAGGCGCTGCTGGACGGACTGCTCGCCGAGCCGTCCATCAAGAACCTCTACATCGGCGACCACCCCACCCACTGGATCGCCCCGGGCATCCCGCACGACGCGTATCTCGGTGAGTTCCTGATGCGTACGAAGGCCGTCATCCGCGGCTGACCCGATGAGTCCGCGCCCCTGCCGCCACCCCCGTACCTGCCGCCATCCGCGAGGAGCATCCCGTGCCGACAGCTTCCCTTTCGGTGCTCGACATCCCCTTCGACGAGCGCCCCGACCCCGATGAGTACATCCGCGCCGCCATGGAGTGGCACTTCGGCCCGGACACCGGCTCCCCGTTCTGGCTGCGGAGGGCGGAGACGCTGGACTTCGATCCCCGGCGGGACATCAAGGGCGTCGCCGATCTCGCGCTCTTCCCCAATGTCACCGGCGAGTTGCGCGAGGTGCCGGTGCGCGATCTGATCCCCCAGGGCTACGGCGCCGACGCCCGGATCGTCGGGGTCTTCGAAAGCGGCGGCACCACCGGCGCGCCCAAGCGGATCGTGTGTCTGCGCGACTGGCTGGACCGCCTCACCCACGGGCTCAGCGCCGACCTCGACGGGCTCGGCATCCCGCGCGGGGTGGACTGGCTCGCCATCGCCCCCAGCGGCCCCCATATGGTCGGCGAGATGGTCGCGGGCACGGCCGCCCGGCACGGCGGGCTGATGTTCCGTGTCGACATGGATCCGCGGTGGGTGAAGAAGCTGATCTCCACCGGGAAGGCCGAGGAGACCGACGCCTATGTGAACCATCTGGTGGAGCAGGCGGCGTACGTCCTGCGCACCCAGGACATCGGGGTGCTGATGACCACCCCGCCACTGCTGGAGCGGCTGGCCCGGCACGACGACCTCGTCGAGCTGATCAGCGAGAAGGTCAAGGGCATCATGTGGGGCGGCGCCCATATGGACGCCGACACCCGCGATCTGCTGCGCACCGAGGTCTTCCCCGGCTGTGAGCTCTACGGCACCTACGGCAACACCATGATCCTCGGCGGCGCCACCGAGCGGCTGGGGCTCGGCCCGGACGAGGCGTGTGTCTTCGATCCGCGTACGCCGCTCGTCACCTTCTCGGTGGTGGACCCCGCGAGCGGGCGGCCGGTGCCGTACGGCGAGCGCGGCCAGGTGGTGATGAACCACGTCAGCAAGTCCGCCCTGCTGCCCAACAACCTCGAACGCGATCTGGCGATCCGCGTCCCGCCGCCGGAGGGCGGGGTCGGGGACTCGGTGGCGGATGTGGGGCCGGTGGCGATGTTCGACGACGAGGTCGTGATCGAGGGCGTCTACTGATACGCGCCTCCTGATGGGCGTCTACTGATACGCGCTCTGATACGCGCCTCCTGATGGGCGCCTCCTGATGGGCGTCCACCAGACATCCGGACGCCGGAGGTGGCGGCGCGGCCGGCACCGGGCCGTCACCAGGCGTTTGCCGCGTTCCGCCATGCACCCATTCAGTCGCGACAGTCGCAGTGGTTACGATCTGGCGCGATGGGCAGAGGGCAGCGCGGAGGAGAGGCCCGCATACGGAGGGGCCACATAGGCCACATACGGAGGGACCCGGTGCGCGGCACCGTGCCTTCTGCCCTCTGCCGTGCCGTGCTGCTGCTCGCCGCGGCGATATGGGTGGCGCCCTCGTGCGTCCATCCCGCCGCCGCCCACCACGCCCTGTCGACGGGGTGCCCGCACCGCCTGGCGGAGACCGCGTCGGCCCAGCCGCACGAGGAGCCGGTCGCGTATCCGGCTCCGGGGCACCGCCCGTCCGACACCACCGGCTCGGGGTCCGGAAGCGACGACTGTGTCGCGGGCCCCCGGGGCGTGGTCCAGGCCCTGGTGCCCACGCCCGTGCCCCCGCCCACCCTCGCCGAGGTTCCGCCGCCCGACGGCCCCCGGGACCCGGACTCCGCCCGAGCGCCGCCGGACCACCCCGTCCGCGCCCTCGGCCTCCATCAACTCCAAGTACTTCGGACCTAGGCCGACGCCGGTCACCGCGATGCACCGCTCCACCCATCCAGTGTGCGAACTGCGCGAATTGCGCGAACTGCGAGGTTGAGGACAGCCATGGGCTCCAAGGGATCGAAGACGAAGGGCGCGGCGGCCGACCGCCGCGCGAAGATAGAGGAGTTGCGCCGCGCCGAGAAGGCCCGCGAGCGCCGGTACCGGATCATCACCATCACCTCGGTCACGGTGATCGTCGCCGGACTGGCCGTCGGGGGCTACTTCCTCGTCGACGCGAGCGACAAGAAGGAGGAGAAGGCGGCCGAGGTCACCTCGTCGGTCGTGCGGACCGGCGAGTTCAAGGGCATGAAGACCTGGAAGAACCTGGGCCGGACGCATGTCCAGGGCACGGTGAAGTACGCGATGTCGCCGCCGGTCGGCGGAAACCACAACCAGGTCTGGCAGAACTGCAACGGCGATGTCTACACCAAGCCGCTGACCAAGGAGAACGCGGTGCACTCGCTGGAGCACGGCGCGGTGTGGGTGACGTACACCGACAAGGCGTCGAAGGAGGACATCGCCACCCTCTCGGAGCGGGTCAAGAAGACCCCGTACTCGCTGATGAGCCCCTACCAGGAGCAGGACGCGCCGATCGTCCTCAACGCCTGGGGCAATCAGCTCGACGTCGAGAAGGCATCCGACCCGCGGGTGGCCGACTTCTTCAAGAAGTTCGTCCAGGGCAAGCAGACGCCCGAGCCCGGCGCCTACTGCACCAACGGGAAGACTTCGTGAGCGACGGGACCGCCGTCGGCCGCGCCTCCCGCCAGCCGCTGGTGGCGGGGATCGCCGCCGCCCTCGCCCTGCTGACGCTGGTGGCGGTGGCGGTGCTGTGGCTGACGAGCGACCGCTCGGAGGGCTCGACCGATACGGGGACGCCGAAGGACACCTCGGCCGAGGCCGGATTCGCCCGCGACATGTCGGTCCACCATCAGCAGGCCGTGGAGATGTCGTTCATCGTGCGCGACCGCACGAGCGACGACGAGGTGCGGCGGCTGGCGTTCGACATCGCGAGCACCCAGGCCACCCAGGCCGGGATGTTGCAGGGCTGGCTGGACATGTGGGGGCTGGACAAGATGTCCGAGGACCCGCCGATGACGTGGATGAAGCACATGTCGTCGGACGGCATGGCGGGCATGGACCACGGCTCGATGAAGGGCATGGGCTCCGGCATGGGCTCCACGTACAAGCCGCACGACGGCTCGCTCATGCCGGGCATGGCCACCAACAGCCAGCTCGACGAGTTGCGCAAGGCCAAGGGCAAGGCGGCCGAGGTGCTCTACCTGAAGCTGATGACCGCCCATCACAAGGGCGGCGTCGAGATGGCGAAGGGCGCGGTCGAGCTGGTCAAGGACTCGACCGAGAAGCATCTGGCCCGGACGATGGTCCAGGGCCAGCAGTCGGAGATCCAGCTGATGGCCGACATGCTCAAGGCACGCGGCGCGTCCTCCTGACCGCCGACGATGGCGCCCCTGTGATGGGGGCGCCATCACCCCTGCCGTACGAACACCCCGGACCGGGCCGCCTGATACGTCACCTCGACGGTGGTGTGCACCAGCCGCTCGTCGATGGCCCCGCGCAGGATGAGCACCCGGTAGTAGAGCGGCGCTCCCAGCGAGGCGATGACCTCCCACGCGTCGGTCCCCTCGGGGATGTCTCCCCGCTCGACCGCGTTCCGCACGATCAGGGTCACCTCCTCGGTCCGCCGTACGAACGCGTTACGGAGGATCTCCTCGACCCTGGTGTCATGCGCGGCGGCCGCGATCAGCCCCTGCATGACATTGCGGTTGCGCATGGCGTTGTTGAAGTCCGCGATGGCCTGGGTGAGTTGACTCAGATCCCGCCGAAAGTCCCCGGTGTCCGGGGTGGGCAGCGTCGAACTGCGCTCGGCCAGCAGGTCGACGACCACCCCCTCCACCGTCCGCCAGCGCCGCCGGATGGTCGACACATGCACCCCCGACCGCCGCGCGAGCCGGTCAAGGGTGAGCGCGGCGAACGAGTCGCGGTCGAGCTCCTCGTACGCGGCCGCCAACACGGCGGCCCGAGTCCGGGCCGTACGCCCTCCCGGGCGAGTCGACCCATGCGGTGGTCGCTCTGTCATGACGCGCCGACTCTACGGCCCCTCCACCCTCGTGAGCACCAGATCTTCACGACCCCCGGGCGCCGAACGCCCGGTAACCCATTGCACGGCGTACACGCCCCTCGCTAGTGTGACACCCGTTACTTAATGCGCGTGATAGCGCATTAGGACAACGTGGCGCAGAGTTTGCCGGACCTTCCTCACGAGGGGAAGGAAGGTCCAGCACGCTCCCTTTTCCACTCGTGGCCTTCGGGGTTGGGCGGCCGGGTGCGGTCAGCCGGCGCAGGATTCGTTCTGCTCCTGTTACTTGCTGGGTTCCGCCGCGCAGGCGAGGTCCCGCGACGGGCGCTGCCCGTGGGTCAGGAATGCCGTCACCGCCTCGTTCGCGCACGTATTGGCGCCGAACGGATAGACCCCGTGTCCGCCCTGGTCGGCCGTCACCATCGTGGCCCGCTTCCCGAACGCCCGCCGCAGCTTCTGGGCGCCGGCCAGCGGCGTCCCCGGGTCGCGCTCGTTCTGTGCCATGAGCACGTTCGACGGGCCCCGGTCGCCGATGCGCACCGGCGGCTCGACCCGCTTGTCCGGCCAGAACGCGCACGGTCCGATCCCGGCCGTGGACCCGCCCAGCATCGGGTATTTCTGCCGGTCGACCGCGACATTGCGCTGATACTCCCGGACCGTCCCCGGCCAGCGCGTATCACCGCATATCACAGAGAAACGCGCGGACATGAGGTTCTCGAGGTTGGGCAACGGCGGAGTGGACGGCACCGGCCGGTCCGTGTCGAGCGCCTGCCAGAACTCGGCCAGCTGGGGCATGAGCGCATCGGAGTAGAGACGGTCGAACGTGAACCCGCGGAACGCGTTGCCGTCGATGCCCTGGACCGGCTTCGTCTCCAACCGCTCCGCGAGATCGTAGAACTTCGCGGTCACCTGCTCCGGTGTGGTGCCCAGGCCGTACTCGGGGTGCGTGGCCACGAACGCCGCGAAGTCCGGGAACCGGTCCTCCAGTCCACGGGCGAACAACCGCATGGCCGTGACGTCGTAACCGCCGGGACCCAGGTTGCTGTCGAGCACGACCCGGTCGCTGCGGGTCGGGAACATCGTCGTGTACACCGCGCCGAGGTAGGAGCCGTAGGAATGACCGAGGTACGAGAGTTTCGGCTCACCCAGTGCCGACCGGATCCGGTCCATGTCGCGCGCGGTGTTCGCGGTGGTGGTGTGCGGCAGCATTTCCGCCGTCTTCGAGGTAGCGCACTGCTCGGCGATGGTCCGCGCGTTCCCCGCCTCCCGCGCGACATCGGCCGCGGTGTGCGCGTACGGCGGGAA
Source organism: Streptomyces rugosispiralis (assembly GCF_024505145.1). GTDB lineage: Bacteria > Actinomycetota > Actinomycetes > Streptomycetales > Streptomycetaceae > Streptomyces > Streptomyces rugosispiralis. Next base: position 4,213 of record NZ_JANIAA010000028.1, on the reverse strand, counting down.
GTTGCCGCGGTACTGCTGCTCCTGCGTGAGATCGCAGGTCACCGGCGTGCTGCGGCCGACACCGCGCGGGTCGAAGCCGATCAGGTCGTAGGAGTCCAGCACCTTCCGCGGCAGCTTTGAGGCGGCGAGAAGGGCCGGGTAGTCGAGTCCCGTGCCGCCGGGGCCGCCCGGATTGGTCAGCAGCACGCCGCGGCGCTGCGACGGCTTCTTGCTCGCCAGCCGGGAGATCGCGATCTCTATCCGCCGGCCGTCGGGTTCGCGGTAGTCCAGCGGGACTTCGAGCGTCGAGCACTGGAGACGGGGTGAGTCGGCCTTCTCCGGGCACGGGCCCCACCGCACGGTGTCCGGCGTCGCCGCCACCGACACCCCCGGCATCGCGGTCGCAGCCACCGCGGTCGCAGCCACCGCAGTGGCTGCGACGGCGAGGGACAAGGCTTTTCTACGCATCTGAAGTTCTCCTGAGAGGGACACGGGGGCGCCAGTTCCTTGCGGATGTGTGCCCAGCCACCGGACACCATGGCGACGAGCCCGACGAGCCCGTGTCGGATCCGGGTTGTCTCGGCACGTGAACGAGCCTGTCCGTGCGGCGCGGCCGGCACATCGGCCCGACGGCTCGAAACGACCTCGCCCACGGGCGAGCCCGTGATGCGGCTCCGGTCGAGGGCACCTCAGCCCTCGGTCCGACTCACCGGCCGCTCAATGGGGCTGCCGTGGACCGCGTCCGGCGCTACCCCGCGCCCGGCTCCGCTCGATGGCCACTGTCCGAGCCCGCCCGAGGTTGCGCTGTGGGCGGCATCCACACCATGTGTGCGTCGTTCACGGCGTTGAAGCCGAGCTGTTCGTAGAGCGCGTGCCCTTCGGCCGAGGCACGGAGCTGTACGTGTGAGCAGTCGTGCTCGGCGAGCCACTGCAAGAGGGCGATCAGACAGGCCCGCCCGTGGCCGTTGCGCCGGTGCGAGGGGTCGGTGATCACGGAGTGCACGTGTCCTACGTTGGCGGCGGTTGATCGAGGACTGGGGAGGCGTCTTGTGTATTCGCCAACGGCACAGGACAGCAGTGGGCCGGAGCCGGAGACACCGATCACGAACACCGCGAGCGACGAATCATGCTCCAGCCGCTCCGCGAAGGCACCCAGGCACCTTCGCATCCACGTGTCGTCCGAGGGCGCCGGCCCCAGACTGGTGAACATGACGTGCCGCAACCGTACGAGCTCCCGTGCGTCGGCGCTCGTGGCACGCCGAGGCCTCACGGGGCCATTCCTTCGAGGAGGGCTGCCAGTTCACCGGACGTGGGCCGCTTGTGCGGATCCGGGTGCAGACAGGCCATCAGGGCCTCTTCGAACGCCGGGAACGGCCACGGTCGCACCAAGGCGAGATCATGGGTGACGCCCTCGGCGATATCCCGCAACTTTCCTTGCCGCGGACCGTTCGGCTCGTGATAGGGCACGGGCCGCCGCCCCGTCCAGCACCAGAACAGCGACGCGCCCAGCGCCCATACATCGGATGCCGCTGTGACGGGGATGTGCTCGGTCTCGGAAGTGTCCAGCACGGCCTGGGCGATCTCCGGGGCGGTGGTGTGCGTGAGAGCTCCCCGGTACGGCACGCGACCGGTCTCCAGATCCGGCCGACCGGGAGTCACAGGACCGCACGCCAACGCATAGTCGATCAGCGTTGCCGTTCCGTCCTCGGTGACCAGCGTGTTAGTGGGCTGGATGTCGGCATGGGCCCAGCCGGTGGTGTGGAGGGCGGCTCCGGCACTCGCCATCGACCGGGCACATGTGATGAGGAGGCGGCGAGTGTCTGGGCCGGCGTCGCGCCGAGCCGGGGCGAGGGCGTTCCACATGGGGGCGCCCGGAGCCCAGGTCAGCGCCAGCCAGCGACCCGCCTCCCAGTGCCCAGCCCCGACCAGGTAGCCGGACGAGATGGCTGCCAGACGATCGAGTTCGGCGATGACGCGCGCCTCCCGATCGAGTTCTGCGCGCTTGTCGCGCTCCGCATGGCCCCCTTCGGCGTTGGCTTTCAGCGCGTACTGGCCGTTGGCCGCCACTACCTGCCACGCCCTCGACCCACGCCGGTCGGAAACTCTCCGGGCCCCGGTGATCAGTTCACCACGCTCGGCCAGATATGCGGCCAGGGCCCTTACGGGAGCCACCCACGGCGCTCTCTCATCCGTCATGGGGTACCTCTCCCTCGAGCTGATGAGCCGCCCAGGACCGCACTCGCGACCATGTCACATCAAGATCATCGCTCAGCCCGCCGGCCACGGCGAAGACGTCCCGGCCATCGTCTTGGGCCTGCGCGACAACGGTGGCCAGGCGTGGCGTGCGGGGCAGAAGCCGGGCATCCACGGTGGGCACCGCAGCGCGCACTGCGAGGAGCGGAAGCGGTGGCGGAACCACCGGCCGTCCCGTGCAGTCGGTTGCCCTCTGCTCCGGCCAGAACTTACCCGCCACGACGCCGACCGGACCATAGGCGGCCTTGAGAACCCAGTGCGGCCAGGTCAGCACACGTTGGCCCAGGTGCGGTGCGAGTTCGACCGCGATCACGGCGCATGCCAGTCGAGCACCTGCCGCTCGGCGCGCCCGCACGTCCTCGGCGACTTCCACGGCGATGGCGAACACCTCGGACGCGATGGTCTCCAGGTCGTTGCCCGCAGTCGACCGGTAGCGCATCCACCGGGTCTGCCCGGTCCGCGTCGCCGGAGTCAGATACGGGCAGTTCCCGGCTACGGCATCCATGTACGGCCCGAGGCCCACCGCCGCGGCGTCGCCGACGCTCACCTGGCTCAGCAGAGGAGGTGAGGGCAGGGCCCTGGCGGATTGGGTCCGCCGAGGCGCTGCTGCCGACGTGGTCATGGCCGTCGCGCGGCCGCGGTCCCAGTCGGCGTCGCGACCTCCTCGTCGCCCTCGCCGCCGCTCGGCACCGGCGAGCAGTCCCAGTTGGTGACCACGGTCCCGGTGCGTTCGTACCGGCTGAGGGTCTCCGTGTCGATCCCACCGGAAGCGTCGGCGAACCACACAGCGGGAAGAGCGCCGAAACGGGCGGTGTACTCGTCAACCCAGTCCACGCGACCCGCCCCCCTGACCGGCACGTGGCCGATGGGAGCGCCCGCGTGACGGCGGCAGAACGAGGCCAAGCCGACCGGGTCGGTTGCCAGGTCGTGCCATGCGGCATCGATGCGGGCGGAGAACATCGGCATTACACGGTTATCGCCGCGTGACTGGCGTTCGGCGTAGAGGGCGAAGAACTTGCCGAGTTCGTCGAGTTCGATACCGGCAGGGCTGGTTGGCACATCCATGGTGTTCCCTTCCTTTCAGAGACGGGCGTGAGAGCCGGTTCAACGTCGCGCCGCCTCTCGGGGCGGCGCCGCGCATGACAGGCACAGGCTGCGTGTGGTCATCGCCAAGGACGGCAGCGCCGTCCCCCTGGTCGGCTGAGTCGCGGGGCGCGGCTGCCGGTGGTCGCATTGTCCTTCCTGTTCCTAGCGGGGCACTCCATAGACGACGGAGCCCCGCCAGGCCCCGCGCACCTGCACATGGCCGCGGATTCGGCGCGATATCACCTCAGTTTCCTGCCCGCGCGGGGGTGGTCCGGCTTTGGTTCCTCGGTAGTCGTGCGTACGACCCACCCAGGTTGAGCCGGGCCTCAGTACCGCTGTCGGCCTCCGGGGTAGCGGACCGGTTCACGGCACTCTGGTGCGTCCGCAGGAGGGGGCCGAGCACCCAGCGCGTAACACAGAGCCGCGTGCAGTTGCTCCGCCTCGGGACCGTCAGCACCAGCGAGGCAAGGGCGACGTGCTGCCCGGAGCGGACGACCTGAAGCGGCAGCGCCAGGTGGCCATCCCGCGCGTGGCACAGACCACGGCCCGGGACAGGCCCGACCTGCCACGTCTCTGCCCCAACGGATCGGGATCGGTTCATTCACACGCTCCCCTCGGTGTCATTGGCGGCCTACCCGGCCCCGGTCCCATGGGCCTCACCCGTCGATCCCACATCGCAACTCGCCCCACACCCGCTTTCCCCAGGGCAACCGATCGGCCCCCCATCGCCAGGCGCACTCCTCCACCACGGCGAGGCCCCGTCCCCGCTCGTCGTCGGACCCGGCAGTGCGCGGCACGGGCAGCGTGCGGCACTTGTCCACGACGGCGATGCGGACCACGTCGGGCGCGGGGCGGGTGACGGTGACGCGGATGACGCGGCAGTCGGTGTGGTCCA
>NZ_JANIAA010000027.1 GCF_024505145.1 Streptomyces rugosispiralis | reverse complement strand
TCGCCACCTCTATCCCAAGCATTAGCAGCGACAGTCTACTAGGGCTGGTGGGAGGTGCGATAGCAGGTCAGGCCGCGGTCGCGGTGCGCCCGGTGCGCAGCCCGCGCTCGAGGATCTCGGCGAGGCGGTCGACGTCGGCGGCGTTGTTGTAGACGCCGAAGGAGACCCGCAGTCCGCCCCGGACCGGCGAGAGGCGCACGCCCGCCTCGGTGAGATAGAGCGGCCATGCGGCATCGGTCAGGGCCAGGACGTAGATGTGGCTGCGGCGCTCCCGCTCTCGGGGGCCGACCAAGTCGATACCCAGCCGGTCGAGGTGCTCGATGAGCCGGTCACCGAGGCTGAGCAGGTGTCCGGCGATCGCGGGCATCCCGACGGACTCGATCAAGTCGAGCGCTCCGCCGAGGGCGTGGATGGCGGGCAGGTTGAAGTTGCCTATCTCGAACCGATGCGCATTGGGACGCAGCTCGACGGCCTCGGGGCCGGCGACGAGGTCGGTGCGGGCGTTGGCGACACCGGCGGTGCCGACATAGGTCGGTGCGAGCACGTCGGTGCCCACGGCAGTGTAGAGGAAGCCCAGGCCCTGCGGGATCAGCAGGCCCTTGTGGCTGCCCGCGGACAGGGCCGATACGCCGAGGGCCCCCGCGTCGACCGGCAGCACGCCGACCGACTGCATCGCGTCGAGCACGACCTCGGCACCCACCGAGCGGGCGAGTTCGACGATGCTTTCGACGTCGTTACGCTGGCCGCTGTGGAACATCACGTGCGACAGCGCGATCGCGCGGGTGTTTCCGTCTACGTAGGGGGCGAAGGTCTCGGCGTCGGCCCACTTCTTGTCCTCGGGGATCTGCCGCACCTCCAGGCCGGCCGAGCGCTGCGAGAGCCAGGCGTAGGCGTTGTTCGGGTGCTCGGACTTCAGCATCACCATGTTGTCGCCGGGCTTCCAGCCCAGCCCGTGCGCGGCGATGTTGATGCCTTCAGAGGTGTTCTTCGTGAAAGCGATCTCGTCGGCGCCAACCCCGAGCAGCCTGGCCAGCTGAGCGCGGACCTCCTCGATGCGGGCCAGCCAGCCCGCCTTCGGGCCCGCGGTGTTCTGGGCCTGGTCGTAGAAGGCGTCCAGCTGCGCCCGCACGGGCGTCGACAGCGGGGTCTGGTGAGCGGCGTCGAGGTACAGCATGTTGCCGGTGGCCGGAAAGTGGTTGCGGATTTCGGCGTTGTCGAGAAGGGCCATGGTTGGTCACCTTCGATTCAGGTCATGTGAGCACGGGGTGTCCGCGCCGTCATCTGGGCAACGCGCATCACGCCGACGGCCTCTTGGGGGCCGCTGGCGTAGGTCCGCGAGTGTGCTTGTGAGTGAGGGGGTGTCGGGCAGCGGGCTGCGGCCAGCCCGGTCAGGCAGCGCCGGCGGGAGATGTCCCACCGGCGCTGCCGGAAGCCCGTCCGGACAGGACCGGGTAGTCCTCGTAGTGGCGGGTGGTGGCCTCGATGGCTTTCAGCTCGTCCTTGTTCACGATCGCCTCGACGAGTTGGCGATGCACCTCGAAGGAGAACGCTGCGACGTCGGGGGTGTAGTGCTCGTGCACTAGCCACTGGTCGTCGCGGTGGCGGTCGGTCAGTTCGGTGACCACCCGGATTAGGTAGGCATTGTGGGAGGCTTTCGCCACCAGGATGTGCAAGTCGAGCGTGCTGAGCAGGTAGGACTTGTAGTCCTCCTGTTCCAGATGCTCCTCCAGTTCCGCCACCACCGCCTGCAGTTTGAGCAGGTCCGAGCGGGTGGCCCGGCGGATCGCCATCAGCGCGCTCGACAGCTCGACGGCCTCACGCGCCTCCAGCGCTTCACTGATGGACATGCCCGCTACGAGGCCGGCATCATCCTGGGTTCCGCCCGTCACCATAGGGGGCTCCGCGACAAAGCTCCCCTCGCCGAGCCGGGTCTCTATGTGCCCGGACAGCTGCAGAATCTGCAGCGCCTCGCGGACTGCGGCCCGGCTGACGGAGAACTCGACGGCCAGGTCCCGCTCGGAGGGCAGGCGCGTCCCGGTCTGCCACTCACCGGACCGGGCCCGGGCCAGCAGCCCGTCGACCACCATCTGCGGCTTGCGGACTTTGCCGCCGCGCCCCGGCTCCATCGCTCATCTCCTCATCCTCGGCCCCTCACTGGTCTGACCAGATGGCCTGAACCTTCCTACCTCACACTGGTCATACCACGGTCTGACCAGTGTGGGACCTGGGGAGGCTTGCGGTCAAGGGGCTGCTCCTGGACGGGAATACCCGGGCCGTGAAAACCGGGTCGAGGCTTGTCATGGGAAACTGGAAGATCATCGCGACGTCGCTGCCCGGATCCGGCGCATGCCCTTCTCCGGTGCGCGGCGCAGGTCGCACCCCGGGAAGAGGATCCGACTGCTCGGGTACGAGCACGATCCGCGCGGGTGCATCCGCGTGATGGATAGCGCGGCAGCACTCTTGTCTGAACCGGACTCCCCCGCGCCGCCCAGCATCCGGGCGGCGTCCTGGGAGAATGAGACGCCGTCAACAGCCCTTCACAGCACAGTCCGTATGGTGAAGCTGGTATGCAGATCGACGACCTCGAGCAGCGCCATTGCCTACTCCCCCGCAGGGTCGGCGGAGGCACCGACGTCGAACCGTCCGAGCTCGGCCAGCATCGCGACTCCGGTGCGGATGCCGGCCATGAACCAGTCAAGCGTCAGATTCTCGTTCGGCCCGTGCTGGGACTGATCCGCGTTGCCGCACGGCACGTGGATCGTGGGCATGCCGAGCGTCTTGGTGAACACATAGAGCGGGAGGCTCCCGCCGTTCCCGGGCCACAGCACCGGCTCCTGCCCCTGCGCCGCAATGATCGCCCGGCTAACCGGCTCCACGTACGGGCAGTCGATCGGAGTCTTGGACGGCTCCATACTGCCATCGCTGCGGGTGACGGTGATCCCCGGTGCATGCTTCTGCACGTGGGCGCGTACTTTCGCGAAGATGTCGTCGGCCCGCTGCGCCTCGACCAGCCGGATGTCGCACTTGGCCACGGCTTCGCGTGGCAGCACCGTCTTCGAGCCGGGCCCGTCGTATCCGCCGTGCAGCCCGTTGATGGTGAGGGTCGGCCACGCGATACGCCGCTCAGCGACACTGCGCTCTCTCGGCTCGGCAAGTTCGTCGAACGCGAGGTCGCGCTTCATGGCCTCGACATCGATCTCCAACCGGTCCAGCGCCTCGCGCTCGGCAGCGGTGAGCGGCTGTACGTCGTCGTAGAACCCGTCGATCGTCACGTGCCCACGGGTGTCCTTCATCGTTGCGAGCAACTGCACCAGATCCCACACCGGATCCGGCGCGACCCCTCCCCAATGACCGGAGTGCAGCTCGGTGTTCGCGCCGGTTACCCGGAGCTCGAAGCCCAGATCGCCGCGCACGCCGAGCGAGATCATCGGCCGCCCGCTGGGATCCACCGGCCCGTCACTGATCACCACCAGGTCCGCACTCAGCAGGTCGCCGTGCTCGGCGACGAACGCCGGCATCCGGGGGCTGCCGATCTCCTCCTCGCCCTCGAGCAACACCTTGACATCACAGGGCAGTTGCTCACGGCAGGCCAGAAACGCCTCGATGGCGAGCAACTGTGCGAAGTGCTGCCCCTTGTTGTCGGCCGCACCGCGCGCATAGATCCGGCCGTCCCGGATGGTGGGCTCAAACGGGGGCGAGACCCACCCGTCCGACAGGTCGGCCGGCTGCACGTCATAGTGGCCGTACAGCAGCAGGGTCGGACCGCCGGACCCAGTCCGGTGGCCGAACACCATCGGTGCACCAGCCGTGGGCACAAGCTCGGTGTCCAGGCCGATCTCACGCATGCGGTCGCCGATGTAGCGGGCGACGTCGTCGATGCCCTCGCCGGATGCACTGATGCTCGGCCGGGAAATGTAGTCGAGCAGCCTCTCCACATAACTCTTCTGCCGCTCGTCGACATACGCGAAGATCTCACGCAGACTCTCGGAGACGCTTTCCTGGTTGTCCATCGTGTTACTCCCTATCTATTTATCTCTGCCGTCGGGGTCGAAAGCGACCCTCATGGCGCCGATGAAGTTGGCTGAGAGAATGATCAACGCTATGGCGAGGCGGGGAAGCAAATTGTCTCCTGCCTTGTGGCGAAGACCTCGAATCCGGAACGAAACACAACGAATACGCGGCGATATTCAGGGGTACTCTCTCCCCTTGCTGCACCCCCTGCCTTTGCCCGAGGGGTGGGTACGCAGGCGGTGGCACAGCCGGGTGCGATAACCGGGCTGCATGGCGATCAGCCCGGCCACCGGCAGGATGCCTCAAACAGCTCGGCCGCCTGCGTCCGTACTATTTCCCGGCACCGTCTCCCGCAGCAGACAGCCCCCGCCCGGCAGGCTCGGGATCATCCCGTCGTCAGCGCAGGTCAAGGTGGCGACCAGGAGGCACCCGCGAGCAGCACGCCCAGCAGTACGGCCTGCGCGCCCGTCCGGCGGCCCAGTAGCCGACTTCTCGTGGCGGACGGCACGGTGTTCAACGCCGCCTTCACCGGCTGCCATTCTGAATGATCTTGTCATAAATAGCGCGGGCTTGGTCGAGTACACCGAGGAGATCCTCCAGTTGTCCGGGTTCGGTGAAGGTCCCGACGTCGCGGATGAGCCGCTCGAAGCGGTCTATCCAGTCCAGACACCACGCGGCGTCCTCGCCCCGGGCGACCGATTGGCCAGCCATGTCGACCCAGACTGGACTGGTGTGGGCGTACACGTTCGGACCGAGCACGTCGGGATGGTGGCCGCCGCGGACCACCGCAGCCAGCCACATCGGACCGGTCACCTCGACGAATGCGTCCAGACGTGCCTCCCTCCTGTGGGGCGACACGGTGCGAGTGGCGATCACGCCATCCGGACCGACAATCTCCACTTGCTCCGCACCCACACCGGCGACGCTGACCGTGACCGGAAGGCGAGCGGGGCCATCGAGGGCAATCGTGTCACCCACACCGTGGCCATCGACGTCAAGCTCCAGCCACGGCCCGTTGGTGGCGAACGTCTTCCCAGCACGGACCGCGTCCTGCCAGGATTCGATCGACAGGGGTGCTCCGCCAAGATTGGCGTAGGCACGGGCCCAGCCGGGGGGGTTCGAATAAATCCCGTAACACGACTGGGACAGCATCGTGTCGGTGCCTGCCGTCGCAGCCAGCCGCAGCCCACAGCCCAATAGCCTGTGGTAGAGGTACTGCGTTGCCTCAGTTCCGCTTTCATTGTGGTTGCCGGTGAGATCGACGGAATCCACCAGGCCGAGCGCGGCATCCACGACCAACTCGCGGGCCTGGGAGTTGTGCGCAAAGCCAGAGAAAACCGGTTCGGACGAGCCGTTGACGCCGAGCGGCTTGCTCAGCGGATGGGTATAGCCGACAGTGGCGCCCAGGTCTCGGCACTCTGCGGCGGCAACCGCGTTGGGCGGCCAGTCCTGCGGCTCGTCGGAGCGACGGTGTCCGCTCTGGTATCGCGTCGGTGGCGCGGACAGGTTCAGCGCAGCGAAATGCCCGAGTAGGTCGTTGCGGTATTCGACGCCCCAACGGGCGACCGTGTCATCGCTGGTCCACGGCAAGTCTCGTCCAATGAAATGTTCGAACGCTTCCCGGTCATAGACCAAGGCCGTGTGCCAGTTGGCCGCGAGGAGGTTCATCACGTGCAGCCCTTCGCCCTGTTGCATGCGGGCCGCATCCGGTGGGGCGCACACCAGGTCACCGGAGTAATTCATGTGCACGTGCAGGTCGCCGCCGTACCAGCCGCGTGCGGCTGCGTCGTAGAGCCGAGTCGGGGACAGCGTAACGGTCGCTTCCGTGCCAGCTTGGACGTCGACTTGGCGGCTGACCTGCTGAAACTCGCACCCTCGCGCCACGCGAATCCTCGTCGTGCCAGCTGGCACCCCCAGAGAGATGTCGTTGCCGTGGAAAAACGGGTGCCCGTGATAGTCGTACTTGCGCAACACTCCGTTCGGGAACCACGCGCCACCACGTTGGTCCACCACGGACCACCTAGACGGCGCATCCGACACCAACCTGAGTGTTCCGGTCTCGACCGATTCTGCCGCCCGGACACGGTAGCCGTTCACTACGAGTTCAGGGTCATCCACCTCCACGGTTGCTCCGGACAAGGTCAGCGGCCCCCCTGACCCGTCCACCGTGAACACCTGATAGCGCACCGGCTGGCCGGCTGTGGCAAACGGAGGCGGAGTCCGAACCCTGATTCCGTCCCTGTCCGCAATCGCCAGGCCAGTCGGCAGCGGGTTGGGCAATGCGCGCACGACAAGGTCGATAAGAGCCCGCACACCCTCCCCCGGCGTTTCCCGCTGATTGATCGCCGTGTACAGCTCGCCCTTGATGGACAGCAGTTGGGTTTGTGGACACCAAGACATCAACGCGCTCAGTGCCTTACTCAGAGTCCTCTCGCGGTCATTCCCCCAATCGTGTCCACGCTGAACCAGCAGACCCTGGTACTTCGCGAGCATATCCTTGACGACCGGCGGCATGAGGTCCTCTTCACAGCACATTCGGCGTACGCTCCAATCTGTAGTGCCGTTTGCCCGTGGCATCAGGCCGTAACGGAATCCTTCAACCTCATCCAGGGGCAGCTGCGATGCAGCCCGTTCAGCCCTGATCGATGTTCCGATGGAGCCGAATGACTTCGAGTCCGCTGGTGAGCCCGGCGAGCTCAGCCAGGGGACCATATCCTGATGAGGAATTCCAGCAGTTACGACGTAGCAACAAGGCCGCCAAACTCGACGCCGAAGAAACGACGTCTGCGATGACTTGTCGTGTGGGTGGTGCGGGAGAATGGTGCGGTGTGGGCGGCTTTCCTTGTCCTGGTTGTGGCCAGGTGGGTTCGCCCGACGAGCCAAGTCGCCACCTACGGTGTGGTCCCCCCGAAGACGGCGAGGCCAATCTGATAGGCCAGCGTGCTGGCAGAGGACCGGACACCCGGCGGGAACAACTCGACCACAGCCAGCAAGGTCGTCGTGCGGATACCACCAGCGAAGAATGCGAGCACCGCACCGACCAGGCAGGCTCCCAGCACCGTGCTGTGCTCGAGAAACGCAAACGTCGGCACGGCCCAGACACCCACGCCGAGAGCAGACACGACCGCGATACGTTTGCGCCCCACAACGTCGATGAGATACCCGGCCAGGACGCCACCTATCACGGCAGCGACCAGGATGACCAGGAGCACAACCAGTGACTGAGTCTTGCTGAACTTCACCGTCACGGTCAGGTACGACAGGAGAAACGTAACCATGACGCCGAGGTGACTGTGTAGGTCGTCGCCCAAGCAAACATGACCAACATCGACTTTTTCGCGAGCTTGGATTCCTGCACAAGGGGTGCGGATGCTACGTCCCCCTCGGCGCGTACCGCGGCGAACACGGGCGACTCCTCCACTCCCAGCCGCAGGTACAGTCCGGCCAAGGCCAGCGGCGCCGCGGTCAGGAACGGCATCCGCCATCCCCACGACGCCAGTTGTTCCGGGGTCGTCGTGGCGGTCACCGCCATCCCCACCAGGACGCCGACCATCGTACCGATGTTGTTAGTTGCCGGGGTCACCGACGCGTACAGACCGCGCCTGTCAGAGGGCGCGTGTTCAATCAGAAAGATGCCCGAGCCGGTGGACTCGCCCCCGGCGGAGAAGCCCTGTACAAGCCGACATAGGACAAGCAACACCGGTGCCATTGCGCCAATCTGCGCGTAGCCGGGTAGCAGACCCAGTGCTGTTGTTCCTGCACTCATCAACAACACAGACAGGATGAGTACCGCGCGTCGACCGATTCGGTCACCAAGATGACCGAATACGAGGCCTCTAATCGGACGGATCGCGTAGCCGAGCCCGAGGGTGACAAAGGTAGACAACACAGCGGCGGTAGGGCCCCTTTCGGGAAAAGCTGGGTCGCGATCGTGGTGGCGAACAGCCCGTACAGGCCCCAGTCGCACCACTCACAAAGTTTCCGATCGCGCCAGCCAGGAGAACTTTTCGCGCTCCGGCACCATTGCCGTTGTTCATCAGACACTCCTCAAACAGCGCGCCCCCTGGAAACAACCCAGCGGCCGCGGGTAGGGGGGGTTTGCTACATCGTGCGACCTGAGCGAATCGGGAGGAAACTCTCCACCACTCGCCGGGATCCCCAGATACATGGCGCCCCGAAGGACGCGAAAAACCTCCCGAATGCCCTTCCCGGTCTTGGCGCGAAGCCGCACCTTTACTCGCCAGCCCCACGCCGACAACCACCGCCGCAACCTGCGCCGAAAGTCGGACTCTCTTCAACGAGCCTCGACGACGGCCGGGCTTTCCGGAAACGGGTACTTGAGACTCCGTGGGCATTGAACACTCTCTTGGTCAGTGGTCAGACCAAGGTCTGACCGGTTCAGCCAGTGTCGGTTGTCACTCGGTCGGAGTCAAGACCCCGGTGAGGCTGATCCTCTGGAGTGGGCGCCCTGACAATGGATCTTGAGGACCCATGGACGGACGCAAGTCTCCGTATGCGGAGGAGCGTGGCTGGGGCGTCGCCTGGCAGCGCTGCTTCCACCTCTGCGCGTGTGGGCCAGCCGCGGTGCGTGGCAATGGGTTGCGTATGAGGCAAGTAACTGGGTGCGGTTGCGGCCCGGCAGGCAACCGGGCAGCCCGCGGGTCAGGCGCGGCGGGCGGCCCAGACGGTGCGCTCGGTGCGTACGGCGAGGTCGTCGCGGTGCAGGATGCCGTGCGGGCTGTTGACGTCCAGGAGTTCGTCGAGGGCGGCGAGGTCCTCAGAGCTGAGTGCGGGTGCGGCGGCGCCGCGGATGCGTCGCAGGCTGCCGTGGGCGTAGCGGCCGATGGCCTCGCCGCGGTTGCCCTCGATGTTGACGGTGATGGTGCGCTCGTCCTCGACGGCGAATCCGGCAGCGGTCAGCATCGGCCCCCAGTCCGCGCCGCGGTGCGGGACGTGTTCAGCGTGGAAGCACCGGCATCGCTCGGTCAGCGGTCACCAGGGTGCCTACGACATGCGGGAGATCGTGAACGCGATCCTCTACCAGGGGCGGACCGGCTGCCAATGGGCCTACCTCCCGCACGACCTGCCGCAGAAGAGCGCGACGTACTACTACTTCGCCGCCTGGCGGGATGACGGGACCGACCAGGTCATCCATGAACTCCTGCGCTGCCAGGTCCGTGAACGTGCCCGACGATTAGAGAACCCCGCCCTGGTGGTGCTGGACACCCAGAGTGTCCATGTGTCCGCCGGGGTCCCCGCCGCCGCGACCGGCTACGATCCGGCCAAGCGGGTGCCGGGCCGCAAGCGCGGCCTGGCCGTGGACGTTCTCGGCCTGGTCATCGCGGTCGTCGTCCTCGCCGCGAACATCCACGACAACACCGCGGGCATCGTCCTGCTGGACCAGGTCGCCGAGCACGCCGGCAGAACCGTCCGCAAAGCCCTGGTGGACCAGGGCTTCAAGAACCAGGTCGTCGACCACGGCGCCAGCCTGGGCATCGACGTCGAGATCGTCGGACGCGACCCCGGCCACCGGGGATTCCTACCGCGGCCGAAGCGGTGGAGGGTCGTGCAGACCTACGGGATCCTGATACTGCACCGGCGTCTGGTCCGCGATTACGAGCATCGCACCGCCTCGTCCGCCTCCCGCGTCTACTGGGCGATGTCCCACGCCATGATCCGCCGCCTCACCGGCACGAACACCTCCACCTGGCGCGAAGAAGCGGTGAGCGCATGAACCTCCGCCCTCTCCTTGAGTCACTGGACCTGCAGGAGGACGCCGCCCGGGCCCTGGCCGATGACCTTCGCGCGCAGATCGACGACCTGCAGACCCGGCTGCGGAAGGCCGAGACGCACCTCGAGCAGCTCACGATCACCGCGAGACCGTCACCGGCCTCGCTGACCGGCTCCCCGCATCCCCACCCGAACTGCCCGGCCACCCGGACTACCCGCGCATCCTCGCCGCCTTCAACGAGACGACCGGCCCCCTGCGAGCCAAGGACGTCTGCCAGTTCCTCGGCCATGAACCGCTGCCGAAGCACGTCGAAGGCACCCGGGCCAAGCTGAAGCGCCTGGTCAAACTCGGCATCCTCACCGAAGCCGACACCGGCAACTTCGGAGCGCACCGTACGCGGCCGACCCGCACGCTTGGGGCCGGGAACGGGCCGCGTGGCGGCGCGAGACCAGGTCACGGTGCCAGCGCAGCAGTGTCCGGGCGCACCAGCAGCCGTGCCCGGCGCAGCACACCGCGCGGGAGCCGGTGCAGCAGCGCGGCCAGGAACACCCGGTCACTCGGGGCGAACCGCACCCGATCCCGGCCGAGCTGGCGTTCCAGCACCGTGATCTGATGACACAGCGCGAGGATCTCCGCGTCCTAGTCCTGGTTGCTCACCGGCAGCGGCCGCAGCAGGGCGAACACGTTCGCCACACCCAGATAGACAAGTCGAAGCAGCACGAAAGATCATCCTGCCGGGGCACTCACCAGATGCCCAGAGCACCCGCCCAAGCGCCCGCGCTCGACACCACCCGTACACCAGCCCCACCAGGACGGATGAGTTTTTCGGCAGGCACAGAGTTCATATACCACGAGGTCAGGTAGAGGGTGTGACGCGCCTCACTGGCTGACCAAATGATGGTAATGGTCAGTTTGGCTATTGTGAGGTCATGGACATCAGCGTGGTCAAGGGGGGACGCGACTCCGGCACGGCGGCACGGATCCTGGCCGCGGCGAAGGAGCTTGTGCTCAAGCGCGGAGTGAAGGGCGTCACCGTCGCGGAGATCGCGGCCCGTGCTCACGTCGGCAAGGGCACGCCCTACCTGTACTGGCCCGCGAAGGAAGACCTGGTTTTCGACCTGTTCGTGAGAGACTTCCTGGCATTCGTCGACGACGGGATCGAGGCTCTGACCGCGGACCCGGAGCTCGGTCGCCCACACCGGCTCTGCCCTCATTTGGTGTGCAGCGCTCTCGACCGTCCATTCGTGCGAGCCATGGTGGTCGGCGATGCCGATGTGCTGGGAGCCCTGGCCAGTCATCCGCGCAGCGAGGAACTGCTTGCGACACTCAGCCCCGCCGCGATTCTGACCGCGGCACTGCCGATGGTGCGCCGGCACGGGCTCGTCCGGGATGACTGGGCCGTCGAGGAACAGGCTTACGCGCTGCACGCGCTGATGGTGGGCTTCTCCCAGGGCCTCACCCGGACGCGCGTGCCGGGTGACATCACCGTCACCGACCCCGTGACGACCATGTCCGCAGCGGTCACCGCTCTGCTGGGCGAGCAGCGGGCCGACCGGGCCGATGTCCGCGCTGCCACCGACGAAGGAATCAGACTCCTCAGAGAGCGACGGGAGGCGGCGTCCGCTCTGGCCACCGCAGGAGAGACGGAGAAGGCGAAGGCGTCGGCACCCGTACGGCGCGGGTGAGGAGATGAAGATTCTCCTGGTCGACGACCAGCCGGTGGCGCGCCGAGGGCTGCGCGTGGTCGTGACCGAGTCTTTCGGGGGCTGCGAGGTCCTGGAGGCCGACAACGCGGCGGCGGCTCTCGATATCAGCCGACTTGAGCGTCCCGGGATGGTGCTCCTGGACGTCAGGATTCCCGGCCTCACTCCACCGGACGAACTGTGCCGTGCATTCCGCGAGTTGCTTCCCGAGGGCGTCCTCGTCCTCGTGACCGCCGTCGACGACGTGTCGGTCATTCACGCATGTCTCGACGCGGGAGCGGACGGATGCCTACTCAAGGACGTGTCGGAGGTCCACCTGGGCGCCGCGCTGCGGGCGATGGCCGCCGGTGCGTTTGTGGCCGACCCCCGGATCGTCAGACAGATCGGTCGTGAAGCGGCAAAGCCGTTGGTCGCTGAAGCCGTGCGCCAGGCCACGCAGGGGCACGCCACGCAGCCCGGTCGGACGGACGGCGAGCAGCAGCCGGAAGGCGCGGTATTTCTCACGGGCCGCGAACATGACGTACTCAGGCTCCTTGCGCATGGCTACTCGAACCGCGCGATTGCCCGAGAGCTCTTCCTTTCCGAGACGACCGTAAAGGGGTACGTGCGGGGCCTGCTCACCAAATTAGAAGCCCCATCCAGGCTCGTGGCGGTGATCCGCGCCTGTGAACTGGGGTTGGCGTCACTTCCTGAGCGAGGATCAGGAAGAGGGTAACCGTCATGTTCCCAGCAGGTGAACCCTCACAAAGGAGGGTATGGTTCCCTCCTTTTGAATCTGGCCGGTGGCGGTCCTCCCGTGGTCGTCTTGTTTCGAGCGCTTCGCAGGAAGCCTGCACCAGAGTCGCGCTCGACGGCAAGGAATGGGAAGCATGCAGATATTGGTGGACCGCGGGAAATGCCAGGGCTACGGCAATTGCGCCGTGGCCGAGCCGCGGGTTTTTGATCTTGACGAGAACGGGATCGTCAAGGTCCTTGTCGACGCTCCCTCGGAGGAGCTGCGTGACCAAGTGAAGTACGCCGTGCTCGACTGTCCGGCACGAGCGCTTCACCTCGAGGGCTGACGATGGCCCGCAAACGACGCGTCGTCGTGACCGGTGCCTCACTGGCCGGCGTACGCACGGCAAGGGCTCTGCGTGACCGCGGTTTCGACGGCGAGGTCGTACTCGTAGGGGCTGAGGAGCGCCTGCCCTACGACCGGCCGCCACTGTCGAAGAAGCTTCTCGCGGGCGAAGTGCCTCTGAGCGGCATTCAGTTGCTGTCCCGCGACGAGGCGGATGCGCTCGACCTGGACCTGAGACTCGGATGCCGGGCGAGTGCCCTGGCCCCCGCCCGACGGATGCTGGCGCTTGATACCGGAGAACAGCTCCGCTACGACGACTTGGTGATCGCGACCGGTAGCGCCGCCAGGATGCCGACCGACTGGGAGGCTTACGCGGGCGTCCACGTGCTGCGTACCGCCGATGACGCCCTCGCGCTCCGGTCCGCGCTCGCTGGCTCGCCCCATGTGGCCGTCGTCGGCGGCGGCTTCATCGGATGCGAGGTGGCCTCGACCGCCCGCGGCCTGGGATGCGACGTCACGGTGTTCGAGCCACTCGCGGCGCCGATGGCGCGGGTGCTCGGCTACGAGATGGCCCTCGACCTCGCCGGAATTCCCCTGGACGCGGGCGTACGGCTGCGCTGTGGCGCGGCGGTCGAGCGGCTGGAAGGAAACGAGCGCGTCGAGCGGGTCCGCCTCACGGACGGCAGCGTCGTCCCCGCCGACGTCGTGGTTGTCGGGATCGGGGCGCGGCCGGTGACCGACTGGCTGTCCGGCTCGGGCGTGAGCGTGGCCGACGGGGTCCTGTGCGACGAGCACTGTGCCACCTCGGTCCCCGATGTGTACGCGGCGGGCGACGTGGCACGCTGGCACAACCCGCTCTTCGGACGGGAGATGAGGATCGAGCACTGGACCAACGCGACCGAGCAGGGTGCCTTCGTAGCCCGGACGATCCTTGAGGGCCCGCAGTCCGGTGGCTACGCGCCGGTGCCCTTCGTCTGGTCCGACCAGCACGGGGTCAAGCTCCAGATCGCCGGTGTTCCGGACCCGTCCCACCGGGTCCGGATCGTCGAGGGCTCGGTCGCGCAGCGGCGCTTCGTCGCGCTGTACGAACGGGGCGAGCGGACTGCCGGCGTGCTCGCGGTCAATTCACCGCGAGGAATGGTCACGTACCGACGCAGGCTGGCGCAGGACGATGCCGCCGAAGGCCCGGCCGGTGCCCGGTTCGCGGCACGTCCGGTCGCGCAGCCAGGAGATTGAGACATGACGAAACAGATATCCGGCTTGGAGAAAACGGTATGACCGAGCTGAACGAGAAACCCGGAACGCGTGTCGGGCGGCACACGGGTACGGTGGGGCCCGGTCCGCTGAACGGATCGATGCAGACATTCCTGTCCGAGGTCCAGAGCGACCTGGTGCAAGGGATGCTGTCGCCCAGGGTGCTGAACGACCCCGAGCTGCATCAGGTCGAGCTGGACCGCATCTTCACCAAATGCTGGGTGTTCGTCGGCCATGTTTCGGAGATCCCCAACAACGGTGACTACCTCCTGCGGTACGTGGGCGAGGACCAGTTCATCCTCGTGCGGGACGAACAGGGCGAGATCCAGCTTCTCTTCAACAGCTGCATGCATCGCGGTTCTCCAGTGTGCCGGGCCGAGAAGGGCAACAGCTCGCACTTCCGGTGTCCGTACCACGGCTGGATCTACAAGAACTCGGGCGACTGGAACGGCGCGCCCCAACGCGCCCGTGCTTACCGGAAGTTCGACGGCGCCGACTGGGGCCTGCGCAAGGCACCGCACGTGGACAGCTACCAGGGGCTGATCTTCGCCTGCCTGGACCCGGATGCGGTCTCGCTGCGCGAGTACCTGGGTGACATGTGCTGGTACCTGGACGTGCTGCTCGGACTCAACGAACAGGGCATGACCACGGTGGGAGATCCGCACCGGTGGGCCGTGCCGTCCAACTGGAAGTCGGGGGCCGACAACTTCGTCGGCGACGCGTACCACGTGATCGCGCTGCACCAGTCGCTCGAGGAGATCGGGGTCCTGGGCGGGGACGTGGCCAGGGGAGTCGGCAGCAACTTCCACGTGGCGCTCGACGGCGGGCACGGCCTCATCGTCACGCACATGCCCATGCCCGAGCCGCTGGGGTACATGGGCTTCCCGCCCGAGGTCCACTCCACGTTCGACCTCAAGGGACTCGACGCGGACCAGCGTGCCTTCCTCGATGCCGACCACGGGGTGGTCGGCTTCACGATCTTCCCGAACCTGTCGTTCTTCCGCTCCTTCGGCGCGACGGAGCCGGGCAAGCCGCCGACGACCTTCACGCTGCTGCGGCAGTGGCAGCCGAAGGGACCCGAGAACTTCGAGCTGTGGAACTGGTCCCTGGAGTGGAAGTCGGCTCCGAAGGAGTTCAACGATGCGGCATACCGTGCGGGCGTCAGCTCCTTCGGCCCTTCAGGGATCTTCGAGCAGGACGATACCGTCGCCTGGGCCGGCGGACCGCCCACGGGTCGCTCGGTCTTCGCGCGCAAGACCATGAAGTTCAACTACCAGATGGGTATGGAGGGCATGGGCGACTACGCGATCCGGGAGGACTGGATCGGGCCCGGGACCGTCAGTACCACCCCGTGGGGTGAGATGAACCAGCGGCGCTGGTGGCACCAGTGGGCCGACCGGCTGATGGCTCAGTGAGCCCGGCGGGACAGGGAACGAAGGGGAATGCGATGACGGTGGAACAGGTCATCACGGCCCTCCCGAGTGTGGAGTTGGAGCGCTCGTGCATTCAATTCCTCTACCGGGAGGCGGAGTTGCTCGACAACACCGACTACTCCGGCTGGTTCGAGACCTGCCTGTCCGAGGGGCTCGAGTACCGAATACCGATTCGCACCACCCGGGTGCGGACGTCGCGTGACGCGGAGTTCAGCACGACCGGGTTCCACATGACGGATACGTACGGGACCATGCGGACGCGGGTGAACCGGCTCCTCACCGAGCACGCCTGGGCGGAGGACCCGCCCTCGCGTACACGGCGGGTGGTGACGAACGTACGCGTGCGGGAACTCGGGCCGGACACTGCGGAGGTGAAGAGCTACCTCACGCTGTACCGCTCCCAGGGAGACACCACCGAGTACGACCTGATCGTCGGCGAGCGTCAGGATGTCCTCGGCATGGAAGACGGTGCGTGGCGGCTGCGGAGCCGGCTCGTCCTGCTCGACCACACCATTCTCGGCACCGCCAATCTCGGCGTCTTCCTCTGAGCCGGGCCTGACATGACAGCGTACGAAGACAACGCCGCGGACGGAACCGACAGCGGCACATCGATCCAGATCTCCAACGAGTTCGCCACCATCCGTCTGCGTAAGGTGCACACGCGCAACGGCGAACGCCTGGAGATCGTTGCCCCCCGGCGTGGGCTCCGGATCCTGCTCGACGCCGTGGAGCTCGAGAGCCTGACCTGGCAGACACCAGAGACGTTCTCCGGCTTCCTGCGGGCCTCGATCGGGCGTGACCGCGGAGAAGACGAGTCGCGCATGCCTTGACCGAGCGGGTAGGGGAGCTTCGGCCGCGTATCGGCATCGATGCGCGGCCGAACGCGTGGTCGGCCCGGTCATCGCATGGTCCGGTCGAATTCCTCCGGGGTGAGGGCGGGGCAGGGCAGGGGTGTCGCGTCGTCCCGGTCGTTGCGCAGGCCGTCCAGGATGAGGGCGAGGTAGCGCTTCCACAGATCGGGCGCGACCGCCTGGCTGTGCTGGGTGACTGCCCCGAGCATGAGCTGGATGAGAGGGAAGTCGGTCGGCTCGATGTCGTCGCGCAGCCGGCCGGCCTCCTGGGCGCGCGTGAGGATGGCGCGGAGGTTGGGGGTGAGGCGTTCTTGGAGCGCGTTGGACCGGGCCTTGCCTTGCGCACTCTCGAGGAGCACCTCGCGCAGTCCGCGGCTGTGGGCGAAGTCCTGGCCGGCGGCGGCGAAGATCTGCACGAGCCCCTCCCAGGGGTCCTCATGGGCCAGGGCGGCTTCTGTGAGGTCGATCAGGTGCTGCAATGCGTCTTCGAAGACGGCGTCGATGAGTTCCTCGCGGCTTGCGAAGCGGCGGTATGCGGTGCCGACGCCGACGCCCGCGTGGCGGGCGATGTCGTCGAGGGTGACGTTCAGGCCGCACTTGGAAAACAGCTCCTGACCTGCGGTGATAAGGCGCTGCCTGTTGCGTTCCGCGTCCGCCCGCAGGGGGCGTTCCTGTGGGTAAGCGGAGAGGGCGTCTCCATTTGTATTTTCGTGTTCGGAGACACCGATGAGCGCACTCACTCAGGAGGCGAACCCGCCTCAGCCGGACCCGGCGACCAGACGGGCCGCCGACCGGAACGCCGATCGCCGACACCGGCACCGCTGGCTGATCCTGGCGGTCATCGCGGTGGCCCAGCTGATGGTGGTCCTCGACGCCACTATCGTGAACATCGCCCTGCCCTCGGCCCAGGCGGACCTGGGCTTCTCGGACGGTGATCGCCAGTGGGTCGTCACCGCCTACTCACTGGCCTTCGGCAGCCTGCTCCTCATCGGCGGGCGCATCGCGGACCTCATCGGCCGCAAGCGGGCCCTGATCATCGGGCTGGTCGGCTTCGCCGGCGCCTCCGCGCTGGCCGGTGCCGCCTCTGGCTTCGAGATCCTGGTGGCCGTGCCGTCGCCGGTGCGGGCGGTGGCGTGGGACTGCTCCTCGGCGGCTTCCTCACCGAGCACTTCGACTGGCGCTGGACGCTGTACGTGAACCTGATCTTCGCGGTCATCGCGCTGGTCGGTGCCCTGGGGTTCCTGCCCAGACAGGGTCGCGACCCGCACGTGAAGATCGACGTGCCCGGCACCATCACGGTCACCTCCGGCCTGTTCGCCCTGGTCTACGGGTTCTCCAACGCCGAGCACGACGGCTGGAGCTCCGTCGGCACCTGGGGATTCCTGGCCACGGGTGCGGTGCTGATCGCTGTGTTCGTGTGGCTGCAGAACCGGGTGGAGCACCCGCTGCTTCCGCTGCGGATCCTGCGTGACCGTGACCGGGGCGCCGCCTCCATCGTCATGTTCGTCTCGGCGGCCGGCATGTTCGGCGTCAACCTGTTCCTGACGTACTACCTGCAGCAGATCCTGGGCTACTCGCCGATGGAGACTGGTCTGGCCTTCTTGCCCGTGATCGCCATGGTCATGATCGCCTCGACCCTGGCCACCACCGTCCTTGTCCCACGCGTTGGACCCAAGCCGATCGTGCCGCTCGGCATGGCGCTGTCCGCGGTGGGGCTGCTGTGGATGACCAGCCTGGACGCCGACTCCACTTACCTCGCGCACGTCATGCCGCCGCTGCTCGCCTTCGCCCTGGGCCTTGGCCTGGTGATGTCCCTGGCCATGTCCACCGCCACCGCCGGGATCGACCCGGCCGACGCCGGTGTCGGCTCCGCCAGCGTCAACACCATGCAGCAGGTCGGCGGTTCGATCGGCACCGCCCTGCTGAGCACCCTGGCCGCGAGCGCCGCCACGGACTACATGGCCGACAAGACGCCCACCCCGGACGTGGTCACCCACTCCGCGCTGGAGAGCCACTCCACCGCCTACATGTGGTCCGCGATCTTCTTCGCCGTCGGCGCGGTCGTCTGCGGCCTGATGTTCCGCCGCGGCGCCACTGAGCAGGACCCGGACGCCGCACCCACCGTCCACAGAGGCTGCGCCCCTTCATAGTCACCCAGCAGAAGTCCGGCCGGACCCAGGGGCTGACGATGTTCGTCCCCCAGACCTCCCGAGAGAAGGTCATGCGCACCGCCACGCAGAAGGTGATGGCCAACCGCGCAGGCAAGAAGGCCGTGTCGGCCTTGATGGCCAAGCGCTTCGAGGAGAAGTCGATCGACATCGCCCCCGTCTGGCTCCGGGGACCATGCGCATGCCTGCATTCCCACCGAAGGAGCCACGATGACCACGACGCCCCCACTCTGGTCGCCGCCGTCGACCAACTCCCTGCCGGCCCCGCCCGGGTGATGGACTCCTGGTGGTTCACCGCACGCCTCAAGGCCGCGGACACCGCCTTCTGGGCGAAGATCCACGCGATGACCGTACAGGGCACCGCCCACAGCACCGTCGCCCTGATGCGGGAGCCGGGCGGTCATTCCAGCCACCAGCAGTCGACCGACAGCCCCGACGAGGTGACGCTCGCGACCAGCATCCTCGACATCCGGACTCCGGTCCTTGACATACGGGGCGACCTGGACGCCATCGCGATCATCGGTGCCACCGGCACCGGCTCGCTCCAGCTGACCTTGCGGCGGGACGAACCCGTGCTCTATAACGGAGGCTCCGGCCTCCCCCCTTCTTTGGCGGCACCACCGGCCAGCACTGCCTCCCTGGCCTCACCACCTCCGGCACCCTCACCGCCGACGGCACCACGTACGAGGTCCGCGGACGCACCTGGTTCGATCGCCAGTGGGGCACCCCCGGCACCGAACCCCCGCGCTTCACCTGGCTCGGACTCGACCTCGGAGGCGGCCGCTATCTCAGCGTCTGGGACACCACCGGAGATGGCACTTCCTGGCTCACCGAAACTCGCCGCCGATGGCACGCACACCATCACCCGAGCCCACCGCATCGAGCGCAACGGAGACTGGACGCTGACCGTTCCGCGCTTCGAAGGTGCACTTGAGATCGACCATCGTGGGCTGCCCGCTCCCGGACCCCGCGAAGGGGTCTGCGGTGCACACCCAAAAGATGATCCCGGGTAGTTGGTGCAGGGGTGTAATGGCAGTGTCATTCGACCACGCCTAGCGTTACATAAGTGAAGCCAGCCGGATCCCGACTCTCGAGGTGGAGAATGCTCCAGCCGAGCACGACCGCGCGCGTGAGGCCCAGGACGTATCTGTCCAGACCACGGCATGGAACAGGCTCGGGGCCCCACTGGACATCACGCTGGCGGCGGACGGAGCGGTGAACGTGACGGCGCCGGAGGGGCCTGACGGTGGTCCCGGCCTGACGCGGCGCCCCGGTGCTTCGGCAACAACTCCACGAGCTGTGCGTGAACCCGGGGCTTCAGTCCTTGTAATCGGGGGCGATGCGCTCGACCATCCGGAGCAGTGCCGCCCAAGCGAGGTCGTACGCCTTGTCGTCCTGGAGGTCGGAGCTGTCGTCCTCGCCGGCCAGTTGGCGTGCGGTGAGTTCGCAGATGTCGGGGTGGGGGGTGATGAGCTCGGAGCCGGCGGCCATGGCCGCGGTCTGGATCTCGCATGCCTTGTCGAGGTAGTACATGCGCAGGAAGGCTTGGGCGGGGGTTTCGCCGACGGTGAGCAGGCCGTGGTTGCGCAGGATCATCGCGGGGTGGTCGGCGAGGTCGGCGACGAGGCGGCGCTGTTCGGCCAGGTTGAGGGCGACGCCCTCGTAGTCGTGGTAGCCGACCCTGCCGTAGAACTCCATGGAGATCTGGTTGAGCGGAAGGAGGCCGTCCGCCTGCGCGGCGACCGCGCAGCCGGCCTTGGTGTGGGTATGCAGGACGCAGTGGGCGTCGGGCCGGGCGGCGTGGATGGCGCTGTGGATGACGAAACCGGCGGGGTTCACGGGGTAGGGGGTGTCCTCAACGGGGTGGCCGGAGAGGTCGATCTTGACGAGGTTCGATGCGGTGATCTCCTCGAAGAGCAGACCGTAGGGGTTGATCAGGAAGTGGTGCTCGGGTCCGGGGAGCCGGACGGAGATATGCGTGAAGATCAGGTCGGTCATCCGGAAGTGAGCCACCAGGCGGTACACGGCGGCGAGTTCGCGGCGCAGGCGGTGTTCCTCGTCGGAGGTGGCCTGGGCGGTGTGATCGGTGCGGAGTGTCACTTCGGTCATGAGTGATCCTTCTGTCGTGGGCCTGATGGCCGGCGGGGCCCCGGGCCGGTTTGCCTGGGGTCCGGGTCGGTTTGCCTGGGGTCCGGGTCGGTGAGTCAGCTGCCGACGCCGTCGGTGTGATCAGACCGCGCTGAATTCGGGGGTGCCGGCGGGCTCGCCCGCCAGGCGGCGGCGCCATGCCGCGACGACGGCTTCTTCGGTCGGCTTGGTCGCGAGGCTGACGGCCACATAGCCGATGAGGCTGGCGAGCAGGCCGTAGTAGACCGGTTCGTTGGCGAGGAGTCCGTCGGCCACCATGAACGTAATCACAGTGGCGCCGCCCGCGATCATCGAGGCCATGGCGCCGGGCAGGTTTCCGCGCCGCCAGATCAGGCCGCCCAGGATGGGTACGAGCAGGCCGCCGACGAGCAGGTTGTAGGCGACGGTGAGGGCCTCGATGACGTCCCCGAGGAGGCAGGCGATGACCATGGAGGCCACGCCGAGGATGGCGATGGCCAGGCGGTTGGAGCCGACCTCGTCCTGGTCCTCCGGGCTGGCGGGGGCCTCGTGGCGGCCGCGGTGACGCAGCCGGGCCCAGATGTCATTGGTGACGACAGTGGCGGAGGCGATCAGGGCGCCGCTGGCGGTGGACATCATCGCGGACAGGGCGGCGGCCAGGACCAGGCCCTTGATCCCGGTGGGCAGGGCGTGCTTGACGATGGTAGCGAATGCCTCGTCGGCGCTGGCCAGGTTGGGGTAGAGCACCTTGGTGGCCATGCCGATGAAGGCCCCGGCCAGGGCGTAGACGAGACAGTAGACGCCGGCGACGGTGCCACCCCAGGCGGCGACCTTGTCGGTGCGGGCGGTGAAGACCCGCTGCCAGATGTCCTGCCCGATGAGCATGCCGAAGGTGTAGATCAGTACGAAGGTGAAGATGGCCTGTCCGCCGATGGAGGTCGGGGAGAGGTAGCCGTGCGGAAGACGGTCGGCCATAGCGGGGAATCCGCCGGCCTTGACCACCGCGATGGGCAGCAGCAGGACGAGGACGCCCAGGCTCTTGACCACGAACTGGACCATGTCGGTGAGCGTGATGGACCACATGCCGCCGAGCGCCGAGTAGCCGACGACGATCGTGCCGCCGATGACGACCGCGACCCAGCGCGGGACGTCGAACAGGACATCGAAGACGCTGGCGTAGGCGATAGTGGAGGTCACGACCAGCATGAGGGTGTAGATCCACATGACGATGCCGGAGACGATGCTGGCGGCGTCGCCGTAGCGCAGGGAGAGCATCTCGGCGACGGTGTAGACCCGCAGCCGGGCGATCCGGGCGGAGAAGAAGACGCTCAGGGCCAGCAGCCCGAGTCCGATGGAGCAGACCATGGCGGCGCCGGAGACGCCGTAGGTGTAGCCCAGGCGTACGCCGCCGATGGTGGAGGCGCCGCCCAGGACGACGGCGGCCATCGTGCCGGTGTACATGAGGGGGCCCAGCCGTCTTCCGGCGACCAGGAAGTCGCTCTTGGAAGCGGCGCGTTTCTTACCCCACCAGCCCACGCCGACGATGCCCAGCAGGTATCCGGCCATGACGAGGTAGTCGACGGTCATCAGGGTCCTCCGATTCGCTGCGGCCGGCGCCTGACGCGCGAAGCCGTCAAAGGGGCTGTTCGAGGGGAAGGCAACCGCTGCGCGCCAGGTGGGGAGGTCGGCGGTGCGGTGCCGAGGAGAAGAGAGAGCGGGGCAAGGGGATGTGCACATGGGCAAGGGCCGGGGGTGGTGCCCTGCTGGTCACACGACCGTAGCCACCGGTCGTCCTGTTGCTGAAGTGCGGGTTCCATCCAATATGGAGTCATCCGTTGGATAAAAACGGCACTCCCGCGCAGTGCCGCCGGGCTGGGAGGATGCCTCCTCATGACCGAGACCGAGCAGCCGTCCGTTCCCCTCAGCGTGTTGCTGGCCGACCCGGAACTGGGCCTGCGCCAGGTCGCCGGACCGGCCGAGGACCGCCGTATCAGCACGGTCGGCACCACGGAGATCGAGGACCCCACGCCCTACCTCGTCGGCGGCGAACTCCTCCTGACCGCGGGGGTTCGCCTCCCGCGCTCCGCGGACGGTATCGACACCTACCTGCGGCGCGTCGTCGCCGCCGGGGTGGCCGCGCTCGGATTCGGTGTCGCCCCCGTACACGAGGAGGTTCCACCCGAACTCGCCGCGGCCTGTGACCGCCACGGGCTGCCGCTCCTGCGGCTGCCGCCGGCCACACCGTTCGTGGCGGTCGGGCAGGCCACGTACGCCGCCATCGCCGAGGCCCGCAACCGTGAGCTGAGGGACATCTCCAGGGCTCAGTCGGCTCTCGCCTCCGCCGCCGCCCGTCCGGATGCGCTCCAGGCCGTGCTCGCCCAGCTCAGCGCCCACACCGGGGCCTGGGCGGTGCTTTTCGACGCCCAGGGCAACGAGCTGTTCGGCGCCGGCCCTCGCCCCCCGGCTCCCGCACCGCGGCGCGTGCGCGACCTCGCCGTACGCACCCTCGCGCGCACCAGCCGACGTCACACGGCGCACAGGCCAGCTCCTCCCGCGGCGGCAGCGGATCACCACGGAGGCATCCACCTGACCGTCCACACCCTGCCCGGCGCCGACGGCGCCACCACGCCGCTGGCCCTTGCCCAGGCCACCACCGCGGCCCCGCCCCTGGTTCACCGCCACGTGACCAGTACGGCGACCGTCCTGCTGGCCCTGCTCACCAGCCCGCGGCACGCCCTGGGCACCGACACCCACAGCGTCGGCGCGCTGGTACGGCTGATGCTGGGGGCCACCCCCGCCCAGGTGGCACCCGCCCTGGCCCCCGCCGGCCGAACGGGCGGCGAGCACTGGATCGTGGTCCACGGACGGCACAACCGTGGACGCTCCACACCGGCACCGCCGGCCGGTGACGATCCGGCCCAGCTCGCGACGCTGGGCACCGCCCTTGGCACGCCGTACCTGTACATCGACGGGCCCGGTCTGAGAGCGCTGATCCCCAGCGCACCGGACACCCGGCCCAGCGCCCCCGCACAGGCCGCCGACCTGGGGTGGATCCTCGGCTTCAGCGCGCCCGCGGCCGCCCCCGACCTGCCAGGAGCCGACCGCCAGGCCGAGCGCGCCCTGCAGCGCGCGATCGCCACCGATGCCCCCGCCGTCGTGCACTCCCCCGGCCCGCTCAGCCTCGATGCGATCGTCGCGCCCGCCGACGCCCAAGAGCTCGCCCGGACCCGCTTCGCCCCGCTGGACCAGGCCGGCTCACCGGGCGTCACGGTCCTCCTGGGCACCCTGCGGACCTGGCTGAACCTGCACGGCAGCTGGGACCGCGCCGCGGCAGCCCTGGGAGTGCACCGCAACACCGTGCGCCACCGCCTCGCTCGGATCGCCGAACTCCTCGACGTCGACCTGCGGGACCCGGGCGTCCGGATGGAACTCTGGTTCGCCCTGCACTGGCTGCCCGACGACCATCGCACGCACCCTTGACCGGCGACGAGGCCTGTGCCGCGCCCTGATCGGGGGCCCAGCCAGGTCCTGGACCGGGTCGGTCGGGCTGTCAGCGGTAAAGGAGGTAGTGGCGGCGGATGCCGCGGAACACCGCCAGCTCACTCTCCCAGGCCGCCGCCACCTCGTCCGCCCCGGCGCCCGCATCGATCATCGTGCGGACCCGCGCGCTGCCCGTCAGCCGGTCGATGCTGTGATCGGGCCGCCAGGCGAAGTCGCTCCACGCACGCTTCGCGGTCACCAGTAGCGCCACTCCCGTGTGCGAAGCAGGAATGCGGCCTGGACGACTACCAGGTCCGCCGCTACCCCGGATGGCACCGCCACATGACCCTGGCCATGGCCGCCCACGCCTGCCTGACCGTCCTGCGTGCCCGCGAACTCGACGCCGGGAAAGCAGAAACGGATCCCCTCAGCTCATCCGCCTCAGCCTCACCGAGACCAGACGCCTGATCACCCGTCTCACCGACCGCCGCCCCACCCCGGTCGACCACATCCTGCACTGGTCGACCTGGCGCCGAAGGCGGCAACACCAAGCGCGCATCAGTCACTACAAACGACGCGGACACAGCCCCTGAAAACTGCCCAGCACTCAGAACAAGCACCGTTGCAGTACTAGGTTCTGTCTTCAGTTGTGATCAAGCCCGGGATGGGTGCTGGTCCGGTAGGACCGGGGGGTGACTTGTGCTCAACTCACCGACGTGATGGGGTCCATCGGGCGATTCCTGCCGGTTGGCAGGTTCGGCCCGTACCCCGGGCGGCTGCGGGAGCAGTTCGAGGGGGTGATCTGGCGGTTGCGAACCCGCAGCCAATGGAGGGAGATGCCTGAGCGGTTCGGTGCCTGGCAGACCGTCTACAACCGCTTCACACGACGGCACGACGCTGGCGTCTTCCAGACCCTACTGGAAGCGGCGATCACCGAGACCGCCCGCAGGGAACAGATCGACGTGTCCCTGCTCAGCGTGGACTCCACCACCACGCGGGCGCATCACGACGCGGCCGGCATCTCCAGCCTCCTGAAACCCCACCGATCACAACCGGAGACAGCCCCTGGCCAGCCGGAGCTGTGTGTGAGCCGCGATTGCGGGCCACACCCACCGGTCAGTGACCTCGGGGGTACGAAGCTTCGGACGTGTCCAGCCGAGTGTCGCCGGTGATGGAGGCGAGGCGTCACACGGAGCCCGGTGTGCTTCGGGAGAAGGCGACTGGAAACTCCGGTGATTCTACGTCGGACCAAGGGAAGAGCGACTTCGGAATACGTTCGAAGGGCAGACGCCGCAACTCGGTTGCTGCTGCGCCGGGGGTGTCGGTCTCCAGGATCTCACCCGCGAAAGGTGTGTAGGCGGCACGGAAGGAGGTGTGGGCCTTGACCACGACCAAGTCGTACAGTGTGGGTTCGATGCCGAAGGCACGGTACAACTGCGGATCGCCGTTGCCGATCATCCAATCGCAGACCAGGACGTCGAGGTTTCCGAACCGCAGCACGGCCGTAGGGCCGATCTTGTTGACCATTCCTCGGTTGGCCGGACCCTCCTGGACGAACTCGCCATCGTGCACGGAGCGGACGTACCCGGTAGCTCGGAGCTGGACGGCACGTTGGTCACGGGACGCTCCCAGAGTGAACTCGGCGGTGGCTCCCACACCGAGTTCATGGGCCCGGCGGGCCGCGGCGCCGTCATTGACGACGGTGGCTGCGCGAAGGGACGAGCCACGTTCGAGGAGCCGTGCCGCGACAGCCATGCTGTCACCCGCGGCACCGGCGTTGCAGGAATCCGCCGCATCCACCACGATGACCGGCTTACCGCTCGTGCTCTTCTCGGCGGTGTCGATTGCCTCGTCGATGGAGAGCAGGTGCGTTGTGAACGCGTGTCGCAGGCTGTAGAGACGCCGAGCGAGATCCTTGGCTTGTGCGGCAGCTTGCCCGGCCTCGTCGGCGACCGCGAGGACGGCGGAGTGCCCTCCCGGAACGTCGAGCCAGGGCTGCATCTGATAGATCGACCAGTCGATGAGTTCGCCGGATTCCACCAGATGGTGTGCGTGCTGAACAAGGTCGGCGAACGGTCCGTCCAGAGTGTTGTAGGAGGCCGCTGACACGATCATGGGGACGGGTACCCACGCCATCGTCGGCCGCGCTTGCCCGGCCGCGGCCTTGAGTCCGAGGTGCGCGGCGCGGTGACCAGTGCCGTAGTGGTCGATGTGAGGGTACGTCTGGTAACCACTCACGTAGTCGACCGAGGCGATCAGCTCTCGGGAAATGAAGGCGTGCAGGTCGGTCGAGACCGAGATCACGCAGTTCTCCCCAACCAGTTCCCGGACCTGGCGCGCGATCTCGGCCTCGGGATCGTCGTAGTCGGTCGTCTGCAGTGCGCCGTGGAAGGAGAGCAACACGACGTCGAGGGGGCCCGCGGCCTCGATGGCCGGGATCAGCCGCTGCAGGTAGTGGTCCATCACCGTTTGTTCGGTGATGCCTCCGCTCTGAGCTGCCATCACCACAGCAAAGGTGACCTCGTGGTGGCCGAGTTCGCGGGCGTGTTCGTCGACCGCGTCAATCATTCCTCCTACCGCGCATTGCGTGCCCGCGAAGCGGTCGCGGACTGCTTGCCCTTCGTAGATACCGTTCTGGCTCCAGGTCTCCATGCCTGACAGAGCTGGGTTGAACGAGTTGGTCTCCTGCCGGAACTCGGAGATGAGGACGCGCATCGTCGGGTTCATTCCCTTCTGGTGTTGCGGCGGCTGGTTGTCGGGGATCTGGGCGGTATGTCAGTACCGGCCGTTGAGGTCGTCGTAGAGATTGCCCAAGGCTGGTAGGAGCCGCAGGTAGACCGAGTAGAGACGGTCATAGACTGCGCGGTGGTCCGGGTTGGGAAGAAAGGCCCGCTGCACGCGCACCACATCGCTGACGGCTGCATAATCTTCGAGATTTCCCAGGCCGACTTGGGCGCAGTAGAAGGCGCCCATGACACCGGTGTAACGAGGGGCTTCCGGAACCTCGATGCGTATCTGGAGGATGTCAGCGAGCATCTGCATCCAAGGGTCGCTGTTCGCTCCGCCGCCGACCACACGAATGGCGTCCGGGCGTTCAGCACCGGTGGTTCGCAGATAGCGCTCGAGGTTCATCCGGTGTGTGTAGCAGACACTCTCCATGACGGCGCGCACCATGTGGCGCCGGTCGTGAGACGTGGTGAGGTTGAGAAAGAGGCCCGTCGCGTTCTTGGCCAGCGGGGGAAGCTCTCCGTTGAGCCAGTGCGTGGCGAGGAGCCGCTCTGAGCCGGCTGGGATCTCTTCGACCTCCTTGTTGACCAAGTCGGCGATTTTTCCGCCCAGTTCCTGTCTCTCTGCGTGGTACAGCTGGGCGACTGCCCAGTCGTAGGCGAGGCAGCCGGTCTGGATGACGAAGCCCGCGCCATCGACGGAATTGTCGAAGGCGAAGTGCAAGGTCGCCTCGGAGGCGAATCGGTCAGCGACGATGTTGACCAGCCAAGACGAAGTACCGAGGTATATGTGGAGGTCGCCGAGCCGGGCCCGGCCGATACCGACGGTGATGGCTGGAAGATCACCGAACCCGCCGAAAACCGGGGTTCCTTCGGCGAGGCCGAGCTCAGTGGCGGCCGTCCCGGTGATGGTGCCGACCATCTCGGTCGCCGGGCGACACACTGGAAATTTGGCCAGATCCTGGAGAAGGCCCGCAGACGCCAGGATGGTGCTGAATTGGCGCTGTACCGCCTCTTTACCGGAGCTGATGAAGTCGTCGGAGGGTTCTGTGACGAACTCGCCCGTCGCGCGCCATTTGAAGTAGGTGTTGAGACCCATGATCATGTCGGCGCGATCCCATACCTCGGGCTCGTTCTCCTTGAGCCACATCAGCCGCGGCCAGTATTCCTGACCGGTGCCGACGAAAAAGCCGGCGTTCTGGTTGAGTCGCTCGGCCTGCTCGATCGCTCGTGAGTCAAGCCAGATCATGCTACGTCGTAGCACGTCGCCATCGGCCGTGACCGGTATGATGTTCTTCCACGGAGCGACGAACACGGCTGCGGCGATGGCCCGCGGGTCGATCTGTGAGGCAGCCAGTACCCGCTTGCCGGCTCGGCAGACAGCCTCCCAGAGTACGTCGGGGTCCTGTTCGGCCCAGCCGGGGTGAGGCTGATGGAGGGGGTAGGTCTCGTTGGCCTCGGCGATGATCCTGCCGGAGCTGTCGAAGACCCCTGCCTTGAGTGAGGTCGTTCCGCAGTCGTACGCCATCACGTAGTCGGGTTGGTTGCTCATTACTGCCTCCAGTCAGGAAACGGCGGACGTGACTGCGGGGGACGCGGTCCTGGCGCGCTGTCGTCCGAGGACGAGGTTGAGCAGCAGGCCGATCACCGCAGCTCCGGCAGTGACGTACCAGCCGACGGTCCAGCTGGTGGCCTGGGCCAGAAGAGGTACGAAGATCGGCGCGATGATGCCGCCGGCCCCGGCGATCAGAAGCACCAGACCGACCCCGGGCCCTGCGGCCGCGCTACCGAACAGATCGGAGGGCAGCGACAGCCCTGGACCGTTGGTGGCCGGCCCACCCCAGCCGGCGACGATCACTACGCCGATCGTGAAGCCCAGACCGAGGGGAGCGAGGTGGGGCAGCAGGGTGCAGCCCACGGCAGCGACAGCCAGCGCGGGCCAGGCGTTGGTGAAGGTACGCCCCCGCAGCGCTCCCATGCGCACGACGAGGCGGTCGGAGATC
Organism: Streptomyces rugosispiralis; assembly: GCF_024505145.1. GTDB lineage: Bacteria > Actinomycetota > Actinomycetes > Streptomycetales > Streptomycetaceae > Streptomyces > Streptomyces rugosispiralis. The sequence goes on along the minus strand of NZ_JANIAA010000027.1, from coordinate 103,984 downwards.
CAGCCGCCCACCGGAGTGGAGACGACGGCGACGAAGCCGTTGAGGAAAACCGCCAGGCCGACCGCCGCCGACGAGTAGTGGAGGGTGAACAGGTACTGGGCCAGGTAGGCGTACATGCCGTAGACGTTGAAGAAGCAGCACAGCGTGATCACACCGAGGATCCACAGGGCGGGCTGGCGGTAAACCGATGAACTTTCCGTACTGTGCGGGTCCGCCTGAAGCGATGAAGGCGAATCGGCGTTTGTCTCCTGCACGGACTCCTCAGCCAGCGGAGGTGCCTGCCGTACGAGCACGTAGAAGCCGATCGCTCCGACAACCGTGACCGCAGTGATGGTCCAGAAGGTGTTCTGCCAGCCGATCACCGGGTTGAGCAGACCGGCGACATACCCGCCGAAGGCCGAGCCCAATCCGATGGTGCCCAGGAGCACGCCGAGCGCCAGGCCGCGCTCACGCATGGGGAACCAGGAACTGACGATGGCGCTGGTCACCGTGACCATGCACCCCCAGCCCTGTACGAAGCGCAGAATCAGGATGAGCGCATAGTTGTCCGCAACGGGGATCAAGGCCGAGGCCAGCAGGAATGCGAGAATCACCCAGGTGAAGACCCTGCGCCAGCCGAACCTGGCCAGCAACCGCCCCTGAACGAAGCCGCCGATCGCGTAGCCGGCGATCAGTGCGGAGGATCCGAGCTGGACCGTCACCGTTGAAAGCCCGAAGTTGTCGGCAAGTTCGTTCACGGCTACGGACCACGAGGTCAGCGACATGTAGACCAATGTCAGCATCAGGGAGCACCCCGCGAGAGCGCTGTACTTCCCGGGTTGAAATCGCCAGACCATGGTTCTCCTCGTCGTCCGATGCGCCCCTCCCGCTCACGCGCTTCCCCCGCTGTTGGCGGGACCTGACGGCGACTCGTTGAGGCCCCATGAGCCTTGGCGACGAGGGAATGTGACCGGAACAGTGGATTTCTGTGGAGCAGTGACGCAAATCATGGAAGTAGCGTTTCCGCCATGTCAACCCCCGGGCAGGCCTTCCGTGGCCCGATGTGGACGTTGCGCGCAGTTGCGCCTGGTCCGGCAAGCTGGCGGCGTAGCAGACGGTCAACCGCTCGCAATCACCCGCATCACGAACCCCGTCCAGGCCGTGCTCTGTCTGCATCACCCCAGCTCAGACCGAAGATAGAAAAGGCTTACCGTGTCTTCAGCGTTTCCGGAGCAGCTACGTCAGGTGCACGCCGCCGACTCCGGCCAGCTGGTCGGCTTGGGCGCGGCAGGAGAAGCCGTCGGCGAGCAGGACGGCGCCAGGGTGTTCGCGCAACGCGGGCAGGAGCGCGTTACGCAACGGCCACGGAAACCTCGAAGTGGCCGCGTTCCATGCCGAAGTTCCCGGCGAGGCCGCAGCAGCCGACGAGCAACGCCGAGGTTGTGAGCGGGTTGTCCGGGTCGAATAGGTTCTTCACCGCTGTGCTTGCCGAGAGTGCCATCCGCCCTGGCCGGAAGCCTGTATCGGGACCGGCGGACGTCCGGCCTCGCCGCTCGGGTAGGCGCTCTCGCGTAGTCGGTGGTTCACGCGTCGTGATGATCGACCGGGCTGCTGCGGCTGGTACGGTCTGCTCCGGGCGATCGTGCGCTCCTGGCGGCGTGGCTGCACCGGCTGCCGTTGCCGGTTCCGCGGCGTGCGCGGCTGCTCATGCGTCCGTCGCTGCCCCAGCGACCCGGGGATGCCGACGTCGATCCGGCGCCCGGCCGGAACTCCAGCACATGGGCCGACCTCCTGCGTTCCCGAGCCGACGCCCTCCTGGCGACGGCTGCCGGGCCTGGTTCATGATCAGGGACAGGGATGCGAAGTTCCCCGGACTGTTCGATGGCGTCCTCAAAGACGTGGGGATCGAGGTCATCTTCGGCGGCATCCAGGCTACTCTCACCGACCGCACCAGGGCATCGCGAACGCCCGACCGCTACACCCACTCCCCCACACCGATCGACGATCCCGACAAGCTAAGCCACCTCGGCATACGACGCCACGACCGCCTTGGCCGCATCCTCCACGCATACAAACACGCCGCGTGACCTGCACGAATGAGGTATTCGGCAAGCGCACGGTCGATCTGCCGACGCACGACCGCGACCTCGTGGCGGAGAGCGAGGATCTCAGCGTTGCTCGCGGCGGTCGGTCGGCCCAGCAAGAGGAAGCAGCCCAGCAGTCGGCAGAAGGTCAGATAAAGCAGTCGCAGGCCCACGATCAGTGATCATGTCCATACTCGGGCGATCGCAAAGCCCCAGGTCATCCGCTGTACGGCAATAAAGAATCAGCGCTGCGGTCGTGCGGCGGGCGTCATCGGCTCTGCCGGGGCGTCTTCGCGTTGGCGGGTCGTTGGTCCGATCCGCTCAACGCCGAGTCGGGGCATGTTGCCCGCGCTGGGGCTGTCGGCGCGCAGGAATCGGTGAAGGATCAGCTTGAGGGTCGGCAGTTGCTCGGTCGGCGCAAACGCTGGGTCGGTGGCAGCGCTTGTGTAGAGCGAAGCGATCAGTGCCAGGACCCACGACGCGGTATCGTCGGGCTTCAGGCCAGGGTCGATCTGGCCGTCGGCGGCGGCCTCCGCGATCAGCGCCGCGATGACAGCGTGCTCCTCGTCGTTGTCCCGACTCAGCCGCGCGCTGAGCTCCGGGTCATGGTGCGCCTGGACCATCGCCTCCATGACAAGGCGCGGTGCCGAAGGCTCCGCCGCGGGCGCGGCGAGAAGGTCCACAACCTCCAGAAGAGCTGCCCACGGATCGTCACTCGTGCGCGCCCGGGCCAAACCTTCTGCCCTCTCCTCGTCCTCCTCGAGGACGGCCAAGAAGATCGCTCGCTTGTTGGAAAAGTAGTGAAACAGGTTGCCCGCGCTGATGCCAGCCGCCTTGCAGATCTCGGCCGTGGTGGTCCGGTCGAAGCCCTTGACGGCGAACAGTTCCGCCGCCGCGTTCACGATGTGCTGCCGCCGTGCCTGGTGCTTGGCCGGGTCGAGCTTCCTCACCATGCTGCCTCCTACCCACACCCTCGGTCGACGCCGTCCCATCATCTTCATCTTCTCAGGCCATTTATAGACCGAGCACTCGGTTTATACTGACCCTGGAGAGAACCCCCGCTTCGACCGCTCGGAGAAGGACCGGCATGGACAGCGGCACCGTCACCACATATCCGTCACGGCGCAGGCTCGTTCCGGCCATGGGCTTGCTGCTCCTGTCGCCGATCAGCGCTGAGTACCTCATCGGCTACGACCAGACCACCGGCCAGCCAGTGCAGCTGCTGGCCGGTCTGCTCGTCCTTGCCCCGCTCTACGGCACGGTGGCCGTGTTGATCCGAGAGGCGTCCCTTCGGGCCCGGCGCGGCTGGCCGACTGTCCTGCTGCTGAGCGCCGCGTTCGGCCTGATCGAGGCCGGACTGATCGACCAGAGCCTGTTCAATCCGCACGTCACGGGTAATCCCGTCTGGGACCAGGATCGCCTGCCCACTCTCATCTCCGGTACCGGCGTCAGCGCCCACTATGTGACGAACTTCGTCATAGGCCACGTGATCTGGAGCTTCGCCGCACCGATCGCCGTCGTCGAGTCCTGCGCCCCGCAGCTCGCCGACCGGCCGTGGCTGCGAAAGGGCGGCGTGATCACAATGGTCGCTCTCTACCTGGCTGCCGCCACACTGGTCAACTATGACCAGACCAAAAACTTCACGGCTGGCCGCGCCCAACTCGCGACCACAGCCGCCCTCGCTCTCTCCCTGGCTCTAGCCGCCTTCGCGATACCGCCACGAGGGGCGCGCACGCCCGGCCGGATACCACCCTTGTGGCTGGTTGGCTGCGGTACCGCCATGGTCCTGACCGCCCATCACCTGATGCCCGTGACGTGGCCGGGAGTCGCGCTGGACATGCTGGTGCTGACCGCGGGTGGTTGTCTGCTGCTGCGCTGGTCCAAGCGCGCTCGCTGGCGTCACCCCCACATCTTGGCCGTCGGCGGCACGGCGCTCGCCGTCAACGCGGCCCTCTCGTTCACCATCGATCCGCTGGGCGCCGTGTCGTACCCCGTGAAGTACAGCGTCAACGCCACCCTGTTCCTGGGCGTACTGGCACTGCTCGTCTGGGCTGGCCGCCGACTACAGTCCGCACGTCGGTCGCCGTCCGACACGACGGAGAGACGCTACTGATGCATGCCCGTCACCGTAGCGATCAGTGCCCGGCCAGTGCATCGAACCAACGCGCCACCTGCGGTGCGGACACGGTGAAGGACCCGAAGTGGTCCACCTCGCCCTGGTTCACAACGGCCTTCCGTCGAAGAGTGACTCCACGCGGCTCGCGTACGGCTCTCGGAAGACCTCGCCCGGGTCCTTGCAGTAGTGATGCAGCCGGTTCTGGGCGACCAGCCAGTGCGAGATGCAGAAGACGCCGCTGGTGTCGTTGACCCGACCGTCTCACCGGTTCCGCCCCCCTTTTTTCCCTGGCCTGGTGCGCGGTGGCCGTCGGGGTTGCGTGCGCGAGCATGGCTAGGAGCGTGGGTCAGTAACGGGCAACCCGGCAGCGGTTCGTGATCATTTATGCGGGATGATCTCGGTATGAGTGGTGAGGATGGGCGGTTCGAGGTCGAGTCGGCCGCGGGGCCGTGTGGCGGGCGTGGACATGCGGTTCCTGGCGTTCGATCCGCTCCAGGTGTTGCAGCAGTCTTCTAGGCTGAGTGCCATGGAATCCGTGATCGACATCCTCGCCGCCCGCGACATCGACCGCCTGAGGCCGCTCTGGCTCCAATTGCAGGCCCACCACCGGCGGATCGGGAGTCACCTGGAGGCCGTGGCGCCCATGCGCCCGCCTGAGGACACCTGGCGAGTGCGGCGCGAGCTGTACGTGGAGTGGCTGCGGTCGCCCCTTACGCGGGCGTTCACCGCGGGCGGCGGGGATCGCCTGCTGGGCTACGCGATGGTCCGGGTCGCTGAGTCGCCGGGCTCATGGCAGTGGGGCGAGCGGGTCGGTGTCCTGGAGACGCTCGTGGTCGATACCGATGCCCGCGGCGCGGGCATCGGCCAGGGCCTCGTATCGGCTGCCCGCGACTATCTGGCGCAGCATGGCGTCAAGGTCATGAACATCTCCGTGCTCGCTGGCAACGACGCCGCCCTCCGCTTCTACGAGCGCGAGGGCGCTGCCGCGTTCGTCCGGACCGTGGTGATGCCAACTGGCGGCTGACGCCGGCAACCCGTGCTCAGATCGTGGTCATTCGTGCGGGATGATCTCGGTATGCGTGATCAGGAGGGGCTGTTCGAGGTCGAGTCGGTTGAGTCGGGGCGGACTCGGGCATATACGGCGGGGGTGGACAAGCGGTTCCTGGCGTTCGACCCGCACCAGGTGTTGCTGCTGCCGCCGTCGCTGGACGACTGGCTGTCCGAGGGCCACCTCGCCCGGCTCGTCGCGGACCTGGTCGACGATGTGCTCGGCCTCTCCCCGGTGCTGGCCGACTACACCGAAAAGCGAGGCTTTCCGCCCTACGACCCCCGGCTGATGCTGCGACTGCTGATCTACGGCTACACCACCGGCATCCGCTCCTCCCGGGCGATCGAGCGCACGTGCGTCGACGACATGGCGTTCCGGTTCCTGGCCGCCGACCAGGCCCCGGACTTCCGCTCGATCGCCCGGTTCCGCCGCCGCCACCTTCACGCGCTCGCTGACCTGTTCACCCAGTCCCCGCACCTCGCCCAAAAACTGGGCATGGTCAAGATGGGCCGCGTCGCCTGGACGGCACCAAGCTGGAGGCCAATCGCCTCCAAGCACAAGGCGATGAGCTACGGCCGCCTTGTCGACAAGGAAGAGCGTATCGAGGCCGAGATCGCCCACCTGGAGGCGAAGGCCGCCGCCTTGCTGGTCGACGCCGAGGCCACCGACGAAGCCGAGGACGCCCGGTTCGGCCCGGACGGCAAGGACGCCGACCTGCCCGCCGAGTTCGACCGGCGCGAGAAGCGCCTGGCCAGACTGCAGGCCGCCCGCGCCCAGATCGAGTCCGAGGCCGCTGAAAAAGCGCGCCGCCACGCCGAGGACAAGGAACGCCGCCGCCAGCAGCGCACCGGCACCATCGACGAGCAGGCCGTCACCGACGCCGGCGAGCAGGCCGCCGACCGGGCACGCCCGAAGCCGAAGGCCCAGGCCAACTTCACCGACCCCGACTCACGGATCATGAAGAACAGCGACGGCGCCTACATCCAGGCTTACAACGCCCAGGCCGTCGTCGACGAGGCCCACCAGGTCATCACCGCTGCCGACGTGACGACCAACGCCTCCGACGCGCTGAACTACACCACCATGCTGGAGCAGCAGTCCGCGGCGAACACCGGCACCCACCCCAAGCAGGCCCTCGTCGACGCCGGGTACTGCTCCGAAACCAACCTCCAAGCCGCCAGGGACCGCCAACCCGCCTGCGGAACCGATACATTCATGGCCACCGGCCGCCTCGCCCACGAATAGCCGCCCTGGCCAGCTGACCGGCCGGGCCCCCGGCTACGTGACGAGCTTTCCTGGCCGGACACCCGGCCATCACGGCCCCGCCAGAGCCCCACAGGCCCGGACAGAGCCGCCGCAACCGATCCGCCGGTCACAGCAACGGAGCCGCTCGCTCGTTACTGGCCCACGCTCCTAGCTAGGAGGGCATGACCGCGGACATCGAGGCGGGCATGCGCGCCTCGAGGTCCTTCCACTCGCCCTCGCTGATGTGGTGCTCGAGGACATGCAGGACCGTGCGCACCAGTTGCTCGGTGTCGCCCTCGATCGCGTACGGAAAGTCGTGCCGGACCTGCCGGAAGAATTCGTCGCTGTTCAATTTCACGGGCGTCTCCGCGGGTTTCCACCCGTCGTAGTAGACGCCGCGCAGCAAGGTCGGAAGCTGCGCTCCGAAGTGCACGGTCTCATCGACCGACAGCCGGTCCCGGAGATGGTGCAGGACCTCGCGCAGAGCGGCGTACGACTGCTTCCGGCGCTCCTTGGGCCACCCATAGGCGTGCTCGATCTCCTTCAGGACATGGTTGGCCTTGTCGACCATGGTGTCGAACGAGGAAAAGCCTGCCGCAACCATCATGTAGTCCTTCCGATGCCCGCGGCGGCACCCGGCGGAGCGGGGCCGCCGCGGGGAGAGCCGGATCCCGGCGGTCTCAGCCGCCCTGGCGTTCGCTGCTCTCGGTTATCTCGATGTGACGGGGCTTGGCGGTCGCCGCCTTGGGGACGGTGATCGTGAGCACGCCGCTGGACATGCTCGCCGTGACGTCTTCGGTGTTCACTTCGCTCGGCAGCAGCAACCGGTACTCGAAGCGACCGGTACGGCGACTGCTGTGCCGTATGATGCCTTTGCGCTCCTGTTCCTTGATCTCTCCCGTGACGGCCAGCTCCTGACCATTGATCTCGATGTCGACGTCCTTGCGGTCCACGCCGGGGAGCTCGAGTTCTATGTGATAGGCGTCGTCGGCTTCGGTCACATCGGCGGACGGCGTCCACGCCGCTATGGCGGGAGCCGCGCTTCCGACCGTGGATTCGAGCAGACCACCCATCTGGTTGATGAGGTCGTCGAATTCCAGAAGCGGATGGCGCGCCCAGCCCCTGGGACGCTCCGCCGTTCCCTGGCCTCGCTGCTGTCGGCGAACCGGCATGTTCATCGTCCGTCACCTCCGGTGTCGGTTAGTGGGCAGGGGATGTGTTGTGGCCACCGCCCGGCTCGGTGAACCGGCCGGACGGAGCTTCTGTGTCATCGGGGTGGCGCGCGACGTCGACGGTGGTGTGGCCGAGGTGCTCGTGGACCTGGTGGATGGCCATCGCCCCTTCGCCGGCGGCGGAGGCCACCCGCTTGACGGAGCCGCTGCGCACGTCGCCCGCGGCGAAGACGCCGGGCAGGCTGGTCTCCAGCCCCAGACAGGTACGGCCCTGGCCCTCCCAGACCGTGCCACTCGCGCGGGCCTGCGCCGAGGCGCCGGTGAGCACGAAGCCCCGGTCGTCCAAGGCGACCACGTCGCCGAGCCACGTCGTACGGGGCCGGGTCCCGATGAAGACGAACATCGCGCGCACGACCAGGTTGCGGCGCTCCCCCGTGCGGTTGTTCTCCACCACGACGGCCCGCAGGACATCGTCGCCCTCCACCACCCCGCGCACTTCGCTGTTCAGCAGCACATTCACCCGTGGATGGCGTTCGATCTGGTCGACGAGGTAGCGGGACATCTTGGCGCCGAGGTCCGGGCCCCGGATCAGCAGATGCACGCGCGGGACGCGCTGCGCGAGGAAGAGGACGGCCTGGCCCGCGGAGTTGCCGCCGCCGACCACCGCGACCGGATCCGCGCTGCACTGCTGTGCCTCGTACACGGTCGCCGCATAGTAGACGCTCGTCCCCTCCACCCGTTCGATGCCGGGCACTTCGAGCCTGCGGTACCAGGCGCCCGTTGCCAGCACGACGGTGTGGCTCACCACATCGCCGCCGTCGGCGAAGGTGACGCGGTAGTAGCCGTCGTCCTCGGGCTTGAGCAAAGCCGCTTCCGCCGGAACCCACACCTGGGCCCCGAACTTGCGCGCTTGGAGTTCGCCTCGTTCGGCGAGGTCGGAACCGGAGATCCCGCTCGGAAAGCCGAAGTAGTTCTCGATGAGGGACGACGTGCTCGCCTGGCCGCCCGTGGCGATCGCGTCCAGGAGGGCCGTGGTCAGTCCCTCGGACGCGCCATAGACGGCGGCCGCCAGCCCGGCGGGCCCGGAGCCGATGATGATCAAATCGCTGCGGGTCTCCTCGACGGACGGAAGGGAGAGACCGATGAGCCGCGCAAGTTCGGCGTTGCTGGGGTTGCGCAGCACCCGCTGATCGCGCCAGATGACGATGGGTGTCTCTTCCGGGGGGATGGAGAAGCGGCGCAGCAGTGCCTCGGCCTCCTCGTCCGCCTCCAGGTCGATCCAGCGGTGCGGCAGCCGGTTGCGGGCCGCGAACTCGCGCAGCCGCCGGGTGTCGGGCGAGTAGCGCGAGCCGAGGATGCGGAAGCCCGCGCCGACCCCGACGAGCAGCGCGCGGCGGCCCAGGTAAGCGCGGAGGATGAGGTCGCCGAGGATCGGATCGCGGGCGACCAGCACCCGCAGCCGGTCGATCGGAAGGGACAGCACCTCCCCGGGCTCACGGACCCGGGCGGTGTAGAAGGCCACCTGCCCCTGGAGCAGCCCCAGCTCGCCGAGGAAGCGCCCCGGCCCATGTACTCTCAGGACCCGCTCGTCGGGGGTGCCATGGGCCTCTACGATCTCGATGGAGCCGATGAGGATGACCAGGAACTCCGCACACCGCTCTCCCTCCCGGACCAGCACCTGGCCCGGCTCGACCCGCAAGCGCTCCCCGTGTTCGGCGAGGAACGCGATCTGGGCTTGCGACAGCCGGGGATAGGCGCCGTACAGATCCGGGGTCTCGAACGACACCGCCTCGTCGGGAGCGGCCTCGGGGGGCCGGTCGCCGCCTGCCATCAGGCCATGGCCTCGTGGGCGTAGCACCACCGCCAGGTCTCGCCCGGCTCCATGGAGTCACAGCACCCCACGTGTCCGCAGGTCAGGCAGAGCCGCAGATGCACCCAGGGGGACCCCAGCCGCAGGCACTCCTCACACCCCTCGGGGCTGCGCGGGGAGACCGGGCGCACCATCGACAGATGCGGATCGGGTTCGATGGCCATGGCGTTCACCCTCTCTCGCTGTCCCGCCGGCCCGTCGCCACCTGCTCTACCCACGAGCGCAGGGTGCCCGCCGGGGCGGCACCCGCGCGGCGGGCGACCGGCTCCCCCTTGTCCAGGATGAGCAGGGTCGGCACGGCCTGCACCTCGAACCGCTGGGCGAGGTGCGGATTGCGGTCGATGTCGACCTTGACGAGTTTGACCTTGCCCGCCAGCTCCGTGGCGACCTGCTCAAGTGCGGGGCTGACCATCCGACAGGGCCCGCACCAAGTCGCCCACAGATCCACGACGACGAGGGGCGTCGCCTCCTCGGCGACCCCGGCGAACTCGTTCTCGTCCGCGTCCACGATCCATGGCAGCGACGACTTGCAGTTCCCGCACCGAGGGGCGCCCTCGGCCGCCACGGGGATCTTGTTCGCGCGTCCGCAGGTGGGGCACTTGATGGTCCGGGCTTTGATCGTTGGGCTTGGCATGGCCGGTCACGCCTCCTCTCCGACTTCCTGCCGGGCTCGCTCCTCGACGTGCTCGCCCGATGGCTGTTCGTAGGTGACCACCAGTTCGCCGTGTCGGCCGTCCACCTTGACGGTGGCGCCCTCCTCGACGTCGCCGCGCAGCAGGGCGCGCCCGATGAGGGTCTCCACCTCGTGGGAGATGGAGCGGCGCAGCGGGCGGGCCCCGTACACCGGGTCATAGCCCTCGCGCGGCCAGGAGGCGCCCCGGCCTCGTGGGCTTCGGGGGGCACCGGGACAGCGGCGCCCGGCCGCCGGATCAGCCGGAACCGTCCGGGTGCAGGATGACCTTGGTCCAGCCCTCGTCCCGGCGGTCGAAGTGGTCATAGGCGTCGGGGGCCTGGTCCAGCGGAAGCTCATGGGAGACCACCCAGCTGGGCTTGGCCTTGCCCCCGGCGATCAGGTCGCGCAGCCGGCGGTTGTATCTCTTCACCGGCGCCTGACCGGTGCCGATCTTCTGGCCCTTGAACCACAGCTTGCCCCAGTCGATGGGTACCTTGCCCTTGGCCTCGAAGTCGCCGATCTGGGGCTGGGCTTCCCTGCCGCCCGGGTCCTCGGGGACGAACACGCCCACCACGCCGATGCACCCGGTGAAGCGGACGTTCTCGATCAAGCTGTTCATCGTGCGGGAGGCGTCCTCGTGGCCCGACGGGTCATGGGCCTGGTAGCCGACGCACTCGCAGCCGTTGTCGGCGCCGAGCCCCAAAGTGGCTTCCTTGATGACCTCGCCCGGGTCCTGCTCGCGCATGTCGATCGGCATGGCGCCGATCTCCTCGGCCTTGCGCAGCCGATCGGTGTGGAAGTCGCACACCCACACCCGTCCAGCACCCTTGATCACCGCCGAGTAGGCCGCCATCAGCCCCACGGGACCCGCACCGTAGATGACGGTCTGGTCCCCGGCCTTGACGCCCGCCATCTCGGTGGCGTGGTAGCCGGTGGGGAAGATGTCGGCCAGCATCACGTAGTCCGTCTGGCGCTCTTCCGCGTCCTCGCCCAGCCGCAGCGCGTTGAAGTCCGCGTACGGCACGCGCAGGAACTCGGCCTGGCCGCCCTGGTACGGTCCCATGTCCGCGAAGCCGTAAGCGGCTCCGGCGGCCGAGGACTCCGGCTGCATGGTCAGGCAGTAGTTGGTCAAGCCGCGCTCGCACTGTTTGCAGAAACCGCAGGCGATGTTGAACGGCAGCACCACATACATGCCGACCTTGAGCTTTCTGACCGCCGAGCCGACCTCGAGGACCTGCCCCAGGTTCTCGTGCCCGAAGATGCGGCCCTTCTCGAACGACGTACGCCCTTCGTACATGTGCAGATCGGAGCCGCAGATATTGGTGGTGGTGATTTTGACGATCGCGTCGCAGGGGTGCTCGATCCTCGGGTCGGGCTTTTCCTCGACCGCGACGTTCCGTGGTCCTTCGTATACAGCTGCTTTCATGATCACTCCTCGCTCACCACCACACGCGTGCGACCACTGCCGTCACCCGGCCCGAGGCCGCCAGTGATGGTGGATGGATGGTGGCGAGGCCGTCATGTCCTGCGGCCCGCTGCGATGGCGGCACGTGCCGTGGGAGACGGGTCGCCCTGTCCTCCACGCTCTCACCCGGGCACTTCGAACGCGACCGCAGCCGGCAGGGGTGGTGGGGCGGCGCCCTCGGCCCCGGCTCAGTCGTCGGAGAGGTCCTGCTCGGCCCAGATGGTCTTGCCATGAACCTCCAGGCGAGTGCCCCAGCGCTGGGCGAGTTGGGCCACCAGGAAGAGGCCGCGGCCGCCCTCGTCAAGGGCGCGGGCCCGGCGCAGATGCGGTGCCGTGCTGCTGAAGTCGGAGACCTCGCAGATGAGCGCGCGGTCGCGGATCAGGCGCAGCCGGATGGGCGGGCGGCCGTAGCGGATCGCGTTGGTGACCAGTTCGCTGACGACCAGCTCGGTGGTGAGGACCAGCTTCTACAGTCCCCAGTCCATCAGTCGGGCGGTGACCTCCTGCCGGATCCGGGAGACGACGGCGGGTTCCGGGGGGATCTCCCAGGTGGCGACCCGGTCGGGGCCGAGGGCCCGGGCGCGGGCCAGGAGCAGGGCGACATCGTCTTCGGGGCGGGCGGGGAGCAGAGTCCGCAGTGTCGCCGAGGGCGTCCGGGGACGGGCCCGGCTGGGCCAGGGCCTCGCACAGCGCCTCCAATCCCTCGTCGATCGCGCGGCCGTGGCCCTCGACCAGACCGTCGGTGTAGAGGGCGAGGACACTGCCCTCGGACAGTTCGGTCCCGACCGCCTCGAAGGGCAGGGTGCCGAGGCCGAGTGGCGGGCCGTTGGGGACGTCGAGGATGTCGGCACTGCCGTCCGCGGTGACCACGACGGGCGGGGGGTGGCCGGCGCTGGCGAGCGTGCAGTGGCGGGAGACCGGGTCGTAGACCGCGTACAGGCAGGTGGCGCCGGTGGCCCCGGGAGGTTCGGGATCGTCCTCGGCCGCCAGCCGGGTCACCAGATCCGCGAGGTGGGTGAGCAGCTCGCCGGGCGGCAGATCGATATCGGCCAGGGTGCGTATGGCGCTGCGCAGCCGCCCCATGGTGGCGGACGCCTCGACGCCGCGGCTCACGGTATCGCCGACCACCAGGGCGGCGCGAGCGCCGGAAAACGGGATCACGTCGAACCAGTCGCCGCCCACGCCGGCCCAGGTTTCCGAAGGCAGATAGCGCGAGGGGACCTCCACCGCGGCCAGGTCGGGCAGGCCCCGCGGCAGCAGATTGCGCTGCAGAGCCCTGGCCGTCATGCGCTCGCGCTTGTAGCAGCGTGCGTTGTCCACGCATACGGCCGCTCGGACCGTGATCTCCTCGGCCAGCAACAGGTCGTCCTCGTCGAAGGGCACCGGCGTCCGGTGGCGCGCGAAGAACACCACGCCAAGGGTGACACCGCGGGTGCGCATCGGCACCACCAGCTCCGAGTGGATCCCGTACTCCCGGATCCGGGCGGCCCGTACCGAGTCGAGGGCTTCACCGGACCATGAGCTCGTCGGTCACCTGGTAGAGGATGGCACGGCCCTCGGCCAGGCATTCGGCCGACGGTGAGTACTCCGGGTGGGTGTCCAGTTCGCCCACGTCGACCACGGCCTCCGGAGTTCCGGGGAGGACGGAGCGATGGGCCCCGCGGCGCATGGTGATGGGACCGGACAGCGGGCCCGAGGGGGGTTCCTCACCCCGGTCGAGAAAGGTGAGCAGGTCGACGCCGACGAAATCGGCGACCCGGGCGACAGCCACGTCGGCAAGTTCATGGGCGACCTGCGCGAGGTCCAGGGTGGAGCCGATGCGCTTCCCCGCCTCGTTCAGCAGCAGCAACCGTTCCAGGGCCTGGTATCACGGGTCGTACCGTACGCGGCGAAGCACACGCCGTACACGCGGCCCGTCCGGTCCTTGAGCGGCGCGAGCGAGATCGTCCAGACGTGCTCGCGGCTCTCCCCCGTCAACTTTTTCGCGGTCCTGCAAGAGGGCCGCTGGCCTCCGGGCCCGGCATGGCTGTTCCCCCTTGTCGAACGGATGACCTGGGGCGTGGTGTCACCGGGCCTGGGAGGTGCCGTTGGAGACGCTGATGAGAGGTCCGATCACCGCCCGGCCTGGCGCAATGCCCGGCATCTCGCGGGTGGCAGGTCTGCATAACCTGGATGCGCGCGTACGGCACTACCACCCCGGCCGGCACCGCACGAGCCCTGTTTGGGAGGACGGGTCGTACGGCATCGACGACGTGGGCGTCTTCCTCGGCCTGGACGTCGGCAAGAGCGCCCATCACGGGCACGGGCTCACCCCGGCCGGCAAGAAGGTCTTCGACAAGCAGCTGCCCAACAGCGAGCCCAAGCTGCGGGCCGTCTTCGACAAACTCGCCGCGAAGTTCGGCACCGTCCTGGTGATCGTGGACCAGCCCGCCTCGATCGGCGCTCTGCCGCTGACGGTGGCCCGGGATGCGGGCCGCAAGGTCGCCTACCTGCCGGGACTTGCCATGCGGCGGATCGCCAACCTCTACCCGGGCGAGGCGAAGAGCGACGCGAAGGACGCGGCCGTGATCGCCGACGCGGCCCGCACCATGCCCCACACCCTGCGCTCGCTGGAGCTGACCGACGAGATCACCGCCGAGCTGACCGTTCTGGTCGGCTTCGACCAAGACCTGGCGGCCGAGGCCACCCGCACCTCCAACCGGATCCGCGGCCTGCTCACCCAGTTCCACCCGAGCCTGGAACGCGTCCTCGGCCCACGCCTGGACCACCAGGCCGTGACCTGGCTGCTGGAACGCTACGGATCCCCGGCCGCGCTGCGAAAAGCCGGTCGACGCAGGCTGGTTGAGGTGATCCGGCCCAAGGCCCCGCGCATGGCACAGCGGCTGATCGACGAGGTCTTCGACGCGCTCGACGAGCAGACGGTCGTCGTTCCCGGCATGGGCACCCTCGACGTCATCATCCCGTCGCTGGCCCGCTCGCTCGCCGCTGTTCACGAACAGCGCCGAGCTCTGGAAGCGCAGATTGCGGCCCTGCTGGAGGCTCGCCCACTTTCCGCGGTCCTGACCTCGCTTCCGGGGGGCGCGGTCAGGACCGCCGCCACCTTGCTGGTCACCGTCGGCGACGGCACCTTCTACGAACCCCGAACCCCACGCCTCGCTTGACGAAAGACATAGGTGCGCCGTGAAGCGCGAGTTGTTCGAGTGGCGGTGAAAGGACGCCACCGCCGTCCCGTCGCAGCAGGGCGGTTGAAGCTGAGGGCAGCCCGACCCGGGAGGTGCCGGGGAGGGTGGCAAGCGGCCCTGGCAAAGCCGGGACGTATCAGCACTGCCAGATGGTGCGGGTCCGGCAAGCGAGACGGAAAGGAGTACGCGAGGAACCGGCGTTGGCGCCTCCTTACTCGTCACCAGCTCGAACCTGGCGGATCTGGGCTGGTTGCGGTGCGTCCCTGCCTTGCTATGGGGGCGGGGAACTTCCCGGTCGGTTGCTATGCGTCGGCCGGGGAGGCCACGGCGAAGTGCTGCGGGGTAGTCGTGGCGATGCTGCGGGGGTATAGACGGGCTCCTAATCCGTCGATCGAACAACACGTGAACACGGGAACCGTTCCGGTCCTGATCTGCGGCAACGCCTCCAGCGCGGTTGCAGGCTGGGCCCACCGTCGGCCGAACGGGCCGGGACGGGGCGGAGCCGCCGTAGTACTCCGGGCCGGGGAGAGCCTGGCACATGGGGAAGGGCGGCAGCGGAATCGAGAAGAGAGGAGGCTGCAATACCGAAAGAAGCACTGCTGAACAGCGGTGCACCGGAGGCCCCGACGGGGTCTCACCAGCGGGTATCGGAGATGCAGGCCAAACTTCACCGTTGGGCCGCGGCCGACGAAGGCCGCAGGTTCGACGATCTGTTCAACCTCGTGTGCGACCCGGCGACGCTCCTGGTGGCGTTCGAACGGGTCGCGGGAAACAAGGGGGCCAAAACGCCCGGAGCGGACGGCCTCACCGCCGTCAACGTCGAGCAAGAGATTGGCCCCTACGGGTTCCTGGAGGATCTTCGCCACGTACTTAAATCGGGTGAGTTCCGCCCGCTGCCGGTGCGCGAGCGCAAGATCCCCAAGCCGGGCGGTTCGGGCAAGGTCAGAAGGCTTGGCATTCCGACCATCACCGACCGCGTGGTCCAGGCAGCCCTCAAGCTGGTGCTGGAGCCGATCTTCGAGGCCGAGTTCAAGCCGGTCTCCTACGGCTTCCGGCCCCTGCGGCGGGCACACGACGCGATCGCCGAGATCCACTTCTACGGCACCCACGGCTACCGCTGGGTCCTGGACGCGGACATCGAGGCGTGCTTCGACTCGATCGACCACACGGCCCTGATGGACCGGGTGCGCGAGCGGGTCAAGGACAAGCGCGTGTTGCGGCTGGTCAAGGCGTTCCTCAAGGCCGGCGTCCTCACCGAGGACAACAACCGCGAGGACACTCTCACTGGCACCCCGCAGGGCGGCATCCTCTCCCCGCTGCTGGCGAACATCGCCCTGTCGGCGCTCGACGAGCATCTGACCGGGCCCTGGGAGCCGGACGGGGAGATGGCCACCAGTCCCCTGCGCAGGCGTCGCCGTTCCGCTGGACGTCCGAACTGGCGAATCGTCCGCTACGCGGACCTATGCCGAGTTCGGCATAGGTCGGCATAACGGACCAGCACCGGGGAGTCAGGTGCAGTCTCCAAACCTCCTCGACTGCGGTGGTAATACCTGACTCCTGCGGCCGTCTCCATCCCGTGCAAGGCGATGTTCAACAGCACGGGGCTGATGACGCCTCCCTGGGATTTCCCTCCTCGGTCGGCGTGAACTCTCCCTTATCCATCACGCCTGCTGTCAGCCAGTCCCGGACGAGCCCACGAGCGGGAAATGCGCCGAGAAGACTGAGCAACTTGCCGTGATCGATGCGGTCGAATGCCGCTGCCAAATCCGCGTCCAGGATCCACCGGCGTTTAGGGGCACGCCCCTTGACCGCCTGATAGATCGCCTCGATCGCGTCATGACAGCCGCGGCCAGGCCGAAAGCCGTACGACTTCGGCTCGAACCGCGCCTCCCACTCGGGCTCCAGCGCATTCTTCACCCGCGCTTGAAGCACGCGGTCAACAATCACCGGGATTCCGAGCGGACGCCGCTTCCCATTCGACTTGGGGATGAAGACCCTCCTGACAGGACGAGCATGCCAAGGCTTCACCTGGTGGTGCATCCACTCGGGGTGCCGGTAAGAACTCTGTCACCGGCCGCAAACGGCGCGGTGGTCACTCGACGAGGGCGTTGACGCGGTTCTCGTACTCGCGGCGGGCCTTGCGCTGGGCCGGAACCGCCGGGGCGCCCTGGCCGCTATCGAGGGGCTGGCAACGGGCGAGGAGTCGGCGGTGGATCGCGGGGACGGCGGAGACGCGCAGGGTGTAGCCCCTGGCCGCGCCGTACGGTCGCGCCCTGGTCGGGCGCGGCCCGCTCGGCATCGTCCAGCTCGGCGGCGCGGAGGAAGTCGGCCATGTCCAGGGCGAGACGGTCGCAGTGGAAGACCTTCGTACGACGCTTTTCTCACCTTGCAGTGGGGTAGCTACGCAGAATCCCGGCAAAAAGGAGCACCGCATGACACCACGCACCAAGCTCTTACAGCGGACCACTCGACTGGTCCAGGCCGCAGCCGTAGCGCTTACTGCCCTCGCCACGCTCCTCGTACAGGCACCCACGGCCGCCGCCGAGGACATTTGCGGCTACCAGGTCGGCGGAGACATCCTCATCGCCTACAACGCCACCGGCGGCAAGGGCGGGCCGCTCGGCTGCCCCACCACCGACGAACTGGTCACCCCCGACGGCGTCGGCCGCTACAACCACTTCACCGGCGGCAGCATCTACTGGACCGCGCAGACCGGCGCACACCCCGTATGGGGCGCGATCCGCGACAAGTGGGAGGCCCTGGGCTGGGAGACCGGAAAGCTCGGGTACCCCACGTCCGACGAGCTGACCAACCCCGACGGTACTGGCAAGCGGCAGACGTTCCAGGGCGGCACCGTCTACTGGCACCCCTCCTACGGTGCGCACCCCGTGTGGGGGAAGATCGGCGAACTCTGGGGCCAGTACGGATGGGAAGGCGGAGCGTTCGGCTACCCCACCTCGGATGAGCAGTGGGACGAGAACTACAAATCTATCTATCAGCGTTATTCGAAGAACAACCTCGTCCTGTTCTGGTCCGCCGGCAACGGCGTAGAAGGCTGCAAGGGCGAATGCGTCGGTTATTCCGGCACCACCGGCACAGACTGGTTTCGCGAACTCCGCGTCGAGATCCCGTACGGTACGAGCAACGTCGTCGTCCGCGCGTTTCCGACTGAGGCCGGGTTCATCAACGCTCGCACCGACTTCCAAGGCGGCTGGTACCAGATGTGGTCCCTCGCCCCCTACCCGAACGACGTTAGCCAGACCGAACACAACTCCCTGTACGAGCAGTACGCCTGCCACGCGAAGTTCGCCGACCAGCTCCTGCCTGGCGAGTGGAACACCGGCGTCAGCTTCGATCTCGAATCGTGGCGCAGCGACATCGGCATGGAGGACGCCACCAGCCTGACGAAGTTCCTCAGCCACAATTGCGAGTGGGACTGACCAGCAGCACCCTGTACGCACCGCCCCTCGGTGGTCGAGGAGGCGGGGCGTACGCACATTTATGCCCCTTCAGTCAGGGCCGTTCGGGTGCAGTCTGCTCCGGTCTCGACATCGGTACAGCCGTTGACGCCGAGAACGATCATGGTCCGGTCGGCGCGATGGTGCTGACGCGGTTCTCGTACTTCGGCCGTGGGGACCAGCGGAACATCCAGTATCGGTGAGATTGATCTTGGTTGCGTAGCAGGTCAGATGCCCGATCGTGGGACCGCGCTCAGTGCAGGGTGTCGGCCACGAGGGCGTTGACGCGGTTCTCGTACTCGCGGCGGGCTTTGCGCTGGGCCGGGATCGCCGGGGCGCCCTGGGTGCCGTCGAGGGGCTGGCAGTGGCCGAGGAGCTGATGGTGGACCGCAGGCGTGGCGCTGACGCGCGGGGCGTAGCCCTGGCCGCGCCGTACGGTCACGCCCTGGTCGAGCGCGGCCCGCTCGGCGTCGTCCAGTTCGGCGGCACGGAGGAAGTCGGCGACCTTGCCCGGCATGTCGAGGGTGACCGGCAGCTCCGGGGCCGGGGCGCCCGGGTCGGCGGCCGTGTGCTCGGGCAGGAGGTCGGCGACGGCGGTGCGGATGGCGCCGCGGCTGACGTCGTGGTCGCGGGCGAGGGCGGCGATGGACCGGCCTTCCAGGTACGCGGTGCGCACGGCGTCGGTCTTGTCGGCGGGGACGGCGGGGCGGCGCCCGCCCTTGTTGCCCTTCGCCTCGGCTGCCCGCAGCCCGTCGTACGTCAGCTCGCGCTGGAGGTCGCGTTGGAGTGCGCCGGCGGCGGCGAGCGTCTGCACCATGAACTTCACCGTGGACAGCAGCTCGCCGGTGCGCGGATGGCGGGCGGTGAGGTCCATCGCGGAGAACGCGCCGTCGTGGATGCGCAGGGCGAGACGGTCGCGGTGGAGGACGTCGAGCACGTCGAGGATGTGCCCGGTGCCGCGCACGAGGCGGAACATCTCGGAGATGTGCACGGTGTCGTCCGGCCGCGCGTACGTGAGCAGTTCGCCGAACTTCGGGCGCTGGAGCGGGTGGAGGCGGCTGGAGGTGCCGGCCTGTTCCTCGAAGACGACCGGGTCCTCGATCCCGGCCGCCTCGTCGAGGACGAGGTTCTGACGGTCGGTCGACTGCTGGTCGGTCGACACCCGCTTGTAGACCAGGTTGGCCATGCCGCTCCCCGTTGTGGTGGTCGCATTCGACCCTAGCTGTCAGCAAACCCTGTCTTCATCCGCCATCGGATCCGATTGGATTCGCGGCGCCGCGAGGCCCCGGAAAGTCCGGGTTCATTGGACGCCCGCCGTTCCTGTCTTCATTCCTTCGTTTGACGACAGGGCGGCGCAGCTTGATCCATCCGCCCGCCGTCAACTCGGGTGGTGCCAATGCCGTGATCGTGCGGCTCGCCGCCGGACGGGACATCGCAGGGCTGGAGGGCGCGAAGCCGTCAGTCGAGAGCGTGGGCGCGACAGGTCCGCAGAATCTCGTCGGACAGTTCGGGCTGGACGTGGCTCACGGCGCGGGCGAGGGCCATCGCCCCTACGAGTCGGCTGAGCAGCAGCACCGCGCGCTCCCGCGCCTCCTGTGAGGTGATCTCCCCTTCGTGCTCGCGGGCGAACTCCTCGGCGAAGCCGGTGAGGTACCCCTCCACGCCGGCTGCGTAGGCGCTCTGGACCGTGTCGCTGTGCCGTCCGGCGTCGGTGACCAGGGAGGCGGAGGGACAGCCGCCGTCCGAGGCATCGCGGTGGGCGGCCGAAAGATAGTTGTCCACCACTCGCTTCAGCGGTGGGCCGGTGAGATCGGCGCCTTCCCCGAGGATGTGGTCCAGGGAGCCCAGAGAGGCTTGGAACGAGGCGCCGCACGCCTCGACGGCCAGATCACCTTTGGACGCGAAGTGGTTGTAGAAGCCGCCGTGGGTCAGGCCCGCTTCCTTCATCAGTTCGGCGATCCCTACGGCATCGACGCCCTGCGAGCGGAACATGCGCCCGGCCGCCTCGATGATGTTCTGCCGGTTCCTGGCCTTGTCTTCCCTGGTGATCCGCGGCATGGCCGCCCTCCTGTGTCGGCAGTGTTTGACGTTTTCAATGTTACCCCTCATCATTCATTTTTAATGTTGTACATCATCAAAGAGTGAGTGGAGGCGCCTATGCGCACCGTGGAGTACACGCGGCAAGGGGATGCCACACAGGTACTGACGCTGAGGGAGGAGACCCGCCGGCTGGCTCCCGGCAGCGGAGAGGTTCTGGTTCGCATGCTGGTCCGGCCCATCCATCCGGGGGACCTGATCGGTGTGGAGGGTCTGCCGGGGCAGCCGGAACAGCAGTCGGGGGCCCGGACTCCCGGAGTGGAGGGGATGGGCGTCGTCGAGAGCGTCGGAGCAAACGTCCGCGCACCGCACCCGGGGCAGCGGGTGGCGGTTTTCCCGGCGCCGGGAACATGGAGCGACTTCGTCGTGGTCCCAGCCGATCTGGCAGTGCCAGTGCCGGACGGCGTCAGCGACGAGACCGCAGCCCTGATGCTGGTCAACCCGCTGACGCTGCGCATGCTGTACCGCGCGGTGGAGAACGCCCTGGGCGGGCAGGCGGGTCCCGTCCTCCAGACCGCCGCCGGCTCGTCCGTCGGCAGGCTGGTCAGCGCGGCCGCGGCCCGGCACGACCTGCAGTTGATCAACCTCGTGCGCAGCACCTCCGGTGCCGAGAAGGTGCGGACGCTGTACCCCTCCCAGCCCGTGATCGCGACGTGCGACGACGACTGGCGGGAACAAGTCCGCCTGCACGCCGGTGAGCGGGGTGTCCAGGTGGTCCTCGACTGTGTCGGTGGTGCCATGACCCAGGACCTTGCCGAACTGCTCGCCGACGGCGGCACCCTGATCTCCTACGGGCATCTGGGTTCCGGCACGACATCGTTGGAGGCGCTGCCCCTCATAGCGCGGGCGCTGACGGTGCGGGGGATGTCGATACTGCGCTGGATGAGCCGCACCCCCGGGGAGCGGGCCCAGGATGTCGCCTTCGCCCAGGACCTGGCGCAGAACACGCCGGACCTGCTTGAAGCCGCGGCCAGCTACGACCTCGCCGACTTCAAGGCGGCCGTCGAGCACGCCCGCCGCCCGGCCAAGAGCGGAACCGTCCTGCTCACCACACCGCGGACGGCCGACTCCGGACACGGGGCCGCCCGATGAAGATCGGAATGCTCGGAGCCGGAGCAGTCGCCCAGGCCCTCGCCCGGCACGCGATCCGTCACGGCCACGAGGTCGTGCTCAGCAACAGCCGAGGGCCGGCCTCCCTGGCCCCGCTGGTCAAAGACCTCGGCACGCTCGCGGCAGCCGCGCCCCCTGCGGAGGCCGCCACCGCGGACCTCGTCGTGCTAGCGGTCCGCTGGCCGCAGATCCCTGACGCCGTCGCCGGGCTCCCCAGCCTGGACAAAACCGTCGTCATCGACGCCACCAACCAGTTCGCCTCCCTTCCCCCGAACCCGAAGATCGCCGACCTGGGCGACCTCACCGGAAGCGAATACGTGGCCTCCCTGCTTCCCGGCGCACGCGTGGTCAAGGCGTTCAACGCCCTCCACGCGCAGTTCATCGCACCCGATCCCCGCCACGAGGCGGGGCGGCAGGTGCTGTTCCTCGCCGGCGACGACGCCGACGCCAAGAACACCGTGAGAGACCTGACCTCCGAGTTCGGCTTCGCCCCCGTCGACCTCGGAACGCTGCGCGAGGGAGGGCGCCTCATCCAGCTCGGCGGCCCCCTGTCCGCCCTCCACGCCCTCAAGCAGGACTGATCCCACCAACCCGCTCGTGCTCCTCATGCCCACGAGGAGCGACTTCCGCCACGAAAGAGAACCTCATGTCCGACCGAACCTCAGCGCCCAGCACCCAGCCCCTCCTACAGCCCGTTCAGCTGGGCGCGCTCAAGCTGCCCAACCGCGTCGTCATGGCTCCCATGACACGCTCCCGGGCCGACAACGAGGAACTGGCCCCCACCGCCCTGCACGCCACCTACTACGCGCAGCGCGCCGGCGCCGGCCTGATCATCAGCGAAGGGACCTGGGTCAGCACGGACGCGATCGGCTTCATCAACGTCCCAGGCATCTACACCGACGCCCAGACCGCCGGCTGGACCAAGGTCACCGAAGCCGTGCACTCCGCGGGAGGCAGGATCATCTCGCAGATCGGCCACGTCGGCGCCGTCTCCCATCCCGACCACCTCGGTGGCCGCCTCCCCGCCGGCCCCTCGGCGATCAACCCCCAGGAGATGTCCTTCACTCCCGACGGCCCGAAGGACACGGTCACGCCCCGCGCCTTGACCGCGGCGGATATCGCCACCACGATCGACACCTACCGGCAGGCCGCCGCCAACGCTCTGCGCGCCGGCTTCGACGGCCTGGAGATCCACGCGCAGGCATCCCACCTCGTGGCCCAGTTCCTCAACCCCCGCCTGAACCAGCGCACCGACGCCTACGGCGGGAGCAGTGAGAAGCGGGCCCAGTTCCTGTTCGACGTCGTGGATGCCGTCAGCAGCGTGTGGGGCAGCGACCGCATCGGCGTCAAACTGTCCCCCTACTGGCGTCGCGAGCCGGCCTTCACCGCGGACGCCGAGATGCTGACCGACTACGACCTGCTCCTCAAGCGCCTCAGCGACACCGACCTGGCCTATCTCCACCTCGTGGGGCCGGAACCCGACACGGGCACCGACGACACCTTCACCGCATTCACCCGCTACCGCGCCCACTACCGCGGCGCCGTCATCGCCAACCTCGGCTTTACGCAAGCGAGCGGCAACGAGCTGCTCGAACGGCAGCTGGCCGAGGCGGTTTCCTTCGGCGCCCCCTTCATCGCCAATCCAGACCTCGTCGACCGATTCACCCACGGCCACCCTCTCGCCGCCGGCAACCGCGACACGTACTACGCGGGTGACGCCGCGGGATACACGGACTACCCCGCGGTGACCGGCTCCTACTAGGGCCTGTGTGAGGTCGTGATCAATCTCGGATTCTGGTCCCGTGCGGGGACAGGACCTGGTAGGACGCTGGGTGTGACACGTAGGCAACTCACCGACGAGCAGTGGGAGTTCATCGAGCCGTACCTGCCGATAGGCGGGTACGGTCCGTACCCCGAGCGGCTGCGGGAGCAGTTCGAGGGGGTGATCTGGCGGTTCCGGTCCAGCGCCCAGTGGCGCGAGATGCCCTCCGAGTTCGGACCGTGGGCGACCGTCTACGGGCGCTTTCGCGTCTGGCGGGACGCCGGGGTCTTCTCCGCTCTTCTGGAAGGCATGATCGCCGAGGCCGCCTGCCGGGGACAGACGGACTTATCCCTGGTCAGCGTGGACTCCACCACTGCCCGCGCCCACCACGAAGCGGCCGGGATGCACATCGGCAAGGACGTCATGGAGGCACTTGAGGAAGCCGCCGCCGAGCAGGAGCAGGCCCGGCAAAAAGGGGCGGCCCGCCAGAACAGAACGGACAGGACGGCAGGGGCGACCCCGAGCAGGAAGAGCGACGGCGTATCCGGCGACGGCGCAAGCTCCGCTTGAACCAAGCCCTGCTCGGCAGATCCCGTGGTGGACTGACGAGCAAGATTCATCTCGCCGCTGACCGCAGGTGCCGTCCGCTGTCACTCGTACTGACCGCAGGACAGGCCGCCGACAGCCCGCAGTTCGTCCCCGTGCTGCAGAAGATACGGGTCCGTCTGCCTGTCGGCCGGCCTCGAACCCGACCCGACGCTGTCGCCGCGGACAAAGCCTACTCGTCCCGCGCTAACCGCTCTTACCTGCGGAAACGCAACATCAAGGCAGTTATCCCGGAGAAGAAGGACCAGGCCGCCAACCGGAAGAAGAAAGGCCGCCGGGGCGGTCGTCCCACATGTCACGACGGCGATCTTTACAAGGAGCGGAACACCGTTGAGCGGCTCATCAACAAGTTGAAGGCATGGCGGGGAATCGCGACTCGATACGACAAGACGCCCGAGAGCTACCTCGCCGGCCTCCACCTCCGTGCCTCGATGATCTGGATCAACGACCTCCTGAAGGCAACTACCTGATCACAACATCACACAGGCCCGAGTCGAGCAGACACCGGATCGGTGAGCCGTCACCCGACCCCCTGCACGGACCACCTATTCCGTGATACAGCGCACGGCCGTGATCAATCTCATCGATAACCACGGTTCGGTTGGTCCCCGACGCCGGTGTACTGGCCAAGCCATCCGTGCGGGCCCCTGGCCCGTCCCGGCAAGGGGCTCGCACGGAGCCGGAATCAGCTCGGCTGGTCGCCGGTGTACCGGTAGATGTCGCCGGCGCTGTTGACGTGCCACACGGTGCCGTCAGCGCCCGCGCCGATGTCGGTGGCGACGCCAGAGATCTTGATCCACGGGTTGGTGCCGCTGGCGTCGTTGTTGGTGTACCGGTAGATGCTTCCGGCGGGGTCGATGCCCCACACGTTCGTCCGGGAGCCCACCGCGATGCGCTTGAGGCTGCCGGGGACGCCCTTCCACGCCGTCGAGCTGTCCTGGTCCCCGATGTATCGGTAGATCTGGTTGCCGCTGTTGACCACCCACACGGTGCCGTCTGCCGCGGCACCGATGTCGCTCAATCCCCCGGGGATGTTCATCCACGGGTTGGCGTCATAGTTGGTGTACCGGTAGATGGCGCTCGCCGCGTTCACACCCCACACCGTCGTCCTGGACCCCACCGAGATGGCACTGAGACCGCCCGCGACCTTCACCCAGTCCGCCATGCCGAGCACATCCTTTCTCGAATCCGGTAGTAGCCGTCATCCTTCGCAATGAGATGAGCTGATAAGCCAGGAGAACGCCTGTCCTGATCTTAAATAGGTCAGTAAGTGAGTGTTTCAACTCCTATCTCCTTGTGGGGCGGAGGCAGGAGCTTCTCGGGAGGCAGTACTTTGACGCGAAGCGTTGTCCCACCCTGGGGGGATCGACACGAGCGCCGGTTCATGCCTCCCACCAGGTCGGCCCTGTTGGCCGGGGGTGGACGGGGTCGGCGCGGAGGACCGAGAGACGGCAGGAGCGAGCGTTCAGCGGATACAGCGCTCACACGGGTTTCCGGGCTGGCATGCCGAGCATCGCCGGCTCTGTCCGGGAGGCCCTGTCGACCTGGCTGATCTTGGACTGGGCTCCGGCCAGGCTGACCTGGAGTCCTTCGATTTCGCCGAGCCAGCCTTCCCGCTCTGCCTCGGCGATGCGGTCGAGGAGGTTGTCGCGGATCTCCACCAGGCGGCCGCGTTGTGCCGGGTCTGGTCGAAGCAGTGAGCAGCGCACGCAGGATTCTCTGAACTTTGGGGCCGTTCCGTTCAAAGCCTCTGATCTGCAGCTCTCTGAACCGAATTGGTGATGCCAGAGGAATCACAGCGAGACGTTCCGGAGAGCGAGAGCCGTTCCGCCTGCCACCTCAGTAATGTGGCTTCGCATGACCGACACCGAGATCGAGATCACCGCAGATCTGGTCCGTGACCTGCTGCAGGAGCAACATCCAGACCTTGCAGGGCTGGTCATCCGCGAGGTGGCGGGCGGCTGGGGCAACCAAATGTGGCGCCTCGGAGATGAGCTGGCTGTGCGTATGCAGCGCATGGACCCCACCCCGGAGCTCCAGCTCAAGGAGCGGCGGTGGCTCCCCGTGCTGGCTCCGCGCCTGCCGCTCCCGGTGCCGACCCCGGTGCGGTTCGGTGAACCGTCCGAGCTCTTCCCCAAGCACTGGACCGTGATGACGTGGGTTCCCGGCGAGCCGCTGGACCACGGCTCGATCAGCCGCGGCGCCCACGCGGCCGACACGCTGGCGGGTTTCCTCCGGGCGCTCCATGTGGAGGCGCCCGCCGAGGCGCCGATCGCTACGGACCGCGGTGCCCACCCCAAAAACTGCACGGACGGCTTCGAGCAATTCTTCCAGGCCGTTGCCCCCGACGACATCGCTGCCGACGTCCGGGCCGTCTGGGATGACGCCGTTGCGGCCCCCGCGTGGGAGGGCACGCCGGTGTGGGTGCACGGCGACCTGCATCCCGCGAACGTCGTCGTCTCGGACGGAACGCTCTCGGGCATCGTCGACTTCGGTGACGTGTTCGCCGGCGATCCCGGCGTGGGACCTCGCCGCCGCGTGGGTGCTGCTGCCCGCGGGCACGGCCGCACGGTTCTTCGTCACGTACGCGCATGCAGACGAGTCGGCGATCCGGCGCGCCCGCGGGCTGGCCGCGATGAAGAGCCTCTTTCTGATGCTCATGGGGCAGAACGGAGATCGGGGCCTTCCCGGCGGCAAGCCGCACTGGGGACCTGTAGGCCGGGCGGCACTTGACCGTGTTCTGAAGGGCGTTTGATGCGCGCTTCTTTGAACTTGTTCTCGACCTTGGTTGAGGGCCATGCGGCAGCTCACCTTCGTAGGTTCATCGATCACGACGCGTGGTGGGGATGCCAAGGTCCACGGCCGAATGCTGCCCGTGGCCCCGATCGAGCTGGCGAAGCTTCTCCCCAGCGCCAGCCAGACTGACCTGGAGACCCTCGACCTCGCCGAGCCAGCCTTCGGTCTCGGCTTCGGCGATTCGGGTGATCAAGTTGTCGCGGATCTCGGCAAGCCGTGCCCGTTGGGCTGGATCAGGCCGGAGGAGCGAGCATCTGACACAAGCTTCTCTGAACTAGCGTTGGCGGGTGCGGATCACGTCTCGTCGGAGCCGATTGCGGCGTTCAGGGCCCGCAAGGCGTCATCGTATTGGTGACGGTCGAACTGGAACGGACCGAATGCCACGTAGTCGCGAGTCTTGCGGTGCGGTTGCTCGAAGGAGTCCCAGATCACGAGGTCGGCTGTCGCGGTGATGCGGGCCATGAGCGGCCAGCATCCCCACTCGCCGCATTCACAACCGAGAACGGGTGTCTTCGGCCCCATCGCGTTGGTGGACCGTCCGAGGAAATGGTCCTGTATCGGGCCGAACCGGAAGAACTGCGGGATCAGCCCGCCGTAGGCGTCGCCTGCGGGCTGCATCCCGGCCGCGATCTCGAACCCGTCGATCAGCTCGGTGAGTGGTGCTCCGTTGATGCGGGGGACGATCACGAGCGCGCCGCCGTCGCCACGGTGCCGGCAGTCGAAGCGGATCTCATCGCTGGTCATCCAGTGATTCTCTCAGCGAAGCCGTTCCCTCCTCCCGGATGGGTTGAGCTGGGACCATGCGTGGCATGCCGAGGCTAAGGCCCGAAACCAGTTCCAGCCCTTCTGTATCTGTGTTTCGGCTTGCTGAGACAGCCACATGATGCGGAACCGCGCACGTCAGCCGATCAGACTGTGAATACCGCCTCGGGGGTGATGGGGCTTTGACCACCTGGAGTGGTGACCCTGACGTTGTAGGTGTTCTGAGAAAGGTGGGGGGGGACGATGGCGCTGATCTGCGCGGGAGAGAGGACAACGTAGTCGGCTTGGACCAATTGACCTCCTGCGGTTGGAGTGAAGGTCACCCTGGTGGCGTCCAGCAAGCAGGAACCGGAGATCGTGAAAGTTGAGCCGACTGAGGCCGACGAAGGCCGCATACCTGTGACCACCGGGGCGTCGTAATAGGTGTACTGACTCCCTGCGCCAGTGGAGAAGCTGGTGCCGCCAGCAGTAGTGACAACGACGTCCACAGTGTCTGTGCAGGTACCGGGCTCAAGGGGCGCATGCTCAGGAGACATCACAGTGAGCGTGGTGTTTGATGTGATGACCACGTCACTTGCGATCCCCGCATCGCCGAAGGCCACGGAGGTCGTGGTAACCAGATTTTCACCGAAGACGGACAGGGACGTGGCGGCGAGAGGCCCCGTGCTGGGGGTCAGGGAAGTAACTTTTGGCGGGCCAATGTAGTAGAACGGCAGCGAGTTGCTGGTCAGACTCCCCGTGAATACAGAGACGTTGTACTGACCGGCAGGGAGTTCCGGGATCATGCAGGTCACGGTCGTGCTGGTGACACTGGTCGGCGTGACTGGCCTGGTGCCGAAATTGACCCTGATCACGGACGACAGCCCCGTTCCGGTGATGGTCATGGGGACAGCGTGATGACTCTGGGTAGGGCTAATCGACGTGATGACGGGCGCCATGGCGTCTCCTTTGATTTGACGCGAGTCGCGAGACGGATTACGCAAGACCGTGGGTCCACCCGTGATCTATTAGTGGCTACGGCCACGAATAGATCACCGCAAATCACACCCCGGAAGCGCAACCCGCTCACTCGGATACCTTCATTAGATGAGTAACCACCGAACTAATCTGTGGCCGCAATAGGCAGATTGTTCATTCACTCCTCTGGGCGAGCGCATGGTGACTCGCGCCTGCAAACGCGCACTACTGACACTCATCGGGCCGACCGGTGCACTTATTCACACCTCAGCGCACACACGCGAACGGGGCTGTTGCGGCCCGTCCCGGAGCACCCCAGACACAGAGGCGATGGGCTCTCAGGGGAGAGAAGCGCCGAGTTCGCTATCTCGCCAGCGGTATTCCAACAAATCAGCCAACTTTAGACGAGAGGAGTTCGAAAACACGCGCACTCAGAGGTCACTAGAGGTCACTGACGGCATGGCCGCGAGCCCCGTCTCACAGCCTCACACCCTTACAGCACACCGCATCTACCTGGGGAAATGGGCTGTGAGCCTCACAGGCTCACAGCGTTGAGGTGGTGGCTCTTCTTCAACCGCGCTTGCCCCCGGCAAGAGGGCATCACAATGTCGGCGTGGAATCAGACCTGGCAACAGCTCTCATCGCCTTCGTCGCGACCCTCGCTGGTGCCGTCGTCTCCCTGGGCGGCGTCATTTGGCAGCAGAAGCAAAACGAGAAGAGCGCCGAAAGGAACCGTCGCACTGCCCTGCGAGAGGCCAGCATCGAACGCATCGCGGAAGAGTTCTTCGTCATCATCCGCCATGAGGAGTCGCTTCCGCATCGACACACTCCAGCCCAGGAACACTTGGCCTGGGACAAGACACTTCGAGAACACGTACTCCGGATCCAGCTGGCGGCTCTCCGCCTGGATCCACCCGAGCTCCGAGCCAGGATCCGCGACGTGTGTTCCCTGCTCAACGACTGGAACCGGCTGCAGCCGCACGCCTGGCCACACGAAGTCGTGACTGGTGCCACCCAATACGCGATCGACAGTATCGAGGCATTCCTCCAGAAGCCGGACAGCCCCTTGCCACCTCCGGGCCCTACCGTTCAGAGACTTCGGGAGGCACGCGAAGCCGCAATCGAGGACGAAAGGGTCGCTGCAGAAGAGACGCGACGGAACGCTCCGTTGTGATCTCGCCTGCGGGTCCTGGTCGGCAGCCGCAGCAACGGCGCCGGCCTTTCGCCCGGCGCCCCAGCGCTGATGCTGGAGCGCACCTTGGACACCGCCCAGCACGCCCGGCTGTGCAGCCTGTGCAGTGCGGCGGTCGAAACGGCTGATTCGCCGTCTCAGGCGAGGTTCCGCGATGCGATCAGCCGGTTGGTGAGCTCTACCGTGGCCAGGTACCACCAGAAGATCCAGTCGAGGAACGCTTCGTCGTACTCGCCGCGCTGGTCGGCCCGGCGGTGGCGCAGGTCGAACCGGTTGGCGATCTCGAACAGGGCGCCTTCGTCCTTCCCGAGGTGCTCCTTGATCAAGGCGCGGCGCTCCTCGAGGATCCGGGCGAGGTTGAAGATCGCTGATCTCTTGCTCTCAGCCGACGTGTCACGTGCGCGGAAGAGGGCGATGGCGTGGCGAACGCCGGCGGTAGTGTCGGGCGGGCTGTCGTTGAGGATGCGGTGCACCAGCTGGCTGCGGGCGTCGTCAGTGACGGCGACCAGGTGCCCGAGGTCCTCGCCTTCGGCGGCCAGTTCGTACTCGATGCCAGCCTCGCGCAGCAGCTGGTTGACCTTCCACCGGTGCAGGACGCGTGCCGGGCCGTTGTGGAACTCCGAGTGGTGCCATCCGCAGCCGCTGTAGGAGTGGTAGCGCCGCATGCGGGGGCGGCTCACGAGGTCGTGGAAGACCTCGATCAGCCCGTAGAAGGTGTCTTCGTCCCACGTCTCCGGCGCCAGAGGCCACAGGTCGGGGATGCCGAGGCGCCTGTCGATCACCTCGGAAGCGTCGGGCAGCTCACTGTAATCGTCGACGCATTCCTCGCCGAACACCTCAACCAGGTAGCCGCGGTCGGCGAACTCGCCGATGAGCCGCGCGAAGTCACGCCGGGTGTCCCGTGCGGTACTTCCGTCATGGGCGAGCCCGTTGCCACGGCGCTGCGGCCAGTACGGCCGCGGGGCGGCAGCGTGCCTGAGCTCGGGCGCCCGGTTGATGAGCTCCGTGAACCAGTCGTGCTGGTCCATCACGGCCCGTTTGGTGCCCCAGCCGGTGGTAGTCGCCCAGCAATCGGCTGTCGGCTCGGTGTGGTTAGGCAGGTCCTCAAAGTCAGCGACTGCGGTTGTGCCGGCCAGAGCCTCCGTCATGAGCCATTTCGCCCGGTCCTGCCAGGAGCTCGTGGATCGGAGGATGCGTTCGCCCTCGGACACGAACAGCGATGTGGGCCAGCGGAGTTCGTAGTTGCTCAAGTCCAGACTCACCGCAATATCATCGCCCATCAAAGTGTGTCCCGACCCTGATGATGAATTGGCGTCTCAGCCCTGGATCAGCTCTTGGAACTGCGGACATCCGACGGCATGCCACTCCCTGACGAGGACCTCCCCTTCCACAACCACGACCTCGGCGTGCCACGGCAGGCAGTCGTGGCACGCATGGATCTCGTACGAGTTGCCGTCGTCGTCGAACGCCTTGAGGTCGACGGAGCCGACCGGGGCTCGGTAGGTGACGTCCTGCTGCGGATCGGAGCCTTCTGCCATGGCGGTCAGTATCCACGCGAGCTAGTGGCTCGTACGGCGCGTGGTTGCGACAATCAGCCCCGGGCCAGCGGGTACGCAGGGCTTTGATCAGGCTGTTCTCCACAGTGCGCCGCAACCGGACCAGGTCCATAGTCGTCATCGACGTCCTGGGGCGGTACTCCCTCGAATGGGCGCCCCAGTGGAAACGTTCCCGCTGGCCGTATCGGATGAGCTTCTTCCGGAGCGATGAGCGCGCCCAAGAGGTGCCCATGACCTTCTGGGACGCGCACAGCATCAGCACCTGCGTCCGCTCGGCCGCCGCGGCTGCTGACTGCCGTATCGAGCGGCAGCAGCTGTTCGACCGATCGGTCATGGTCGGCAGGCATACCGCCACCGGAGACTTCAATCCGGGACTACCGCCGTACCGCACCTTGATCAACCGTTTGGAAGACGGGGAGATGGTCCCCACCGGCCAGTTACGGCCCCCCGTCGTCGATCAGTCCGCGCCCGAGGCCATCCAAGCCTTCTTCGGGAGGTTCGCGGCGCGGTGGAACGACGTGCTGGACGCAGCGGAGGCAAACGGCACGGCGCGGCCACTGCCACCCGCGGTCGCGGGGCCCATGCTCGCGCGGGGCCTGCGAGCAGTCGAACACGGACTCGCCAGCGGGCTGGGGACGGGACACTCCCTCAGCGCCGTCATCACTCTCGACGAGAGGAAGTGACCGTGCTGCGCATCCTCGAACAACGTGACCTGAGCAGCGTCACCGGTCAAGAACGCGACGTGGACGCCGTCTCACCACTGGGCTACGTCCGCTACGTCCACGGCTACCCGGAAGACCTGCTGGAGGACATCCTCAACGAGGCCCGCCGTGTCGCCGAGTACGAGTGGGAAGCCCGCAGCGCCGACCGCTATTTGAAACTGCGGCACCTGCGCGCTGCGCATGAGCTCATACCAGCGGTCCAGGACCTGATGTACGACCGGACCCGCTTGAAGACGCTCAGTGACCTGGCCGGCGTCGAGCTGGAACCGTACCCGATCACCCGGGCTGCCTCTCACATCAATTTCTACCAGCCAGGAGAAGTGCCCATCGAGCACCACACCGACGGGGCCGCCATGGTGGAACTGATCCCGCTGTATACCAGCGGGAACGCCCAGGGAGGGGCCACTTTGATCTACCAGGGGACTCCCGAGCACGGCCGGTGGGCCCTCCAGCGAGGCCAGACCCTGCCTTCACAGCGGCACGCCCGCGTCCCTCAGCGCACCGGACACGCGGTCCTGATGCAGGGCCGACGCCTGCTGCACACCGCCCAGCCCCTGGAGGACGGGGAGCGCATCACTTTGGTGCTGGTGATGCGCTCGGCCGCCGAGCCGTGGAAGGACGGCAACAGCCTGGCACGGCTCCTGCTCGACGATCCGCTCGACGCCGTCCGCGATGAGTGGCTACGTGACCAGCAGTACCAAGCCGACCGCTACCGCGCACGCCTGACCCCGACCATGAGGAGCACAGCATGACCGCGCAGGCATCCCAGGAGACGCGGGTCGCCGCGATCACCACCGGGCTGGATCGCCTCAAGCGCTCCTTGCATCCCGACCCCCGGGCCACCGGCCCTGACGCTGTCCATGAACCGCCGTGGAACTCCGCCTACGTCG
Organism: Streptomyces rugosispiralis; assembly: GCF_024505145.1. Lineage (GTDB taxonomy): Bacteria > Actinomycetota > Actinomycetes > Streptomycetales > Streptomycetaceae > Streptomyces > Streptomyces rugosispiralis. Next base: position 71,242 of record NZ_JANIAA010000027.1, on the reverse strand, counting down.
CGCACGCGGATCCCGCACCCGCCATCACCGCCCGCATGGCCGACTTCGGCTACAGCACCGATGAACTCCACGGCCGCGCCGGGATACGCGATGACCTCGCCATGGCCGGCCCCATCCAACTGCTCACATCCGACGGCGCGCAGGCACTGCGCGCCATCTGCAGGGGCCTGAAGCCGTACGCCCCGCACAACGACTACGTCGTCTCCCACCGCTTACGCGGCGTCGAAGCGCTCTCCCCGTTCGTTCACGCCATGGCCCGCGACCCCGGCTTCCTGCACGCAGTGTCCGGCGTGGTCGGAGTCCCTCTGATCCCGCATCCTCTGCGCGATGCCGGTGTCCAGATCAACTACTACGGACCGCCCTCCGATCCGACACAAGCCGCACCGGTGGCCAAATGGCACCTTGACGGAATGAACTACGTCTTCACCATGACCCTCTCCGACCACGAGGAACACGCAGGCGGCGACTACATCTACTACCGCGGCCACCCGCGCGACTTCGACACCCGCCGTGCAGAGATCACCGCCAAAGGGCCCGCACACGCACAGGTGCACACCGCGCCTTTCCAGCACGTCGGAGACACCATGTTCACCCGGGGCAGCCGTGTCTACCACGCCGTCACCCCCGTAACCCGCGGCGACCGCATCACCCTCGCGGTATCCCTGTTCTGCCCTGTCCTCGGACGCCAGGACGAGAACCGCTTCTGGCACAGCGCACCGGACGACGGACTGCTCCGCACCATGAACAATTGGCGCAAACTCCATCAGGCCATACGCCGCCCCGCCACCTACTGCCGCCGGGAGCGGATCCCCATCCTCCCGATCGCACCCGGCGGTTGAGACCGCGACGAGCGGGACGGGCCGGCTCCGCTACTGGTTCTCCGCCGCCAGCCAGCCGGCCAGTCCCAGCATCGCTGCCCCGGTCATCGCGTCCAGCAGCCTCCGGATCCGCTGAGTGAGCCCCATCGACCTCAGCCGCCCCCCGAGGGCCGCGTACCCGCACGCGCAGCAGAACTCCACGCCGATATACGCGGCGCCGAGGACAAGGAGCGGAATCGTGACATCCTCGGCGCCGTTGACCAGGAACTGCGGAAGGAACACGGTGAACAGAATTACCGCTTTGGGGTTCGATGCCGCCACGATGAATTCCTGACGGGCCAGCCGCCACGAAGCCAGATCGGCCCCACGATCTTGAGTATCCTCTGCAGGCGCCTGCTGAGCTCCTGTTGTCTTCTGTCCTTGAGCAGGGTCTTTTCGCGCCGCCGTCAGCATCGTCCGCCCCCCGAGCCAGAGCAGATAGGCCACACCACACCATTTGATGGCATTGAACGCCACCTCAGAAGCGGTCAGTACAGCCCCCAGCCCAGCCGCCACCGCCACCACCATCAGCGCGAAGGCGGCAAAGCGCCCGGTGGAAGCGCTGATCGCCGGACGCGGACCGTGACGTAACCCGTTACGCAGAATCAACAGCTGATTGGCTCCCGGCGTAGCAGCAAGCAAGACTGCCGACGGGAAGAACGTCGCCCACTCGATATCGGAAACCATAAATGCGCATGTACCCCCAGTTGCCTGATCCCCAACAGGAAGGGTGACAAGTTGAGCCAGACTCTCCCCTAGCATCAGCAAGTCAGCTATCCATCATGCTCGAACGGGTAACGCCCCTGGCCGATCCAGTGCAAGACCGCCCGGGCATCGAAGGCGTCACGCTCGGCGAGCAACAACCGCCCCGAACAAGCGGAACGCGGATGCGTGAGCGCAGCAGCAGCTGTTACCGCCACGCACCGCATCCCTGCCCGCAGCCCAGCCTCCACCCCTACGGAGGCATCCTCGACGACGACACACCGATCAGGTTCCACCGACGGCAAACGGCTGGCCTCCAAGAAGACGAACGGCTCAGGTTTGCCCTGCTGTACTTCTTCGGCAGACACCCGGACGGGAAAGAGATAATCCAGTCCCGCACAGGACAGGACGACTTGAATGACCTCTAGAGACGACCCTGATGCCACAGCTATCGCAAAACCAGCACCCCTCAACAAGCGGGCGAGCTCCACCACCTCGGAAAAGACTCGAACGCCTCCTCTCACATGACGGAGATAGAAGCGATTACTGCATTCTAAAAGCTCGGCAGGAGAAACATCCAACCCCCAAGCGGCGGCGATCTCCTCCCACATCTCCTTCATTCCCATTCCAGTAAACAAGGAGTGGTCGGCGGCAGTGAAACCCTCATAGCCAAAATGAGCGAGAGTATCGCGCTCCGCAGAAAAATAGGCTGAGCCACGGTGTGGTGCCGGAAGCCGAAGGCGATCGCCTCCAGCACGGACCGGTACAGGTCGGCGCGGGTGTGCCCCAGACGCGGCCCGGCGAAGGTGCCGCGCAGGTCGGGGTCGTGGAGCGGGCTCTTCTCGCCGAGGAAGTAGGGCAGGCACAGCACCGCGGCCGGCGCTCGCTCGGCCGCCTCGGCGTCCAGGGTGAGTAGATCCTCGCCACCGGCGAGGCTCTGGTACCAGCGGATCAGGCTGCCGCTGGTCGCCATGCAGCCGTTCGGCAGCCACCGCCCGGGGACAGGGTGTGCATCGAGGTACAACCGCGGGTCGACGACGTTCTCCCGCGAGGCCGCGAGGATGTCCCCCGCGGCGCCGAGCTTGATCAGCCAGTCGCCCGGCTCCGCCACGCCCGCCGCGTAGGCGGAGAGTACGTGGTCGGCGCCGCTGGCGAGGAGCGGCACCCCGGCGGGCAGACCGGTCGCCTCCGCGGCGGCCGCCAACAGCCGACCGGCCTGCTGACCGGGATTCAGGACGGGCGGGAGCCGTTCCGCGTCCACTTGGCTTGCGTCGAGCACGGCGTCCACGTGCTTCCCGTCGAGGGTGCACAGGCCGGACTCGATCCCCCCAGGCACTCGGCTGGCCCGCAACCGCCAAGGAGACAGGCTCGAGGCCGAGGTCTCTATCTGGCAGCCTTCGTCCTTCCACACAGGAGCCGGCCGACGGGCAGCACGTACCATCGGAGCAGGAGGTCATTCGTGATCGACGAGCTGGACCAGAAGATCATGCAGACACTCACCCGGGACGGCCGGACGCCGTACACGGCGCTCGCACGTGATCTGGGGGTGTCGGAGGCCACCGTGCGCCAGCGCGTCTCGCGGCTCCAGGAGAGCGGAGCTCTGCGCATCGTGGCCCTGTGCAACCCGCTCACTCTGGGCCATCAGTCCGTCCGCCTGATGATCCGGGTGCGTGACCTCACTCCCCGCGCCGTCGCCAAGAGCCTTGCGGACATGGCGATGATCAACCACGTGGCGCTGTGCGCCGGGAGTCAGGACATCTTCCTGGAGGGCACCTGCCGGGACCAGGCGCAGTTGGTGCAGCTCCTCGACAGCATCCGGATGCTGCCCGGTGTGTCCAAGGTGCAGGTCCTACTGCTGCTCGAACTGTTCAAGGACTACTCGTGGAACGGTCTCACCAGCGCGGTGGGACAGAGCGAGACCGGGAAGTGATCACGGCGGGAGGATCCGGTCGCCCGGGGCGGCGGGCAGTTCCCGGAAGCCGGCCCACAGGTACGTGTCCTTGAGTACGTCCAGAACCGTGAGCGCTTCCGCATGGGCGACCCCGTTCACCCGGCGGACCCGTTCGGTGAGCAGCTCGGACAGGTGTGAGAGGTCCCGGCAGCGCACGTCGGCGATCAGGTCGTAGGGGCCGACGCACGAAGCGACGTAACGCACTTCCGGCATCCTCGACAGTTCACGCGCGACCAGGGACACCGGGATGTGGTGCACGCGTACGGCCAGGTGAACCCCTATCTCCCCCAGCTTCACCGCGTCGGTCATGCCCACGACCTGGATGATGCCCCGGCGTTGCAAGCGCTGGAAACGGGCCCGCACGGACGCCTCCGACAGCCCCACGGAGCGGCCGATCTCACCGAAGGACCGTCGGCCGTCGACCCGCAACTGGTCGATGATCTGCCGGTCGAGGTCGTCGATCATGAGCACCTCCCCTTCCGTCCTTTGTCTCACCACCATCATCACCCGGCACGGACAGCGTGGGAATCCGGCCGGTGTCGGCGGCCGGTTGCGAAATGCGTGGAACGGGGCACGCGATTCCACTCGATTCGATGCCGCGGTGCCTGTTCACCTCCTGTCCCCCTGGCAGAAGCTGTTCCGCAAACAGGACGGCCCAGCGACCGCACCGGTCGTCCAGCCGAAATCCAAGGAGGCAGAGCACATGCACGCACCCCCTCCCACGTCGCCACGCGGTCCGCGGTGACGGAGACAGTGGCCGCGCCGCCGCCCGTCAGCCCCCCGCCGTCCGTCAGCCTCCCGCCGGCTGTGCCGACCCGGCGGACCGGCGTCCGGCGCACCGCAGTGACCGCAGCCCTCCTCGCCCCCGCCGGGCTCACCGTCGGCGCGCTGGTGCTGGTTCCGCTGGCCTTGGTCCTGCGGAACAGCTTCGCGACCGCCGATCCGTACGGCGGCATCCAGGGCGGCTTCACTCTGGCGAATTACCACGAGCTGCTGGACCCGGTCTATCTGAAGGTGTTCGGCTACAGCCTGGGCATGGCGGCGCTGAACTCCGTCGTGTGTCTCGTCCTGGGCTACATGGTCTCGTACTACCTCGTCGGACGGCCGCCGCGGCGTCAGGGGCTGCTGCTCCTGTTGATCATCGTGCCGTTCTGGACCGACTTCCTGGTGCGGACCTTCGCCTGGATCAACCTGCTCAGCCCCGGTGGCCCGGTGAACGCCCTCACCGACGCCCTCGGACTGACGCACGGCCCGACCGAATGGATCCCCAGCCAGGGTGCCTCCTTCGTCGGTCTCGTCTACGCGTTCCTGCCGACCGCGATCTTCCCGGTGTACGCCAGCCTGCGCGGCGTCGACCCGGCGCTCGGTGAGGCGGCACGGGACCTGGGCTGCGGCTGGTGGCGGGTGCACACCAGGGTTCTGCTGCCGTTGGCCCGTCCCGGTCTGCTGGCGGCGGCGCTGCTCACCTTCGTGCCCACCCTTGGGGTCTTCGTGATCCCCGTCCTGCTCGGCGGGGGCAAGCACCAGCTCATCGGCAACCTCATCGTCACCCTCTACACCGAGTTCCGGAACCAACCCATGGGCGCGGCGGCCTCCGTCGTCCTGCTGGCGCTGATGATCGTCTCGCTGGCGGTGTTCGGGGCAGCGGCCGGGCGGCTGAGGCGGGCCCAGCGGAAAGGCGGAACGTCGTGAGGTCCCTTGCCGACCGCGCCACCGGGTGGCTGGCCCGTGGTGTCATCGTCTTCCTGTACGTGCCGATCGTGGTCGTCGTCGTCCTCTCGTTCAACGATTCCGACGTGACCTACAAGTGGGCCGGGTTCAGCACCCGCTGGTACGGCGTCCTCGCGGGCGACACCGATCTGCTGTCCTCGCTGCGGGTCAGCGCCGAGGTCGGCGTGGCTTCCGCGACCCTGGCCACCGCAGGCGGGCTGCTGGCCGCGATGGGCATGGCCCGGCTCGGCCGCCGCTTCCGGGCGGTCTTCTCCGGCGGCCTGTTCCTGCCGCTGGTCATCCCCGAGATCGTGCTGGGCGTGGCCCTCCTGTCGGTCTTCGGCACCCTGCGGGCCGACCTGGGCCTGACCACGCTGGTCCTCGGCCATCTCGTGGTGACCCTGCCGTACGCGGCCCTCATCGTCCTGGGCGCCCACGGTGCCCTCGATCCAGCGCTCGACGAGGCCGCCGCCGACCTCGGCTGCAACGCCTGGCAGCGTTTTCGCCGGGTGACCCTCCCGCTGCTCCGGCAGCCCCTGGTGGCGGCCTGGCTGCTCTGTTTCACCATCTCCTTCGGCAACATCGTGATGTCGACCTTCACCAGCGGTGTCGGCACCACCACCCTCCCGCTGCGCGTCTACTCGCTGCTCAAGGGCGGCCTCACCCCCGAGATCAACGCGCTCGGCACCCTCCTCGTCCTGTTCACCTTCCTGATCATCCTCGGCGCCGGCCTGCGTCAGATGCGCCGCGTCCTCGTCGGCGGCGACGGCACCCCCGGCTGAACCCGCGCTCGCCCCGCCCGCTCCCCGCACCGTCGTCCGCGCCCCTCCAGTACGTTCTCGAAAGGCCCTGCCATGCCCCGTCGCGCTGTTTCCAGAACCCTCCTGGCTACCTCTTTCGTCGCCTCTTCCGCCCTGCTCGCCTCGGCCTGCGGCGGCTCCGGTGCAACCGCCACCTCCTCTTCCGGCGGGGGCAAGAACCTGAACATCTACGCCTGGGCCGGGGAGGTCCCCGACAGCGTGGTGAAGGGCTTTGAGAAGGAGACCGGCATCAAGGTCACCGTCGACACCTTCGACAGCAATGAGACGATGACCGCCAAGCTCAGCTCCGGCTCGTCCGGTTACGACCTGGTCGAGCCCAGCCAGTACACGGTGCAGCAGCTCATCGGCCAGCAGCTCGTCCAGCCCCTGGACCACGCGAAGATCAAGGGCCTGGACAACCTCGCCGCGAAGTTCCGCGACCCGTCCTACGACAAGGGCCTCAAGTACACCGTCCCGTGGATCTGGGGCACCACCGGCTTCGCCTACAACGACAAGTGCGTCAAGTCCGCGACCAGCTGGAAGACCCTCTTCGACAGCAAGTACAAGGGCAAGCTGTACATGCTCGACAACATGCTGGCCGCCTACATCGCCGGACTCCAGGTCACCGGCCACCGCGCGACCAGCACCGACAAGGACCAGATCTCCGAGGCCACCTCCGTCCTCCAGAAGCAGAAGAACATCCTCGCGGGCTACAACTCGACCAACTACCCGCAGCTGCTCGCCAGCGGCCGGGCGTGCGCGGCCGAGGCGTGGAGCGGTACCGCGATGGCCAAGGTCGTGCAGTCCGACTCCCACGTCCACTACGTGATCCCGGAGGAGGGCGGCTCGGTGTGGACCGACGGACTCGCGGTCCCCAAGGGCGCCAAGAACACCACGTCGGCCTACAAGTTCATCAACTACCTGCTGCGGCCCGAAGTCGCGGCCAAGGCCACCGACGACGGCTCCTCCGCCAGTGCCAACCAGGCGGCCCGGTCCTACGTCAAGGGCAAGGCGGCGCTGAACAACCCCGCGGTCTACGCGCCCGACTCCGCCATCGCCAAGGCCGACTTCCTCCTCGACCCGGGCACCGCCATGCAGTACTTCCAGCAGGGCTGGACCAAGGTGAAGGCGTCCTGACCATGACCGTCTCCCCCACGCAGACCACCGTGCCGGCCGTGCGGCTGAGCGGGGTCGGCAAGTCGTTCGGCTCCACCCACGCTGTCCGCGACGTCACCCTCGATATCCGGCCCAATGAGTTCTTCTCCATCCTCGGCCCGTCCGGCTGCGGCAAGACCACGCTGATGCGCATGATCACCGGCTTCGAGGAACCCACCGAGGGTGCCATCGAACTCGGCGGCGTCCCGGCGGGCGGCGTCCCGGCGCACAAGCGGGACCTGAACATGCTCTTCCAGAGCTACGCGCTGTTCCCGCACCTGAGTGTCCACGACAACGTCGCCTTCGAGCTGAAGGTGCGCAAGTCACACCCCAAGCAGGCCATCGCGGAGGCCGTCCGCGACGCCCTCGCCCTGGTCCGCCTGGAGGGTTACGGCGACCGGGCCATCTCCCAGCTCTCCGGTGGCCAGCGCCAGCGCGTCGCCATCGCCCGCGCCCTGATCGGCCGACCCTCGCTGCTCCTGCTCGACGAGCCGCTCGGCGCACTCGACAAGAAGCTGCGGGCCGAGATGCAACTGGAGCTGAAGAAGATCCAGCGCGAGGTCGGGGTCACCTTCGTCACGGTCACCCACGACCAGGAGGAGGCCCTGACCATGTCCGACCGCATCGCGGTCATGCACGACGGCCGCGTCGTCCAGGTCGGCACCCCGGAAGACATCTACGAGCGCCCGGCAACACGCTTCGTCGCCGAGTTCATCGGCACCTCCAACTTCCTGACCGGGAAGTCGGACGGTGCCGTCCTCACGGTGGACGGCCTGGGAACCGTACCGCTGCCGGCCGACGCCTTCACCGGCGAGGCCCACCTCGCCGTACGCCCCGAGCACGTCCGCATCTCCTCCGGGGATCCGGCACCCCCGCCCGAGCGGGCGAGCCTGCCCGCCACTCTCCAGTCCGTCGTCTACCTCGGCAGCGCCACCCGCTATCACCTCGCCCTCGCCGACGGCGGCCCCTTCATCGCGGAGACGCACGGCACCGGCCCCGCCGGGCTCACCGCCGGCGGACCGGTACTGGCCCACTGGGATCCCCAGGCATCCCGGCTCCTGGCCGAGTGACCGCGGCCCCTCTCATCGGAAGCCTGTTTCGCACCTGCGTCCCGTAACCCACCCCCACAGCAAGGAGATACGGCCTTGAAGGTCGCCGTAGCCCAGTTCGCTCCCACCGCCGACGTGGGCCGCAATCTCACCACCATCGAGGAGATGGTCGGCGAGGCCGTGATGGCGGGCGCCGAACTCGTCGCCTTTCCCGAGGAGTCGATGATCCCGGCCGAGGCCGCCGCACAACCCCTTCGGGACGTCGCGGAGAAGCACTGGCCCGTCTTCCTCGACGGACTGTCCCGCATGGCGGCCGCCCACGGCACCGCGGTGATCGCGGGTGGCTATGAGGGCAGCGGTGCCGCCCTCCCGTACAACACCATCGCGGCCGTCTCCGCGGACGGCGAACTCCTCGGCCGCTACCGCAAGATGCACCTGTACGACGCCTTCGACTACCGGGAGTCCCGCGAGGTCCAGCGCGGCGACGAGGGCCCCTGCGTGGTGCGCATAGGCGAGTTCAACGTCGGGCTGGTCAACTGCTACGACGTCCGCTTCCCCGAGTTCACCCGCTCCCTGGTGGAGATGGGCGCCGACCTCCTGTCGGTGTCGGCGGCCTGGGTGCGCGGCCCGCTGAAGGAGGACCACTGGACGACGCTGCTGCGCACCAGGGCGATCGAGAACACCTGCTGGGTGGTGGCAGCCTCGCTCACCACGCCCGACTGCATCGGGATGAGCATGGCCGTCGACCCGCTGGGCATCGTTCGCGGAGCCCTCGGCGAAGAGGAACGCGCCCTGTTCGTGATCGACGCCGACAAGCACCGCATCGACCGCGCCCGCACCGTCCTGCCGGTACTCCGCAACCGCCGCATCATCATCGGACCGAGGTGACCACCCCCATGCCGCTCCACATCCGGGACCTGTCCCAACTCGCGCCCCTCAACAGTGCATTGGCCGAGCGCCTCGCCCGGGTCGACTTCCCCACCCTCGGCCACTACCTCGAAGAGGGCTTCTGTGACCCACTGCTGCGGCGGATCGCTGGTGCGGGCAGACTCGTCGGCCGCGCCGTGACCGTACGCATCACCCCCACGGACTCAACCCTGCTGCATCACGCCGCGAGCCTGGTGGGTCCCGGCGACATCGTGGTCGTCGACTGCGGCGGGGACCGCCGCCACGCCCCTCTCGGCGAGGTCGTCGTCAACGCCCTCGCCGCGCGCGGAGCGGCCGGCGCCGTCGTGGACGGCGTCTGCACCGATGTCGACGCACTGCGCGAACTCGGCCTGCCGGTCTACGCGTACGGCACCTCCCTGCTGACCACCAAGCTGCACGGCATACCCGACGGCGGCCTGAACGTCCCCGTCACATGCGGTGCGGTACCCGCCGGGCCGGGCGATCTCGTCCTGGGCGACGCCAACGGCGTGCTTATCGCCCCTGCCGCACGCCTCGCAGCCGTACTCGACGAAGCCCTCCTCGACGACCAGGAGGAGCCCTCTCTCGTAGCGGACCTGTACGCGGGCCGCCCCCTGGGCGAGCTCACGAAGGCCACGGCGACCGTGGAGAAGCTGCTGGCCGCGGCCACGCCCACCGAGAACCCGTAGGCCACAACCACCGCATCACCGACTCCCGTACCCGACAAGGAGGCTCCCATGTTCCTCAAAGCAGCCGTCAACGGCGGACGCAGCAAGACCGAACACCCCGCAGTCCCCGTCACCCCGAGGGAACTCGCCGCGGACACCGCCGCCGTGATCGCCGCCGGCGCGGACATCGTCCACCTCCACGTCCGCACCCCGGACGGCGGCCAGACCATCGCTCCCGACGCCCTGGCCGAGGTACTGCGCGAGGTCCGCGCCACCGCGCCCGGCGCGATCCTCGGCACCACCACCGGTCTGTGGACCTGCTCAGGTCCCGAGGAACGCTACGCGCTGGTCAAGGCATGGGAGGTCCTGCCGGACTTCGCCTCCGTCGCCTTCAGCGAGGAAGGCGCCGCCGAAACGGCGTCCCTGGTCGTCTCCCGAGGCATGATCCTGGAAAGCGCGGTGTGGAGTCTGGACGACGTCCCCGCCCTGCTCGCCTCGCCAACACTCCACGCCAACGTACGCATCCTCATCGAGCCCATGGACGCCGAACCGGACACGGCCGTGGCCCACGCCCGGGCGATGGCCGCCCGCATCCGCGAGGCCGGCGTGCGCTGCCCCCTCCTCTACCACGGCGAAACCGCCACGACCTGGCCGGTTCTGCGCGCCGCGCTGGAGGACGGCCACCAGACTCGCATCGGCTTCGAGGACGGCGTCCACCTCCCCGACGGCACCCTGGCCCCGGACAACAGCGCCCTCGTCCGCGCCGCCCGCGCCATCGCGGCCTAATGGGAGCTACGGGGTCGGACGACCGACCCGTCGCTCTCCTTGCCCCCGATGGCCCTCTGAGGTTTCCCTGCCGTGCAGGTGTGGCTGATTACTGACCTTGGGGGCGTGTTGTCGTTGGGGGCTGACGATGTGTGATCGTCGCGGTATGCCGGTTGTATGAGATATCCGCAGGGTGGTGGGCTGACGCCTGAACGGCAGGCGTTTCGCGAGCGGATCCGGCTGGAGGTCGCGAAGCGATTCGCTGCCGGTACTTCCAACGCCGAGGTCGCCAAGGACTTACGGGTGAGTGTGCGCTCGGTGCAGCGCCGGCGCCGGGCCCGGCACGACGCCGGCACCGAGGGGCTGCGGTCTGCCGGGCCCGTCTCACGGCCCAAGCTGAGCGAGGCCCTGTTCACCGTGCTCGAGCAGGAGCTCGCCAAGGGGCCGGTCACGCACGGCCGGCCGGACCACACGTGGACACTGGCAAGTGGATCGAGAGCAGGCCTCGGGGAGGCGGCCGGCGACTCCTGAAGGCCGCCTGGCCGCCTCCTTGACGGGCCATCAGGCAGCAGCCGCACTCGCGGTCGATACGGCCGCATCCGGGCTGTGGCCGCTTTGCTCTCTCAATCGTCGCCCCGGTCCTGTGGTCAGGCCGCAGGGGTGCCGTGTTGCGGGACCGGTAGCGTTGCGGGGCACTCCCCGTTCACTCCGGGTGTGAGCTTCGCAGACCGGCTGGCGGGCGCGGGCAGCACATCATGGGGCGGGTCACCTACCTGGAAATGGCCGAATTCACCTGGGCATGCCCCCACGTCCCGGGGCCCAAGCAGGAACGGAACAGACAACCGGAACGGGTGGGTTCAGGGGTGTGTGAGGGTGTCGAGTTGTGCTGCGAGGTCGGGGTGGGTGGCGGTCAGGTGGGGGCGGGTGGCGGTCAGGGGGGCGATGAGGTCGGAGGGGTCGTCGTGGGCGAGGGCCGCGTGGAGCTGGCTGAGCGGGCGGTGGGCCGTGGCGGGCAGGTCGGTGAGGGCGGCGATCTGGCCGGCCAGGCGGCGCAGGTCGGCTGCGTTGGCCCGGGCCCAGGTGGCGGTGGTGCGTTCGGCGGCGCGGCGTTCGCGGGTGGCCTGGACGCGTTGTTCGCCGGTGGTTCCGGCGGGGCCGGGGCGGCCGCGCAGGTAGCGGCGTTCGGCGGCCTGGCGGCTGGCGACGCCGAGGGGGTGGGCGAGGTCGGCCCAGCTGGCACCCGCAGCGCGGGCCGTTTCGATCAGGCCGGTTTCCCATCCGGCGAGTTGCTCGCGGACCTGCCGCAGCAGCAGCAGGGAGACCAGCGCCTGCTCCGGCCCGGGATCGGGCGCGTCGGGGGTGTCCGGGGACTCTTGCTGGGCTTCGCGCAGGGCGTCGTCTATGGCGTTAAGGGCCGCCGCGGCGGCGAGGAACGACGCCGGGCTGTGGGCGTTCGTGCTGGTCGTGGGCGGCTGGTGGGCTGCGGTCACGGGCACCTCCCTCGGATTGTCGTCACATGGACGACACCATGTTTGTCATCCACTGGATGACATGTTACAACAGTGTCAGTGCAGCGCATTGGCAGCAACTGCTCGAACCTGCTGGAGGTGCTTTCACGATGTTGATGCGCACTGATCCCTTCCGTGAGCTGGACCGGCTGACGCAGCAGCTGATGGGCCCGGGCACTTGGTCGAGGCCGTCGGCGATGCCGATGGATGCCTACCGCGAGGGCGACGAATATGTGGTGGCCTTCGACCTCCCCGGCGTGAGCACGGACGCGATCGACATCGACGTCGAGCGGAACATGCTCACCGTCAAGGCCGAACGGCGGCCGGTGGCGAAGGCCGACGACGTGAAGGTGGAACTGTCCGAACGGCCGCTGGGCGTCTTCTCCCGCCAGATCGCGCTCGCCGACACCCTCGACACGGAGCACATCCAGGCCGACTACGACGCGGGCGTGCTCACCCTGCGCATCCCCATCGCCGAGCGCGCCAAGCCCCGCAAGATCTCCATCGGCGTCGGATCCGGCCACAAGGAGATCTCCGGCTGACACCAGCTGGACAGGCGCGGAGGGCGGGCACCTGATCTCCCCCTCACCCCGCCCTCCGCACCCCCGTAGGCAATCCGAAGGGGGCGGCCGAGATGCCCCGCGACGCGCAGCGTTCCTCGGCCACGTGACCGAACGCGGCGAGTATGCCACTTGGGAGGAAGCCGGGCGCGCGGCCCGCGCGGTGCTCGCTCTGCCCGGCGCGCACCTGGTCGGCGACGTTCGCGCCCAGATGCCGGCGCGCCTGCCGGAGGAGTTCGCCCTGATCCTGCTCAACCCGCTGCAGAGCGCCGAGCCGCTGCCCCGGAGCGGTTCGTCCGCGCGACCGCCGCGTGGATCGAGGGCGCCACCGAGCAGACCGCGGCCTGGGACGTCGGCGCGGTGCTGTCCACCGACGCCGACGCCGCCAGCGAGGACCTGTCGGGCCAGATCCTGCTCCAGCTCCCCGCGGTCTACGACCTGCTCTTCGGCCGCCCCCACCCCACCTGACCATCCCGCCCGGCGCCCGGACACCGGCCACAGCAAGAAAGGCAACCACCGCAGTGATCTCCGACCGGCACGCACCGTCCCAGCAGCCGTACGGGAGGGCGTACGAGCAGATGCTGGAGAAGGTCCGCTACGAAGGCGCCTACCCCACCCGCGAGAGAGCCGAAGAAGCCGTACGCCTCGTCCTGGGAGGGCTCGGGCGTCAGCTGACCGGCGACGAACGCGTCGACCTGGCCGGCTGCCTGCCCCTAGAAGCAGCACGCGTGCTGACCGTGCAGATCCCCGACACCCAGCCGCTGACCGGCTTTGCCTTCGTCAAGGACCTCGCCTCCCGCTCCGGCGCCTCCCTGGCCACCACCCGCTGGGACACCGGCTCCGTGTTCTCCGCCGTCGCCGCCTATGCCGGCCCCGACCTGCTCACCCGCATCCTCCACCAGCTCCCCGCCGGCTACCCCCTGCTGTTCGGCCGCGCCGAACTCACCCAGGCCGCATAGACGGCGCGCGGGCTCGGCTGCTGTCCGCGGCCGCGCCCGCGTGTCCCCGGGCCGGGAGGCACCGGTAGACCGCTGATAGGGGCACGAGCGCCAGCCCATCTGGCAAGGCTCTGCGTAACGTGGTTGCCGGCAGCGGGTGCCACGTCGAGGCCGGGCGGTATGACCTTCCCCGGAGGAAGTGCGTGATCGACATCAGCGACATAGGCGTCCGCCTCGGGCTGGACGTCGGCGAGGGCGAACATCACGCCTGCGGCCTGCGGCACGACGGCCGTCGTCGGCGTCTTCGCGCATCGCCGGATGGACGTCTTCCGCGGTTCGCCACAGGGCGTCTCGCAGGTCTACGGCAGCGTCGATCCCGTGCTTCGGTCGCGGCCCGGGTCAGCAGGTCGTGGCGGCGGAACCCGGTGTCGGCGCCGGCGGCGTCGAGGAGGGCGTTGACGATCGCGGTGTCAATGTCGGTTCGGCGGGACCCGGTCGCCACCTCCCGCAGCAGCTTGAGGAAGCCGACATGGGCGTGCACAGCGCCGACATAGCGACGTGCGGCACGTTCCGCGAAGTCCGTGACGTCGTAACGCTGATACGCGCATTCCTTCCAGAAGGCTGTCCAAAACGTCCTCGGGGTCGGCCAGGACTCGTCCGACCAGGGCGACCATGTGCTCGGTGCCGCGCTTCCGCGGGGCTGGCTGGTTGAAGGTCCGGGCGAGCTCTCCGGCCCAGCGTGGCCGCGGCCGGTCCTGGCCGAGTAGCCGAGCACCCTGGTGAGGGATTCCTGCCGCTCGGCCAGGCTCGGCCAGGAGTACTCACCCAGCAGGTTGAAGTGTGCGGCGCGTAGCGTAAGCCATGCCGAGCCACGTCACTGACGTGCTCCCGACTGGCACCCGTTAAGCAGGATGTCGTGAATGTATCGGTTGCGATGCGGGCGGCCGCGCCTGCTGTGAAGATAGGCGTCCGAGGGCTTCTCGCTGACGATCAAAGGGATCAGCTGCTCGTATCTGCCGCCGTGCGAGCGGAGGTGCCTGGGCGGTTCGGCCTGGCGGTGAAAGGCGGATGATCTTCCGAGGACCGTGTGCCGATCGGCGGCTATGGCGATGTCACCCGTGAGATCGCTGGGTAGTTCGAACGCTGTGGCTGCTTCGCTACCGGTGTAGACCTCAGTGATACCTGCGGTGTTACCGAGCAGTTCGATGGCGCGTTCGCGGTGGACGGGCTCGGTGTACAGCCAGGCGAAGGATCCCAGTGCGCCGTGGTGAGCGGTGTAGGGATCGGTGATGGGAAGCACTGCGTGGCCGGGGATTCCGGCGTCACGGAGGATGTCTTCGAGCATGAGCACTCGAGGTGCCCCGTCCGGGTGGTGCTTGGAGTTCATGCCGTGATCGGCGGTGATGCCGACGACATAGCCGGCGTCGAGGTATTGGGCGAGCCGGTCATCGAAGGCGGCATAGAACTGGTTGGCCAGCGGTGATCCCGGCGGCTCGCGGTGCTGGACGTAGTCGGTGAAGGAGATGTAGAGCAGGCCGATGGGACCCGCTTGGCGGTGGGCCGCCAGCCCGATGTCGAGGGCGTAGATGCTCGCGTCCCAGTCGTAGATATGCGGGGCGGGTCGTCCTACGAGCTCGGATGCGGTGCCGTCACCGAACGGGGAGATGAGGTTGGAAGCGGCCTGCTCCACGCTCACTGTGGGGACGCCGCCGATGCCGAGCAGTCGGCGGAGTTTCTCTTTCGCGGTGACGACGAAGACAGGCACCCCGACCTGGTGCAGTGCGGCGTGGATGGTGGTGACGCGGAGGTCGCTCACCTCGGTGAGCTGGCGTTCCCGTCCGTCGCGGTCGCGGTAGTAGTTTCCGATGATGCCGTGCTGGACGGGAGGAACGCCGGTGACAATGGAGACATTGTTGGGGTTGGTGAAGCTTGGCATTTCCGACAGTGCGTCCACGAAGAAGGCTCCGCCGTCCAGGAGGGCGCGCAGATTCGGCATGCGGCCGGCGTTCAGCGCCGCGGTCAGGTAGTCCACAGCGCATCCGTCGATGGTCACGACGACAGTCGGCCGGCTGGGGATGCTATAGACAGTGCCGTTGACTGTGACGGCTGAGACTGTGGATGACACAGGAGAAGACATAGGGGAATACACTCCGGTGGTGGCGATTTGATGTTGGGGTACGCCCTTGGACGGACGCGGGGACGTCAGCGTGGGACGTGCAGGGCGTATTCGGCCCGGTCACCGCGGATGCGGTGAACGATGTACGCGACGATCCGGCCGTGCTGATCGACATTGGTACCGCTGAGCAGCAGCAACGGGGCTCCGACTGCGATGTCGAGTAGCGCGGCGTCCCGCGCGTCGGCGGCGAGTGCGGAGAATCGGCGATCGTCCCGGCGCAATTGCAGGTCGTGAGCGTCGGCCACGGCGTTGAAGACGCTCTTGTCGCGATCCCAGTCCTCGGGAACCAGTTGGCTGGGCAGCACCGCGAATGACCGGCACCAGGGAACCTCGTCGAGGAGCAGTTTGTAGCGGTACTCGACCAGGGGCCCGGGGAAGGCGGGGAAGGTCCACAACTCGCTTGGTGAGCTCAGCCCCACTCCGGCCAGTTGAGCCAGCCCTGGTACGCCTTGGTCGCCGGTCGCGGCGGGATCGGGATGAGTGATCACCTGCTGGTGTTCCTGGCGAACGGCGTGCCCGCGCGAGTTCATGGACTCCAGCAGGCTGATATTGCCGTCGTCGATGCGGTGCCGGATGGGCTGAGGTGCGACGAAGGACCCTACGCCGTGCTCCGTGCGTACCGCTCCGGCTCGCGCGAGCTCGGCAAGCGCCCGACGGACCGTCATCCGGTTGACGCCATAACCGTCCGCCAGGGACGCCTCGCTGGGCAGCTGCTCCCCAGCGGCGAACTCCAACCGCTTGATCCGGTCGAGCAGATCGGCGCGGATCGCGTCCCACAGCGCCGTGCCCGCACCTCGCGGGAGCGGAGTGATCGGCCGTCGCCGCTCACCGCCATCCCCCATCTCCCCTGCCGCGGCAGTCATCTTGGCATGCCTCCTTCATCTACGTGCGGTACATGGTCGACCACCCTCTGGTCCGCGGCTCTCGGGGCCCTCCCCGGTCCAGCCGCCACCCGATCGGTGGTCACCTCGAAGGGCTTCCGCGGCCGAAGGACACCGGCCCTGCACCTGCGATCGACATCTGTTCACCTGGCCTTCGACGCCCGCTCACCTTATTTAGAAGTCTACACAAGTATAACTGACCAGGCAGAACCGTGAAAACGATCAGGAGGTAACAGGTGAAGGTGTTGTTCCTGGGTGACGTCGTCGGTCCCGAGGCAGCCGAGTACGTCGTCGAACGGATGCCCTCACTGCGTGCGGAGGTGAGTGCTGACGCAGTCGTCGTGAACGCGGAAAACGCCGAGCAGAGCGGTCCTCGAATCCGCACCGGCTTCGGAATGACCAGGGCGCTGGCCGACCGGCTCCGCGGCGCCGGAGTGGACGTGATCACGAGCGGTAACCATGCGTGGGACGGAGAGATGACGACGGTGGAGTCGGCCCTCGCGCACCCCAGGGTCGTCCGGCCAGCCAATATGCCTGATGGACTCCCGGGCCGGGGCAGCGTCACGATCGACGTTCACGGCGAGAAGCTGACCGTGCTCAACCTCATGAGCCGTTCGGCGGTCGTCGAACCCAACCCCCTGTTCCAGCGGTGGCTCGCCTCCCCCGACGGCGTTCAGCCACTGTGGCCCGCATGGCGCGCCGCGGACAAGGCCGGAGCGGTGCTCGTGGACCTCCACGGACTCGTCATCAGCGAGAAGCACGCCTTCGCCCACGCCGTGGACGGCACCGCCGCCGCCGTCCTCGGGACCCATACCCATGAGGCCACTTATCACCTGCACCGGTTGCCGGGCGGCACCGCATTGGTCACCGACGTCGGGATGACCGGACGCCTGGGCGGAGTTACCGGTATCGATCCGCTCCACTGGGTCGCCGGCCTGCAAGGAGACGATCCAGCGAAGCTGCCTCCCTATGAGCTCGCCACCGGTCCGATGACGCTCGGTGCCGTGGTTCTGACCATCGAAGGCGGCCGTACCACGGAATTGGAACGCGTCTTCTGACCCTGCTCCCGCCGATCAACGGGCTTCAGCACCCGTATCGCACGCTCCTGTCGAACCGACATTCGTCCGACCGAAAGGTGAAACACTCATGGCCGTCTCCGGCCGTCGTGGCATCCCCGTCCTGTTGGCCGCGCTGATCACACTGGTCTGCTCGGCCTGCGGAACGGGTGTTGCCCTCAAAGACCAGAACGACTCCACCCCCACTGGAGGCGTCATCAAGGTAGGCGCCCCTTACCCTCTTACCGGGGCCTGGGCGGAGAACGGCCGCAACGCGTTGCGTGGCATGGAGGTGGCCGTCAAGGAAATCAACGCAAGCGGCGGCATCAAAGCCCTCGGGGGAGCACGACTGAAGATCGTGTCAGCGGACACAGGCTCGACCGATCCGAGCCAGGCACGGACCGCCACCACGAAACTGATCGACACCGACCATGTCAGTGCCGTGGTGGGAAGCTTCCTGAGCAGTATGTCGCTCACCGTCTCGACGGTCGCCGAGCAGTCGAGAGTGCCGTTCGTGACACAGTCGCTGATCGATCAGCTGGTCACGCGTGGATACAAGTACACATTCAAGGTCCCGGCGAACACCAGTGCCACGGGACCCGCTGCCCTGCGGGCCTATCTCGATATCGCCGCCTCCCATGGCCCGGCGCCGACCAAGGTCGCGGTCTTCACCTCGAACGACGCGGCGTCGAAGGCCCAGTCGGACGCCTTGCGAGCCGAGGCGGAAAAGCGCGGTCTGTCGGTGGTCGCGTACAAGGCCTACTCGCCCGGTCTGACCGATGCCTCGGCCATTGTCACCCCGCTCGCCGCGGCCGAACCGGAGGTCGTCTTCGGGGCCGGTTCCGTCAGCGATCTCACCATGATCGTGAAGAACCTGCGCGATCGCGGCATCAGGACGCCGATCGTCGGCAGTGGCGGAACGGGCTTCCTCGGCAAGGGCCTCAAAGAGGGCCTCGGGGACGAGACGAACGGTCTCCTCGCCATCTCCGGGTGGAGCGACGATCTCAAGCTTCCCGGCGTCGGGCAAGCCAGGGCCCGCTACCGCTCGCAGTACCACGAGCCGTTCATGCCGAACGAGGCCGGAGAGTCGTGGGTCGCGATGCACTTGGTCGCCGAGGCGATGGAGAACGCCCACAGCAGTGCCCCCGCAGCAGTCGCCAAGGCTCTGCGCGCCACGCCGGCGACCAGCGGACCAGCCTCGTCGATGCCGCCCGGACGGGTCGGATTCGACGCCTCCGGCTTCAACTCCGGGGTCGTGCCGATCATGATCCAGTGGCAGAACGGCCGGCCGCGCACAGTCTGGCCGGCTTCGGTAGCCACCGTAACCCCGACCGGCTGAGGGGCGACGATGACCATTTTCGTTCAGACGGTGCTCGGCGGCCTGCTCCTGGGCGGTGTGTACAGCCTTGTCAGCGCCGGCTTGGCCCTCAGTTTCGGTGTCACCAACATCGTCGACTTCGCCCACGGCGACTTCGTCACGGTGGGCATGTACGTCGCCGTAGTCCTCGGAGGGGCCGGCATCGGCCCTCTTCTGTCCGCCCCCGTGGCCGCGATCGTGGTGGCGCTGTTCGGAATCCTGATTTACACCACCGCGCTGCGCCGAGTAGTCGACCGCCCCCAGGACACCAGCGACGCACGCCACGTGCCCCAACTCGTCGTCACCTTCGCCCTGGGCATCGTGATCCAGAACGCGCTGCTGCTGGGGTTCGGGCCCGACCAGCGGACGACCCCGGGAGGGGGCCATGTCCTCATGCTCGGACCCTTCACCCTCGACCGCGCCCAGCTCATCGCGTTCTGCCTGGCCGTGACCATTCTCGGTCTCCTGCTGATCACTCTGCGATCCACCCCCTTGGGGCGGGTCATCAGCGCGGTAGTCGACGACCAAGAGGTCGTCACCCTGCTCGGCATCCGTTCGGGACGCCTGCTTCCTCTCGTGTTCGCGGTAGGGCTTGGACTAACCGGTTTCGCCGGAAGCGTGATCAGCAGTTACTTCCCCGCCGCACCGGCCTCCGGCCTGTCCTTCATGACGATCGCGTTCATCGCGGTCGTCCTCGGCGGGATGCGCAATGTCCTCGGTGCGGTGGTCGCCGCGCCCCTGATCGGCATCACCCAGCAGATCACCGCGACCTACCTGTCCCCGGAAATCGCCAACCTGGGAGTCTACGCCGTGTTCATCACCGTCCTGCTGGTGCGACCCCACGGACTCTTCGGGCTGAAGGGACTCGCATGACCGGCCTGCTCAAGTCCCCCACGACCCACATCACCGGCTTCGCCATCGCGATCGCAAGCCTCCCGTTCTGGCTCATCCCCAACAGCGGCATCCTCGCCATAGCCATAGTCGCGCTGCTCTACGCGGCCGCCGCCACCGCGTTCAACCTCACCGCCGGCCTCGGTGGCCAACTGTCGTTCGGCCACTCGATCTTCTTCGGGCTCGGCGCTTATGCCACCGCGCTGCTCCGGCAGGACCTCGGCTGGAACGTGTGGGCCGCGGTCCCGGTCGCGCTAACCATCGCCGTGGTGGCCGCCCTCGCCCTCGCCCTGCCTTCTGCACGGCTCGGCGGTGTGTACTTCGTACTGGTCAGCTTCGTCGCCACACTCGCCCTCGAATCCATCGCGACCTGGGCCAGTGACGTCACCGGAGGCGCCGCAGGTATCTCTCTCACAGTCGGCTCACCGGCACCAGCGGAACTGCGGTTCGAAAATCCGCTCGGGCACTACTACGTCGCACTCATCCTGCTCACCACCTTCCTCGGGCTGTTCGCCGCGGTGACGCGCAGCAACTTCGGCCTACGTCTGCGCGCGGTGCGCGACGATCCCGCCGCGGCAGCCGCCTCCGGGATTGCCGTGGCCCGGCAGCGAACCGTCTCACTGCTCGTAAGCGCCGCGCTGACCAGCCTCGTCGGCGTCGCTTACCTGCAGTACATCTCGTACATCGACCCGACAAGCGCCTTCGGCTCAATGACAGCTTCCATGATCGCCATGCCTGCACTGTTCGGAGGACTCGGCACATTGTGGGGACCCGTTCTCGGCGCCACCGTGCTCATCTCGGTGCAGCAAACCCTCAACCCGGCATTCTCCGGACTCCCCGCAGGCCTCGGACTCATCGTGTTCGGAGTGCTCGTCATGGCGCTGCAGACCATCGAGCCCAAGGGAGCCGTCCACCTGCTCCGCTCCGGACTCCGGCACCTCGGCCAGCGCCTGGGCACCTCGAAGCGAACGGCCCAACCCGCAGGGGACAGCCTGACATGACCGGACAACCGCTCCTCCAAGTCCGCGACCTCGTCGTCCAGTACGACGGCCTCCGAGCCCTCGACGGCGTAAGCTTCGATGTGCGGCGCGGCGAATTCCTCGGGCTGATCGGCCCGAACGGCGCCGGCAAGAGCACGGCCTTCGGAGCCATCGCAGGAACCGTCCGCCCCACCGCCGGCACGATCACCTTCGATGGCCGACCGATTCAGGGCCTGGCCGGCCACCGCATCGCCAAGCTCGGGATCAGCCGCACCTTCCAGCACGTACGGCTGTTCACGTCACTGACCGCCCTCGAGAACGTGACCGTTGCCGCGGCCACCCGACACCGCTCCCGCCGGACCGCCCGGCTGCGGGCACAGCAGCTCCTCGAGCACGTCGGATTGGCCCACCTCGCCACGAGCCCCGTGGCAGCCCTGTCCCTCGGGCACCAAAAGCTCGTCGCGATCGCCCGCGCCCTGGCCAACGAGCCCTGTCTGCTCATGCTCGACGAGATGATGTCCGGGATAGCCGACCACGAGTGGTCCCACATCCTGAGCGTGCTCACCGACCTGCGCGACACGGGACTGACCCTGATCGTCGTGGAACACATCATGGAGATCATCGACCGGCTCACCGATCGCGTCATCGTCTTCTCCGACGGACGCATCCTGGCCGAGGGCAACAGCCTCGACGTCCAGGCACAACCCGCGGTACGAGCCACCTACCTCGGAGAACCCATTGCTTGACATCGACGGTCTCTCAGTACGCCGGGGCACCCGCCAGGTACTGACCGACCTCAACCTGTCCGTCAGCGCGGGAGAATTCGTCGCGATCGTGGGCAACAACGGAGCCGGAAAAACCACTCTGCTGCGCACGATCAGCGGCCTGCTCCCACATCACCGCGGCCGTGTCTCGGTCCTCGGACACGACCCGGCCCGCGCCCGCCCGGACCAGATCGCCCAAGCCGGCCTGGGACACGTCCCCGAAGGACGCCGCGTGTTCGCCTCCCTCAGCGTCCTCGACAACCTCACCGTCGGGGCGACCACCCTGTCCCGTCGACAGCGCAAGGACACGATGGAACGAGTCCTCAGCCTGTTCCCCCGACTTCAGGAACGGGCCGCACAACGCGCCGGAACCCTCAGCGGCGGCGAACAGCAGATGCTCGCCATCGGCCGCGCACTCATGGCACGTCCACGCATCCTCATGCTCGACGAGCCCTCACTCGGGCTCGCGCCCATCATCACCCGCAACACCTTCAAGCACCTACGAACCGTTCAGCAGGAGTGGGACGTCGCCATCCTTCTCGCCGAGCAACGCACACGCATACTCACCGAAATCGCCGACCGCACACTGCTGCTCAGCTCGGGGCGCCTCGAGCCGGAACAGCAGGTGCCCCGGACCGCGGGAGCAAGCGCCTCATGAGTACAGCCAGCTTCATCGCGGGCAGCATCGTCGACGTCGTCACCGGCACCACAACCGACGAGGTGGTGATCCACACCGACGATGGCCTGATCACCGGCCTCGACAGCACGGCCGGGAGCAGCGGCGAGGTCCACGACCTGCGCCCGTACACCGTCGTACCAGGCCTGATCGACTCCCATGTCCATCTCACCTGGAGTGGCCTCGCGGTACCCAACGAGATCAGTAACCAGGAGAGTGACGAATTGTCACTCCTGCGTGGCGTCGCCAACGCAGCCGCGCACCTGCGGGCCGGTATCACGGCAGTCCGGGACCTCGGCTCCCGACGCGGCACCGCACTCCATCTCGCGGCCGCCACGCGTCTGGGCATCATCACCGCCCCCGAAATCGTCGCCAGCGGCAACCTCATCGCGATGACCGGCGGCCACGCACATTACCTCGGCGTCCAGGCCGACGGCCCATGGGCGGTGACGAAAGCGGTCCGCACCGAACTCGCCGCCGGCGCGGGCGTCATCAAGATCATGGCATCGGAAGGGCTCTTCGGGATCGACGAAGACCCTCGCGTCCCCCAGTTCGAGATCGAGGAACTGCGCGCAGGAGCGCAAGCAGCGCACCGCGCCGGGAAGACGATCGCCGCTCACGCGTACGGGGCCGCCGCCATCACCAACGCGCTCGCCGCCGGCGTCGATACAGTCGAGCACGGCGCTCATCTCGAACCCGATCAAGCCGAGAAAATGGCCTCGAGCGGCACGATCTTCGTGCCCACCCTGTCGACCTACCACTCGTATACGACCAAGGCCGACGCCCTCGGCTTCAACAGCCAGATGCGCGCCACCGCACACGAGACCTACGACCGCGCCCGCCACGCCGTACACCTCGCGCAGCAACACAAGGTGGCCATCGCCGCGGGGACCGATGCCGGGGTCCCGGGACAACCACACGGCGCCCTTGCCACCGAACTCAGACTCCTGGTCGACGCCGGCCTCTCCCCAGCCGAAGCACTTCGGGCCGCCACCGTCACCGGAGCCGCCGCCCTCAACCTCAGCACCACCCGCGGCCGCCTCACCCCCGGCATGACAGCCGATCTCATCGCCCTCGACGGAAACCCACTCGAAGACATCACCGCCACCGCCCGAGTGAGAACAGTCGTACAGTGCGGGCGGATCGCAACCAAGAAGTGATGCCCCGATTTCCGCAGCGCTGCGGCGTCTATGGGCTGCGAACGATCCGGTGTGACTTGCCCCATGGGTTGGTGCGGTCTCGCGGTTCGCTGGTGTGCCTCGCCGGCATGAGCAGGGGACGGTGGGGTGGCATGTGGCGCAGATGGTGTGGTGGTGCCAGCCGGTCCAGGTGCGGCCTTCGAAGTGGTTGAAGCTTCCTGCCTACCCCCGGTTCGCCCCCACCTGTCGGTCGAAGAGCTACTGGCGGCCAAGAACACCCAGCCGATCCGTTTCCTGGACGATCTCGTGGCGGACACCTTCGAGTCCGATGAGGAACTGGATGAGTTCCTTGCCTTTACCTACACCGAGCGCCACCGAGACGTCGCCTGACAGCCGTGCTGGCTATGTGCCTGTTTGCGGGGCAGGGATACGAGGAGGTCACGCGGCTGCTCACGCACGGGCTGCAACAGATGGGCCGGTGGAAGGGAACGTGACGGGCGCCGACCACCGCGGCCATCGGCCGGGCCCGGCTGGGGCCGGAACCGCTGAAGACCCTGTTCGCCCGGTTGTGCCACCCCGTGGCCACCGAGGAGACCACAGGGGCGTGGTATCGGGGCTGGCGGTTGGTGGCGGTGGACGGCACCACCTTCGACGTGCCGGACACCGAGGCCAACGCCGCCTTTTTCGGCCGCCCGGGCGCCAGCCGGGGACAGGAGAAGAGCGCCTATCCGCAGGCGCGAGTGGCCGCGCTGGTCGAATGCGGCACCCACGCCGTCTTCGCGGCCGAGGCAGGCCCGTTGGCGGTCTGTCATGGACCTTGAGGACGTAGCTGCCGGGTCCTCACGGCGTCCAGGGCCCACAGGCATACCACGTGCTCGGCGTCACCACGCGCTCGGAGCAACACATCCGGGCGCCTGTCGTGGACCGTGTCCTACTGACCCACGGACTCGGAACGCACCATGTGGAAACAGCGTCTACCGGACGGCCACCCCCCGATTCGCACACCCACAGGGTGTCGCCGTCAGCGGCACCGGACGACTGCCCCGGGCAGGCCGTCACAGGTCGAGGATCTTGGTGATGCCTCGCTCGGCGATATGCTCGGCGTCATCCTGGTGACTGGCGCGGACGATCGCGGGACGGACGCCTTCGTCCACGAGTGAGAAGAAGCGCTCGGCGAAGGTCCAGTCGGGGGCTCGGGTGTCGTCGAGAAGGAGCGCGGTCGTGCGAGTGGCAGGTGTGGGTGGCTGCTGACGAAGGCGGTCAATGAGCGTGGCCAGGCGGCGGCCGGCTGGCTTGACCTGGTTCTCGGTGGTGAGCAAGCCGAGGTCGTACTCCAGGTCGGCAAACCCGGCGAGCCCGCGGTCGATGTCGTGCGACGCCCACCAGGTGACGCCCCACAGCTGGTCACAGCTAAGGGCGGCGGCAGTGAACGACTCGGTGAACTCCGCGACGGCGTCTTCTGAGATCCATTGTGGTGCGGCGCCGAACTCCTGCAGCCAGAGGGGGCGGTGGGGGTCGGATTGGAATGCCTTGGCGAGTTCGAGGAGGTATTCGCCGAGGTGGTGTGTGGCGGTGGACGGGTAGCCGTAACGCTTGAGGGCTCCGGTGAATTCGATCCAGGCGTGGAGGGGCGTGGCGCTGCCCGTCCGGGCCAGGATCTCACGGCTGAACGGGGCAGAGTCCGTGAGCCAGGGCTCGTGGTCGAATCCCGCGACGTGCATCCGCCCTGGGGCGATGGCCTCGCAGTGGTTCAGCAGGCGCCGGGTCCAGGCGTCCCCCTCGCTCGTGGTGATGTCGTTGCCGGCGTAATGAGCCAACACATTGGGCTCGTTGGCAATGTCGAAACCCAGGAACCGGGGGTGCGCCGCGATCCGCTCGGCCATGGCGGCCAGTAGATCGAGCTGCGCGGCGACGGCCACGGGATCGGTGAACAGGTTGACGCCATGCTGCCAGGCGGGACGGAAGTAGAAGCCGCTGAGCCATCCGTTCAGAACGGTGACACTGACATCGAGGCCACACTCGTCGGCGAGGTCCAGCAGCGAGTGGAGGCGGGCGAGCGCGGTGCCGCTGATGTGACCGGGGTTGGCCTGGAAGACCGGCCACAGGCAGTGGATGCGGATGTGGTCCATGCCCAGGTCCGCTACGGCCCGCAAATCGGCGGCCATGGCGGAGGGTTCCCAGTCCAGCCAGCTGTACCACCAGCCTCGCGACGGTACGTAGTTGACGCCGAACCTTGGTGTTCCGGCGGGCCGGGGGAAGACCGCTTCGATAGCGGATCGGGGGGTGCTCATGGATAGGGGTTCTCCCATGGTGATCTGGCGAGGGCGAGGCGAGGGGATTACGGCGGGGCCTATCTGAGGATGTCGTCGGTTGATGTCAGAGCAGCCAGCTCAGCCCTGCGGGTCGGCCCTTCGCAGCCCCCGGGCACGCTCACTGCGTATGCTACGGCGGTCACGGCTGTCCGCAGACGGGTCTTGCGACGGTAGTTGAAGGCCGAGGCTGACCAGCGCTCCAGCGCCTCGGGCGCGCTCCACTGCCGCGAGCACGGCCTCACCTGCCGAGGCAGACAGAGCGGGGGTGATGCGGGTGACGTGCAGGACGCCCGCCACTTCGGTGCAGCCTGGCGGGATGTCATCCGCAGCGAGCCGGGAACCTGCGCTTCCGGCACGGAGGTAGTTCACTGTCAATGTGGTGCCGAAGCGCCGGTGCTTGACCATCAGACCGGTGAGGGAGGGGTCTCGTACGGCGATCGTCGTCACGTTCTCGGCGCGCAGGCGGCGCTCGATCAGGTCTCCGGTGGCGTCAGTGCCGAGGCGGCCGATCCATGTGGCGGGTGCGCCGAGACGGGCCACACCGATCGCTACGTTGCTCTCGGCGCCGCCGAAGCCGTAGGTGAAGGTGCGGGCGAACTCCAGGCATCCGGTCTCGACGGTGGTGACGAGGCCCATCCTCTCGCCCAGGGTGAGCAGGCCAGTGCCGTTCGGTGTCATGGGGCCGGCCGGCCGTCACGAGGCGTCGTTTCCATGTGTGGTGTCTCCTTGAGGCTCACGCAGAGGTTCACTGCTCGGCGGTCCTGATGCGTTCGGGCCAGCCGAGCTGGAAGCCCAGCGCTCTGGTGAGTACCTGCTGGAACTCTGCGAGTCGCGCCGGATCATTGCGGACCGCGCGAGGCGTGGTGCCGATGTTGAGGCAGTGTGCGGCGAGCGCCCCGGCGGCCTCGCCGATGTTCCACTCCACGGGGTGGAGCCGGTAGCAGCCGTTGGTGATGTGTGTCGTCCCGATGTTCTTGTTGGCCGGCAGCAGGTTCTCGACGCGCTGCGGAATCAGCGCGCCCAAAGGGACCTGGAACGGGTAGTCGGCGATGTCGATGTACGAGTTCGGCCCGTCGGGACCGCCGGTGCTGGGGTGCAGGTCGATGCGGTAGGAGCCGACGCCGACGGAATCGGGGAAGATCTCCGAACCGGCAGGCAGCCCCGCCTTCTCCCGTGCCTCGACGCCGACGTGCTGCTCCAGGACCGTGAACTCTGCCCGGATTCTGCGCGCTTCACGTATGTAGGGACGCAAGGCGAGACCGTCCGTCGTGCCCAGTACGTCACCACGCGGCCGCAGGCCCCGGTAGCCGGTGCCTCCGTCGAGCCGTGGTGCTTCGGTCTGCATCCAGTACAGGAAGGAAAGGCTGTGCCGACGGGAAGCTTCCAGATGGCGTTGCCCGGTCTCCTCGTCGACACCGGTCAACGGTCCGGCCATATAGTCGACTTGGGGCCAGTTGACCAGTGTGATGTCGCTCTTGTAGCGGCCAGGGACGTGATGGGCCACGCTGAAGATCCGCCGGTAGTTCCAACGGTCGGGTGCCGCACGGCCGCGTGATGAGTCCGGGTGCGCGAAGAGCCCCTGATGCCGCGGAGCGAGCGTACGGGGGTGCACATCCTGCCAGGACAGCAACGGGCCCGGCCAGCAGTTCGGTTGGTAGTCGCGCCAGAAGGCGTAGTCGGCCGGGCGGTCGATCGTGTAGTCCGCGTCGGGGTGGTAGTCCATGGCGAAGCACCAGGTGAAGGACTGTTGGTCCAAGGGGCGGGCCGGTCCGTCCGGAGCGTGCAGTTCACCGGTTTCATTGCGGCTCTCCGCTCCGGTGACATGTTCGACGCCGGCGAGTTCAAGGAGGTCGCCCAGCTCAGTCGCGTCCAGGATGTAGGGGGCACTCACGGTCAGTTCGGCACCGGTCGCCCGGGAGCGCAGGGTCACGGAGCTCACACGGTCGCCGTCGGTCTGCGCGGCCACCGGTTCGTACTGTTCCAACACGGTCACCTGAGCGTCGGCCCGGTACGGCGCCAGCAGTTCCTCGATGGCCGCGAAGCCCACCCGGGGTTCGTGGCAGACCGCGCTCACCGCTCCCCCACCGGGGTTCAGCAACGGTGCCGTGCGGGCGTCCGCTGCGAGGTCGTAGTTACGTCGGTAGAAGGCACGGATGTTCTCCCGCAGGCGCCGATAGCTGCGCGTGGCACCCTGCTCCTCGATCCAAGGATGCTCGTCGGGCGGTACGCCCTGTGCCGTGATCTGGCCGCCGAGCCACGGTGACTCCTCCGTGAGCACGACCCGACGCCCCAGCCGGGCCGCGGCGACCGCGGCGGCGACACCGCCGAGGCCACCGCCCACCACGAGCACGTCCGTCTCCTGCGCTGTCATGGGAAACCTTTCGATAATGCCCGCGGCGCGCTGCGTTGTGTGCGGCGCCGGCGGTCTTCTTGCAGGACGACACCAAAGGAGGGACCGGCCCCACGCCAAGGGCAAGGCCCGTGATGAACGCTCCGTTCGTCAGATCAGGGTCTTGTCCAGGAAGCGGATCTGTTCAGCCGTCTGATGGGCGCCTCCGCCCTCATGGCCGTTGAACTTCCACACCTTGATCTCCTTGTCGTCCCCGGCCCAGCGGTGATACGCCGCGAAGACCGTGGACGGAGGACAGACGGGGTCCATCAGTGCCGCTGAGAACAGCACGGGTGCGGTGGCCCGAGCCGCGAGATTGACCCCGTCGAAGTAGTCCAGCGTGCTGAACACCCGCTCCTCGCTGAGCCGGTGCGAACGGCAATAGGTGGCGATCTCCTTGTACGGGCTCCCGTCGGTGATCTGCACCGCGCGCCGGAAGTGGCACAGGAAAGGCACATCGGCGGTCACCGCCGTGATGTCCTCGCTGAGCCCGGCTGCCGCGATCGCGATGCCGCCGCCCTGGCTGCCGCCGTGCAGCACGAGCCGCTCGGGGTCGATGCGCGGATGCTCCCTTGCCGCATCCACCGCACGCGCCGCGTCGGTAAACAACCGCCGGTAGTAGTACGTCTCCGGTGAGGCGACGCCGCGTGTCAGATAGCCAGGAGTGAACGGATCACCCAAGGGGTCCGGATCAGAGGTCTCCGCGTGGGCGAAACCCCCGCTCCCCTGCCCGCGGTTGTCCATCACCAGATGCGCGTACCCGGCAGCCGACCAGGTCAGATACTCGTGCGGCAGGCCCCGTCCACCGTTGTAGCCGATGTACTGCACGACGCACGGCAGCCGCCCCTGAGTGTGCCGGGGCAGCAGCAGCCAGCCGCGCACCGGCTGTCCGGCGAAGCCACTGAAAGTCATGTCGAACACCTCCACCGTCCGCAGGCCACTGTCGTACGGTTCGTACCTCGTCGGTGCGGCCGCGGCGCGGGCCTCGTCCAGCGTGCGCCGCCAGAACGCATCGAAGTCCTCGGGCTCACTGGGGTCGGGGCGGTAGGCCAGGAGTTCCGGCAAAGGCATGTCTACGAACACAGGTGTTCTCTTTCATCCAGAGAGGGCTGCGGCCCTGGTGAGGTGCCGGTCAGAGAGGAGAGAGTGGACGCCGCTGGGGCTCAGCCGTCGGGCAGTACCTCGGGAGGTGTCACCCGCGACTGCACCGCCAGGGAGTCCAGACGCTCGGCGGCCTCGGTGATGGAGGTCATGAGATCGAGGACGTGCTGGGCCATCTCCCCCGAGGCACGGTGCGGGGAGTCCTGGCGGATCGCCCGGGCCAGCCGTTGAGCAGGTCGGCCGTGCGTCACAGACCGTCCAGGGTCGAGAACTCCTCCTGCGGGATGCCCCCGTGTTCGCGAGGTCGGTGCCGAGGGCGGCGACGCGGTCGAAGACGTCGTCGGGGTCGTTCTTCAGCAGCGCTCCCGCGTGTGTGCTGACCACGCTGATTCCCAGTTCGTCGACGATCTTACGGAAGCCGGTCGGATCGTCGTGGAGGTCGACGGCCTCCACCGCCCGGTATCCGATCTCGGCAAGCCGGGCCAGGGTGCCGGTGCGATCCACCGCGAGGGGGTCTCGCGCCGAGTAGAGCTGAACGCTCAAAGGGAAGGGCATGGAATCGGTGTCTCCTGACATCACGGAGGACGAGGAACAGAGGATGAGCGGCGACATCGGCACACGGCGCCGGACTTCCGTCCGTGTTGCCGCAGTTGTCCGGCAGCGGCCCGTCAGCCCGCGGCCGCACCAAGGGGGCGTTCCTCAAGGTCGGTCATCGCGCGTGGGGTGAAGCCGAGCAGTCTGGTTGCCGCTGCGGTGTCGATCGGCGTACGTCGTCCGAGGATCGGACGGCGCAGCGGGGTGTCCGGGTGGTAGGTGGCGATCAGTTCTTGGGTCGGGTAAGGGGCAAGGATGTCCGGGGCCGCGGTGAACACGGCGTGGAAGCCCGTCAGCGGCTCAGTGATGGCATGCCACGCGGTCTCGGCCGCGTCGTCCACATCGAGGTAAGCCCAGGAATCCGCGGCCGCCACACCCGGATCGTGCAGGGTCTCGCTGAGCCGCTCTGCCAGCCGGGCCTCGTTGGAGACGAAGGGGTAGCGGATGGCGACGATATCCATGCCGTGTCGACGGGCCATCATCCGCGCGGTGGCCTCGTCGGCCTGCTTCGAGAGCGCGTACGCGTCGGTGATCTGCAACGGTATCTGTTCGTCGATCGGGTAGTACGCGGGATGCAGCCTCGTCGGGGCCCACGGGATGCCGAGGATCGAGTAACTGCTCGCGATCATGACCCTGTTGATGCCCGCCTTCCCGGCCTCCTCCAGGACGACGAAGGTCGCCCGGGTGTTACCCAGGTACACCTCCTCTGGTGTGCCGTGGTGCGGCGAGGGCCGGGCCGCGAGATGGATCACGGCCTCCACGCCCTCCAGGGCCGCACGAACGGTGGCGGGGTCTCCCGCGTCTCCGGTGATCACCCGGCCCACCGCCAGATCACCGGGATCGTCGAGCGCGAGCGCGGTGGCCTCGACCCCCCGCCCACGCAGCAGGTGGGTGACGGCGCGTCCGACCAGTCCGGCCGCGCCGGTCACCAGGACACGTCGTGGCTGAAGTGCCTCGCCGTCGGCGACGTCGCGCATCACGGGGCCTCGAGTCCGCCGTCGGGACGGCGGACTCGCGCCGCCCACTTCTCGTGCAGGAACTTCGTCGGCGGGTACTGTGCCGCCGCCGTCTCGTTCAGGTCCACACCCCAGCCGGGCTCCTCGGACGGGCTCAGGTAGCCGTCGTGCACGACCGGCGTGCCCTCGAAGACCTCGTGCGTGGCGTCGTTGTACTCGTGCGACTCCTGGAACCCGAACGCAGGGGTGGAGATGTCGACGGCCAGGTTCGCGGCGACGCCGACCGGGGAGATGTCGCCGGGCGAGTGGAATGCGGTCCGCACACCAGACAGTTCGGCCAATGCCACCAGTTTGCGAGTGGGGGTCAGGCCACCCACCGAGGAGGTGTGCAGTCGGAGCAGGTCCACTCCCCCGTCCTTCACCAGCCGGGCGGCGTCGGTCACCGACCCGACCTGCTCCCCCACCGCGATCGGCACCGGCGAGGCGGCACGGACCTCCGGCAGCCGGTCGTAGTGCTCGGGCGCGATGACGTCCTCCAGGAACGACAGTCCGTACGGCTCCAGGGCCCGGGCCAGCACCACCGCCTGTTTGGGCGTCAGCCGGCTGTGCACGTCGTGCATGAGGTTGATGTCCTGCCCCAGCCGCTCGCGGGCCGCAGCGAACAGCGCGGGTGTGCTGCGCACGTAGCGTTCGGCGTCCCAGCCGTCGGGGTGGGGAGAACGTGGGTAGCCGCCCGGAACGCCCGGTGCGCCGTACGCGCCCACACCCGGCTGGCCCGTCTGCAGGCGGACGTTGCGGTAGCCGCGACCGATGTACTTCTCCGCCTGGTCCAGGGTGGCCTCGATCGTAGGTGCCGCAGCATGGGTGTAGACCTCGATAGCCGCCCGGGCACGCCCGCCGAGCAGTTCGTATACCGGCAGGCCCGCCCGCTTGCCCGCGATGTCCCACAGCGCCTGGTCGACACCGGAGAGCGCATTGTTCAGCACCGGCCCATTGCGCCAGTACGACGAGTAGTGCACCAGCCTTGTGATGTCCTCGATGTCTGCGGGGTGGCGGCCGATCACCAGCGGCGCGACATGTCCCTCCACCGCGGCGACCACGGCCTCGTAGCGCTGGGTGAAGGTGGCGCAGCCGAGCCCGTACAGGCCGTCGTCAGAGGTGTCCACGCGCACGACGACCAGCGGCAGGCCCTCGGGGGCCGTGACGATCGCCCGTACCTGGGTGATGCGCAGGCGGTCGCGGTGTGTCCACGGTGGGCCGGCCTGCGGCAGAGCGCCAGTGGCATCCAGCAAGCGGTCCGGATCGTGCCCAGTCATGTTTGTCCTAAGTTCGGTGAGTTCCAGGTCATGCGGTGGAGTGCCCTTGGGGGGCTTCGGTACGGCTTGAGGCTCAGCCCTTGGAGCCGGTGTCACCACCGACTCCGTTGACCACTTGCCGCTGAAAGGCGATGAACAGCAGCAGTGGCGGCACGCTCGCCAGGAGGAGGCCGGCGATGAGCAGCCCTTGATCGGACGTTTTGGCGATGGTGGGCAGTGCCACGGCGATGGGCTGTTTCTGCGGGTCGGTGAGGGCGATCAGCGGCCAGAGGAATTCCTTCCATGCCGCGATGAGGGTGAACAGCGACACGACGGCCAGGACAGGTCGGGACATCGGCAGCACGATGCGCCACAACAGCGTGAGCGGTCCGGCACCGTCCACCCGTGCTGCCTCGTACAGTTCGGCGGGGATGCCGTCGAAGAAGCGTTTGACGAGCAGCACGTTGAACGCGTTGGCGCCGGCGGGCAGCCAGATCGCCCAGAAGGAGTTGATGAGGTTCACGCCGAGCCCCGGCATGCGCTGCGCGGTGAGGTAGAGCGGGACGAGACTGACCGTTGCCGGCACCAGCAGGGTGGCCAGGATCATGGCGTACATGACCTTGCCGTAGCGGGGTTTGAGCACCGACAGCGCGAAGCCCGCGCTGGTCGACACGATCAGCTGAACGACCAGGCAGCCTCCTGCGAGGTACACGCTGTTGAGCAGGTAGCGGCCGATCTCGAGGCCACTGAGTGCCTCGCCCAGATTGCCGAAGCGATTTTCGGAGGGCCACAGCGACAGCGGACGTGCCACGATGTCGCTCGATGGGGAGACCGCCGCCTTGAGCATCCACAGGATGGGGCCGGCGCAGAAGGCGATCAGGAGGAGCAGGACGACGATCTCGGTGATCCGAAGCCCGATCCTCACCACGCGCCGCCGCCGGTCGTGCGGTGAGACCAGTCGGCTGAACGGCTCGGTGTCTTTGGGGGGGCGCTCGGACGTCTGCCGCGGGCCTTCGTCGATGATCAGGCTCATGAGGAGCTCCAGCGGCGGGTGGACCACAGGTACACGGCGGACAGCAGGGACAGGGCTGCCGCCAGCAGCAGCGACATGGCGCTGGCGGCGCCGTAGTCGCCGTCGATGAAGGCGTATCGGTAGATCAGGAGGAGCACGGTGACGGTGGCGTTCTCGGGGCCGCCGTCCGTCATCAGGTACGGCTCGGCGAACACCTGGAGCGTGCCGATGAGTTGCATCAGCAGGAGGAGGAGCACGGTGCCGCGTAGTTGCGGGAGTGTGATGTGCCACATTCGGCGCCAGATGCGCGCTCCGTCGGTCTCGGCGGCCTCGTATAGCTCCGGCGGGACGCGGGTGAGCGCGGCCAGGTAGATGAGGGTCGCCGATCCCATGCCGGCCCAGGTCGATTCGAGGACCAGGCTGAGCATGGCCGAGTGCGTGGACTGCAACCATGGGTAGGGGCCGAGACCCACCAGTCCCAGAACCTTGTTGAACAGCCCGTGGTCGGGGTCATAGAACATCTGCCACAGCAGGACGCCCACCACCGGTGGCAGCATGACGGGCAGGTACACCAGGTACCGGTACAGCCCGGCGAGACGGCGCAGCGTCGACATCTGCACGGCCAGCAACAAGGGCAGGGGGAAACCGATGACCAGGGCGAGTCCGGCGAACAACAGTGTGTTCTTCACCGCCGTCGCCAGCATCGGATCGTCAAGAACGTGCTGGAAGTTGCTCAGTCCCACCCACTGCGCCGGGTCGACCAGGTTGGTCTGCTGGAAGGAGAGTTCGAGTCCTCTGACCAGCGGCCACCAGGCGAAGTAGCCGAAGCAGAACAGGGCGGGAAGCAGAAACGCCAAGGCCACGAGGTCGTTGCGCAGCCGACGGCGCGCATTGCGAGGCGGTGCGTGATGCGCGACGGTCTCTGTCTTGCGGACCGCCCCGCCGCGCGGGCCGGTGCGCACGTCGAGCGAACTCACTGCCCGCGCTCCAGGTCTGAGGACACCTGCTGGGCGGCCTTGTCCAGGAGCGCCGCCGGATCGGCGTTCTTCTTGGTGAGGACGGCCTGGACGACCGGGTCGAGAGCCGCGTACACCTTCTGCGCCGCCACCGGCGGCTCCGTCAGCAGCTTGAGTTCGGCATTGCCGTCGACGTAGGGCTGGAAGTTGCCCAACGGCACGTTGACGTAGGGCTTTCGCGCCGCGTTGACCTTCTGCTGCGCCTGCTCGGAGAAGGAGGCGACCCGTGGCACCCCGATGAGGATCTTCGGATCGGCGGAGGTCATCTTGTCGCGCTTCGCCGCTTCCTTGGGATCGTAGGCGGGCTTCAAGTACTCGGCGAGGATCCATTTGACAGCCGCAGAGGTCTGCGCCGCGGTGGCCCTGGCGGTCACCATGACCACCGAGCCCCCGAGTTGGGTGGCGTTGCCGCCGTCCTGCGGCAGTGCTCCGGCACCGAAGTCCTTCAGTCGGCCGCCGTACTGCTGCACGATCGGCCCGACCGCGTTCGGCCCGTCGGTGTACATACCGATCTGGCCTGCGGCGAACCGGCGCTGGACGTCCATCTGGCTCTGCAGTTGGTTGCTGCCCATCGAGTTGTCCACGAAGCGCATGTCGTGCAGGAGTTGGAGAGCGTCTGTGGTCGCCTTGCCCGTGAAGGCCGGGACGTACTTGTCGCCCTGCCGCTTCTCCATCGTCCCGCCACGGGAGTAGGTGTACGACGTCAGGTGCCATCCGCCGGTGTTGTTGGTGGTGGTCTCGGCGTACCCGACCTGGCCTGTCTTGTCGTGGATGGCCTTTGCCGCCTGGCGCACTTCCTCCCACGTCGTGGGCGGCTTGTCAGGATCGAGACCGGCCTTGGCGAACAGGGCTCGGTTGTAGACCAGCCCCATGCTGTACGTCCCAATGGGCGCGGTCAGTCCGTAGACCTTCCCGGTGGCGGCGTCCTTGGTGGGCGCCAGCAGCTTCGAGTTGTACTCGTTGTATTGGGGCCATGCCTTGAGGTCAGCCGTCAGGTCCTTGACCTGGCGTCGGGCGATCAGCCCCTGCGGCTCGGTGAGCGGAGCCGTAATGACGGTCTCCGCGCTGCCGCCGGCCAGTTTGGCGGTGAACGTCTGCGCGTCCCACGTCGCGTCCGTCGGCTTAATCGTGATCTTCGGGTTCGCCTTCTCGAACGCGGCGACCCTGTCCAGGAACGCCTTCCGGCTGGCGGGATCGCTCTTGGGCGGCATCCCCTGCACGGTGATGCTCACTTTGCCGTCGCTGCCGCCACCACTGCCGGAGGAGCAAGCCGCCACAGAACCCACAAGCGCGCAGGCCATCACGAGACCAAAGGCCCGGGCGAAGGAACTGCGATGCATGAGCTCACCCTCACCGTCACGCGAATGTGACGAAACCCTTGAGTCGTCGTGTCGCCGCTCAGGGGCGGACGCTGTCCGATGCGCTTTCATGTCGTGCTCCATACGTAGATGGTTGTCTTCGAGCGGTGGTGATCACGGCGTGAGGGGTGAGGGACCGGGGTGACGGGGTCTGCCGCAGTCAGGGGCGGCGGGCCCCGTCGGCCCGTTCGGTACCGGTGCGGGAGTCAGGTGGTCTGCGGGTGCAGGGCGTGGAATTTCGCGGGGTCCTTGCCGTCGGCGATGCCGCCACCCCATGTGATCCAGCCAAGCCGGGTCGCACCATCGGCGTCGTTGACCACGAGGGACGACGAGAACAGACCGTCGGATGCCTGAGGCCCGCCGAGCGAGGCCCACGGCAGGGCGATCTCGTACGTGGTGGTGTGGGCGTCATCGTCCCGGGACACAGCGATCTTGGCCCCGTCGACCGTGGCACGGGCAGGATCGGCCGGGTCGAGCCAGCGGTAGAGCTGAGGCCCGGAGGAGGTGAGGGCGGCTCCGAGCTCGTTCCACCTGGTCTGCTCGCCGGGGCCGCCGCGGGCCACCGTGAACTGCAGCGAGTCGCCCTGCCAGATCGACGCGCCGGAGCTGTCCTGGTGGTGGACGCGGTCGGAGACGA
This sequence comes from Streptomyces rugosispiralis, assembly GCF_024505145.1. Classification (GTDB taxonomy): domain Bacteria; phylum Actinomycetota; class Actinomycetes; order Streptomycetales; family Streptomycetaceae; genus Streptomyces; species Streptomyces rugosispiralis. The sequence continues at coordinate 35,084 of NZ_JANIAA010000027.1, read as the reverse complement.
CGGCCGTCAAGTAGAGGTTGGAGGCGTCCGTGTCGTACCACGCCTTGCCGCCGAAACCGGTCGGCCGCGTAGTGCCGGACGTGGTCGGAACGAACGGGGCGGCGTCCAGGTCGATCCCGGGCTGTGCCTTCACGACGGAGTCGACGGTACCATCGACGTCCACGCTCGTGCGCGGGACGGTGGTTACGGCATCCTGATCCAACTGGTGCAGTGTGCCGCTCGCTTGATACGTCGCGCCGTCGCTCATCGTGGCGGTGGCCGACCAATTGGTGTCCGAGGTCAGTGCGGGTAGCGGCGCGGTGAGCACGGCGGTTTCCTTCGCTGCCACGGACGCGCCCTCCAGGCTCGAGCCCGTGGCGCTGCCGACCTTCCAGGTCACGCTCTTGATCTTGGCGGCCGTGCTCGCGGCGTTGGTCACGTTCAGGCGAAGCGACTGCTTGCCGTCGTCCGTGACGGAGTGTGTGCCGTCGACGCTGATGGGGGCCCGTACCTTGCCGGTGGCCGACAGGCGCAGGAACGGTTTGCCGTCCATCGTGACCGCTGCCCGATAGACGACGCTGGCCGGAGTCGATCGCGCTGGCAAAGAGAGGGCGACGTCACGGCTGACGCCGGGCCCGACACGGGCGGTGGCTGATGTGTGCCCCACCGTCAGGCGGAACTCGTGTGTCTTGGCGGGGTCGGGGTTCTGTACCGTCCAGTGTGCCCTCGCGGCTTCGCTGGTGACGGCTGGTTCGACGACGAACTTGTCCGCGGTCTGGGTGGGCGCTGCGAGGACTCCGCGAATCCATACGGGCGACGCACTGGCCTGCACGGTGATCTTGCCGTCGACCGGACTGACCACCCGGGAGCCGCCGCTCATGTCGGTGACCAGGACGTTCCCGGTGGCGCCGGGAAAGGACAGCGTGGTGGCCTTGTCCGCCCACACCGCTTGGACCCGTCCGCCATCCGCGGTCTGGAAGCGCAGGTCCGTGACTCCGCTGGGCGTGGTGACGGGTGCGAGAGGCTTCGCCCCCGCCAGTTGGCGCGTGGCCGTCGCCCAGGCGGCGTAGGACGGCTTCGGCGTGTAGGCGCCGAGCGTATTGGTCCCGCTGTGCACGAGACCGAAGTTGTGCTCGGGGTTCGCTGGATCGTCACCGTCGTCGATGAAGTCGTAGACGTAGTACTTCGCCACACCGTGGAAGGTGGCGATCGCGGCCGCCTTGGCCGTGTTGCGTGCCTGGTCGGTCTCGCTCACGGCACGTACGTCGGTCCCGGTCGGCCAGCCATTCTCAGTGATCCACAAAGGCTTGTCCGCACCGTTGTTGTATTTGCGCACGAGCGACTGCACCGCAGTGATCCGCGGCCCTAAGCCGTCAGCTGCCGCAGGCCAGTTGTAGGGGTGGGCGATGACCGCATCGACGTAGGACAGCGCACCCTTCTGGAACGTCGTCTCGAGCCAGGCCGTCGACAAGTTCGCCACTGCCGGGCCGAGTACCGGTACCGATGGATCCGCGGCCTTGATGGCCGTCGACGCGGCCTTCAGCAGGGCGACATAGTTCTCGGGGTCCCTGGTGGCGTTGTGGCCGGTGCCGACATCCCACTCGTTCCAGACCTCGATGCCGGCGATGTGCGAACCGAACTCTTTGGCCATGCCCGCCGCGTATTTCGCGAACGCGGCACGTCCAGCGTCTGTGGTGGGGCCCTGGCCGCCGTCGTAGAAGTTGTTGCCGTAGTCGGCGATCAGGAGCGGCCGGATGCCCTTCGCGAAGAGAGGGTCGAGGTACTTGTGCGCTGCGGTCCAGTCCAGAACGCCCTTTGCTGTTTCGGCTCTGGCCCAGGACGCCTCGTCCCGTACGGTTACGGCGCCGCTGGGCAGAATGAGCGCCTGGGTGGAGGTGTCGCGGCCGAACGAGTAGTGCGTCGCCACGCCGAAACGGCCCGTTCTCGCGGGCGGAGCGGCCACGGTGGCGAGCGTGGTGGACGCCTTGTCACCGGACGTGTCGGTGGCCGTGAGCGAGTACCACCCGTACGGAACGCTGGCGGGAATGGTGATGGTCGCGGCGCCGCCCGACGGAGCAACGGACCCGCTCTTGACGGTGGCACCGTCCACGTCGCTGAGGGTCCAACGGACCGACGTATCAGTGGTGTTGGCCACGACGGTGCGGGGGACCGACGGCGCGAAGATGTTGCCCATCGCCGTCTGCTTCAGCGTGAGCATGGCGGCTTCGGCTTTCGGAGCACCTGCGGCAGAGCTCACCGGCGCGGTGCCGTACACGACGGCTGCACCCAGGACCGCGCATGCTGCGGCTGCGAAGCGCTCAGCTCTCAGTGGAGACGTACGTGTGGAGCGGACGGAACTCCTCATGGATGGTCCTCAAAATGTGAGACCGGATGGAAGGTGAATCGCCGGAAGTCAGGGGCAAACGTTTGCCCTTCGGATGCTGCGCCGCGCAGCCCCGCACTGTCAAGAGTTTGGTGCGCGGTGGTAACCTCATCCGATGTTTGAGTCGGCAGCAGTGGTTCGCTCAACCGCAATCACGGTGGTTCCATGGCCCCATCAGTGACATTGCACGATGTCGCGGCCCGAGCAGGGGTGCACTACTCAACCGCTTCCCGTGTCCTCAACGGTCAGGGGAAGGTGTCGTCGGCGACCCGGGAACGCATCCTCAAAGCCGCCGCTGACCTGGACTTCGTGCCCAATGCGCAGGCACTCTTCTTCGCTCGCGGCACCAGTCGCACATTCGGTGTCCTGACGCAGGACGCCGCCGAGACATTCGCATTGCCGACCTTCGGCGGCGCCTCGCTCGCCCTCGGCGCACACGACATCGCGATGCTGCACTACGACGCCAGTGGCGACGCCGCAGCCCTGGAACGCGTCACGGCACGCATGCGCTCCCGCCAGATCGAGGCCCTGCTCGTCCTCGGCAAGGGCCCCGAGCAGCCGCTCGAGGTACCCACGAGCGGCCTTCGAGTACCTGTCGCTTTCGCCTACGCCATCTCGGCGAACCGGAAGGACACCAGCTTCGTCACCGACGGCGTCGGCGCCGGACGCATGGTCGCCGACCACCTACTCGACCTGGGGCGAAGCCGCTTCGCCCACGTGACCACCACCGGTTCGATGGCCGCCCAGCAACGGTACAAAGGCTTCGTGGAGCGTCTACGCGAACGGGACACACAGATGGCGGTCCGCCGGGCACTGCGTGGCGACTGGAGCCGCGGCTGGGGCGAGGAGGCCGCGCGTCGCCTCCTGCCGCGCATCGGCGAACTGGACGCGATCTTCTGCGGCAACGACGCAATCACGCTGGGCGTCGAGTCCGTGCTCACCCGTCACGGAGTCCGAGTGCCGGACGACATCGCCCTCGTCGGGTACGACAACGCCGAGGGTCACGGCTGGCCCGGCGAGAAGTACCCACGCCGACAGCACCTCACGACCGTCGATCCGCGGCTCAGCGAGATCGGCCGTTGCTCCATCGAGGCCCTGGTTTCAGCAGCAGCAGGGACAGCCCCCCTCCCCCGCGGGCCGCAGCCTGTGCCGGGCAAGCTGATCCTGGGGGAGACCACCGCGGCATCTGCCTGAGCTCACGCAACCCTTGCCACCGGGAGCCATGGCATCTATAAGAGGGCGTTTGATCTAGGTCGATTGCCCTTTATCTCCTAGTAAGTTCCTCGCCAGGTGGGTGTCGTCTCGTCCGTTATGCGCTTGGTGAGGTTGTCGATCGAGGCGACGTGGATCATGGCCTCGGAGCTGGCGGGCAGGGTCTCGTAGTCTCAGGCGAGGCGCTGGTGCATCATGATCCAACCAATACTTCGTTCGACAACCCAGCGCCTTTTGACAACGTGGAAGCCACGAATCGGGGGAACCTCGCTCACCCACGACGGGCTGCACCAGGAAACACCGTGGCGAACCGTCGTCCACCTGCGTGACCTGCTGATGGACAGCGGCGTCCTGCCACGCGTCAATCGGCAGCTGATGCTCTATCAGCGTTGGCTGACCGAACGGCTCGCCACCATCGAAAACCCCGAACACCGTCGGCATCACCAGCACTTCGCCATCTGGCACCAGATGCGGCGCCTGCGGAGCAAGGCGGAGAAGGTGCCGCTGGGACGCTACCAGACCAGCCAGACTAAACGGGAGACGCATACATCCAGTCCTGCCGGCACCTGCCGTACGCCAGCGGCAGAAGCTCACAGTGGCTCTTCCCTGGCCGCCGGCCCGGTCAGCCGATGAACCGGTCAGCCTCCAAGTCCACCTGCGGGAGATCGGCGTTCCGCCGCAACGCGGAAGGACTTCCGCGATCCGCCAACTCGTACTCCAAGCCCCGGCCCCTGTCATCGCGAAGGCCGTCGGCTATCACGACAAGACCGCTATCCGGCTAGTCACCGAGGCCGGAGGGACCTGGAGTCGATACGCCCTCGGCGACCACACACGGTGAGACCAGATCCATCGGGAAGAGCAAGCGGAGAACCCCAGTCGGCTGGGCTATACATCACCCCTGCCCGACGCCTCTGTCGAGCAGACCCAGGGCTGAGTACAGCGAGACGGATAGGGTCATCCATACGACGAATGCCCCACCACCGCAGAGCACGGCGCGTGGCATGCTTCCGTCCGCTGCCCAAGACAGCACACCAGCGATGACTGCAACTAGCGGAGAAAGAACCGTTGCCAGGGCGACGAGCAGGAGGCGCGTCAAAGGTCCGGAACTCAACGGCCGACACCCTTCTGTGAGGGTGGCCGTCCCGAGACATGCCGTCTCAGCCCGACCACCGAAGCACGATGGTTGGCTGAGACGGTGTAACCCCTGGAAAACAGCGGACCGTTATGGGCCCACGCAGCCGCGAGGTCACGCCCTCAATCAGTTCTCGGATGATAAGCGACTCCGGGAGAGCACGCCGGAGTGTGGTCATAGGTCGAGAACCATCGGCCATCGCTCAGGGTGACCGCAGGGGTGACGCCTGGCAGACATACGCGACACCTCAACATGCGAGCCCACCAGTCTCGCGGGCCGATACCCGCGCCTCGGGCAGTGACCGACCAGGACGCAGACGAGGTGGGCTTCCCTTCCAGGGCGTGAAGACGCAGCGCGGGCACTCCGATTCGCCGCCCGGCCGCTCACCTGTGCGCTGGGCGCACGGGGGCGTTCAGGGGATGTAGTAGGCGAACTGCTTGAGCAGCGGCTCGTCGACGCGGTACTCGCCGCGCCAGCCGGCGGCGATGGTGAACGCGTCGCCGGGTCCAAAGGTCCAAGTGGTGCCGTCGTCCTGGGTTAGGGTGACGCGGCCTTCGATGATGCGGGTGTACTCGTCGCCGGGATAGGCCTCGATGTACTCGGCGTACGGCTCGGCGCGCCAGGTGCCGATAGAGAACTTCTCGTCTGCGGAGGCCAGGTGTGTTGCGGCGGTCTCGGCCGGTACCGCGGTGCGGAGGTTGGCAGGGTCGATGTAGTCGGACGGCTTGAGCAGCGAGTCAACGTCTGGGGTGGTCGGGATGAGGGCAACAGAGCTCACGGCGGTTCCTGTCGTGGGACGTGTTGGCGGCGACGGGGGCTGTCAGCGGGAGGTAAGGATTTCGTGGGCGACGCCGCGGCCAGTGCGCACGGCGCCTTCCATGTGGCCGGACAGCCACTGGTCGGACCCGCACACGTAGAACGGCGGCTCGCTCTTGCCGTGCAGGGGCCCGACTCCCATGACGTCGCCGGGACGCCATGCGGTTACGTATCCCTGGGTCCACGGGTCGGTGCCCCAACTGCGGGTGTACGTCTTCGCGGGCGAGGCGGCGACGTCACCGAACGCGTCGACGACTTCGTCGATGAGTGCCTGGCCGAGGTGCCGGCGGGGCGTGGCGAGGTAGGTGCCTATGCGCTGCGGTGGGACGAGGCCGGACATGATGCCGGCGCTCTGCGCCCAGACGCCGCCGAGAATGTTGTGCTCCATGTAGGCGACGCCGTTGAGGCCGGCGTCCTCCCAGAAGGAGTGGTCGTAGACGGCGACGAACTTCGCGGCCAGCGCGGACTTCTGGCGGTGCAGGGAGGCGAGCTTGGTGTCGCTGACGCCGCTGATGGAGATGTCGCGCAGCGGCCCGGCCGGTACGGCGCAGACGACGTTCGCAGCGGTGAGGACCTCGCCGGTGGTCAGTATGACCTCACAGCGGTGCGGAGAGACGCGGATGGCGCCGACCGGGCTCGAACAGCGGATGCGGTCGCCGAGCTGTTCGGCCATGGTGAGTGCGACAGTAGCCGAGCCTTCGAGGACGCGCTCGTTCTCCCACGCGTCGTAGTTGTAGAAGCCCTCCGCGCCGGCCGCGGACTCCCTGCGCAGGTCGGCCAGCATCGAGGTGCACTCGATGGGCTCGTCCGCCAGCGCGAGCTGCGACAGAGTCAGGGCGCGGATGACGCCGGGGGTGGCGCCCTCCCCGCGCAGCCAGCCGGCCACGGAGATTCTGTCCAGCGCGGCGGCATCGGGGTGACTCCACGGGTCGTCGGGGTCGACGGAGGCGGCGAGCTTGGAGAACCGGCGCTCGATGTCGTCGTAGATGCGGCGGTCCGAGGCGCTCATCCACGGCAGGGGGTCACCGGTGTGACGACCGTCGGAGAGGACCCAGCGGGTCTCGCCGGTGCTGGCGGTGAACGTCGGCCCTATGGTGAGTCCGAGCTCGGCAACGAGTTCCTTGTAGGCGGTGTGGAACGTGCCGACGATCTCCCCGCCTAGTTGAACCTTGCGGCCGTCAGGTGTCTCGACCTGCTCGACGCGGCCGCCCACCCGGTCGCGTGCCTCAAGGACCACGACCTCGGACCCGCCGTTGGCCAGGTCGCGTGCGGCGGACAGACCGGCCAGGCCGGCCCCGATGACGATGGTGTCGTACTTCTGCACGGTGCTACCTCCTTCGGGGGCGAGTTGCGCGACGTGCTGATGTACGCCCCACAACGAACGAAAGACAGTGTGGCTGCCGCCACAAAGAACCCGAACAGTGTCGCGGCACGATTCGCTCATGTTGTTTCGTGCTGAAGTACGAGTACGGCAGTGGTGTTCCCTCGGGCGCGCCGCCAACCTCGGTTCGAGCCGCCGACGGGTCCCGGAGAGGGGCGGGCGAGACAAGGCTGTCGTCGGCGGCAGCTTCTGGGAGACGCGTGTGCCTCTGATGTGACTGGGGTATCGAAAGGCTTGCTCAATTCGTGCTGCGAGACGATTCAGGCAGGGGTGTGGCGAGGACCACACTGGCCCGCGTCCGAGCACTCCCTAACGAGCATCCAGTGCCGGTTCAGCGGAGGAATGGCCTCCCCCTTCTCAGCAGCGTGAGGTTTCGACGATGCCAGAGTCTCAGATTCATCCGAGCGGTTCGCTCACACGCCAGATCGCTTTCCTGCCCCTCGTCGGCGTCATCTTCTTCAGCGTTTCCGGTGGCGCCTACTCGCTCGAGGAGATGATCAGCTCCACCGGACCTGGCCTCGGTATCTTGCTGCTTCTGCTCGTGCCCCTGGTCTACGGCATCCCCATCGGCGCCATCACCACCGAGCTCGCCACCGCCATCCCCGCCGACGGCGGCACGTACGAGTGGACCAAGCGGACCATGGGCGGCTTCATGGCCTTCCAGGCCGGCCTCGTGCGGTGGGTCAACAGCTGGATTGACATGGCCATCTACCCGGTCCTGTTCGCCGGCTACCTCGCCACCTTGTTCCCCTCCATCGCCGAGGGGAAGTACGTGCTGCTCGAGGCGGGACCGTTCACGCTCGACGCCAACTGGGCGCTCGGTGTCCTGCTGGTCGTGCTGCCGTTGGCGGTGCTCAACATCCGCGGCGCCAAGAGCGTCGGCGACAGCGCCCTGCTGTTCAGCGTCTTCGCCATCGCACCACTGGCCATCATCGCCGCCCTGGGCATCTGGGAGGTCGTCACCAACGGCGTCAATCCACTGACCCCCTTCACGCCGGCCGGGACGAGCGGGCCCGACGCCCTGGCGGTCGGGCTGTCCTTCACAATGTGGTGCTACTGCGGATTCGACCAGGTGGCGCAGATCGCCGGGGAGATCGAGCAACCCGCCCGCGTCATTCCGAAGGCGATGTTCGTCTCCATGATCCTCATCGTCGCCTCCTACACCCTCCCGCTCCTCGGCGCCCTCGCCGTGCCCGGCTGGGAAACCTGGGTCCCCGGATCGTTCGGTGACGTCGCGCTGGTGCTCGGCGGCAAGTGGCTACAGACCTTCGTCACCGTCGGTGGCATGTTCTGCGCCATCGGGCTCTACTCCTCGCTGCTGATGACCAGCTCGCGGTCGCCGTTCGTGCTCTCCCGCGACCGGTGGATCTCGCCCGCATTTGCCCGCCAGACCAAGCGGACAGGCTCGCCCTTCGTCGCCATCATCGTGTCCTCGGTGATCTACTCCCTGTTCAGCGCGGGCGCCTTCACCACGCTGGTCGGCCTCGACGTGTTCTTCATGAACCTGCTCCTGCTGCTGAACCTTGCCGCGCTGGTCATCCTGCGTCGGCGCAACCCCGAGATGCCGCGCCCGGCGAAGATTCCGGGTGGCACCGTTGGGCTCGCAGTGGTGGCCGTGCCGTTCACAGCGAGTGTGGTCTACCTGATGTACCTGCAGTACCTCGACTACGGGATTGCCGGGTACGTCTATCTCGGCGTGGCCCTCGCCCTGTGCGTGCTCGCCTACTTCCCGGCCCGCGCCTACCAACGACGTCACGCCGGCCCGGTCGCCGATGCCACGCTGGAGGATGAGGCAGCCGGCAGCGCCCAAGAGAACCCGATCGTCGACGTCTGACCAGACGTCGTCCCTCGAGGCCGCGTGATGCGGCTGAAAGGAAGAGCCCAGCATGAGCACCAACGAGGCCCTCCACCGAGTCCTCAACCCGGCTACCGGGCAGGTCATCGAAGACTTCGCCCACGCCACCGACGCCGAGGTCCAAGACGCCATCGCGGCCGCCCATGAGGCGTTCATGAAGTGGCGCCGGCGGCCCATCGCCGAGCGTGTTGCCGTCGTGGCCCGGCTGGCCGGCCTGTTCACCGAACGGGCCGAGGAGCTGGCCAACATCATCACCCTTGAGATGGGCAAGCGGCACGACCAGGCGGTCGGTGAAGCCGAGTTCAGCGCCGACATCTTCCGCTACTTCGCCGAGCAGGGTGAGCGGCTGGCCGCCGACCAGGCGATTCCGACGTTCTCCGGAGGTCGCGCAGTCGTGCAGCGCCGCCCGGTCGGGGTACTGCTCGGCGTGATGCCGTGGAATTACCCCTACTACCAGGTGGCCAGGTTCGCGGCCCCGAACCTGGTCCTGGGCAACACCATCCTGCTCAAGCACGCCGAGTCGTGCCCACGTTCGGCACTCGCCATCCGCGACCTCATGCTCGAGGCCGGTGTCCCGGCCGGCGTGTACGAGAACGTGTTCGCCTCCCACGATCAGGTCGCCGACATCATCGCCGACGACCGCGTCCAAGGCGTGTCCGTGACCGGTTCGGAGCGGGCCGGTGCGGCCATCGGTGCGCTGGCCGGCAAGCACCTGAAGAAGGCGGTCCTCGAACTCGGCGGCTCCGACCCCTACATCGTCCTGGACGCCGACGACGTGGCCGAGGCCGCCACCACCGCCTGGGGGATGCGCATGGAGAACACCGGCCAGGCGTGCAACTCCAACAAGCGGATGATCGTGGCCGAGCCCATTTTTGCCGACTTCGTCGCCTGCCTGGTCGAGCACGCCAGCGGTCTTCAGCCCGGAGATCCGGCCGAGGCCGAGGACGGCACGTACGCGCCTATGTCGTCGCGGGCAGCAGCCGAGACCCTGCACGAGCAGGTCCTAGACGCCGTCGCCAAGGGAGCCACCCTGCACGCCGGCGGAGAACTCTCCCCGGGCCCGGACGCCTACTACTCGCCCGCGGTACTGACCGGCGTCACCCCGGGCATGCGCGCGTACAGCGAGGAGTTGTTCGGACCTGTCGCGGTGGTCTACAAGGCCGCAAGCGACCAGGAGGCTCTCGACCTGGCCAACAGCAGCCGCTACGGCCTCGGGGGCGCGGTGTTCTCCACCGACGTCGCTCGTGCGACCGCCGTGGCAGCCGAGCTGGAGGTCGGCATGGCCAACGTCAACACACCGGTCAGCGAGGGCGCCGAGCTGCCGTTCGGAGGCATCAAGCGGTCCGGGTTCGGCCGCGAGCTCGGCCCGCTCGGCATGGACGAGTTCGTCAACAAGCGGCTGTTCTACATCAGCGACTGACCGCCGACCGTCCAGTACTGGCTGCGTAGCGCGGCTGCGTGAGGGCCGGCCCGCGGGAGGCGGGCCGGCCCTCACGCCGTTCCTCAGCGCATCAGGCTTCGACGTCGCGTGCGTGCCGCACGGCTCGGACTGCCACCCACAGGGCCGCGATGTCAGCTGAGGACTTCATGTTGCGCCCGGTGAGCTCCTCGATGCGTCCCAGCCGGTGCGCCAGCGTCTGTCGGTGGATACCCAACGCCTCGGCGGTCTCCTTCCAGCTGCGGTTGTTGTCGAGGTAGGCCGACAGCGTCTCCAGCAGCCGACTCGACCGGTCGTTGTCGTCGAGCAGGGCACCCAGGACCGCGTTGGACAGCTCGGTGGCCGCGCCGACGTCACGCGGGACGATGGAGCCGCGGACGTCGGCGTACGACACGATCGGTGTGCCGCCGCTGGCGTTGCCCAGCGCCCACAACGCGTCACGTTGCGCCTGCCGTAGCTGCTGCAGTGACCCAAACGCCGACGAGACGCCGACCCGGTCCACGGTCGAGCCGACGGTGGCCAGCGCGGCGTCGAGGTCAACCTCGCGTACGCAGCACACCAGGCGCCCTTGGGCGCGGCGCGGCAGGAACCGCAGACCCTTGGCGCCGAGCGCGGCGACCGCGTCGTCCGCGTGGGTGGTGGTTGCCGCGAACGAGACCAACTTGGACCCTTCCAGTCCGAGATGCACGGCCTCGTCCTGGACGGCTTCGACGGCAACGTCACCGACGAGCACGGCCGAAAACAGTTGCTCGGCACGCGCCGCTCGGGCCGCGGCATCGGCCAGCACCCCGTTCACGGGAACGATGACGGCCTGGCGCAGGTGCCCCACGAGGAAGGAGTCGAGCAGGTCCACCGGCCCCTCCTCGAGCATGAGCAGCGTGGGTCGCTGTGTCGGTAGCGGCCACGCCTTCACCGACGACGACAAGGCCGTCAAACTCGCGCCAACGGGCAGCTTGGCCTCGGCGGCTCGGGCGCACAGGTCGACGACTACCTCGGTCGCCACCTTCAGCGACCCCTCCAGCACCGCCCCATGGTGCACCACGTCCACGACGGCCAGCCGGGCGCCGAAGACGCTTTCGATGCGCTCCAGCGCCTCGGTGGAGGTCGTTTCCAAGCCCGCCAATACCCGGTAGAGGCGGTTGAGTAGCTGCAGCTGCTGCAGCTGACGTGCGCTTCCGGCCAGGGCGACCGTGCGGCCCAAGGACACGAAAGGGACCGCGAGCGAGGTTCGTAGCAGTGGGAACCCGAGCCGGTCGGCCTCGGTCAGCATCTCGTGGCTCAGCGCGGGTGCCGGATCGTCGTCACCGATGGTGACCCCGGCCAGGGACGCGTCGGCCAGACGGCGAATGAACTCGACCTGAGCCTCGGCGTCCTCGGGCACGCACAGCCCGACCGTCATCAGCAGTTCGTTCGGTCCTAGCCATCGCCACGGGTCGGGCAGCTCGCAGCTGTGGGCCCACAGCACCGGGCGGTCCAGTCCCTGCGAGCCGGCCAGCAAACGCTGCCCCAGCGTAGGCATGCCGAGGAGGTCACTGACCGTCAGCAGCTGTTGTTCGCTCACTTACCCAGTGTAGGGGTCTTTGGTACGTGAGTATGACAGCGCCGCCAGAAACCGGACTCTCGCACCGTAGAGTCCGGGGCTGCTGCCTGCCTACGCTCGGTGACGTTCCAACCCCGGCCGTCCCTTCATGACCCTCACGCAAAGGACACCTCGCATGCCACAGATAGAGAGCCTCCACGGCCCCTGGGAATGGGCTGAGTCTGTCGGCTACGCGCAGGCCGTCCGCGTCGGCGAGACCATCACGACCGGCGGCATCGGCCCCTACGACGAGCACGGGAACGTCATCGACGGCACCTTCGAGGACCAGGTCCGCCAGACGTTCCGCAACGTCGAGGCCGTGCTGCGTGCCTTCGGTGCCGACCTGACCAACGTGGTGTCGGTGAACGTCTACGTCACCGAGTCGGACAATTACGGACGCTTCACGGTCGTCCGCCCCGAGTTCCTCACCGCCCCCTACCCGGCCTCCACCGCCGTGGGCGTGACGCTGCTGGCAGAGGGGATGCAGGTCGAGATGAACGCGGTCGCGCTGCTCGGCGCCACCCGCGTGCCCGCACCCCCCATCGACAGCACGCCCCCGCCCAGCGCTGGCAACTAAGTCGCGACCACCCCATCCGGAGGCACCTTCCGTGACCACCCACACCCCGCCTCGCCACGTGGCCGTACTCGGTGCCGGGTTCGCCGGCCTTGCAGCCGCCACCAAGCTCGCTGACGCCGGCCTCGACGTCACCGTCCTCGAGGCGCGCGGCCGCGTCGGCGGCCGCGTCTGGTCCCAGCACCTCGACATCGCCGGCCGCGACTGCGTTGTCGAGCGCGGCGCCGAGTTCATCCTCGACGGCTACAGCACCTTTGCTGCCATCGCCGAGCAGCACTCACTGAGGCTCGTCGACTCCGGCATGAGCTACTACGTCCGCGAGCTCGCCGAGACCCCCGAGGTCACCTCCGAAGTCCTGTCCCACGCCGGGCAGCGTGCCGCCGCCCTGGCCCGCGAACTCGAGCGGCCGGTATCAGTGGAGGAGATCCTGCAGCTGCTCGACCTTCCGATGGCCGTCGACCAGGCGCTCCGTGCCCGCATCGAGGTTTCCGCCGCGACCGCCGCCGACCTGGTCACCGCCGAGGCGCTCGACCACGTCGCCTCGTTCGAGCCGTTGCCGAGCTACCGCGTCGCCGGCGGCAACCAGCGCCTCGCCGTCGAGATGTACCGAGCCCTCGGCGAACGGGTGCACTGCTACGAAGTCGTCCGGTCCGTCGAGAACATCGACGACGGACAAGGTGCTGCTGTAGTGCGCACCAGCAGTGGTGAGCACCTTTTCGACCACGTCGTCGTCGCCCTCCCGCTCACGGTCCTCACCGGTGGGCACGTCTACGTGCCCACCAGCGACGCCCGGGACAAGGCGCTCGCCAGGCTGCGCCAGGGACACGCCGCCAAGCTCCACTTGCCGCTGCGCTCCACCCCATCCACCAGCGCCGTCCTGTCGGTACCCGGCCGGTTCTGGACCTGGACTGCCGTCGACGAGCACGACACCGTTGCACCGGTCATGAACAGCTTCGCCGGCAGCGAGCACGGCCTCGCCGCCATGGCCGTCGATGCCGGACCGGAGCAGTGGATGCGAGCCGCCCGGCACATCCGCAACGACCTCGACTTCGCCGAGCAGGAACCGTTGCTCTCTACCTGGTCCGATGACCCGTTCGCTCTCGGCGCGTACGCCTCCCACGCACCAGGCACCACCATCGAAGACCAGACAGCACTCGAGGCCGCGGTCGGTGCGGTCAGCTTTGCCGGCGAGTACGCCGAAGCCGAATTCACCGGTCTCATGGAAGGCGCCCTGCGCAGCGGAATCCGCGCCGCCCAAGCCGTCCTGATGGACCTCGGCGGGCGTCTTGTAGCCGAGCGCTGAGTGGAGACGTCTGCGATTGCAGAAGACTTCTATGTAGCGGGCAATAGCCTTGCGCGCGTGCTCTCGTGTCGGGAATGTCACTCGGTGGATGAGTTCGTTTTTCAACTCTCCGAAAAATGATTCGACGGCTGCGTTTTCCCAACAGACACCCGTACGACCAACGGATGCCCTCATCTCGCGCTTCCTCCCGGCGATCTTCTTGGCCGCATCCGTTCCCTGGCTGGTCAGGGGCACGTTACTGGAGGTCTTCACGCTCTGGGTGTCGATCACGGAGGCGGTCGGCTCGGGCCTGCGCCCCTCCTTCACCCGGGCCAGTCCTGTCAGGTCGTAATTGAGCTGGGCAAAGATTCCTTCGTCACGCCACGCGGCGTAGCAGGCATAGGCGGTGCGATGGTTCGGGAGGTCGTGTGGGAGGTACTTCCAGGGGATCCCCGTACGGTTCGCGTAGAGGATCGCGTTGAGGACGTCGCGTAAATCGACCTTGGCCGGCTGCCCGGTCGGCCTGCGGTCGAGCCGGGCCTGTCTCCAGGCCGTCAACGTCGGCTCGATCAGAGCCCATCGGGCGTCGGACAGGTCGCTGGGGTACGGCTTGCGCTCGCTCACGGCGTAGCGTGATCACGAGCGAGCCGGAGGGCTCGGTTCCGCTGCCCATCAGGCAATTCCGTGGCATCTTCAAATCAGACGGACTCCCAGGTACAGAACCGAACGAGACGGACGGCCGAGCCTTCGCCCTGGAGAAGGTCATTCACCATCTATGGGATGAAAGTCTTCGGAGCAGGGCAGGGACGAGAGTCGCATACGGGGCCTGACCTGCATAAACGCCCTCTGATCGACATGCTGGAGACCGACGGCCTGATCGCGCTCGCGGCGAAGCGCCCGGAGCTGTTCGGCACCGGGTGAGGACGCCGTCGGCCCGGCACCGCGGCGGCGGACCGAAGGCCGGCGGCCGCTGGGACGGCCACGGCCAGTCGGCCGGCCCGGAATGGAGGATGGAAAGAGCCGGCGTGCGTGCGGCAGAATCCGGAGCCCATGAGCCCACGGCAGTCCCGACCCACACACCTCACGAACCTCGACCTCAACCTCCTGGTGACGCTCCGAGCGCTGCTTCGCGAGCGGAACGTCACCCGGGCCGCCCGGAACCTCGGCGTCACCCAGCCCGCCGTCAGCGCCGCGCTGTCCCGGCTGCGCCGGCACTTCGGGGACGAGCTGCTCGCCCGGGTACACGGCGCCTACGTCCTGACACCGCTCGCCGCGCAGCTGGCCGGACAGGTCGAGACGGTGTGCGCGGCCGCCGAAAGGCTCTTCGCGACCGGCAGGGCGTTCGACCCCGCGACCACCGAGCGGGAGTTCACCCTGCTGATGGCCGACTACCCGGCGACGGTCCTGGGCCCCCCGTTGTCCCGGCTGTTCGACCACGAGGCGCCCCATGCGGCGCTCCACCTCCAGTTCATCAGGGAGACCCTGGGCAGTGGCGCGGGCGACGCGATCCGGCTCGTCGATGCCATGGTCTCCCCACCGCTCGGCCACTTCCGCACCCCGGGGGTCGATTCGGCTCCGCTCTTCCACGACCAGTGGGTCTGCGTGGTGTCCGCCGGCAATGCGCTGTGCGAGGCCGAGTCGTTCGGCATCGAGGATCTGGCACGGCTGCCGTGGGTGGTGCCCTACCACCGGGACGAGGGCTACCCGTCGGCCGCTCCGGCGACCCGGCAGCTGACCGCCCTGGGCATCCGGCCACGCATCGCCGTACGCGTGGAGAGCTACCGGGCCGTACCCGACTTCATCACCGGAACACGGCGGGTGGCGCTCGTTCCGGAGCGGCTCGCCGCGCCCATCGCGTCCGCGTACGGGCTGCGCACGCTCACCTGCCCGGTACCGCTCGATCCGCTGGAAGAGCATCTCTGGTGGGAGGCGAGCCACGACGAGGACCCGGCACACAGCTGGCTGCGCGACCTGATGGCCCGGGCCGCGGCCTGCCTCGGAGCATAAACGCCGTTGATGCCGCCCAGTCGAACGCTCTATTGACCTGGGCATTCCCTCCGGTGAAGCGGGCTGCCTACGGTGCGGGGCACGCGATGAGAGCCGCGTTCGCGGCACAGCCCCCTTCCCCAGGAGCCATCATGCCCCATGCCCTGACAGAGCTGCGGTCGTCATCCGCGTCCCCATCGTGGCCGACTTCAACGGCGAGGAGACGGCCATGAGCGCCACCCGACCCGTCGCGGAAGTGGCCCCGATCGTCGAGCGCCAGCGTGCGAGCCGCTACTGGCTGCTGATGTACGCCGTCTGCTGTCTGATCACCTTCCTCGACGGCTTCGACTTCCAGATCCTGTCGTTCGCCGCCACCTACATCCGAAAGGACTTCGGGTTCACCGGGACCCAGCTCGGCACCCTGGCCACGGTCGGTCTCTTCGGCACCATGATCGGCGCGCTGATCATGGGTTACCTGGCGGACCGGATCGGACGCCGTCCCACCATCGTCGCGTCGGTCGCCGGTTTCGGCCTCTTCATGCTCGGTTTCGCCTATGCGGACACCTACGCCCACCTGTTCGCCCTGCGGTTCGTGTCCGGGCTCTTCCTCGGCGGGGTGCTCCCGCTGACCTGGGCCCTGGCGGCCGAGTACGCGCCGAAGCGGTTCCGGGTGACCGCCGTCTCCATCATCATGGTCGGCTACACGCTCGGCGGCGCCGCCGGTGGTCCCGTCTCCAACTGGCTGATCCCCGAGTTCGGCTGGCGATCGGTGTTCGTCGTCGGCGGCGTCTGCTCCTTGCTCACCGTCCTCGCGGTGCTGCCGCTGGTGCCCGAGTCGGTGAAGTTCCTGGTGCTGAAGGCCCGCCCAGGCAGCGATGAGCGCGTTTCCCGCATCCTGCGCCGCCTCCAGCCGGGCCTGTCCATCGAGCCCGGGACCCGCTTCACCACCGAGGCCCAGGAGCAGGCGCACTCGGGGAAGCGGTTCACCCCCACCCAGCTCTTCCGCGGCCACCTCGCCGCCATCACACCCCTGCTGTGGCTGGTCTACCTCCTCTCCTCGGCGCTGATCTACTTCATGGTCTTCTGGACCCCGATGATCAACGAGCAGATGGGCTTCAGCGTGAGCGCGGCCGCCACCATCGCCGCCCTGGCGAGCGTCGCGGGCGCCGTGGCGCAGCTGTTCATCAGCCGGTTCGTGGACCGCAAGGGGGCGGGCATCATCCTGTGGATGCCGCTCGCGGCCGTCATCTGCATGCTGACGCTGGGCACCGGAATCCTCGGCCCGGCCGTCTACGTCGCCTTTGTCATCGGCGCCAAGATGTTCGTCAACGGCGGTCATGGCGGTATCACCAGCATCGCCGGCACCTTCTACCCGACGGGCATCCGCGCCAACGGCGCTGCCTGGGCCTCCTCGGTCGCCAAGGTCGGCGCCATGGTCGGCCCCTGGCTCGGCGGTGTCATCCTCGACGCCGGTCTCGGGGCACACGGCGCGTTCACCGTGTTCGCGGCCTGCCCGGCCGTGATGGTGCTTGTGCTGTTCGTGCTCGGCCGGGTCCAGCGCCGGCTGCCGGCCGAGGCGGAGGGGGCGCTGTCCGTGGAAGCGCCCACGACCGGCGTGGCGCAGGTGAAGACGGCGGCTCTCCTCCTGACAAACCCCTCCGCCCCGGAAGCAACCACGAAGAACGAGGAAGGAGTGTAGAGGTGTCCACCGAACCGCGCAGCAACCATCCGGTCGGGTCGTCTCGCTGGGCGACGACGCGTACACAGTGGAAGGCGCTGGGCTATGACGACGAGGAGATCCGTCGGCCCAAGATCGCCATTGTCAACTCCTCATCCGGACTCGCGCCGTGCTTCGCCCATCTCGACAAGGTCGCGGAGGCCGTCCGCCGGTCGGTGTACGACGCCGGCGGGCTGGGCTTCGAGATCCGCACCGTCGCGCCGACCGACTTCATCATGGCCGCCGGCCGGGGTGGCGGCTATGTGCTCTCGGGCCGCGACCTGGTGTCCTACGACATCGAGGCGGTTGTTGAGGGCGCGAAGCTCGACGGGATGATCTGCCTCGCGTCATGCGACAAGACGACGCCCGGCCAGCTGATGGCGGCCGCTCGGACCGACGTTCCCACCGTGATCGTCGCCTGCGGCTACCAGAGCTGCGGTGTCCTCGACAACGGCCGCCGCGTCGACATCGAGGAGGTCTTCGCCGATGCCGGCAAGCTCGCCGCGGGCGCCATCAGCTTCGACGACCTGTGCCGGATGTCCGACCGCGCCATCACCGGCCCCGGTGTCTGCCAGGGGATGGGCACCGCCAACACCATGCACATCGTCGCCGAGGCGCTCGGCATGGCGCTGCCCGGCTCGGCCCCCACCCAGGCCAACAGCGAGACGATGTGGGCGGCCGCGCGGGCCGCGGGGCCGGCCGTCATGGCGGCAGTCGAGGCAGACCGGCGACCCAGCACGGTGATGACGCCCGCCGCGTTCCGCAACGCGGTGACGGCGGTCATCGCGGTCAGCGGCTCGATCAACGCGGTCAAGCATCTGGAGGCGATCGCCGCGGAGTCGCCGTACGACATCGACGTCCACCGGCTCTTCGAGGAGATCGGGCGGGAGGTCGGGCCGATAGCCGCGGTCCAGCCCAACGGGCCCACGACCATCGACGAGTTCGACGCCGCGGGCGGGGCCCGGGGCGTGCTCCGGCAACTCGGCGACAGGATCGACGGATCGGCCATGACGGTCTCGGGCACGTCGATGGCCGAGGCCGTCGCCGGTGCCCCCGTCGACGCGGAGGTGATCCGCGCCGAGCCGATGCGCCCCGAGTCCACCATCGCCGTGATGCGCGGCAATCTCTGCCCCGACACCGGAATCGCGAAGCTGTCGGTCACAGAGCACCGGGCCCGCGCCTTCCGCGGTACGGCGCGCGTCTTCGAGTCCGCGCCGGAGGCCACCGAGGCGATCGAGCGCGGCGAGGTGCTGCCGGGCGAGGTCCTTGTGCTGCGGGGCCTTGGCGTCACCGGCACCCCAGGGATGGGCATGGCCTCCAACGTGGTCTTCGCGCTGGCCGGCGCCGGCCTGAGCGAGCAGGTGGCGTTCGTGACCGACGGACAGCTCTCCGGCCTCGTCAACAAGGGCATCGTCGTCGGCGAGATCTCTCCGGAGGGAGGCGTGCCGGGCCCGCTGGGGACCGTCCGCACCGGTGACGAGATCGCGATCGACGTCCCGAACCGGACCGTCGACCTCCTGATCGACGCCGAAGAGCTGAACCGCCGGATCGAGACGTACGCCGAAACACGCGCGCCACGGACCTGGCCGGCGCGGCCCGGCTCCTGGCTCGGCGTGTACGCCGGGGCCGTGGAGCCGCTCGACCGGGGCGCCACGCTGCGCCGGGCCGCCGCCAACTGACCAACCACCTTCCGGGAGAAGACCACACCATGCCCCACCCCCTGTCCGATCTCGTCGTCCACACGGTCACCAAGCCGGCCGACGCTCCGGCCGAACGGCTCGACGCCGACATCCTCGTCGTCGGCGCCGGTATCGCCGGGCTCTCGGCGGCCATCCAGGCGCGCCGCCTCGGCCGCGATGTCGTCCTGGTCGACGCGCTCCCGGTCCTCGGCGGCCAGTGCGTCAATTCGATGATCGGGCTCTTCTGCGGGATCTACGGCAACGCGCCCGACTACCGCCAGCTCACCTACGGGATCTTCGGCGAGCTCTTCGAGGCGCTGGAGAAGACCGACGACCTCCACTACAACCGCACCCACACCCAGACGGTGACCTATGACGAGGTCGCCCTTGGCCGCTGGTTCGAGAACATCGTCGAGGAGCTCGGCGTCCGGGTCGTCCTCGGCGCCTCTGTCAGCAGCGTCGGGACCGAGGGCGGCGTCATCGAGCGGGTCGACTTCGCCACGCGCTTCGGCCCGGTGAGCGTCACCGCCCGCGGTGTCGTCGACGCGACCGGCGACGCGGCCCTCGCATGGGAGGCGGGCCTGCCCTGCCAGGTCCCGGACCGTACCGTCTGGGGCTCCCAGCAGATCCGGCTGGAGGGACTCGACCAGTCCGGCAAGCCGGAGCCCGCCGAGCTGGTGGCCCGGGTCGATGAGAAGGCCGCCCAGTACGGCCTGGTCCGCCGTGACGGGCTCGCGTTCTTCTTCCCCGGCCGCGACACGGCGGTGATGAACATGACTCATGTCGAGGCCCCCTTGGGCGCGGTCGAGGCCGCCGACGCGCAGCTGCGGGGCCGCGCCCAGGCGGACCGGGTCGTGGAGTTCCTCCGGCGGGAGTTCCCGGCGGCGTTCCGCAACGCCCGGGTCCGCGCCTATGGGTTCCCGGGGCGCCGGCAGACCCGCTGGCTCGCCGCCGCCCACCGGCTGACCCTGGACGAGGTGCGGGGAGAGACGAGGTTCGAGGACGCCGTCGCCCGGACGGCCTGGCCGGTCGAGCTGCACGACCGGGCCGAGGGCTACGTCTGGGAGACCTTCGGCCCCGACCACCTCCACTACGTCCCGCTGCGCAGCATGCTCTCGCCGCGGGCGCGCAACCTCGTGGCCGCCGGACGCTGTGTCGACGGGGACGCCGCCGCGCTCTCGAGCGTCCGGGTGATGGGTCCCTGCTCGGCGATGGGCCTCGCCGCCGCGCACACCCTCGATCTGACCCTGGGCGAGGACGTCCACCAGGTCGATCTGACGGCGCTGCGCGACCGCGTCCGCGAGAACGTCGAGGGCTGAGGAGGAGTCGATGGTCACTCTGACGGACGAAGAGAAGGCCATGCGCGACGGTCGTGACGGCGATGCCGTCGCGGCGGCGATGGACCTGCTCATCAGATACGCCGACGCACTCGGTGCCGCGCACCTGTGCGAGACCCGCAACGTGGCGGGGACCAACACCCAGCCCTCACCCGCCAAGACGAAGCTGTTCGAGGAGGGTGGCTGGTCGAAGGCGTTCGCGGTGATCAGCCTCGACTGCGACGACGACATCGAGGTGCCGCGGATGAAGGTGCCCACCTGCCAGCTCCAGCACGGCTTCGGCGACGACGCGCTGGGGATCATGCCGTACTCCGAGCGCAACATCGAGCTCCAGGCCGACGCCGAGTCGTTCTACAGCTCCAAGGGCGTCAACGTCCTGGCCACATGCACCCCGTACCAGGTGGGCAATCTGCCGACCTACGGCGAGCACATCGCCTGGATGGAGTCCTCGGCGGTGGTCTACGCCAACTCGGTCCTCGGCGCTCGCACCAACTGCGAAGGGGGCGCCTCGACCGGGTCGGCGAGCATCACGGGCCGGATCCCCTGCTGGGGCAACCATCTGGTGGAAAACCGCTACGGAACCCATCTGATCGAGTCCGGGCTCCGGATGACTGGCTTTCAGGACTGGGGCATGTTCGGCTACTTCGTCGGCGACGCGGTTCAGGAAGCGCGCCCGGTCATGGTCGGCGACCTCGGCCAACCCGACCTGGCGGACCTGAAGCACTTCGGGGCGGCCGCCGCCTCCTCGGGCGGCGTCGAGATGTACCACATCCCGGGACGCACCCCCGATGCGCCGACGCTGGAGGCGGCCTTCGGCGGCGCCACCCCGCCCGAGCGGCTGCACTACGGCGAGGCGGAGCGCCGCGCGATCTACGACTCGCTCAACTCCATCGGGAACAGCGAAGATGTCGACTTCGTGCTGATTGGCTGCCCGCACGCCTCACTCGAGCAGATCGGCCGGGTCGCGCGGGCGCTCGAAGGCCGCACGCTGTCGGCCGGGACCGAACTGTGGGTCATGACGCCGCGTGCGCTGCGTGCCGTCTCGGACCGCAACGGGTGGACGGCCACCATCGAGCGCGCCGGGGGCCGGGTCCTGACCGACTCCTGCCCGGCCATGTCGCGGGCCGCGCCCACGGGCACCAAGGTGTTCGCCACGGACTCGGCCAAGCAGGCGCACTACCTTCCTGCGATCCTCGGCATCGAAGCCTGGTTCGGCACCACCGAGGCGTGCGTCGATGCCGCCGTGACCGGTCGCTGGCGTGGCTCGCTGGCCCCCGCGGCGGTGGTCCGATGACCAGCGCCGCGGGGACCCGGCTCGTGTTCCGCGGTCGCGGCATCGTCCCGGGGCGCGTGGCGGGCCGGGCCCTGGTCTCCCACGAGACCATCTCCGGCTGGGGCGGGATCGAGCCGGCCACCGGCACCATCATCGAGCGCAGACACGAGCTCTACGGTGTCTGCTTCACCGGCAAGGTGCTGGTTTTCCCCGGAGCGAAGGGTTCCTCGGGCTGGTCCGGCTTCTTCCAGTCGACCCGCCTGCTGGGCACCGCTCCGCTGGCGATGGTCTTCACCAACCTGACCACGAAGGCCGCCCTCGGCGCGATCGTGACCCGCGTCCCCACGGTGACCGAGTTCGACGACGACCCGGTCGCCAAGATCGCGACCGGCGACCAGGTCGAGGTCGACGCCGACAACGGACTGGTGGTCGTGTACGGACCGCGGCCAGGTCATCCGCGATGACGAGCCCGCGCTCCACGGCCGTCATCGAAGCGGCCCGCTCCGGCCAATGCAGCTTCCGCTCCAAGATGATCGGTTCCAAGGGGTCGTGATCGTAGGGGGTGAGCGAACGGAGGGTGTCCCGTGCGGTGTGGTCGTTGTGCCAGATCACGGCGGTCAGTGCGAGTATTCGCTGCATGACACGGGCGATGACGCCTCCAGGCGTGCGCGCTCGGTGCTGTTCGAGGTCGAGTTGCCCCTTGAAGGTCTCGTTGACCGTCTCGATGACCTGCCGCAACGGCTTGAACAGGGTTCCACCGGGCCGCTGCCGTTCGCCCTCGCGGGTCGGCCGTAGCAACTGGACGCCCTGCTGGGCGAGTTCCTGTTCGAAGGCGCGGCCGAAGTAGTGCTTGTCGCCGATCAGCGTCTGGCCGGGCCGGGCGGCGAGGAGGTGCGGTTCGGCCGCGAGCAGGTCCAGCAGTGTTGCGCGTTCGTCGGCTTTGGCTCCGGTCAGGGCGAAGGCTACGGGCAGGCCCTGGAGGGTGCACACGAGGTGGAGGCGCAGACCCCAGAAGAAACGGCTGTGACTGGCGCAGTAGCCGTATTGGGCCCATCCGGCCAGCTCGGAGCGTTTGACGGTTTCCCATGAGCGGCCGCATTCCACGGGTGTGGAGTCCACGATCCACACGTCATCGCTCCACGCTGAGGTGCTGGTGGCCAGTATCCGGGTGATCCGGCGGAGCAGGTCGGCGGCTTTGCGCAGCCGCTTGTTGTAGCCGGGTTGCTGCGGCAGGTAATCCAGGTTGTTCGTCACAAAACGATCTTGGATGCCCTCGCTCTCGTCTCCGCAGGCACTCCTTGGAATCGATCATCTAGTCGATCACCGATCACATGCCCCACCTCGCTGGTCGCCGACGCGCTCCGGGCTGCCGCCGCGCCCCGCGGCAACCTGGCCGGTGCCGTGTTCCACAGTGATCACGGGGCGCAGGCAGTACACCTCTCGTGTATGCGCTGGTGATCGCGCCGAGTCGGGGTGCGGCAGTCCATGGGCGCGGTCGGCACGAGCGCGGACAACGCACTCGCCGAGTCGTTCAACGCCGCCCTCAAACGCGAGGCGCTCCGTGGCGGCCGCCGCTTCGACGGGGCACGTGCCGGCCGCCTGACGGTCTTCCGCTGGACCACGCGCTACAACACCCGCCGACAGCACTCGGCCAACGGCCAGCAGGCGCCGATCGCCTACGCGCAGCAGTCAGCTACCCTCACACGTGGCGTCCTGAGCCCTGTGCGATTCCAGTGCGCCGTGGAAAACCTCCAGCAACGCATTGTTCCGCAGATCGCCCAGAAACACCGTGCCGCCGTCGCGGGTGGTCTCGATGGCGCCTTCCAGCACGCGGTCATCACCTCCCGCTCGCCGAGCCTGGGGTTGGCCAGGCATCAGGAGATGGGGAGTAATAGTCAAGATTTGTGGATCGGCGAAGTTATCGTCTGATGCTCCGGCGCCATCGGATCTCGCCGTCGTGCCATTCGTCGGTGGGTGTGAGCCCGGCGGCAGTGGCGACGGCGGCGGATGCCCGATGTTCGGGGTGGATGTGGGCGATGACGGTGTGCACCGGCTGCTGGCTGAGCCAGTCGACGAGTCCTCGGGCTGCTTCGGTGGCGATGCCTCTTCCCTGCCACGGGGTTCCCACCACCCAGGCGATCTCGGCGATGGGGCCGTGGCCGGAGGGGCTGACTGTCGCCTGGACGGTGCCCGTCAGGCCGGCCTTGCCACGGAGCCGGATCACCCAGTTCAGCCAGGAAATGGCCGGATCGGGAGAGCCTGCGGTCATGCGCTGGTAGCGCGAGCGCAGGGCTCGCGGGGTATCCGGAGTGCCGCCGATGAAGGTGTGCAGGGCCGGGTCGGACAGTACGGCGGCCATCTCCTCGGCGTGCTCGACGTGCAGCGGCAGCAGGTCCAGCCGCTTGGTACTGATCGCCTGGGTCACGAGGGTACTCACGCCGCGACCGCCTCGGGGCGTTCGACGAGCTGGCCGCGTTCGAAGCGGGCTCCGGCACGGACGAGGGCGACGAGGTGGGGCGCGTTCACGGCCCGCCACCGCTGCTGGGCGGACTCGACGAGCTTGAAGACCATGGCCAGGGCGGCGGTGCGGGAGCCGGCCCCGCGGGTGACCTTGGTCCGCAGCCGGACGGTGGAGAAAGTCGACTCGATGGGGTTCGTGGTGCGTAGGTGGTTCCAGTGCTCGGCCGGGAAGTCGTAGAACGCCAGCAGCTGGTCCTGGTCGTCGGTGATCTTCTTGACCGCCTTGGGGAATTTCGCACCGTAGAGCTGGGCGAACGCCTGGATCGCCGCCTCGGCATGGTCGCGGTCCTCGGCGTTGTAGATGTCCTGGATGGCCTTCTTCGCGCCGGGCTGTGCGGACTTCGGCATGGCGTCCAGAACATTGGCGGTTTTGTGAACCCAGCGCCTTTGCCCGCGTGTTTCGGGAAACACCTCCGCCAGAGCCTTCCAGAAGCCCAGGGCGCCGTCCCCGACCGCGAGCACCGGGGCTCGCATGCCCCGGCGGGCGCAGTCCCGCAGCAGGTCAGCCCACGACTCACCCGACTCGCGGTAGCCGTCCGTGAGCGCGACCAGCTCCTTGGCACCATCGGCCCGGACTCCGATGAGTAGCAGGACGCAGGCCTTGGCCTCCTCCAAGCGGACGTTGAGGTGCATGCCGTCGGCCCGCATGTACACGTAGTCGACCTCCGCGAAGTCGCGGTCCATGAAAGCGGCATGATCGGCCTGCCACTGCGTCGTCAGCCGGGTGACCGTCGCCGCCGAGAGCCCAGCGGACGAACCGAGGAACTGCTCCAGAGCGGGCACGAAGTCGCCGGAGGACAGACCGTGCAGGTAGAGCAGCGGCAGCACCTCGCTGATCTTCGGCGACTTGCGACACCACGGCGGCAGGATCGCCGAGCTGAACCGCTTGCGCTCGCCCGTGGCCTCGTCGACGCGCCTGTCGTTCACCCGCGGTGCCTTCACCTCGGCCACGCCAGCCCCGGTGGCGACCTGCCGGGGCTGGTGATAGCCGTTGCGCACCACCAGACGGTGCCCCCTGCCGTCGCGCTCATCGACCAACTCAGCTATGTAGGCGTTGACTTCGGCCTCCAGTGCGGCGGCGAGCATCCGCCGTGCGCCTTCCCGAACGATCTCATCCAGCGGCGAGCTGCCGCTTGGCGTGGTGCTGTCCTCGTTGACCACCGTAAGCACGGGCGTGCCTTCCCGACCGACGCTGCAACGTCGGCTTTGCTCGATGACCTATCGATCGATCCATCGGGAAGGTACGCCTCCTTCCGCCAGGAGTGATCCACAGGTATTGAGCATTGCTCCCGGTCAGTGATCGGTGGCGGAATGAGATTGGCGAACCGGTCAGCCTTGGGGAGGGCGGCCACGGTGTCTCACTCCCTTCCGTACAGTCCACTTCGGAACTGCAAGGTGTACACAGGGAATAGCTGGTGGGGCGAAGGGCGAATACACCGTCGACGGCGCTGGCCGGCGAGTGTGGATCTGGTGCGGCGGCGACGTCGATCCCGGCGCTCGACCGGAATGCGACCTGGGAATGTGCGAAGACGAGCCATAGTCTGGAAGAAGCGGGGCGACGCTACGTTGCTCGACATATGCCGAGAGCAGGTGATGGTGGTGACGCGGTTGCCTTAGCCGCCCGCCCGGAGAGTCCGGGAGCCCGGGTGGCTGGTTCCGGAGGAACGAGATGTCCCGCACGGACAAGACGAAACCGTCGTGGGTGCGCCACCGCGAGCATGGTGGCCTGCCGCTGCATGACCACCGGCATGGCCCCTGTGACCTTCCGCCACTCCCGCCCCGGAAGGACACTGGTACCCGCTGCCGATGGGCCACGGTCACCGGAATGGCCTCCCCTTGGACATGCTGTGCGCGCACCCAGGAGCGCTCAGCGTACAAGGAATGGCAGGGGTGGGTGAGGGCTGCCAACCGCAAAGTACGCTACGCCGGTCGCCGCGCTGCACACCTCTGGCAGATGGACATGGATTGACACCGACAATCGGTCTCGTATCAAACAACGCCAGTGCATCCTCAACCCACGTAGGTCCGGAGTTCCCCGCGCGACGCGGCGGAGTCCTCGGGTGAGCACAGGCCCCCGCAGCCTTCCGTGGTCGGGCGGATCGAGGCTGGTCAGCGCCGTCGGTTCCGGCCCCAGCGGGTGGCTGGCGGGCGCCTGCGGCGCGACGGCCAGGGCGCGGCTGAACCGGTCCTCGGCGAGTACCCGCCGACCGCCTCCGGCTGGTGGCCAGCCGGAGGCGGTCGGCGGCCGGAGGCGATCGGCCGCGCCCGGGGGATCGTTGAGGTCGGCCGACGAGCCCGTGGAGACGGTCGTCGAGGAGCGACCCGTGGAGTGCGAAGATCCACTTCGGGTCGATTCCGGCGCGCTCGATGCCGAGCAGGAAGCCGACGCTGTTCTCCACGTAGTGGTTCCGGAACATCAACGCCCAGTCGCGCAAGGCCGGTTCGGGGCCGCGTACCGGTCGACCAGCGACATGCCCCTGACGATGGTGTCGATCTCCGCGCCGGTGTAGCACTGCCCGCGCGGGCGCACGGCCCCCACCAGCCGGTCGAAAACAACCTCGGCCTTCTCGGAGAGCGCTCCGGCGGCGGCGAACAACACCTGTGGGCGGCCCAACACGTCAACGGCGGAAGCATTCGAGGCACACCACACGATGTCGAGTCCTCCTCCGGCCCGCGACACCGCGAAGTCGCCGACGTGCCCTGGGCGCGGCGGATCCGACGGGTCCGCTACCACTGGGTGCCCTCCCACCCTCGGCCCGCGCGATCGGCATCTCTTCGCGGCGGGCGACCATGGTGATGTGCGCCCCTTCTGCGGCCCACCCGGTGACGACGCCCACCGGGTGGGCCGAGCGGCGCTGTGAGCACGAGGAAGTGTCCGGCACGGTCAGCAACCCATTGAGCCGACCCCAAAGGTCTGAGATCTGCTGCCGACTGGTGTGCGCCGCTCTCCTCTGCGGAGCGGGTCAGTGCCGGGTGGTGAGTTCGGTCGCGGGTTCTGGCCGCGCGCCGGCCGCTGGGGACTTGGCCAACCGTTCGCCTTCTATATCGACGTTGGGCAGGACGCGGTCGATCCAGGCGGGCAGGGACCACGCCCGGCGGCCGAGGAGAGCCAGGACCGCGGGCACGATGGTCATGCGGACGATGAAGGCGTCGAGTGCGACGGCGACCGCGAGACCGAGTCCGAGGGCCGCGATGACGGAGTCGGTGGAGCTCATGAAGCCCGCGAACACGCAGATCATGATGAGGGCCGCGGCTGTGATGACCTTGGCGCTGTGCTCGAAGCCCGTGACGACGGCTTGACGCGGATCGGCGCCGTGGACGTGCGCTTCGCGAATGCGGGTGACCAGGAAGACCTGGTAGTCCATGGCCAGGCCGAAGACGATGCCGACGGTGAGGATGGGCATCAGGCTCATGATCGGCCCGGGCTGTTCGACGCCGAACAGGTCCTTCAGCCAGCCCCACTGGAAGACGGCTACCACGGCGCCGAGTGAGGCCAGGACGGACAGCAGGAAGCCCAGTGCCGCCTTCAATGGCACGAGCAGGGAGCGGAAGACAAGGATCAGGACCAGGAAGGCCAGTCCGACGACGACCAGGAGGTAGGGCATCAGGGCGGCGCTGAACTTGTCGGAGACGTCGATGTTCAGCGCGGCGGTGCCGGTGACCATGCTCTGGGCGCCGGTGGAGCGCTCCGTGGTCGTCGCCAGGGAGCGGATGTTGGCGACGAGGTCCTTGGTCGCGTCGTCGGACGGGGCGCTGTCGGGGATGACGGTGATGATGGCCGTGTCACCGGAGGTGTTGAACACGGCGGGGGTCGCCACGGCCACGTCGTCCAGTTCGCGGATCTTCGAGCCCATGGTGGCGGCGGCTTTTTGGGCGGTGGCCGCGGCTTGGTCGGTGACGACCACGGTCAGGGGGCCGTTGAAGCCCTTTTCGAAGGACTGCGCGAGCATGTCGTATGCCTTGCGCTGGGTGGTGGACGGCGGCTTGGAACCGTCGTCGGGCAGTCCGAGTTCCAGCCCGGTGACCGGGAGTGCCACCACGATCAGTGCTGCCACAGCGGGGACGAGGACCCGCACCGGTCGGCGCACCACCGCCGTGACCCACCGTCGGCCGAACTGCGCCTTGGCCTCACGGCTGTCGCCGCCCTCCACGCGGTCGCGGGAACGTCCGCGGACGCGTTCGGGGGCGAAGGCGAGCATGGCCGGGATCAGCGTGATGGCGACGAGGACGGCGATAGCGACGGCTCCGGCGGCGGTGACGCCCATGGCGGTCAGCACCGGGAGGTTGACCACGGCCAGGCCGACGAGGGCGATCATGACGGTGAGGCCGGCGAAGACGACGGCCGACCCCGCGGTGCCGTTCGCCCGGCCCGCTGCCTCGCGGGCATCGTGGCCCGCGGCACGTTCGGAGCGGTAGCGGGAGACGATGAACAGCGCGTAGTCGATCCCGACCGCGATGCCCAGCATCGAGGCGAGTGCCGACGTGCTGCTGTTCAGATCGAAGACCGAGCTCAGCGCTGTGATCGCGGAGAGGCTGATGCCCACCCCGACCACGGCCGTCAGCAGCGGAAGACCTGCGGCGATCAATGAGCCGAGGGTGGTGAGGAGGATGACCGCCGCCAGAGCGAAGCCGATGGCCTCGGCCGAGGCGCCCTCCTCCTCCGTGGCGACCGCGTTGCCGGAGGCTTCGACCGTCAGCCCGGTCTTCCTGCCCTCACTCAGAGCGCCGTCGAATCGCTCGTGGTCACGATCGGTGAGCTCCGCGGCCGTGATCCGGTACGTGACCGTGGTGTAGGCGGTCGCCCCGTCCTTGCTGATGGTTCCGCTTGTGAAGGGGTCACTGACGGTACTGACCCGGGAAGAGGAGGCCGCTAGGTTCTTCAGGGTCGTGGCCACCGAGGTCTGGTTGCCCTTACTTGTGATCTTTTCCCCGTGCGGGGCCCGCATCACCACGCGGGCGGTGGCACCGCTCGCGTTGGCCGCGGGGAATTTGTCGCCCAGCAGGTCGTTCGCGCGTTGTGACTCGGTGCCGGGCAGGGTGATGGCGGACGTCGAACCGCTGGTGGTCTGCGCGGCGGCGGCGCCCACAGCGGCAACGACGATGCCCCAGAAGAGAAGCACCAGCCAGCGCCGCTTGAAAGCGGTCCGACCGATCCAGTGCAAGAAGGTGGCCATGAGGGTGCGGAAAACTTTCTACTTATGCGATGTTGGGGCGGGAGGTTGGGACAGGGAAATGCTGCACACGCCGCTTCACTTGGACGGCGCGCTGGTCACAGGCCGACCCTTGGTGAACGTCGCCGACCGCCCGCGATCACCATCATCGGCCCGGTGCACGGGTCGGCACGTCAGCCCTACGTACCGGGTGGGCGCGCTGCTGTCGGTCGTTCGGCCGACAGCAGCGCGCCCACCCGCCCTTCTACGCTGAGCATCGTGGATCGACATCTTCCGCGTACTCCGCACGTCAGACGACTGATCACCGTCAGCGGCCTGTTCGCGTTCGCTCTTACCTGGCTGGCGGACATGGCCGTGGTCAGGAGCGATTCCATGACGTTCGGAACCGCCTGGCTGCCCGTCGTGGCCACCGGCCCCCTGATCATCCTGGCTGTCGCCGAGACCCGCTGGTCGCCGTCGCTGGGCACGTGCGTCGCCGCCGCGGTGTCACCGTCCTTGGCGCTGACCGCTTGGAGCCTGATCGCGCAGAGCACCATGGCGTGGTGGGGAGCACTGGAGACATTGGGTCTGCTGTGCATGGCCCTGCGCACCTCAGCCCAACCCGGCCGGCCGGCCGTCG
Source organism: Streptomyces rugosispiralis (assembly GCF_024505145.1). Classification (GTDB taxonomy): domain Bacteria; phylum Actinomycetota; class Actinomycetes; order Streptomycetales; family Streptomycetaceae; genus Streptomyces; species Streptomyces rugosispiralis. The sequence continues at coordinate 5,151 of NZ_JANIAA010000027.1, read as the reverse complement.
CGGTGGCGGAAACCGTCCTGATCAGCGTGACCGTACTTCTGCTGCCCCTGCGGACCGGGTCGTGGCAGGCGTTCACCGGCGGCGGCTATGTGCTGACCGTCGCCCTCGCCGTCTTCATCACGCTCGGCTATACCATCCGGGCCCTGGAAGCGCGGAGAGAGCGCACAGCCCGCGAGGTCCGCTACGGGGAGCGCCTCGCCCTGGCCCGCGATCTGCACGATCTCATCGCCCATCACATGACCGGCATCATCGTGCAGGCCAACGCCGCCTTGTCCATCCAGGCCGCCGCACCGGACAAGATCGAGCCCATCCTGCGCAACATCGCCCAGGCCGGTGCCGAGACCCTGGAATCCACGCGCCGTCTGGTCCTCGTCCTGCGCGAGGAAAGCAACACGCCATTGCGGCCCGGCGACTTGCTCACCGATCTCGGTGAACTCGTGTCCGCCCACTGCGCCGCCGCGTCGCCGGGCTCCGGGCCCACCGAAGCCGAGACGGCACGCCTCGAAGCCACAGCGGCAGCGCGGGTGGCCCGGCTGCGCCCCGAAGTGGAGACCTCCGCCCACCGCGTGGTCCAGGAAGCCCTGACCAACGTACGCCGCCACGCACCGGACGCGCACACCATCGTCCGCCTGGACGCCGACACCGAGCAACTGCGCGTGACCGTCACCAACACTGCACCGCACCGCAGGGCGCTCACGCCGGCCGGGGGCGGGGGCGGCTTCGGCCTGCTCGGGCTCCAAGAGCGCATCGAGGCCCTCGACGGCACCCTGCGCGCCGGGCCGCTGCCCGACGGCGGCTGGGAAGTCTCCGCCGCCCTCCCGCTCGCACCGTCATGACCCCGGGCCGAGCCCGGCCCGAGCCGGGCCCTGACGAAGCGGCCTGGGCCATCTCGACGCAGCCCAGACCCGTGATGATAGGAACGGTCAGTGCACGAACCCCAGATTGACGTCGTCATCGCCGACGACCAGGAACTGGTGCGGATGGGATTCAGCCTGATCCTTGGTGTGCAGCCTGGGATCACGGTGGTCGGTGAGGCGGCAGACGGTGTGGAGTGCGTCGAACTCGCGCGTCGTCTGCGTCCTCGGGTCGTGCTGGTCGACATTCGCATGCCGCGGCTGGACGGGCTGGAGGTTGTGCGACAGCTGGCCGGTCCCGGCGTGGCCGATCCGATGAACGTCGTCGTGATCACCACATTCGACCAGGACGACTACGTGCGAACCGCACTGCGCAACGGCGCCTGCGGTTTCCTGCTCAAAGACGCCTCTCCCGCCCTTCTGGTGGAGGCGGTCCAGGCAGCAGCGCGAGGAGACGCCCTCGTCTCCCCCGCGGTCACCGTGCGGCTCCTGCGAAGGCTGGAAGCGACGGAACGCGGGATGGCACAGGAGCCCGCTGCGTCCGATGACGTCGGCCTCAGCGAACGGGAGCGGGACATCGTCCGGCTGGTGGCCGTAGGGCGCACGAACCAGGAGATCGGCGATGAGTTGTTCCTGTCGCTGTCGACGGTGAAAACGTACCTGGGACGCATCCAGGCCAAGCTCAACGCCCGCAACCGGGTCGAGGTAGCGGCCTGGGCCTGGGAATACGGAGCAGTCCACAGGAGCCGATGAGACAGCCGGCGGCCAGGGCACGGTGGGCTCGACGGGCAAGCGCCCGCTCTGGTACTGCAAGGGTGTTTGAGCTGATTGCTGGCCAGTTCACGGGCTGCGTCCGCTTCGTTTGTAGTGACTGGTGCGGGCTTGGTGCCGGCGTCTGCGACGCCAGGTGGACCAGTGCAGGATGTGGTCGACGGGTGTGGGGCGGCGGTCGGTAAGGCGAGGCGGACGAGTTCGTGTCGCAGCTGCGGAAAGCGGCCGTCGCCGCGAGCACCTGCGGGGCTGGGGCATCGACACGGTGGTGGGCGAGCGACTGATCGAGGTCTTCGCGGCCCTGGCCGCCCATGCTGTCGCGGTGGACGCTTCCGTGCCCGCCGCACAGTTCGATGCTCTGCCCCTCAAGGGCCGTGGCCGAAGCGGCGATCGGCAAGCAGGATTTCGAACTGCTTGCCGGACTACCGGGCGGCTTCGCCGACGACCGCGACGAACTGGCCATCAACCTCTTCCGCCTGTACACCTACCGGGGCGGACAGTGCAGCCATCAGCTCATCCGACTGAGCACGGAAGTGCGCCATGCACTGGTCATCCTCGCCGAACGCTCGTCGGCGCCGTCCCTCACGCGCGGGGACGTCTTCCACCAGGCGGCCGAGACCGGCCTGCCGGGTGATCATGGACATCAGGCGAGCTGAGGCCGCGCTCCCCGCCGTGATGGTGGTGGTCCGGCGGCCGTCAGTTTCGGCCGGATCCGCGGCAGGGTGATGAGCATCGCCTTGAGAATGATCGAGTCAGCCTGCGGGGTGGGTCGGGCGCGTGGTGCCCGGGGCGGTGGCATCAACAGCCGCAGGCGCCCGCGACCGGGGCGGTCAGGGGGCGGCTCGCGGCGCACCGAGTTCGGCGAGGGCGAGGGCGGCACGCGTGGCACCGTTGCAGCCCGGCCACCAGCAGTAAGTCACCACAGGCACCGACTTGTCGGGCAGGTCCCCGGCCTGGTCGGGGATGAGTGCGGTGGGCAGGTGGACCGCGCCGGGGATGTGTCCCTGGTCCCAGCATTCGGTGGAGCGGGAGTCGACAACCACGCATTCCGGGTCGCCGCCGGCTGTGAGCACGGTGGCGACGTCCTCCAGCTCGACGGCCGGGCCAGCTTCACCGACCTCGCGCGTGCCGTCTCCATGTCGGCCAGCGCGGTGCCGAGCGCGTGCGCCGGCTGGAGGAGGCCGGGATCATCAGCGGCTACGCAGCCGTCGTGGACCCGGACAAGGCCGGGCTGACGATCACGGCGGTCGTGCGGCTGCGCTACCCGAACAGCAACTACAAACCCTTCCATGACCTGGTCAAGGCAATGCCAGAGATCCTGGAAGCCCATCACGTGACGGGCCACGACTGCTTCATCATCAAGGTCGCGGCGCGTTCCATGCGCCACCTGGAAGAGATCTCCGGCCGAATCGGCCATCGGTGCGCTCCAGCACCGACCAGTTCCTCACGCGGATCCCACCGGGCGGCCCAGACGGCGTTAACGGTAGGCGGGGTTCGATGTGCCACCAGAGAACTGATCACACGCGTCAGCTTGTGCACGACTCGGACTCAAGGGATGAGCCTGGCGGGAGGGCGCCTCTCGACACCGGGCGAGTGTCGAGAGGCCGTCAGGGAGCGAGCGGTGCGATCGGCTCACCGCCAGAAGCACTCTTCGATCACGAGCTGAGGGTCGGTGGTTCTCCTGGTGAATTGGTACCGCAGCCAGCCACGGCCGTGGTCGAAGTAGAGGACGTGCTGACCGCCGGGACGGGTGGACTGGGCCGGTTCCACGCTCATCCCGGATGGAAGGTCCCGGTCGGCGTCGACGCCCCGAAAGTACGGGTCGGCGGCGGTGACGAGTTCGGCGCGGGCGGCATATACCATGGTGCGGGCCGCTTCTGGGAGGGCATCGCGGTCTTCCTCGGCCCTCTTGGTCCAGTCCGCTTGCCAGGGCGGCCCCATGAATCCGTCGGTCACTGGCCGGGTTCCGCCTGTGCTGCCTGACGGCGAAGGTTCCCGGCTTCCTCAATGAGGGCTTTGGCGCGGCTGTAGTCGGGCTCCCGGTCGGCCTCGTCCTCCAGGGCGTGCACCTTCGCCTCCAGGCGCGGGTCGCGGGAGACGGCGTATTCGCCCCACCAGCGGGCCATGAAGGCGGGGACCGGCGCCAGGTCGTAGGCATCGGCGATGTCGCGACGCCAATGCCGGTCGAAGTCGACGAGGAGTTGCGGCGCGTGCTGGGCGATGGCGGCGCGGAGCGCTTTCGGCGTCCTGTCCGGCATGGGGGGCACGGCCCCCGAGGCGAGCGGCCCGGCGGTCATGAGCGGCATTCCTTTGGTGGTGGCGGTCAGGCTACGGACAGTGTGGAGCGCGTAGCGCCCGTGGGGTCGCCGGGGGTGCCGGCGAAGGCGAGGGCATCGCGCTGGCCGGTGGTGACCATGCGGGCGTGGGTGTGGACCTCGCCTCGGGCGTAGGCGTCCAGCAGGATCTCGACGAGGGCGGACATGGACCGGACCGTGTCCTTGGTGCGGCGCTCGTTGGCCGCGTGCCATACGGCATCAGTGGCGAAGATGGTGCGGCCACGCCGGTTGCGCGCATCAGGATTCGGAGAGGTGCGCGGCAGCACGAGAGCCCCGGCGGCGTAGTCGGTGAGGGCTCGGGAGGCCACCCAGATGAGGGGGAGGCCTTCGTTCCTGGCACGGCGGCCCGCGGCGTCCCATACGTCCTTGGCGATGTTCGGGGCGCGCTCTGCCTCGCCTGCTGCCGGCATGCGACGGCCCTCCTGTCGTGACACCCTCGGATCTACCTATGGAAATGGTACTACGGATCGAACCGGTAAGTCAGCGGTGCCCCGGTCAGGTCGATGGGGTCGAACGATCAGGGTCACCATCCATGGTGGACGGCATCCAGGCCGGCGAGCGACATGTCCCCGCCGCTCCAGTACCTGTGAAATCCCACAGCCATCTGGCCATAGCGTTGTTCCCTTTGAAATCTGCACACGGGGCAGGCTCGCGACGCGCTCTGGCACCGGAAACGCGGCCGAGGGCTGAACGGGCTGTCGGAGGTGTGGGCTACGGTGGGCACCGTCCTTGCACCCCCTTGAGTCCCTCGGGCCGCTTCGGTCAAGTACGAGGAGAAGAGGAGCATGGGGAGTGACTCCCGAGCAGTTGCGGTCCTTCTGTCTCTCCTTCAACGCGGCGGTGGAGGAGTTCCCGTTCTCCCGTCACCCGGAAATCTCGGCCTTCAAAGTGGTCGGCAAGATCTTCGCCCTGTCGACGCTGGACGCCCGTCCGCTCACGGTGAATCTGAAGTGCGACCCGGCGGACGCGGGTCGGCTCCGTGCCGGGCACCCGGAGCTGATCGTCCCGGGGTGGCACATGAACAAGCGCCACTGGAACACGGTGACGGTCGACGGCGACCTTTCCGACCAGCTGGTCCGGGAGCTCATCGAGGACTCCTACGACCTGGTGGTCGCGGGGCTGCCGAGGGCCGAGCGCCTCCGGCTCGACCGCCCTTGAGATCGCGGTTCCGGTTCCGGGAGACGCTATGT
>NZ_JANIAA010000026.1 GCF_024505145.1 Streptomyces rugosispiralis | reverse complement strand
CCGGGGATCCGGGGCACAGCCCCGCCGGGGGTTCGGGGCAACAGCCCCGGTGGGGGGCCGGGGGCTTGCCACCGGGTTCGGGAAGGGGCGGGGTGGGGAACCAACCCCCGGTGGGGGCCGGGGTCAGGCCAGGAAGTCCGCTGCCAGGCGTGCCGCGGTGCGTTCCAGGAGGGGGCCGGCCTCGGCGATGCAGCGGGCCGGGTCCGGTTCCAGGTCGGTGAGGGCGTAGGCGCGGCGGATGCCCGCGGTGCCCAGGGCCGCCGGGGGCAGGGACAGGCGGCCGCAGACCGCGACCACCTCGATGCCCCGCGCGCGGGCCGCCGTCGCGACGCCTGCCGGGGCCTTGCCGTGCAGGGTCTGCTCGTCCAGCGAGCCCTCCCCCGTGATCACCAGGTCCGCGCCCTCCAGCGCGGCGGGGAAGCCGAGGACGTCGAGCATCACCTCGATGCCGGGGCGGAAGGTCGCGCCCAGCCCGACGAGGGCGCCGAAGCCGATGCCGCCCGCCGCGCCCGCGCCAGGCGCGAGGGCGTACTCGGCGGCCGAGGCCCCGACCGCGCGCTCCAGGACGCGTACGTAGTGGGCGAGGGCGGCGTCCAGGGCCGCCACATCGTCCTCGCCCGCGCCCTTCTGCGGGCCGTAGACCGCCGGCGCGCCCTTCGGCCCGGTGAGGGGGTTGTCGACGTCGCTGGCCAGGACGGTCTCGGTGGCCGCGAGGCGCGGGTCGAGGCCGGACAGATCGGCCGTCGCGAGATCGCGCAGCGGGCCCCCGCCCGGTGCGACGGGGGTACCGTCCGCCCGCAGGAAGCGCGCCCCCAGCGCGCTGAGCATCCCCGCGCCGCCGTCCGTCGTGGCGCTGCCGCCCACGCCGAACACGATCGTGCGGGCGCCCGCGTCCAGCGCCGCGCGCAGCAGTTCCCCGCTGCCGTACGTGGTCGCGGTGAGCGGCGCGAAGACTCCCTTCGGCAGATGGCGCAGCCCGGACGCCTCGGCCATCTCCACCACGGCCGTGGTCCCGTGCAGCGCGTACGCCGCCGTCACCGGCGCGCCCAGCGGCCCGGTGACCCGCACCTCGCGCCGTTCGAAACCGGCCGCGACCGCCGCGTCCACCGTGCCGTCCCCGCCGTCGGCGACGGGCAGCGCCGAGATCCGCAGGCCCTCGCCGCCCCGGGGCGCGCCGCGGCGCAGGCCCGCCGTGACGCGCTCGGCAACCTCCACCGCCGTGAGCGAGCCCTTGAACTTGTCCGCGGCGATCAGCACGCGCTTCGGGGGTGTCGCCTGCCCCTGAGCCCATGTCCTGGTCCCGGCTGTGGCTTCCTCCGAGCCTTCCGAAGCCTCCGTCAAAGCCGTCGAAGCGTCCGTCACCTTCGTAACCCCTCGCATTCGCACAGGCAGTCGCGCCGCTGTGACCCTATCCGGCGCGGCCGCACCGGTACACCCACCTCAGATGGGTACAACTGACCCATGGCCCTCAGCGGGAGCGAACTCGCGGACCGGATCCTCGGCGGCTGGCTCGGCCGGATCGCCGGGAACATGCTCGGCAAACCCGTCGAGAACGGCGACTATTGGACCCGCGACCGCATCGACCGGTATCTGCGCCGCGCCGATGCCCTCCCGCTGACCGACTACCTCCCCGCGCTGGAGCCGCCGCCCGATCCGGTGGAGTTCGAGCTGCGCCCCGAGTGGCAGAGTTGCGTCCGCGGCCGGATCCACGGCAGTTGCCGCGACGACGACGTGGACTACTCCGTTCTGGGGCTGCACCTGCTGGAGACCCACGGCCCCGGATTCAGCACCGAGCAGGTCGGCGAGGTGTGGCTGCTGCGGCTGCCGTATCTGCAGACCTTCACCGCCGAGCGGGCCGCCTACCGCAATCTCACGGCCGGGGTGAAGCCCCCGTTCAGCGCGACCCTCGACAACCCCTACCAGGAGTGGATCGGCGCCCTGATCCGCGCCGATGTCCACGGCTGGGTCAACCCCGGCGATCCGCGGCGCGCCGCCACGATGGCCCGTCGCGACGCCGTCCTCTCCCACACCGGCAACGGGGTGTACGGGGCGATGTGGGCGGCGGCGCTGATCGCGGCCGCGTTCACGGCGGACGGTCCGCGCGCCGCCGTCGAGAGCGCCCTGGACCGGATCCCGCCGCGCTGCCGCCTGGCCCGTACGGTGCGCCGGATCGCGTCCCTGCACGACGCGGGCGTGGCGTGGGCGGACGCGCTCGCCCAGCTGGAGCTGGAGACCGCCGGGCTGCCCTGGATCCATGTGGTCCCCAACGCCGCCGTCCTCACGGCCGGGCTGCTCTACGGCGCGGGCGACTTCACGGCCACGATCGCCCTGACGGTACGCGGCGGCCTGGACACCGACTCCAACGGCGCCACGGCCGGATCGGTCGCGGGGGTGCTGTGCGGCGCGGCGGCCATCCCGGCGCGGTGGACCGAGCCGCTGGAGGACCGGGTGCGCAGCGCCGTCTTCGGCTTCGACGGGGCCCGCATCAGCGACCTCGCGGCGCGTACGCACCGGCTGGCGGTGTCGGGCTGATCGTGGTCAGGGGGTTTCGGTCCGCTCGCCGACGGTGGGGGCCGGATCGGCGATCCGGTCCAGCCATTCCCGCAGGAGGCCGCGTTCGGGCGCGGTCAGCGCGTCCGTCCGGGGCAGCGCGGCGCGCAGGGTGACGGCGGCCGCGGCCGGCCCGGGTGCGGTGGCGGTGGGCGCGTCCGTGGTGATCGCCGCGATGGCCGCCTCACGGGCGGTACGGGACAGTTCCGGATCGCGGCGGTCCGCGGGCGTGGCGATGAGCGTGAACGTCGTACCGCAGCCCGCCGCGTGGACCAGCGCCGCGGCGCGTTCCTCGGGGATGGCGAGCCGCCCGGCCTCGGCGATGCGCCGGATGAGCCGGGCGAGCATCTCGAAGGCGGTGACGGCGGCCGGTGAGGACACCCCGGGGCGGTGCCCGCCGTACATCAGCGAGTACAGCGCCGGATTGGCCAGGCCCAGGCCGATGTGCTGATCCCAGCCGGTGCGCAGGTCCTCGACGGGGTCATCGGTGGGGTCCTCGGCGGTCTTGCTGTTCAGGTACTCCGTGAAGCCGTACGCGACGACCGCGTCGAGCAGGCCCTGTTTGTCGCCGAAGAGCCGGTAGATGGTCGGCGGCTGCACCCCGGCGGCGGCGCTCACCGCACGGGTCGAGACCGCGTCGGGGCCGCCGTCGGACAGCAGGCGGGCGGCGGCCGCGACGATGCGGTCGCGGTTGCCGTCGCGGTTGCCGTCACGGTCTCGGTTGGCCTCGCGGCCCGCGTCGTGGTTCGCGTCCTGGCTTGCGTCGTGGCTTGCCTCTTGGCTTGCGTCCGGCGCGATGACGCCCTCCCTCTCCATGCTTCCAACGATAACAGGATCTTGTTAGCGCCCTTTCGTTTCCGGTGATACGTTGACAGCGATATCACTGGAAACAGTCAGAGGAGATCACCGTGATCATCGTTACCGGAGCCAATGGCCAGCTCGGCCGGATGGTTGCCGAGCGGCTGCTGGAACGCGTTCCCGCCGAGGAGATCGGCGTCAGCGTGCGCGATGTGGAGGCGGCGCGGAACCTCGGCGCGCGGGGCGTGCGCGTCCGCCGGGGCGACTTCGCCGACCCGGACACCCTTCCCCACGCCTTCGAGGGCGCCTCGAAGGTCCTGATCGTCTCGACGGGCACCACGGGCGAGGCCGCCGTCCGAGGCCACCGCACGGCCATCGCCGCCGCGGCGGCGGCCGGGGCCAAGCGGATCCTCTACACGAGCCACATGGGCGCGAGCCCGTCCTCCCGGTTCGTCCCGATGCCCGACCACGCCGCCACGGAGGAGGCTCTTCAGCGGTCGGGGATCCCCTTCACCTCGCTGCGCAACGGCTTCTACATCTCATCGGCCGTGGAGTTGGTCAGGGGCGCGCTGGAGACGGGCGTCCTGGCCGTGCCGGAGGACGGACCGGTCGCCTGGACCGCCCACGCCGACCTCGCCGACGCGGCGGTCCTCGCCCTCACCGACGAGGTCCTGGACGGTCTGAGCCCCGCGCTCACGGGGCCCGAGGTGATCGACATGGCCGGTATCGCGGAGATCCTCACGCGGCTGACGGGCCGCCCGATCCGCCGGGTGGTCGTCTCCGACGACGAGTACCGGGCGCAGTTGATCGGCCATGGCGCGCCCGAGCCATCGGCCGACCTGCTCGTCGGCCTCTTCGCCGCCAGCCGCCTAGGGGACTTCGCCCCGGTTGACCCCACGCTTGCCGATGTTCTCGGTCGGCCCGTTGTGCGTGTGGAGGACTACCTGAAGTCGGCGCTCACGACGCGTCGGTGACGTACCGCACGAATCGGACCCAGTCGGCCCGGCCTACGGTGAGGCCGGGCCGTGTGGTGTCCTTCGAGTCGCGTATGAGGACGGTCTGCGCGGTGACGGCGACCTCCAGGCACTCCCCGCCCTCACCACTGCTGTAGCTGCTCTTGAACCAGCTCTTCATCTAGCCGCGCCCGACGTGCCGTATGAACCGGGTCCAGCCGTCCCGCCCGATGGTGAGCGCCGGACGTGCCAGGTCCTTGGAATCCCGAATCCGCACGCTCTGCTCCGTGACGGCCACCTCTACGCACTCCCCGCCCTCGTCGCCGCTGTAGCTGCTCTTGAACCAGCTGAGCGGTGCACGGTCCTCGGTGTTCATATCTCCCCCAGCAGCTTTTCGAGCAAGAGCATGGAGCCACGTGGTGTGAGCGCCTGCGAGCGGATGCTTCCATACTTCGCCGCCAGGACGCGGACTTCCTCGGGCTCCGTGATCAGTCGGCTGATGTGCTGCACTTCCAAGTAGGCAACCTGTGGGCGCCCCTTCGGGGTGAGCAGGGTGAAGGGGCCGCCCATTCCCGCGTGCTCTTCGCTGTCCATCGGCATGATCTGCACTTCGACGTTACGCATCCGCGCGAGGTCGAGCAAGTGTTCCAACTGGCCACGCTGCACAGTTCGTCCGCCGAAAGGATGGCGCAGAACCGCCTCTTGGATGACCGCGCTCACCGTGGGCAGCGGCCACTGCGCCAAGATCGTCTGCCGGGCCAGCCTCGCGGCGACCCGCATCTCGATGGTCTCGTCTTCGAAGAGCGGCTGTCGGCTGATGAAGACGGCGCGCGTGTACGACTCCGTCTGGAACAGGCCGGGCACCGCCTGGTTGGCGAAGTGGCACAGCTCAACCGCCTCCGCCTCCAGCCGCGCGTAATCGCGAAACCACGTCGGATGCCGCACCCGGGCTTTCGCCTTCGCCCGCTCGACATCCTCCTTGGCCGCCTTCAACACCCCGCCCGCGTCCAGCAGATCGTCCGCCGCCTCCAGCAACTCCGGCTGCGGGATCCGCAGTCCCCGCTCGGCTGCCGAGATCGTCGCTTCCGCGTACCCCAGCCGCTCGCCCAGTTCCTTCTGCGTCAGCCCGGCCCGCTCCCGCAGCACCTTGATCTGTCGGCCCAGCGCGCGGAACAGATCCACCGCGCCATCGCCCGCGTCCTCGTCCGTCGGATCCGCCATCGCCACCCCGCCGTTCCTCTCGGCCCAGTCAAGAAGCCGCAGCGTAGGACGGTCCGACCACGCGGAGTCACAGGAATCGGCGATTCCCCACCGAGAGGGTGAACCCACGCGGACGTCAGCCCTCGGCGGTGTCCCATTCGCTGCCCAGCCAGCCGCCGTGGCTGTCGAGGAGGGCGACGAGGGAGGCGGTCACGCGGTCGTCCCACCAGTCCGCCACGGCCTTGAGCTCGAAGGCGGTTCCGGGGCCGCTGTGGAAGTCGAGGACGATCCGGCGGTCCAGCCGCCACCGGGTGCGGCGCGGGGTGCGGCCGGGGTCGCCGCCGCCGTTGAGGATGATGCCGATCACGACGAGCAGTTGGAGGGGGAGGAACAGCCACCACACGCCCCACCAGAAGGGCCGCCCCTTGAAGCCCACGGCGGGCCGGGAGCCGGTCTGCTGGACGGTCCAGCGGGTGCGGAGGCCGCCCTTCATCGCCGGGCGGCGGGTGATGAGGGCCAGGGGTTCACCGGCGGCGCCCAGGACTTCGTAAGCGGCGGGGCCGCCCTTGGTGGCCGACTTGGTCACCACCTGCGCGAACGCCTGCCCGCGATGGGGATCTGCCCAGAGGGTGAACGCGCGGGTGCCCTCCTTACGGGCGGCACGGTACTCGGGGAGGCCGCCGCCGGGTGGGTTTCGCCGCTCGGGGAAGGCCAGCGGGCTGCTGGTGCGGCCACGGCGGGCCGGTTCGTCGGAGACGCGTATCGTCCGGGCGATGCCGCCCTCCGGCGACCCGTCCTCCCCCGCGGTCCGGCCGCTCAGCCATAGGAAACGCGCCATCCCCGTACTCTCCCTGTTCGCCGCGTACATCCCGGTGCCGGGCGGACTTTACCCGTCCGGATAAACGCGCTCGTCGTCGGCCGCACGGCGTGCGTACGCTCGCGGCATGAGCGGCATGAGCGGCATGAGCAGCGAGACGACGCACCGGCCTCTGGTGGCGATCCTCAGCGGGGCGGGCATCTCCACCGACTCCGGGATCCCCGACTACCGCGGTCCGCGGGGGCTGTGGCGGCAGGACCCCGAGGCCGAGAAGCTCGTGAAGTACGAGTACTACATGACCGACCCCGAGATCCGGCGCCGCTCCTGGGAGATGCGGCGGGACAGCGAGACGCTGCGGGCCCGGCCCAACGGGGCGCATGAGGCCGTCGCCCGGCTGGAGCGCTCGGGGGTGCCGGTGCGGGTGATCACCCAGAACGTGGACGGGCTGCACCAGATCGCCGGGATGCCCGCGCGCAAGGTGCTGGAACTGCACGGCACCGCGCGGGCCGTGCGGTGCACCCACTGCGAGGCACGGTCCGGGATGGACGAGGCGCTGGAACGGGTCGCGGCGGGTGAGGCGGATCCGGCGTGCCGGGAGTGCGGCGGGATCCTGAAGTCGGCCACGGTGATGTTCGGGGAGAACCTCGATTCGGAGGTGCTCACGGAAGCGGTCGCGGTGGCGCAGGCGTGCGAGATCTTCATCGCGGTCGGCACGAGCCTTCAGGTTCAGCCCGCGGCCTCGCTCGCGGGGCTGGCCGCCGAGCATGGGGCCCGGCTGATCATCGTCAATGCGGAGCCGACGCCGTATGACGAGCTCGCGGACGAGGTCGTTCGCGAGCCCATCGGTGCGGCGCTGCCTGCTCTGCTGGATCGCATCGCCGTGGGTGACGGGGGCTGATCGCCCCCGTCCCGCATCAGAAGAGGCCGGGCAGTTCCTGCCGTGCCTCGAACTCCAGCAGCCGCCGCTTGCGGTCCAGGCCGCCGCCGTAGCCGGTGAGGCTGCCGGACGAGCCGACCACGCGGTGGCAGGGGACGATGATGCCGACCGGGTTCTTGCCGTTGGCCAGGCCCACCGCGCGGGAGGCGGTCGGCTGGCCGAGGCGGTCGGCCAACTGGCCGTACGACCAGGTCTCGCCGTACGGGATGGCCCGCAGCGCGGCCCAGACGCGGCGCTGGAAGGGCGTGCCGTCCAGGTGCAGCGGCAGGTCGAAGTCGGTCAGCTCGCCCGCGAAGTAGGCCGTGAGCTGGCGGATGGTCTCGGCGAAGGGGGCGTCGGCCGGGTCGCCGGGGGCGCCGAAGGTCTCCTCGGGTGGGCGGTGGCGTTGCTCGACCATGTAGAGGCCGGAGAGGTCGGTGCCGGTGGCTACGAGGGTTAGCGGGCCGTAGGGGCTGTCGGTGGTGGTGTGGGTGCGGATCATGTGTTCCTCGGCGGGGTGTAGGTGATGCGGTGTGGTGCGGGTCGGGCGGCTCAGGGGTGTGCGGGCCGCCCGTTTCGTTGCCAGGTGCGGGCCGGTGGCCGCTTTGTGCCCACCCGTCCCTCCCCCAGCTACCGCTGGGAGGTGCCCCCTCCGCGGAACGATTGCCCACAAAGCGCTCCGCCGCGGGTGCGGACCAGTTGCGGTCATGCTGCCGGTAGGCGGTTGATGGCGTGGGACTCGTCCGTGGCCCATAGGTATTGGACGGCGTAGGCGCGCCAGGGGCGCCAGTGGGTCGAGTGGCGGGTGAGGGCGCCGGGCGTGGCGGGCAGGCCCAGTTCGGTGGCGGCGCGGCGTACGCCGAGGTCGGTCGGGAGGAAGGCGTCCGGGTCGCCGAGGGCCCGCATCGCGATCACCTCGACGGTCCAGGGGCCGAGCCCCGGCAGCGCGCCCAGGCTCGCGCGGGTCTCGTCCCAGTCGCTGCCGGGGCCGAGCGCGACCCGGCCCTCGGCGAGCGCGCCGATCAGCCCGGTGAGGGTGGCGCGGCGGGTGCGGGGCATGGCCAGCTTCTCGGGGTCAAGACCGGCCAGGGCCTGGACGGACGGGAAGAGGTGGGTCAGGCCGCCCGCCGGGTCCTCCACGGGCTCGCCGTGCGCCGCCACCAGGCGCCCGGCGTGGGTGCGGGCGGCCGCCGTGGACACCTGCTGGCCGAGCACCGCGCGCACCGCGAACTCGTCCGCGTCCACCGCGCGCGGCACCCGCCGCCCCGGCGCCTTGTCGACCAGCGGGGCCAGCTGGGGATCCGTACGCAGCAGCTCGTCCACGGCGGCCGGGTCCGCGTCGAGGTCCAGCAGCCGCCGGCAGCGGCTGATCGCCCCGGCCAGGTCGCGCAGGTCGGCGAGGGAGAGCTGGCAGGCGATGTGATCGGGGCGGGGGCTGAGGGTGACCACCCCGGGCCCGTACGGCAGCCGCAGCGTGCGCCGGTACGCGCCGTCGCGCCACTCCTCGACGCCGGGGACGGCGGTGGCGGCCAGGTGGCCGAAGAGGTTGTCCGGGCACAGCGGCGCCCGGAACGGCAGCCGCAGCGTGAGCGCCCCGGGCACGCTGGTCCGCGGCCCGCGGCCGGCCCGCTGCCGCAGCTCGGTAGGGGAGAGCGCGAAGATCTCCCGTACGGTCTCGTTGAACGCGCGGACGCTGGCGAACCCGGCCGCGAAGGCGATGTCCGCCATCGGCAGCGCGCTGGTCTCGATCAGCAGCCGCGCGGTCTGCGCCCGCTGGGCCCTGGCGAGCGCGAGCGGGCCCGCGCCGAGCTCGGCGCGAAGCTGCCGCTCGATCTGCCGGGTGCTGTAGCCCAGCCGGGCCGCCAGGCCCGGGACCCCGTCCCGGTCCACCACACCGTCGGCGATCAGCCGCATGGCGCGGGCCACCAGATCCGCCCGCTCGTTCCACTGCGGCGAGCCGGGGGCGGCGTCCGGACGGCACCGCTTGCAGGCCCGGAACCCGGCCTGCTGGGCCGCCGCGGCACTGGGGTAGAACCGCATGTTCTCGGGCTTGGGCCCGACGACCGGGCAGCTCGGCCGGCAGTAGATCCCGGTGGTCACGACGGCGATGAAGAACCACCCGTCGAAGCGGGCGTCCTTCGCCTGTGCGGCGCGGAGGCACCGGTCGGTGTCGGTGTGCATGGGTCAAGCATCCGCCGGCGGGGTGGGGGCAGGCTCGCGGGAATCCGACATCGACCTTACGCGGTGGCGTCCCGTGGCCGCCCCGTGGCCGCCCCGCGGCCGGGCGTCCTGTGGCCGCGCGTCCCGTGGCCCCGCGTCCCATGGCCCCGCGTCCCGTGGCCCCGCGTCCCGTGGCCCCGCCCACCGTCGCCCCGCGCCCCGTCGCCCCGTCCGTCGTTCCGGCGGCGTTTGGTGCGAAGGGGCAGACCGGACGCCTGATGATCGGCATGATGAGGAAGGTGACGGAACACCGTGAGATACCCCTGGCGGACGGTACGACCGTACGGCTGGAACTGGCCCCCGTAGGAGACGCCTCCCCCGAGGACGCGTACGGCGGCGTCGGCGGCGTCGGCGGCGTGACACCCGTGGGGCGGGGTCCGCAGGCCGTGGCCACGCTCGCCAACGCCGGTCTGAGCGTCATCCTGCAAGGGCTGGGGCAGGTGCTCCAGGATGTGCACGACGCCGTCAGCTCGGCTCCGCGGCCGCCCCAGGAGTTCACCGTGCAGTTCGGGGTGCAGGTCGGCCAGGACCTCAAACTCGGCATCGTGGGCGCCAATGGGAACGCCAACCTGACCATTTCGGCCACCTGGAGGCCGTCGGAGCGGCCCGAGCCGACGGTGCCGGCGGCGCCTGCCGTGCCGCCGTCCCGGCCCGGCCCCGCGGGCTGAAACCCATGGGGTGGTTCCACGCGCACACTCATGGGGTCTCGTCACGACCCGCTGTGTCCATTCTCGCCAGGGCCGACGGAAGACCGGCGGGCGCGGGCGTCCTGCTGCCGGGACGCCATCTGCTGACGTGCGCTCATGTGGTCAACAGCGCGCTGGGAAACGACATGCTGGCCCCGGATCACCCGGGCCCGATCGCCGTGCCCGTACGGCTCCACGGACCGGAGCACACCGTCGAGGCCCACGCCGAGCTGACTGTCTGGATACCGCCCCGGACCGACGACGGCGGCCTGGGCGCCTTCGAGTGGAACGGCGACCTCGCCGTCCTGCGGCTGAACGGGGCCCTGCCGCCCGCGATCGAGCCGCCGCGCTGGCACCCGATGGCCAAGCGGCAGCTCGTACGGGCCTGGCACGGCAGCGGTGAGCCGGGGGTGTTCGCCGACGCCGAAGTGAGCGCGTGCGACGGGCGGTTCGGCTACTTCGACGGGGCCGAGCGCGCCCTGAACATCGAACCCGCCTACAGCGGCGGCCCGTTGTGGTCCAACGAGGAGGGCGCCGTCGTCGGGCTCGTGACGGCCAAGCTCCGCGTCCAGGGGACGCTGCGCCGCGCCTGGGGGATCCCCTGGCAGCGCGTGACACGGGAGCTGGACGACGCCGGGGCGGGCCATCTGCTGCCCCGGCAGCCCGCGGAGGACGTGCGCGACCACCCCGCCTACGCCGAGCTGGTCGCCCTGCTGGACGGGCCGCTGCCGCTGTCCGAGGGCTGGGTCCGCTGCTGCCGTACGGTCGCCCGGCAGTGCGGCCTCGGCCATCGCGCGGACGGCGTGCCCTCCGCCGAGGAGTTCGCCCATCTGCTGCTCACCCAGGGGCGTGCGCTGCCCGCGCTGGTCGAGGCGGTGCGCTCCACGGCGGGCCCGGTGGCCGACGACCTCCTCGCCATCGGGCGCCGCTGCGGGCTGCCCAAGCTGCTCTCGCCGGGTGAGCACGAGCGGCTGCTGGTCCAACTGCGCGCCCTGCCCGCGGCCGCCGCGGCCGGTGTCCCCGGTGCCGTACGGGCGGCCCTGCCGCTGGCGGCCCTGCCCGCGGCGCTGCTGACCGGCGGTGACGGTCACCAGGGCCGTGATCGGGACGACGGGGGAGACGGCTTCGGGGGTGTCGGGGGCGTCAGGGGCGGCGTCGGCGGTGGCAATGGTGTCGGCGGCGGAGACGGCTTCGGCGGGCGGTTCGAGGCGCTGATCGCCCATGTGGAGGGGCTGCACGGGGACAGCTCGGCGGCCGACGACGGGGTCATGCCCGCCGTGCCGGGCCTGCTACGGGCCGTGGAGTTCGTGGCCGCCGGATGTTGCCCGGCGGAGCAGCGCGCCGCCCTGCGCCGGTGGAACGCGGCGGTCGCCCGCCGTCTCGGCGTCCATGACGCCGCCCTGCTGGACCGCCGCCACGACGCCGAGCAGTGGGCCCGGAACGCCTCCCGGGGCCCCGCGCCCCGCGTCGTGGCGAAGCTGGACCGCTGCGGGGCCGCGCCGGGCGACGCGCCGGGCTGCGCACCCGGCAGCGCACCCGGCGGCGCACCGGTTGCCGCGCGGGAGGAAGAGCCGGAGCGCTACCGGCTGCGGCTGTGGTGCGACGACGGGGACGGGCTGCGCCAGGTGTCGGACGACAGTGAACGGCCGCGCGGCGCGCAGGAGGTGGCCCAGGAGATCTTCGCCGCCGTGGGCGCGCTGCGCCGCCCCGACCCCTCGGGGCCGCGGCCCGTCATCGAACTGATCGTGGACCGGGACGCCCTGGAGGTGCCCGTGGACCGCTGGAAGGCCGCGGGTCCGGGAGCGGTGCTCCCCATCCGGCTCGGCACCCCGTACCCCCTGGTCGTCAACTGCCCCGAACTGCGGGAGCTGAACGGCGGCACGATGCTGGACCAGTGGCGGGGGCGCTGGGCGCAGTTGGAGGCCGAGGAGCCCGTGCACATCGACGACGCCACGGCCCCGGACCCGGAGGCGGTGTGCGGTCTGCTCATGGAACGGCTCACCGCCCGGGTCACCGTCGATGTGGCGGCCCACTGGCGCACCGACGTGGTGCAGATGTGTCTGGCCGCGGGCGTTCCGGTGGTGCTGTGGGACCGCAGCGGGGAGCAGGGGTCCCCGGCCGTGCGCCACGCGGCGGGGGCGCGCACCCGTGAACTGCCCGAGGCGGTACGGATCTACCGCACGAAGACCCTACAGCGGCCCGACGAGTACCCCGGGCGACCGGTGCTCGCCTGGGCCGATGCCGGGCGGGCGCTGCCACGGCTGGACCTTGTGGACCCCACGGAGTGACGGTGGGATCCGCGGCGGCGGTGAGACATGGTGACGAGACATGACGAGACGTGACGAGACGGCAGGAGGCGCGCGATGTCCGCTGAGGCGGGCCGAGAGGGAGGTTCCCCGATGAATCCGCGGGAAGAGCCCGGCTGGCGGCTGTTCCGGGGGGACGGTGTGCCCCGGCATGTGGAGATGCCACCCGCCCCGCCGTGGCGCCGCTTCGGCGCCGGGGAGCGGGAGGTTCCCGCCGGGGAGGGGGAGGTCCCCGCCGGGGAGCGGGAGGTCCCCGCCGGGGAGCGGGCGCCGTCCGGTCCGGCGCGCCCGGCACCGTATCTGATCGGGCCCGAACACGCGGACGTGGTCAACGCGGCCCTCCATCTGCGGCGTCCGCTGCTCGTCACCGGCAGCCCCGGCACCGGCAAGTCCTCGCTCGCGCGGGCGATCGCGCATGAGATGGACCTGGGCGAGGTGCTGCGCTGGCCGGTCAACAGCCGTTCCACCGTGCAGGACGCGCTCTACCGCTACGACGCGATCGGGCGGCTGCGCGAGACGGCCCTGACCCGCGACCGTGGCGAGGCCGAGCCCGACATCGGCACTTTCGTACGGCTCGGGCCGCTGGGCACCGCGCTGGTGCCGGGCGGACGCCCCCGGGTGCTGCTCGTCGACGAGCTCGACAAGGGCGATGTGGACCTGCCGAACGACCTGCTGACCGTCTTCGAGGAGGGCGAGTTCGAGATCCCCGAGCTGGCCCGGCTGCCGGAGGAGCAGTCGGTGGTGGAGGTGCTCACCGAGCGGGCGGGCGAGCGGGCCACGGTGCGGCGGGGCCGGCTGGTGTGCGAGGAGTTCCCGGTCGTGGTGATCACCAGCAACGGTGAGCGCGACTTCCCGCCCGCCTTCCTCCGCCGCTGTGTCCGGCTGGAACTGCCCACCCCCGACGAGTCGCGGCTGCGGGCGATCGTCACCGCGCATCTGGGCGACGACGCGCTGGAGGACGTCGATCAGCTGCTGGACGCCTTCCTCCGCCGCCGGGCAGCCCGCGAGCTGGCGACCGACCAACTGCTGAACGCCGTGTTCCTGCGGGCGGGCGGCATGGACGTGACGGCGGACGGCCTACTGGAAGCGGTGCTGCACCGGCTGGGCGGGGCGGTGTAACCCGTGAGCCGGGGGGACGCCGAGCGAGGCGGGGCCGGGCAAGGCGACACCGGGCAAGGCCGCGCCGGGCAAGGCCGCGCCGGGCAAGGCGACGCCACGCGGCTGGGGCGGCTTGACAAGGTGGTCGCGGTCCTCGCCTCCAGTGGGCTCGAGCTGTCCGGGGAGGAGCTGCTCGACGCGCTCTGGCTGGCCGGACGGCTGCCCGAGGACGGCGCGGAGCGGGCGCCCCTGGCCCTCGCGGTGACGCGCGGCGGGGCGGCGCCGCCCGCCACGCGCCCCATGCCCGCCCCCCGTCCCACGAGTCCCACGACCTCGACCTCGGCCTCGGCTTCGGCCTCGCCGCCCGCGTTCGGTCAGCGGGCCGACCAGCCAACCGCGTCCGCCGGTACCGCGCAGGCCAACGGCAGCGAGCCCGGCGCCCGGCCGTCCGCCCCCGCCGAGGGGCGGCCGGACGACTCGCCTGAGCAGCGCCCCGCCCGGACCCCGCGCGGTGGCGATCAGCGGCTGCGCGGTCTGTACGGCGGAAGCCAGGCGCCCGGTGCGGAGGGCGCGAAGTACGCCGAGGGCGCGCCTCCGGACGCGCGGCGTGCGCTGCCCCTGCGCGTACCCGAGGACAAGGCGCTGCACCAGGAGCTCTCCATCGGCCGTGCCCTGCGGCCGCTCAAACAGCACCGCCCCAATCCGCTCAAGCGGGAGTTCGACGAGGCCGCCACCGCCACGGCGCTCGCCGAGACGGGTCTGCCGGACGTGGTGACCCGCCCCGCCCGCGAACGCTGGCTCGATCTCGCGCTCGTCATCGACGACGGCATGTCGATGCTGCTGTGGCGGCGGCTCGCCGTCGAGCTGCGCACCGTACTGCAGCGCTCGGGCGCCTTCCGCGTCGTACGGGTGCTGGGCCTGCACACGCGCGGCGGTGGCGCCCCCGCGCTGCGCGCCCGCCCGTACGCCCCGGAGGCGCCCCTGCTGCCCACGACGGCGCTCTCGGACCCCTCCGGGCACACGCTGGTGCTCGTGGTGAGCGATGGGGTGGGCGCGGCGTGGCGGGACGGGCGGATGGGCCAGGTGCTGGCGCGCTGGGCGGGGCTCGGCCCCACGGCGGTGGTGCACGCGCTGCCGCCCCGGCTGTGGGAGGGCTCCGGGATCCGGACGCGGCGCTGGCAGGTGCGCACCCGCAGACCGGGCTCGGCCAATGCGGACTGGACGGTCGCGGATCCGGTGCTGCCCGCCGCCCTGGCGCGTTTCGCGGGGGTGCCGGTTCCGGTGCTGGAGCCGGACGCCGGGCCGCTGGCCGACTGGGCCCGGCTGATCGCCTCCGCGAGCGGTACGGCGGTCCTCCCGCTGCTGGTCCCGCCGCGTGAGGGCCCGCGTGAGGGCCCGCGCGACCGCCCGCGCGACGGCCCCCGCACCGCCCCGGCCGCCGCCCCCGGCCCGGCCGCCGCCCCCGCCCCCGCCGCCATCTACGCCCCGGCCGATGAGCTCGGCCGCGTCCAGCGGTTCCGGGACGCGGCGTCCCCGGAGGCGTACCGGCTGGCGGCCCATCTCGCCGCCGTGGCCCCGCTGCCGGTGCCGGTGATGCGGATGGTGCAGAAGGCGGTGGACGGCCGTACCGACACCGGACGGCTGGCCGAGGTGTTCCTGGGCGGGCTGATGCACCCCGTCGAACCGCCCGCCTCTGCGGGTGCGGACCCGCTGCCGCCCGAACACCGCCCCTTCACCTTCACCGACGCGGCCCAGCGGGCGCTGCTGGGCGCGGTGCCGCTGGCGGAGCTGGTCGCGACCAGCCGCCTGATCGGCCGTCGTCTCGAGCAACTGGCGGGCCGCTCCCCCGACTTCCCGGCCTGGCTGGCCGACCCGGGCGGCAGCGACCGGCTCCCGCCCGGCGCCCGCCCCTTCAGCACGGTGGAGCGACGGCTGGCGGCCCGGCTGGGGGCCACATCGCTGTCGTCGGCGTTCACGACCCGTACGGCGGCGGAGCAGTGGCGCCGCCTGGAGTCCAGAGATCCACGCACCATCGGTCCGTACCGGCTGACGATGGCCGGACCACCGGGAGCGCGGCTCACTCCGTATCTGGGCCGGGACGCATACGGCGCGGAGGCCATCGTCCAGGTGGCCCGGCATGTGCGCGACCAGCGGGACGCCGATCTGCTGGCGGTGGAGGCGGAGGCGCTGCGCCGGATGGACGGCCGCTACGCCCGCCGCGTGCTGCGCGAGGGGCTGACCGACGACGTTCCGTGGGTCGCGGAAGAACCCCTCATCGGGGAACGGCTGGACTTCGTCCTGCGCGGCGACGCCGAGCGGTGGGGGAACCGGCTGGACGACACCCTCCTCACCAGCCCCGAGCGCTGGGACGGGCATACCGCCCTCGCGCTCGCCCGCAAGGTCGCGGACGCGGTGCGGATCTCCGAGGACGTGGGGATGGTGCACGGCGACCTCGGCATCAGCACCGTGCATATCGCCGGTGAGGACATCCTCCTGACCGGCTGGTCGTCGTCCGCCATCGACGGGACGCCGTCCCCGGCGTCCGCCGGTGGCCGCCCGCCGACCTCCGGGGAAGTCGTCGGTGCGCTGGGCGACATCCTGCTGTGCCTCGGCGGCGGGGCACAGACGCGTCATCCCGCCCCGGGGCTGTATTTCATGCCGCGCTGGAGCGGCGCCGTCTGGGAACCGCTCCGCGCCATGGTGATGGCGTGCCGGGAGAACCCCCGCCGCCACACGGCGCGCGGGATCTGGGAATTCCTCATGGACTTCCGCCCGGACGCCGGGCCGCCTTATGCCCGCGCCCGGCGCCCACTGCCGCGCCCCGGGGACTCCACCGCCTGCGCGCTGTGCGGCAATCCGCTGGAACGGTACGACCGCTTCTGCGAAGGGTGCGGCACGGATCTGTCCACGACACCGCCCCCGTCGGCGGCGTCCGACCCCGCCGACGCCCCCCGCGCGGAGCCGGAGGGCGGCCTGCCGTCGTTCGACCGGTACCGGGCCCACCGCAGGCTGGGCGGCAGCCGGGGGTACAGCGTCTATCTGGCCCGTGCGGCACACGATCCCAGGGGGCAGGTGGTGATCCGCACCGCCGAGGGAGCGAATCGGGAACTGCGGACCGAGGCGGAGGCGCTGCGGCGGATGGCCGGGCACTACGCGCCACGGCTCTTCGCCGACGCTTCCTCCCTCGCCCCCCCATGGCTCACGCAGGAGTTCATCCACCTGCCCGACGGCTCACCCGCCCCACCGCTGTCCACGCTCCTGGGCCGGAGGCCCGACGGCTCACCCCGGCTGGACGCCGTGTACGCCGCCACCATCGGCCTCCGCATCGCCGAGGCGGTGAACATGTGCTCGCTCAAGGGCGTCGTTCTCGGGACCCTTACGGCGGACACCGTGCTGGTCCTCGGCCGTACGGTGAAACTCATCGGCTGGACCGACGCGAGCATCAACGACCGCCGTCCGAAAGCCCCCACCGACGCGGACAACGTCTACGCCCTGGGCGAGATCCTCCGCGCCCTGAGCGACGCACAGCCGACCGCTCAGCTCTCCCAAACGGACGCCGTATGGCGCGAACCCCAGCTCATCTCGATCATCTCCGCCTGTCTGGACGACCGGCCGAGCAGGCGACCCTCGGCGGGCCGGGTGGCGGACGTCCTCGTCCAGTGTCTGCCGCCCGTGCCGACCTTGGCCCATACGTCGTACGAGGCCGAAGCCGAGGCCTCGGCCCCGCCCTCGCCTCCGGACGAGACACCGGACACCGGGCCCGCCCCCACGACCGCTCCCGAGCCGCCGCGGCCCCCTCGCTCCACCCGCTCGCGCCTGGCGGCGCTCGTGGGGCTCGGCGGGCGGTCGGCCAGGGCGGAGCAGCGACAGCGCAAGCTGGATCTCATCCGTACGCCGCTGCCGTCCTGCCACCGCATCGCGGTGATCAGCCGCCCCGTGAGTGCCGGGCGCACGGTCACGACCCTCGCCCTGGGCGCGGTCCTCGCGGGCGAGCGCCAGGACGAGGTCATCGCGGTGGACGCGATGCCCGGCGGTGACACCCTCAGCCGCCGGGTCGGGGCCCGCTCCGAGGGGACCGTCCACGAGCTGGCCCGCGCGGGCCTCACCGGCGACGACGCCGACTCCATCCGGCGCTTCACCTCCCGGCTGCCCTCCGGGCTCCAGGTCCTCCCCGGAGACGACACCCCGATCACTCTCGTGGGCCGGGCGGCCCCGATCGACGACATGGAGTACCGCCGCGTCATGGCCCTTCTGGCGCCGCACTACCCGATCGTCCTCAGCGACTCGGACACCGGCGCACTCCACAGCAGCATGCGGGGGATCCTCGACCTCGCCGATCAGCTGATCGTCGTCACCACTCCCTCGGTGGAGCACATGAGGAGCGCGCACACCGCCCTGGACCGGCTGGCCGAGGACGCTCACGCGGACCTGGTGGGACGCGCCATCACCGTGATCAACATGTCGCACGACGTGCCCTGGACCGATCACTACGAGGGCCTCGCGGCGACGTTCCGGGAACGCTGCCGCGGTGTGGCCGTGGTGCCGTACGACGAGCATCTGGCATCCCGGGGCGAAATCGACCTCCAACGGCTCGCGTCCAGAACCCTCGACGCCTACATCGACCTCGCCGCCCTGGTCGCGGAGGGGTTCCCCGGGGCCGGGACATAGCGCCCGCCGCGAGGGCCTATCCTCTAGGCCATGTCGTCCGCCGATTTGATCCGCATCGTCTCCCGTTCCTCCCCCATGGCCCTCGCCCAGGTCGAACGGGTCCGTACCGAGCTGGCCGCGCTGCGCCCGGGGATCCGTACGGAGGTCGTACCGGTCACCACCTCGGGCGACCGGTGGATGGGCGATCTGTCGAAGCTGGGCGGGAAGGGCGCGTTCACCAAGGAGGTGGACGCCACGCTGCTGGCCGGTGAGGCGGATCTCGCGGTGCACTGCATCAAGGACGTGCCCGCCGACCGTCCGCTGCCCGCGGGCACGGTCTTCGCCGCGTACCTCAAGCGGGACGACATCCGCGACGCCGTGATCCACCCCGGCGGGCTGACCCTCGACGAGATGCCCGCGGGGACCCGGATCGGCACCTCCTCGGTCCGCCGCGTCGCCCAGCTGGCCATCACCCACCCGGAGCTGGAGTGCGTGCCGATGCGCGGCAACGCCAACCGGCGGCTGGAGAAGCTGGACGCGGGCGAGTGCGACGCGCTGCTGCTGGCCGTCTCGGGTCTGGAGCGGATCGGCCGTACGGACCGGATCAGCGAGATCCTGCCGGTGGACGCCATGTGCCCGCCCATCGGGGCCGGGGTGCTGGGGCTCCAGTGCCGGGAGGGCGACACCGAGACGATCGAGGCCGTGGCCGGGCTCGGCGACGCCGACGTCTGGAAGGAAATCACCGCGGAGCGCATGCTGCTGCATGTCCTCCAGGGCCACTGCAACTCCCCCATCGCGGGCTACGCCAGGGCCGAGCGCGACGGCCGCCTCTCGCTGCGCGCCCGGGTCTTCAGCCCCGACGGCAAGACGGTCCTGGACGCCCACGAATGGGCGGGCCCCCTGGACCCGGCCACCCTGGGCACGTCGGTCGCGGTGGCCCTCCTCCGGCAGGGCGCCCGCGAGGTCATCGACACCATCCCGCACTGAGGCCGCCGCTCGGCGCTGAGGCGACACCGCGCCGAGGCGGGCCACCCCGCGCCGAGGCCGTCGCAGGCCCCTGCCGAGGCCGTCGCAGGCCCCTGCCGGGGCCTACCGCGCCCGCAGCCGACGCCACACCGCCCGTGCCGCGTGGTGACCCGACATGCCGTGCACGCCGGGGCCCGGTGGGGTGGCGGAGGAGCAGAGGTAGACCGCCGGGTGGGCGGTGGCGTAGGGGACGCGGGCGAGCTTGGGGCGTATGACGGCCTGGACGCCCTTGAAGGCGCCGCAGCCGATGTCGCCGTCGATGTAATTGGCGTTGCGGGCGGCGAGTTCGGGTGGGCCGGCCACCGCGCGGGCCAGGACCAGATCGCGGAAGCCGGGGGCGAAGCGCTCGAGTTGACGCTCGATCACCTCCGTGGCATCGCCCTTCCAGCCGCTGGGCACATGGCCGTACGCCCAGAAGGTGTGCTTGCCCTCCGGGGCGCGGGAGGGGTCCAGGATGCTGGGCTGCGCGGTGATCAGGAACGGGACGGAGGGGTCGCGGCCGTCGACGGCGGCCCGGAGCGCCGCGCCGATCTCGCCCGAGGTGGGGCCGACGTGGACGGTGCCCGCGCGGCGGGCGTCGGGCGCGGTCCAGGGGACCGGGCCGGACAGCGCGTAGTCGATCTTGAAGGCGCTGGCCCCGTAGCGGTAGCGGCGGTAGGCGTTGCCGAGACCGGCGATACGGGCCAGGGCGCGCGGCGAGGTGTCGAAGATGTAGGCGCGGGCGGGCGGCAGCTCGTCGAGCCGCTTGACCTCGGTGGAGACGTGGATCGTCCCGCCGTGTGCGCGCAGGTACGCGCCCAGCGCGTCCACGATCGACTGGGAGCCGCCGCGCGGGATCGGCCAGCCGACCTCATGGGCCGCGACGGCGAACATCAGGGCGGGGCCGCCGGTGGTCGGTGCGCTGGTGGGCGCGATGGCGTGCCCGGCCAGCCCGGCGAACAGGGCCCGCGCCTTCTCGTCGCGGAAGCGGAGCGGACCCGCGAGCAGCGAGACCGGCTGGAGCGCGTGCAGCCCGAAGCGGGCCCAGGTGATCGGGTCGCGGGGCACCCCGTCCCAGTGGGCGCGCAGCAGATCGGGGGCGAGGGTGGCCCAGCGGCCGAGGTAGGGCGCGAGCAGCCGGCGGTAGGTGCCGGCGTCGCGGGGGCCGAGCGACATGGCGGTCTCGCCGACCGAGCGGGCCAGCACCGCGGCCGTGCCGTCCGGGAAGGGGTGGGCCAGCGGCAGCTCGGGATGGAGCCACTCCAGGCCGTACCGGGCCAGCGGCATCCGCTCGAAGGCCGGGGAGCCGATGGCGAGGGGGTGCACGGCGGAGCAGGGGTCGTGCCGGAAGCCGGGGAGGGTCAGCTCTTCGGTGCGTGAGCCCCCGCCGATGGTGTCCGCGGCCTCGAAGATCTCCACCGCGCAGCCGCGGCGGGCGAGTTCGACGGCCGCGGTCAGCCCGTTCGGTCCGGCACCCACTACGACCGCGTCGAGCATGGACGGCACGTCGGCTCCCCCTCGTCCTCGAGGTATCGGTGGAACGTTCAGCCGGCGTCGGCCAGCAGCCCCAGGATATGCCGAACGGCCGCCTCGTCCCTGGCCGCCGTGAAAGGAAGGACGTTGCCCCCGCTGATCCGGAACGGCTTGCCGTCCAGCGTGCTGTGTGCCCCGCCCGCCTCGTCGACCAGCAGCAGGCCGGCGGCGTGGTCCCAGGCGTTCTCCCAGGTGAAGGCGACGGCGTCGAGCAGCCCCCGGGCCACGTTCAGATACTCCAGACCGGCCGAGCCGCAGGGTCGCACCTCGGCCTCCGGCGCCCGCAGGCCCGACAGGGTGCGCTTCTCCGCGTCGGTGGTGAAGTCGAAGTGGGAGATGGCGACATGGAGTGCCGCACCGGGCTCCGGGGAGCCGCTGTGGATCGGCTCGCCGTTCAGCAGCGCGCCTCCGCCGCGGCGGGCGATGGCCATCAGGTCGAGCACCGGGGCGTACGTCCAGGACGCGAGGAGCTCTTCCCGGTGGGCGAGGGTGACCAGCGTCGAGAAGCCGGGGTCGCCGTGGACGAACTGCCGGGTGCCGTCGACCGGGTCGACGATCCATACGGGCGCGTCGCCACCGAGGGCGGTGAGCACGGCCGGGTCGGCGTGCACCGCCTCCTCGCCCACCACCACGGAGCCGGGCAGCAGCTTGGTGAGGGCGTCGGTCAGCTGCTCCTCGGCCAGCCGGTCGGCGGTGGTGACCAGGTCGTGCGGGCCCCGCTTCTCGACGATCTCATGGGCGGCGAGCTGCCGGAAGCGCGGCATGACCTCTTCTGCGACCGCCGCGCGGACCGCCTCCTCCACCGCGCCGAGATCACCGGCGAGAAATTCATCGATCATGTGTTCATCGAACCATGTCTCCGCGACAGCGAGTGGCACGGCGACTGCGGGAAGGTGTCATCGAGGTGAAGGGATGGACCGCCCCGAAAGGTGCGGATCCCCCTTTTGACCGGCATCACGGCCCACCCCGGCGATATGCGGGAACGGGCGCGGGGTCACGGCACGCGTTCGGCGGGCCGGCCGGGGGCCGGTTCGGGGCTGGGCTCCGCCGGGCGGCGGGTCAGGGCGCCGGTGGTGAGCAGGCCCAGCGTCACGATGGCGAGCCCGCACCCGGCCATGATCGCCCAGCCCAGATGGCTGGCCCCGGGGAACCCGGAGCTGAACGGGCCGTGCACCCGGGCGGTGGAGACCGAGCCGAGCACGGCGACACCGAGGGCCGCCCCCACCTGGCGGCCGGTGGAGGTGACCGCGGCGGCCACCCCCGCCTGGGAGCGCGGCATCCCGGAGACGGCCGAGTAGGTGAGCGGGGCGTCGAGCATGCCGAAACCGATGCCGAACGCCACATAGGCGATGACGAGGTACCAGATCGGGGTGTCCGCCCGCACCTGGGTCAGCAGCAGTCCGCACACCGCCGTACCGGCCCCGGCGATCACCATCGGGATACGCGGACCGCGGGCGCCGACGATACGGCCCGCGATCGGTGAGGAGACCAGGGTCATGGCCGCCATCGGCAGCGTGAGCAGCCCGGTGTGCAGCGGGGAGAAGTCCTTGACGTCCTGGAGGTACAGGGCGTTGAGGAAGAGGAACCCGGCGAGCGCGGCGAAGCCGCACACCGCCGAGGCGATGGCACCGCTGAAGGAGGGACTGCGGAAGAAGCGGACGTCCAGCAGCGGTTCGGCGCGGCGGAGTTCATAGCGGATGAGCGAGACGGCGGCGGCCACGGCGACCGTGAAGCAGCCGACGATGGGCGCCGAGTCCCAGCCCTTGACCGGGCCCTCGATGATGCCGAACGTGAGCGTCGCCAGCGCCACGATCACCAGCAGCTGCCCCACCGGATCGAGCCCGCGCGGCCGGGGGGCCTTGGACTCGGGGACGAACAGCGCGGTGAGGGCCAGGGCGAGGGCGGCCACCGGGAGGTTGACCCAGAAGACGGCCTGCCAGCCGGTGGAGTCCACCAGAGCGCCGCCGACGACGGGCCCCAGCGCGATGCTCACGCCCGCGACCGCGCCCCACAGCCCGATCGCCCTGGCCCGCTCTCTCAGGTCGGTGAAGGTGTTGGCGATGATCGAGACCGCGACCGGGTTGAGCATGGCGCCGCCCATGGCCTGCACCATCCGGAAGGCGATCAGTGAACCGGTGTCGGAGGCCAGCCCGCACAGCAGCGACCCCAGACTGAACAGCAGCAGCCCGGTCTGGAACGTTCTGCGCCTGCCGAACCGGTCGGCCATCGAGCCGGAGAGCATCAGCAGACTGGCGAGCACCACGGTGTAGGCGTCCACCGTCCACTGGAGCCCCGAGGGCGTGGCGTCCAGATCCTCCTGGATGGACGGCAGGGCGAGGTTCACGATGGTGGTGTCGAGGCCCACCATGAACAGGCTGATGCAGCAGATCCCCAGGATCAGCCACTTGTGGCGGTGGTGCGGCGGCGGACGGTCGCCCTCGCCGTCCGCGTGGCCAGGGGTGGCTGGGCTCGTGGCACCGGCCATGGTTCGCCTCCCGATCGGGGCGGGTCGTGCCCCCGGCACACGGGCCGTCGCGACCTCCGCATCGCACGGCGCGCCCGCCGGGGGTGTCCTCGCCTGGTTCCGGACTATGCCTTGCGGCCTACGCCTTGCGGCCGGTGATCACGACGGTGTCCGCGCCGAGCGGCACCCGTCCGGCGGGCTCGACGCCCACCGCGCGGAACCACTCCTCGTACTCGGCGCCCGTGTAGACCATGCCCTCGCCGGAGGCGATGGTGTGGAAGTACGCGGACAGCAGCGCCGCCCGCTCGGGCCCGGTGCCGTCGTCGTCCTGGCGCGGGGTGACCACGTAGATCGCGCCGCCGGACGGGAGGGCGCGGGCGGCCTTGGCGAGGAGTTCCCGGACCCGCTCGGGGGACCAGATCTCCAGGAAGTGGGCGAAGAGCACGCCGTCGCAGCCGGTCGGGAACTCGTCGTGGAAGGCGTCGAGGCTCACCGCCCGCACCCGGTCGGCCAGCCCCAGCTTCTCGATCTTCTCGGTGGCGGCCGCCGCCACCGAGGGCAGATCCGCGATGGTGATGCGCAGATCCGGCCGGCGGGCGGCGAAATTGGAGGCGTTGATGGCTGTTCCGCCGCCGATGTCGAGGAGGTGGGAGCACCCGGAGAGGTCGAGCTTCTCTCCCAGTTCCGCGCCCACGAGCCTGCTCACCGAGGACATCATGGTGTGGAATGTGGCTTCCAGTTCGGGATTTTCGGCGAGCCGCCCGTAGAGGGTGGGTGCCGTTCCCGGAATCTCCTGCCGCAGACCGATATTGGTGTCTTCCTTGAGGGATTCACAGAACCAGGCCATCGCCCGGTAGATACCGTGTTGCTCCCAGGGAATGTTGGCGGCGGGCGCCTCGTCGAAGTCGGCGGTCAGCGGCTTCGAGAGCGGGGTGGTGTGGTAGCCGTCGCCCTTCTTGTCCAAAAGCCCGAATACCGTACAGCCGAGAAGGAGGATGCGGGTGGGCTGCTCCTTGAGGCCCAGCCGGGGGGCCATCTCACCCACGGCCAGGCCGGGCTCCTTCTCCACCAACGCGAAGAGCCCTAACTGGAATGCCGCGCTCAGGAACTGAAACCGATAGTGGGCCTTGTAGAGCCCCCGGAGCTCCACATCTATCGGTATCTCGGTTTGCGTCATGCCCAACCCTTCTGTGGCAAGGAGTCGTTCAGCCGACCGCACATCAGAGCACAAAAACCGAGGTGATTGTAACCATGTTCGAAGGTTTCCGGGGGTCCGCTTTTTGTTCTCCGCGGCCGCCCGCCGATAGCCGACGAGCGGCCGCGAAAACGGAATTGACCCCTCCTTGGGAAAAGGGACGATGCCTTGCCGGTGCGCGGCTCGGCCCGAGCCGGGTCAGCCGGTGAACGCGGGGATGACGTGCTCGCCGTACGCGTCGAGCGTGCGCTCCTTCGCGTCATGCATCGCATAGACCGCGAACTGGCCGACCCCCAGCTCGCGCAGCCGCTCCAGCTTCTCGATATGCGCCTCGGCCGGGCCGAGCAGACAGAACCGGTCCACGATCTCGTCGGGCACGAATGCCGTGTCCGGGTTGCCGGCCCGGCCGTGGTGGGCGTAGTCGTACCCCTGCCGCTCCTTGATGTACGCGGTCAGGGACTCGGGCACGGCACCGGAGTGCTCGCCGTAGCGGGAGACCAGGTCGGCCACGTGGTTGCCGACCATGCCGCCGAACCAGCGGCACTGCTCACGGGCGTGGTCCAGGTCGTCCCCGACATACGCGGGGGCGGCGACGCAGATGGTGACCGCGTCCGGATCGCGCCCGGCCTCGGCGGCGGCGGAGCGCACCGCCTTGACCATCCACTCCGTCAGGAACGGGTCGGCGAGCTGGAGGATGAAGCCGTCGGCCTTCCGCCCGGCCAGCGCGAGCGCCTTGGGGCCGTACGCCGCCATCCACACCGGCAGCCTGCCGTCCTCGATCCACGGGATGCGCATCGGGCTGCCGTCCACGACGGCCTCCCGGCCCTCCGCCAGATCGCGGATGGCCTCGATGGCGTCCTCGAGCCGGGCGAGGGTGTTGGGCCTGCGCCCCGCCACCCGCAGCGCGGAGTCGCCACGCCCGATCCCGCAGACCGTGCGGTTGCCGTACATCTCGTTGAGGGTGGCGAAGGTGGAGGCGGTCACCTCCCAGGTGCGGGTACCCGGATTGGTGACCATGGGGCCGACGATCAGCCGCTCGGTCCGGGCCAGGATCTGGCTGTAGATGACGAACGGCTCCTGCCACAGCACGGCGGAGTCAAACGTCCAGCCGTAGCCGAAGCCATTGCGCTCGGCGCGGCGCATCAGCTCGACAACGGCCGAGGCGGGTGGATCGGTCTGCAGCACGAGTCCGAAGTCCATGCTCGCTCCCTGGGTCAGCTCAGGTACTGACAGGTGTCACGGGAGAGGAACTGGCCGTGCCCGGCACGTCCGGTGTACTCCCGCTGGTCGATGACGGGGACACCGCGCGAGAGCACGGTCTCGACCTGCCCGGTGATCTGCTTGCCCTCGTACGCCGAGTAGTCGACGTTCATATGGTGGGTCTCGGCGGACAGGGTCTGCTGGGCCAGCGGATCGTAGACGACGATGTCGGCGTCGGCCCCGGGCGCGATGGTGCCCTTGCGCGGGTAGAGGCCGAACATCCTGGCCGGGGTGGCGCAGGCGATCTCGATCCAGCGGCGGCGGGAGATATGGCCGTCCACCACGGCCTGGTGGAGCAGGTCCATCCGGTGCTCCACGCCCGGCATTCCGTTGGGAATCTTGGAGAAGTCACCCCGGCCCAGTTCCTTCTGCCCGGTGAAGCAGAACGGGCAGTGGTCGGTGGAGACCACCTGGAGGTCGTTGGTCCGCAGCCCCCGCCACAGCGCGGCCTGGTGCTCGACGGGCCGGAGCGGGGTGGAGCAGACGTACTTGGCGCCCTCGAAGTCCGGTTCTGCGAGGTTGTCCGTGGACAGGAACAGATACTGCGGACAGGTCTCGCCGAACACCGGAAGCCCCAGGTCACGGGCGTGGGTCAGCTCCGCGACGGCCTCCTCGGCCGATACGTGGACCACGTACAGCGGGGCGCCGGCCACCCTGGCGAGCTGGATGGCGCGATGGGTCGCCTCCGACTCAAGCAGCGCCTTGCGGACCTCACCGTGGTAGCGGGGGTCGGTCCTGCCCTCGGCCAGGGCCTGCTCCACCAGGACGTCGATGGCGATGCCGTTCTCGGCGTGCATCATGATCAGCCCGCCGTTGCCGGAGGCGCGCTGCATGGCCCGCAGGATCTGCCCGTCGTCGCTGTAGAAGACCCCCGGATAGGCCATGAACAGCTTGAAGCTGGTCACGCCCTCCCCCACCAGGAGATCCATCTCCTTGAGCGAGCTCTCGTTCACATCGGAGAGGATCATGTGGAAGCCGTAGTCGATGGCGCAGTTGCCGCGCGCCTTGAGGTGCCAGGCGTCCAGCCCCTCGCGCAGGGCGTGACCCATGCTCTGGACGGCGAAGTCCACGATGGTGGTGGTGCCGCCCCAGGCCGCCGCCCGGGTACCGGTCTCGAAGGTGTCGGAGGCGAAGGTGCCGCCGAACGGCATCTCCATATGGGTGTGCCCGTCGACCCCGCCCGGGACGACGTACTTACCCGTGGCGTCGATCGTACGGTCGGCGGTCCAGCCCTGGGACCACTCGCTGCCGGGCGCGGCGAGGGCGGCGACCTTGCCGTCCTCGATCAGCACATCGGCCGGGGTCTCCTCGGCGGCGGTGACGACCAGCCCGCCGCGGATCACGGTACGGGACATCAGCTCGCGCTCCTTCCGGACCCGGCGGTCTCCAGGGCGGTCTTGAGGGCGGCCTCGAGGATCTCCGCGCCCTCCTCGGCCTCGGCGACGGTGAGGCTGAGCGGCGGGGCGATCCGCAGCACGCTGCTGTTGTGCCCGCCGCCCTTGCCGATGAGCAGCCCGCCCTCCCGGGCGGCCTCCAGCACGGCGGACGCGCCCTCGGGCGACGGGCCACCGGTGGTGGGGTCCACCAGCTCGATGCCGATCATCAGCCCCCGGCCGCGGACCTCGCGTACGCCGTCCAGACCGGCGCAGGCGGCGCGCAGCCGCTCGATCAGCAGCCCGCCGACCCGGCGGGCGTTGCCCTGGAGATCGTGTTCGACCAAGTGGTTGAGGTTGGCCAGACCGGCGGCCATGGTGATGGGGCTGCCGCCGAAGGTGGAGATGGAGTTGGCGCCCAGGCAATTCATGACCTCGGCGCGGGCGACGACCCCGCCGATCGACATGCCGTTGCCGATGCCCTTGGCGAAGGTGAGGATGTCGGGCGGCCCGGAGCCGTCGTGCGCCTGCCAGCCCCAGAAGTGGTCGCCGGTGCGGCCCCAGCCGGTCTGCACCTCATCGGAGATCCACAGGATGCCGTGCCGGTCGAGCACCTCGCGGAAGGCGGCGAACAGCCCGTCGGGCGGGGAGGTGAAGCCGCCGACGCCCTGGATCGGCTCGGCGATCAGCGCGGCGACATTGCCGTGCGCCTGGCCGAGGACGTCCTCGAGGTCGGCCACGCACGCCTTGATGAACTCACCGTCGGACAGCCCGGCGAACGGGCCCCGGGTGCGCACCCCGCCGTGTACGTACAGCGTCTGCAGCGGGGACAGGCTGGTCGGCGACCAGCCGCGATTGCCGGTGATGCCGACGGCCGAGAAGGAGCGGCCGTGGTAGCTGTTGCGCATCGCCAGGATCTGGTTGGAGCGGCGGTGGACCGTGGCGAGCAACAGGGCCGTGTCATTGGCCTCGGTGCCGGAGGTGGTGAAGAAGACCCGCGCGTCCGGGATGCCGGACAGCGTGGCGACCCGCTCGGCCAGGTCGACCATGGGCCGGTCGAGGTAGAGCGTGGAGGTGTGCAGGATCCGGCCGGCCTGTTCGCTGATCGCCTTGGTGACCTCGGGGAGGGCGTGGGCGGTCATG
Organism: Streptomyces rugosispiralis; assembly: GCF_024505145.1. Classification (GTDB taxonomy): domain Bacteria; phylum Actinomycetota; class Actinomycetes; order Streptomycetales; family Streptomycetaceae; genus Streptomyces; species Streptomyces rugosispiralis. The sequence continues at coordinate 108,107 of NZ_JANIAA010000026.1, read as the reverse complement.
GTGGTGAGGATGCCGCCGAAGAAGTCGAGGTAGCGGTTGCCCTCGGCGTCCCACACATGGCGTCCCTCGCCGTGGGTGATCTCGATGGGGCGCTGGTAGTAGACGGCGAGCCAGTCGGGGAGTACGGCCTGGTGGCGGGCGTGGAGGGTGGCATGGAGGCCGCCGCTGACGTCGTTGGTGCCGTTGATGTCGTTGCCGCCGTTGATGTCGTTGGTGTCTCCGCTCACGGCTGCACCAGCCCCTCGTAGGCGTCGGGGCGCCGGTCGCGGTAGAACGCCCACTGCTGGCGCACCTCGTCGATCAGGCCGAAGTCGAGGTCGCGGACGATCAGCTCCTCCTTCTTGTCACTGGCCACATCGCCGACGAACTGACCGCGCGGATCGACGAAGTAGCTGGTGCCGTAGAAGTCGTTGTCGCCGTACTCCTCGGTGCCGACGCGGTTGATCGCCGCGATGAAGTACTCGTTGGCGACGGCCGCGGCGGGCTGCTCCAACTGCCAGAGGTAGGCCGACAGGCCGCGGGAGGTGGCCGAGGGGTTGTAGACCAGTTGCGCCCCCGCCAGGCCCAGCTCGCGCCAGCCCTCGGGGAAGTGGCGGTCGTAGCAGATGTACACGCCGACCTTGCCCACCGCGGTCTCGAACACCGGCCAGCCCAGGTTCCCCGGCTTGAAGTAGTACTTCTCCCAGAACCCCTTGACCTGCGGGATGTGGTGCTTGCGGTACTTGCCGAGGTAGCTGCCGTCCGCGTCGATCACGGCGGCGGTGTTGTAGTAGAAGCCGGACTGCTCGAGCTCGAAGACGGGGACGACGATCACCATCCCGGTCTCCCGGGCCAGCTCCCGCATCCGCTCCACGGTCGGCCCGTCCGGCACCGCCTCCGCCCACCGGTAGTGTTCGGCCTCCTGCACCTGGCAGAAGTACGGCGCGTTGAACACCTCCTGGAAGCCGATCACCTTGACGCCCTGAGCGGCCGCCTGCCGGGCGTATTCCTCATGCTTCGCGATCATCGATTCGGTATCGCCGGTCCAGGTGGCCTGGACGAGGGCGGCACGTACGAGGTTGGCCATGATCAGCTCCTCAACCTGTGTCTACGCACGTAGATTCCGGGCTGTGAAGAACGTAAGAGCGCACTCACCACTCTGGCAATACCGCCGCCGTTACTCAACGAAGACGATCACGTTTCGTGTTTTGTCGGGTCCGGGGTTTGGGTGGGATGTGCTTCTCGGCTCGGTCGGGTGCGGGTTTCGTTTCGCGCCTTCGGCGCATTTGAGCAGCGGGGCAGGGGGTGGGGGGCGCGGGCCGCGTCGCCGGGCGCCGGGCCGGTGCGGCGCGGGGCCCGGTGGCGGCTTCGGCACTTGTGGGTCACGGGCCGCGCCGGGCTGACGGCCCCTTCGGGTACCCCTCGAAAAAACACTTGATCTGGAGCAACTAATTTGTCAAACGTTTTCGAGAGGGGTACCCCAACCCCTCCCGCTGTCCGGCACCGCCCCAGCCCTCGGCCGGGGAAGCCGCCACCGGCGACCACACCCACCGGCCCGGCGCCCGGCGGCGGCGCCGCGCCCCCCACCCCCGCCGCCGCTGCTCAAATGCGCCGAAGGCGCGAGACGAAACCCGCACCCGACCGAGCCGAGAAGCCCGAACCGCCAACGCCACCGCCACCGCGTCAGGCGAGGCCGGGGACGCCCGGCAGGCGCGCGGTACGGAGGGCATGGGCCAGGTCGTGCTGGGTGCTGGAGGAGACCCCGGCGGCCGCTGCGAGCAGCAGGGGCACCAGCGTGGCGGGGTCCTCGGCCGCCGCTCGCGCCGCGTCCTCGGGCGTACGTGCCCGTACGAGCGCCTCCAGCAGGAACGCGGCCCTGCTCGGAGCGCCCGCCGCGAGGAGCGCCTTCGCGGTGTGGGCCACCTCGGGAACGGGGCGCGAGACGCTCTGCCGCAACAGCCCCTCGCCGTCGGCCTCGCGGTCCGCCGCGCACAGCGCCTCGGCGGCCGCGGCGAGCTGTGCGGGCGGCAGACACGCCGCCTCCCACAGCAGCGTGGACACATCGGCCCCGAATCCGGCCCGCTCCAACTCCTCCGCGAGCACCGGCAGCCGCGCGGCGGGCCAGACGGCGGCCTCGTACAGCACGACATGGGCCTCGCCGGAGCGGCCCTCCGCCCGGAGCCGGCCCAGCCGCGCGACCGCCTCCTGGGCGGCGCGCCGCGCCGCCGTGCGCTCCGCCGCCGCACGGGCAAGCCGCCGCCCGTCGTCCGCGGCCCTGTCCCGCTTACGGCGCTTGCCACCGTCCTCGTCGTCGTAGGCCCCGGCGAACCGCGCACCCCGCGGGGTCGCACGGCCCCCGGCTCCGCTCTCCGCCGGGGAAGGTGTGGGCGAGTCCGGCGTCGGCACCCCCGCGGCGCCGTCATCCCCGTCCCCGGCCCCGGCGAACCGCGCCCCGCGAGGTCGCGGCACCGCGCCCGCCTCCCCCACCCCCGCGAACCGCGCCCCGCGCGGATGCCCTGCCCCACCAGCCACGCCCCAGGCGGGCGCGGCGGCACTCGTGAGGGTGTCCGGGGTACTCGCCGCCCCGGCTTCCGCGACCTGCGCGAGACGGGACACACCCGGAAGCGCGGCCAGGCGGGCCTGGAGTTCTTCCGTGCGGGCGGTGGCGCGCTGATGGTCGTCGTGGGCCCAGGCCAGCTCCGCGGCGAGGCTGTTCCGGGCGGCCGGGTCCTCGGCGGTGGACAGGGCCGACCGGAGGTCGGCCGCGCGTCGGGCGGCGTTCCGGCGTTGGCGGAGCATGCCGTTCAGCCGGTCCTGGAGGGCCTCGCGGCGGCCGGGCCCGGCGTCGTGGGCCGCGACCGAGGCTCGGTAGAGGGTCGCCGCGCGGGACGCGGCCTCCTGGGCGGCCCCGGGGCCGTGCTGCGCGGAGAGGTCCTGCAGCAGGGACTGGACGAGGTCCCACGGCGGCACCTCGAGGCCGTCGAGACAGGCTCGCAGCCCGTCCGGATCACGCAGGGCGAAGACGCCGTACCAGCCGGCCCCCGCGTCCAGCCGCCTCGTCAGCACCCGCAGATACGTCGCGAACTCCTCGACCTCGGCCGGGAGTTGCCCGCTCGCCATGGCCACCCCTCCCCCTCGGACGATGGACGATGCACAACCCGAGGCCACGCATTCGACACCCTGTGTGTTACGGGACCGGTTACGGCTGTGCTACGGGCGCTTTTCCGGCTCCGCACACGACAGGCAAACTTGCAAGTTTTGCTGTCGATTTCTTATGCTCGAGCCATGGCCGCGCATGATCAAACGCACCTCGCCGTCGACCTCGCCGGCGTCGTCACCCAGCTGATGCGCCGTATGCGGGCGGCCTCCTCGCAGGGGGCGCTCACCCCCTCCCAGCGCGCCGTGCTCAGCCGGCTCTACAACGAAGGGCCGACCACCACCGCCGCGCTGGCCCGCGCCGAGCTGGTCCGGCCGCAGTCGATGCGCATGATCCTGGCGGCGCTGGAGGAGCAGGAGCTGGTGGAGCGGGCCCCGCATCCGACCGACGGACGGCAGGTGGTCTTCTCGAGCACCGAGCGGGGGCGGCAGGCGATCACCTCCGTACGGCAGGCCAAGCAGAGCTGGCTGCTGGACGCGATCGACACCCGGCTCGACGCCGATGAGCGCCGCACCCTCGCCGAGGCCACCGAACTCCTGAAGCGACTGGTCCAGGAATGACCGACACCACGGGAAAGTCCGCCATACCGGCGGCAGGGGCTGCGGGCGAGGGCCAGGCCTCCGCCGATCCCTTCGGCCCCCGGCTGATGGCCCCGCTGCTCATCGGCTCGGTCCTCAATCCCGTCAACTCGACGATGATCGCCACCGGCCTGGTGGCCATCGGCCATGACTTCGGGGTCGGGGCCGCCCGGACGGCCTGGCTGGTGGCCTCCCTGTACCTCGCCAGCGCCGTGGCGCAGCCCGCGATGGGGCGGCTCGCGGATCTGCTCGGCCCGCGCCGGGTCTTCCTCTCCGGGCTGCTCGTGGTGTGCGCCGCCGGGCTGGTGGGCGCGCTCGCGCCCGCGTTCGGCTGGCTGATCGCCTCGCGGGTGCTGCTCGGCATCGGCACGTCAGCGGCGTACCCGGCGGCGATGGCGCTGCTGCGCGCCCAGTCCTCCGCCACGGGACGCGAGACCCCGCGTCCCGTGCTCGGCCGGCTCTCGCTCGCCTCGCTCGGCAGCGCGGCGGTCGGACCGGTGCTGGGCGGGTTGCTCACCGCGACGGCCGGCTGGCGGGCGATCTTCGCGGTCAATGTGCCGCTGGCGCTGATCGGCATCACGCTCGCGCTGCTCTGGCTCCCCAGGACCCGTATGACGAGCGGGGAGGACGGCGGCGAGGCGGGCTCCGGGGCCCGGACGGCGGGCGCGGGGTTCGATCCGCTCGGGATCGCGCTGTTCACCGCCACCATCACCACCCTCATGATCTTCCTGATGGACCTGGCGCGGCCCAACTGGGCGCTGCTGCCCGTCGTCCTGGTGCTCGCGGGCGTCCTGGCCTGGTGGCAGCTGCGCCGCCCCCGCCCGTTCATCGATCTGCGGATGATCGGCCGCAACCGCTCCCTCGCCCTCACCTACCTCCGCCACGGCACGGCGTACCTGGTCATCTACATGGTCATGTACGGATACGCGCAGTGGCTGGAGGAGGGGCACGGCTACTCCGCCTCCCGCGCCGGTCTGATCATGCTGCCCATGTCGGGCGCGGCCGCCGTGTGCTCACTGCTCGGCGCCCGTACGAAGGGCATCTACGCACCGCTCGTCCTCGCGGCCGTGCTGCTCGCCGCCGGGAGCGGGGTGCTGCTGCTCGCCGACGAGTCCACCCCGCTGGTCGCGCTGCTGCTGGCCGCGGTCCTCTTCGGGCTGCCGCAGGGGCTGTCCTCGACCGGCAACCAGGCCGCCGTCTACACCCAGGCCCCGCGGGACAGCGTCGGCGCGGCGGCCGGGCTCCAGCGCACCTCGCAGTACCTGGGCGCGATCACCGCCGCCGGGCTGATCGGGCTCTTCTACGGACAGCGGGCGACCGCAGCCGGACTGCACGGCATCGCCATGGTGGCGGGTGCGCTCAGCCTCGCGGTGCTGGCGCTGACCGCCACCGACCGGGCCCTGCGCGGCCGCGCCCGTGCCCGCACCTGACCGACCACCCTCCGTTCCCTCGTACGCCCCGCAGACCCGCCCCAGGAGGCACCGTGCCCGCCACCACGTCGCACTGGCACGCCCCGAACGGTTTTGGGCGTACTGGTCCCCGGCGTACTCGACCCCGACGCCATGACCGACATGGACGCCCAAGCGCACCGCAACACGGCGGGCTCCGGAACCGGAGCCCGCCGTACCTGGTCAGTGGTCAGCGCTTCGGGCTCACCACCATCGCCGAGCCGCCGCCCCGCCGTTCGGTCTCGGCGGCCGCCAGCCACCGTCCGCCGGACAGCCGCTGCACCCCGGTGGCCGCGCCGATCTCGGGGTTCTGCTTGAAGGAGTGGCCGAGCGCCTCGAGCTTGGCGCGCTCCGGGCCGTTCCACAGCGCCGGTTCCAGTTCCGTCTGGGCCGCGTTGCGCTGGCTGGCGCGCGGTGCGGCGATCGCGTCGACCAGCGGCATGCCCCGGTCGAGATGGTTCAGCAGGGTCTGCAGCACGGTGGTGATGATGGTCGCCCCGCCCGGGGAGCCCAGCGCCAGCACCGGCTTGTGGCCGTCCAGCACGATCGTCGGCGACATGGACGAGCGCGGCCGCTTCCCCGGGCCCGGCAGGTTCGGGTCGTGGACGGCGGGGTCGGCGGGCGCGAAGGAGAAGTCGGTCAGCTCGTTGTTGAGCAGGAAGCCACGGCCGGGGACGGTGATCCCGCTGCCGCCGGTCTGTTCGATGGTGAGGGTGTAGGCCACCACGTTGCCCCACTTGTCGGCGACCGTGAGATGCGTGGTGTTCTCGCCCTCGTACGTGGTCGGGGCGGCGTGGCCCCGGGTGTCGCAGGAGCCGGGCCCGGACGGGTTGTTCGGGTCGCCGGGCGGTACGGGGCTCTTGAGCACCGCGTCGTCCTTGATCAGGCAGGCCCGGGAGTCGGCGAACCGCTGTGAGGTGAGCCCCTTGGTGGGGACGTCCTCGGCGGCGGGGTCGCCGACCCAGCGGCCCCGGTCGGCGAAGGCTATCCGGCTGGCCTCGATATAGCGGTGCAGATATTCGACGTCGCTGAGCTTGGAGAGGTCGGTCTTCTCCAGGATGTTGAGCGCCTCGGCGACGCTCGTGCCGCCGGAGGACGAGGGCGCCATGCCGTACACGTCCAGACCGCGGTAGTCGGTCCGGGTCGGGGCCTGCCGCTTCGTTCCGTAGGACCGCAGGTCCTCGGCGGTCAGATCGCCCGCGCGAACGACGCGCTGCGCCTTCGGGTCGACGGGCGGCTTGCGCACGGTGTCGACGATGTCGCGGCCCAGCTCGCCCTTGTAGACGGCGCCGACGCCCTCCTTGGCCAGCAGCGCGTAGGTACGGGCGAGGTCGGGGTTGCGGAAGGTCGAGCCGACCGCCGGGGGCTCGCCGCCGGGCAGGAAGAGCTTGGCGGTGGCCGGGAAGTCCTTGAAGCGGGCCTGGTTGTCGGCGGTCTGCTGACGGAACGTGGAGTCGACGGTGAATCCGTCGCGGGCCAGCCGCTCGGCGGGCTTCAGCACCTGCCCCAGCGATCGGGTGCCCCAGTCCTTCAGGGCGTCGTTCCAGGTGGCGGGGGTGCCCGGGGTGCCGACGCTCAGCCCGCTGGTGACGGCGTCGGCGAACGGCAGGGGTTTGCCGTCTCTGCCGAGGAAGAGCTTCTGGTCCGCGCTGCGGGGCGCGGTCTCGCGGCCGTCGAGCGTGGAGACCTTGTGCCGCTTGGCGTCGTAGTAGACGAAGTATCCGCCGCCGCCGACACCGGCCGAGTACGGCTCGGTGACCCCGAGCGCGGCGGCGGTCGCCACCGCCGCGTCCACCGCGTTGCCCCCGTGCCGCAGTACGTCGATCCCGGCCGCCGAGGCGTCGGGGTCCACGCTGGAGACCGCGCCGCCGTAGCCGACGGCCACGGGTGTCTTGGCCGGAGCGCCCTTGCCCGCGCTCTCGTGCCCGGCGGCCCCGGCCGGGGCGACGCCCAGCACGGCGACCATTCCGGCCGCGGCCGCGAGCGCGGGCAACCGGCGCCGGACGGCCGCCGCGGATCCGGCGGACCCGGCGGATCCGGCGGACCCGGCGGACCCGGCGGATGTGACGGTGGTGGACCTGGTTGACGTTGTGGCTGGTCGTGCGGCGTGCCCCATCCGTGACCTCCAAGCGAAACGACAGGGGCCGGAGCCTACCCGCGAGCCACGCACCCCCAACAGGGGTGGATCGGTCCCCCATCCGTTCAGGTGTCCGTTTCGGCGTTCGTTCATCCGTACGCTCGAACGTGTACCCGGTCGGCCGCTACGATGCGCGGCCATGACAGACACGCTGCAGGACCTGATCGCCTCCGCGGCCGCCCTGATCGTGGGCCTGGCCGCCGGCTGGGCCGTGCACTCCGCGTTCGCGCGCCGCAAGCGCGCCCGCGAGCAGCGCTTCTTCGGTCTGCCGGACGGTTCGGAGTGTGTGATGGTCACCCATCGGGACAGCACCTCGGCCCACTGGAGCATCCCCCGCCATGACGCGCTGGCGCTGCTGGGGCTGGCGTCGGTCGTGGAGAACTGCGGGGCGCACGCCGAGGTGGCCCCGCACGACACGGGTCTGCAGGGCTTCGGGGCGCGCACCGAGTTCTGCGTCGGCGATCCGACCGCGCACCGCAGGCTCGCCGCCCATATGGCCAATCTGCTGCCGGGCGTCACCGTGCACCCGGGGGACGACTCCGGCACGGACCGGGGGATGTTCACCATCGCCGGTACCCACTACCGCCCGGATCCGGGCGCGGTCGAGCATGTGCTGCTGGCCCGGCTGACGGCGGGCGACGACAGCCGCCCGGTCTTCCTGGCCGCCGGTCAGCGGCCGGTCACGCATCGCGCCGCCGTCCGCCACCTCGTCCGCAACCGCGTCCGGCTGGCCCGGAAGTACGGCGCGCAGGGCTCCTTCTGCCTGCTGCTGAAGGTGGTCAACTCGCAGGCGTACGGCCCGGATCTGGTCGAGCTGGTCGCGGATGTGACCAAGCCCGCGACCACCTCGGCCGGCCCGCGCGTCGCCGCGAAGGCGGCCACGAAGGAGGACTGAGGCGGCCGAGGCGGCCGAGGACGACTCGGTCAGCCGCGGACCCGGCCGAACAGCCGCACCCCGCCCAGCAGGCACAGCGCCGCCAGGGCCAGGGTGACGGCCGCCCCGACGGCGACCGTGGTGTTGGCGTAGTGCCCCAGGAACACCTGGCGCACCGCGTCGACGGTGTAGCGGAACGGCACGGCGCGCGAGGCGCCCGCGAGCCATCCGGGGGCCAGGGTCATCGGCAGCAGCAGTCCGGAGAGCAGCATCAGCGGCATGCCCGCCGTATTGGCGATGGCGGCGAACTCCGGGGGCGTACGGACGTTCATGGCCAGCCCGTAGGAGAGCGCGGACAGGGCCGCCGCGAGCACGGCCACGAACAGCAGCCCGAGCAGCACGCCGAGGAGCGGCGCACGCAGCCCGAAGGCCAGGCCGAGCAGCACCAGCAGCACCGACTGGGCCACCAGCTGGACGACATCGCGCAGGGTGCGGCCGAGCAGCAGCGCCAGCGGGCTGACCGGGGTGACCCGCATCCGGTCCAGCACGCCGAGGTTGCGGTCCATCAGCAGACCGAGCCCGACGTACGACCCGCCGAGCAGGGCGAGCTGCACGAGCACACCGGGGACCAGCGTCTGCCAGGACGATCCGCTGACGCCCATGTCGAGTTCGGTCAGCAGCGGGCCGAAGAGGGCGAGGAAGAGCAGCGGCTGAAGCATTCCGAAGAAGAGATTGGTCTTCGAGCGAAGCGTTGAGCGCAGACAGCGGCCGAAGACGATGCCGGTGTGGGCGAGAAGAGTCATAAGAGGCCCTTGGGTGGGTCGGGTGTTCGGGATGGCGCCAGGGGTGTCCGGCGGGTCCTTCCCAGGCGGCAAGACCCGCCGAACACCGCCTAGATGGCGAGGGGTTGCTCGGCCGTGCCCCGGCCGGTGATGGCCAGGAAGGCGTCCTGGAGACTCGCGGCCGGATCGCCCGCATAGCGGCCCTTGAGCTCGGCGGAAGTGCCCTCGGCGACGATCCGCCCGGCGTCCACGACCACGATCCGGTCGGCGAGCGCGTCGGCCTCGTCCAGGTAGTGGGTGGTGAGGAAAACCGTCGTGCCGTGCTCGGCGCGGACGCGCCGCACCAGGTCCCACAGTTCGGCGCGGCTCCCCGGGTCGAGACCGGTCGTGGGCTCGTCGAGGAAGAGCACCTCGGGCCGGTTCACCAGGCCCAGCGCGATCTCCACCCGGCGGCGCTGACCGCCGGACAGGGCGGCGGTCGGGCGGTCCATCAGCCCCGACAGGCCCAGCTCACCGGCGAGTTCATCGGCACGCCCGGCCGCCGCGCCCCTGGACATCAGATGCAGCCGCCCCTGGGTGACCAGTTCCTCGCGTACGGAGCACCCGGGGTCCAGGCCGCCCGACTGGGCCACGTAGCCGATCCGCCGGCGTACCCCCGCCGGATCGCGGAGCAGATCGCGCCCGGCGATCTCGGCTTCGCCGCCGGTGGGTGGCAGCAGGGTGGTGAGCATGCGCAGGGTCGTGGTCTTACCGGCCCCGTTGGGGCCCAGGAAGCCGAGGATCTCGCCGCGGCCGACGGTCAGATCGATCCCGCGGACGGCGTGCACGGGGCCGCTGCCCAGCGAGAACGTCCGGGTGAGGCCGCGAACGCGGATGACGGATGAGGACATGCCCCGATCAGAGCACAACGCACCACAAACTTGCAATCGACTTAAAGCTTTAAGACAAGTCCAAGTTTGCAACGGGCTACACTGAGGCCCATGAGCGAAGGATTGCGGGAGAAGCACAAGCGCCGTACGCGCCGGCGGATCGCGGACGTGGCCACCGGTCTGTTCCTGGAGCGCGGCTTCGACCGGGTCACGGTCGCCGAGGTCGCCGAGGCCGCGGAGGTGTCCGTCAACACCGTCTACAACTACTTCCCGGCCAAGGAGGATCTGGTCCTGCCGCCCGATCAGGCGTCCCCGCGGCGGCTCGCCGACATCGTGCGCGAGCGCCCGCCCGGCCGGTCCGCCGCCCAGGCGGTGCTGGACCGGCTGCGCGAGGAGGTGGAGCGGCGCGACCGCTCACTGGGGCTGACCGAGGGCTTCGGCCCGTTCTTCGCGATGATGCGGGCCGCCCCCACGCTGGTGGCCCGGCTGGAGGAGCTCGGCCACCGGATGAACGGCGAACTGGCCGCCGTGCTCGCCGAAGAGACCGGCGCGGCGCCGGAGGATCCACTGCCGCGCGTGGTGGCCGCCCAGATCAGCGGCTACCACTCACTGATCTTCGGCGAGATCGGACGGCGCGTCACGGCGGGCGACCGCCCGGACGCCATCGCCGAGGCCGTGACCGAACTCCTCGACGCCATCGAGGAGATGGTCGGCGCACCGATGCTCGGCTACGCCGTACGCGAGGGACGGGAGGAGCGATCGTGTTCCGAGTGACGATCCGGGGCGCCTTCGAGGAGTTGGGCGAGGACGATCGCGAGGCGCTGCGCGGTGTGGTCGACTCCCTCCAGGTCGCCTTCACCGAGGCGGGCACCTTCACCTGCGACCGGACCCTTTCGGCGTTCACCTTCCGCTGCGAGGTTCCGGCGGAGCCGGATGACGGTGAGCAGGAGGCGGCCGAACGGGCCATCGCGGCGCTGACCGCGCATGGTTACCCGCATCGGATCCTGCGGATCGGCGTGACGGACATGCGAACCATCAAGATCCGCCGCAAGGGCGGACGCCGCTGAACTCCCGCGAAGCGGGCGGCACTTCAGCGGCGTACGGGACTCCGCGCAGATGGGGCCGGACCCATACGGGCCCGGCCCCCGGATAGCGCCCCGGGCCGGGCCGGCCCCGGCAGCCGACCTCGGCTCTCTATCGTTACCCATGCGTAACTTACCGCGGTATTACCGCCGGTAAACACCCGAGTTACCGTCAGGTCACAAGCACCGGTGCTCCCCTGCCCCCCACGGCATCCCCCACCAGGAGCCATCGTGACCCCTGCCCGAAAAGCCCTCCGCCCCACGACCACCGTCGCCCTCTCCCTCACCGTCATGGCCGGTGCGGCCTTCGGCCTCGCCCCCGCCACCGCCGCCGCGGCACCGGCCCCGACCACCGCCCCGACCACCGCCACCTCCGGCGTCTCCGTCCGCTTCGTCGACATCCCCGGCGACGGCGGCGTCAACCTGGCCGCCAACATCGTGGCTCCCGCGAACGCCGACGCCTCCCACCGCCTCCCCCTCGTCGTCCTGCCCACCAGCTGGTCGCTGCCCCAGGTCGAATATCTCGCCCAGGCCAAGAAGCTCGCCGAAACCGGCTATGTGGTACTGACCTACAACACCCGCGGCTTCTGGCAGTCCGGCGGGAGGATCGAGACGGCCGGGCCGCCCGATGTCGCCGACGCGTCCAAGGTCATCGACTGGGCGCTCGCCAACACCCCCACCGACCCCGACCACATCGGCATGGCCGGGCTCTCCTACGGCGCCGGGATCAGCCTGCTCGCGGCCGGTGCCGACCCGCGGATCAAGGCCGTGGTGGCCATGAGCGGCTGGGCGGACCTGGTCGGCTCGATCTACGGCGAGCGCACCCAGCACTCCCAGGCCGCCGGGCTGCTCGCCGGGGCCGGGGCGCTGACCGGCCGGCCGAGCGAGGAGTTCCAGCAGATCCTCGATGACTTCTTCTCCTCCAACCTCGCCAAGGAGAAGGATCTGATCGCCTGGGGCAAGAAGCGCTCCGCCACCACCTACCTCGACCGGATCAACGCCAATGGCGCGGCCATCATGCTGGGCAACTCCTGGGGCGACTCGATCTTCCCGCCCAACAGCTACGCCGACTTCTTCGAGAAGCTCACCGGCCCCAAGCGGCTGGAGCTGCGGCCCGGCGACCACGCCACCGCCGAGCTGACCGGGCTGCTCGGACTGCCCAACACCACCTGGACCCACGCCCGGCAGTGGCTCGACCGCTATCTCAGGGGCGAGCGCAACGGCATCGACGCCGAGCAGCCGGTGCAGCTGACGTCCCGTACGGGGGACGGCGACGGCTACGAGGGCTACCCCAGCTGGTCGGCCGTCCCCTCCGGGCAGCTCCGCGTCCCGCTCGCCGCCACCGAGAAGGTCACCGCCAACCATGACTCCGGCGCCAACGCCGGAACCGTGCTGCTCGGCGGCGCCCTGGACCAGTTCCTGAAGCTTCCGCCGCTCGCCTCGATCCCGCTGCTGCCCCGGTCCTACGCGGCCGTCTGGCAGACCGGGGCCCACGCCCGCGAGCAGCGCGTCCGCGGCACCGTGAAGCTCCACACCACCGTGACCAGCGACCGCTCGGAAGGTACGGCGGTGGCGTATCTGTACGACGTGGGCCCGCTGGGCGTCGGCAAGCTGATCACCCACGCCCCGTTCACCTTCCACGACCGCACCCCGGGCACGCCCTTCGGCGTGGACCTGGAGCTGTTCTCCACCGCGTACGACGTCCCGGCCGGTCACCGGCTGGCGCTGGTCGTGGACACCGTCGACCCGCTCTACATCGAGCACAACCCCGACGGCGCCCATCTCACCTTCTCGTCCCCGGACGCCGACCCGTCCCACCTCACGATCCCGGTCCGCGACTGAAGGGCCGAGACACCCTCCGGCCGCCCCGGCTCAGCCGCGGGTGTCCCCCGGCATCGGGGCGGCCGGTTCCGCGGCGGCGACCTCGACCTGACGGGTCTTCACACTGCGCCGCTCCAGCTTGGCCACCCAGTTGGCGAACCACGACAGCAACATGCACATCCCGATGTAGATCGGTGAGATCACCATGACCACCGGGATGAACGGCAGGTCGTAGTCGAGATTGGACGCGATCAGCTTTCCGGCGTGCAGAAACTCCTCATAGGTGATCAGGAACCCGAGCGAGGTGTCCTTCAGGGCCACCACCAGCTGGCTGATGATGGCCGGGAGCATCGCCCGCACCCCCTGTGGCACCAGCACGGACATCATGACCTGGGTCTTCCGCAGGCCGAGCGAGTACGCCGCCTCGCGCTGGCCGCGGTCCACCGAGTTCACCCCGGCCCGGAACACCTCGGCCAGCACCGAGCCGTTGTACAGCGTCAGCCCGGTGACCAGGGCGGGCAGCGGCTGGACCCGCAGCGCCACGAAGACGAAGAAGATCATCACCAGTACGGGCATCGCCCGGAAGAACTCCACCACCAGCGTGGCCACCCAGCGCAGCGGGCGGTGCTCGGAGAGCCGCCCGGCGGCGAGCACCCCGCCGAGGGCGAGCGAGAGGACCGCGGCCATGCCGAACGCTTTGAGGGTGCCCGCGAGCCCGTTGAGCAGCAGCTCCTGGATGCCCTTGTACTCGAACGGCATCCATTTGCGGTAGGCGAACTGGCCGGTGTGGATGAGGAGATAGCCGATCCAGCCGAGCAGGACCACCAGCACGACCGTCCCGACCAGCCCATACGTCCGGTGCCGGCGCCGGGTGTGCGGCCCCGGGACGTCGTAGAGGGCGCTGGTGGTCGAGGGGGCGGTCATCGCGGCACTCCCCAGCGCCGCTCCAGCAGGGCGAAGATCGCGCTGATGGCGAGGGTGATGATCAGGTATCCGACGGCGATCCAGACGAAGGACCAGACGATGCTGTAGCCCAGCTCGTTGAGCGGCTTGTAGGTGCCGAGCAGTTCGGTGACGCTGAACGACCCGGCGATGGCCGAGTTCTTGGCGAGCGCGATCAGGGTCGAGCCGATCGGCGGGATGACCGTGCGGAACGCCTGCGGCAGCACCACCGCGCTCAGCGTCTGGTCGAACGTCATGCCCAGGCTGCGGGCCGCCTCGCCCTGTCCCACCGGCACCGTGTTGATGCCCGCCCGCACCGCCTCGCAGATGAAGGCCGAGGTGTAGCAGCCGAGCGCGATCACCGCGAAGACGGTGAACGGCAGTACGAGACCGAAGCGCGGCAGCCCCAGCATCACCGCGAAGAACAGCAGCGTCAGCGGGGTGTTGCGGAGCACCGTCACCCAGACGGTGCCGAACGCGCGCAGCGAGGCGACCGGCGCCACCCGGAAGGCGGCCATCAGGACACCGAGCGCGAGGGCGAGCAGCGAGGCGTAGACGGTCAGCTGCACGGTGCCGAGGAAGCCCTTGCCGTAGAGCGAGAAATTCTGGGTGAGCACGTCCATGGGATGGCCTTCAGCCGGTGCGGTAGCGGTTGATGGGGGGCGGCTTGGGGGCGGGCACACCCGAGAGGCCGAGGGTCGCGTCGTACGCCTTCTTCCAGTCGCCGTTGCGCTCGTGGAAGAGGATCGCGTCGTCCAGCGCGAAGCGCAGCGCGTTGTCCGGCTTGGGCACGCCGATGCCGTACGGCTCCTTGGAGAAGGGCCGGCCCACCACCTTCAGCTCCTTGGGGGCCTTGGCCGCGTAGCCGAGCAGGATGGTGTTGTCGGTGGTCACCGCGTCCACCTGGAAGCTGAGCAGGTTGTCCACGCACACCGAGTACGTGTCGTACGCGACCGCGTGCGCCTTGGGGTAGTCGGCCCGGATGCGCTGCAGCGGGGTGGAGCCGGCCACCGAGCAGACGGTCCTGCCCGCGAGGTCCCGGGGGCCGTGGATGTCGTTCTCGTCGGTGCGCACCAGCAGCGCCTGACCGGCGATGAAGTACGGCCCGGCGAAGCCGACCAGCCGTTTGCGCAGCGGATTGATGGTGTAGGTGCCGACGTAGTAGTCGATCTGGCCGCTCTGGAGGGCGGTCTCGCGGTTGGCGGAGGCGATGGTCTGGTACCGGAGGGTGCTCGGGGCGAAGCCGAGGGAGGCGGACATCATGCGGGCGATCTCGATGTCGAAGCCCGAGTAGCGGCCGGTGGCCGGGTCCCGTTCACCCAGATAGGGCTGGTCCTCCTTGACCCCGACGGTGAGATGGCCACGGCGCTCGGCCCGGCGCCACGTGGGCGAGGCGGGCAGCCGGAACTCCTTGTCCACCTTGTAGGTGGGCAGCTTCTCGGCCCGGGGGCCCTTGGCGGGCGGGCTGCCCTCCTTGCCGCAGCCGGGCGTGAGCAGCAGGACCAGGGCCGTGGTGAGGGCGGCGGTCGCGCGGCGCAGACGCCTCATGTCCGTCATCACCCGGCTCAGTGCTTGAGGATCTTGGACAGGAAGTCCCGGGCGCGCTCGCTCTCGGGGGCGCGGAAGAACTCCTCCGGCGTACGGTCCTCGACGATCGCGCCGTCTGCCATGAAGACCAACCGGTTCGCGGCGGAGCGGGCGAAGCCCATCTCATGGGTGACCACGACCATCGTCATGCCGTCCCGGGCGAGCTGGCGCATCACCTCCAGCACCTCGTTGATCATCTCGGGGTCGAGGGCGGAGGTCGGCTCGTCGAAGAGCATCACCTGGGGGTCCATCGCCAGCGCGCGGGCGATGGCCACCCGCTGCTGCTGGCCGCCGGAGAGCTGGGCGGGGAACTTCCCGGCCTGGTCGGCCAGTCCGACCCGGCCCAGCAGCTCGTGGGCGCGCCGCTCGGCGTCCTCCTTGGCACGGCGGCGGACCTTGGTCTGACCGAGCATCACATTGGCCAGCACGGTGCGGTGGGCGAAGAGGTTGAACGACTGGAAGACCATGCCGACCTCGGCGCGCAGCCGCGCCAGTTCCCTGCCCTCCTCGGGCAGCGGACGGCCGTCGACGACGATGGAGCCGGACTGGACGGTCTCCAGCCGGTTGATGGTCCGGATCAGGGTGGACTTGCCGCCGCCGGAGGGGCCGATGATCACGACGACTTCGCCGCGGCCGACGGTGAGGTCGATGTCCCGCAGAACGTGCAGCGCGCCGAAGTGCTTGTTGACGCCGTGCAGCTCGATCAACGGCTCGCCGACGGCCATACCCGGCCCCACCCACCTTCCCGCTGTGTCCCTGGTCAGCGCAAGCTATCCGGGCAACTGGGGAGCTTTGGGTACGGACACGCATCGGTGGGCGGATACCGCTCGACAGGGTCTACGGGGGCGGGGGATCTCTCCCCTACCCGCCCCTTCCCGAAACTGAGGCTCCGCCCCAGACCCCGACCGGACGACCCGGCTGTGCGCGGGCGTCCGCCCGCTCATCCGCCGCGCCGACGTACCGACCGCGATCGGCCCGCCGGTGCGGGTGTGCACGGCGGCTCCCCCCGGGGTCCAGGGGCGAAGCCCCCTGGTATCGGGAAGGGGCGGGGAGGGGAAAGCCCCCGGTCCCGCCGCCCTAACGCGTGTCCGGCGCTACGCCCCAGGCCCCGGGGTCCAGGGGCGAAGCCCCGAACGGGGCCTGGGGCGGAGCCCCGGTTTCGGGACGGGGCGGGGTGGGGAACAGCTCGCCGCAGGCGTCACCATCCGCCGGACGCCCCCTACGCCTCCGCGACCTCGGCGTACCGCTGGCAGAGCTCGGGAGCACCATCCGCGGCCCACTGCTGACCGGCCTCCACGACGTCGACCTCCCGGCCGGAGGCCAGCCTGACGACGGGTCGGCCGTTGGGCCACACCTGCCAGACGGCCCCGGGGACGGTGCGGACGATGACCGTGCCCAGGTAGAGACCCGCGTCGTTACCGAGCCAGGGGAGTTCGTCCGGGTCGTCGCGCCAGCGGGGCGCCATCTGGTCCAGCGCCTCCAGGGAGGCCGTGGAGTCATCGAGCCCGATGCCCGCGGCGGAGGCCCGCGCACGCAGGAGTTCGCATTCGGAGAGCAGTTGGGCGATGCCCTGGGGGTCCTCCTCCTGGGCACCCATCAGGGCCGCGCCCGAGGCGGGGCCACGTCGCTTGCGCCAGTTGCCCAAGAAGGAGATGTTCATACCGCTCAGCGTGGCATCCAGGTCACCGGCGCACCACAGGGCGCGCGGTATGAGCTGTGACCCGATGCTCGTCGTGAGCTGTGACCCGATGCTCGTCTTGACGACACCCACCTGCCTCCATACGTTCTCCGGGCACCTGTGCAATCGCCGGTCGGGTTGGTTGCGAGAGGGGACACATATGCGCGTAGCGAGACCGTGGACAACCGCCGGGATCGTCGCGGGAGGTGTCACCCTCTCACTTCTCGCACCCTCCTACGCCGCACCGGCCACCGTGCCGACCCACAAGCCGCTCCCTCTGGAGCGGCTTTTCGACAACCGGGCGGTCAGCGATGACGCCCGCCCGGGTGACGCCGACTTCGACGGCGCGGGCGCCTCGCTCTCCGCGCAGGATCTGCGGGCCGCCGGCTGGACGCCGGGGCGCGATATCGACCTGGACGCGGCGCGGCTGACCTGGCCGAGGAGCGCGGGGGCGCGGCCGGACAATGTGATCGCCGACGGCCAGACGGTGCGACTGCGCGGCCGGGGCGAGGCGCTGACCTTCCTGGTGGCGAGCAGTTCGCCGAACGGGCCCGGCGCCGGGGCGAGCGGTGTCGGAACGGTGCGCTACCGCGACGGGTCGAGCCATCCGTACACGCTGAGCGCGCCGGACTGGCGGGCGGGCCCCGCCACCACCAAGGCCGTGGGCCTCCCCCATCTCAACACCGCCGGCGGGCAGCGGCAGGAGACGGCACGGCTGTACGCGGTGACGGTGCCGTTGGAGCGCGGCCACGAGGTCGCGTCGGTGGTGCTGCCGAGGGACCCGGGCCCGGCGGCCGATCTGCATGTCTTCGCCGCGTCGCTGCGGCGGCCCGCGTACGGCTGGACCGGGAGCTGGGCGGCGAGCACCGCCGGGTACACCAAGGTCGGGCCGTGGACCGATCAGACGCTGCGGCTGGTGGTGCACACCAGCGCGGGCGGGCCGAGGGCCCGGGTCCGGCTGGAGAACACCTTCGCCGCGGCGCCCGTGGGGATCGGGCACGCGACGGTCGCGCTCCAGGCGAGCGGCGCGGCGGCGCAGGGGTCACCGGTGCCGCTGACGTTCGGCGGGCGGCCGGGGACCTCGATCCCCGCGGGCGCTCAGGCGTTCAGCGATCCGGTGGACTTCCCGGTCCCGGCGGACGCCAATCTGCTGGTGAGCATCCATCTGCCGGGTCCGGTCGCGGCGGTGCCGGTGCACAGCCAGGCCACCCAGCGGTCGTATCTGAGCGCGGCGGGCAGCGGTGACCGGACCGCCGAGCCGGGGGCTGAGTCCTACACCGGCACCCTGACCACCTGGCCGTTCCTGACCGGGGTCGATGTGCGGGGCGGGCCGGGTTCGGTGGTGGCGCTCGGCGACTCGATCACCGACGGCACCAAGTCCACCAATGACGCCAATCGCCGCTGGCCCGATGTGCTGGCGCGGCGGCTGCGCGGCCAGTCCGAGGTCCCGGCGTACGGGGTGCTCAACGCGGGCATCTCCGCCAACCGCGTGGTGGCCGACCGCTATCCGGGCGAGGGCGTCTCCACGGACACCGGCGGGGTCAGCACCCTGCACCGGCTGGAGCGGGATGTGCTCGCCCAGACCGGGGCCCGTACGGTCGTCGTCTTCCAGGGCATCAACGATCTGCGGTGGGGCAGCTCGGCCGAGGAGCTGATCGCGGGTCTGCGGTCGGTCGCGGCGCGGGTGCGGGAGCGCGGGCTGCGGGTGGTCGGGGCGACCATCGCCCCGTGCGAGGGCGAGTCGCTGTGCACGGCGGACGCGGACGCGCGGCGCTCAGCCGTCAACGCCTTCATCCGGGACAGCGGCGGGGTGTTCGACGCCGTGCTGGACTTCGACGCGGTGGTGCGGGACCCCGGGCACCCGGCACGGATCCTGCCCGCCTACGACAGCGGGGACCATCTCCACCCGGGCGACGCGGGGTTGCGGGCGATGGCGGAGTCGATCGACCTGCGGAAGCTGACCGGGTGATCGGGCGGGGGGAGCCTCCGGGGCTCCCCCTCCTCACCAGGGCATCCCGCCGCGGGGTCAGACCTCCAGGTCGACGACGACCGGGGCGTGGTCGGAGGCGCCCTTGCCCTTGCGCTCCTCGCGGTCCACATACGCGTCGCCGACCGCCTTGGCGAACGTCTCGTTCCCGTAGACCAGGTCGATGCGCATGCCGCGGTTCTTGGGGAAGCCCAGCTCGCGGTAGTCCCAGTAGGTGAAGGGGCGGTCGTACTTCAGCGGCCGGGGCACCACGTCCGAAAGACCGGACTCGCGCAGCGCCGCCAGGGCCTCGCGCTCCAGGTCGGTCACATGGGTCAGTCCGTCGAAGGCGGAGCGGTCCCAGACGTCCTCGTCGGTCGGCGCCACATTGAAGTCGCCGAGGACGGCGAAGGGGCGCTCACCGGCCGCGTCCCCGGCGACGGCCGTGCGCAGCGCCTCCAGCCAGCGCAGCTTGTAGTCGTAGTGGGGGTGGCCGATCTCCCGGCCGTTGGGCACATAGACCGACCAGAGGCGGACCGGGCCGCAGGTGGCACCTATCGCCCGCGGCTCCTGGCCGCCGTCGTAGTCCGGGCCGCCGGGGAGACCCACGGTGACGTCGGCGAGCCCGGCCTTGGAGAGCAGCGCCACTCCGTTCCACCGGCCGGTGGCGTTGACCGCGGCCTCGTAGCCGAGCTCGCGCAGCGGCTCGTACGGAAAGGCGGACTCGGCGCACTTGGTCTCCTGGACGCACAGGACGTCCGTGCCGCTGCTCTCCAGCCAGGCCAGCAGCCGGGGCAGCCGGGCGGTGATCGAATTGACGTTCCAGGTCGCGATGCGCATAGGGCACAACCTACATCCCGGGTCCGACAGCCGGCCCGGCCCTCAGAGGGTGACGGATTCGCCCGGGGTCAGCCGCAGGTGCTCGGCGCCTTCCGTACCGGGGCCCTCGGGGCCGAGCATCCGGCCGTAGACCGTGTGCGCGACGTCGGACAGCAGGGCGTCGTGGATGTCGATGGCCCGGCGCGGGCCGACCGCGCGGACGTAGTCGAGGATCTCGGCGAACTTGTTCCAGGGGGCGTGCACCGGCAGCATCAGTGTGTCCACCCGCCGCCCGGCGGGCACGGTAAGGGCGTCGCCGGGGTGGAAGAGCGCCCCGTCCAGCAGATAGCCGACATTGGTGATCCGGGGGATGTCGGGGTGGATGACGGCGTGCAACTGGCCGTGCACCTCGATGTCGAATCCCGCCGCGCTGAAGGTGTCGCCCTCCCCGATGGTGTTCACCCGCCCGGGGAACGCCGCGGAGATGTGGTGGGCGACGCTGTGGAGCGTCCAGATCTGGGCGCCGGGGTTATCGTCGAGCGCCGTGCGCAGCCGCTCCTCGTTGAAGTGGTCGAAGTGCTCGTGGGTGACCAGGATCGCGTCCGCGCCGACCGCGGCGTCCTCTTCGCTGAAGGTCCCGGGGTCGATGACGAGCGTCTGCTCGTCCTTCTCGATCCGGACGCAGGCATGGCCCTTCTTGGTGAGCTTCATGGAGATCATTGTGCTACCGCGACCCCCCGTTGACCGCACTGGCCTTCGGTGCCTTTCCGATCAGCCGTCCGGGCTCGTCTCCTCGCGGATGATCCGCTGGGCCACGGCGAAGGCGGAGTTCGCCGTCGGCACCCCGCAGTAGACGCCGGTGTGCAGCAGCACCTCCTTGATCTCGGTGGGGGTGAGCCCGTTGCGCAGCGCGGCCCGGGTGTGGAAGGCGAGTTCGTCGAGGTGGCCGCGGGCGGCGAGGGCGGTGAGGGTGACCACGCTGCGGATCCGCCGGTCGATTCCGGGCCGGGTCCACACCTCGCCCCAGGCGTAGCGGGTGATGAAGTCCTGGAAGTCGTCGGTGAACTCGTCGGCCAGGGACTGCGCCCGGTCCACATGGGCGTCGCCGAGCACCTCGCGGCGCACCTTGATGCCCTGGTCGTACGCGGCGGCGCGGGCGTCGAGCAGCGACTCGGGCACATTGTGGCCGTACTCGACGACCGCGGCGCCGGGCGGCACGGGCGAGAGGACGGGCTTGTGCGGGGGCGCGGGGATCGCGGTCATCCCGGTCGGGTGGTCCGGGGTCTGCCAGGAGCTGGAGAAGTGGCGGACCAGCAGATCGGTGACGGCCATCGGCTGCTCGACGGGGGTGAGATGGGAGGCGCCGGGGACCAGGGCGAGCCGTGCGTCGGCGATCCCGGCGACCAGGACGCGGGCGTCGGCGGCCGGGGTGACCTGGTCGTCGGCGCCGACCACCACGAGGGTGGGGATGCCGATCCGGCTGAGCTCGGCGCGGATGTCGAAGGCGGCGAGGGCCTCGCAGGCGGCGATGTAGCAGCCGGGGTCGGTGGTGCGGACCATCTGGACGGCCCACTCGACGATGGCGGGCTGGGCGGCGGCGAAGCCGGGGGTGAACCAGCGCTCGGGGGTGGCGCGGGCGATCGGGTCGAGGCCGTTGGTGCGGACCACTACGCCGCGCTGCCGGTAGGAGTCGGCGGTGCCGAAGCGCGGGGAGGCGGAGACGAGGGCGAGTGAGCCCACTCTATGGGGATGCCGCAGGGCGAGTTCGGCGCCGATGGCCCCGCCGATCGAGCAGCCCGCGTAGCCGAAGCGCTCGACGCCGAGCTCGTCGAGGGTGGCCAGCAGCCGGGCGGCGAGCTCGGCCACCGAGGGGGCCGGATGGGCGGGGGCGCCGCCGTGGCCGGGGAGGTCGAAGCGGAGGACGCGCCAGTGGCGGGAGAGCTCGGGTATCTGGCGATCCCACATGTGCCAGGTGGTGCCCAGCGACGGTCCGAGGACGAGCACGGGCCCGTCCTCGGGGCCGTCGGTCCGGTACTGAAGTGTCTTCGTCTCGCTCACCCGAAAACGGTATCCGACCCGAGTGGCGGGGCTTTCGGGCGCGATGCGCCCAGAATGTGAAGGACTTACGGCGTGACCGTGGAGACCACGTAAACCTTCGGATGCGTCGGGTTGTCGAACTTGACCGTGATCCTCAGCTTGGGTTGCGGATCCTTCTGCTTGATGACCATCCCGGCCCAGTCGTGACCGGGCGCTCCGACCTGCCAACCGACCTTCTCGGCCTGCTCCTTGGTGATGGTCACCTCGTCCTCGGCCAGGGCGGAGCGGCCGGTGCCGAGCTTGTGCAGGAAGGAGTCGAGGCCATCGCGGTCCGTGACGAACTGCACGTACAGCGAGCTGACCTTCCAGGAGTTGGTCTCGTAGTAGGCGACCTTCTTGGAGTAGGGCGGCACCGGCACGTCGTATATGCGCCGCTGCACCCGGCTCGGGTAGCCCGCGCTGAGGCCCTTGGCCGACGCCGCCTCCGCCTTGTCCTCACCGCCGTTGCGGCTCTGGATGGCGGAGATCACCAGATAGCCCGCCGGGATCGCGATCAGCAGGAAGACAACAACGATCTTGAGCCAGCGGCGGGGCGTACGGCCGCCACCGGACGTGGGCCCGCCGGACGTGGGCCCGCCCGGTGTGGGTCCACCCGGTGTGGCCCCGCCGGGGCGCATTCCGTCGGCCGGGGGCGTCACGGCGCCGGGCCGCTGGTCGGCGGCGGTCATTCGCCGCCTGCCTGACCGCGCGGCGCCAGCCGCAGCGGGGAGGAGGACCCGGCGCGCTCGTACCGCTCGACGCGGCGGCGGTTGGCGCGGCGGAAGCGGCGGGCGACCAGCCGGGCGAGGTCGGCGGCGCCGACCATCCCGGCCTCGGGGCCCAGCTGCGCCTTGACGATCCGGGCCTCCGGCCGGTAGCCGCGGCCGGTGAGGGTGCGCCGGAAGGCGTCCCGGGCGGGGCAGATCAGCAGGTCGTCGGCGGCGCTGACGCCGCCGCCGATCACGAAGCAGGAGGGGTCGAGGGCGGCGGCGAGATTGGCGATGCCCACGCCGAGCCACTGGCCGATGTCCTGGAGCAGTTCGACGCACATGGCGTCGCCCTGGCGGGCCAGCTCGGTGATCAGCGGCCCGGTGATCTCCTGGATGTTGCCGCCGACCCGGTCGTTGATCCCGTACGCCACCGGCGATTCGGCGGCGGCCAGTTCACGGGCCTCGCGGACCAGGGCGTTGCCGGAGCTGTACTGCTCCCAGCAGCCGCGGTTGCCGCACGGGCAGCGGTGGCCGGCCGGGACGACCTGCATATGGCCGAACTCCCCGGCGACCCCGTACTTGCCGCGCTTGACCTGGCCGTCCTCCAGGATCGCGCCGCCGATCCCGGTGCCGAGGGTGATCATGACGAGGTGGTCCTCGTCGCGCCCGGCGCCGAACCGCCACTCCGCCCACGCGGCGGCGTTGGCGTCGTTGTCGACCATGACCGGGACGGCGAGCCGCTCCGCGAGCCGGTCGCGCAGCGGTTCATTGCGCCAGGACAGGTGCGGGGCGAACAGCACGCGGTTGCGGTCGGCGTCCACCCAGCCCGCGGCGCCGATGCCCACGGCGTGCACATCGTGCCGGTCGGAGAGGTCCAGCACCAGCTCGGTGATGGTGTCCTCGACGACCTTGGGGCTCTTGGACTTGTCCGGCGTCTCGGTGCGCAGCTTCTCGAGGATGTTGCCGTCGGCGTCGACGACCCCGGCCATCACCTTGGTGCCGCCGATGTCGATGCCGACCGTGGGCACCCGGGGCGCGCTGAGGTGCGAGCGGCGCTCACGGGTGCCGACGGTGCGCAGCACGGTGGCCCGGGCCGAGCCCCGGTGCACTCGTTCGCGGTAGATGCTCATCGGCCGGCCCCCTCACCGGTGTGGGGGGTGCGGTCGCTGCGGGTACGTGCTCGCAAGAGTTCGTCGTCCCTGCGGGGGTCTCGGGAGGCCGCGGGGCCTCGGGTGCGTCGGTCGTGGCGGGTGTGGCCCGCCGTGCGATTGTGCCTCACCCGCGCCTCATGCCGCATGGCGAGCCTACGGCGCGCGGCCCCCGGTAAGCATCGGAACACGGCCGACGGCCCGGCCGCTCAGCCCTCGGCGAACCGTCTCAACCCTTGGCGACCCCTCCGGACAGATCGGGGGCGGGGGTGCGGGCCAGCTCATGGCTGAGCTGCTCCAGCTCGCTGCCGCCCGCCATCTGCCGGGTGAGCTCCTCCAGGGCGATCCCGTCCTTGGTGTGGCTGCCCGCCATGGCGCCGCGCTTGAGCAGCACGAAACGGTCGCCGACGAGATAGGCGTGGTGCGGATTGTGGGTGATGAGGACCACGCCCAGGCCCGCGTCCCGGGCGGCCGCGACGTACTTGAGCACGACCCCGGACTGCTTGACGCCCAGCGCCGCCGTGGGCTCGTCCAGGATGAGCACCTTCGCGCCGAAGTGGACGGCGCGGGCGATGGCCACGCACTGGCGCTGGCCGCCGGAGAGGGTGCCGATGGGCTGGTCGACATCGCGCAGATCGATGCCCATGCGCAGCAGTTCGCGGTGGGTCGTGGTGCGCATCGCCTGCACATCGAGGCGGCGGAGCGGTCCGCGGCCCTTGTGGATCTCCGAGCCCAGGAAGAAGTTCCGCCACACCGGCATCAGCGGGACCACCGCGAGGTCCTGGTAGACCGTGGCGATCCCGCGGTCGAGGGCCTCGCGCGGGGAGCCGAGCCGGGTCTCCTCCCCCTCGATGGCGAGGGTGCCGCCGTCGTGCTGGTGCAGTCCCGCGACGATCTTGATGAGGGTGGACTTGCCCGCGCCGTTGTCCCCGAGGACGCAGGTGATCTCCCCGGCGTGCACCTCGAGGGAGACGCCCTCCAGTGCCTTGACGTTGCCGTAGTACTTGCTGATGTCGCTCAGCGCGACCAGGGCCGCCCGGGATGCCGGAGATGTCTGCGATGCCCCGGATGTCTTGGACGCACTCATTTGCTCTCCTCCGCCCGCTTGCGGACCCACCAGTTGAGCAGCGTGGCGAGCAGCAGCATCGCCCCGAGGAAGAACTTGAACCAGTCGGCGCCCCACTGCGCGTAGACGATGCCCTTGTTGGTCATGCCGAAGATGAACGCGCCGACGGCCGCGCCGACCGCCGAACCGTAGCCGCCGGTCAGCAGACAGCCGCCGATGACGGCCGCGATGATGTAGAGCAGCTCGTTTCCGACGCCCTCGCCGGACTGGACCACGTCGTAGTTGAACAGCAGATGCTGACCGGAGATCCAGGCGGCCAGCGCGACGCCCAGATAGAGGCCGATCTTGGTGCGCTCCACGGGCACGCCGACCGCGCGGGCCGCCTCCTTGGCGCCGCCCACCGCGAAGATCCAGTTCCCGGCGCGGGTGCGCAGCAGGATCCAGGTGGCGAGCGCGATCAGGGCGAACCACCACAGGACGGTGATCTGCACCTCGACGTCCCCGATGGTCAGCTGCGAGGCGAAGACCTTGTGGGCGGAGGGGAAGCCCTCCATGTCGGAGATGCTCTTGGTGGAGACGGTGTCGCTGATCAGCTTGGTGAAGCCGAGATTGCAGCCCTGGAGGATCAGGAAGGTGCCGAGCGTGATGATGAAGCTCGGCAGATTGGTGCGGACCAGCAGATAGCCGTTGAAGAAGCCGATCGCCAGGGTGGCCAGCAGGGACACCCCGGCGCCGACCCAGACGTTCGCCGTCATCTGGTACGAGAACATCGAGGAGATCAGCGCCGAGCTGGTCACCAGGACCCCGGTCGAGAGGTCGAACTCCCCGCCGATCATCAGCAGCGCCACCGGCACCGCCATGATCCCGATGGTCGAGGAGGCGTACAGCACGGTGCTGAAGCTGGACCACTGCAGGAAGGCGTCGGCGACGACCGAGAAGAAGACGAAGACGGCGACGGCGCCGACGACCGCGCCCAGCTCCGGACGGCCGGCCAGCCGGCGCGGCAGCGAGCCGCGCGCCGGCCGCGGGCTCGAGAGCGTCTCCTCGGCGGGCGGTGCCTCCGCGCTCATCGGGTCCCCCGCTTCGTGTACGAGGCGAGCTCGGCGGCGTCGTCCTTGGTGATGATCTGCGGACCGGTGAGCACCGGCTTGCCGCCACCGAGCACATCGGCGTTGTAGCGGTTGAGCCACAGCAGGTCCACGGCCTCATAGCCCTGGAGGTACGGCTGCTGGTCCACGGCGAAGCCCAGCTTGCCGCTCTGCAGCGAGGCGGCCACCTTGGCGTTGAGGTCGAAGGTGTCGATCTCGGCCTTGCTGCCCGCCTGGTCGGCGGCCTTGGCGGCGGTGTCCGCGAAGGGCGCGCCGAGGGTGAGCACGGTGTCGATGCCCTTGTCCGACTGGAGCTTGGCCTCGATCGAGGACTGCACATCGGGCATGTTGGTGCCCTCGACGTAGATCTTCTCCATCTTGCCGTCGAAGGTCTTGGCCGCGCCGTCGCAGCGCTGCTCGAGGCCGACGTTGCCCTGCTCGTGGATCACGCACAGCGCCTTCTTCTGGCCCCGCTTGTCGAGCTCGTCGCCGACGGCCTCGCCCGCGATGGTCTCGTCCTGGCCGACGTGGGTGAGCGCGCCGAACGCCTTGGACACCTCGGCACCGGAGTTGACGGTGATCACCGGTATCCCGGCCTTGTGGGCCTTCCGCACCACGGACTTCATGGCGTCGGGCTTGGCGAGGGTGACGATCAGGCCGTCGACCTTCTGGTCGATGTAGGACTGGACCAGTTGGGCCTGCTCCTTGCCCTCCTCGTTGTGGGCGTAGAGGAACTTGATGTTGTCCTTGACCGCGGCCTGCTTGGCGCCGCTCTGCACGATGTCCCAGAAGGTGTCCCCGTCTCCGGAGTGGGTGACCATCGCGAAGGTCCACTTCGGGGTGTTGACCGCCGCCCGTCCCCCGGCGGCCGCCTCCCGGGCGGCCCGCTCCTCGGCCCGCTTGCCGCCCGTATCGCTGCAGCCCGCCAACGCCGTACCCAGCACCGCCGCGAGCACGGCGGCGGTCATAGCGCGTGCCCCTCTCCGCACCGTCGCCACGAAGACCCGCCCTTCTCACTGTGTGTTCGTCCCGCTGTCACCTTCGCGGCCGGGCACCGCATGATCGGTCCCGGCCGCCGCCCAAGTATCCGTCACCGGTCGTCGCCGGGGCCGCCGGGGTGGGCGGGGCCCGGCGCCCGTGCGGCTTGAGGACTTGTAGCCGGGGACGCGGGACACGTCAAGGACGAAGGGCGCGACACATGGCCCGGGGCAGGGCTCAGGGGCGTACGAGAAGCTGGAACTCGAAGGCGTAGCGCGAGGCCCGGTAGGTGTGGGAGCCGAACTCCACGGCGCGGCCGGTGTCGTCGAAGGTCGTGCGCTCCATGGTCAGCAGCGGCGCGCCCTCGGGCTCGCCGAGCTGCTCCCCCTCGTCGGCGGTGGCCGCGCGGGCGCCGACCGCCTGGCGGGCGCTGTGCAGGGTGATCCCGGCCGCGCGCATCAGCCGGTAGAGCCCGGTGTCCTCCAGCTCGGCGCTGTCCAGCTTGAGCAGGCCCACCGGGAGGTGGTTGCGCAGATGGGCCATGGGCTCGCCGTGCGCCAGCCGCAGCCGCTCGATCAGCACCACCTCTTCGCCCTCCGCGACGCCGAGCGCGGCGGCGACCTGGGCGGTCGCGGGCTCGGTGGTGTTCCGGAGCACCTGGGTGGCGGGGCGCTGACCGGCCGCCTCCAGGTCGTCGTAGAGGCTGCTCAGCTCCAGCGGGCGCTTGACCTGGCTGTGCACGACCTGGGTGCCCACGCCCCGGCGGCGCACCAGCAGCCCCTTGTCGACCAGCGACGAGATGGCCTGCCGGACGGTGGGGCGGGACAGCCCGAGCCGCCCGGCCAGCTCGATCTCATTGCCCAGCAGGCTCCCGGGTGCCAGCCGCCCCTGCTCGATCGCCGCCTCGAGCTGCTGGGACAGCTGGAAGTACAGCGGGACCGGACTGCTGCGATCGACGCTGAGCTGGAGCGTCTCCGCCCCGCCCGAAGCGTCTTCTTCCTCCATAGCCACGGGCCGAGGGTATCCGGATGAGCACATGACGGGAAGTCGTGAAGTTCGATTGTCAGGACAAACTACGCACAGGTGATCAGTCGGAGTCGACAACGCTGTCACCCGTCATGGCTTCCCCCGCGGCCTCACACGCCCGCCCGCTCGCGCAGTCGGGCCGCGGACCGGCCCAGCCGTACGGCGCCGACCACCGGCAGGGTGAGCGCCATCAGCAGGGAGGCTACGAACGCGGGGGCGCTGATCCCGTCGAACGCCAGGGACAGCGCCACCGCCAGCACCGGCACCGTCACCAGGGGCGACAGGACGAACAGCGTGGCCTGCCGCTTCTCGCGCCGGGCCCATGGCGCGGACCGCCACAGCCGGACGAGCGCGCCGAGGGCGGCGACCAGCCCCAGGGGTATGCCCACGCCCGGGACCAGGCACAGCGGCACGGGCAGTATGGCGAGGCCGAGCGTCACCCAGGTGGCACCGGCGTCCTCCGGCTCGGGCGGGATGCTGCCGGACTCCTCGGCGAGCGCGTCCGCCGCGATCTCCTCCGGGGTGCCGATCCAGTCGAGCACCTGCCGCACCCGCTCGTCGCCGATCGCGGAATCGCCGTCCCCGGCGGAATCCTCGCCGAGGTCTTCGGCGAGGTCCTCGGCGAGGTCTTCGGCGGGATCCTCGCCGAGGTCTTCGGCGAGCGCCGCCGCGATCTCCTCGCGCAGGTCCTCCAGCAGTTCCTCCCGCCACGCGGCGGGAAGCGCCGCGGTCCGCCGCTCGACCGTGGACAGAAAGGTCCGCACGAGGGGGTGGCTGAGAGGGCTGCTCATGTCGTCTCTCCGGATGCGAGGAAACGGTCACCGGTCCAGGGCATTACAACCGGCATCCGTCAGCGTGTAGCACCCGCACGAGGACCGCGCCCGGATTCGCGCAAATGCGCATCCCGCTGTGTTCGTCAGGCTAGTAAGCCGCCGTCGACAGGTTAGTAGGCCGCCGCTCCCCCCGGGCCACGGGTCATGACCCGGTCCAGCTCGGCCCCGGTGAGCCCGTCGGGCAGCGGGGCGGTGTCGGGGCGGGCGCGCAGACCGTCCAGGACCAGCGCGGCGATACGGCGGGCGGCGCGGTCCCAGGCGTCGGACGGGAGTTGGGCGTGGGCGAGCATCGCGCCGGTGACCACGAGGTCGGCGGCGGTGGCGTCGGGGCGGATCGAGCCGTCGCCGACACCCCGCTTCAGAACCGCGGCCAGCGACCGGGAGATCCGCGAACCGAGCGGGTCGGCCCCGTCCGCCGAGAGCGGGCCGGGCGCGCCGAGTAACGGCAGGGCCAGATGGTGCCGTTCGGCGAGCAGCCCGCGCAGGAAACCGGCCAGCGCGTCCAGCGGCGGTACCGCGCTGCCCTCGGCCTCCTGGGCGAGGGCGGCCACGAGTTCGTAGGAGCGGTGGACGACGGCCGCGTACAACTCCTCGCGGTCGGCGAAGTTCCGGTACAGCGTGGCGATGCCGACCCCGGCCTCGCGCGCCACCACGTCCAGCGGCACGGCGGGCCCGTCGCGGAGCAGGACCCGCTCGGCCGCGTCGAGGAGGGCGGCGCGGTTGGCGACGGCGTCCGAGCGGCGGCGCACGGGCTGGGCGGGACTCATGGGGCCATCTTCCCGCTCCGGGCCCGGCGGAAGGGCGACGGACGCGAGAGTCGTACGGGGATGCCCAGATTTTCAGCCGCTCTGTCGCTCTCGCGTCCGGCGTCACGTCACCGCCGCGTCACCGCCGCATCATCGCTTCATCCACTCATCCTCGTACTTCTTGTACGTACCGTCGTGGGTGGCCAGATGGACCCACTGATCGACGTACTCCTTGAACTGGGCGTCGCCGCGCGGCAGTACGTACGCCTTCTCGGAGAAGGAGAACGGCTCGTCGGGGTGGACCGCGCACAGCTCCGGGTGGATCGCGGACTGGTAGCGGGTCTCGCTGGCGTCCGTCATCATCACATCGGCGCGGCCCGCGATGATCTCGTCGAAGATCGTCGTGTTGTCCGGATGGACGGTGAGGGTGGCCTGTTTGATATGGGCGCGGGCGAACTGCTCATTGGTGCCGCCCGGGTTGACCACGACTCGCACGCCGGGCTGGTCGATCTCCGCCAGCGTCCGGTACTTGTCCTTGTCCTCGCAGCGCACGATGGGCGTCTTGCCGTCGGTCAGGTACGGCTCGCTGAAGGACGCCTTACGGGCGCGGGCCAGGGTCACCGACACCCCGCCCATGCCCACGTCGCAGCGTCCGGCGGCGAGGTCGTCCACCAGGGTGGCCCAGGTGGTGAGGACGTACGTCGGTTTGGCGTCCAGGCTCTTGGCCAGATCCCCGGCCATCTCGATGTCGATACCGGTGTAGGCGCCGGACTTGGGGTCGCGATGGCTGAACGGCCGGTAGTCGCCCGTGGTGCACACCCGCAGCACCCCGCGCTCGGGCACCCGGTCCAGCAGGGTGCCGCGCTGCTGCCGGGCGCGCTCGTGGGCGCTCGCCCGCGCCGACTCGGCCTTCGGCTCGAGCTTCGGCTCGGCCTTCGGCTCGACCTTTGAGGTCGTGCCGACGGCCAGCGCCGAACCGGCGGCGGTGGCGGCGAGCACGGCGGCGAGGGCGGACAGCGTGACGGTACGTCTCACGGCACCTCCTGGGCGCGGGCGGGCGGCCGCTACGAGCCGCATGATCACAGCGCGCTCAGGGTGGCAGAAGTCCCGGCCCGCGGGAAGCCGTTGACCGGTGGATGGGACCGGACGGGACGGGACTGGACCGGACCGGACCGGACCGGACTGGACCGGACGGGACCGGACGGGACCGGATGCGATGCGCGGGATGGGACCGACGGGCCCCGCCGTGTCAGTACAGCTCGTGCCCCGAGTCCAGCGGGGGCGCCACATCCGCGAGCCGGGCCAGCAGTTCGGCGGCGCGCTTGCCCACGGTGTCCCGGTCGCCCTCGGACAGTGCCGAGCCCATTCCGCACGCGACCGCCCCGGCCGCGATCCAGTCCGGGGCCTCGGCCAGGGTCACGCCACCCGTGGGCACCACGGCGGCCTGCGGCAGCGCGGCCCGTACGTCGCTGACCCATCTGGGCCCGTAGGCGGAGGCGGGGAAGAGCTTCAGGGCGTCCGCGCCCAACTCCATCGCGTGCACCGCCTCGGTGGGCGTGGCCACGCCGGGGAAGACCGGCAGACCGTAGCGGTGGCCGGTGCGGATGACGTCGGGGTCCAGGCTCGGCGAGACGAGGAAGCGGGCGCCCGCGTCCACCGCCATCCGGGCCGAGGCGCCATCGAGCACCGTGCCCGCGCCGATCACCGCGTCATCGCCGACCTCCCGGATCAGGGTGGTGACCGCCTCCAGGGCGAAGGGCGTGGTCAGCGAGATCTCCAGGCTGGTGATACCGGCGGAGAGCAGGCTGTCCGCCGTGGCGTGGGCGTGGTCGTAGCTGTCGCTACGAACGATGGCGAGCACGCGCTGCGCGAGCGCGGCCCGGGTGATCTCCCAGCGGTACACGGCGGTCGCCGCCTTCCTCTCCCAGGTGCTGCTGGCGATGCCGCCCCGGATTGCCTCCGGGATATGCGGCGGTTTCGGTGTGCGGTGGACGATACGCGGTGCTGTGCTCGCTTGATGAATCGGTATCCGGGTTGTCCGTCTTACCGGTGCTGCTCCGTATCACCGGTGCTGCTCTGCGTTGTTGTGTTGTGGTGTGCGCGGCCTCCGGGCTTTCCGGGCGGGCCGCCGCGGGTGCCGCGGGCGGTTCAGCGATACACCGTGTCCCCGCCCTTGGACAGCTCGGCGAGCGCCCGGTCCCGCGCGGCGGCGGTGGGCAGCCCGTCCGTATCGGTGGCGGCCTGGACGACCAGGGCGGCCACGCACGCCGCCTCGGCGAGCGCCTGGTCCTCGTGCAGCCCGCGCAGCCGCGCCGACAGATAGCCGGCCGCGAAGCCGTCACCGGCGCCGATCGGGTCGACGACCGGCACCGAGTGGGGCGACTGGTCCCAGCAGCCGTCCGCGGTGAGGACGGTCGAGGAGTGGTCGGCGCGCTTGATGACGACCTCGTCGGCCCCGCCCCGCAGCAGCTCCCGCGCGGCCTCGTCGGCGGGTTGGGCGGTGAGCAGCTCCAACTCCTCCTCCCCCGCGAGGACGATGTCGGCGTCGCGCAGCAACGGGCCCGCCGTCTGGGCCCATTGCGCCGCGCCACCCAGCTTGTGCCGTACGTTCGGATCGAAGGACACCTTGGCCCCGGCCGCACGGGCCAGCTCCACCAGGCGGCGGCTCGCGGCCGCCGCGGTCGGCGAGAGCATCGGCGTGATCCCGGACAGATGCAGCAGTCGGGTGCCTTCGAGTGCCTCGGGGCGTATCTGCTCGGGCGTCAGCCGGGAGGCGGCCGAGCCCATGCGGTAGTACTGCACATCGATGGCGCGGTACGCGTGGCTGTCCCGCATCAACAGCCCGGTGGGGGCGTGGTCGTCCACGATCGCGTGAGCGACATCCACGCAGTCGGCGCGCAGTTCGCGCAGCACCGCCTCCCCCGCCGGATCGGCGCCGACCCGGCCGAGCCAGCGCACACCGTGGCCGAGCCGAGCGAGGCCCACGGCCACATTGGATTCGGCTCCCGCCACCGACCTGCGGAAATGCACGGCCCGGTCCAGCGGAACCCCGGGCTCGGCGAGCAGGAGGAGCATGGCCTCCCCGCACGTGACCACTTCCGGACCCTTCGCCACCATGCCTCCCCGCACGTCCGCTGCTACCGAGACGGTATCGGGAAGCAACGACATTGGCCCGCGCGGGGTTCCCGGGGCCCGCGGCCGACACGGGCGGCGGGCGCGGCCGACACGGGCGGCGGATGCGGCCGACACGGGCGGCGGCGGGCGCCGAGAGGACGGGGCGAGGCGGGGCGGGGCGGACGGACACAGCACTGCGGCCGCCGCCCCACGGTGGGGGCAGCGGCCGCGGTCGCGGGGGGTGGCGGTCTTCGGTGGGCCGCGTCAGCAGCCGCGGTCCACCAGGTCGAACGAGGCGTAGTGGTCCGCGGTGTAGTAGTCCTCGTCCGTCTGCTTGCCGGTGACGATGCGCCGGGCGCCACGGTCGTCGGAGCCCGGGGTGATCACGGTGTACTCGTGGTAGTAGCCGGAGGACTGGGACGGAAGGACGCCTTCACGGTTCTGGAAGACGGTGCCGTCCTGCGGGAACGGGAAGGGACCGCCCTTCTCGATCAGGTCCAGGGTGTCATGGGCCTGGGAGGGCAGATCCGAGTAGCAAATGTCGCCAACGGCGGCGATGACCTGCGACGACGCAACGGTCTGCGATGCCGGCGGGGTGACGGCGGTGGCGGCGGTGGCCGCGCCGCCGATGAGCAGCGTCGAGACGAGGGCGCCGAGGGCACCGATGCGGGCGATCCGTGGGGGGATTGTCATAGACATAGCATGACGCGCGTAGACGCTGTCGTGTCAATGCCAAGTGACCGCCGTTCTCCGGGAGTTCACAGGAACTGCGCGAAGCGTCAGAGGAGGTAACGAAAGCGTAACCTTTGCCTCTGAGGCAAACTTTTTGCCTCAGAGGTCAAGGCTGGCTATACCAGACCCATGAACCCGCTCCCCCACGGGCCCGCCGAGTGGCCCACGGGCGGTCCGGCCGACGGTACCCCCGGCGGACCGTCCGCCGAGCTGCCCACCGTCGCTCCCCGCCTGCGTGACCTGCGGCGGCGCAGCGGTCTGACGCTCGAGGCCGCCGCCCATCGCGTCGGGCTCTCCCCCGCGCATCTCTCCCGGCTGGAGACCGGCCGCCGCCAGCCCTCGCTGCCGATGCTGCTGGCCCTGGCCCGTACGTACGGAACCACGGTATCCGACCTGCTGGGCGAGGTGCCCGCGGAACGGGACCCGGTCGTACGGGCCGACCGCATGGCGGCACAGGAGGCGGGCGGCTGGACCTACTGGCAGGCCGGCGGCTCCGGCCGGGCCATGCAGGCGCTGCGGCTGCACGTGCCGGAGCGCTCCGCCGCCCAGGAGGACCTGGTGCGGGTCCACCCCGGCGAGGAGTGGCTCTACGTCCTGGGCGGCCGGCTGCGGCTGACGCTCGGCGAGACCGTGCACGCCCTCTCCGCGGGCGACGCGGCCCACTTCGACTCGCTCACCCCGCACCGCATCGCCGCCGCCTCGCCCGGCGGCGTGGATCTGCTCTTCGTCCACACGCTGCTGCAGAGCGGCGCGGCCGAGCTGTGCCTCGGCGACGCCGCTCACCGAGGAAGGCCCGGTGCCCCATGAAGGACGGGAACGACTTGAGTGCGACCGATGCGACAGATGCGACCGATGCCCCGATGAACCCCGCGACACCGGCCCGGACCGGCCCGAACGAGGAGGACCGGGCGCCGATGACCTTCACGGTGCGGGTCTTCATCTACCTCGTGGGCGTCCACTTCATCGCCGCTTTTCTCTTCTTCCTCTTCTATGTGGCGGGCGCGAAGTAGCCCCCCCGCCGGAGCCCGGAACTCCGGGCCGCCGATCACCCCGCGTGGGTGGAGAACATCCCGCCCGTCGGCCCCTGCTTGTCGCCGCCCTGTGCCTTCTTCAGGGCGTTCGCCAGGCCCTCGATGGTGAGCGACTGGAGGATCACCCGGCCATCGCCCTCCAGCGTGGCCAGCGACAGCCCCTCACCGCCGAAGACCGCGTTCATCAGCCCCTGGCGGTTGAGCCCGCCGATGCGCTCCACGCCGTACTGGATGCCTTCCTCGAAGGCCACGATGCAGCCCGTGTCAACCTCGATCCGGCCGCCGAAATCGGCCGGATTGAGATCGATGAAGTTGCCCGCGCCACAGATGATCACGGTGCCGTGCCCGGTGAACTTCTCGAGGATGAACCCCTCACCGCCGCTGCGCCCGGTCTTCCCGCCCTGGAAGGCGATGCCGAACTCCACGGTGGACTCGGCCGCCACGAAGGCGTCCTTCTCCGCGAACCACGCCCGCCTCCCGTCCAGCTCCAGCGCCCGCATCTCACCGGGCAGCACCCCGGCGAAGCCGACGGTGCCCTCGCCGCCGGTGGCGGTGAAGTACTGGAACGCCAGCGACTCCCCCGCCAGTGCCCGCTGCCCCACCTGCATGGCGGTGCCCATGGCCTGGCGCAGCATCCCGCCCATGCCACCGCCCGAGCCGCTTCCGCCATTGCCCCCGGCGGCCTGACCGCCGCCCCCGCCGGGCCCGGACAGCCGGGTCTCCATCGTCACGTTCGACGTCTTGAACAGGAACTTTCCGGCCTCGCAGTAGACGGTCTGCCCCGGGTGGAGGGTGCAGACCGCCATCTGCATGGCGTTGCCGACGATCTCTTGCCGCAGGGTCACAGCCGCTCTCCTCGAGGGTCGCGTCAGGTGGTGCAGGTAGTGCCAGGTAGTGCCAGGTAGTGCCAGGTAGTGCCATAACCAGACATCCGGGCCAACGTACGACCCGGCCCACCCGGTTCCGTGAGCTTGGCACAATGCCGGTCGTGGCCCGGCCCCGGGTCGGCGCCGAAGGTCGGTCCTGAAGCTCGGCCCAGAAGCTCGCCCCTGAAGCCGGTCCAGAAGCTCGCCCCTGAAGCCGGTCCAGAAGCTCGGCCCTGAAGCTCGGTCCAGAAGGGAGCATGGCGATGAACACCAGCGCCGCGACGACCGCCCGCACGATGTGGGCCCTCTACGAGCCGATCCACGCGGTCGGGTACTTCGCCCCGGAGGCCCGAGCCGCGTACGAGGACGCCGGGCTCCGCGGCTTCTGGCGCGGCTACTTCGCCGGCCGTGCCGCGCCCCTCGGACCGGTCGGGCCGGAGCCCGTCGTGGCGTCCTTCTTCACCTTCGCCCCCGCGATGGTGGCCCGCGCCCTGCCCGACATCTGGTCCCTGACCGCCCCCGAGCGCGCCCTGGAGCTCCGCCGCGCGGGCGCCGCGGCCGCCCTCACCCGGCTGCTCGCCGGGCACGAGCGCGAGGTGGAGCGCGCCGCCGAGGCCCTGGTCCCCCGCGCGGCGGGCCTGGACGGCTCCGGCCGGGTACTGGCCGCCGCGAACGGCGCACTGGACTTTCCCGACAAACCGGTCGAACGGCTATGGCACGCGGCGACCCTGCTGCGCGAGCATCGCGGCGACGGCCATGTCGCGGCCCTCGTCGCCGCCGGTCTCGACGGCTGTGAAGCCCTCGTCCTCCGTTCCGCCGTGGACATCCCCCGCGCCGAACTCCAGCCCCACCGGGGCTGGACCGACCAGGAGTGGGACGCCGCCGCCCAGCGCCTGACCGACCGCGGCCTGCTCACCCCGGACGGAGCCGCGACGGAGCCCGGACACGAACTCCTCCGCACGGCCGAGACCGCCACGGACCGGGCGGCGGAACGCCCCTGGCGCCCCCTGCCCCTCGAGCAGGTGACGACCCTGGTCCAGCTCCTCACCCCCCTGACCACCGCCTGCGCCACCGCCCTCCGCTTCCCCAACCCGATCGGGCTCCCGAAGCCGACGGGGTGAGCGGTCATGCCGGGGGACGGCACCCCGCGCGTTCCGGGCGAGGTGTCCGGCGACCTGGGCGAGCCATGACGTGACGGTATCTCCGCTCACGAACGACCAGCTCGCGACGTTGCCGACCGCGTACGGCACGGCGCTGGGCATGATCGAGCGAGGCCGCATACTTCGACCTCCTCATGAAGTTGGCCCGTCGGGCCGAGGTCCAGCCCGTCATCGCCGCGACCTTCCCACTGAACCAGGCCGCTCAAGCGCAGGAAGAACTCTCCCGCAGGGGGCACGTGGGAAAGATCGTCATTGCACCCCTGAGCTCCATCCGACGGATCACGGGCGGAGCCATGAGCGGACCGCCCCTGCTCGCCGACACCTGCGAGATGTGCGGGTCGCACGACGGTGTCGAAGTGCACCA
Organism: Streptomyces rugosispiralis; assembly: GCF_024505145.1. GTDB lineage: Bacteria > Actinomycetota > Actinomycetes > Streptomycetales > Streptomycetaceae > Streptomyces > Streptomyces rugosispiralis. Next base: position 71,450 of record NZ_JANIAA010000026.1, on the reverse strand, counting down.
CAATTCGGCACCTCAAAGACCTGACCGTCCGGGGGCAGGCCCTCAAGCCCGCCTGGGCCCAGATGATGGCCGCCCGCCGTCGGACCTGTTCACAGGCGCCTTTCAGAGCCGGCACTGCGGCGGCCGGCAGTGCATGGGCTCGGGTCTCCAAGGCAGCGATCTTCAGGCCGTCGTGACCTGTCGGCCGACTCGGGCTGCGGCTCGCGGGAACAAAGGCAGCGCATTGCGGCCGATGGCTTCGAGTTGATCACGGGGTAGCCCGGTGAAGTCCGCCACGGCGTGCCGGTTGCTTTCCAGCGTGTGCTCCGTGCTGCAAGGAACGCCGGAGTCCGAGCCGTACACGATGTGCTCGGGTGATGTCATGGCCAGGGCTGGTGCGAGGGTGTGGATGGTGCCGGTGGCGGCGGTGTCCAGATACAGCCGGGCGAGGTGGTCCCGTATCTCGCTCTGGGTGAGTCCGTTCGTGTTCGGCACCCATGCCTCGGTGCCCAGCAGATGCAGGCGGCCGGACAAGGCAGGCAGCGCACCGCCGCAGTGCGCAACGATCAGCCGCATGTTCGGGAACCTGCGGAAGATGCCCGCGTAGAGCATGTCGATGACCGTACGGGCGGTTTCGAAGGCGACTTCCAGCAAGGGGCTGGGCCGCCCCATGGACGCCGGGGCGTAGGCGTCCGGGTGGGCGAACACGGTCGAACCTCGGCGATCGAGTTCGGCCCAGACCGGTTCCAGACTTGCATCGCCCAGGTAGACCCCGTTGTAGTGGCAGGTCACCGCGAACCCGTCCGCGTGCAGTTCACTGGAGGCCCGCTCGATTTCGGCAAGGGCGACGGCAGGGGCGTCGGTGGGCAGGGCCGCGAGCAGACCGAACCTCGCCGGATGGTCCGCCACGACCGACGCTCCGTAGTCGTTGGACGCCCGAAGGGCGTCCGGAGTCTTGGGGATGTTGCTCAACAACTGCATCGCGACACCCGCGCGATCCATGTAGTCCAGCGTCCCGTCGACCGTCCATTGGTAGGGCTCCGGCGCAAGGAACCGCGCTTCACGCATCGCATGCCAGCGCGCTTCGCGTTCCTCGGGCGTGGTGGGTGGGGTGAAATGGGCGTGCACGTCGATCACATCAGGAATCATCACGGTTAGCTCCTTACTTCCACAGGGTCGACATACGTCAGGGGCCTTCCGTGGAACGGCTCGGCGTGGACGGGAAGGTGGCGGGCTCGACAGGTCCGGCCGGGGGGCGGGGACGCGGTTGGCGAGCAGGGTGAGCGCTGGGCGCATGCGACGAGAGCGCCGCGGTCACGAAGTACAGGCCGCTGTCGTAGTTGCCGCTGCCGTCGCGCAAACGGTGCCGAGAGCGGAGAGCAGGGCGACGGCGACGGCGGCCACGTAGACGACGGAGGCGAGCAGCCCGGTCTGCACCAGGCTGAGGTAGGTGTGGTAGCGGGTGGCGAACCGGCGATGATGAGGGGCAGGAAGGCGGTCAGGGCCGCGAATCCCACCCAGAGCAGTCCGACGGCCACCGCGAAGGTGAGCAGCCGTGCGTCGCGGAGGCGTTCGGAGCCGGCGGAGAAGATGCCGGTGGCGAAGCCGAAGGCGGCGCCGCTCAGCCCGAGGTCGGTGTTCATGGTCAGGGCGGCGGTACCCATGTTGACGCGGTCCAGGAAGGCAGCCGTGTACATGAGCAGCACGAGGGGCACGAGGCGCCAGGTGACCTTGCGCAGGGCGCGCCGGTGCACTGCCTCTACGGTGGCCGATGCGTCCTCTACGGTGGCCGATGCGTCTGCTCTCTCCGTCATTGCTCTCCCCCGGCCGGAGAGGTGTCGAAGACTTCGGTGGACGGACTCCAGCGGGCCACCTCGCTCAGCCCGGAGGGCAGGCGCAGGCTCTTGCTGTAGCCGAACTCGTGGAGTGTCTCCAGGGCGTGCTCACGGCCGTAGCCACTGTGGCCGACGCCGCCGAAGGGCGTTCCGGTGAATGCACGGTTGTAGTTGTTGACGAAGACCATCCCGGCGGTGATCCTGCGGCTGACGCGCAGGGCGCGCTCGGAGTCGCGGGTGAAGACGCCGGCGACGAGTCCGAAGTCGGTGGCGTTGGCGATGCTGACCGCTTCGTCCTCGTCGTCGAAGGGGATGAGGGCCACGACCGGGCCGAAGATCTCTTCGCTGGCGATGCGCATGTCGCGCGTTACGTCCGCGAACAGGGTGGGACGCACGTAGTAGCCGCCGGCGAGTGCCGGGTCGGTGGGCAGGTCGGCCTGGGCGGCGAGCGTGGCGCCTTCGGCGATCCCGAGGTCGATGTAGTCCTGGACGCGCCTGCGCTGGGCCTCGGTCACCAGCGGACCCACGTGGGTGGAGTGGTCGGCACCGTTGCCGACGCGCAGCCGGGTCACGGCTTGGGCGAGGCGCCGGGCGACCTCGTCGTAGATGCTGCGCTGCACCAGCACGCGGGAGGCCGCGGTGCAGGCTTCGCCCTGGTTGAAGTAGCCGCCTTCGACGGCCCAGCACACGGCGGAGTCGAGGTCGGCGTCCTCGAAGATGACGAAGGGGTTCTTTCCGCCGAGCTCCATCAGGGTCGGGGTGAGGTTGTCGGCGGCCGTCTTCAGCACGGCGGAGCCGGTGGCGGGGGCGCCGGTGAAGGAGATCTTGCCCACGAGCTCGTGGCCCGCCAGGTGGGCACCGACCTTGCCCAGACCGGGAAGGATGTGGATGACGTCGTCCGGGAGGACCGACCGGGCGATCTCCATCACGCGCATCACCGACAGCGGGGCCTGCTCCGGAGGCTTGATGACGACGGCGTTGCCCGCCGCGAGGGCGGGGGCGAGCTTGCCGGCGGTGTGCAGTGGTGGCCAGTTGAACGGCACGATGGCCGCGATGACGCCGTACGGCTCCAGGGTGGTGATGTCGAGCGTGGCGCCCGCGTCACGCACTTGGTTGGGCATCACTTCGCACAGGCTTGCGAAGAGTTCGAAGATGGCGATGCATGCCTCGAGGTCGAAGCCACGGGCCTGGGTGAACGGCTTGCCGTTGTCGCTGGACTCCAGCGCGGCGATCTCGTCCGCGTGCTCACGGACGGCCAGGGCCACCTTGTTCAACCAGCGGCCCCGCTCGCGGGGGGTCCGCGCCTTCCAGGCGAAGTGGGCGTCGTAGGCCGTGGTGACGGCCTGACCGACCTCCTTCTCACCGGCTCCCTGGATGGTGACGATCGGGCTGCCGGTCGCGGGGTTGTCGACGGTGAAGCGGTCTGCCTCGTCGTCGGACGACCACCGGGTGCGGAGGATTTCCGCCGGGTCGAAAGCGGTTGACATGTCGGTCTCTTTCATTCGGGTCCATTCGGATTCGGGTCCATTCGGATCCATTCGGAGTTACGTGCAGCCGCGGAGGTTCACGGCTGCGTGGCAAGGAGGGCCTCGCGGGCCCGGCCGATGCCGGCGACGGGCCGGTCCAGGGCCTGGGCCAGGCGTACGGCCCGCTGGACCAAGGGCCGGTTGTCCGGGGCCAGTTCGCCTTTGCGCAGATGGAGGGTGTCCTCCAGGCCCGCGCGGGCGTTGCCACCCAGGGCCAGGCCGATTCCGGTGAGTGACAGGTTGTGTCGGCCGATGGCGATGACCTGCCAGATGGCGTCCTCGGGCAGGCGCTGGGCCAGCAGGGCCAGGTTGGCGGGGGTGGCGGCCATGCCTCCGCGGACGCCGAGGACGATGCTGAACTGAAGGCGTCCGGTGAGCAGTCCCTTGTCGCGCAGTCGCAGACAGGCATCCAGGTGGCCGGTGTCGTAGATCTCCAGTTCCGGCTTGACACCCAGTTCCTGCATGCGGCCGGCGAGGCGCTCCACTCCGGCGGGCGGATTGCGGAACTCCCCGGCGCCGAAGGACATGCTGCACGGATTGAGGGTGGCCATCTCCGGGCGCAGCTCGACCAGGCCGGCACGTTCCTCGAACGGAACGCTCAGGCCGACGCCGGTGGACAGCTGGATGAGGATCGGGCAGCGTTCCCGGATGAGTTCCATGGTCCGGCGGGCGACGGACAGATCCGCGGTGGGCCGGTCCTGATCGTCGCGCAGGTGGATATGGGCGACCGAGGCACCGTCCTCGTAGGCCCGCTCAACGGCTTCGGCGATCTCCTCGGGTTGGGTGGGCAGCGCCGGGTGGTCGGCCTTGGTGGCGATGGGGCCGGTCGGTGCGACGGTGATGACGGCGCTCACGACGTGCTCCTTTCCGCGGCCGACCGGGGTATCAGGTCCAGCTCGGCGGCGTTGGCGGAGGCGATCCGCGTGGTCTGGTGCGCACTCAACCGGGCGGCGTGCAGGCGGTCGAGGGGATCGGTCACGCCCATGTCGAAGGGGTAGTCCGAGCCCAGCAGCACCCGCTCCGCACCCACCGCGGCCACCAGGTTGCGCAGGTCCTGGGCGGCGTAGACGAGGGAGTCGAACCACAGGCGCTCCAGATAGGCGCTGGGCCGCTGAGCGCAGGAGCGGGCTTCGGCGCGATGCAGCCACGCGTGGTCGGCGCGGCCCAGGACGGTCGGCAGATAGCCGCCGCCGTGGGCCGCGATCAACCGCAGACGTGGAAAGCGGTCCAGGACTCCGCCGAAGATCAGATGGGTCAGGGCCACCGCGTGTTCGACGGGCTGTCCCACGGAGTTGGACAGGTACCAGCGGTTGAGGCGTTCGTCCAGGGTGCACCCCCACGGGTGCAGGAAGACGACCGCCCCGAGTTCTTCCGCCCGCCGCCACAGCGGGTCCAGACGCGGGTCCGACAACTCCACGGAGGCGCGCGTATGCGCGTCCCAGGCGTGGGACGGTATCTGGATGCCGCGCAGGCCGCAGACGAGAACGGCGTGCTCCAGGCACTCCACGGCCGGCTCCGGGTGCTGCAGCGGCACCGCGCCCAGACCGACCAGCCGCTCCGGCTCCTGTGCGCAGTGCCGTGCGACACCTTCGTTGGTGGTCTGCGCAACCTCCACGGCCAGTGCGGCCGGGGTCCAGGTGTGGTACTGGGTCGGCACCACGGACACGACCTGAACGCCGATTCCGGAGGTGTCCATCACAGCCAGCCGCTCGCCGACATCGGTGAGCCGCGGCCGGCGCTCGGCGAAGGCCTTTTCACTCACCGCGGCGGACTCCAGGCCGGACCGCAACAATTCCAGATCCGTGAAAGCGAGGAATCCGGGATGGCTTTCCACGAGGTCGTGAACTTCGGGAAGCCATACGTGGGCGTGCACATCCGTTGCGGACGTGCGGCTCGTATTGACCATCAAACGGGCCTCTCACATCGGTAACGACACGAAAGAGCCTGGACCGCCCAGCAGCCCAAAGGAAGCCCGTTCTTCCGATGGAGGATATAGATGCGCTCTATTCCGGGTTCATGAGCTCTCGCGCAATGTCACGCAACGTGTCGCGCAGCCACCTGTGTCCGCTGTCGCTGTCATACATCGGGTGCCACCAGAAGGCCTCGATCAGCGGTACGGCATCGAAAGGACATTCCAGTACCCGCACCCGCAAAGCGTCGGCAAGGGGTGCCACAAGTCGCTCCTGGACCAACGCGATGCCCTGAGTGGCGCACACCAGTTGGGGCATGGCCAGGAAGGAGTCGGCGATTCCGCACACACGCGGTGTGACGCCGAGCAATTCCATCTGGCGCCACGCCGGCGCGCGGCCCAAGGGGTCGTGGAACGTCGTCACCCAGGGCAGCGCGTTCAGGTCCTCCATGGTCAGCTCTTCCCCGACCAGCGGATTGCCGGCCGCGACCACGCACATCCAGCGGTCGCGATGCAGGTCGATCTGCCGGGGCAGATCGATGTAGCCGTGAGGCATGAGCACCCCGTCGAGAGTGCGGTAGAAGTCAGGGTTGCGGCTGAGTGCTTCGGGTGTGACCGGCTCGAAGCGTACGCAGGCACGCGGAGCCTGCTCCTGCAGGCGTGCCACCAGCGCCGCGCCGACCACGCTGATGCCGTAGTCGGAGGAAACGACGGTGAACACCCGGTCGGAGGTGGCGGGGTCGAACTCGGACTGGGCCGCGAAGACCCGCTCGACGGCGGACACGGCCACGGCCACCAGCGGACGCAGTTGCTCGGCGAACGGCGTGAGCTGGTAGTGGTTGCCGACCCGTGTCAGCAGTTCGTCGGAGAAGTGCCGGCGCAGCCGGGCCAGCGCCGCGGACAGCGTGGGCTGGGTACGGCCGAGCCGCTGTGCGGCGCCGGTGACGGAACGCTCACTCAGCAGGGCGTACAGGGCGTGAATGTGACCGATGTCCAGACCATGCAGGTATGCGGCCCCTGCCGGATCCTTCGCCTCCATGAGGACCTTCTATCGTGCCGGAGGTTGGGGTGGTGTCGGCGGGCCGCTGTGCCGGACGGGAATGCCGCCGCGTAACCGGTGACCGGGTCAGGCCAGGCATGTCAGGGGCCGGCCGCCGTTGAAGGTGACCATGTCGTGCAAGGCTGCCCGGACGTCGAGCGAAGCGCCCATCGGGCCGCCGTCGAGCTCGGAATAGGCGCGGTGGAGATTGCCCACGAGGCGTTCACTGTCGCTGAGGGCGGCGAACCGGCCCAGTTCGGCTTCACGGGCCGCTTGCAAGGGTGTCAGCCCCGCGGCGTGGGCGCGTTGCGCCACTTCCTGTACAAAACGCAGGTAGTCCAGCACCTCGTCGATGATCTCCGGGCCACCGACCGGACCGTGACCTGGCACGATCACTTCGGCGTCGAACCGCTTCAGTCTGCCCACCACGGCCAGGGCCCCGCGCAGGGAACCGGCCAGCAGGAACGGCGTGCCGCCGTTGAACAGCAGGTCCCCGGCGAAGAGAACCTTGCGCTCAGGGATCCATACCACGGCGTCGTTGGTCGTGTGAGCGGGCATGCCCAGATGCCGCACCTCGCACAGCAGGTCGTCGGCGTAGACGTTCACGCTGTCAGTAAACGTGACGAAGGGCGGGGCCAGGTGGACCGTGCCCCATTCCCGCTCCCCCCAGGCCCCGCTACCGGCGACCGGGGCCGTATGGGGCAGGCCCTCGCTGATCAACGCTTTGCGGCAGGCATCGTGCGCGATGACAGTTGCATCCCTGAAGACGAAATTTCCGTGTGTATGGTCACCGTGATGGTGCGTGTTGATGAGCGTTCTCACCGGCTTTTTGGTGACGTGGTCAATCGTGCTCAGTAGTCTCCTGCTGCGTTTTTCCGTCGCACAGGAGTCGATCGCGACAACCCGGTCATCGGCGACAACGAAGCCAGTATTATTGATCCACCAGGTCCCATCCGGCTGAACGTACGCGAATACGCCGTCGCTGATTTCGGACAGTTCTGCGTCACCCACATCAGCGCGGTTGTCCACTACTGGGCTATTACTCATGGCGGCTCCCTCATACGGCTTGTCAGGAAGACGCGTCTGCCGGTACTCGCCGTGCAGCATCCGGCACTCACGTTCCGAAGCGAAAGTGCATCCCGATGGCGAAGGCGGGGCTCGCAGTGCCGTGCACGGCACTGCGATGGACACCGGAGCCCTTGCCACGTCGATTCAGCAGAGATTCTGGCGGCACCGGCGCACCGAGGGAACCCTATAACGTCGATGACCTCCATCGATGGCATCGATGCTCACAAGCTCCTTGAACTCTGGCGCGGCTTTTAGTCGGCGGTGGCGACTCGAGTCCCGCCGTGTTCACCGCCGCCGCCGACGGCACCGTAAGGCCGGCAAAGCTGCTGAACCGCGCCTCCGCCACCGCCCCGGCGCCGCCCCGGCGCCGCGCGGGGTGGCCGGAACGCCCGTGGTCAGTCCGCGATGCCCTGCATCGGGGCCCAGAACTCCTCGAACGACATCGTGCCGTCGCCGTCCGTGTCGAGTACGTCGATGAATTGCTGCGCCTGTTCGTCGGTTTACTGCGCATTGATCGCCCGCAGCACGCCGAAGCGGGACGCGCGCCGGGCCGGCCATCGGCGTCGTGGCGGCCATCGTCGTCCACAAGCCGAACACCCCCGAGGGACCCGCCATCTTGTTCGGACAGCCCACCTCGCGACAGCGCGAGGCTAACGTCGGACCGGGTACCGCAGGTGAAGGGCACGGCGCCCCTGGATGACGATCGGGTCGTCGAGGAGTTGGTGGCCCCGGTCCAGCTTCGTGAAGTAGGGGATCCCCTCGCCGAACAGCACCGGCACGAGGCTGACACATACCTCGTCCACCAGACCGAGGTCGAGTGCCTGCTGGGTGATCGTCGTGCTCGCGATAGTGACGTCCTGATCGCCGGCGATTTGTCCGGCCCGGGTGATCGCGGCCTCAACTCCATCGACGAACGTCGTTGTGGGCCACTTCGTGGCGGCGTCCTCGGGCTCGCGATGAGTGACCACGACGACGGGGGCGCCTGCCGGGTGTTTGTCACCCCAACCACGAGCGATGTCGAACAGGCGCCGGCCGGCGACGAGTGCACCGCAGTTGCCGGTCAACTCTCGTAGCGCCTCCGCACTGGCGTCGTCGACCTGGAACGAAACGGTCTCATTCGGGTTCGGCACGGTCACCTCCCCCGCTTCGTACCACTCGAACAATTCCCCGACCTGGTCATTCGGATCCGCGACGAACCCATCCAGCGACATCGTCATGTGAGTGAACACTTTGCCCATCGTGGGCCTCCCTCTGCTTGTCGGCTGTCACCCGTATCGACCTCTTGTGACCGTGAAACTCATCGGCGTGGGCGGCGTCGGCCCGGCGCCGGGCAGCACAGCTCCACGCGAGGCCGCCGGACCCGCACCCCCTCTCCGTCTCGGACAATGCCAACGGGACGCCTGGCTGTGGACGCCCGGACCTCCTGGATGCTGGCCAATCGAGAAGAAGTCAACGAAGCTCTCCGGGAGGGACTTCGTTCTGAACGACTGGAGTACCTGATTCAGGAGGCAGCCGCTACGGCGGCCCAACTCGGCAGCGCTCGGGAACACCTGAGCCTGCTGATCCGGGAGAACTACCCCATGGGTCTCACAGGCAGACAGGACCCGGAAAGGGATGTGCGGAGTGAGCGCTGAGGCAGCCGCCATCAATCTCGGGCGGACGGTCGCCACCCGCGTCGTGCGGTTATGGCTCGAACCGCGCCGACGCGAGCAGGAGAGCCGGATGGAGATGTCCGCCCTGGTCCGGCGGCGGGTGCCGGGGCTGCGGGCGCAGCGGGGCGTGGAGCGGCAGTTCGAGCAGATCGCGGACGCGGTGGCGGCGCGGCTTGAGCCCATGTGCGGACATGAGTTCCGCGATCTGGAGGAGGGCGGGCGGCAGGCGGCGCTCGACGCCGTGACGGCGGCCTTCGCCCGCGCGGACCTGTCCGACGAGGCGATCCTCGGGTCCGACGCCAACCCCGCCGAGCTGGCCCGCCGGGTGCGGTCCTCCGCTCCCCCGCCCGCCGGGCTGGGCGAGGCGGCCACGCACTTCTACGAGCTGCTGCTGGCCGAGTGCTGCGACTGCTATGTACGGATCCTGCAGCGGCTCCCGGTCTTCACCGAGCGCGGGATCGCCGAACTGCTGGGGCGGGTCGGCGAACTCGGCCCCGAGCTGAGCCGGGTGCTGGAGCGGCTCCCGGTCAGATCGCTGTACGCGCCGCAGGGGGCGGATCAGGACGCCGCCTTCCGCAGGGAGTACCTGGAGTTCCTCAGCCGCACCCTGGACGAGGTGGAACTGTTCAGCTTCACGGCCGGTCAGGCCCCGCGCACCAAGTTGTCCGTCGCCTACATCAGTCTGCGGGTCAGCACGGACGGGGGCGGCCGGGCGGCACGGCGGACGGCCGACGGGTCCGCCGACCGGATACGGACGGGCATCGGCGACTGGGACCGGGCCGAGCAGGAGTCGTCGGCGAGCGTACGGGTCGAGGCGGCGCTGCGGCAGTCGCCGCGCGTCCTGTTGCGCGGGGAGGCGGGCTCCGGCAAGACGACGCTGCTCAACTGGCTGGCCGTCACCGCCGCGCGGGGCGCGTTCGGCGGTGATCTCGCCGACTGGAACGGCCTGGTCCCCGTCCTGGTCAAGCTCCGTCACTACGCCAACCGCGAGCTGCCGCGCCTGGAGCAGTTGCTGGACGTCACCGCCGGGCCGCTGACCGGCCATATGCCCGCCGCCTGGGCGGACCGCCAGTTCCAGGCGGGCCGGGTGCTGCTCCTGGTGGACGGGCTGGACGAGCTCGTCGCGAGCGAACGGCGCAAGGTCCGCGACTGGCTACGGCTCCTGCTCACCGCCTACCCGGACACCCGCTCAGTGGTGACGACCCGGCCGACGGCCGCGCACGGCGACTGGCTCAGGTCGGAGGGCTTCGCCCCGGTGGGCCTGGACCGGATGACCCCCGCCGACCTGCGCGCCTTCGTACGCCAGTGGCACCAGGCCGTACAGCTGCACTCCGGCGAGGCACCCTGCGCGCCCGAGGAACTGCCGCACTACGAGCGGGCGCTGGTGACCAGCCTCCAGGACCGGCCCCATCTGCGCGCACTCGCCGCCAACCCGCTCCTGGCCGCCCTGCTGTGCGCGCTGCACCTGGGGCGGCGCAGCCGGCTGCCGCGCAACCGCATGGAGCTGTACCGCATCGCGCTGGAGCTGCTGGTGCAGCGCCGCGACGCGGAGCGCGGGGTGCCCAGCGCCATGGACGTCACGCTGAGCCTCACCGACAAGCTGTGCCTGCTGCGCGATCTCGCGTGGCGGCTGTCGGACAACAACCGCAGCGAGATCGCCCGGGAGCGGGCGCTCGACCACGTCACGGCCAAGCTGCGGTCGATGCGCCATCTGGAGGTCGAGGGCGGACCGGTTCTGGACCATCTGGTGAACCGTTCCGGAGTGCTGCGCGCCCCGGCCGACGACCGCGTCGACTTCCTGCACCGCAGCTTCCAGGAGTATCTGGCGGCCGAGGAGGCGGCGGTCGAGGACCGCGTCGGCAATCTGATCGAGCGGGCCCATCTGGACACCTGGCGGGAGACCATCATCATGGCCGCGGGCCACGCCAACCGCGGCCAGCGCGAGGAACTGGTCACCGGCATCCTCGACCGCGCGGAGGCCGAGCGCCGTCATGCGCGTGCGCTGCGGCTGTTGGCCGCCTCCTGCCTGGAGACCATGGAGTCGGTGCCCACCGGGCTCGCCGGACGGCTGGACCACAACCTGGGCGTGCTGGTGCCGCCCCGGCGCGGAAGCGACGCGACCTCCCTGGCGGCCGTGGGTGAGCCGGTGCTCGGCAGGCTGCCGCGTTCGCTGGGCGACCTCACGCAGACCGCCGCCCGCGCGGCGGTGCGCACCGCGGCTCTCATCGGCGGCGAGGCGGCGCTGGATCTGCTGACCGGGTACGCGGAGGACGGGCGCGGCGATGTGCAGCAGGAGCTCGCCAACATGTGGAAGTACTTCGACCCCGATGACTATGCCCGGCGGGTGCTGGTACGGCTTCGGCTGGCGGACATCCACCTCGGCCTCTCCCATCCCAGCCAGTGGACCGCGGCCACGCGGCTGCGGTCGGCTCGGAAGGTGGGGATCAACTACCCCTTCACTTCGGGGCTCGCCACTCTCAAGGAGCTGCCCCCGCTTTCTCACCTGTCGATCAATCGGCTGATGGACGGGGCCGATCTCGGCCCGCTGGCCGACCGCGCGGAGCTGACGAACCTCTCGGTCAACGGAAGCGGGCCATTGAGGGGTGCCGAGGTGCTGGAGGAATTCACCCGCCTGCGGTACCTGCAGCTCAACTACTGGTCACCCCTGTCTCCGCTGGACCAGCTCCCGCTGCCACGGTCGCTGACCAGACTGTCACTCGGAGAACTCCCGGCCGATCCCGAGCTGGGATTCCTCGATCGCCTCCGGCCGCTCGACTATCTGTCGCTCGACGGCTCGGGGGAAATACGCGGTCTCATGGATTCCGCCCCACTCCTCGGCGTCGGACAGCTGCGGCTTGCCGGATTCGATCTGCGCGAGCAGCTTCGGTCGTTCCCCGCCGCCGGTCTCCGGGCGAAGGATCTCGGCTTCTACCTCTGTGACCTCCCCGCCGACCTCAGCCCCCTCAACGCGCTCCCCTCACTCAGCAGGGTGTTCTTCGGCATGTGCGAGGGCCCGGTGCCCGGTCCACTGGACCTGTCCTCGCTGGCGGGCCGCCCGGCCCGGCCCCGCCTCACCGTCGAGGTGGGGAGGGGGCAGGTCGTCACCGGTACGCGCGATCTCGGTCCCGGCATCCGGGTCCGGTACCTGTAGCGGCGGATGCCGGGAATGAGGGCCAAGGGCTAGCCACCGCCCAGCTCCGCATGGCGTGCGGCCAGCCGCCGCGCGCCCTCCTCGGTCGGCGAGCCGTGCAGCCGTAGCCGGGCCACGCCCCCGTCCGGGTAGATATCGATCCGGACGTGGGTCACCGGCGGGGCCGCGTCCAGGAGGAAGCGGTGGACCGTATCGGGCTGGAGGCGGGTGCGGGGCAGGAGTTCGGTCCAGGCCGGGGCCGTATGGTCGGCCGGGTCCGCGCCGGTTGTCGCGTCGAGGCCGTAGAGCGCCGCCCAGCCCGGTGCGTTGCCCTTGTAGCAGCCGGTGTCGATCTCCACGGCGCGGATGATCCCCTGGGCGGCGAGGCGGTAGCGGACCCAGTCGTGGTCCGTGTCGCGGCGCCGCCGGGTCTCCCAGCCCTCGTCCATCCGGCGGGAGCGGCCCGGCCCGATGGAGTTGGCGGGCGGGGAGTAGAAGCGGTCGGAGGCGTCCTCGGCCGCGCCGCCGTGCTCCAGCGCCACCAGGTCGAAGGTGCCGAGGGCGGTGAGCCAGGCCGGGTCGGGGGCGGCCTCGCCGTGGACGCGGAGGCGGGCGATGCCACCGTCGGGGTGCTGCTTGAGGCGCAGGTGGGTGAAGCGGCGGCGGACGGAGACCGGGAAGCCGTTGGCGGCGTGGCCGCCGATCGCCGTACGGGGGACGAGTTCGGTCCATACGACGTCGTCGGCGAGGAGATCCTCGGGGGACGGGGTGCCGTCCACCGCCGTGGCCTCGACGCTCACCGCGCGCGGGTAGTTGCCGCGGAAGTGGGCGGTGTCGACGACGATGCCGTGGACGGCCCCGGGCGCGCCGAGGCGGATCAGGGCCCAGTCGTGGTCGTCCTCGGCCGGATGCGGGGTGTCGGCCGAGGCCCCGCGCCGCCGCCGGGTCTCCCAGCCGTCCATGACCTTGCCCTTGTGGCCGAAGGACTCGGGGTCGAAACGCGGGGTCTCGGGCTTCAGCAGATTCTCGCGTTCGGCGAAGAACTCGTCGTTGGCCGCGATCACGCTTCCGCCGAGCCGCCGGTCGGCCAGGTCCACGAGATGGGTGAAGGGGAGGTCGGCGGTCCGGTAGTCGGCGTACGGGTCGCCGCCGCCGTAAGGGGCGGCGTCGCCGGTGAAGCGGGGGATCGGCGCGGTCATGCGCGGGCCTGCCTTTCCAGGAGTCGGCCGGTGGGTTCGGTCGGCGTGCCGTGGTCGGCGATCTTCCGGCCGCGCAGCCAGGTGGACCGTACGACGCCGTACAGCGTTCTGCCCGCGTAGGCGGTGACCTGGTTGCGGTGGTGGAGGGCGGCGGCGTCGACGGTGAAGGTCTCGTCGGGGGCGAGGACGGCGAAGTCGGCGTCGCGCCCGGGTTCGATGGCGCCCTTACGGTCGAGACCGACGAGCGCGGCGGGGCCGGTGGACATCCAGCGGGCCACGTCGTGGAGGGTGTGGCCGCGCCGCCGGGCCGCCGTCCAGACGGCGGGGAGCCCGAGCTGGAGCGAGGAGATACCGCCCCACGCCTGCCCGAAGTCGCCGACCTTGAGGTCGGCCGTGCAGGGCGAGTGGTCGGAGACGACGCAGTCGATCTCCCCGGCCGCCAGCCCCGCCCACAGCACGTCCTGGTTGGCGGCCTCCCTGATGGGCGGACAGCATTTGAACTCCGTGGCGCCGTCGGGGACTTCCTCGGCGGTGAGGGTCAGGAAGTGCGGGCAGGTCTCCACGGTGACCCGGACGCCCTTACGGCGGGCATCGGCGATCAGCGGCAGCGCGTCGGCGGACGACAGATGCAGAACGTGGACGCGGGCGTCCAGCTCGCGGGCCAGGGCGATGAGGCCCGCGATGGCCTCGTTCTCGGCGGCGCGCGGACGGGAGGCGAGGAAGTCGGCGTAGCGCGGGCCGGTGGGCGGCGGGGCGCCGTCGATGAGGCGGGCGTCCTCGGCGTGGACGATGAGCAGTCCGCCGAAGCCCGCGATCTCCCGGAGGGCGGTCCGGAGCTGGTCGGGGGCGAGTGGCGGGAATTCGTCCACGCCGGAGGGGAGCAGAAACGCCTTGAAGCCGAGGGCGCCCGCGTCGTGCAGCGGCCGCAGCTCCCGCGCGTTCCCGGGCACGGCGCCGCCCCAGAACCCGATGTCGACATGGGCGGACCGCCGGGCCACGGCCCGTTTGACCTCCAGGGCCGGGACGGTGGTGGTCGGCGGGACGCTGTTGAGCGGCATGTCGACGAGGGTGGTGACGCCGCCGGCCGCGGCCGCGCGGGTGGCGGAGCCGAACCCCTCCCATGCGGTGCGGCCGGGGTCGTTGACATGGACGTGGGTGTCGACGAGGCCGGGGAGCAGAACGTCGTCCCCGAGGTCTTCGAGTCGCGCCCCGGGCGGTACGGCGGTGTCGTACGGCAGGACGGCGGTGATCCTCCCCTCGGCGACGGACACGGCGACGGACGCCGCGCGCGGGCCGTCCGGGGTCATGACGCGGCGCGAGCGCAGCATCAGCTCCGGCTCGGGCTCCGAACGCGCTTCCGGATCCAGGTCGAACACCGTCACCAGCCTTTCGTCATGCGGAATAATCCTTCCACTGAATGCGGCAAGTCTTTACTCCGCCGCCGGGCGGGTCAAGACCCCACCCGTCGCGACGTGCGAGGTGACCTGCGATGTGATCAGCGCCTGGGCCATCGCGCCGCCGACCCTGGCCTTCGCGGACCGCAGACCGTAGATACCCCCGGCGATGACCAGTCCGAAGCACCAGGAGAACGGGGCGACGTCCGCGAAGAACTTGACCAGCGCGAGCACCGCGGAGACCGCGGCCGCGGGCACGAAGGCGATGGCGGCCTCGGGGTTGAAGCCCCGGCGGTAGTAGTACGCGCCCGCCTCGTCCGCGCTGAACAGGGCGTCGACGTCGATCCGGCCGCGCCGCACCAGGTAGTAGTCGACCAGCAGGATCGCGACGAGCGGGCCGAGGAAGGCGCCGAGGCCGCCCAGGAAGTACTGGATGACGACCGGGCTGGAGTACAGCTTCCACGGCATCACGACGATCGCGAGCACCGCCGTGACCATGCCGCCGCGCCGGAAGTCCAGGTGCCTGGGGGCGAGGTTGGCGAAGTCGTACGCCGGTGAGACGAAGTTCGCCACGACGTTGATCCCGATCGTGGCGATCATGAAGGACAGCGCGCCGACCACCGTGACCACCGGGTTGTCGATCCGCGCGATGACATGGACCGGATCGGCGATCGCGGTGCCGAAGACCGAGATCGTGCCCGCCGTCATCAGCACGGAGACGACGGCGAAGGCGGTGAAGTTCACCGGCAGCCCCAGCAGATTGCCGCGCCGGTACGAGCGGTGATCCGGGGTGAAGCGGGCGAAGTCGGCGTAGTTGAGCACCAGGGTGAGGAAGGTGGCCACGGTCAGACTGACCGCGATCACGCTCTGGTGCAGCTGTTCGCCACCGCTGAGCCCGGTCAGGCTGCGGGTGAGCGAGATGTCGCCGCCCGCCTTGACCACCAGCCATACCGCGAGCACGAGCATGACCAGCCAGACCACCGGGCCGGTGGCGAAGTCCTGCACCTTGCGGATGAACTCCATGCCCCGGGTCAGCAGCACCGCTTGGAGCAGCCACATCACCAGGAACGCGATCCAGCCCAGGGTCGACAGGCCCAGGATGGAGTTGTGGTCGTACGCCGCGAGCCCCGGCGCGAGCTGGACGCCGAGCAGGATGAGCGCCTCGGAGGCCAGCCAGGTCTGGATGCCGTACCAGGCGACCGCCATCACGGCCCGGATCAGCGCCGGGATATTGGCGCCGTACACCCCCCAGCTGGCCCGCGCCAGGACCGGGAAGGGCACTCCGGTGCGGTGGCCCGCGTGGCCCATGCGGTTCATGAGCCAGTGGACGATGGTGATGCCGGCGAGCAGCGAGAGGAACACCTCCCAGGTGGGCAGCCCGAGCACGAACAGGCTCGCCGCGAAGGCGTAGTTGCTGATCGCGTGGGTGTCCGACATCCACAGGGCGAAGATGCTGTACGTCCCCCAGGTGCGCTCCTTCGCGGGCGCGAGGTCCTCGTTGTACAGCCGGGGGTCGGGCGAACGGGGTGCTGTCATGGTGCCCTCCGAGGGGGTGGTGCGGTCGTGCCGTTACTGCCCTTGAAGTTGGTGCCCTTGAGGTTGGTGCCCTTGAGGTTGGTGCCCTTGAGGTTGGTGCCCTTGAAGCCGCCGATTCACCGGATGCCGGGCCGACGGCCGCTCAGGGGCCAGCCGGTGATGGTCTTGGGCCGGGGCGGGGCGAAGGCCCGCGCCTTGCTGGTGGAGAGGCCGAGCCCGACGAGCGCCTCGGCGAACTTCACGGCGGCGGCGACCCCGTCGACGACGGGCAGACCACCCAGCGCCTTCGAGACCCGCTCCCGCAGCCCGGCCATGCCCCCACAGCCCAGGCAGATCACCTCGGCGCCGTCCCGCTCCACCGCCTCCCGCGCGGTCGCCACGATGACCTCGACGGTCCGCTCCCGGTCCGCCTCCAGCTCCAGTACGCCCAGACCGGTGCCGCGCACACCCGCGCAGCGTGCCAGCAGGCCCGCCGTGAGCAGCCGGTCCCGGATCTGTGGCACCGCCCGGTCGAGGGTGGTGACGACGCCGTAGGAATGGCCGAGCATCATGGCCATCTGGGCGGCGGACTCGGCGATGTCGAGGACCGGGACGTCGAGCAGTTCCTGCGCCCCCTCCCGCCCCGGCTCGCCGAACCCGGCCATGACCAGCGCGTCGAAGGGTTCGTCGAAGGTCGTCAGCCGGTCCAGTACGGCGGCGGCGCTCAGATACCCCTCGAAGTGGCCCTCGATCGATTCGGGACCCCACAGCGGCTCGGTGGCCACGATGCTGGTGCCGGGGCTCGCGACGGCCTCGGCGAGGTCCCGGATGCCGGCGGTCATGGCGGCTGTGGTGTTCGGATTCAGCACAAGGATGCGCATAGCACTCCCGCGACGACTCTCTGTTTCCATAAGATGGAATCACCTTTTCGGGATGCAGAAATTAGTCAGGGTGGCCATCCTCGTCAATGGATCGGACAGAGATCGTTGACAAGCGGCTACGGGAGGTCGCCGCGGACGGGTAGGCTTCCCGTGGCCGGTCGGCCGCGGCGTCCGACGCGTGTGCGAGGCCGGCGCCGCCCACTGTGAAAGGAAATCGCCGACGTGCCGTCCGCCGACCCCAAGACCACCGCCACCACCGGCGGTGTCCAGTCCCTGGAGCGCGCCTTCGATCTGCTGGAGCGGATGGCCGACGCCGGGGGCGAGGTCGGACTGAGCGAGCTGTCCACCAGCAGCGGGCTGCCGCTGCCCACCATCCACCGCTTGATGCGCACGCTGGTGGCCTGCGGCTACGTCCGCCAGCAGCCCAACCGCCGGTACGCCCTCGGGCCCCGGCTGATCCGGCTAGGCGAGAGCTCGGCCCGGCTGCTGGGCACCTGGGCGCGGCCGTATCTGGCGCGGCTGGTGGAGGAGACCGGCGAGACCGCGAACATGGCGCTGCTGGACGGCGATGAGGTGGTGTACGTCGCGCAGGTGCCCTCGCGCCACTCGATGCGGATGTTCACCGAGGTCGGGCGGCGGGTGCTGCCGCACACCACGGGCGTCGGCAAGGCGCTGCTGGCGGACACGCCCCCCGAGGAGGTGCGCGCCCTGCTGGCCCGCACCGGCATGCCCGCGGCCACCGAGAAGACGATCACCTCGCCGGACGGGTTCCTCGAGGCGCTGCGACAGGTCCACGAGCGGGGCTACGCGGTGGACGACAACGAGCAGGAGGTGGGCGTGCGCTGCCTCGCCGTCCCGGTGCCCGACTCCCCCGCCCCGGCGGCCATCTCCATCTCGGGCCCGGCGGGCCGGGTGACCGACGAGGCCACGGAACGGATCGTGCCGATCCTCAAGGAGGTCGCGGTGGAGCTGTCGGGCGCGCTGGCCAGCACGGGGTCCGCCTGACGGCGGAGGGGAACGGCGGGCGCACCGCCACGGGTTGCCCGGCGGGCCACGCGGCGGAGCCGCATATCGGTGCGCTCCCCTCCCCGCCCCTCCCCGCAGCATCCATTCGCGGCTCCGCCGCGTGGCAGGGGCTCCGCCCCTGAACCCCGGGGCCCGGGGCGGAGCCCCGAACCGAGGCCTGGGGCGGAACCCCGATCCGGGGCCAGGGATAGAGCCCCGGCCCGGAGCCTGGGGCAGAGCCCCGAACCGGGGCCTGGGGCGGAGCCCCGAACCGCAGCCCGGCACAGAACCCCGACCCGGAGCCTGAGACAGAGCCCCGATCCGGGGCCAGGGATAGAGCCCCGGCCCGGAGCCTGGGGCAGAGCCCCGAACCGGGGCCTGGGGCGGAGCCCCGACCCGCAGCCCGGCACAGAACCCCGAACCGGAGCCTGAGACAGAGCCCCGAACCGAGGTCCGGGACAGAGCCCCGACCCGCAGCCCGGCACAGAACCCCGAACCGCAGCCCGGCACAGAACCCCGACCCGCAGCCTGAGACAGAGCCCCGAACCGGGGTCTGGGGCGGAGCCCCAGTTTCGGGAAGGGGCGGGGAGGGGAGCAGCCCGCCGCAGGCGTCACCTGACCAGCGCGGGCGAAACCGCTGGGCGACGCCGGGCACCGGGTGAGAACGCCCGGCCACCACCCGGCACGAGCAGGGTCGGTAGGGCCACCGCCCGGCGCGAGTGGGTCCCCCCGGCCACCACCCGGCGCGAGCCGGACCACCTGACGGCCGGTGCGCGCGAGACCCCCCGGACGACCGCCCGCCGCGGACAGGGCCGGGCCGACCGGGTCAGCCGTGCCCGGTGCCCGGTGCCCGTTGTCCGGCCGCTCAGTCTCTCCCTATGCCCGTCCGGGGCACGCTGCCGAACTGGTCGATCGCCGCGCGGACGCCCGTCAGGGCGGGGCCCAGGGCGCTGACCGAACCCAGGGCGCCCGCGATGAGGAGCAGCGAGCGGCGCAGCCGGTGCAGCTCCGGGGCGCCGGTGCGGGCCATGGCGTCCAGTGCGGCCAACTCGTCGTCCGCGATCGCCCGGTCGGGTAATTCCGCCGGGTGAGCGGCCAGATCGCGCCTGAGCCGGGCCACGGCACGGCGCAGCTCGGCCGCCCTCGGATCGTCCTCGGTGCCCGCCTCTCGCCTGACTTCCACGACTGCGGCGCCCTCCACTGACAAGGCGCCGGGTTCACCCCAGAGCCTCGCGCCTTCGTTGGCCAACACTGCCCTTCTCCCCCTCGCGCCCTCTCGCACGAGCCTGCCCCCTCTCCGCATGACCGCCCCAACCCTCCACCTCGCGTGGATTCGGACACAAGGGGCCGCGGATCAGTTAACGCCACTCAGTGCACGACGCGCTATACGGAGAGCGAAAATCAGACCGGCTGGGATGAAGCCCCCGTGCCGCCCCGATGTGCGGTAAGCAGGGCCCATGGATCGCACAACGGAGGACTCCGCGCAGGTCGCCGGGATCGTACTGGCGGCCGGGGGCGGCCGGCGGCTGGGCGGGCGCCCGAAGGCACTTTTGACGCATCGGGGGCGGCCGCTGGTGGAGCACGCCGCGCACGCGCTGCGGGAGGGCGGCTGCGCCCCGGTGCACATCGTGCTGGGCGCCGCGGCCGGGACCGTACGGGCGCGGGCCCGGCTGGACGGGTACGTCGTGGTGGACAACCCCGACTGGGAGCAGGGCATGGGCTCCTCGCTGCGGGCCGGGCTCGCCTCACTGGCCGGTACGGGCGCGAAGGCGGCGCTGGTCGCACTGGTGGACCAGCCCGGGATCGGCGCCGAGGCCGTGGCGCGGGTGGCGGCCGCGTACCGCTCGCCGTCCACCCTGGCGGCCGCCGCGTACGGCGGGGAGCGGGGGCATCCGGTGCTGTTCGGCGCGGACCGGTGGGCGGATATCACGGCGAGTGCGGTGGGCGACCGGGGGGCACGCGCCTATCTGCGGGCGCATCAGTCCGCGATCACGCTCGTCGACTGCTCGAATATCGCCCGTACGGACGACATCGACACCCCCGAGGACTTGACGCTGCTGGAGTGAGGGGCGCCGACAGACAAGACAGCGGTTCAACAGAACATTGAACTTCCACCATGAGGAAATTACTATCCACAAAGCAGAGGCGCTGCGAGCGTCCAGCCCAGACTCGCCCGAGGAGTGACAGCCCATGTCCGCACCAGCGCCGTCCCCGCTGGCCATCGTCGACGCCAAGCCGCTGGAGCGTCAGGGAGAGGTGCTGACCGACCCGGCCCTGGCCTTCCTGGCCGAGCTCCACCACCGCTTCACCCCGCGCCGGGACGAGCTGCTCGCGCGCCGCGCGGAGCGCCGTGCCGAGATCGCCCGCACCAGCACCCTGGACTTCCTCCCGGAGACCGCCCACATCCGGGACGACCCGGACTGGCGCGTCGCCCCGGCCCCGCCCGCGCTCGAAGACCGCCGGGTGGAGATCACCGGCCCCACCGACCGCAAGATGACCATCAACGCCCTCAACTCGGGCGCCAAGGTCTGGCTCGCCGACTTCGAGGACGCCTCCGCCCCGACCTGGGCCAATGTGATCGGCGGCCAGCTGAACCTGATCGACGCCTATGAGCGCCGGATCGACTTCACCTCCCCCGAGGGCAAGAGCTACGCTCTGCGGCCCGACGACACACTGGCCACCGTCGTCACCCGGCCCCGCGGCTGGCACCTCGACGAGCGCCATCTGCGGGCCGCCGACGGCCGCCCGGTTCCCGGCGCCCTGGTGGACTTCGGGCTGTACTTCTTCCACAACGCCCGCCGGCTGCTCGCCCGGGGCCAGGGGCCGTACTTCTACCTCTCCAAGACCGAGTCGCACCTCGAGGCCCGGCTCTGGAACGACGTCTTCATCTTCGCGCAGGACCACCTGGGCATTCCGCAAGGGACGATCCGCGCCACCGTTCTGATCGAGACGATCACGGCGGCGTACGAGATGGACGAGATCCTCTACGAGCTCCGCGACCACGCCTCCGGGCTCAACGCGGGCCGCTGGGACTACCTCTTCTCGATCGTCAAGAACTTCCGCGACGGCGGCCCCGGTTTCGTCCTGCCGGACCGCAACGCGGTCACGATGACCGCCCCGTTCATGCGCGCCTACACCGAACTGCTCGTCCGCACCTGCCACAAGCGCGGCGCGCACGCGATCGGCGGCATGGCGGCCTTCATCCCCTCGCGCCGCGACCCCGAGGTCAACGCCGTCGCGTTCGACAAGGTCAAGGCCGACAAGGACCGTGAGGCCGGCGACGGCTTCGACGGCTCCTGGGTGGCCCACCCCGATCTGGTCCCGGTGGCCCGCGCCTCCTTCGACGCGGTCCTCGGCGACCGGCCGCACCAGAAGGACCGGCTGCGCGAGGACGTCCACGTCACCGCGGCCGAGCTGATCGACATCGCCTCGCTCGACGCCACCCCCACCCACCAGGGGCTGCGCAACGCCGTCCAGGTCGGCATCCGCTATATCGAGGCGTGGCTGCGCGGCCTGGGCGCCGTCGCGATCTTCAATCTGATGGAGGACGCGGCCACCGCCGAGATCTCCCGCTCCCAGATCTGGCAGTGGGTCAACGCGGGGATCGTCTTCGAGAACGGCGAGAAGGCCACCGCCGATCGCGTCCGTAAGGTCGCCGCCGAGGAGCTGACGGCGATCCGCGAGGAGGTCGGTGAGGTGGCCTTCGCCGCGGGCAGGTGGAGCCAGGCGCACGATCTGCTGCTGAAGGTCGCGCTGGACGAGAACTACACCGAGTTCCTGACGCTGCCCGCGTACGAACTGCTGGACTGACGCACTCCGCGATCGCACTCCACGATCGGACGTCAACGGGGCGCGAACGCTCAGTCGTCTTCCGCGATACGGGCCAGGCGCCGCGCCTCGGTGCGCGCCTCCCGGGCGATCTGGTCCTCGTCCACGGTGAGCAGCCGGCCAGACTCGACCACCGGGACGCCGTTCACCAGGGACAGGGTCACCGGGGCCGGGGCGCCGAGGACGAGGGCCGCGACCGGGTCGGCGATGGACGAGTGGCCGAGGCCGTCCAGCTTCCACAGCACCAGGTCGGCCAGTTTGCCCGGCTCCAGCGAGCCGATCTCCTCCTGGCGGCCGAGCACCCGCGCCCCGCCGTGGGTGCCGAGGCGCAGCGCCTGGCGGACGTTCAGCGCCTTCTCGCGGTGGCCGCCCAGCCGGTTGATCAGCAGCGCGTTGCGCAGTTCGGCGTGGAGCTCACCGGATTCGTTGGAGGCGGTGCCGTCCACGCCGAGGCCCACCGGTACGCCCGCGGCGAGCAGATCGGGGACACGGGCGATCCCGGCGGCGAGCCGGGCGTTGGACGAGGGGCAGTGGGCCACTCCGGTGCCGGTCCGGGCGAACGCCCGGATGTCGGTGTCGCTCATATGGACGCAGTGGGCCATCCACACGTCCTCGCCCAGCCAGCCGGTGGATTCGAAGTAGTCGGTCGGCCCCATCCCGAACCGCTCATGGCAGAACTTCTCCTCCTCCACCGTCTCCGAGCCGTGGGTGTGCAGCCGTACGCCCTTGCGGCGGGCCAGCGCCGCGGACTCGCGGAGCAGTTCGGTGGAGACGGAGAAGGGCGAGCAGGGCGCGACCGCGATCCGCAGCATGGCGTCGAACGCCGGGTCGTGGTGGGCGTCGATGGCCGCCTCGGTGGCGGCCAGCGCGTCCGCCGTGGACTCCACGGCGAAGTCCGGCGGCAGCCCGCCGTCGGAGGTGCCGAGGTCCATGGAGCCGCGGGCGGCGGTGAACCGCACCCCCAGCTCGCGTGCCGCGCGGATCTCGGCGCCCAGCAGATCGCCGCTGCCGCGCGGAAAGACGTAGTGGTGGTCCATGGCGGTGGTGACCCCGCCGCGCACCATCATCGCGAGCGAGCCGCGGGCCGCCGCGCGGACCATCGGCTCGTCGAGCCGCGCCCAGACGGGGTAGAGCGCGACCAGCCAGTCGAAGAGGTTGCTGTCCTGGGCCAGGCCGCGGGTGAGCCACTGGTAGAAGTGGTGGTGGGTGTTGACCAGGCCCGGGGTGACCAGATGCCCCGTGCCGTCGACCCGGCGGACGACGCCCTCAAGACCCTCGGGCGCGCGTCCCTCGCCGACCGACTCGACGCGGTTGCCCGCCACGACGACATGGCCGGAGGCGTACTCGGTGTCGTGGGCGTCCACGGTGGCGACGGCGCAGTTCTCGATGACGATGCGGTTCACGGGGCGTGGCCCTCCCGTCGTATCGGTCGGTGGGGATGGGTGGGGATGGGTGTGGGGATGTGCCGGATCGGTCAGTCGGTGGGGATCCGGGGCTCGGCGCCGTCCCGCAGCACGGTGGCCTCGATGAGCCCGTACGGCCGGTCGGCGGCGACGTAGACCTCGTTGTCGTTGGTGAGGCCGAAGGGTTCCAGATCGACCAGGAAGTGATGCTTGTTGGGCAGCGAGAGGCGTATCTCGTCGATATCCGGGCGGCGCTCGATCACCCGCGCGCCCATCTGATAGAGCGTCTGCTGGAGCGAGAGCGAGTAGGTCTCGGCGAACGCGCTCAGCAGATGGCCGCGCGCCTCGGCGTGGCCGTGGTCCCAGTCCGGCATCGGCCGGGTGTCCTCGCTCCAGCCATAGCGCCAGCGGGCGTGCACATCGGTGGCGAGGATCCGGTCGCGCGCCTCCGGGAGCGTGGTGTACCGGTCCTTCACATAGCCCCAGAACTCGGAGTCCGTGGTGTTCAGGACGGTGAGTCCGGTGAGCCCGGAGATCACCTCCCAGCGCTCGCCGTCGAAGGTGATCTGGGCGGTACGGACCTCCTGGCCGCGGCGGACGAAGGAGTGCTCGGCGCCCCCGGCCGTCCCGATCCGCTCCCAGGCGTACTCCTCGACGCGTATGCGGGCGCGGTGGATGGGCTCCTGACCGGTGACGAAGTGGCGGGCCAGCCGGATGCCGAACTCCTCGGCCGTGTCGATGCCGTGCTCCTTGGCGAAGGCGTACACGGTGTTCTTGGTGGTGTCGGTCGGCAGAACGTTGGCGTTGCTGCCGGAGAGGTGGACCGCGTCCATCTCTCCGGAGAGCGCCACCGAGACATTGAGGTCCTTGAGGTGGTGCACGGCACCGTCGCGCACCACCCGGACGACGCGGGTTTCGGCTTTGCCGTACTGGTTCGGGCCGAGCGTGGGCATCGGTGCTAGCTCCCTCGGTAGACGGAGTAGCCGAACGGGGTGAGCAGCAGCGGTACGTGGTAGTGCTCACCCGGCTCGACGGCGAAGGCGACCGCGACCTCCGGGAAGAAGGCGTGGGTCAGATACGGCCCGGTCTCGAAGCGCAGCCGTGCGTGGGTGGTGCCCTCGGGGAGTGCGGGCAGGTCCGCGCAGCGCCCGTCGGCGTCGGTGAGCGAGTCGGCGTGCGCCGTCCACTCCGCGCCGGGTCCCGAGCGGACGGACAGCTCGACGACCACGCCCACGGCGGGGCGGCCGATGCTGGTGTCCAGGATGTGGGTGGACACCGAGGTGGCGCCGCTCGCCATCACCGCTCTCCTTCCGCCGGGGCCCGCGGGGCCTCCAGGGTTCCCGTCAGCGATTCCGCCCGGTCTTCCGCCAGCGTTTCCGCCCGGTCTTCCGTCAGCGTTTCCGTCAGCCGGGTCAGCCGGATGCGGTTGATCTTTCCCAGTTCGGTGCGGACGATGTCGCGCTCGGTGTCCGCGTCGTGGTGGATCCGCTCGCGCAGCGCGGCCAGCATCTCCTCGCCGGTCCGGCCGGTGGCGCAGATCAGGAACACATGGCCGTGGCGCTCCTGGTACGCGAGGTTCAGCTCCAGCAGCTCCGCGCGCTCGGCGTCCCGTACCCCGCTCTGCTCCCGCGCCGAGGCGGCGCCACCCGGGGCCGGCCGTCCTATGGGCGGATGCGCGGCCGCCGCCTCGGCCAGGTCGGCGGCGGTCAGCCCGGCCATGGCCGCGTCGGCGGCGTCGAGCAGCTCCGCGACCGTGGCGTACGGCCGCCCGGCCGCCACCGCCGCGCCCCAGGCCCGGCTGGCGCACACCTCGCGCAGCAGCGCGGCGGCGTCCCGGTCGTCCACCGCGTTGAACCGGGCCAGCCCCGGCGGTGCACTGGTAGTCACACTCGCAAGCTAGGAGGCTCCCGCGCCGGACGTCAACAGTTTGTTGAAAAAACCAGGTGACGAGAGCCCGCCGCCGGTCCGTGGGAGGGGCGCGCAGCGGGGCGCGGTCAGTCCCCGCCCTTCTCGCGGTTGAGGTAGTTGTAGACGGTGAAGCGGCTCACTCCGAGGGCCCCGGCGACCGTCTCGACGCCATGGCGCACGGAGAACGCGCCGCGCTGCTCGAGCTGGCGGACCACGGACTGCTTGGTCTTGCGGTCGAGGGCCGCGAGCGGGCCGTGGCGGCGCTGGAGGTCGGCCAGGATGCGGTCGAGCGAGTCCGACAGATGCGGCAGCCTTACGGCGACAACCGGACGGCCCTCCCAGGAGAGCACCACATCGTCGCCCCGGGCCCGGTCGGGGGCGATCATCTCGCCGCCCATGGCGTCGACGAGCGGCTTCACCGCGGCGGCGAAGGGGTGGTCGGCCGGTACGCTCACGCCTCGGCCTCCCCGAGGACGCTGACCTGGAGCGAGATCCGGGTGGCACCGGCTTCGAGGGAGCTGCGCAGCAGCCGGTCGACGGCCTCGAGCACGGCCTCGGTCCCGCCCTCGGCCGTATTGCCGAAGGGGCCGACGTCCACCGCGTCCAGTGGGGCGGCCTGGACGGTCTCGCGGGCGGCCACCGCGTGCGGCGGCACCTCGTCGAGGTCGAACGGTTCGGTGGTGAACTCAACCCTCAATCTCACGCCGCCAACCTACTGCGTCCCGCCCAGGGTCTGTCGTCAAAGGGTGCGTCCGGCCGCGAGCAGGGGGCACCGCCCAGCGGTAGCCCGGGGGTGCCGTGCCAGGCGTCGGGAGCAGGGCGCCCGCTTTGACGACAGGCCTTAACACGGCGCCCCCGCTACGGGGGACAGAACGCCCAAGTCCCTCCCCGCGGCGGCCCGCTTCGGGGAGCATGGACCGATACCGCATCCGCCTTCCGTCCACGGAGCGCCCCGATGACAGACAACGTGCCGGTGCGTTGTCCCGCGTGCCGTCGCGAGCAGTCGTTCACGCCGCCCGCCTTCCCCTGTGCGTGCGGCGTCCCGGTCACCCTCCCCGTGCTCCGCGACGGCAGCCCGGAGGAGTTCGGCCACCGCACCTGGGAGAACCTCTGGGTGGCGGTGAACTGCCCGTCCTGCGGCCGCCAGGGCCACTGGCCGCAGCCGGAGCTCGGCTGCGACTGCGGCGCGGTGGTGCGCGTTCCCGTCGCCGCCGCGCCGCCCCCGGCCGGAGCGGGCGCGGCGGCCGGGACCGGCGGCCCGGTGGTGCGGCGCCCGGCCTTCCGGCCGGTCACCATCCGTACCGCGCGGGACGCGGTCACCGCCGCCGCGCAGTATCTGACGTGGCTCGGCTTCCACAGCCTGCGGCCCGCGGAGGACCGGGCGGTCTCCGGGGTGGACCTGTACGGGACGGGCGTGGTGGCCCAGGTCGATCCGACCACCCGCCCCACCGGGCTGCGGGACATCGAGTGCCTCTGGCTCAACGGGCTCCACAAGTCGGCGATGAGCGTCTGCTTCTCGCTCGCGGGCTACGCGCGGGAGGCGCGGACGCGCGCCGACGCGCTGCATCTGCCGCTGTTCATCATGGACCTCACCGGCACCCCACAGCCCGTCAACGACCCGGCGGACGCACTGATCCGGATGGGCCCGCCGGACGGCTGACCCGGTCGGCCCTTGTGCTCATGACCGGGGAACGCTTCCTTTGAGGGGCCGCCCTCCACCGTTCACCCGCCCCATCCGCTCGACCGGCCGGAGGCCGAACGATGGCTGTCCCGTGGTACCCGAGGTCATGCGCCGCTCTCGCCGCCGCCCTGACCCTTCTCCTGGTGACCGGATGCGGGGGCGGCGATGTGCCCTCGCCCGCGGTGGAGAGCTCCTCGCCCGCGGTGGGCCGCTCCTCGCCCGCGCCCGGACCGCTCTCCAGCTCGCCCGCCGCGCCGACCCCCGGTGCCGGACCCGACGGTGGAGGCAGCGTGGAGGAGGACATCCAGGCGGCGGTCTCCGTCACCAATACCTACTGGCAGACCCACTGGTCCCAGCTGTTCACCAGCGGCTACGGGCCGCCCCGGGTCGCGGGGGCCTACGACGGCGACACCCCCGGCACCCCGGTGTGCGGCGGTGCGCCCCTCCCGGACGACAACGCGGTGTACTGCCCGGACGGCGACTACATAGCGTGGGACATGGATCTGATGCGCTGGGGCCACGCGCGCGGCGACGCCTGGGTCTATCTGGTGATCGCCCATGAGTGGGGCCACGCGGTCCAGAACCGGCTGGACGCGGGACTGGTCGACCTGGCCCGTGAGCTGCAGGCCGACTGCCTGGCCGGGGCGGTCCTCTTCGGCGCCGCGCAGGACGGGACGCTCACCTTCGAGGACGGCGACACCGAGGAGTTGGCGGACGCCCTGACCGCGCTCGCCGACCGGACGCCGTGGACCGATGTCTCCGACCACGGCGACGCCTCCCAGCGGGTCTCCTACTTCAGCCGCGGCGCGCGATCCGGGGTGAAGTCGTGTCTGCCGACCGGCGTTCAGTGACGGCGACCGGCTGAAGGGCCGGGGCGCGGGGTGTGGGCCCCTGCTGTGGTAGAGGGGCCCGCATCTCATCAGCTGGGCGCGGCCTGGGGCTCGGCCCGCTCGGCAAGCGTTTCCGATCTGGCCGGATCGGCCTCGGACCGGGTCTCGGGCAGCAGCTCCCGGGCGGCCGTCTCACGCAGCTCGACCTTGCGGACCTTGCCGCTGACCGTCATCGGGAAGGCGTCCATGAGCCGCAGATAGCGGGGGACCTTGTAGTGGGCGAGGCGGCCCCGGCAGAAGCGGGCGAGCTCGTCGCGGGTGAGGGTCCTGGCGCCCTCGCGCAGGATGACGCAGGCCAGGATCTCCTCGCCGTACTTCTCGTCCGGTACGCCGACGACCTGCACATCCGCGATCTTGGGGTGGGTGTGCAGAAACTCCTCGATCTCCCGCGGATAGACGTTCTCCCCACCGCGGACGATCATGTCCTTGATCCGGCCCACGATCTGGACGTAGCCCTCGCCGTCCATCACCGCGAGGTCGCCGGTGTGCATCCAGCGCGCCGAGTCGATCGCCTCGGCGGTCCGCTCGGGCTCCTGCCAGTAGCCGAGCATCACCGAGTAGCCGCGGGTGCACAGCTCACCGCGGGTGCCGTGGGGCACGGTCGCCCCGGTCGCCGGATCGACGATCTTGACCTCGACATGCGGCAGCACCCGGCCGACCGTCGAGGTGCGGCGCACGAGCTCGTCATCGGGCCGGGTCTGGGTGGAGACCGGTGAGGTCTCGGTCATGCCGTAGCAGATGGACACCTCCTCCATGTGCATCTCGTCGACCACCCGCCGCATCACCTCCACCGGGCAGGGCGATCCGGCCATGATGCCGGTGCGCAGCGAGCTGAGGTCGAAGGTGGCGAAGTCCGGCAGGGCCAGCTCGGCGATGAACATGGTGGGGACGCCGTACAGCGAGGTGCAGCGCTCCCGTTCGACGGCGGAGAGGGTGGCGACGGCGTCGAAGGTGGGGGCGGGGATGACCACGCAGGCGCCGTGGGTGGTGGCCGCGAGGTTGCCCATCACCATGCCGAAGCAGTGGTAGAAGGGCACCGGCACACAGATCCGGTCCTGGGCGGTGTAGCGGACCGTCTCCCCCACGAAGAAGCCGTTGTTGAGGATGCTGTGGTGGGAGAGGGTGGCGCCCTTGGGGAAGCCGGTGGTGCCGGAGGTGTACTGGATGTTGACCGCGTCGTCGCAGCCGATCCGGGCCTCGCGCTCGGCCAGCCGCCCGGGGGCGACATCGGCTCCCGCGCGCACCAGCATGTCCCAGGTCCGGTCGCCGATGTAGATGACATCGCGCAGCGCGGAGCAGGCCGAGCGCACCTGCTCGACCATCCGGCGGTAGTCGCTGGTCTTGTGCTCGGTGGAGGCGACCAGGACCGAGATGCCCGCCTGCTGGAGCACATACCGCAGTTCGTGTACGCGGTATGCGGGGTTGATATTGACCATGATGGCGCCGATGCGGGCGGTCGCGTACTGCAACAGCACCCATTCGGGGCAGTTGACGGCCCAGATGCCGACCCGGTCGCCCTTGGCGACCCCCTTGGCCATCAGCCCGAGCGCGACCTCCTCCACCGACCGGCCGAACTCGGCGTAGGTCCAGCGGCGGCCGGAGGGGATGTCGACGAGCGCGTCGCGCTCGCCGTACAGCTCGACGGTACGGGCCAGGTTGGCGCCGATGGTGTCGCCGAGCAGCGGGAGGTCACCGACTCCACTGGCGTAGGAGAGCCCGGCTGGGCTTGGTGGGTCGGACGTCAGGTCGGTCATGGCAGCTCCTTGGTGGCACGGTCACGAACGCCTTCACGTTCGTGAGGGTGGGTCATCATATGAGCGTCAGTCATCAGATCTCCTCATGAAACTCGATACCGCCGCCCTGTGCCGTGCGTTCACGCAGCTCGATCCGGCGAATCTTCCCGGAAACCGTCTTGGGCAGGTCGGCGAACTCCAGTCGGCGGATCCGCTTGTACGGCGCGAGCACCGCCCGCGAGTGCGCGAACAGCGCCTTCGCCGTGTCCGGGCCGGGCTCCCAGCCCTCCGCGAGGACGATGTACGCCTTCGGCACGGCGAGCCGCACCGGGTCGGGAGCCGGGACGACGGCGGCCTCGGCCACCGCCTCATGCTCCAGCAGCGCGCTCTCCAGCTCGAACGGGGAGATCTTGTAGTCGGACGCCTTGAAGACGTCGTCGGCACGGCCGATGTAGGTGATGTAGCCGTCGGCGTCGCGCGAGCCGATGTCCCCGGTGCGGTAGTAGCCGCCCGCGGTGGCCTCGGCGGTGCGCTCCTCATCGCCCTCGTAGCCGGTCATCAGGCCGACCGGGCGGCCCTCGGCGCCGGTGAGGTCGAGGCAGATCTCGCCCTCCTCACCGGGCCGGCCGGTGACCGGATCGAGCAGGACGACCCGGAACCCGGGGGTGGGCCGACCCATCGAACCCGGCTTGAGCGGCTGTCCGGGGGTGTTGGCCACCTGGACGGCCGTCTCGGTCTGGCCGAAGCCGTCCCGGATGGTGACCCCCCAGGCGCGCCGCACATGCTCGATGACCTCGGGGTTCAGCGGCTCGCCCGCGGCGACGGCCTCCCGGGGCGGGGTGCGCAGCTGGGTGAGGTCGGCCTGGATGAGCATCCGCCAGACGGTGGGCGGGGCACAGAAGGTGGTGATCCCGCAGCGGTCCATCTCGGCCATCAGCCGGGCGGCGTCGAACCGGGTGTAGTTGTGGACGAAGACCGTGGCCTCGGCGTTCCAGGGGGCGAAGAGATTGGACCAGGCGTGCTTGGCCCATCCGGGGGAGGAGATGTTGAGGTGGACATCGCCCGGCTCGACCCCGATCCAGTACATCGTCGACAGATGTCCGATGGGGTATGAGATGTGGGTGTGCTCGACCAGCTTGGGGCGGGCGGTGGTGCCGGAGGTGAAGTACAGCATCAGGGGGTCGGTGGCGAGGGTGGGACCGTCGGGGGTGAAGGGCTCATCGTTCCCGGCACCGTCGCCCCCGGCACCGTCGGCCGTGGCGCCGTCGTCCCCGGCACCGTCGGCCGCGGCGCCCGCCGCACCGTTCACCGTGATGGCGGCGGTCCCGGCGTCCTCGTAGGCGAGCCAGCCCTCGGGCGCGCCGCCGACCGCGATCCGGGTGTAGTCCCCGGCCACATCCGCGAACTTGCCGGTGTCCCCGGCCCGCACGATCACGTGCCGCGCCCGGCCGCGCTCGATACGGTCGGCGAGGTCGAGCGGTCCGAGCAGCGGGGTGGCCGGGATGACCACGGCGCGCAACTTCATCGCGGCCAGCGCGGTCTCCCACAGCTCGGCCTGGTTGCCGAGCATGACCACGATGCGGTCACCGGCCCGTACGCCCCGCTCGCGCAGCCAGTTCGCGGCCCGGTTGGAGCGGCGGCGCAGCTCCTCGAAGGTCAGGCGGATCTCGCTGCCGTCCTCCTCGACGATGTGCAGGGCGGTACGGTCACCGGCACGCCCGGCGATCCCGTCGAACCAGTCCAGCGCCCAGTTGAACCGCTCCGGGCGGGGCCAGCGGAATCCCTCGTACGCCGCCGCGTAGTCCTCGCGGTGGCCGAGCAGGAAGTCCCGTGCCGCGCGGAAGTCCTGGGCCGAATTCATCAGATTCCTCCGTGGTTGCTCCGCCGTTCACGGCGGAGAGGAAATGGACTCTCGCGGAGCAGGTTGAGGAGCGGGGTTTCGCCGCCGGGGCGGAGTACCGTGCCCTGACCCGCGGGTTTGATCTTCACCTGTAGTCCCGCTAGTGGTCGGCGATGCTGACGGCGTGGAAGAGGACCGAGGAACTGGCTTAACTCAACGAGGTCTCCTCGGTCCCGCTCCAGCAGACGCTGCGGCACCTCCAGACGGCGTTCACCCACTTCTTCGCCCAGCGGGCGAAGTACCCGCGCTTCAAGTCTCGGAAGAGGTCCCGGAAGTCCGCCGAGTACACCACCAGCGGCTTCCGCTTCCGTGACGGGAAGCTGACGCTGGCGAAGATGGCGGAACCACTGGACATCGTGTGGTCCCGCCCCCTGCCCTCGGGAGCGAAGCCGTCCACGGTGACCGTGTCCCAGGACGCGGCGGGCCGCTGGTTCGTCTCGATGCTGTGCGAGGACCCCGGAGTCCGGCAACTGGCCGCCACGAGTGCGGCGGTCGGTATCGACGTCGGCCTGGACCACTTGCTGACCCTCTCCACCGGGGAGAAGATCGCCAATCCCCGGCACGAGCGCCGTGACCGTGCCCGGCTCGCCCTGGCCCAGCGGCGCCTTGCGAAGAAGGCCAAGGGGTCCGCGAACCGGGCGAAGGCCCGGCGCGAGGTCGCCAGGATCCACGCCCGGATCACCGACCGTCGGCGTGACGGGCTGCACAAGCTGACCACTCGTCTCGTGCGTGAGAACCAAACGCTCGTGATCGAGGACCTGACCGTACGGAACATGGTCAGGAACCGGAGCCTGGCCCGCGCCATCAGCGATGCTGCATGGTCGGACTTCCGGAGCATGCTGGAGTACAAGGCCGACTGGTACGGGCGGGAAGTGATCGCGGTCGACCGCTTCTTCCCGTCCTCCAGGCTGTGCTCCGCCTGCGGCGCCCTCGCCGGGGCGATGCCGCCGCATGTTCGCACCTGGACGTGTGGCTGTGGCGCCACTCACGACCGTGACGTGAACGCCGCGAAGAACCTTCTGGCTGCCGGACGGGCAGTGTCGGCCTGTGGAGCCGGTGTAAGACCTCAACGGAGAACTCCGGGCGGGCAGTCGGCGACGAAGCAGGAAATCCACGGGGCGACCCGTGGAACCTCCCGCCGTTAAGCGGGAGAGCGTCAATGCTGTCACTTGTCCTCAGCGCGGGGCAGGGGGTGGAAGGACACAGCCGCGTCGCCGTGCGCCGGGTCGGCGAGTGCGGGCGCCGGTGGCGGCTTCCGTGCCCCGGCGGTCAAGGGCCCCTCCGGACCACGGACCGGTGGATCCCAGGGCGGCCCTCCGGGTACCCCTCGAAAAAACACTTGATCTGGAGCAACTATCGCGTCAAGCAGCCCGCCGCACCCCCAGGGCGCACCACGGTCATATAGGGCGATATCCTGCACTGAGGTCAGTGCTCGCGACAGGAAGGTGAGGACCCTCTATGTCCGAGCGCCGCCGCACCCCGCGTCCCACGAAACGGTGGCTCCGCCCCGCCCCGGGCCCGCCGCGCGGTGAGCCGCCGGCCGCGGCGGCCGACGGGGCCCCGCCCGAGGTCGACGAGCGCAGTGTGGTGGACGCCGCCGTGTACCGCGACGGCCGCCGGGTCGGCACCCCCGGCTCCCTCGCCGCCACCTACCGGCGGCTGCGCGCGGAGACGGGCGCCATGGCGTGGATCGGGCTGTACCGGCCGAGTGAGGGGGAGCTGCTCTCGCTCGCCGAGGAGTTCGATCTGCACAAGCTGGCCATCGAGGACGCGCTGGAGGCCCATCAGCGCCCCAAGCTGGAGCGCTACGGCGAGACCCTCTTCGTCGTGCTGCGCGCCGCCCGCTATCTCGACGCGCCCGAGGAGGTGGACTTCGGCGAGCTGCACGTCTTCGTGGGCCCCGACTTCGTCATCACCGTCCGGCACGGCGCGGCGCCGGACCTGTCCGCGGTGCGCGCCCGGATGGAGTCCACCCCCGAGCTGCTGGCGCTGGGCCCCGAGGCCGTGCTGTACGCGATCCTCGACGCGGTCGTGGACGGCTACGCCCCGGTCGTGGCGGGGGTGCAGAACGACATCGACGAGATCGAGACCGAGGTCTTCCGGGGCGATCCCGAGGTGTCGCGGCGCATCTATGAGCTCTCCCGCGAAATGGTGGAGTTCCAGCGCGCCACCCGCCCCCTGGTCGGGATGTTGCACGGGCTGATGGCGGGTTTCGACAAGTACGGCACCGATGAGGAGCTCCAGCGCTATCTGCGGGACGTCGCCGACCACGTCACCCACACCAGCGAGCGCGTGGACGGCTTCCGCTCCGCCCTCACCGATATCCTCGCGGTCAACGCCACCCTGGTGACCCAGCAGCAGAACGCCGAGATGCGGGCGCTGGCCGAGGCGGGCTTCGAGCAGAACGAGGAGGTCAAGAAGATCTCCGCATGGGCGGCCATCCTGTTCGCCCCCACCCTGGTCGGCACCATCTACGGGATGAACTTC
Organism: Streptomyces rugosispiralis; assembly: GCF_024505145.1. Taxonomy (GTDB): domain Bacteria; phylum Actinomycetota; class Actinomycetes; order Streptomycetales; family Streptomycetaceae; genus Streptomyces; species Streptomyces rugosispiralis. The sequence continues at coordinate 37,488 of NZ_JANIAA010000026.1, read as the reverse complement.
ACCCATATGCCCGAGCTGCACTGGGTGCTGGGCTACCCCTTCGCGATCCTGCTGATGGCGGTGGTCTGCGTCAGCCTGTACCTCATCTTCAAGCGCCGCGACTGGCTCTGACGGCGTCACACCCCTCCGACCGGCCGGGCGGTTCTAGGGCCCGCTCCCTGATCCAGATCAGAACCCCAGACAGGCCCTAGGGAATCCCTCGATGAACCGCTGATTCAGCCGTTTTCCGTAGCCCCGCCATGCCGTTTGTGCTTCGATGCCGTCCGGCACGGCACCGGCGGGCGAGCGACGGGAGTGGGCGTATGGACCGGCGAGGGTTCCTCAGAGGCGCGGCAGCGCTGTCCACCGCGGGGCTGGTCACCGCCGTCGGCGGTACCGCGACGGCCACCGCCGCGCCGCCCCGGCCGGTCGCCGCCCAGGACTGGCTGTCGGCCATCGCCGACGCCACTCCGGTCCAGCGGCTGACGCTGCCCGGAACCCACGACTCCGGCGCCCGCTTCGGCGGTCCGTGGACGGAGTGTCAGAACACCACCATCGCCGACCAGCTGGCCAGTGGCATCCGCTTCCTGGACATCCGCTGCCGCGCCTTCGACAACGCCTTCCCCATCCACCACGGCGCCTTCTACCAGAACCTCAACTTCGACGACGTGCTGGGCGCCTGCCGCTCCTTCCTCTCCGCGCATCCGTCGGAGACCGTGCTGATGCGGGTCAAGCAGGAGTACTCGGAGGAGAGCGCCGCGGAGTTCCGCCGGATCTTCGACACCTATCTGGACGACAAGGGCTGGCGCTCGCTGTTCCGTCTGGACAGCACCCTCCCCGCCCTGGGCCAGGCCCGGGGCAGGGTGGTGCTGCTCGCCGACTCGGACAACATGCCGGGGGTGCGGTACGGCGACGGCGCGCTCTTCGACATCCAGGACGACTACATGGCGGAGCCGATCGGCAAGTACCCGAAGATCGAGGCGCAGTTCCGCAAGGCGGCGGCCCAGCCCGGCAAGCTCTTCATGAACTATGTCTCCACCGCCGCCCTGCTGCCGCCCCGCTCCAACGCGGACCGGCTGAACCCGCGGGTGAAATCGTTCCTTGAGGGCGCCGAGGCGCAGGTCCTGACCGGGCTCGGGATCGTTCCGATGGACTTCCCGAACACCACGTCCGGCCTGGTCGACGCCCTCGTCCGGCACAATCCGGCGGGCTGACCGCGGGGCGTCAGCGGCCGCGCGGCCGACGGAAGAGGTTGACCGCCGGGTCCGCGTAGCGCACCAGCTCCAGCGCCTGCTCCGGGAACCACTCCCCCGCCTCGGGGTTGAGGGTCCCGCGCACCGGGTCCAGGGGCCCGTCGGTGCCGCGCAGGCAGCGCCCGTCCGACTGGCCCGGCGTCTTCACCCACAGCGCGGCGTCCAGCAGCGCCTCGCCGGTACGGGTGGTGGGACGCCGGCCCAGGCCACGGCCCGGCGGGTTGCACCATGACTGGACGTCGTTGTGCTGGTGCGACGCGGCCCTCGGGGTCCAGGGGCCCTGGCCGTTGCGGCTGGTGTCGGTGACGTAGTGCTTCATACGGGCCGGGTCGTCCGGGGCGTGGGCGCGCAGCCAGCGGCGGGCGTGCCGCCGCGACCAGCTCTGCTCGGCGCAGTCCTCGGGGTCCCCGCCCTCGTCGGCGTAGGCGAGGCAGGAGGAGACCAGCCGGCCGTACCAGGCGCTGTCCGGGTCGGTCTGGTAGTGGGAGACATTGAGGGCGAAGCCGGTGGCGCGGTCGATCCCGGCCTTGATCAGCCGGGGCACGATGCTGCTGACGGAGTGCCAGCCGGAGTGGCCCGCGTCCAGGTACACCGACGCGTTGCCGAGCGCGCTGAGGACGTCGACCGCGTAGTTGATCTCGGAGTAGCGGGCGGCGGTCTCCGGGTCCTCGACCACCGGGGTATCCAGGTCGCCGGTGTCGTCGGCGTCGGAGGGGTCGGGGGTCACGGGGTCGGGGGTCACGGGGTCGGGCGTGGGCAGCGGGGGCAGCTCGGGCAGGGTGGTGGGCTGCTCGGCGGAGGGCTCGGGATCGGGGCTCTGGGAGGCGGAGGGCTCGGGGTCGGCGGCCTGCTGGGGCTCCGGGAACATGGGCGCCGGGAGCTCGGACGCGTCGGGGCGCGGGTCGGTGGACTGCGGGTCCGCGGACTGCGGGTCCGCGGGCTTCGAGTCGGTGGGCTTCGAGTTGGTGGGCTGCGGGTCCGTGGACTTCGGATCGGTGGGCCGCGCGGCCTCCTGGCCGGTGCCGGAGGCGGCCGACGCGGCGGGCAGGGCCGTGGACGCGTCGGGGTCGGGCAACGGCGGCAGCTCGGTGGGCGATGCCTCGGCGGCGGGCCGCTCCTCGACGGCCGACTGCCCGGGCTGCGGCTCGACGGCGGTCTCCTCCGGCTGCGACTCGACGTCGGTCTCCTCGGCGCTCGAGTCGTCGGCACAGTCGGAGGGCAGCAGCGCCAGCGAATCGGGCTCGAGGATGATCAGTACCTTACGGTCGCCGATGCCCTGGGCGACGGCGTCGATCCACGCCTGGTACGCGGCGAGGCCGTCCGCGCCCCCGCTCGAGTAGCTGCCGCAGTCACGGCCCGGGATGTTGTAGAGGGCGAGGACCGGCAGCCGCTCCTGCAGACCGGCGCTCCGTGTCGTCCGGCGGACCAGCCGCGTGACCTGTTCCGGGGTCTCGTCCCCGTACCAGACCGCGTGCGGCGTCCGCACCATGGCGAGGAGCCCCGCGGAGTCACGGAAGTCGCCCCGCCAGGCGAGGCGGGCCACCTGGCGGTAGGAGTCCCGGTCGGGAGGCGGGGCGTAGAGGCGGGTCACGCGCGAGGACTCGTCGTCGTCCTCCGGCACGGCCGCGCTCACCACGGGGCTGATCAACAGGGGCAGGGTGGCCGCGGCCACGACGGCCGTCGACACGGTGAGGATCTTGCGTCTCTTACGCACGTGCGCACTCCAGGGGGCGGCAGGACCAAGGTCGGTTTCTGACTCTCACTCAGGAACCGGCACCCGGCAAATGAACCCCCCGCCAGATGGCGGAGGGTTTTTCCCGCTCAGGAGTGGCCTTATGTCAGACGATCCTTCTGTGATCTGATGCGATTTCAGATCCGCGGAGCATCGGGGGACGGCGTTCGACGGCGTTTCAGGCGACCGAGCCGACCCGGTCCGAGGGCAGCCGGGTGTCGTGGTGGATCGGGGTCCGGGCGCCCGTCAGCGGCGTACCGCTGCCGCCCCGCCGGTTCGCGACGATCTCGCCCGCGATGGACAGCGCGGTCTCCTCGGGCGTACGGGCGCCGAGGTCCAGCCCGATCGGGGAGCGCAGCAGTGCCAGCTCCGGCTCGCCCACACCCGCCTCGCGCAGCCGCCGCAGCCGGTCCCGGTGGGTGCGGGCGGAGCCCATCGCGCCGACGTACGCCACGGGCAGCCGCAGCGCCCGCTCCAGCAGCGGGACGTCGAACTTCGGGTCGTGGGTGAGCACGCACAGCACCGTGCGGCCGTCCACCTCGGTCCGGTCGAGATAGCGGTGCGGCCAGTCGACGACCACCTCGTCGGCGTCCGGGAAGCGGAGCGCGGTCGCGAAGACCGGACGGGCGTCGCAGACCGTGACGTGGTAGTTCAGGAACTTCCCGATCCGCACCAGCGCGCTCGCGAAGTCCACAGCGCCGAAGACGATCATGCGCGGCGGCTCCACGCTGGACTCGGCGAGCAGCGTGACGGGCCGCCCGCAGCGGCTCCCCTCGGCGCCTATCTCCACGGTCGCGGTGCGCCCGGCGTCCAGCAGGGCACGGGCCTCCGCGGCGGCCGTACGGTCCAGCTCGGGGTGGCCGCCCAGGGTGCCGTCCCAGCCGCCGTCCGGGTGGATGCGCAGGGCGCGGCCCAGCAGCTCGGGCGGGCCGTCCACGATCCGGGCCAGCGCGGTCGTCCGGCCGTCGGCGGCGGCGGACGCGGCGGCGGCGACCACCGGGCGCAGCTCGCGGTCGGCCGCCCGAACCGGGCTGACCAGGACATCGATGACCCCGCCGCAGGTCAGGCCGACCGCGAAGGCGTCCTCGTCGGAGTAGCCGAAGGTCTCCCGTACGCTCTCGCCGGTGCGCAGGGCCTCCTGGCACAGCTCGTACACCGCGCCCTCGACACAGCCGCCGGACACGCTGCCGACCGCCGTGCCCTCCGCGTCCACGGCGAGCGCGGCGCCGGGCTGGCGCGGTGCGCTGCCGCCCACGGAGACCACGGTCGCGACGGCGAAGTCCCGGCCCTCCTCGCACCATCGGTGCAGCTCGGCGGCGATGTCCAGCATGGTGATCAGCTCCTCGGACGGCCACGTGCGGGCCACCTATATTCGCGTCAACGCGCCGGGCCCGCGAAATCTGCCCGCTCATCAGGTGCCGGTCAGATGCTCCGGGCGGACGGGCACCCGGTTCAGGCGGAGGCCCGTGGCGGCGCGGACGGCGGCGACGACGGCCGGGGTGGAGGAGAGCGTGGGCGCCTCGCCGACGCCGCGCAGCCCGTACGGGGCGTGGTCGTCGGCCAGCTCCAGCACCTCCACCGGCATGGCCGGGGTGTCCAGGATGGTGGGGATCAGATAGTCCGTGAACGACGGGTTGCGCACCCGCGCACCGTCCCGCGAGACGACGATCTCCTCCATCACGGCGAGCCCCAGCCCCTGCGTCGAACCGCCGTGGATCTGCCCGACGACCGACAGCGGATTGATCGCCTTGCCCACGTCCTGCGCGGCCGCCAGCTCGACCACCTTGACCAGGCCCAGCTCGGTGTCCACCTCGACGACCGCGCGATGGGCGCAGAAGGAGTACTGCACATGGCCGAAGCCTTGTCCGGTGCGCAGATCGAACGGCTCGGTCGGCCGGTGCCGGAACTCCCGCTCCAGGTCGATCGCCCCGTCGCCGAGGATTCCGGCGAGATCGCCGATCACCTCACCGCCGTCGGTGACCACCTTGCCGTCCGCCAGCCGCAGCCGTCCGGCCTCCGCCCACGCGGGGTGGGAGGCGCCGAACAGTTCGCGGCCGCGCCGCAGCACCTCCGCCCGGACCGCCTCGCAGGCGTGCTTGACGGCGCCGCCCGTCATATACGTCTGGCGGGAGGCGGAGGTGGAGCCCGCCGAGCCGACCCGGGTGTCGGCCGGGTGGAGGGTGACCCGGTCCACGCCCAGCTCGGTGCGGGCGATCTGGGCGTGCACGGTGACCCCGCCCTGGCCGACCTCGGCCATCGCGGTGTGCACCAGGGCGACCGGCTCACCACCGATCACTTCCAGCCGGATCCGGGCGGTGGAGTAGTCGTCGAAGCCCTCGGAGAAGCCGACGTTCTTGATGCCGACCGCATAGCCCACCCCGCGCACCACGCCCTCGCCATGGGTGGTGTTGGACAGCCCGCCCGGCAGGGCCCGTACGTCCACCGGGCCGCCCGCCGCCTCCCAGGCGCGCTCGGGCGGCATCGGCAGCGCCTTGACCCGGCGCAGCAGCTCGGCGACCGGGGCCGGGGAGTCGACCAGCTGTCCGGTGGGCATGGTGGCGCCCTGGGACATGGCGTTGCGCTGCCGGAACTCCACCGGGTCCAGGCCGAGTTCGGCCGCCACCGCGTCCATCTGCGCCTCGTAGGCGAAGCACGCCTGGACGGCGCCGAAGCCGCGCATCGCGCCGCAGGGCGGGTTGTTGGAGTAGAGGGCGATGGCCTCGACGTCCACGTTCTCGACGACGTAGGGGCCGATGGACAGGGAGGCGGCGTTGCCGACCACCGCCGGGGAGGAGGAGGCGTACGCGCCGCCGTCCAGGACGATGCGGCACTGGACGTAGAGCAGGGTGCCGTCCCGGGTCGCGCCGTGCTCGTAGCTGAGCTTGGCGGGATGGCGGTGGACATGGCCGAAGAACGACTCGTACCGGTTGTAGACAATCTTGACCGGCTTTCCGGTGCGCAGCGCCAGCAGACAGGCGTGGGCCTGCATGGACAGGTCCTCGCGCGCACCGAACGCCCCGCCGACGCCGGAGAGCGTCAGCCGCACCTTGTCGGCGGGCAGCCCGAGGACCGGGGCGAGCTGGTCGCGGTCGACATGCAGCCACTGGGTGGCGATGTAGAGGTCCACCCCGCCGTCCTCGGCGGGCACCGCGAGCCCCGACTCCGGGCCGAGGAACGCCTGGTCCTGCATGCCCACCTGGTAGTCCCGGCGGACCACCACATCGGCGCGGGCCCGTGCGGTGGCCACATCGCCGCGCCGGATGGGCTGGCGGTGCACGATGTTCGGATGCGGCACGTGGGACGCGTGGTGGTCCCGGCGGCCGGGGTGGAGCAGCGGGGCGTCCGGCGCGGTCGCGGTGGCCTCGTCCACGACCAGCGGCAGCTCCTCGTACTCCACCGCGATCCGGGCGGCGGCGCGGCGGGCGGTCTCGGGGTGGTCGGCGGCGACGATCGCGACGGGCTCGCCGTGGTAGCGGACCCGGTCCTTCGCGAGCACGGGCTGGTCGCGGATCTCCAGGCCGTAGTGGGTCCCGGCGGGCAGGTCGTCATGGGTCATGACGGCGTGCACCCCGGGCAGGGCGAGCGCCCCGGCGGTGTCGATGGACCGGATCAGGGCGTGGGCGTACGGGCTGCGGAGGGTGAAGCCCCACAGCATGTCCTCGTGCCACAGATCCGAGGAGTACGCGAACTCGCCGGTCACCTTGAGGGTGCCGTCCGGGCGCAGGGTGGACTCGCCGACGGTCCCCCGGATGGCGCCGGTGGCCTGGGTGAGGGTGGTGGGGGCGCCGGCGGCGCGGTCGGCGGCCATGGTCAGACCGCCTCCCCGGTGCGGGCGGCGGCGAGCCGGACCGCGTCGAGGATCTTCTCGTAGCCGGTGCAGCGGCAGAGGTTGCCGGAGAGCGCCTCGCGGATGTCGGCGTCGGAGGGGTCGGGGTTGCGCTCCAGCAGCTCATCGGCGGCCACGAGCAGTCCGGGGGTGCAGAAGCCGCACTGGACGGCGCCCGAGTCGATGAACGCCTGCTGGACCGGGGCCAGCGGGGCGACCTGCCCGGACCGCTGCCGGGCGTGGTCCGCGAGTCCCTCGACGGTGACCACCTCGCACCCCTCGGCCTGCCCCGCCGCCACCAGGCAGGCGCACACCGGCACCCCGTCCAGACGGACCGTGCAGGAACCGCATTCGCCCTGCTCACAGGCGTTCTTCGAACCGGGAAGCCCCAGCCGCTCGCGCAGCACGTACAGCAGGGACTCGCCCTCCCAGACGTCATCGGCCTCATACGGCCGCCCGTTGACCGTCATGTTCACGCGCATGGTGCGGTCCTCCCCTCTCCCTCGCGATACGCCTGCCAGGTCCAGCCGAGCGTGCGGCGCGCCATGACCCCCACCGCGCGGCGGCGGTAGGCGGCGGTGCCGCGTACGTCGTCGATCGGGCGGCAGGCCCCGGCGCACAGCTCGGCGAAGCGCCGGACGGCCGACGGCTCGAGCGGCGCGCCGCTGTCCCAGAAGCCGCCCTCCTCCAGCGCCGCGCCCAGGAACTCCTCGGCCTCATGGGCCCGTACGGGCGTGGGCGCGGCCGATCCGATGCCGGTGCGCACGGTGCGGGTGCGCGGATGGAGCGCGACGGCGAAGGCGCAGACCGCGATCACCATGGCGTTCCGCGTGCCGACCTTGGAGAACTGCTGCGGACCGTCCGCTCGTCGGATGTGCACCGCCCGGATCAGCTCATCGGGCTCCAGGGCGTGGCGCTTGACCCCGGTGAAGAACTCCTCGACCGGGATGAGCCGGGTGCCGCGCACCGACGCCACCTCCACCTCGGCCCCGGCCGCCAGCAGCGCGGGGTGGGCGTCCCCGGCGGGCGAGGCGGCGCCGAGGTTGCCGCCGACGGTGCCGCGGTTGCGGATCTGCGGTGAGCCGACGGTGTGCGCGGCGAGCGCCAGTCCCGGCAGCTCGGTCCGGAGCTCCTCGATGATCCGGGTGTACGGGACACCCGCGCCCAGCCGGACCGTACGGTCGGTGGCCTCCCACTCGGCCAGTTCGGCGACGCGGGTCAGATCGAGCAGATACTCGGGCCGCCGGTGATCGAAGTTGATCTCGACCATCACATCGGTGCCGCCCGCGATGGGCACGGCGGTGGGGTGCTCGGCCTTCGCGGCGAGCGCCTCCTCCCAGCCGGCGGGGCGCAGGAAGTCCATGGGTCTCTCTTCTCGAATCGTCGGCGTCGGTGTGGTCGGGAGGGGGCTCCCCACGCGCCGGGGGCGCCCGCCAAGAACTCCGCACACGGCTCAACGCCAGTAGACCGAGGTGTGGGCCACATGGTGCAGTCACCAAAGACATGAAGCAATTGGCTGGCCAGGAAGCTGGTCTTGTAGATTCGAACGAACGGCGGGGACCGGAAACCTCGCGGTATTCGAACGGTGACACGGAACAAGATCGGCTGGCATCACATGCGGCTGCGCGCACTGCTGGAGAACGACACCCTGGGGCTGCGTCTGCTCGGCGGCGAGGACGAGCTGGACCGTACCGTGCGCGGCGTGATGACCACCGATCTGCGCGACCCCAGCCGCTATCTCTCGGGTGGTGAGCTGGTGCTGACCGGGCTCGCCTGGCGGCGTGAGCCGGAGGACTCCGAGCGGTTCGTCCGCATCCTCGCGGCGGCCGGGGTGGCGGGTCTCGCGGCGGGCGAGGCGGAGCTCGGCGCCGTGCCCGAGGATCTGGTGCTGGCCTGTGGCCGCCATCGGCTGCCGCTGTTCTCCGTGGTCGAGGACGTCGCGTTCGCCACGATCACCGAGCATGTGGTGCGCCAGGTCTCCGGTGAGCGGGCCGGGGATCTGGCCGCGGTCGTGGACCGGCACCGCAGGCTGATGACGTCCGGGCCCGCGGGCGGCGGCCCCGAGGTGGTCCTGGACCTGCTCCGCTCGGACCTGGACCTGACCGCGTGGGTGCTCTCCCCCACCGGCCGCCGGATCGCGGGCCCGACCGCCGCCGGGGCGGCCGCGGAGCCGCCCGCGGCGGTCCGCGCCCAGTTGGCGGGCGAGCAGCTGGCCGCCCGGCGCGACGGCCGGCGCGGCCCGCACCGGCTGACCGCCGCGGACGGCATGACGTACTCCCTCTTCCCCGTCCGCAGCGGTGACCCCGGCGACGATGTGCGCGAGACCGTGCTGTCCGACTGGGTGCTGGCGGTCGGCGCGGACGCCGACGAATGGCCGGAGGAGCGGCTGGATCTGCTCTACGGGGTCACCCAGCTGATCGCGGTCGAGCGCGACCGGCGGAACGCCTCCCGCACGGTGCGGCGCAGGCTCGCCCAGGAGGTGCTGGAACTGGTCCAGTCGGGCGCGCCGCCCGCCGAGATCGCGGCCCGGCTGCGAGTGGCCGCCCCGGTGCTGCTGCCGGGCCTCGGCACGGCGCCGCACTGGCAGGTGGTGGTGGCCCGGGTGGAGTGGGGCGTCACGGCGGAGCGGGAGTACGGCGCGGAGGGCGGGGCGCGGCCGGGCGGCGGGGCGCGGCTGGGCGGCGGGGCGCGGCTGGGTGGTGCGCGGAAGGGCGCGGACGGCGGGGCGCGCGAGGGTGCCACGCGGGACGGCGCCACATGGGACGGCAGTGCGCGGGACCGGGACGCGAGGGACCGGGGCGCGCGGGAGGGCTCGGACGGCAGGGGCGTGCCCGGTGGCATCCCCGGTGGCGTCGCCGGTGGCATCGCCGACGGCCGGGTGGCGCAGTCGCTGCTGGAGGAGATCCTGGTCGACCCGTACGCGACCGGGCCGGAGCCCTCGGACCGGATCGCCGTGGCGCACACCGGTGACGAGGCGGTGGCGCTCGTACCGCTCCCGGCGCTCTCCGACGGCCCGTCGGACGGCGGCACGGACCACCCGGAGACGGAGGGGGTGCAGGCCGACGCGCTGCTCGCCGCCGTCCGGGAGCCGCTCGCCCGGGGTCTGGACGGCGACGGGCGGCTGACCCTCGGCGTCAGCGCCGCCGTGCACTCCGCCGACGGGTTGCGCGGCGCCCTGGAGGAGGCCCGGCACGCCCGGCGCGTGGCCGCCGCGCGCCCCGGGCGGGTGTGCGCGGCCGGACATCAGGAACTGGCCTCGCACGTACTGCTGCTCCCGTTCGTCCCGGACGATGTGCGGCGCGCCTTCACCGCCCGGCTGCTGGACCCGCTGCGCGAGTACGACCGGCGCCACCGGGCCGAGCTGATCCCGACGCTGGAGGCGTTCCTGGACTGCGACGGCTCCTGGACGCGCTGCGCCGCCCGGCTCCATCTGCACGTCAACACGTTGCGCTACCGGGTCGGCCGGATCGAGCAGCTGACCGGGCGCGAGCTGTCGCGCCTGGAGGACAAGCTGGACTTCTTCCTCGCGCTGCGCATGAGCTGACGCGCCGCGGAAGCGATGGCGGACACGCCGCGGAAGCGATGGCGGACACGCCGCGGAAGCGTCTGCCAACTCGCCCGCGGAATCGTATGCGAACGCGCCCGCGGAAGCGCCCGGAGCGCACCTCCGTGCCCCACCGCGACATCACCCTAGCCAGGGGTTTGTGAATTCATTCACACCAACCTCTTGGCCGGGCGCTCGCATTCGTGCTGAGATTCGCCCACAGCTTCCGGCTCGATGGCGCGCTTGGGGAGGGCAATGTGGCGGACACCGCCATGTCACCACCTGGATCGTCAGGTTCCCATTCCGAGGTAAGAACGGGGCGCGGGCCCGACCCGCTTGTGGACGACCCACTCGACACGGCGGTATGGCGGCTGCGCTCACGCGGCTGCTGGAAGGACGCCGCCGAGCTGCTCACCCCACGCGCGGCGGACGACGCCTCGGCCGCGCTCAAGCGCAGCGTCGTCCTGACCGAACGGTGCATGTACACCTCCACCGGCTGGGACGCGGCCGAGGACGCCCTGCGGGCGGCGGAGGCGCTCGCCCTCACCGACACCGAGCGCGGCGCGACCGCGTGCGAACGGGGCTATCTGGCGTACGCGTCCACGCTGCTCGGGGTGCGGGACCGGGCCGACGAGGCGCGGACCGCGCTCGGCCGCGCCGCCGCGCTGCTCTCGCCGGGCTCCCCGATCCGGCCGCTGCTGGACTTCCGGCGCGGGCTGATCTCCCAGCACCTCGCCCACAACCCGACCGGCGCGCTGGCCGCCTTCCAGCGCGCCCACGCGGGCGCGGCGGCGCACGGCGACACCCTGCTGCGCTCGTTCACCTGGCGCCATCTGGCCGCCATGGCGGAGGCGGACGGCGATCTGCCCGACGCTCGGCACGGCTTCGCGGAGTCGCTGCGGATCCGTGAGGAGCTGGGCTACCTGGTCGGTATCGCCCCGGCCCTGGCCGCCCTGGCCGACGTCGAACCCGACCCCGACGAGGCCACCCGCCTCCGCACCGAGGCCGGCCGCCTGGTCCGCCTCCTGGGCGGCGTCCCCGTCTGGCTCGCGGAACAGCTCTCCTCGGAGGACACCACCGACTGACCCCGCCCGGCCCCCGGGGCGGGATACGCCCCGGGGGCCGGGGCAAGCCGGGTCGGCCTCAGCCCCGCCTCCCGCCCGGCCCAGGCGCGGCCGTAGGAGCGCGGGACGGCTCGTACGCCCCAGCCCCTACGGGTGTCCGGCGGATCACACGGCGGAGCCGCGTGGCAGGGGCCTCACCCCTGGCCCTCGGGGGTCTGGCGTGGCAGGGACTTCACCCCTGGCCCCCGGGGTCTCGGGGCGGAGCCCCGCCTTCCAGCCCCTCCGGCGATTGAGGAGCGGGGTCTGGGGCGGAGCCCCAGTTACGGGAAGGGGCGGGGTGGGGAACAGCCCGCCGCAGGCGCCACCACCCGCCGGCCCCCCAACAGCCCCCAGTCCCAGCCCAGCCCAGCCCTCAGACCGTCGGGGCGAAGTGGGCCCTGGTGAGGAATTCGACCGTGTCGAGGTCGCGGGCGACCAGGGCGTCGAGGAGGGCCATGTGCTCCTCCGCGTCGGCGACGAGGTCGGCGGTGCGGGTGGCGCGGCCACAGGCCAGGGGCCACTGGGCGCGGCGGTGCAGATCGTCGGCGACGATCACGAGCTGCTGGTTTCCGGCCAAGCCGAGCACCGTCTGGTGGAAGGTGCGGTCCGACTCGAGGTACGCGGCCCGGTCGCCCCTTACGGCGGCCGCCGCCGTCGCCTCGGCGAAGGGCCGCAGCCCGGCCCAGCGCTCGGGCGCGACCGCCTCCGCCAGGCTGAGCATCACCGGAACCTCCAGCAGCGCCCGCACCTCCGCGAGCTCGGCCAGCTCGCGCTCACTGCGGCGGGCGACCCGGAAGCCCCGGTTGGGCACCACCTCGACGGCGCCCTCGCCCGCGAGCTGCTGCATGGCCTCCCGTACGGGGGTCGGAGAGACGCCGAAGCGCTCGGCGAGCACCGGCGCGGAGTACACCTCGCCCGGGGTCAGCTCACCACCGGCCAGCGCGTCCCGCAGGGCGTCCAGGATCTGGCCGCGCACCGAGTGCCTGCGCGGGGACCTGCGTGCCCCGGGCGCGCCGCAGGAGGGCAGCGGCTCCATCGCCGCCTGTGCTTCGGACTGCTCCACTCCGGTCCTCCTGACATCCCATCGAACGATATGCGGAGGCCGCCCCCGGGCAAAGCCCGTAAACATCATTTAAGGTCGCAGTAACGTTGCTCCTCGTGCACGGACCGTAGACCGACCGGCAAGCCGGTTGGTCGGATTACCCGCGATCGGGTTCCGTGAATAGAATCAAGCCGCTTGCACAGTGCGAGTGTTCGGATCGCATCGCAGCTATCCGCGTGTCCCCCCGCCTACTTGGCGGCCTCTTGTCCCAAAACCGCTCGAGGCCCGGCAGGATTCCGCCAGGATGTCGCGCGCGGTAGGCCGTTCTGCGGCCGGAACTTCATGGAAGCCAATCAAGGGGCACCGGATGAGACTGACCGACATATCGCTGGTTCTGCCAGTCGTCGTGGCGCTCGCCGGCGTCGTGGGGGCGGCGGTTGTCCTCGCGCGCGGCCGACGGAAGAAGGACGAGAGCGTCATCACCGACTCCTGGGAGCGCAGCGAGGAGCGTCGGCGCCGTAAGGAGGCCGTCTATGGGATGGCCGCCTATGTTCTGCTGTTCTGCTGCGCCGGGGTGGCCGCAGCGCTCTCCTTCCAGGGCCTGGTGGGCTTCGGGCGGGAGAACCTGGCGCTGACCAACGGCTGGGAGTACCTGGTGCCGTTCGGGCTCGACGGCGCGGCGATGTTCTGTTCGGTGCTGGCGGTGCGGGAGGCCAGCCACGGTGACGCCGCGCTCGGCTCGCGCATGCTGGTGTGGCTGTTCGCGGGCGCCGCGGCCTGGTTCAACTGGGTGCACGCGCCGCGCGGCATGGGCCACGCGGGCGCCCCGCAGTTCTTCGCGGGCATGTCGCTCTCGGCGGCGGTCCTCTTCGACCGGGCCCTGAAGCAGACCCGCCGGGCCGCGCTGCGCGAGCAGGGCCTGGTGCCCCGGCCGCTGCCGCAGATCCGCGTCGTCCGCTGGATCCGCGCTCCGCGCGAGACCTTCGCGGCATGGTCGCTGATGCTGCTCGAGGGTGTGCGGACGCTGGACGAGGCGGTCGAGGAGGTCCGCGAGGACCGGCGCGAGAAGGAGAACAACCGCTCCCGTCGGCGCGAGCAGGAGAAGCTGGACCGGGCCCGGATCCGGGCGATCAACCGGCAGCACCGGATGTGGGGCCGCCGCGGCGGCCGTCAGGTGGAGGTCACCGCCGCCACCCCGCCGGCCGGGCAGCTCAGTTCGGAGCCTGCCATAGGCGAGAAGGTGCTGGAGACCGCCGGGGCCCCGGAGCAGGGTCAGCTGGCCGCCGCCTCCGCCCGGCCCGCCCTGCGCTCCGCGGGCGGCGCCGAGTCCGCGACCGGCGACCTGGGCCAGGACCGGGCCAAGGACCACGATCGGGATTTCAGCTTCGGCTTCGGTGACAAGGACAAGGGCGCCGAGGCCGACCGTCCCCACACCATCGACCTCACGGCCGAGGACGACACCCTCACCATCCCGCGGCTGGACTCCCTCGAGGAGAAGCTGGCGCAGATCGAGCGCGCCTTCGGCTGAGCGGGGCTGAGGCGGCGGCGGGGGCGGGGGTACGGATCCCCGCCCGCCGCCCGGCGGATCCGTACCGCGCGAGGCGCCGACGCGCCACGACGTCGGGCGCCGACACGCCACGACGTCCGCGCCCCCATCGGTGGGACGCGGCTACGGAACGCCCTCGGCTTCGAGTTCGAACCACAGGACCTTGCCCACCCCGTGCGCCCGCACGCCCCAGGCGTCCGCGAGCGTATGCACCAGCAGCAGTCCGCGCCCGGATGTGCTGTCCTCGGCGGGCCGGTCGCGCAGCGTCGGGTGCCGGGACACGAAGTCCCGCACCTCCACCCGTAATCGCCCGGTGACGCGTGCGCCCGGCCCGTCCCCCAGCGAGGCCGAGACCTGCGCACCGCGGTCGGTGTGGACCAGCGCGTTGGTCACCAGCTCGCTGGTGAGCAGCTCGGCCAGATCGGCCCGGCCGGGCCCTCCCCAGTGCCGCAGCATCTCGCGCAGCTCCGCGCGGACCCGCGCCACCGCCGCGAGATCGTCATGCGCCAATCGCTTGGTCAGGACCGGGCCACGCTCCACCGGGACACCCTCCGGAACGGCCTCCGGAACGGCCTCCGGAACGGCCTCCGGAACGGCCTCCGCGGCCTTCGGCCGCGCATCCGGCCGACCCTGCCCATGCCCCCGGCCCGGCCGTACAGGCTGACGCTTCATCCTCCCCCGCCCCGGCCACCCCCTGACGGCGGCCAGCGTCGAATGTCGTCGAACACGCTCACGGAAATGCATGCCCGGGTGTTGCCTCCCACACACCGAGGGAAATGCTGGGAGTGATCCGCTGAGTGATCCCCCTAGCTCGAGCCGAGGAGCCGTGATGCACGACGACCGACCACTGGTGGAGGGGCGCCTGGACCGCGCGCTGCGCCAGTTCATCAGGCCCGCCCAGTACACGGCCCGGGTGCCGCTCACCCTCTCCGCGTGGCGCACCCCCGGTGAACCGGTGCCGGTCGCGGAGGCGCTGGCGGGCACCTACGAGCCGTTCACCACCGGCACGGACTGGGGCAGTCCGTGGTCCACCTGGTGGTTCCGGCTGGAGGGCGCGGTGCCCGAGGGCTGGGCGGGGCGGCGGGTGGAGGCCGTGATCGACCCGGGCTTCACCGACGACGCCCCGGGGTTCCAGGCCGAGGGGCTGGTGTACGACGCGGAGGGGGTGCCGATCAAGGGCATCCATCCGCGCAACCGCCACATTCCGATCGCGGCCCCGGCGGCCGGTGGTGAGCCCGTACGGCTGCTGCTGGAGGCCGCCGCCAACCCGTCGGTGCTGCGCGACGGGTTCGTCCCGACCCGGCTCGGCGATGTGCTGACCGCCGGGGACGAGCCGCTGTACCGTTTCGCCTCGGCCGAGCTGGCCGTCCTCGACGAGACCGTCTGGCATCTGGTCCTGGACATCGAGGTGCTCTCGGAGCTGATGCACGAGCTGCCGGCGGACCGGCCGCGCCGCCATGAGATCCTGCGCGCCCTGGAGAACGTGCTGGACGCGCTGGACCTCCACGACGTCCCCGGCACCGCGGCCGCCGCCCGCGCCGAGCTCACCGACGCGCTCGGCCGTCCCGCGCACTCCAGCGCGCACCGGGTCTCGGCGGCCGGGCACGCCCATATCGACTCGGCGTGGCTGTGGCCGCTGCGCGAGACGGTACGCAAGGCGTCCCGTACGTTCGCCAATGTCACCGCGCTCGCGGGCGAGTACCCGGAGCTGGTCTTCGCCTGCTCACAGGCGCAGCAGTACGCCTGGGTCAAGGAGCACCAGCCGCATATCTGGGAGCGGATCAAGAAGGCGGTGGCGGACGGCAACTGGGCGCCGGTGGGCTCGATGTGGGTCGAGTCGGACGCCAATATGCCCGGCGGCGAGGCGCTGGCCCGGCAGATCGTGCACGGCAAGCGGTTCTTCCTGGAGGAGCTGGGGGTGGACACCGAGGAGATCTGGCTGCCGGACTCCTTCGGCTACACCGCCGCCTTCCCGCAGCTCGCCAAGTTGGCGGGGGTGAGGTGGTTCCTCACCCAGAAGCTGTCGTGGAACCAGTCCAACAAGATGCCGCACCACACCTTCTGGTGGGAGGGCATCGACGGCACCCGGGTCTTCACCCACTTCCCGCCGGTGGACACCTACAACGCCGGGTTCAGCGCCTCCGAACTCGCCCACGCCGAGAAGAACTTCGCCGACAAGGGGCTGGCCACCCGCTCGCTGGTGCCCTTCGGCTACGGCGACGGCGGTGGCGGCCCCACCCGCGAGATGCTGGAGAAGGCGCGCCGGCTCGCCTCCCTGGAGGGCTCGCCGACCGTCGAGATCCAGCCACCTTCGGCGTTCTTCACCGAGGCCGAGCGGGAGTACGGGGCCAAGGCGCCGGTGTGGTCGGGCGAGCTGTATCTGGAGCTGCACCGGGCCACGTACACCACCCAGGCCAAGACCAAGCAGGGCAACCGGCGCGGCGAGCATCTGCTGCGCGAGGCCGAGCTGTGGGCCACGGCCGCCGCGCTGCACACGCCCGGCTACGCCTATCCGTACGACGCGCTGGACCGGATCTGGAAGACGGTGCTGCTGCACCAGTTCCACGACATCCTGCCCGGCTCGTCCATCGCCTGGGTGCACCGCGAGGCGCGGGACACCTACGAGATGGTCTTCGCCGAGCTGGAGGAGATCATCGCGGGGGCGGTGGCCGCGCTGGGCGGCGGTGGGCCCGCGGTGCTCAACGCCTCGCCGTACGAGCGCGAGGAGATCGCCGTCCTGGACGCGACGACGGCGGCCGCCCTGCCGTCCGGGGCCCCGGTCCAGCCGCTGGGCGAGGGCCGTACGGCGGTCGCGGTGCGGGTCGCCGGGCTGGGCGCGGCACCCCTGGGGACCGCCCCGCAGGCGCCCGCCGCGGCCGGCGGCGCACCCCATGGAGCGCCGCCGGTGACCGCCCTGAGCGACGGCCAGTCCATCGTCCTGGACAACGACCGGCTGCGGGTGACCATCGACGCCGAGGGGCTGCTCACCTCGGTGCTTGACCTGGACGCGAGCCGTGAGGTGCTGGCCCCCGGCACCCGCGGCAACCTCCTCCAGCTCCACCCCGACCACCCCAACCACTGGGACGCCTGGGACATCGACCGGCACTACCTCCGCCGCCACACCGATCTGACCGACGCCGAGTCCGTGGAGCTGATCGAATCCGGTCCGCTGCGCGCCACGGTCCGGGTCATACGGTCCTTCGGCGCCTCCCGCATCACCCAGGAGCTGACACTGGCCGCGGGCAACCGCCGCCTCGACATCGCCACCGAGGTGGACTGGCAGGAGTCGGAGAAGGTCCTCAAGGCGGCGTTCCCGCTGGACATCCACGCCAAGGTGTCCACCGCGGAGATCCAGTTCGGCCATGTGGACCGCGCCACCCACACCAACACCAGCTGGGACGCGGCCCGGTTCGAGATCTGCGCCCACCGCTGGCTGCGGGTCGCCGAGCCCGGGTACGGGACGGCGGTGCTCAACGACTCCACGTACGGCCACGATGTGACCCGTACGGCGCACGCCGGGGGCGCGGGCACGGACGCGGGCACGGGCACAGGCACGGGCACGGACGCGGGCACGGGCACAGGCACGGGCACGGTCGACGGCACCGGCGCGGACGGGGCCACGGGCGAGGGCGAGGTGCTGGGCACGACCGTGCGGCTCACCCTGCTGCGCGCCCCGCACAGCCCCGACCCGGAGACCGACCTGGGCGTCCACCGCTTCCGCTACGCGCTGCTGCCGGGCGCGGGCGTCGCCGAGGCGGTCGCGGAAGGGCTCGCCCTCAACCTGCCGCTGCGCACCCTCCCCGCCGGACCGGCCGAGCGGGCGCCGCTGGTGTCCGTGGACCACCCCGCGATCACGATCGAGTCGGTCAAGCTCGCGGAGGACCGCAGCGGCGATGTGGTGGTGCGGCTGTACGAGTCCCAGGGCGGCCGGGCGGCGGGCACGCTGGTCACCGGCTTCCCGGTGCTCGGCGCGGAGGTGACGGATCTGCTGGAGCGCCCGCTGCACGAGGCGGCCACGGGCCCGGGAGGGCTGACCCTGGCACTGCGCCCGCACCAGATCCTGACGCTGCGGCTGCGGCCGGTGAGGTGAGGGGCTGAGGCCTGACGGCTACAAGACGGGCGGTCGTCCGGAGCGAGTCAGCTCGACGACCGTCCGCCAGCTCATGGGTGCCCGCGTGCCGTGGCCGCCGCGCAGCCCTTCGCGCAACCCGCTCAGGGAGGCGCGCAGGGCTGCGCGGTCCCGGAATCGCCATAAGGTCAAGGCGAGCCAGGTGGCCAGGTTGAGGGGAATGAGGACGCGGGGGAGGTTCCGCCGGGCGAGCCAGACGCGGTTACGGGCATTGAGCCGGTAAAAGGTGGCATGCCTGGCCGGGTTGGTAGCCGGATGGTGAACGGTCACGGCGGGCAGGTAGAGGCCGGTGTAGCCGCGGTTCCACAGCCGCCAGGCCAGATCGATGCCTTCGTGGAAGAGGAAGAAATGACCGGGCCAGCCCCCGGCTGCATTGAAGGCGGAGCGGCGGATGAGCACGACACCTTCGGCCATGACGGTCACGGTGCCTGCCCGAGTGGGGTCGGAGGCCCGCAGACGGGGCACCCAGCGGCGCTGCGTGACGCCGCTGTCGGGGTCGGTGATACGTGGCTGTACGTAGGCGAGCCGAGCGTCGTTGTCGAGTTCGGCGGTGAGCTTGGCCAGCGCCTCGGTGGACGGGAGGACCGCGTCGTTGTCGAAGAAGAACAGGTAGTCGCACTCGGCGGTGACGGCGGCGGCACCGAGGTTGCGCCCCTCGGGGATGCCGACGTTCGCAGGCAGTTCGACGGTGCGCACGTCGGCGGAGACCTGGGCGGGGCGGCAGCCGTTGCCGACGACCACCACGTCGAGATCGACGCCCCGCTGAGCCAGCAGGGAGGCCATGGCCCGAGGGAACTCCTCGGGCCGGTCGTTCATGGTCAGCACCACCGCGCCGACCTTGGGGCGCGGGGCGCCAGCGGTCACAGAAGGGTCCTCACTACGTACAGGTCACCTCATGTTCGCGTGACAGTCATCAGGTCGTCACTGTCAGCTCACGCAGCCTACTGTGCCCGGTGCGGTGCCGTGGCCACGGCGAGCAGGGTGGTGAAGGCCGTCGGGATCGTGGCATCGAGGGCCCGTTGAGTGACCGGAGTTCTGTGGGGGCGCCCGCTCGCCATACACCCCGGCGACGCGGGCGATCTGGGCGAAGTCGGGGAAGCCCCGCCCGGCGCCACAGGAAAGCGCACGGACGGGGCCGCTATGAGGTTGTGCTAGCTCCTCTTGTCCCGCACCTGACCGCTGCCAGGCTTGGGGACGAGGAACCCCTTCACCGGTCGCCCGGTGCACTCTCGGAGTCCTCGAAGCGTCATCACGACGGTGCGATACCGAGGGTCAGTCCAGTCTGTTCTCATCTTGAACCTCCTTCGGTGACGCTACTGCCGTCGATGGGCCGCTCCACGGCGAATCCCCGAGCTTCATCACTCCGTGGGGCCAGGGTCCGGGGGCATCGGCATGATCGCGCACTCCTCCGTGTGCTGGCACTCAGCCGCCACGACAACCGGATCGGAGCCAGGAGGACCCCACAGCTCGGCGTCGACGGAGAAGCCCAGTTCCCCGATCCGGCTCTTCGTGCGTTCCAGGACCGACTCGTCGTAGTTCCGCGGGTTGTACCCGGGTGAGTGATGGACGTACGCGCCTCGTCGCGCGCACAGGCGGTGGTACAGGTGTGTATGAAGGATGAGCGCATGCCAGCCCTCATCCACCACGCGCGACGGGGTGAGGTTCTGTCTCTGCGAGCACGAGGCGGCGATCACGAACTTCGCCGCCTCGTCGACGATCCGTCCCGCCATGTCATCCGCCATGCCGGGGTTGTTGTCCATGACGGTCTTGATGACGCCTGCCCGCTCGTCGTCGACGAGCAGAGCTGTACCGTTGCGCATGCGCGTACCTCTTCTCTGTGAGTGGTGCGCTGCCCTCGTCCCGGCCCTGGCCTCCAACCATCCGGCCGGGACGAGGCCGCACGTGCTTACGGCCCCCGCCCCTCGCCCCGTCGCACGTCACCGGGACTTGGAGCGGGGACCACGATCCGGGAGGAGCCGACCAAAGCACTCCCAGACCGCTTCCTGCCTGCCTGACTTTCCAGCGACCGACAGGCAGGGGTCCTGGCGCGGGGGTCCTGCGAGCGATCCCTTCCACGCCCTGAAGGACCCCCGCTGGCGGCGTGGGCATGACGCGCGCGGTGCGTCCGCCGCCGAGCCTCGTCCCCGCCGCAGCCGGTGATGTGGGTGGGGACGAGGAGGTCATCAGGCGGGTTGGCTCGCGGCCTCCTGATACCGCGCCAGCCGCCGCTGTCGATCCTCTGCGACCATGATCACGTCGGAGAGGGCAAGCTGAAGCAGCTTGATCGCGGCATGGGCGTCTTCGAGTGACGTCGACGGATCGGCCAGGTACCGCGACGACGCCCTGATGGCTTCGCGCCCCTGTTCCTCGAATGTCGCGGCGGCCTTTTCGCGAGGCGTCACGGCCGCGATGCGCGTGATTGCGTCCCGCCGCGACAGGTAATCGTCCCTACTGGGATACCGCGTCATGCCGTCGCCCCGTCATGCCGGACCAGCGTCGCACCCGGGCCGACCTGCTTCCCGCTAGCGCGAAGCCGACGCATGACTACGTCTCGCGAGTTCTCGGGGGCTTGCTCGTCACTGACGGCCACGCACACGCCTCCAACGTCGCTGACCGTCTGCCGCAGCGTGTTACGCGCCGCCTCGTCGAACGCGATCCGGTGCCAGTCGGCGACGAGACAGATGATTCGCCGCTCCCGGCCCTCGTGCTCCATCGTGGCGACCATGCCCGTCCAGAACGTCCGTCGCAGGGCTACAGCGTTGGACCCGCGGTCTACCCACTGTCCCGCGACTGTCCACCCCAGTTCGCGGGCGAACTGACGACAGGCGAGGATCCGATAACCCGCTGAATCCTCTGCGGTGACCTCACGGTCGTAGATGAATGCGAGGATCGGCTTCGTTGCGTCGCTGTCCATGCGCATACAGTCGCCATCTTGACGGGACGTTTGAACCTCCCGGAACAGGACATCCAGGACAGCTTCACGCTATGGTCCCAAGTGTCCCAAACGTCCGGGGGAGGAATCTTGAACGAAGCCCTTCGAAATGCTATGGCGCAGGCGGAGGTAAGCGCTAGCCGCCTCGCTCGTATGGTGGGAGTGTCCACCAAGACAGCGGAGCGATGGTTGAAGGATCCCAGTCGGGCTCCACATCCCGACACGAGGATCGCCGTCGCAAAGGCGTTAGGAGCAGATGAGGGCATGCTGTGGCCAAGGGCAGCCAGATCGGTTGTCAAGACGGGGGCGAGCCGCGAGATCATCCAAGCCTATCCATACCGCAATGCCTGCCCCACGACCGTGTGGGGGCAGTTGATCGACGCCGCGACACACTGCATCACCTTTGCTGGATACACCAACTACTTCGTCTGGCAGGAGCAATCACGTCTCGTCGACCGGTTAGCAGCCAAAGCGGCGGCTGGTTGCACTGTGCGCTTCCTCATCGGCGACCCGGAATCAGAGGTGACTCGGCGTCGAGAGGAGATCGAGGGCGTCCCACTCACTGTCAGCACGCGTATCCGGATCACCCTTGATGCGCTGTCGAAGCTGAAGCGCATTGACGGCATCGACGCTCGGTTCAGTGATGATCACATTGCCTTGTCGGTGTTCAGCTTCGATTCCGAAATGCTGGTGACTCCGCATCTGTCGAGTCTGCTCGGCCATGAGTCACCGATGTTCCACCTGCATCGGATGGGCGACGATGGGCTGTACGACCGGTTCGCCGGACACGTGTCCGCACTCTGGGAGAACGGACGGCCCGTCTGGGAGTAGCCACCCGGAACGCGAACAGCCCCCGCCGGATGGTCCCGACGGGGCTGCTGTGTTACTGGTCATTTCGTCTGGTGGGCAGTCTGGTCAGGGGCGCGGCACGTTCCGGAGGTTCGAACGGGCCATCTGGACCATTCTGCCGACGCCCCCGTCCAGCACCATCTTGCTGGCCGAGAGCGCGAAGCCGGTCACCATCTCCGCCTTGATCTTGGGCGGGATGGACAGCGCGTTGGGGTCCGTGACGATGTCCAGGAGCGCGGGCCCCTTGTGGTGCAGTGCGGCGCGCAGCGCGGACCGCAGCCGCTTGGGCTTCTCCACCCGCTCGCCGTACACCCCGGCGGCGCGGGCGATCTGGGCGAAGTCGGGGTTGCGATAGCCCGTGCCGTACGCGGGCAGGCCCGAGACCAGCATCTCCAACTCGACCATGCCCAGTGCGGAGTTGTTGAAGAGGATCACCTTCACCGGCAGGTCGTACTGGACGAGGGTGAGGAAGTCGCCCATCAGCATGGTGAATCCGCCGTCGCCGGACATCGAGATCACCTGGCGGCGGCGGTCCATGAACTGGGCGCCGATCGCCTGCGGCAGCGCGTTGGCCATCGAACCGTGGGTGAAGGAACCGATCACCCGGCGGCGGCCGTTGGGGGACAGATAGCGGGCGGCCCACACATTGCACATCCCGGTGTCCACGGTGAAGATCGCGTCGTCGGCGGCCTCCTCGTCCAGCACGGAGGCCACGAACTCCGGGTGGATCGGGATGTGCTTGTCGACCCGGCGGGTGTAGGCCTTGACCACGCCCTCCAGCGCGTCCGCGTGCTTCTTCAGCATGCGGTCGAGGAAGCGGCGGTCGGTCTTCGGGCGCACCTTCGGCGTGAGACAGCTCAGCGTCTCCCGGACGTCGCCCCATACGGCGAGGTCCAGCTTGGAGCGGCGGCCCAGGTGTTCGGCGCGGACGTCCACCTGCACGGTCCGCACATCGGCGGGCAGGAAGGCGCCGTACGGGAAGTCGGTGCCGAGCAGGATCAGCAGATCGCATTCGTGGGTGGCCTCGTACGCCGCGCCGTAGCCGAGCAGACCGCTCATGCCGACGTCGTACGGGTTGTCGTACTGGATCCACTCCTTGCCGCGCAGGGCGTGCCCCACCGGTGCCTTCAGCAGTTCGGCGAAGGCCATCACCTCATCGTGCGCCCCGGCACAGCCCCGGCCGCAGAAGAGCGTCACCCGCCGCGCCTCGTTGACCATGCGGGCGAACCGGTCGATCTCCGCGTCGCCCGGCCGCACGGTGGGCCGGGACGTCACCAGCGCGTGCTCCTCGGCGCGCTCGGGCGCCGGGCGGGCGGCGACGTCGCCGGGGAGCGCCACCACGCTCACCCCGCTGCGGCCGATCGCGTGCTGGACGGCGGTCTGCAGCACGCGGGGCATCTGCTGGGGGTGGGAGATCAACTCGCAGTAGTGGCTGCACTCCTGGAACAGCCGCTCCGGGTGGGTCTCCTGGAAGTAGCTGGTGCCGATCTCGCTGCTGGGGATGTGCGAGGTGAGGGCGATGACCGGGGCCATGGAGCGGTGGGCGTCGTAGAGCCCGTTGATCAGATGGACGTGCCCGGGGCCGCAGGAGCCCGCGCATGCGGCGAGGGACCCGGTGAGCTGCGCCTCGGCACCGGCGGCGAAGGCGGCGGTCTCCTCGTGCCGGACCTGGATCCAGTCGATCGCGGCGTTGCGGCGGACCGCGTCCACGACGGGGTTGAGGCTGTCGCCGACCACGCCGTACAGCCGCCGCACACCGGCGCGCACCAGGATGTCCACGTACTGCTCCGCCACGGTCTGCTTGGCCATAGCGCGCCCTCATCCCTCTCGTCGTCCAGGGTCGATGGGACCGGTGACGCTTCTCCGCCACCTTGACCTTTCGTCCATCAACCCATGGACGGCGCGCTTACGCCTCCCAGACGGCGGCCGCCGTACGGTCGTCGGCGTAGCCCTTCACCCCGGTCTGGGCGTCGGCGAGGAACGCGGCGAGCCCCGGCGCCTCCGCGGTGTCCCAGCGCTCGGCCAGGCGATCGGCGAGGGCGGCCTCGCCGCGCAGGGGGTCGGCGAGGCCCGCGCTGCACAGCAGAAGGGTGTCGCCCGGCCGGGCGACGGAGGCGCGGAACCGGAAGGGCCCGTGGACGGGCTCGGACTCGGGCTCGGGGGTGGGGTCGGGTGTGGGCTCGGGTGTGGTGTCGGGTGTGGGGTCGGGTGTGGGGTCGGGAGCATGGCCCGGTCGCTGGACGGGCGGGCGACCACTCCCATAGCCGATGACGGGCCCGCCGACGGTGTCCCGCTCGCCCCCTTCGGGTTCCAGGTCCTGCCAGACGCCGTCCCGCAGCCGGAAGAGCCCGCCGTCGCCGACGCCGAAGAACACCCGGGTCCGGCAGGCCGGATGCGCCGGGAGCAGGAGGCAGCGCACCGAGGCGGTGTGGTCGGCGGGGGCGAGGCCGCGTACGGTCGCGCCGGCGCGCAGCCGCCCGTAGGCACGGTCGGTGAGCCGGTGCAGCCCGGAGCTGAGGGCGCCGCGGTTGGCGGTGTGAATGTCCTCCGTCAGCCGGGCCTGATTGCCGCCGACCGCCCCGGCGATCCACTCGCACAGCTCACGCGCCACTCGGTGCGCCCCCGGGGCCGCCCGCTGCCCACTCGCCACGGCCACCAGGAGAAGGGCGCTGTCCCCGGTCCCGAACCGCACCGCGAGCAGCGCGTCCCGCCGCAGCTCACCCCGGTAACGGGCCGCGTCCCCGCGCAGGGAGGCGGCCCGCAGCGTCAGCGTGCCGTACCGGGCGCCCTCCAGCACGGTGTCGGGCACCACGTCCCGGAGATCCTCCGGATCGGTGACGGGAAGCGTGGTCGGCTCGGTCTCGTACGCGGGCGGCTCGACCCCGACGTACGAGGCGGCCGCGGCCCGCCAGGGCCGCGCCGGGTCGGCCCGCAACGCCGCCTCCGGCGGAGCCGGCACCCCCGCACCGCGCGGCCCCGAGGACGGCGAGGGCGGCCCGGCCACCCCGGCACGGCGGGGCGGCCCGGCGGGGATGGTGGCCCCGGGTGCACCCGCCGGGCCGGTGCGTCGGGGGTCGCTCTCCGGGTCCGCGGGTCCGGGCGCGCCCGACCGGCTCGTGGGTCCGGGCGCGCCCGCCGAGTCTGCGAGTCCGGGCACGCCCGCCGGGTTTACGGGCCCAGGCGCGCCCGCCCGGTTTGCGGGGCCGGGCGCGCCCGCCGAGTCTGCGGGTCCGGGCGCGCCCGCCGGGTTTACGGGCCCAGGCGCGCCCGCCCGGTTTGCGGGGCCGGGCGCGCCCGCCGAGTCTGCGAGTCCGGGCACGCCTGCCCGGTTTACGGGTCCGGGTGCACCGGCCGGGCCTGCGGGTCCGGGCGGACTCCCCGGCCCCGTGGGTCCCGGGGCGCTGTCCCGGCTCGTGGGTCCGGGGGCGCTTCCCCAGTCGGTACGTCCGGGTGCGCCCGCCGGGCCGGTGCGTCGGGGGTCGCTCGGCTCCGCGCGGCCGGGTGAATCGCCGGAACCCGCGCCGCCCGGTGCGGCACCGGCTCCCGCGCCACCCGGTTCGGTACGTCCCGAGCCCGCGCCACCCCACGCACCACCCGACCCCGTACGTCCCGACCCGGCACCGGAATCCCCGCGGCCGTCGGAAGGCGGGGTTGCCCCAGACCCCGCGTTGTCGCGCCGCTCGGGGCTCGACCCGGCGTTGCCGCCCGTCGAGGGCGTTGCGGGGCCGGGTTCCGCGCGGTGCTGGGTGGGCAGTGTGGCACCGGGCTCCTCGTCGACGGGAGATCGCCACCCCTGCGGGCCACCTCCGGCGTCGGCGTCGGAGCCCGGGGCGGCACCGCCCGGCTCCCCCGTCCGCGGGCCCCAGGGGGCGCCCGCGGCCGGTCTCTGATTACCGGCGTCCTCGTCGCCGGCGAGCGTGCGGGAGGCCGAATCGAACCGGTCGTCCACGGAGTCGGAGGCCGCGGCGGGCCCCGCGTCGGCACGACGTGGGTCGTACAACTCGCCCCACCAGTCGTCCTCATGACGGCGTCGGTCGCCCTGCTGGCTCATCCCCACATTGTCCACAGGGAGGGTCCACGGGAACACCACGCGATGACCGGCCCGAGGCCCGCCCAAGATCCGCTCAAGCCCGCCCCAGCGCGCTCGGCCGTTGGGCCCCAGGAGCCCGGCCCCGCAAGCCACCCGCCCCTGGGCCCAGGGCGGAGCGTCGGAGACGAGCAGCCACTCGCCCCCGACGTAAGCCGTGAAGGCGGCCGGAGGGCGAACCCGAGCAGCCGGGGGGCGGGCCGGGAGCCCGTAGCCGGGAGCCGGGAGCCGGGGCCAAGGGCGCCAGGTGCCCCCACGTGCCCCCGGCCCGAGCGGCCCCGCCCCCTCACCCCCGGTACGTCTCCAGCAGCCGCAGCCAGATCTCGCTGATCGTGGGGAACGACGGCACCGCGTGCCACAGGCGGGCGACGGGGACCTCGCCCGCTACCGCGACCGTCGCCGAGTGGAGCAGTTCGCTGACGCCGGGGCCCACGAAGGTGACGCCGACCAGATGGCCCCGGTCCAGGTCGACGACCATGCGGGCGCGGCCGCGGTAGCCGTCCGCGTAAAGGACCGCGCCCTCGACCTGGCCCATGTCGTAGTCGACGACGCGGATGTTGCGGCCCTCGGACTCGGCCTGCTC
Source organism: Streptomyces rugosispiralis (assembly GCF_024505145.1). Lineage (GTDB taxonomy): Bacteria > Actinomycetota > Actinomycetes > Streptomycetales > Streptomycetaceae > Streptomyces > Streptomyces rugosispiralis. The sequence continues at coordinate 10,883 of NZ_JANIAA010000026.1, read as the reverse complement.
AGCGGTCAGCCCGACCGCGGCGACCTCCGGGTCGGTGAAGACGACCTGCGGTACGGCCGCCTCGTCCGCGGTCGTCGCGTACTCGCCCCAGCGGCCCGTGTCCAGCCGCTCGACGCCCCGCGCGCGTGCCCCGATCGCCGCGCCCGCGATGCGCGCCTGGTATTTGCCCTGGTGGGTGAGGAGCGCTCGGTGGTTGACATCGCCCGCCGCGTACAGCCAGCCGTCGGGGACGTCCGTCACCCGGCAGGTCTCGTCGACCTTCAGCCAGCCGCCCGGTTCGAGCCCCACCGCGTCCAGGCCCACGTCCGCGGTGTGCGGGGCGCGCCCGGTGGCGAAGAGCACCTCGTCCGCCTCGAGCTGTTCCCCGCTCTCCAGGGTCACCGTGACCGGTCCCGCCACCCCGCCCGGCCGGGCGAGGCCCTTCACCGACGTACCGGTGCGGATCTCGGCACCGGCCTCCCTCAGCGTCTCGGCGACCAGCTCGCCCGCGAACGGCTCGATCCGGTTCAGCAGCCCGGAGCCACGCACCAGCACCGTGACGCGCGAGCCGAGGCCGCACCAGGCCGTGGCCATCTCGGCGGCCACCACACCACCGCCCACGATGATCAGGCGCTCCGGCACCGTGGCGGAGCTGGTGGCCTCCCGGCTGGTCCAGGGCCGGGCCTCGGCGATCCCGGGCATGTCGGGCAGCGCGGCCCGGGTGCCGGTGCAGACGGCCACGGCGTGCCGGGCGGTGAGGGTCCGCTCCGCGCCGTCGGATCCGTCCGGCGGCGTCACCGCGACCCGCCGCGGCCCGACCAGCCGCCCATGGCCGCGCACCAGGTCGATCCCGGCCGAATCCAGCCAGGTGAGCGCACCGTCGTCCGTCCAGTTGCCGACGTGCTTGTCGCGGTGGGCGAAGACATCGGCCGCCACCAGCGACCCCCCGACCGCCTCCCGCAGCCCCGGCACCTGGCGTGCCTCGGCCCGCGCGAGCACCGGGCGCAGCAGCGACTTACTGGGGACGCAGGCCCAGTACGAACACTCACCACCGACCAGCTCACGCTCCACGATCACCGTGGAGAGTCCGGCGGCGCGGGTCCGGTCGGCCAGATTCTCACCGACCGGGCCCGCGCCCAGCACGATGACGTCGTACTCGTCCGTGGCCTGATTCATCGCAACCCGCTCTCTCGCTTCTCGCTCGTATCACTGTCGCAAGGGCCTCCAGGCGCCCCTCGCAGGGGCCTCGCAGGGGCCTCGCAGGGCCATCGTGGCGTCGAGTTACCGCGCACGGCCACCCCAATCGGCGTTTCGGCCGGGGGCCTCCCGGCGCGGGGAGGCCCCCGGCCGCACGTCGGGAGGCCCGGCCCCACGTCGGGAGGCCCCCGTTCTCGCACGCCCTGCGCCCACGTCGGGAGGCCCCGGCCCCGGGCGCACCGCTACCGCTTGCGCATCGGCCCCCGCTTGCGCTCCATCATGTGGCGCCCGAGCGCCTGCCGCTGCTTCCAGTCCCGTCGCAGCTCGGCGCGCAGCCGCGCGTCCGTACGGGCCGCGAGCCGCTCGTTCTCGCGGAGCAGCTTGCGGTAGCTCTCCAGCCGCCGCTCCGGCAGCGAGCCGTCGTCGATCGCGGCGAGCACCGCGCACCCGGGTTCGGCCTGGTGGGCGCAGTCGGGGAAGCGGCACCGCTCGGCGAGCTCCTCGATCTCGGCGAACGCCTGTGCGACACCGCCCTCGGCGTCCCACAGCCCCACCCCGCGCAGCCCCGGGGTGTCGATCAGCACCCCGCCCGAGGGCAGGGGCAGCAGATCGCGGGTGGTCGTGGTGTGCCGCCCCTTGCCGTCGCTGTCGCGGATCGTGCGTACGTCCTGGACGGCCTCACCCACCAGCGCGTTCGTCAGCGTGGACTTGCCCGCGCCGGATTGGCCGAGCAGCACGGCGGTACCGGAGCCGAGCAGGGCGCCGAGCTCCTCCAGCCCCTCCCCCGTCGCGGAGCTCACCGGCAGCACCCGCACACCGGGGGCCGCCGTCTCGGTGTCGGACACCAGATGGGCGAGGGTGTCCGGGTCGGGCACCAGATCGGCCTTGGTGAGAACGAGCAGCGGCTGGGCGCCGCTCTCCCAGGCCAGCGCGGTGAACCGCTCCACCCGGCCCAGGTCGAGCTCGGCCGCGAGGGAGACGGCGATGACGGCGTGGTCGGCGTTGGCCGCCAGCACCTGGCCGTCCGAGCGCTTGGAGGAGGTGGACCGTACGAGGGCGGTACGGCGTGGCAGCAGCGTACGGACGTAACGCGGATCGCCCTCGGCGTCCACGGCGGCCCAGTCGCCGGTGCACACGATCCGCATCGGGTCGCGCGGTGTCACCAACTCGGTGTCGGCCCGTGCCGGGCCGCTCGGCGTGACCAGTTCGCACTGGCCACGGTCCACCCGGATCACCCGGCCGGGCACCAGGCCCTGCGCGGCGTACGGGGTGAACGTCTCCGCCCAGCCGTCGTCCCAGCCATAGGCGGCGAGGGAGTGCGGAGAGGCGGAGTCGGAGGAAGTGTTGAACACGGAGGAAACCCTTCGAAGGGCGGCCTCCGAAGAGGTGTCAGCCGGAGACCGCGGGGGTGGAAATGAGGAACTCCTGAACGCGAGCGGCGCTCGCCACCGAGACCGTCATCAATGTCCTCACCTCCTGGTTTCCTCAACGCGCGGCAACACGGGCCAACACGGCCCGTGCGGAACGGAGAAACCGTAGCCCATCCCCGCACCGGGTGCCATCCATTTTTCCCTTCGCCGAAAAGCGAAGGGCCGCGGTCAACCGCCTTGTGAACAGGGGAACATGCCCTCGGACGGCGGCCCCCGAACATGCTTGCGCACCCGTCGGACGCTGCGGTACCTTCGCGGCAGTTGATCTTTGTTTTCACGCGCGATAAATGGTTCAGATCACCAGGTCACCAGGTCACGGGGGAGTGTACCTAGTTGTCCACAGTCGCCGATTCGCCATGGCCTCACCATGTCCATGATTCGGTAGCGGTCATCGGTTTCTCCTGTCGTTTACCGGGGGCCAGGACGCCCGAGGAATTCTGGCGCCTGCTCAGCGAGGGCGGGGACGCGGTCACTTCCGTACCGGAAGACCGATGGACTCCGCGGCAATCCGACGGCGGGTCCGGGGCCCGGTCCGAAGCGGAAGCCGAGGCGGGGACGGAATTCGGCGCCTTCCTCGGCGAGGTGGACCACTTCGACGCCGACTTCTTCGGCATATCGCCGCGCGAGGCCGCGGCCATGGACCCCCAGCAGCGGCTGATGCTCGAACTGGGCTGGGAAACCCTGGAGGACGCGGGCCTCACACCCGCCCGGCTCGCCGAAGGGCGGACGGGGGTGTTCGTCGGCGCCATCAACGACGACTACGCCACGCTGCTGCGGCGGCACGGCGGCGACTCCGCGGTCACCCATCACACCCTGACCGGCCTCCAGCGCGGCATGATCGCCAACCGGCTGTCCTATCTGCTGGGCACCCGCGGCCCCAGCCTGGTGGTGGACTCGGGCCAGTCGTCCTCGCTGGTCGCGGTGCACACGGCCTGCCAGAGCCTGCGCAGCGGCGAATGCGACACCGCCCTCGCGGGCGGGGTCCACCTCAATCTCGCGTACGACGGCGCACTGAGCGCCGCACGCTTCGGCGGCCTCTCCCCCGACGGCACCTGCTACACCTTCGACGCGCGGGCCAACGGCTTCGTCCGTGGCGAGGGCGGCGGTCTGGTGCTGCTCAAACCCCTCGCCCACGCGCTCGCCGACGGCGACCGGATCCATGGGGTGCTGCGCGGCGGCGCGGTCAACAACGACGGCGGCGGGGACAGCCTCACCACCCCCAGCCGGACCGCCCAGGCGGAGGTGTTGCGCCGGGCCTGCGCCGCGGCCGGGGTCGGCCCCGACGAGGTGCAGTACGTCGAACTGCACGGCACCGGCACGCCCGTCGGCGACCCCATCGAGGCGGCGGCGCTGGCCGAGGCGGTCGGCGCGGCGCGTGCGAAGGACCGGCCGCTGCTGGTGGGGTCCGCCAAGACGAACGTGGGCCACCTGGAAGGGGCCGCGGGGATCACCGGCCTGATCAAGGTCCTGCTCTCCCTGAAGGCGGAGCGTCTCCCGCCCAGCCGCAACTTCCGCTCCCCCAATCCCGCGATTCCGCTGGAGGGGTGGAATCTGCGGGTGCAGACCGAGCTTTCGGCGTGGCCGCGCCCGGATGCGCCGCTGATCGCCGGGGTGTCGTCCTTCGGCGTCGGCGGGACCAACGCCCATGTCGTCGTGGAGCGGGCCCCGGTGGTCTCACTCGCCACGGGGGCGGACGAAGGCGTTGCGGGTGCCGCGTGTGGTGGTGACGTACTGCCGTGGGTGATCTCGGGCCGGACGCCGGGCGGGGTGCGGGCGCAGGCGGGACGGTTGCGGGCGTTCGCGGCGGACGGTCGGGCGAGCGGTCGGGCGGGCGGTTCCGCGGACGGTGGCGTATCCCCCGCCGACATCGGATGGTCGCTCGCCGAGCACCGGACGGCCCTGGAGCACCGTGCCGTGGTGGTGGCCGGGGACCGCGACGGATTCCTGTCCGGGCTGGACGCGCTGGCCTCCGGTGAGCCCTCCGCCCATGTGGTGGCCGGGGTGGCCGGCGAGTCGGCCGCCGGTCCGGTGTTCGTCTTCCCGGGGCAGGGCTCGCAGTGGGTGGGCATGGCCGCCGAACTGCTCGACGCCTCAACCGTGTTCGCCGAATCCATCGACCGCTGCGTCCGGGCCCTGGCCCCGCACACCGACTGGGACCTCCTCGACGTCCTGCGGGACACCGAGGACGTCGCCGCGCTGGAGCGGGCGGAGGTGCTGCAGCCCGCGCTGTGGGCCGTGATGGTCTCGCTGACACGGGTGTGGCGTTCGCTCGGCATCGTCCCGTCGGCCGTCGTGGGCCACTCGCAGGGCGAGATCGCTGCCGCGTGCGTGGCCGGAGCGCTGTCGCTGGAGGACGGTGCCCGGTTGATCGCCGTACGCAGCCGGATCGCGGGGGCCCTGATCGGCCGGGGCGGTCTCGCGTCCATCGGGGCGTCGGAGGAGCGGGCGGCCGAGTTGCTCGCGGACCGGGACGACGTATGGATCGCCGCGGTCAACGGCCCCGGTGCGACGGTGGTCGGGGGCAGCCCGGAGGGGCTGGCCGAGGTCACGGCCAGGGCGGCGGCCGCCGGGCTGCGCCATCGCACGGTGGCCACGGCGTATGCCTCGCACACCCCGCAGGTCGAGGCGATCCGCGAGGAGTTCCTGCGGCTCGCGGCGCCGATCGCCCCGCGAGACGGGGACGTACCGATGTACTCGACCGTCACCACGGCCCCCATCGCGGGCGAGGCCCTGGACGCCGAGTACTGGTACCGCAACCTCCGCGAACAGGTCCGCTTCCACGACACCGTCCAGAACCTGATCGCCGACGGCAACTCCCTCTTCCTGGAGAGCAGTTCGCATCCCGTGCTCACCACGGCCGTCCAGGACACGGGCGGCCTCGCCGTCGGCACCCTGCGCCGGGGCGAGGGCGGCACGCGGCGGGTGCTGCTCTCGCTGGCCGAGCTGTGGGTGCGGGGAGCCGCCCCCGACTGGGGGCAGGTGTTCGCGGGGACCGGCGCCCGCCGGGCCGAGCTGCCGGGCCGCGCGTTTGAGCGGCGGCGCCACTGGTTCGACGCCGTGGCCGCCCCGGCGGCCGTGGGGGCCCCGGGGGCCATGGGGGCCCCGGGCCTTGATGTGCTTCATCAGGTGCGGGCCCAGGCCGCAGCCGTCCTCGGACATGCGTCGGTGGCCGCGCTCGACACCGGCCGGACCTTCAAGGACCTCGGCTTCGACTCGATCTCGCTCAGCGATCTGTGCAACCGCGTCAACACCGCGCTGGGCACCCGCCTCTCCCCCGCCGCGCTCTTCAGCCACCCGACCCCGGCGCGGCTCGCGGAACACCTCGCCGCCACCGCCGCCGGTCCCGTCCCCTCCGCACCCACCCCGCAGGCCGCCACCGACGCCGACGAGCCGATCGCCATCATCGCGATGAGCTGCCGCCTCCCCGGTGGGGTGCGCTCCCCGGAGGACCTGTGGCGGCTGGTGGCGGACGGACGGGACGCCATCTCGCCGTTCCCGGACGACCGCGGCTGGGATCTGGAACGGCTGCACGGCACCGAGGGCGCCGGCAGCAGCTTCGCCCGGAGCGGTGGATTCATCGACGGGGCCACGGACTTCGACGCCCGCTTCTTCGGCATCTCCCCGCGCGAGGCCCTGGCGATGGACCCCCAGCAGCGGCTGCTGCTGGAGACCTCCTGGGAGCTGCTGGAACGGGCGGGTATCGCGCCCGACGCGCTGCGCGCCACCCGCACGGGTGTGTTCGTCGGCACCATGGACCAGGAGTACGGGCCACGGCTGCACGAGGCGCCGGAGGCGGTGGACGGCTATCTCCTCACCGGCAGGACGGCCAGTGTCGCCTCCGGCCGTATCGCCTATCTGCTCGGGCTCACCGGGCCCGCCATCACCCTGGACACCGCCTGTTCGTCATCGCTGGTGGCCCTGCACCTGGCGGTGCAGTCGCTGCGCCGGGGGGAGTCCTCGCTGGCCCTGGCCGGTGGGGTGACCGTCCTCAACACCCCGGGAATCTTCACCGAGTTCAGCCGCCAGGGCGGGCTGGCCCGGGACGGCCGGTGCAAGGCGTTCGCGGCCGGGGCCGATGGCACCGGAATGGCGGAGGGCGTGGGGCTGCTGCTGGTGGAGCGGCTGTCCGACGCCCGCCGCAACGGCCATCGGGTGCTCGGCGTGATCCGTGGCACGGCGGTCAACCAGGACGGCGCCTCCAACGGCCTCACCGCGCCCAACGGCCGCTCCCAGGAGCTGGTGGTCCGGGATGCGCTGGCGGACGCGGGGCTGTCGCCATCCGATGTGGATGTGATCGAGGCACACGGCACGGGCACCGCGCTCGGCGATCCGATCGAGGCACAGGCGCTGCTCGCCACGTACGGCCAGGGCCGGACGGCCGACCGGCCAGCGCTGCTGGGCTCGGTGAAGTCCAACATCGGCCACACCCAGGCGGCGGCCGGAGTCGCGGGCGTCATCAAGGCGATCATGGCGATGCGTCACGGTGTCGTCCCCGCCACGCTGCACGTGGACGAGCCGTCCCCGCACGTGGACTGGGCCTGCGGTGGTGTCGAGCTGGTGACGGAGGGGCGTCCGTGGCCGGAGGCCGGACGGGCGCGGCGGGCCGGGGTCTCGTCGTTCGGCATCAGCGGGACCAACGCCCATGTGGTCCTGGAAGAGGCCCCACCGGCGCCCGTCCCCGCCCGCGCCGCCCGTCCCGCCCATCCGCTCGCCGGGATGGCGGGTGTGCTGCCGTGGGTGGTGTCGGGCCGGTCGCCCGCCGCGCTGCGGGCGCAGGCGGCCCGGCTGGGTGCGTTCGCCGCCGCCTCCGAAGCCACGCCGTCGGACATCGGGTGGGCGCTGGCGACACAGCGGGCCGCCATGGAACACCGTGCGGTGGTGGTGGCCGGGGACCGGGACGGCTTCCTGGCCGGACTGGAGGCGATCGCCGCCGGGGAGCCCTCCGCTCACGCGGTGGCTTCCGCGCATGCGGTGGCTGGGGTGACCGCCGGGTCGGGCGCCGGTCCGGTGTTCGTCTTTCCGGGGCAGGGATCGCAGTGGGTCGGCATGGCCGCCGAACTGCTCGACACATCGCCCGTGTTCGCCGAATCCATCGACCGGTGCGCACGGGCGCTGGCCCCGCATATCGACTGGGATCTGCACGATGTGCTGCGGGCGACCGGGGATGAGGCGGCGCTGGAGCGGGTGGATGTGGTCCAGCCCGCCCTCTGGGCCGTCATGGTGTCACTGGCGGCGGTGTGGCGTTCGTACGGCATCGAGCCCGCCGCCGTCATCGGCCACTCACAAGGCGAAATCGCCGCCGCATGCGTAGCCGGTGCGCTGAGCTTGGACGACGGCGCACGACTCGTCGTCCTGCGCAGCCGCCTCATCGCCCAAGAACTCGCCGGACACGGCGGCATGGCCTCCCTCGCCACCTCCGCCGAGCAGACGCACGAGCTGCTGACCGGCCACGACGACGTCTGGATCGCGGCCGTCAACGGACCCAGCGCCACGGTCGTCGCCGGGAGCCCCGCCGGGCTCACCGAGGCCATGGCCAAGGCCGAGGCCAACGGAATCCGGACCCGTGCGGTCGCCGTCGACTACGCGTCCCACACGCCCCACGTCGAACACATCCGGGAACAGCTCCTCCACCTCGCCGCACCCATCACCCCCCGCACCGGGCACGTCCCCATGTACTCCACCGTCACCGCCACCCCCATCAACGGCGCAACCCTCGACGCCGAGTACTGGTACCACAACCTCCACGAACAGGTCCGCTTCCACGACACGCTGCGGGCTCTGCCGGCCGACGGCCACACCCTCTTCCTGGAGTGCAGTCCCCACCCCGTCCTCACCACCGCCGTCGAGGAGACCGGCCACGCCGCCGACCAGCGCCTCCTCGCCACCGGCACTCTGCGCCGTGACCACGGTGGCGTCCGGCAGTTCCGCAACGCCCTGGCCACCCTGTGGGTCCATGGCGTGGCCCCCGACTGGACGACGGTGTTCGCACCCGGTGGCGCCGCACCCCTCGATCTGCCCACCTACGCCTTCCAGCACGAGCGCTACTGGCTCGCGCCCGTCGGCCCCGGCTCCGCCGTACGGGTCGAGCTGCCGCCCGCCACCGTGTCGGCCGAAGGGCCCGAGGCGCTTGAGGGCTTCGCACGCCGGGTGGCCGACGCGGCCGAGGGCGCGCCACGGTCGCGGGTGGTGCTGGACGAGGTGTGCCGCCACGCGGCCGCCGTGCTGGGGCTCTCGTCGGTGGACGAGGTGGAGACGCGGAAGGTCTTCCGTGACCTCGGCTTCGACTCGCTGACCGCCGTGGAGCTACGGAACCGGCTGGCCGTGGCGACGGGTGTGGCGCTCGCGCCGTCCGTCGTCTTCGACTATCCGACGCCCCTGACACTGGCCCGGCATCTGCTGGACCGGATCACGGGCGGGGACACCGCCGGACCGGGCTCGTACGCACCGGGCGCCGTGGCGCCGGTCGCGCCGGGGGCGGCCGCCCTGGACGAGCCGATCGCGATCGTGGCCACGAGCTGCCGGTTCCCGGCGGGCGTACGGTCGCCCGAGGACCTGTGGCGGCTGCTGCTGTCCGACCAGGACACGCTCTCCCCGTTCCCGGCGGACCGTGGCTGGGATCTCGACACGTTGCACCACCCCGACGCCGAACGCCCCGGCAGCAGCTATGTCCATGCGGGCGGATTCCTTCCGGACGCCGCCGACTTCGATGCCGACTTCTTCGGCATCTCGCCACGCGAGGCGATGGCGATGGACCCCCAGCAACGGCTGCTGCTGGAGACCTCCTGGGAGGCCCTGGAACACGCGGGGATCGATCCGCTGTCGCTGCGCGGCAGCCGTACCGGGGTGTTCATCGGCCTCGTACCGCACGGTTACGGCGGTGCGGGCGCCGACACCGAGGGGGCCGAGGGCTACCTCTTCACCGGGTCGGCGGGAAGCGTGGCGTCGGGCCGGATCGCCTACAGCTTCGGGCTGACCGGACCGGCCGTCACGGTGGACACGGCGTGTTCGTCCTCGCTGGTGGCGCTGCATCTCGCCGTACAGGCGCTGCGCAACGGCGACTGCGGGATGGCGCTCGTGGGCGGCGTCTCGGTGATCTCCACACCGGGTGTGTTCACCGAGTTCAGCCATCAGCGCGGGCTCGCCCCCGACGGCCGCTGCAAGCCCTTCGCGGCGGCGGCGGACGGCACCGCGTGGGCGGAGGGCGTGGGCGTGCTGCTGGTCGAACGGCTGTCGGAGGCCCGCCTCAACGGCCACCAGGTGATGGCTGTGGTGCGTGGCTCGGCCATCAACCAGGACGGCGCCTCCAATGGCCTCACCGCGCCCAATGGGCCTTCCCAACAGGCCGTCATCCGGCAGGCGTTGGCGAACGCGCGTCTCACGCCGTCCGACGTCGATGTGATCGAGGCACACGGGACGGGTACGGCGCTGGGCGACCCCATCGAGGCACAGGCGCTGCTCGCCACGTACGGCCAGGGGCGACCCGCCGAACACCCCGCGCTGCTGGGCTCGATGAAGGCCCATGTCGGCCACACCGGCGCGGCCGCCGGAGTCGCGGGCATCATCAAGATGGTGCTGGCCCTGCACCACGGTGTGGTGCCACGCACCCTGCATGTGGACGAGCCGACGCCGCATGTGGACTGGGCGTCCGGTGCGGTGCGGCTGGTGACGGAGAACGCGCCGTGGCCCGAGGCCGAACGGGCGCGCCGCGCGGCGGTGTCGTCGTTCGGCGTCAGCGGGACCAACGCCCATGTGATCCTGGAAGCGGCCCCGACGGCGGCCACCATGTCCCCGGCCACGCCCACGGAGGGTGTGCTGCCGTGGGTGATCTCGGCGCGTTCGGAGGCCGCGCTACGGGCGCAGGCAGCCCAGTTGCGCGCGTTCGTGGCCACGACGAGCGATCGGCAGCTCGCCGATATCGGCTGGACGCTGGCGCGGCACCGGGCAGCGCTCGAACACCGCGCGGTGGTGGTCGCCGCCGACCGTGACACCTTCCTGGCCGGGCTGGACGCCATCGCCACCGGCGAACCCGCCACCCATGTGGTCAGCGGCGTGGCCCCGGGAGAGCCGCCGTCCGGTGCGGTGTTCGTCTTTCCGGGGCAGGGGTCGCAGTGGGTCGGCATGGCCGCCGAACTGCTGGACACATCGCCCGTGTTCGCCGAGTCGATCGACGGGTGCGCCCAGGCCCTCGCCCCGCATATCGACTGGGATCTGCACGATGTGCTGCGGGCGACCGGGGATGAGGCGGCGCTGGAGCGGGTGGATGTGGTCCAGCCCGCT
>NZ_JANIAA010000025.1 GCF_024505145.1 Streptomyces rugosispiralis | reverse complement strand
CGTTTCCGATCCGAATTCCGTTTCCGGTGGCCGTTGGAGGACCTTGCCTTTCGGCGTGTTTTCGACTTTAGCAGACGATCATCCGCCGAACCTAATCGGCTTCGCGTGACGCCTGCGGGTGTCAAAAGGTGCTCCGTTTGGATATCCATCCGTCTGCGGAGCGGTTCAAATGCGTTTTGGGGATGGGCAGACTCTGCTCACCACAACCGTTTAAACCTACCTCCCCGGACTACCTTGGTCAAGGACTCCGGGCAAGATTCTTTAGTACGGTCCGGCCGGAGCGTCTATGCACTCCTTCGCCGCGACCCTCCAACGTACGCACCGGTGCTCCACGGGTCAAGAGGTTCCCGAAAGTTTCTCAACGTCGCAGGTCAGATGGGTCGCGAGCTCATCAGGCCGCGAAGGACGACGGTGGGCTCTCCAGGTGCTCCAGCTCGATGCCGGGGGCGGCGAGCACCACGTCGCCGGCGATGTGGATCGTCCGGACCTCTCCGGTGTCCACCTCGCTGACCTGGTACTCGTCCACAATGAGCGGCCCGGTGTCGGTGGCGTGACCCGTTCTGTCGAGAAGTGCCCAGGACTGATCCAGGGTGAGGGGCGCGAGGACCGGATCGGTGAAGGCCACGAGGCGGACGCGGACGGCCCCGGCCCCCGGTTCCAGGCGTAGCAGCCGGGAGACGGCGACCAGGAAGGCCGGGGAGGCGCCGGTGAAGGAGTGGGCGCGGACATTGCCCTCGGTCGCGTGCTCCCCGGTGGGGTCCGTGCGGACCCAGGTGACGCCTTCCAGGGCGGCGCCCCTGACCTGCCAGCTCGACGCGTGCAGCTCCACCCTGAGCGGGCGGCCGAGTTCATCGAGGGTGAGGTCCACGGACCCGGTGTGATCGCCGGAGGGTGAGGTCCGCTGTGCGACATAGCGCCAGCCGCTGGGGCCGGGAGCGCATTGGAAGTGCTCCTCGCCCAGGGGGGCGTGATCGTGCGGGTCGTGGAGGGAGTAGCGGCCGCGGGGCATGGTGAGGTCCTTGACGAGCGTCGGGCCCGCCCGGCCGGGAGGCGCGGACGGGCCCTGGGGCCCCGCCGGGGCGGGGGCCGGGTCAGCGGCCGCCGACGGTGTGGTCGGCGGCGCCGGTGCGATCAGCGGATGCGATCAGTAGCGGTAGTGGTCGGGCTTGTACGGACCCTCCACCGGGACGCCGATGTAGGAGGCCTGCTCGGGCCGGAGCGTGGTCAGCTTGACCCCGAGCGCGTCCAGGTGGAGGCGGGCGACCTTCTCGTCCAGGTGCTTGGGGAGCACATAGACGTCGGTCGGGTACGACTCCGGCTTGGTGAAGAGCTCGATCTGGGCGATGGTCTGGTTCGCGAAGGAGTTGGACATCACGAACGACGGGTGACCGGTCGCGTTGCCGAGGTTCAGCAGACGGCCCTCGGAGAGCACGATGATCTTCTTGCCGTCGGCGAAGGTCCAGGTGTGGACCTGCGGCTTGACCTCGTCCTTCACGATGCCCGGGAGGGCGGCGAGCCCGGCCATGTCGATCTCGTTGTCGAAGTGGCCGATGTTCCCGACGATTGCCTGGTGCTTCATCTTGGCCATGTCCGAGGCCAGGATGATGTCCTTGTTGCCGGTCGTGGTGATGAAGATGTCGGCCGTCTCCACCACGTCGTCCAGGGTGGCGACCTGGTAGCCGTCCATCGCGGCCTGGAGCGCGCAGATCGGGTCGATCTCGGTGACGATCACCCGGGCGCCCTGGCCGCGCAGCGACTCGGCGCAGCCCTTACCGACGTCACCGTAGCCGCAGACGACCGCGACCTTGCCGCCGATCAGCACGTCGGTGGCGCGGTTGATGCCGTCGACCAGGGAGTGGCGGCAGCCGTACTTGTTGTCGAACTTGGACTTGGTGACCGCGTCGTTCACGTTGATCGCCGGGAAGAGCAGCGTGCCGTCCCGCTGCATCTCGTAGAGGCGGTGCACGCCGGTGGTGGTCTCCTCGGTGACCCCGCGGATCTCGGAGGCCAGCTGCGTCCACTTCTGCGGGCTCTCCGCGATGGTGCGGTTCAGCAGCTCGAGGATGACGCGGTGCTCGTCGTTCTCGGCGGTGGCGACGTCAGGGGCGGCGCCGGCCTTCTCGTACTCGACGCCCTTGTGGACGAGCAGGGTGGCGTCGCCACCGTCGTCCAGGATCATGTTGGGCCCGCCGGTGGGGGTGCCGGCCCAGGTCAGCGCCTGTTCCGTGCACCACCAGTACTCCTCCAGGGTCTCGCCCTTCCAGGCGAAGACCGGGATGCCCTGCGGGTTCTCCGGAGTGCCCTCGGGGCCGACGGCGATCGCGGCCGCAGCGTGGTCCTGAGTGGAGAAGATGTTGCAGGAGGCCCACCGGACCTGGGCGCCGAGGGCGGCCAGGGTCTCGATCAGCACGGCGGTCTGCACGGTCATGTGCAGCGAGCCGGTGATACGGGCGCCGGCCAGCGGCTGCTGCTCGGCGTACTCCTTACGGATCGCCATCAGGCCGGGCATCTCATGCTCGGCGAGGGTGATCTCCTTACGGCCGAAGGCAGCCAGGGAGAGGTCCGCGACCTTGAAGTCCTGACCGGAGACGGCTGTCGTCATGAGTGCTGCTCCTCCTCGATCGTGTGCGAGCGAGAGTGGTTCGGCTGGGCATGCGAGGCATCGGGCGGTGCCCCGTGACAACGGGCACACCTGTCCCCTTCTACCTCACAGTGCGCAGTCCGTCGGAGGCCCTCTCTCCCTCGGTCGGCCCGGGGTGCGGACCGCCCGACCGCCATCAGCAGCGACGTCTGGCTCGGTCACGAATCTACACCGATCGGCGGAGCGAACCCCAGCCCCCATCGGTCATCTTCGGCCGTACGGCTATGACCAGGGGTGATGAGTGCGCCGCTCGGGGGCGTCGGCCGCGCTGCTTCGAGGCGAGGGTCGCGCTGCTTCGGGGCCAGGGGCGCTGCGTGGGGGCCGGGAGCCCTGTGTGGGGGCCGGGGGCGCTGCGTGGGGGCCGGGGCGCTGCTTCGGGGCGCGCGGCCGTGCTGCCCCGGGGTCGGTGGTCGCGTCGTTCGGGGTCGGTGGTCGCGTCGCTTCCGGAGTCGGGGGTTCAGCCCGTCCCTTTGAACCCGGCCGGATGTATTGCACGATGCCGCGAGCGCGGGGACGCTGGCAGCTTCCCGCGCCCGCTCAACGCGTTAAGGAGAACCACGTGACCAGTCCAGCCGATCCCCCCAACGGTGCGGGGGCCAGCGGACCGGGGCTCAAGCTGCTCGCGGTGACCGCATGTCCCACGGGTATCGCCCATACCTATATGGCCGCTGAGAAGCTGGCCCAGGCGGCGGAGTCGCTCGGCCACAGCATGAAGGTGGAGACCCAAGGCTCGATCGGGGCCGAGAACGTACTGTCTGACAACGATGTCAGCGAGGCTGACGGCATCATCATCGCCGCCGACAAGGACGTCGACCGCAGTCGTTTCGTCGGTAAGAGGGTGCTTGTCGTCGGGGTCGCCGATGGCATTCACCGGCCGCAGCAGCTGATCGAGCAGGTGCTGGACGCGCCGGTGTACGAGGGCGACGGCTCTGGTGCCGGGCACGGTGCCTCGGGAGCGGCGGCTTCCGGGGGTGGTCAGAGCGGTGGTGGCGGCGGTAAGGGGCGCAGCGTCACCTATAAGGCGCTCATGAACGGTGTCTCGTACATGATCCCGTTCGTGGTGGTCGGCGGTCTGCTGATCGCGGTCTCGCTGGCCCTGGGCGGTGATACGACGTCCAAGGGCATCGTCATCCCCGACGACTCCTTCTGGAAGACGGTCAACGACATCGGGAGCATCGGCTTCGAGCTGATGATCCCGGCCCTGTCCGGCTATATCGCCTACGCCATCGCGGACCGGCCCGCGTTGGTGCCCGGCATGGTGGGCGGCTGGATCGCGGCCCACGGCGAGCTGTACGACAGCGAGGCGGGCGCCGGCTTCATCGGGGCGATCGTCACCGGCTTCCTGGCCGGCTATCTGGTGCTGTGGATCAAGCGGGTCAAGGTTCCGAAGTTCGTCCAGCCGATCATGCCCATCATCGTGATCCCGATCGTGGCGACGTCGGCGCTCGGCCTCTTCTTCATCTATGTCCTCGGCGAGCCGATCTCCTGGGTCTTCGAGCAGCTCACCGACTGGCTCGGCGGGCTGACCGGCACGAGTGCGGCGGTGCTCGGCATCATTCTCGGGCTGATGATCGCGTTCGACATGGGTGGTCCCGTCAACAAGACGGCGTTCCTGTTCGGTGCCGGGCTGGTGTCCAAGAACCCCGAGGTCATGGGGGCGTGTGCGGCGGCCATTCCGGTGCCGCCGCTGGGCCAGGGGCTGGCCACGCTGCTGCGCCGCCGGATGTTCGACGACCAGGAGCGGGAGACCGGGCTCGCGGCGCTCTTCATGGGCTTCTTCGGCATCACGGAGGGCGCTATCCCGTTCGCGGCGGCGCGTCCCGCGCGGGTCATTCCGGCGAACATGGTGGGCGGTGCGGTCGCCGGGGCGATAGCCGGGGTGGCGTCGGTCGAGGACAACGTGCCGCATGGAGGGCCGATTGTGGCGGTGCTCGGTGCGGTTGGTGGGGTGCCGATGTTCTTTGTCGCGGTGGTGGTGGGTACGGCGGTGACGGCGTTGGTGACGATCGCGTTGATGTCGGTTGGTGGGGGTGCTGTGGATTCGGGGAGCGCGGTGGGTGCGGAGGGCGCTGCGGGTGGCGTAAGGGCCCCCGCCGCCGGTGGTGCGGGTGCCGCCGGTGGTGGTTCCGGGGCGGCTTCGGTCGCGGCTGAGCCCGTCCTTGCCGGGGTGGGCGGCGGCGGCCGTACCGGGGAGTCGAATGGTGCTGCGGGTGCCCGTAAGGCGGTCGCTTCTCAGGGGGTGGCTGGCGAAGGCGGCGAGGCCGAGGCCGCTTCCGGGGGGCAGGTGCTGTCCGGGTATCTCACTGAGCAGACCGTGAAGGAGCGGTTGGCGGCCGACGGTAAGGATGCCGCGATCCGTGAGATGGCTGAGCTGCTGGCCGCTACGGGCAAGGTCGCGGATGCGGAGGAGCTGGTGCGGGCCGCGTTTGCCCGGGAGGACCAGGGCACGACCGGGCTCGGCGAGGAGATCGCGATTCCGCATGCCAAGACGGACGCGGTGACCGCTCCGGTCGTCGGCTTCGCGCGTTCCCCCGAGGGGATCGAGTGGGGTGCGCCGGATGGGACGAAGGCTCGGCTGGTCTTCATGATCGCGGTGCCGGAGGCGGATGCGGGGGATGAGCATCTGCGGATTCTGGCGTTGCTGTCGCGGAAGTTGATGGCTCCGGAGTTTCGGGAGCGGTTGTTGGGGGCGGGGGATGTGGGGGCGATTTTGGGGGTGCTCGGGGAGGTTGAGTAGGGCGGGGGTTGGGGGGTGGGCTTCTTCCCCACCCCTGCCCCTTCCCGATACCGGGGGCAAGCTCCCGGGCCCCCACCGGGGCTCCGCCCCGGGCCCCAGCTCAGACGCTCCGCCCGGGCCCCGGTTCGGGGTTCTGCCCCAGGGCTCCGGGCGGTCGGGGCTTGGCTCCGCTGTCCCCGTCCCGGCCCAGCCGACCCGGCCGTCTGTGCGGCGCACGTTGTCGGTGCCGAGGGGCGTTGGCGAGTGCGGGGCCGTGGCCGGTTTGTGCCCGCCCGGTCCGCCGGGCGGAACAGATGCCCGCAAACCGGGGTGATACGCGTCGGCCCTTCGAGCCCGAGATCTCGGGCTCGAAGGGCCGACGGCGGGGCGGCTCCGCCGGGGTCGCTCAGGCGGACGTTGAGGTTCGGAGGATGTCGGGTTCCAGGTAGATGACTCGGGCGATCGGGACTGCTTCGCGGATGCGGGCCTCCGCGGCGTCGATCGCGCGGGCGACCTCCGCTGCCGTGTCGTCGTGCTGGACCGCGATCTTGGCGGCGACCAGCAGTTCCTCGGGGCCGAGGTGGAGGGTGCGCATGTGGATCAGGCTGGTGACGGTGTCGCCGTCCACGACGGCTTCGCGGATCTTGGCGACCTCCGTGGCGTCGGCCGCCTCGCCAAGGAGCAGCGACTTGGTCTCGGCCGCGAGCACCAGGGCGATCAGCACCAGCAGTATGCCGATGCAGAGGGTGCCGATGCCGTCCCAGACGCCGTCGCCGGTCAGCATGGTGAGGCCGACGCCGCCGAGCGCGAGGACCAGGCCGACGAGGGCGCCGAAGTCCTCCAGGAGGACGACGGGGAGTTCGGGGGCCTTGGCGCGGCGGACGAACTGGGACCAGCTCAGCTTGCCGCGGATCTCGTTGGACTCCTTGATGGCCGTACGGAAGGAGAAACCCTCGGCGAGGATCGCGAAGACGAGCACCCCGACCGGCCAGTACCAGTGCTCCAGCTCATGGGGGTGCTGGATCTTCTCGTAGCCCTCGTACAGCGCGAAGACACCGCCGATGGTGAACAGCACGATGGAGACGAGGAAGCCGTAGATGTAGCGCTCGCGGCCGTAGCCGAAGGGGTGCTCGGGGGTGGCCTCGCGCTTGGCCCTCTTCCCACCGAGGAGCAGCAGCCCCTGATTGCCCGAGTCGGCGACCGAGTGCACGCCTTCGGCGAGCATCGACGACGAGCCGCTGAAGGCGAACGCCACGAACTTGGCTGCGGCGATAGCCAGGTTCGCGCCCAGCGCGGCAACAATCGCCTTGGTTCCGCCTGATGCACTCATATGTGCCGAATTTCCCTTCCGCTTACATGGCAGCTCATGGCGGCTTTGCCAGTGCTTTACCGCCTCACGGCGGGCCATTGTTCCAGCCCCTCGAGCGGGCCGTACCTCAGCCGGTCACTGTGGCCCTGAACACAGTGCCATCGCCGCTCAGGGCGGCCGCCTCGCCGGCCGGTACGAAGGCCGACTCCCCGCGCTTCAGCCGGAGTTCGCCGTCCGCGCCGCGCAGGGAGACCTCGCCCGAGGCGCACAACAGGATCTGCGGGCCGGTCGCCGGCAGCGGGCGGGGAGCGGCGCCGTCGGCCAGGACGTGGCGGGAGAGCCGGAACTCGTCGATCGGGGTGGTGTAGAGCTCCTCGCCGGAGGGGTCCGCCTCGGGCCGCAGCACGGCGGGGGCGGCGCTCTCGAAGCGGACGACGCGCAGCAGCTCGGGGACGTCCACGTGCTTGGGCGTCAGCCCGCAGCGCAGCACGTTGTCGGAGTTGGCCATGATCTCGACGCCCAGGCCGTCGAGATAGGCGTGCGGTACGCCGGCGCCGAGGTAGAGGGCCTCGCCGGGCTGGAGGGTCACGAAGTTGAGCAGCATCGCGGCGATCACACCGGGGTCGCCCGGGTAGTGCCGGGCGATGGAGGCGTACGCCGCGTACGCCGGGGCGTGCGGTCCGTCCTGCGCGCCGAGACGCTCGGCGGCGGCAGTCGCCGTCCTTACGGTCTCCGCCATCGCCTCCGGGTCGGCCGTGAGGACGGCGGTCAGCACCTCGCGCAGGGCGTGCGACTCCGGGTGGGCGTGCAGGATGTCGACGTACGGCTTGAGGGAGTCGACCTCGAGGGCGGCCAGCAGCTCGGCCGCCTCGTTCGGGTCGCGGAAGCCGCACAGCCCGTTGAACGGGGTGAGCGCGCATATCAGCTCGGGCTTGTGATTGGCGTCCTTGTAGTTGCGGTGCGGGGCGTCGGCCGGGACGCCGCGCTGCTCCTCGTCCGCGAAGCCCTCCTTGGCCTGCGTGAGGTCGGGGTGGACCTGGAGCGACAGCGGCGAGGCGGCGGCCAGCACCTTCAGCAGGAACGGCAGCCGGGGCCCGAAGAGGCTTACGGCGTCCGCGCCGAGCTCGCCCTCGGGGTCCGCGGCGATCACCTCGGAGAGCGCGACGGAGCCCGCTCCCCGGTCGACCCGGGACGGCGCCCCGGGGTGCGCCCCCATCCACATCTCGGCCTGCGGCTCCCCGGTCGGCCGGACGCCCAGCAGCTCCGGGATGGCGGTGGTGGAGCCCCAGGCGTAGGGGCGCACGGTGTTGACGAGGCGGTCCATGCGGTGCGGTTCCTGACTGTGCAGTGAGGGACGTGGGGCGGTTGGTGCGTGCCTTACGGCCTTGAGCACGGCCTTACGGTCGCACTCAAGGTCTATGACGGCCTCAAGTTCTATCCGGCGAAGCGAGCGCGAGGTAAACGGCGGCGAAATCCGTGATGGCGAGAAGTTCCGCGGCGCTCTCCAGTGGGGTGCCCTCGGCCGGTTCCAGCTCGCTGAACGCGGTCTCGTGCGCCAGCGCGAGCTCCCGGGCGGTCGGCACGGCCGAGATGGGGCCCACGGGCTCGTCGTGGAGCAGCACGATCCGGGCGCGGAGCGCCTCGGGCTCCTCCACCCGGTCGCGGAAGAAGTCTTCCGGGTCGGAGCCGCCCGCGAACGCCCCGGTCAGCAGCGTGCCATGCGCGGCGAGCGCCCCGGGGAGCTCGGCGACGAGCGCGGGGCGCCCGGCGAGCGCCGCGAGCAGCCCAGAGAAGCGCCGTCCGGTCGCGGCGGCGACCGGGCCCTCGGTCCACAGCAGCGGAAGCGCCCCGGCGAGTTCGGCCGCGAGCGTCTTGGCGGGGTTGGTGTAGGTGGCGATGGCCGGGCCGCAGCGCTCGGCGACCTGGTCGAGCCGGTCGGCCACCTGCTGCAGCGCGGTGGGCGGTGCGGACACCAGGCCGATCCGGTCGACCAGCAGGAGCAGCGGGGTGAGCAGGGCCCACAGCGTGCCGGGCAGCGCGGGGCCGGTCATCTCGTCGGGGGCGGTGCCGGGCGGCTCGACGGGCTGCGGGACGGAAGGCGTCCCGTACGGGGCGGGGGCGTCGCCCAGGGCGCCCTCGGCGAGGGCGGTGTCCTCGGGGCCGGGCACGCCGGACGCGCCGGACGCGTGCGGGTCCCCGCGGTACGGGTCGGTGGCGTACCCGCCGGTGGCGTACGGGGCCGAGCCGGACGGCGCCGTGGCCAGCGGCACCGTCAGGCCGCGGGCCTGGGCGACCGCGTCGGCCAGCGGGGACTGGCCCGGGGCGACCGAGACGATCGCGCAGCCGCGGCGGTACGCCTGCTCGACCAGGCGCGGAAGGCCCGGTTCCGTGCCGTCCGGGGTCGCGATGACCAGCAGGTCCAGCGGACCCGCCCAGCCGGGCAGCGTCCAGCGCAGGGCACCCGGCGCGGGGGCCACGCCCACGGGCATGATCAGGCTGACCGGGCAGTTGCCTCCGCTGAGCGCGCCGAGGAGGTCAGCGGTGCAGCTTCCGGCCGCCCCCGGGCCCGCGACCATGACGGCGCGCGGGCGCCCGTCCGGCTTGAGGTCGCCTATCCCGGCCTCGGCGGCGTGCCGGGCGGCGGTGCGGACGCGGGCGCCGGCCTCGGCGGCTCCGCGCAGCAGCCCGCGGGTATCGGCGCGGGCGAGGGCCTCGGGGGCGTCGAGGAGGGATTCGTCGAGCATCGTGCTTCGGCCTCCGATCGCCGTGGCGGGCGGTACGCGTGGGATCGCGCGGGGCTTACGCGTGGGACCGCGCGGGGCTGGGGCCCGGCGGGCCGCCGGGTCAGGCCGGGCGGCGCGCCTCGTCGACGAGCAGCACGGGGATGCCGTCCCGCACGGGGTACGCGAGACCGCACCCCTCGCCCGTGCACACCAGCTCGAGGGTCTCCGTGGACTGCTCCTCGCGCAGCGGGGCGTGGCACGCCGGGCAGGCGAGGATCTCCAGAAGACCGGCTTCGAGCGGCATGGGGTCGTCCCTTCGAGTATGGGTCCAGCCGGACAACGGTCCGGCGAGGTCAGCGTACCGCCGGGCGGGGCCGGGGCGCGGCCGGTGTACACCGAAGCCCGGGGACTCCCCCGGGCCCCCGCAGCGGTGTGGGTCGTGCACGGGCCTCCGTGCGGGCGCGGGGGCTTCTGTAAGGGCACGCGCGGCTGCGGGGGCCCGCAGCACGGCGGCCGTAACCTCCGCGGGGACGCCGCGGGCCTCCTACGGGCCCCGTAACGCGGGCGGCCGCAGAGACCGCACACGGCAGCCGTAGGACCCGCGGGCCTCCGCAAGGGCGCGCACGGCCGCGGGGCCACGCTCTGACGGCCGTATGGACGCCGCAGACCTCCCTTGAGGACGCGAGGACGAGCGCAAGGACGAGCGCAGGGGCCAAGCCGTGACGGCCGCAGAGGCGCGCGGGACAGCCGTAGGACCCACAGACGTCCGCAAGCACCGAGGACCCCGAAGGGCGCCATGGGGGCCTCCAGTAGGAGGCGGACGACCGCAGGGGCCGCGCGGGGATCTTCGCAAGGGCGCCGCGAACCTCCCGCAGGCGCCCGTAGGGCGCGGAGGGCCACAGCGTCCGCGCGGGCACCCCGCAGGGCCTGCGGGCCCGCAGAGAGCCCGGCAGGTCCTGGCAGAGAGCCCGGCAGGTCCTGCCCGAGGTGGCGGGCGGCTGCGCGCGGAGTCGCGTAAGGACATCGCTCGCGGGCCTGTATGGACGCCGCGGCCGTCGCCGCGTAGCCCTACGGTCGCGCGAGGACAGCCGTAAGGGCGTTGCGGGGCTCCCTACGGACGCGTCCGCCCCCCGCGGAAGGCGGACCGCCGCGTCGTCGGCCGCCTTGAGGGCTAGGCGCGGACGATGGAGAGGACCTCGTCGCGGACCTCGGCCGCCGTCTCCTCGTCTCGGGCCTCGACGTTCAGGCGGAGGAGGGGCTCGGTGTTGGAGGGGCGGAGGTTGAACCACCAGTTGGGGGTGGTGACCGTAAGGCCGTCGAGTTCGTCGAGTTCGGCGCCCTCGCGGCGCTCGTACGACGCCTTGACGGCCTCCATGCGCCCGGCCTGGTCGTCAACGGTGCTGTTGATCTCGCCGGAGGCCGCGTACCGGTCGTACTGGGCGACCAGGTCCGACAGCGGGCCCTTCTGGCCGCCGAGTGCGGCCAGGACGTGCAGGGCGGCCAGCATGCCGGTGTCGGCGTTCCAGAAGTCGCGGAAGTAGTAGTGGGCGGAGTGCTCGCCGCCGAAGATCGCGCCGGTGCGGGCCATCTCGGCCTTGATGAAGGAGTGGCCCACGCGGGTGCGGACGGGGGTGCCGCCGTTCTCCTTGACGACCTCGGGGACCGACCAGGAGGTGATGCAGTTGTGGATCACCGTCCCGCCCGGGTGCTTGGCCAGCTCGCGGGAGGCGACCAGGGCGGTGATGGCGGAGGGGGACACCGGCTCGCCGCGCCCGTCCACGACGAAGCAGCGGTCGGCGTCGCCGTCGAAGGCGAGCCCGATGTCGGCGCCGGTCTCCCGGACCCGGGCCTGCAGATCGACGATGTTCTTGGGGTCGAGCGGGTTGGCCTCGTGGTTGGGGAAGGTGCCGTCCAGCTCGAAGTAGAGGGCGTCGAGCTCGAGCGGGAGGCCCTCGAAGACGGTCGGGACGGTGTGGCCGCCCATGCCGTTGCCCGCGTCCACGACGACCTTCAGCGGCCGGATGGCGGTCAGGTCAACCAGCGAGCGCAGATGGGCGGCGTAGTCGTCGAGGACGTCCCGCTGGGTGATGGTGCCGGACTCGGCGGCGGGCTCGGGCGCGCCGCCGTCCGCCCAACCCTCCACCAGGGCGCGGATCTCGGCGAGCCCGCTGTCCTGGCCGATGGGGGCGGCGCCCGCGCGGCACATCTTGATGCCGTTGTACCGCGCGGGGTTGTGGCTGGCGGTGAACATCGCGCCGGGCAGGTTGAGATATCCGCTCGCGAAGTAGAGCTGATCGGTCGAGCACAGTCCGATCTCGGTCACATCCACCCCGAGCGAGGCGGCGCCGTGCGCGAAGGCCCGCGCCAGACCGGGCGAGGAGGGGCGCATGTCATGGCCGACGACGATCGCGTCCGCGTCGGTCACCCGGGCGAAGGCGGCGCCGAAGAGCCCGGCGAGCGGCTCGTCCCACTGGTCCGGGACCACACCGCGCACGTCGTACGCCTTCACGATCTGCGACAAGTCGGGCACAGCCAACCCCTTCTGGAGGTCCTGGTGGAGATGTCTCTACGGACGTCTCTGCGTACGTCCCTGCGGAGTACGTCCCTGCGGACCTCAAAACCTACCCGCAGGACCTGGGCCGGAACTGTGAGCCCCGTCGCGCGGCGTGCTGTCGGCCAACCTCGGCCGTCCGCCGCCGGTCGTCCCTGGCCGAATCACGGCAGCATCCAGCTGAGCAGGAACGACGATTGCGCGACGACGATCAGGCACATCACCAGCAGCAGCGCGAGGCTCCACGGCAGCACCTTACGGAGCAGATCGCCCTCACGCCCCTTCAGCCCGACCGCCGCACAGGCGATGGTGAGGTTCTGCGGGGAGATCATCTTGCCGAGGACCCCGCCCGAGCTGTTGGCGGCGGCCAGCAGATCCGGGGACAGCCCGGACTCACGGGCGGCGGTCACCTGGAGGGCGCCGAAGAGGGCGTTCGCGGAGGTGTCCGAGCCGGAGACCGCGACGCCGAACCAGCCCAGCACCGGGGAGAGGAAGGCCAGCCCGGCCCCGGCGGCCGCGACGAAGTGACCGATGGTGGCGGCCTGCCCGGAGAGATTCATGACATAGGCGAGCGCGAGCACCGAGGTGACCGTAAGGATCGCATGACGCAGTTCGCGCACCGTGGCCACCCACTCCCGCAGGGCGTCGGCAGCGGCCACCTTCAGCACGGCGGCGGTGGCCACCCCGGCCACCAGCACCAGGGTGCCACCGGTGGCGATCAGCGGCATCGAGAAGACATTGGCGCCCACCGCCTTTCCGTCGGGGTCGGCGACGTCCAGGAAGGGCCAGTCGAAGGTGCGGGTGGCCTTGGCCAGGAGGTCCTTGACCGGGCCGATCTGGGCGATGGAGAAGATCGCGACGATGAGCGCGTACGGGGCGTAGGCGCGCACCACCTCCCGGTGCGGGTCCTCGCGGTCCAGGTCGTCGCTGCGTACGCCGGTGAGCACGGCGGCGCGCACCGGCTCCTCGACGGGGCGCCGGGCGGCGGGCACGGCCATCAGCACGGCCGCGCCGACCAGTGCCGCCGCGATATCGGCGAGCTGGACGGAGAGGTAGTTGGAGACGGTGAACTGGGCGATGGCGAAGGCGACCCCACAGGCGAGCGCGGGCGCCCAGGTCTCGCGCAGCCCGCGCCGCCCGTCGACGAGCGCGACCAGCAGCAGCGGGACGACGAGGGCGAGCAGCGGGGTCTGGCGGCCCACGACGGAGGCCACGGAGTCCAGCGGCAGCCCGGTGACCTGAGCGAGCGTCACCACCGGGGTGGCCATGGCGCCGAAGGCGACCGGCGCGGTGTTGGCGACGAGCGCGACGACGGCGGCGCGCACCGGGTCGAAGCCGAGCGCCACGAGCATGACCGAGCAGATCGCCACCGGCGCGCCGAACCCGGCGAGCGCCTCCAGGAGCGCGCCGAAGCAGAAGGCGATGACGAGGGCCTGGACGCGGGGGTCGTCCGAGAGCCGGCCGAAGGAGCGGCGCAGCACGTCGAAATGGTCGGTGCGGACGGTCATCCGGTACACCCACAGGGCGTTGACGACGATCCACAGGATGGGGAAGAGGCCGAAGAGCGCCCCTTGGGCGGCGCTGGAGACGGTCTGGCCGACGGGCATCCCGTACGGGAGGCAGGCGACGAGGGCGGCGACGACGAGCCCTATGGGGCCCGCGTAGTGGGCGCGCATCCGCACCCCGCCGAGCAGGACGAGGACGGTGACGAGGGGAAGGGTGGCGACGAGGGCGGACAGGGAGAGTGAATCGGCGACGGGGTCCAACTGCTGCACGAACACACGGGCCTCCCGGCGTGGGCCATCCCTGGAAGGTCACATCCGTGATGCGGAAACGGAGGACCCTGGGGTGCAGGCATGGTCGTGTCCGCGCCAAGTCACAGTCAATGCTCCGTCAGCAAGTGATCCCGGGGAACGCCGCGGAACGCCACGGAACGCGGGAAGAACGCGGAACGCGGGAAGATCGCGGAACGCGGCAGGATCGCGGAACGCGGGAAGAACGCGGAGAAAGCGGGTCAGGGTGCGCGCGGAGGTCGCGGAAGATCGCCGGAGCGAGAGCCGGTCAGGACTCGGGCGACCGCAGGACCCGCAGATGGCCGCGGCGCGCGACCTCACGCGGGTCGCCCTCCCGGCCGCCGTGACCGCCCCCGGAGCCCCCGGAACCGGCCGCCGCCCCCGCCGCGCGCTCATGCGGGCGGGCGGCCTCGCGGACCGCGTTGGCCAGCGCCTCCAGATCGTCACCGCTGGGCCGGGGCGGACCGCTGTCGACGGCGAGCCGGACGACCTCCCAGCCGCGCGGTGCGGTCAGCCGCTCGGAGTGCTCCGAGCACAGGTCGTAGCAGTGGGGCTCGGCGTAGGTGGCGAGCGGCCCGAGAACGGCGGTCGAATCCGCATAGACGTACGTCAGCGTCGCGACGGCGGGGCGGCCGCAGGCGGTGCGCGAACAGCGACGTACAGGGCTCACGACGTTGGACGGTACCGCACTCTTGAGCGGGCCGCGACGACTCTCCACCAGCTCACTCCGCCGTGTCGTCCCGGTTCGCACCGTGCACCCGAAACGTGAACTTACTGGTTGACCAGCGTGGACCTCCGCCGAGGCCAGAACCGCCGACAACGAATCCGGTCAGCACTCGAACCGAGAGGGATCATCCTGGGCCAGAGAAGCGACTCAAGAGACGTCCGTTTTTGGACCCAAGCATGGCTGGAATGCTCATTTGGCGACATCCGGCATGGCTGTCCGGTAAGCGCATGAGGGTGGGTCGGCGACGGCTACCCTCGGAGTGATGACCAGGCCCGTACACCCCCATCAGTCCGAGCCGCGTCCCCGTCGTCGCGATCGCCACGGACGAGGTATGCGCGGCCCCATCGCGCCTCCCCAGGTGCCGCTCTCGGTCAGCCGCGCGGAGTCCTTCGTGGATCTTGTGCAGGACTCGGCGGAGCGGCTGGAGAGACGGTGGCCACAGCTGTCCGGGGTCGATTTCACGGTGCTCGAGGTGCCCACGTCGGGGCTCGGCGGCCCGGGGTCGGGCGGTGGCCCGGACGGGCACGGCGGGGCGGACGGCTGGGATGGCGAGTCCGTGCCGCTCGGGCGCTTCATCGCGGCCCGCGGGGACGCGCCGGACCGGATCGTGATCTACCGCCGCCCGGTCGAGATCCGGGCGAAGAACCGGGACGAGCGGGCGTTGCTGGTGCACGAGGTCGTGGTCGAGCAGGTGGCTGAGCTGCTGGGGCTGGCGCCGGAGTCCGTGGACCCGCGGTACGGGCAGGAGTAGGCCGCGGCGCGGTACGGGCGGGAGGCCGCGGCGCGGTACGGGCGGGAGTGGCGGGTACGCCGTGCGGCAGGGCCAAGAGGGGTTCGGCGGATCTTCGCGCCTGCGGCGGGCTGCTCCCCTCCCCGCCCCTTCCCGCAACTGGGGCTCCGCCCCAGACCCCCGCTCCTCAAACTCCCCCAGCCACCGCTGGGAGGTGCCCCCTGGAGGGGCTGGAAGGCGGGGAGGGGGAAAGAGGCCCCGCCCCGCCCTAGTCGTCGTTGAGCAGGGACAGGTCCTGGTCCGCCTCGGGCACCGCGACCGTGCCCCGGTCGTCCGGTAGCGACTGGATCGTGAACATCGGCACCCCGCCCTCCGACAGTGCCAGCATCCGCGAGGCGTGCACCGGGCCGCCGGAGAGTCGCTCGACCGTCACCGCGTACGGGCCCTTGCCCGAGGCCGGGCGCGGTGGTTCCAGGGCCTTGGTGGTGCCGCCCTTGAGCTCGTAGGTCTTGCTGACCGGGCTGCCGCCCCCGGCGCCCGCCGAGGCGGTGACGCGCACCTTGGCGGACGCGCGCGGCGCCACCAGGGAGAGCGTGGAGCCCTTGGTGCGGTTGTCGGCCGCGGTGGCGCTCCGCTCGATCGCGGCGGTCGCGGGGATGAACGCCGTCTCCTGGTCGCTGCCCTTGCCCCGGGTCACCTGGAGCGCGGCCACGACCGGTGTGGCCGGGCCGTCGCCGCCCTCGGGGGTGAGCAGCAGCGAGCCGGGCTCGCCCTTGGTCACGTCGCCGAGGTCGATCGCGGCCGTCATCCCGCTCTTGACGTGCAGCGACTCATGTCCGGCCGGGGTGATCGCGTTGTTCGGCCCGGCCAGCCGCACCTTGAGGTCCGCGTCGTCGGACCCGGGCGCGAAGACGACCAGGCGGGCCGAGGTGGCGTCCTTGGGGATGCCGGGGATCGCGACGCTCGTCGAGGGCACGGCGGAGGCCGGGAGCCAGTCGCCGCCCGCCTTCTGGTCCACGGCCTGCACGGCCGCCCCGATCCGGCCGGTGCGGGAGGTCACATGGAGCGAGGCACTGGCCGCCCGCTGGTCGGTGAGGGTCGAGAGCAGGACCGGGACCGTGGAGCGGGGCGGGACGGTGATCGCTTCGTCGGTGGAGGGCTTCAGCCGGCCGCTCGGACCGTAGAGCTTCAGGTCCACCTCGGCCGCGACGTCGTCCGGGTTCGTCAGATGCACGAAGTCCTGGCGGTTCCGGTCGGTGCTGACGCCGGGGAACCAGAAGTCCGTGTCGGGCGCGGTGCACGCGGTGCCCAGGAGGCCGCGCCCGCTGCCCGCGTCGATCGTGGTGGTCTGCTGGACGGTCCAGCCGGGCGCGAAGCGGCCGTCGGCGGTGCCGATGAGCGCGGGCGCGCCCGCGCTGCTCTCCTCGGTGGTGACGGGCTTGCCGGGCTCCTTCAGGGGCAGCACGGGCTTGTCGCCCCCGGGGGCCGTCTGGCCGCCCTTCCCGCCGTCCTTACCGTTCTTGCCGTCGTCCTTACCGCCGTCGCCGCCGCCGGGATCCGTCGTGTCGTCAGCGGGGTTCTGGGCGGGCAGCAGTTCGGCGGTGCCGTCCTTGGCGTCCGCGCCGTCCCGCTTGGGCGTGTACGCGGTGTAGGTGGTGCTGCTCACGTCCGAGGAGGAGGGCGTCGGGCACAGCAGCGTCGAGCGCTGCACGGGCAGCCGGGTGGCGGCCTTCGCGGAAGCGTCCGCGTCGTCGGGGGAGCCCCCGGTGAGGGCCGCGACACCGGTGACGGCGGCCAGCGCCGTGGCGGCGCCGATCAGGGACAGGGTGGTGCGGTTCATCGCTGCTGATCGCTCCCGTCGCGGCGGTCCTCGGGGTCGGCGCCGCCGTACGTCGTGTCGCCCTGCTGGGGGTACCCGCCGTCGGCATAGGGCTGCTGCTGGTCGTAGCCGTAAGGGTCGGCGTACTGGCCGCCCGCGTACGGGTCCGCCGGGTACTGGCCCTCCTGGTAGCCGGCCGGATGGCCGGTGTCCCGATAACCGCCCTGGTAGTCACCGGCCGGGTACTGGCCGGTGGAGTACTGACCCGCGTAGCCCTCGCCCTGGTACTGCTCGCCCTGGTACTGCTCCCCCGCGTACTGCTCGCCCTGGTACTGACCGGCCGGGTACTGGCCGTATCCGGCGTCGGCGTACGTCTGGGCGTCCCACTGCTGCCCGTACTGCTGCTGGTGCGGCACCGCCGCGTACGGGTCACCGGCGGCCGTCTGGTCGCCGTAAGGGTCGTTCGTCATCGCGTTGTCGCCGTAAGGGCCGCCCATGGCGGTCGGCTGCAGCGGCGGCTCCCCCTGCATCGGCGGTTCACCCTGCATCGGCGGTTCACCCTGCATGGGCGGTTCACCCGGCTGCGGGGGAATGTCGCCCGGCTGGCCGGGCATCGCGTTCGCGGCGGCCGGGTCCGTCTCCGGCCGCCCCTTGGCGCCCCCGTCCTGCGCCGCCTGCGCCTCCGCCGCGGCCCGCAGCCGCCGCGCCCGGCGGCCATCGCCCGCCAGGTCCTCGGCGGTGACGGCGGCGGCCGCGCCCTCCGCGTCCGGCATGTCGTCGTCGACGTTACGGCGGCGGCCCGGCAGCGCGAGCACCAGCAGCACGACCGCGAGCAGCCCCTGCGCCCACACCCATGCGGTGTGGGTGATGGGCGTGTCGTACGTGAGGTCCAACCGGCCGCCGTTCGCCGGGAGTTCGAAGCCCTGCGCCCAGCCGTCGACCGTCCTCGGCTTCAGCGGCTTGCCGTCGAGCGTGGCCTGCCAGTCGGGCGCGGACCGGTCGGCGATCCGCAGCACCCGCCCGGCCGTGCCGTCCGGGACCGTGGTGTGCGCCTCGACGGGGCCGGACGCCACGGGCACCGGCTTGGCCGCGGCGCCGCCCGCCGGGCGGCCCGAGGACTCGGCCGGGACGATGGAGACCCGCGAGACCCGCTGGTCGACCCGCCACAACACGCCGCCGTGCTCCCGGCTGAGCTGGGTGAGGCCCGGGGTCGCGTTCAGCACCCGCTCCATCTCGGGCGGCGCGCCCTTCTGGACGTAGACGTAGCGCACCGCGTAGCCGCCGAGCTGACGGGTCTGGTCGGCGCCGGAGCCCGCGATCAGATTGGCCACGACGCCGTCGAGCCGGGTGTCGGAGCCGCCGGCGGCCGCGAGTTCGCCGTCGCCGAGCCGGGCCCCGGAGCCGCGCACCAGGGCGTAGTCGGCGTGGGCGGCGCCGCTGTCGCCGCCGAGCACCAGGGTGCGGGCCTGGTCCTCGGTGGCGCTCTCGGCCGCCACGAAGGCCGGGACCTGCGAGGGGTCGCGCCGCCCGACCGGGCCGTCCGCGCCGCCCGTCATCCAGGTGACGGCGGCGTACAGCGGCGCGGCGACCGTGGCGACCGCGATCAGCAGCGCCACCGGCTGGCGCCAGCCGAAGCTCTGCGCCGCCACCCGCTCCCGCGCGTCCTCGGCGCCGACCACGGCGGCGGTCAGCAGCGCCAGGCCGTAGACGAGGGTCGCGGGCCCGGCCCAGCCGGAACCGCTCGTGAGCGCCGCGAAGAGGAAGCCGGTGAGCGCCACGGCCCACGCGGTGCGCACCACGGTCTGCCGCTCCCCGCGCATCAGGGCGGCGAGCGCGGCCAGGACGAAGCCGAGCAGCAGCAGCGTGCCGCCGCCGTTGGGGCCGCCGGGGCTGAGCGCGAGCAGGTCCAGGGCGGACGCGGAGCCGGCGGCGCGGTCCAGCCCGGCCTCCTTGAGGAGGCGGGCCGGGTCGGTGACGAGCTCCAGCGACCAGGGGGCGAGCACGACGAGCGGGGTGACGGCCAGGCTCAGGAACCGCAGCCCGTACCCCATGAGCTGCTCGGTGCCGCTCTGCCGTTGACGCAGCACGAGCACGCCGACGCCCAGGAGGAGCGCCATCGGCCAGACGACCGGGGTGAACGCCATGGTGAACGTCAGCAGCAGCGCGTACGCCCACGTCGCCCGCCAGCTCGGCAGCCGCGTCCCGTTGCCGGTGAAGCCGGTCGCGGCGGCCGCCGCGCGGGCCATCAGCGGCAGCAGTATGGCGAGCACGGCGGTGCCGAGCCGCCCGCCCGCGAGGGCCCCGGTCGCGGCCGGGAGGAAGGCGTACGCGACGCTGCCCCAGGCGCGCAGCAGCCGGGACTCGACCAGCGGCCGGGAGGCGAAGTACGCGATGAACCCGGCCAGCGGCACCGAACACACCAGCAACAGGGTCAGCGTGAAGCCCGTGGAGCCCAGGAAGACCGTGGCCAGCGAGGCCAGGGCGGCCAGATACGGCGGCGCGGACTGGGTGCCGCCGGTGCCGACCGGATGCCAGCCGTCCACATAGCTCGACCACAGCTCGGAGACATGGGCGGGCGCGGGCAGCAGGGCGCCGCCCGCGAGGGCGCCGGCGCCCAGCAGATCCCGGCAGGCGACCAGCGAGACCACCAGCAGCACCAGGAAGAGCATCGGGCCGGGCTTGCGCGCGATCCGCTTGAGCCGGGCGAACTGCTCGATCTCCAGGAAGTCGGCGTCGTCGCCGCCGGGCCCGGACTCGACCGCGCCGTGCCGCCCGCCGGAGGACAGCTCGGGCTCGGAACGGCCGCCAATATTGCTGGCGACTTGCTCCACCGTCGCCCTTACGGTCGCGCCGGGCGGCGGGAACAGCGGCCGCAGCTCGCTCGGCTCCGTCTCGGGACGGCCTCTGCGCTTACGGGCGGCGAGGATCCGCCCCGGCCGCAGCAGGACGCCGAAGAGACCGGCGACCTCGTCCAGGGCCTGCCCCGGCACCTTGCCCACGAGATAGGCCAGGGTGCGCAGCAGCGTGCCGAACAGGAGCCGCAGCATCACATAGGGCAGCAGCGCGCCCCGGGTGTTGACCAGCAGGGTGTAGACGGCGCCCGCCTTGTCCACGCGGTGCGGCGACGAACGGCGCGACGCGAAGCGTCTCCGTGGGGGGTGGTGGTCGGGTGACGGGTGGGCGACGGAGCGCCCCACGCAGTCGATGGGCCGCCGCTCGCGCGCGGACGCCTCCGCGTGCCGCAGTACGGCGTCCGGGGCCACCAGCACCTGGTGCCCGGCCGCCTGGGCGCGCCAGCACAGGTCGACGTCGTCGCGCATCAGGGGCAGCCGGGAGTCGAAACCGCCCAGCTGTTCCCACACATCGCGGCGCACCAGCATGCCCGCGCTGGACACCGACAGCACCGGGCGCACCTGGTCGTGCTGGCCCTGGTCCTGCTCGCGCCGCTCCAGGCCGGTCCAGCGGCGGCCACTGCGGGCGATGCTGACGCCGACTTCGAGCAACTGCCGGCGGTCGTACCAGCCGCGCAGCTTGGGTCCGACGATCGCGGGCTCGCGGTTGGCGGTGAACTCGGCGTCGACCACCCGCAGCAGCTCGGCCAGGGCGTCGGGCTCGGGCGCGCAGTCGTCGTGCAGCAGCCACAGCCACTGGACGGGCTCGCCGTGCGGCAGCTCCGGCATGTCGTACGCGTCGTCGCGCCAGGTGCGGTTGACGGGGTCCCAGCCGCTGGGGCGCTTGAGGTAGGTGAGCTCCTCGGGGCCCAGCACCGGGGCCGTACGGACCGCTTCGGCGACGGCCGTGCCGAAGCCGCTGCGGCGCGCCATGTGCAGCACCCGCTCCTCGCCGAGGGTCTCGGTGAGCAGCCGGGCGGAGTCGTCGGCGCTGCCGGTGTCGGCCGCGACGACGCTCTGGACCGGGCGCTCCTGGCCGAGCAGACCGGACAGCGCGTCGGGCAGCCAGCGGGCGCCGTCGTGGGCGACCAGTACGGCGGTGACGACATGACGCGGATAGGCCGGTGTCTGACCCGGTTCGTGAGCGGGCGCAAACGCGGCGGTGGCGGCCGGATATTGGGCCGCCGGGTGGCTGTGCACGGACATCGAGGTACGGGCCCCGGTTCGCTGGACTGCGGTGGACGCGTGCACCCCATGGGGCGTTGGAGCGTCTCGGACGGGGCCCCACACTAACGGCTGTGCATGCGGCCGGTCCGCCTCCCGTCGCCATGGGCTCGGGGGCGGACCGGTCGCGGTGGCTCACTCCGCCGCGAACTGTGCGGATATGTCAGCGCGGGTCATGCGGTCCTGCCAGGTCCGACGGGTCCGACGGCCCTGACGACGGGCCCGGCGGATCCGGTGAATCCGGCGGACCTCGGACGCCGTGGGTCGGACGGCGGCTCGAACGCCGTGGGTCAGACGGCGGCCTTCTTCAGGCGGCGGCGCTCGCGCTCCGAGAGACCGCCCCAGATCCCGAAGCGCTCGTCGTTGGCGAGGGCGTACTCGAGGCACTCGGAACGGACCTCGCAGGCGAGGCAGACCTTCTTCGCCTCACGGGTGGATCCGCCCTTTTCCGGGAAGAACGACTCGGGATCGGTCTGGGCGCACAGTGCGCGCTCCTGCCAACCGAGCTCCTCGTCCGCCTCTTCGACCAGCAGTTGCTGGAACAACTCGGTCATGTGCGCCCCTCGTCTGTCTTTGCGTCCCCGTGCCTGATGCCGTCGGTGAAGCGGCAGAACGACACGAGTGAAATTACAAGTGTGCCGATCCGGGCCAGTCAAGCCGAGATCTGCTATTGGGCCTCTTATTCACTCTGCGGAACCAAGGCTGCGCGGAAAGTGTTCAAATCGGCCTAAACGCGACACCTTCCCCATCCGTTGCCCGGGATCCCTCCTCTCACTCACTGAGGAGGACGCCATCGGCGTCGGTCCCGTTGCATCGCGCGGGAGATGGTGCGGAGTGGGCGGGTGGGCGGGGTGGTGCGGGAGTGATGCGCTTGATGCGCCGTGTCACCAATACAACGCGCGCACAAACCTTTCTGCCTCCACAGCGACCGGATGAGGTGAACCTTGACCTGAAACGTGAGATGAAGTTGACAGCGGCGCGGCGATCCGGGTCTCCTTGGTCGCATGTCAGTGACCCACGCGCCCCTGCCGACCCGTGACCACGGGTTCCGCTGCGCTGTGCGGGCTCGCTGTCGCTGTTCGAGCTGTTGATGCCTCCCGAGCTCCAGCTTTCTCCGCGTTCCGCGCGCGGTGTCTCGTACTGAGACCGCGCACCGCGTCCAGATCGCACCTCGCGCCCCTACCGCGCCCCCACTGTCCCATCGCGTCCTTACGGCGCTCTCGCCCTTACGGCGCTCTCTCCGCGCCCCTCCCGCCGAGGAACCCCACCGCATGAACAGCGACGTCCAGATCGCCGGTGACCCGCTCGACATCCCGCATCTGCTGCCGCCCGTACCCGCGCACCCCTCCACCGTCTCCGCCTTCGCGGGCCTGGCCCGCACCATCGCGGCCGACCGCGACGGCTGGGCACCCCTCGTCCAGTACGACGCCACCAGCCGCTGGTACCACCGGCTGCGCACCGGCCCCGGCTATGAGGTGTGGCTGCTCAGCTGGGTGCCCGGACAGGGCAGCGGGGCCCATGACCACGGCCGCTCCTCCGGGGTGCTGACCGTGCTCCGGGGCGAGCTCACCGAGCGGGTGGGAACGCACGGCGCGCGGCACACTCTGCGCTCCGGCGCACAGCGCGTCTTCGCGCCCGGTTATGTGCACGACGTGGTCAACGACGCCCTCGAACCGGCCGTCAGTCTGCACATCTACTTCCCCGGGCTGACCGAGATGCCGCTGCACCCCACCCAGAGCGCCGAGTTGCCCGCCGGGGCCGGGGCGGACGCGCTGGGCGCCCTCGGCGGCTGAGCCGCCCCGAACGCCCCCGATGTCCGGGGCTGCTGCAACACTGTGCTTCATGCGCATTGTGGTTCTGGCAGGCGGTATCGGCGGCGCCCGTTTCCTTCGCGGTCTGATGTCGGCGGCTCCGGACGCCGACATCACGGTCATCGGGAACACCGGCGACGACATCCACCTCTTCGGCCTCAAGGTCTGCCCCGACCTCGACACCGTGATGTACACCCTCGGCGGTGGCATCCACGAGGAGCAGGGCTGGGGCCGGGCCGAGGAGACCTTCACCGTCAAGGAGGAGTTGGCGGCGTACGGGGTGGGGCCCGAGTGGTTCGGCCTCGGCGACCGCGACTTCGCCACGCACATAGTCCGTACGCAGATGATGGGCGCGGGCTATCCGCTGAGCGCCGTCACCGAGGCGCTGTGCGCCCGGTGGCAGCC
The DNA here is from genome assembly GCF_024505145.1 of Streptomyces rugosispiralis. GTDB lineage: Bacteria > Actinomycetota > Actinomycetes > Streptomycetales > Streptomycetaceae > Streptomyces > Streptomyces rugosispiralis. The sequence goes on along the minus strand of NZ_JANIAA010000025.1, from coordinate 113,266 downwards.
GGGGGTGCGGCTGCTGCCCATGACGGACGACCGCGTCGAGACCCACGTCCTGATCGACACGGCGGACATCAACGGCTCCGCCGGGGGCGATGGTGAAGGCCGTAAGGCCATCCACTTCCAGGAGTACTGGGTGCGGCTGCGCGCCTCCGTGCCCGCCCATGCCGTCGTTCCCGTCGGCGCCGACCAGGCCAAACCGGCGCCCGGCGTCCTGGAGGCCATCGCCGACGCCGATGTCGTCCTCTTCCCGCCGTCCAACCCGGTGGTCAGCGTCGGCACGATCCTCGCCGTGCCCGGCGTGCGCGAGGCCATCGCCGACGCCGGGGTCCCGGTCGTGGGCCTGTCCCCCATCGTGGGCGACGCGCCCGTGCGCGGCATGGCCGACAAGGTGCTCGCCGCCGTCGGCGTGGAGTCCACCGCGGCCGCCGTCGCCAAGCACTACGGCTCCGGGCTGCTGGACGGCTGGCTCGTCGACACCGTCGACGCGGGCGCGGTCGAGGAGGTCGAGGCCGCCGGGATCCGGTGCCGGGCGATCCCGCTGATGATGACGGACCTCAAGGCCACGGCGGCGATGGCGGCCGAGGCGCTGGCGCTGGCGGAAGAGGTGCGGGGATGAGCGCGGTGCGGGGCGGGTCGGGGGACGTCTCCGGGAGCTCGTCTTGGGGCTCGTCCGGGGGCCCCTCCGGGGGCTCGTCCGGCGAGCCGGCGTCGTATCAGGTGTGGGCCCTGCCCGGGATGCCCGAGGTGCGGCCCGGTGACGACCTCGCCAAGCTGATCGCCGACGCCGCGACCTCGGGTGGTCTGCCGGGGCTCGCGCACGGCGATGTGCTGCTGGTCACGTCCAAGATCGTCAGCAAGGCGGAGGGGCGCGTCGTCGAGGCGGCCGACCGCGAGGCGGCCATAGACGCCGAGACGGTGCGGGTCGTGGCGCGGCGCGGCCGTACGCGGATCGTCGAGACCCGTCATGGTCTGGTCATGGCCGCCGCCGGGGTCGATGCCTCCAACACCCCTTCCGGGACGGTCCTGTTGCTCCCCGAGGACCCCGACGCCTCGGCGCGGGCGATCCGGGCCGGGCTGCGGGAGGTGCTCGGCGTGGAGGTCGGCGTCATCGTCACCGACACGTTCGGGCGGCCGTGGCGGACCGGGGTCACCGACGTCGCCATCGGCGCGGCCGGGGTGCGGGTGCTGGACGATCTGCGTGGCGGAGTCGACGCGTACGGGAACGCGCTGAGCGCGACCATCGTCGCCACCGCTGACGAGCTGGCCGCCGCGGGTGACCTGGTCAAGGGCAAGGCCGAGGGGCTGCCGGTGGCCGTGTTGCGGGGGCTTCCGCAGGTGGTGGCGTTCGAGGGGCTGGACGGGGCTGAGGGGTCCGGCGGGCGGCCGGGCGTTGGCGGGGATGCGGGCGAGGATGCGGGCGCGAGTGCGTTGGTGCGCGGGGCCGCGGACGACATGTTCCGGCTGGGCACCTCCGAGGCCGTACGGGAGGCGGTGACGCTGCGTCGTACGGTGCGGGAGTTCACCGATGAGCCGGTGGACGGCGCGGCGGTGCGGCGCGCGGTCGCCGCGGCCGTCACCGCGCCGGCGCCGCACCATACGACGCCGTGGCGGTTCGTCCTGCTGGAGTCGGAGGAGTCGCGGACGCGGCTGCTGGACGCCATGCGGGACGCCTGGATCGCCGATCTGCGCGGGGACGGCTTCTCGGAGGAGAGCATCGCCAAGCGGGTGCGGCGCGGGGATGTGCTGCGCAAGGCGCCGTATCTGGTGATCCCGTGCCTGGTCGCCGACGGTGCCCATACGTATCCCGACCCGCGGCGGAACACGGCGGAGCGCGAGATGTTCGTGGTCGCGGCCGGGGCCGGGGTGCAGAACCTGCTGATCGCGCTGGCGGGCGAGGGGCTGGGCTCGGCATGGGTGTCGTCCACGATGTTCTGCCGGCCGGTGGTGCGCGAGGTCCTGGGTCTGCCGGACGACTGGGACCCGATGGGCACGGTCGCGGTCGGCCAGGCGGCGGTGCCGCCGGCGGCACGGCCGGAGCGGGGGGTCGAGGGGTTCGTGGTGGTTCGGTAGGTGGTCGTGGTGGTTCGGTAGGTGGTTGTGGGTGCTTGCGGTGCGGGCTTTGGGGCTGGGTTGTCCGGGGTCGGGTTGCGCGGGGCTGGGTTGCCTTTGGTCGGGGTTGTGCGGACCGGTTGTGCGGTGGGGTCGCGTGCGCGGGGATGGGGGGCGCGCGTTGTGCGGAGTGGGAGTGCGGGTGCGGGGGTGGTTGCTGGGGTGCGCCTTGGGGTTGGTCGGGGGTGCTGGGCGCCGTAGGCGGGGTCGCTGGGCGCCGCGTAGGGCGGGATGCGTGGTCGGTGGTGTGGTGGGTGCCGAGCCGGTCTGGCGGTGGTGGGTCGTAGGGTGGCCGCGTGTGTGTGAGACGTGTGTGGAGTCCTCCGGGGCCCTGTGATCTCGCGCGTAACCTCGGTGTGCTGCAGCGAGGGCCGGGGGATCCCGCGTTTCAGGTCGGCGCGGACGGCGCGTTCTGGCGGGCGAGCCGGACTCCGGCCGGGCCCGGGACCCTACGGATCGCGCGCAAGGGCGCGGAGATCGAGGGGCGGGCCTGGGGGCCGGGGGCGGAGTGGCTGCTGGACGGTCTGCCCGCTCTGCTCGGGGCGGACGACGACCCGTCGGCGTTCGTGCCCCGCCATCGGCTCGTTCACGAGACGCATCGGCGTCATCCCGGTTTCCGGCTCATCCGGACCGGGCTGGTCCTCGAGTCCCTGATCCCCTCGATCCTGGAGCAGAAGGTCACCGGCGTCGAGGCGTACCGGGCCTGGCGGCTGCTGCTCCAGCGCCATGGCGAGCCCGCGCCCGGGCCGGCGGAGGGGATGCGGATGCGGGTCATGCCCGATCCGCGGGGCTGGGCACTGATCCCGTCGTGGGAGTGGCATCGGGCGGGCGTGGACGCGAAGCGTTCCTCGACGATCCTGCGGGCGGTGCGGGTTGCTCGGCGGCTGGAGGAGGCCGTGTCCATGGACCTTGCCGCGGCCTCGGCCCGGCTGCGGTTGATTCCGGGTATTGGGCCTTGGACGGCGGCGGAGACGTTGCAGCGGAGCAGTGGGATGCCGGATGCGGTGACGGTTGGCGATCTGCATTTGCCGGGGATTGTCGGGTATGCGCTGGCGGGGGTGCGGGGGGCTGACGATGAGGCGATGCTTGAGCTTTTGGCGCCTTATGCGGGGCAGCGGTATCGGGCGGCGCGGCTGATTTTGCTGTCCGGGCGGATGCCGGGTCGGCGGGGGCCTCGTTTGGCGGTGCGGGACTTTCGGGGGATGTAGGGGCCTGGGGGTGCTTGGGTGTGGTTGGCGTCGGTGTCGGCGTCGGCGTTGCCGGGTGTGAGGGCGGGGGTGCTGGGTGTGGAGGCGGGGGTGCTGGGTGCGGCCGGGTGTGGGGTGTGGGTGCGGCCGGGTGTGGGGTGTGGGTGCGGCCGGGTGTGGGGTGTGGGTGCCTCCGGGTGTGGGGTGTGGGTGCCTCCGGGTGTGGGGTGTGGGTGCCTCCGGCGGTGAGCCCCACCCCGCCCCCTTCCCGAAACGATGGGGCTCCGCCCCCTCGGCCCCCTCCGGGGCTCCGCCCCGAACCCCGCCTCCTCAAACGCCGGAGGGGCTGGGGTTCCCGGAGAGGCTGGGTCTCCGGCGGGGAGGCTTGGGGCGGTGGGGCGGTAGGGCGTCGGGCTCCTTACCGGTCGGATGAGAAGCGGACCGCGCCTGCCGGGATGTCGGCTCCGCACCACACTCGGACGCCGTCCCGCAGCTCGTTGTCGGGGCCGACCAAAGCGCCGTCGCCGACCACCGCGCCCTGGAGGATCGTGCGGGCGCCGATTCGGGCGCCGGCGCCGACTAGGGAGTCGTGGACCTGGGCGCCCTCCTCCACGATGGCGCCCTCCAGCACCGTGCTGCCGTCGATGCGGGCGCCCGCGCCCACTCGGGCCTGGCGGCCGATGACCGTGCCGCCGGTCAGTTTGGCGTCGACCGCGACCGAGGCGCTGTCCAGGACGAGGCGGTCGCCGCAGCGGCCCGGTACGGCCGGGGAGGGGGCACGGCCCAGCACCAGGTCCGCGGAGCCGCGGACGAACGCCTGGGGGGTGCCCAGGTCGAGCCAGTACGTGGAGTCCACCATGCCTTGCAAATGCGCCCCCTCCGCCAGCAGACCGGGGAAGGTCTCGCGTTCCACGGAGACGGGGCGGTCGGCGGGGATCGTGTCGATGACCGAGCGGTTGAAGACGTACGCGCCCGCGTTGATCTGGTCGGTGACGATCTCCTCGGGGGTCTGCGGCTTCTCCAGGAAGGCGGTGACCCTGCCCCGTTCGTCCGTGGGCACCAGCCCGTACGCGCGCGGGTCCGGGACCCGGGTGAGGTGCAGGGAGACATCGGCGCCCGTCGTGCGGTGGTTGTCGACGAGGGCGCGGATGTCGAGGCCGGTGAGGATGTCGCCGTTGAAGATGAGCACCGGGTCGTCGGGGCCCGAGCGCAGCCGGGAGGCGACGTTGCGGATGGCGCCGCCGGTGCCGAGCGGTTCCTCCTCCGTGACGTACTCCAGGTGCAGGCCCAGCGAGGAGCCGTCACCGAAGTACGGCTCGAAGACCTCCGCCAGATAGGACGTGGCGAGCACGATGTGCTCGACCCCGGCGGCGCGGGCGCGGGCGAGTTGGTGGGTCAGAAACGGAACGCCCGCCGCCGGGACCATCGGCTTGGGAGTGTGCACCGTCATCGGGCGCAACCGGGTTCCCTTGCCGCCGACCAGGAGGATCGCCTCTGGCGATGGCGTTTCTGGCGCATTGGTCACGTACGTCTCTGCTTCCTGCTGGGGCTCGCCGGTCGGCGGCCAGTGTATGCAGATCCCCGGACCGCGCCTGATCAGCGCCCCTGGAGGCGGGCGGCCGTCTTCCGTACCGAACCGAGCTTCTCGTAGAGACGCTTGCCGGGGCACTCGGTGGCGAAGCCGTCGCGGTGACCCGCGATCACATGGAGCTTCACGTTGGCACCCTTTTTGTACTTGTTACCGCCGCCCGACACCAGATGCGTCGTACCGCGCGGGTTCCGCTTGAAGAGGCCCAGTTTCCACGCGGTGAGCTTGGCGACGGCCTTCACGGCCTTGGCCGAGGGTTTCTTGGAGGTGAAGGTGCCGAGGACGGCGACGCCCATGCTGTTGGTGTTGAAGCCCAGCGTGTGCGCCCCGCGTACGGCCTTGGTCACACCGCCGGAGCGGCCTTCGTAGATTTTTCCGCACTTGTCGATGGTGAAGTTGTAGCCGTAGTCACGCCATCCCAGGCTCTTCACGTGGTAGCGGTAGATACCGCGCAAAACGGAGGGCGCCTGTGAGCAGCTGTAGTTGTTGCCCGTCACGGTGTGGTGGATGAAGGCGACCTTCACGGTCTTGCTGTAGACGTGGCCCGTTTCACGGATCTTCTCGTCGGCGCCCCAGCCCGCGCGCGTGACGATGCTGGGCCGCGGCGCGCTGTAGCGGGCGGCGTTCGTCTTGGCCGCCTCGGTGTCGGTGTCGGAGCCGGTGTCGGTGTCGGTTTCGGTTTCGGTGTCGGTGTCGAGTGCGCTGGGCGGCGGGGTGGTGGTTACGGGTACGGGTACGGAGGGTCTGGGGGCCGGCTTCGCGGGCGGCGTGGTGGGCGAGGACTGCTTTGCGGACACCCCGGAGGCCCCGGACATCCCGGACACCCCGGAGGCCCCGGAGGCCCCGGACACCCCGGACACCCCGGACACCCCGGGCGACCCGGAGGCCCCGGACGCCCCGGGCGCCCTGGAGGCGGCAGGCGACCCGGAGACCTCCCACGACGGCTTCCCGGGCAGTCCCGTCGTCGGCGCCGGAAGCGCCGGATGCGCCGGATGCCCCGGAAGCGCGCGGAGCGCGGCCCGGTCCGGCTCCGGCGGCGGCCCCGGCGGCGGCGCCGGGGGCTCACCCGGGTCGATCAGCTCCAGCCGCAGCCCGGACGGCAGGGCCGCCACCTCCGCACCCGCCGACCCCGCACCCGCCGACCCCGAGTCCGCCGCACGCCCATCCGCACCCGCCGACCCCGCGCCCGCCGCCCGCCCATCCGCCGTCGCCGTCCGCTCCGGCCGTACCCGCGCCTGGACCGCGTCCGAGGCGCCGACCCACAGCGGCGCGGTGCCGCCGTGGGCCCGTGCGCTCCGGAATTCGGGCGAGTCCGGGTCGGGGGCCTCGTCCCCGTACGGCAGCAGCTCGCGCCACGGCGACCAAGTGCCGCCGACCGCGCGCGTGCGCACCTGCGCCCGGCCGCGGAGCGCCGCGGAGGGCCGGTCCCAGACGACGCCGACGAGCGAGAACGGCCGCACGCCCGACGCCGTGACGCCCCGCTCGACCGCGGCGTCTCCGCGCCCGGCGGCCACGCCCCGGTCCGGCCCGCCGTCCACGAGCGAATGCGGCGGGCGCAGTGGCAGCGACCGCGTGGAGCCGGCGGCTACGGTCCGCTCGGTCCGTGCGTGGGCGGGACCGGGGTGGAGGGCGAGGGGAAGGGCGAGGGCGGCGGTGCACGCGACGCCGATCGAGGATGCCAGGTATGCACGCATGCTTGAAATCGTCTACATAAGGGGACAAAACTGTCCATTCGGAAGAGCGCACACGTCGCGGACCGTCCGGTGACCCGGACCCCACCGACCCCGTCCGCGCCGCATCTTCGGCGCGTAGGCTTGCGCGGGTGAACGCCACCGATCGCACCCCTGCCGACCTGCTGGGATCCGCGCTCGACGCGGATCCCTCCCGCCCGCTCGTGACCTTCTACGACGACGCCACGGGCGAACGCGTCGAACTCTCCGTGGCCACCTTCGCCAATTGGGTGGCGAAGACCGCCAATCTCCTCCAGGACGATCTCGCCGCCGCGCCCGGCGACAGATGCGCACTACTGCTCCCCGCCCATTGGCAGACCGCCGTGTGGCTGGTGGCCTGTTCCTCGGTCGGGGTCCTCGTGGACATCGGGGGCGACCCGGCCTCCGCCGACCTCGTGGTCAGCGGACCGGACAGCCTCAAGGAGGCACGGGAGTGCTCCGGGGAGCGGGTGGCGCTGTCGCTTCAGCCGCTGGGCGGCCGCTTCCCCCAGCTACCGGAGGGATTCGCGGACTACGCCGTGGAAGTGCCCAGCCAGGGCGACCGCTTCGCCCCGTACTCCCCCGTGGACCCGGATACGCCCGCGCTCGCCGTCGGCGGCGCGGAGCTGACGAGCGCCGAGGTGGTGGAGCGGGCGGCCGCCGACGCCGCCGGGCGGGGGCTCGGGCCCGGTTCGCGGATCCTGTCGGGGCTTTCGTACGGCACCTGGGAGGGGCTGTCGTACGGGCTGTACGCGCCGCTGGTCAGTGGCGGTTCGGTGGTGCTCTGCCGCCATCTGGACCGGCTGGACGAGAAGGGGCTGTCCGGGCGCAAGGAGAGCGAGCGCGTCACCGCCACCACACCCTGAGCCCACCACACCCTGAGCCCACCGCACCCTGAGTCCCCACACGCCCTGAGCCCCAGCACACCCTGAGCCACCACACCCTGAGCCCTCACACACACCCTGAGACCACCCCCGCAGCCACCCCCTCCCAGAAGGCCACAGCCCCCGGCCACAGCCCCCGGCCGAAGCCCGATCCCTCCCCTGACCCGTCCGGCGGACCGAGAGCCGAGCCCACAGGTCGCGCCACCCACCCCGCGCGATGATCTACGGATACGTACAACCATGTACGGGCTTCGCATGTCTGTTCCGTTAATCGGTATCCCGGCATGCGATGCCGCTCCGCCCCCCGGGCGGAAGACGGGTGGGAGGACGCGGACGTGACGACCGACAGCTCTGAGCCTGCGCCGAGACGCAGGCGCCGCTGGCCGCGCGTCCTCGCGCTGGGCGTGGCCTCGCTGGTGCTGTCGGTCGCCGGGGTGGGGTGGTGGTTCTACGAGCGCCTCGACGGCAATATCCACACCGATACCCGGACCGCGGACGAGCTGAAGAAGCACGAGGCCGAGCGGCCGGTGTCGGTGGTGCGGGACGCGCAGAACATCCTGCTGATCGGCTCCGACAACCGGGGCGGCAAGGGCAACGGCAAATACGGCAAGGACACCGGCACCCAGCGCTCGGACACCACGATCCTGCTGCATCTTCAGGCCGGGGGTAAGAGCGCCACCGCCGTCTCCATCCCGCGCGATCTGATGGTGGACATCCCGGCCTGCGAGGGGGCGGACGGAAAGCGCACCCAGGCCCGGTTCGCCCAGTTCAACTGGGCGTTCGAATCGGGTGGCGCGGCCTGTTCGATCCGCACCGTCGAAAAGCTGACCGGGATCCGCGTCGACCACCACATGATCGTGGACTTCAACGGCTTCAAGCGGCTGGTGAACGCGGTCGGCGGGGTGGAGATGTGCCTGAAGGAGCCCGTGGACGACGCCGAAGCGCATCTGAAGCTGCCCGCGGGCCGTCAGGTCCTCCACGGCGAGCAGGCCCTGGGCTATGTGCGGGCCAGGTACAGCATCGGTGATGGGAGCGACACGGAGCGCATCGGGCGGCAACAGGAGTTCATGAGCTCGCTTGTGAAGAAAGTGCAGAGCAATGGTGTGCTGCTCAATCCCGCGAAGCTGTATCCGGTGCTCAACGCCGCGACGTCCTCGCTGACCACGGATCCGGGCCTGGATTCGCTCAAAGATCTGTACGCTCTGGTGCGCGGGGTGCGGGACATTCCCCGGGACAAGATCCGTTTCCTGACGATTCCGCGGCAGCCCTACACGTACAACAAGAACCGCGATGAGCTCGTCCAACCCGATGCCGACCGGCTGTTCCGGCAGTTGCGGCTGGATCGGCCGGTGCCGGTGTCCCACGCCGTCACGGCTTCGGCGGGCGGCGGGCCCAAGGCCGCCGACCTCACCGGGTACCAGGGGACGACCGCGGCGCACGGCATCTGCGAGTAAAAGAACCATAAGGGCGACCCATGAATCGTGAAGGATCAGATAAGGATTGGGCAGATTGCCCAGTTGTAGGGAAGTGGAATTTGTCACCGGCGTCGCTTGACGCTGATCTGGACGGATAGTGTGAGCGATCCGGTGCGCTCTACGAGGTGGCCGCGCACTGCATGAGACGGATTGAGCGCCTTGAGGGGGAGGCGCCGCGTGGCACCGACGGAGGACACAGGCGACCGTGGACGCGCAAGGCCCTGGCGGGGCGGGTGACTTCGACCCAGCCGATCAGTGGGTGTTCGACCCGAATACGGGCAACTACGAGCTGCGGCTGAATCCCGCCGAGACATCGGCGGACGACACCACGGAGCTGCGACGGGTCTCCAGACAATCGAACAATGACGACGCCACCGGCTCCGAGCCCACGGGCCGCCGCCGCGCGGCCAAACGGGAGGCGGAGAAGGAGAAGGCGACGGGCCCGGCCAGCCGTCGCAAGCCGAAGCCGAAGAAGTCGAAGACGAAGAAGGCGCTCTACTGGGGCAGCGGCACCCTGGCCTTCCTGCTGGTGGGCGGTTCGGCCGCGGCGTACTTCGTCTATCAGCACCTGAACAACAACATCAGCAAGGTGGACGTCGGCGAGAACAACGCCGCGGTCTCCGACGGCCCGATGAACATCCTGCTGATCGGCACCGACCGCCGGGACGGCAAGGGGAACGAGGGCTACGGTGACGCGGGTAGCGTGGGCCACGCCGACACCACCCTGCTGTTCCACGTCTCCGAGGACCGGTCGAACGCGACGGTGCTGAGCATCCCGCGCGACATGATCACCGACATCCCGGACTGCACCGTGAAGGAAGACGGTCAGGAGAAGACGATCCCGGGTGAGAAGGAAGTGCGGTTCAACACCAGCCTGGGGCAGGAGGGCCGTAACCCCGGCTGCACCTGGCAGACGGTCGAGAAGCTCACCGGGCTGGAGATCGACCACTTCATGATGGCCGACTTCAACGCGGTCAAGAGCATGTCCACGGCGGTCGGCGGGGTGGACATCTGCCTCGGCAAGGACATCAACGACCCCAAGTCGCACCTGAATCTGAAGAAGGGGCGGCACACCGTCAAGGGCGAGCAGGCCCTGGCGTTCGTCCGGACCCGGCACGCCGTCGGCTTCGGCGGCGACCTGGACCGGATCAAGCTCCAGCAGCAGTTCCTGAGCTCGCTGATGCGCAAGATGAAGGCCAGCGGGACGCTCACCAACCCGGGCAAGATGTGGGACCTGGCCCAGACCGCCACCAAGGCGCTCACCGTGGACACCGGGATCGGCACCGTCTCCAAGCTGGCCTCGCTGGGGAAGAACCTGAGCAAGGTCGATCTCAAGAACGTCACCTTCGCGACGGTTCCGGTCGTCGACAACACCGACGGTGCGACCGTGCTGCTCGACAAGACCAAGGCCGAGCCGCTGTTCTCCATGGTCCGGCAGGACGTCTCGCTGACCGAGGTCAAGAAGAAGGAGAAGGCGGCCAAGGACGAGCAGGCGGCGCGGCTCAAGGGGCCGAAGGCCGATCCCGCCGATGTCCGGGTGAAGGTGCTCAACGGCAGCGGGCAGTTCGGCGCCGCCCAGGAGACCGTCGACTGGATGCAGAACACCGAGGGGATGCTCCGCACCAGCAACGGCGGAAACGCTCCGTCAGAACTGAAGAAGTCGACGCTGGAGTACGCTCCCAACCAGGCCGACCAGGCGCGTCGGCTGGCCGACAGCATGGGGCTGCCCGCCTCCGCCATGAAGGAAGGCACGAAGGACGCCGAGCCGATGGCGGAGATGACCCTGACGCTGGGCGCGGACTTCAAGGGCGCCGGCACACCGATCTCCGCCCCGTCGAAGGCGCCGAAAGACATTCAGAGGGTCGAGGCCGACGACAAGGACGTCTGCGCCAAGTGACCGTCGCCGGCCAGCGGATCCACCCTCGTCCATCGGGCCGGACGACCGAGAGACTGCGGGGAGGGCCCGATGCGGCAGAGCAGTGTGCGGGGGGAGAGAGGGCGGCGGGCCACCGTTCCCGAACCCCGTGAACACGGTGAGGACGACAGCCCGCCGGAAGGGGAGGGCCTCGCGTCGAACGGCGCGGGGCGCCGGCCGGGCGGTCGGGGGCGGCCAAAGCCAAAGCGGAGTCGCGGGGTACGGATCCTGCGCTGGACCGCCCTGACGCTGGCCGTGCTGGTACTCGGCGGGGCCGGCGCCGGATATTTCTACTACGAACATCTGAACGGCAATCTGAAGAAGGCGGATCTGGACCTCGGCGACAGCAAGCTCGGCAAACCCGAGCCCAACGCCGCCGGACAGACCCCCCTCAACATCCTGCTCATCGGCTCCGACGGCCGGAACACCGCGGAGAACGTCAAGCTCGGCGGCGCCAAGCGGGACGCGGACCGCAAACCGCTGGCCGATGTGCAGATGCTGGTGCATGTCTCGGCCGACCGCGGCAATATGTCGGTGGTCAGCATTCCGCGCGACACCCGGGTGACCATCCCCCGGTGCACCGATCCGGACGACGGGACGGTCTACCCGAAGACCGTGGGGCCCATCAACGAGTCGCTCCAGTACGGCGGTCCGGGCTGCACGGTCGCCACCTGGAAGGAACTCACCGGCGTCTACATCGATCACTTCATGATGATCGACTTCTCCGGGGTGGTCTCCATTGCGGACGCCATCGGCGGCGTACCGGTGTGCGTGAACAACAACGTCTACTCCCATGACAGCGATGGCCATGGCTCCGGTCTGAAGCTGACCAAGGGCACCCACAACGTCAAGGGCGTCCAGGCCCTCCAGTGGCTGCGCACCCGCTACGGCTTCGAGGACAACACCGACATAGGCCGGGCCAAGGCCCAGCACATGTACATGACCTCGATGATCCGCCAGCTCAAGTCGGGGACCAAGCTCAGCGACCCGGGCAAGCTGATGGACCTCACGGAGGCCGCCACCAAGGCGCTGACTGTCGACCACGGCCTCGGCTCCCCCAAGAAGCTGTACGACCTGGGCAATGACCTCAAGCGGGTGCCGACCAAGCGCACCACCATGATCACCATGCCCTGGGTGTACGGCGAAGGCCAGAAGTACGTGCTGCCCAAGCCGGGCGACGCCGAGCAGACCTTCTCGCTGCTGCGCAACGACACAGCGCTGGACGGCAAGGACAAGAAGAAGCCCGACGCCACCCCGGCGCCCACCGCGCCCAAGGACCAGCTCCCGGTGGTGGTGCAGAACGGCACCGCCAGCACCGTCCTGGGACCGGCCTCCGGCCGTGCCTCGGAGATCACCTCCGAACTGGCCCGGCTGGGCTACGCCAAGGCCACCGCGAACGCGGTGCTCATCTCGCAGGCCGACACCACCGTCCTCTACCCGGCCGAGCCCCGGCAGGGCGACGCCCTGGCGGTGGCCAAGGCGCTGAAGCTGCCGAAGTCCGCGGTGAAGTCGTCGAAGTCGGTGCAGGAGATCACCCTGGTGGTCGGCAACGACTGGCGCCAGGGCACCGCCTACCCGGAGGCGGCGGCGGACGACGGCGACAAGACGCCCAAGAGCGCGGACGCGCTCAACGGCGAGGAGAAGGGCTGTATGAAGGTCAACACGGGCTACACCTTCTGACGTCCGTCACGGCATGCGAAGGGGCCGGACCCGATGCGGGTCCGGCCCCTTCGGCGTACGTGGCGTACGTGGCGTACCAGGCGTACCAGGCGTACCAGGCGTACCAGGCGTACGGGCGCGGCTACGGCTACGGCTACGGCGCCATGACCGCCGGGCGGCGGCTGGCGATGACCTTCTTGGCGAGCGCCCGCGGGCTGGTCAGAAAGCCCCAGCCCCACGACATGTGCATGGTCGCGAGCGCCACCGGGATCCGCAGCCGGGCCGCCACCGGAAGCCCCTTGCCCGCCGGGAGCGAGCCCGCGACGATCGCGGCCAGATAGCCGCCGGGGATCACGAAGCCCCACGGGGTGACGACCGCGCCCACCACGATGCCCGCCGCGATGGCGACGACGGCGGTCGGCGGGGCGAGATAGCGCAGGTTGATCGAGCCCTGGTGGAAGCGGGCCACGACATGGCGCCAGCGGCCGTAGTCCTTGTACTGCTTGGCCAGGGCCCGCACGCTCGGCCGCGGCCGGTAGGAGACCTTCAGCTCGGGCGAGAACCAGATCAGCCCGCCGGCCTCGCGGATCCGGAAGTTCAGCTCCCAGTCCTGGGCGCGGATGAACTCCTCGTTGTACCCGCCCTGCCGCTCCAGCGCCTCGCGCCGGAAGACGCCCAGATAGACGGTCTCGGCGGGGGCCGCCTCACCGCCGGTGTGGAAGGCCGCGTTGCCCACCCCGACCTTGGAGGTCATGGCGGCGGCGACGGCCTTCTCCCAGTCGTTCTCGCCCTCGGCGTGCATGAGCCCGCCGACGTTCTGCGCGCCGGTCTCCTCCAGGAGCCGTACGGCGGTCGCGATGTAGTCGGGCGAGAGCATGCCGTGGCCGTCGACCCGGACCACCACCGGGTGGCGGGACGCCTTGATCGCCGCGTTCAGGGCGGCGGGGGTGCGGCCCGTGGGGTTGGGGACCGTATGCACCCGGGGGTCCTCCGCCACCAGTTCGGCGGCGATCTCGTCGGTGCGGTCCGCGGACGGGCCGAGCGCGATCACCACCTCCATCTCACCGTCGTACTCCTGCTCCAGGATGTGCCGTACGGCATTGCGCAGATGGCGTTCCTCATTGAGCACCGGCATGATCACGGAGACGGCCGGGAGCTGATGCGGGGGCATGGCACCTCGGGGTTCGGGGGCCGGGCCCCAGAAGACTGGCGGCGGGGGCCCCAAAAGACTGCGGTTTCCGGGCCACGTTACCGCGAATGGGGGACTCCGGAACGCGCCGCCCGGGTGGCAGCGCCCGGTACGGGCGGCGTGGGGCCGTCAAGGCGATCGTCGTATGGGCCTACGGTGAGGCGGTTCCGCCCAGTCCGCCGAAGTTCACGGAGGTCCCCGGAGTGAATGCACCGGCCCGATCGCCGCGCCCGTCGCGTCCCCGCTCCCGCCGCCCGCGCTGGGGGCTGCGGCTGGCCACGGGCGGCGCCTGTCTGGTGCTGGCGGTCAGCGGCATCGGGCATCTGCTGGTCAGGGAGCTCGATTCCGGGATCCACCGGGTGGATGCCTTCGGCGGCCTGGACAACCGGCCGAAGAGCACCGGCGGGGGCGTCAACTTCCTCGTGGTCGGCACGGACGGGCGGGAGAAGATCACGCCTCGGGAGAAGGCGCTGTACCGGCTGGGCGGAGCCCCCTGCCGCTGCACCGACACGATCATGCTGATGCATCTGTCCGGCGACCACCACCGGGTCAGCGCGGTCAGCCTGCCCCGCGACTCGTACGCCAGGATCCCCGCGTACACCGACGCCACCGGCAAGCGCCGTCCGAGCCATCCGCGGAAGCTCAACGCCGCGTACGCCGAGGGCGGGCCGAGTCTGACCGTGCGCACGGTGGAGCAGCTGACCGGCGTCCATATCGACCATTACCTCGAGGTGGACTTCACCAGCTTCATGAAGACGGTCGATGTGCTCGGCGGGGTGAAGATCTGCACCGCGCGGCCGCTCAAGGACGACCACACCGGCCTCGACCTGCCGGCCGGCACCCATGTGCTGGGCGGCGGCCAGGCGCTGCAGTACGTCCGCTCCCGCCATGTGGACGGCACCTCCGACCTGGGCCGGATCCAGCGGCAGCAGCGCTTCATGGCCGCCGTGGTCCACCAGACCACGGCCGGGGGCATCCTGCTCAACCCGGTGCGGTTCAACCGGGTGGCCGGGGCCCTGCTGGGCTCGGTCCGCGCCGACCACGGCTTCAGCGCGGAGGATCTGGTCGCCCTGGGGCGGGCGATGAACGGGGTCACCCCCGCGTCCTCGGAGTTCGCCTCGGTCCCGGTGGTGCTGCCCGGTGTGCCGGTGAAGGGGGCCGGCTCCACGCTCCGCTGGGACCAGGCCAAGGCCGAGCGGCTCTTCACCGCCCTCCGCGAGGACCGGCGGCTCGTCACCCACCGCCCGAAGCGTGTCCGGGCCACCCCGGTGGACGTGGACCCGGCCCGGATCCAGGTGCATGTGCTCAACGGCACCAATACGACGGGGCTCGCCCGCCGCGCGGACCGCGCACTGCACGCCACCGGCTTCGCCACCACCGGCTCCCCCGCCGACGCCGCGACGCCCGACGTCCGCCACACGGTGATCGCGTACGACCCCATCTGGGACCGCTCGGTGCGCTCGCTGGCGGCCGCGCTGCCCGAGGCCCGGCTGAAGCCGGTGGTCGGGCAGGGCGCGGTGATGCAGATCACGGTCGGCGCGGACTACGAGGGCGTACGGCCGGTCCGGGCCGAGGCGCCGAAGACCGACGCCGCCGGGTTCGGGGCCGTCACCGGCGACGAGGTCGTCTGCCCCGAGGGCGGCGCCACCCGCGCGCTCTGACCGTCACGGCCATTCGGCCCCGGTCACGGCCGGTCGGCGCCCTCGACGGCATCGTCGACGGCGTCGTCGGCGCGCCCGGCGGTGTTTCGCCGGGCGCGGAGCTCTTCTGTCCGCACCGGTAGCACACCCGACTGGAGGGGAAGTACCGGGCGATCTTCGTGAATGTGCGCCCGTACCGGGTCATCTTGTATGCAAGCATGCTGAGGAAAGAGGCCCAGCCGACGTCATGGACGGACTTGGCGTGTATGCCATAGGCGAGGGCTCACACCGATAGTGTTCGGCGACCACCACACGCAGCGCCGCGAGGAGATCACGCGGGCCGTCCGCACCGCCCCCGCCCGGTCTCGCGCCGGAGCGGGGGCGCCTTTGTCGTTCCTGTTTTCCTGTTGCCCTTCCTGCTCTGTAGCGCTCCACACCCGCCCCGCACCATGGGTACCGTTCTGAGGTATACGCCCGACGGATGGAGCACGGATGCCTCGCCACCCGTTTGAACCCCGCCGGCGCCACACCGCAAAGGGGGCGCACTGATGTTGGAAGAAGCCGAGGAGATCGGTCGCCGCGCACGTCGCGCACGGCTTCGTCTCGGGATGCCGCAGGCTGACCTCGCCGCCGCCCTGGGGAAGTCTCAGGGGTGGGTGTCGAAGATGGAACGCGGCCTCATCGAACTGGACCGGGTCGGCCTGCTCAATCTGCTTGCCGCCGAGCTGCATGTGCACCCGAACGACCTGATCGGCCGTCCGTACAACAACTCACCCGACGAGAATCAATGGCAGGTCGCCGCGTCATCAGTCCTGCGGGAACTGCGACGGTACGACCTCACTCCCATTTTCGACGGCACCCCGCGGCCGGCTGGTCAGCTCTGGCAGGAGACCACTCGACTGCACCGCCTACGCGACGCCGCGGCGAACGTGGCGATCATGCAGGTGCTTCCCGACCTGTTCCGGGAGGCTCGCGCCCTCGCCGAGGTCTCCACCGGCCATGAGCGCGAGGAAGCGTTCGCGATCTACGCCGTGTGCTGCAAGTTCGCGCACACCGCCGCGCACGCCCTCGGCCACCCCGAATTGGTCGCCATGGCCTGTGAACGAGCCGCATGGTCGGCCCGGCTATCCGGCGACTCCGTCATGCCAGCCGTGGCCGACTGGATGCGGGTATGGGACATGTGGGCAACCGCAGATTGGGCGGACGCCGTCGCCCTCTCGGACAAGGCGCTTCGAAGCGTGCAGCAGGGTTACGACCAGGGCGAACCGCTGGCCATTCGCGCATGGGGCTCGCTGCAACTGCGCGCGGCGGTTTCGGCAGCACGGGGCGGACTCCGGGCGGAGGCCGAAGACCGCATCGCGCACGCCAAGGACGCCGCAGACCGGTTGGGCGAATGCTCCGGTCCCCCTGTGTACGACCGGCATTCGCTCACGTTCTCGCCGGGCAACGTCCAGATCCACGCCATCAGCGTTGCGCTCGAGATGCGCGAGCAGCGAAGGGCTCTGGCCATAAACCGGAAGACAAGTTCCGAACTTGTCGCCGGGCTCCCCAACTCCCGCCAGGGGCACCACCACATGGACCTTGCCCGCGCCTGGCTTTGGGATGGAAACCGGGACAAGGCGTTGAAGGAACTGGAGAAGGCCGAACACATCGCGCCCCAGCTCATCCGCAACCACCCCATTGCGCGGTCAACCCTGCGTAGCCTCGTCTACGCCGAACGAGCGACCACCCGTGAGAAGCTGCGCCGCATGTCAGACCGCTTTCACCTCGATGGATGAGGGTGATATTCCTGCGGTTCATATTCGGCTGCTGCCCTGCTCCTAGCTTCGGGGCATGGCCGAACAGACTTCGAAGCAACTCTCCGCGCAGGGCGCCGAGTTAAGCGCAGGCACCCCGTTTCGCCCCCGGCTCGGCGACCTCGCCTCAGACCTCGCGGAGAACGGGCGGATCGGCGTCGTCGCCCGAGTACCGGGCGCAAGCTCGGCGTCCTACCACCTGCGCCCGCCGGGAGGTGGCCGGGAATGGTCGGCCCCGTCCAGCGGTGCCACCTTGCGCCCCGTGCCCGTGCCGGTCACCCACGTCAGTGCCCTGAAACGGGATGTCATCTACGACCACCGGGCGCAGCAGGCCGCCCTACCGGTCATGGTCCACCACGAAGACGGCGGCATGTCCGAGTCGGTCCTGATTCTGGAGCCCGCGCAGGTCGAGCTGTACCGAATCCAGCTCGACCACATCATCGAGCAGCGGCACCAGGCCCGAGGGGTAAGCCGTGAGCGCGGCTGTGCTGACGCTCGCTCCGCCTGGCTCGGCACACACTTCCGCGCGGCTCCCCCTCGCCTCCCACTGTTCTGCGACCGCCCACGACCTAAGCGGCACCCGCGAGGTCATACTCGCCACCTACCGAGCGCCCACGCCTCGACTGGCCGCCCGATGGATGCAAGCCGAAGCGCTGCGCCTCGCCCGCCTGTTCGACACCGGGTGCCAACCCTCCCCGGCGAGGGCGGGCCGGCGCCGTCGGAAACCGGCGAAGCACGCCGCCCGTTGACCGCCGCCCCCGCGTTTTTACCGGTTCCCCCGCGGCGCGGGGGCGGTGCACCACCCCAGGCGACCGCAGGGTCAGGGTCGCACCCGTCTACTCATGGAGGCACTCACGTGAGCACAGCTACCGTGATCGGTATCCAATCCGTTGAGCTGGAGATCACCGGGACCTGCCAACTCCGGTGTACCCACTGCTGCACCGACAGCAGCCCGCAGGCGCCCTCCGGGCACATGACCCGCGACGACTGGTCGCACGTCATCGCGGACGTGGCCGAACTGGGCATCCTCCTGGTCCAGTTCATCGGCGGCGAGCCGACCCTCTCGCCGCACCTGCCGCAGTTCATCGACGAGGCGCTCGACGCCGGCCTCGGCGTCGAGGTGTATTCGAACCTCACCCACGTACGGCCGTCTCTCTGGGACTCGTTCAGCCGTAAGGGCGTCTGCCTCGCCACGTCCTACTACAGCGACGACCGGGCGCAGCACGAGGAGATCACCCGCACGCGGGGAAGCCTCGATCGCACCAGGGCGAACATCGTCGAAGCGGTCCGCCGCGGTATCCCGATGCGTGCCGGCATCGTCGAAGTGATCGAGGGGCAGCGCGTCGAGCAGGCCAAAGCGGAGCTGCACCGGCTCGGCATCAAGGAAATCCAGGTCGACCGTATGCGCAAGGTCGGACGTGCGGCCGAGCCGGACACGAGCATGCCGACCGCCGCCGAGCTGTGCGGGCACTGCTTCCGGCACCGCGTGTCCGTCTCCCCCGACGGGGCCGTGTCCGGCTGCATCCTCAGCCGCTTCATGGTCGCCGGCAACGTCCGCGAACAGCGTCTCGCCGAGATCCTGCACAGCGACCGGTGGGGCGAGATGATTGCAGCCGTGCCCGAGCCGCGCGCCGATGCCTGTACCCCGGCCGATTCGAACGACTGCGACCCCGCCCGCACACCCGCCTGCGCCCCGAAGCACTTCGCACCCGCCCCGCCTCCCTCCCTTGGAGTTCACGCGTGAACTGGTCCGCCCGCGCCGTCGCTCTGGCCGGCGCCGCGACACACCGGCACTCCCGATGGGCACCGGCCGTCGCCGCTACGCCACGGCATCTGTTCGTCCCCCGATGGTGGGAGCGCGGTTCGGACGGCTGGGAGCTGCACGACGGCCCCTCAGACCCGGATCGCTGGCTTGACGCGGCGTACCGCGACACCTCGCTCGTGACCCGTGTCGGTCCCTTACACGCCGACCACGCCACGGAGGCCGACCGGCCGCACGGCCGGCCGACGTCCTCGGCCACCCTGCCGAGCCTGGTCGTGGGCATGCTCCAGCATGCCCGCATCGACGATGGCGACCGGCTGCTCGATGTGGGCACGGGAAGCGGGTACGGGGCCGCCCTCGCTGCCCGCCGGCTGAGCGACGAGCAGGTGACGAGCGTCGATGTCGACCTCTACCTGACCGAGGCCGCCCGCAAGCGGGTAGGCGAGGCTGGGGTCGCTCCCACGCTCGACACGATCGACGCGACCGGGGACCTGCCGTACGACCCCGCGAGCTTCGATCGGATCGTCGCCACCGTGTCTGTACGCACCATCCCCGCAGGCTGGCTCCGGGTCCTTCGCCCCGGCGGTCGGCTGGTGACCACGATCGCCGGTACCTCCCTTCTCGTCACGGCCGAGAAGGACGAGGACGGCGGCGCGACCGGGCGCGTCGAGTGGGACCGGGCAGGGTTCATGCACGCTCGTCACGGTGACGACTACCCGCCCGGTGTGGCCGTTCGTCTCGCCAAGGCCGCGGAGCTGGACGGAGATGAAGTGACCCGCGGTCCGTACCCCGTCGTCGACGTGGCGAACGCGTGGGACCTCGCATCCATGCTCGACGTCGAGGCGCCCGGTATCGAGCACGAGTACCGGGAGGACGGCGAGCAGCGCGTCGCGCTCATGGCACATGCCGACGGATCGTGGGCCCGTGCGACGGCGACCGGGAACGAGCGGCCCACCGTGCACCAGGGCGGCCCCCGCCGACTGTGGGACGCCCTCGACAAGGTCCGCGACTACTGGCTGAGTCACGGCGAGCTACCGGTGCGAGGGGCCCGGGTGGACATCATGCCCGACGGCCGTACCTTCCTCGGCCGCGGCAAGTGGCAAGCCGAGCTGAGCTGACCTGAGCGCACCACCACACGCCCCCGTCGGGATTTCCTGGCGGGGGTGTCCGCGTCTTATTCGCTCGGACGCTGCTCGCGCAGCTCTCGAATGGCGCGGCGCCGGGCAAGCCGGTGCGTACGTCTGATCTGCGCCTCTTCAAAGCGCCGCTTGTCGCGCTCTGTCTCCGGAAGCACAGGGGGGACCGTGCGCGGCTTGCCGTCGGCGTCGACCGCGGCGAACACCAGGTAAGCCGATCCGACCTGCTGCGCCGGCGTCGACTCGTTCCAGCGCTCGGCCTCGACCCGTACGCCGATCTCCATGGACGTACGGCCAGTCCAGTTGCACTGTGCGTGAACATGCACAAGATCGCCCACACGGACGGGCAGGAGAAACGCCATTTCATCCATGGACGCCGTTACGGCGGGGCCGCCCGAGTGCCGACCCGCGACTGCTCCGGCCGCATCGTCCACCAACTTCATGATCACGCCACCATGGACGGTACCGAGCAGGTTGGTGTCGGCGGCCGTCATGATGTGGGACAGCGTCGTACGCGACGCCGATGTCGGCTTGCCGGGAAGGTCGTCCCCTGCCGACGTAGGGCCCTGATCAGTCATGACACCACCATAAGCGGACGGCCCCGACGCCTTACTGTGACAGCGTCGGGGCCGCCTGTAGCTGCTTGCCGCGTTCCCGCTGGTCAGCGGGTTTATGTCTTAGGGGACTAACCGTGGACGAGGTCGCCGACTCTGACCGGTTCGAGGAAGGCCATCTCGTCCATCGACGCGGTGACCGCGGGCCCCTCGGAGTGGCGTCCGGCGACCGCTCCGGCGGCGTCGTCCACCAGTTTCATGATCACGCCGCCGTGGACGGTCCCGAGGAGATTGGTGTCACTGCCGGTCATGATGTGTGACAGTGTGGTACGAGAGGCGGAGGTGGGCTTTCCCGGAAGCTCCGGTTCCGCACCCTGGGCCTGTTTGGTCATGTCGTCCACCTTATGCGGACCAGATTCTTATCAGGTCTGCAACAGCCCTGCCGCGATCCGGCACCCGCCCTGTAATGCGACCCACCCGACCAGGCACACTGCATCGCATGAGCGAATGGCCCCAGGGATGGTCCGGCGACGGTAGCGGCCGGTACGGACGTGGTAGCGGCAGCTCCGAGCCGGAGGGGGCTCGCGCGATGCCACAGGTGAGGCGCGGCGCGCCCGGTGCGGGCGGTCCACCGCCGTACGACGAGCCCCCGCTGCCGCCCGACCTCTCGCCCCGCGGCACCGTTCCGCGGCAGCAGGCGTCCCAGGGCTATGACGACTACGACGACGGTTACAACACCGGTCAGGTCTACGGCCGCGGCGACGGCGGACCCGGCGGCGGCGACCACGGCCCGGGTGGCCCCGGCGGCCGCGGCCCGCGTCCGGTGAGGCCGAAGAACTGGAAGCGCCGGATAACCATCGGCCTGGTCACCCTGATCGTCCTGCTGCTCGCCGTCGGCATCGGCACCTACTTCTGGGCCGACTCCAAGCTCCGCCGCGAGGTCGACCTCAGCAAGGTCGAGGACCGGCCGGGCGGCGGCAAGGGCACCAACTACCTGATCGTCGGTTCGGACAGCCGCGAGGGCATGTCCGACGCGGACAAGAAGAAGCTGCACACCGGCTCGGCCGACGGCCGCCGCACCGACTCCATGATCCTTCTTCATGTCGGTGACAACGGCAACACCATGGTCAGCCTCCCGCGTGACTCCTGGGTCACCATCCCGGCCTTCACCGGCTCGGAGAGCGGCCGGCGGATCCCGCAGAGCCAGAACAAGCTGAACGCCTCGTACTCCTCCGAGGGCCCCGGACTGCTCGTCCGCACGATCGAGTACAACACCGGCCTGAAGATCGACCACTATGCGGAGATCGGCTTCGACGGCTTCGCCAACCTGGTGGACGGCGTCGGCGGCGTCGACATCGACATCCCGCAGGACATGAAGGACAAGAAGTCCGGCAATGACCTGAAGAAGGGCAAGCAGACGCTGAACGGCCAGCAGGCGCTCGCCTTCGTCCGGCAGCGCTACGGCCTCGCGGGCGGCGACCTGGACCGCACCAAGAACCAGCAGAAGTTCCTGTCCGCGCTGGCCAACAAGGCGGCCTCGCCGAGCACGATCTTGAACCCGTTCAAGCTCTACCCGACGATGGGCGCCGGCCTGGACAACCTGGTCGTCGACAAGGGCATGAGCCTGTGGGACGTGAAGGACATGTTCTTCGCGATGAAGAGCGTCTCCGGCGGCGACGGCAAGCAGATGAACATGCCGGTCTCCAACCCCGGCCTGGCCACCTCCAAGGGCAGCGCCGTGCAGTGGGACATGGCGAAGGTCAAGCAGCTGATGGGCGAGCTGAAGAACGACGACAAGGTCACCGTCTCCAGCAACTGATCCGAACGGGAGAGACGAGCGGCGCCGGGCCCGATGGGCCCGGCGCCGCTCGTTCGTTCCGGCCGACCGCGGAAGCGTTCCGGCCGGCTACGGAAGGTTGCGCGCCATCACGATGCGCTGCACCTGGTTCGTGCCCTCATAAATCTGCGTGCTTTACAGGCCGTAGGGCCGTGACTTGCATGAACGACCCCTTCAGAGGGGGTCTCCCCAGGATTTCCCCATGATCACTGGGCTCCCGGGGCCGCTGTTGGTCATGCGTTGGTCACGTGACCAGCCCTGCCTGAACTGCGGCGAGCCCCGCCCATCCGTCCCAGGGGGTAGATCGGATGGGCGGGGCGATCAAGGGGGCTCAGCGCCCGCTGCTCAGTTCCTTACAGACTTCGGCACTCGTGGGCCGGTCGGCCGGATCGGGGCTGAGCATGGCTTCGATGAGCTTGCCGAGCACTCCGGGCACATTCACCGGGCGGTGCGGTCCGTCCACGATGGCTTGCCGCTGATCCTTGCGGCTGGCGTCGTCCGGGTACGCGACATGGCGCAGTCCGGTCGCGCTGATGAAGAGCGAGGCGCCAAGGGCGTAGACGTCCGCTGCCATGGTCGGGAGGGCCGTACCAGTCTCCAGCACGCTCCGGGAAATCTCGGGGCTCTCGTAGTGGACCAGACAGCCCCGATAGCTGAAGTCATACGCGGCAGGGATGGCGCCGCCGTGAGCCAGGGCGAGATCAATAAGGGCCGTTCCCTCATCGCTGATGATCAGGTGTGCGGGTTGAATGTCTCCGTGCGCCCACCCCGTGGCGTGCAACGCGGCTACGGCTTCCGCGCACGACAGTGCTTCGCCTAGGTCGGGCTCTGATGAGGCCCCTTCGGCGCGGTGCGGCTGCCACAGGTCGTACAGGCTGTCGCCCTGGTACCAGGGTTGGACGTTCCAGGTGCCGTGTTCCCATTCGCCGTAGCTGACGTTGCCCCTGTCGAGCTGCTGCAAGATCGCACCCTCGCGGGCGGGGGCCAGGGCCGTCCATTCCTGGGCCTCCCATTCGCTTGTTGCCTTGATTGGGTAGCCGAGCTTCACGGCGTACCGGCCCTGCTGCGTCTCAACCTCCCAAACAGTTGACCCGCGCCGGTCGAGTACGAGCCGCCTTCCTGAAGCCACCAGCGTCTCTAAGACGCTGGTGGGGATCTCGTACGACGCTGCTTCGGCCACGAAATCTGATCCTCTCTAGAAGAGCGAACCGCCCCTCAGCATGTGCCGAGGGGCGGCCCTGTCTCACATCACCGGCCGGAGATTACTCCGCCTGTCCGTACGGCCGTCCGCAGTCGGAATCGCACTGCGCGGCGTTCTCGCCGTTCACGGTCCACAGGTCATCGAAGACCATGAAGCCCGCCGCCTTCATGGCGTGCGCGCTGGCCGTGACCGCTTCCAGGGTGCGCCCGCCGCCACCGGGGGCGGGGTTGTGGTGCAGGAAGCGCCCGGCGTGCTGGTCGCAGAACTCCCCGTACGCCTTGGTGTGCAGGATGAAGGCGTGCAGACCCATGTCCACGTCGTCCGACGGGACCATGGGCACGGTGGCGGTGGCCACGGTCGCGAGGAACGCAATCGCCTGGTCGGCGATGCGCTCGGCCCGCTCCGGGGTCTGCCCGTTGTGGGTGGCCACGAAGTGAGCGAGGCTATCGAATAACTCTTCGCTGACCAGTGAGCGGCCGGTCCGCTGGTCGTTCACTACTGTTGTCATTGCTGTGATCCCTCCCTGGTTGAAGTGGTGCATGGCACTTGCTGACCCGCCCCGACCGCTAGCCCTTCCTGTTGCGCACGATCGGGGCGGGGGCTCACCCACCCACCAGGCGGGAATCAACACCGTCCGGCGGGTGGAGTCATGGGATGCGTCAGGGCTACTCGCCGCTGGAGTCGGGATGCGGCCGTGCCTCGTTGGGGAACTTGACGTTCCTGGAGTCAGTCATCCACTCCTGTCCGCCCCTCTGGGGGCGGAGGAACGCGATGAGTGGGCCCGGCATCTGGTGATCGAAGATGAGTTCATCGATGTCACAGACGGCTTGAAGAACGCCCAGACGTCCCGTGGCGGCGTCGTAAGCCTCCTCGCCCGGCTGGGGCCCGTTGTACGGCGTCGGCTCGTTCACCCGATCCACCCCCATCGAGGTCCGAACGGAGGCATCGTGTGACCGTCCGGATGGTGCCGGATCTTCAGTTCAAGATCGGCGGCCAGCCGATAGTCACCGGCTTCCATGGCCTTGGCCTTCTCCTGCTTCAGCCGGGCGCACGTGGCACATGAGGTCATCGGGTCAGCCCGTCGCGCCCAAGGTGCTTGTCAATCCTCTGATTCAGGGCGTCCGCACGCTCGTCCAACTCCTGCTGAGTCGGGGGCTTGGGCGGGCCTTGCTGTGCCTCCTGCGGTTGGGCTGGAGGCTCGATCGCGCTCACCGCGAGATCCCCGAGGCTCGCTGCCGCTCGTGCCGCAGGACGTACAACGGCACGGGGTCGGTGTCCCAAGCGATCGGGAAACGTTCTCCGGCCGCGATGCGCGGGAGCTGAAGCGTGGGCGTGTCTGCGTTACAGACAGGCACGCAGGCCGGGGCGGGTAGGGGCACGGCAGCGGGTGCCGGTGCGAACCTTGAGGTATCGACTGTCCGATGGCGACCGGTGGCGGGGAATAACCTCCGCAGCCACGGCCTCATGGATCGGGCGATACGCTCTCTCATGTTGACGCTCCTTCGTAGCGTTGGCCATGCCCCCGGACCGGTCGCACGGTTGCGGGGGTCCTTCTCGCTCTAGGCAACCGCTCCACTACGCATCGCGATACCGTGGCAAGAGCGGCAGTTTTCAAGAGCTTTAAGCGCCTGCTTTAGCCGGGGAGTTGAGCGTGTCGTGAGTGAGCGGGAGCCGAACGAGGGCCTGGAACGGCTGTTCCAAGAGACCGGGTGGACGCTGCGGCAGCTCGTCCAGGAGGTCAACCGCATCGGCACCGAACGCGGAACGCCACAGAAGTACCGGGAGCCGTCCGCCCATCAGTGGCTTAAGGGGCACATGCCGAAAGAGGCTGCCCGACCGCTGATCTTGGAGGCGTTCGCCCGGAAGCTGGGCCGACCGATCACGCACGCTGAGGCAGGATTCCCCCTGCCTGCCAACGAGTCGAACGCACGCCCGAGTACCGTTGAGGCGTTGATCGACTTGGGGAGGCGGGACATGGACCCTTCGCGCCGCAGTGTCCTTGGCGTGAGCCTCTTCTCTGTCGCGTTGACTGTGCCCAACTGGCCGGACGTTGCAGGCCGGATGGAAGCCATTCAGACAGGGCAAGTGCAGCGCATAGGGATGCCTGACGTCCATACGGTCGTGGCCATGACCGAACGGATCTCAGAGCTTGATGATCAGTTCGGTGGCCGACACGCACGCCCCATGGCCGCAGCTTTCCTTGTCAATACGGTGGCTCCGTACCTTCGAGCCGACGCCACAGAAGAAGTCCGCAAAGCGATGATGTCGGCTGCGTCGGATCTGTGTTACCTCACCGGGTACATGGCTGTGGATGAAGGGGTTCACGGACTGGCTCAGAAATATTACTTGAAGGCTTTGGAGTTGGCTGGAGCCTCAGAGGATCACCTAACCTATTGCACCACGCTGCGAGGTATGAGCGTCCAGGCAGTCGATCTAGGGCATGGCAGGACCGCGATGCGGCTTGCCGATGCCGCTGCTGCTGCGTCCCCCAAGGCCGGTCCCAGGATGCGGGCATTTCTCGCTGGTCAACAGGCGCACGCTTCGGCGCAGATTGGCGAAAAGACCAAGGCTCTCATGTACCTTCGGGAAGCAGAAATTGCTATGGATAAGGCCGAGTCTCAACAGAAAGCATTCGGGTCATATGATCCGGCGGCCTTGAACTATCACACCAGCCAGGTTCGCTATGAGCTCGGTGATGTGACTGGTGCAGTCGAAGCAATGAAGCAATCAGACCGATTGAGGTATGACGTTTATCGGCGCACTCGCGTCAAGGAGCGGGCCATTCTGGCCGAACGGCAAATCGCTATAGGACACGTGGAAGCAGCATGCGCCACTTGGCACAGCGCGCTTGACGACTACCCGCTAGTCCAATCAGGGAGGGCCGATCAGCGAATGCAAAGCATGCTGAAACTGATCAAACCGCACCTAAAGAATCATGCCGCCCGCGACCTGAATGACCGCGCACGAATGGTCATGCCTGCCTCGCTGCTGGACTGAGAAATGCGCGTGCCCCGACCGGATAACTCCGGCCGGGGCACTTTCTTTGGTTGGTCAGAGGAGAGCACGGAAGGGGTTGTTGGATCGGTTGAGAGGGGTGGGCCACTTCACGGACTGGGCAGTAACCCTGCTAGGGGAGGTTCCTGGCCATCACGATGCGCTGGACCTGGTTGGTGCCCTCGTAGATCTGTGTTTTACCCATCACCCGGCTCTGGCCTGCGCATACGCCCCCCAGAGGGCATCCTCCAGGATTTCCCCGTGCTCACTTACCCGTCCGCACAGGCCACGAGTCACCGCCGATCACCTGGTTCACAGGTACACGCCTCGGTGTGTGGCCCACGCCTCAGTTGCCTCAGCCATGGCAGCCAGCCACCGCTCTCCGGGCCTTCGAAGAGCCCTGTGGCGGTTCATACGGGCGTAGGCCACCGCGAAGGCGTCGATGGCCTTCGGGTCGGCGTTCGCCCAGGCCGCGCATGTGGACACCCACGACTCAGCACTCTCCGGCGTGTGGTCGGCGGCAACGAGCTGCACCACGAGCATGGCCGGATCGATGAACGCCGCGCCCCTGGTCGGCCAAGACCAGTCCACGACCCAGGACCGCTGGCCGATAAGCAGGTTGCTCGGGTTGATATCCGCGTGGAGGAGCGTGTCGCCCCGGAACAGGGCTGGAGCGCCCCTGTCGGCGAACCAGTCCCACCTGGTCTCTGTCCAGCCCCGGACGACCCTCGGAAGCTCCATGTCGTGGATGCGATTGAGAAGATCCACAACCACCGGCAGGTCTGCTGAGGCAGGCGTGAAGTCGGTCTCTCGTCCCTTGACCAACTCGAACCCGAGGACGATCCATTCCTCGTCTTCAACTGACCAGAGCAGGGCCGGGGCGACCGATCGAACGAACGGGTTGATCACCTTCTCCCGCACCATCTGATCACGCCGACCACCGGGGCGGTTCTTCATCGCCTTGACGAAGAAGGGCCCGTTCTCGCAATCGACGACGGCAAGGAGATCCGTGCTGAACCCGTGCCCGTCAGGCGGACCGATACGGGTCACCTGGCCCGTGTACGGCCTGATCAACGCCCTGAACCCGGGGCCGGGATCGAGAGGCATCAGGACGCTATCTCCTTGGGTTGCAGTAGGTGGACGGACTGCCTGGGCTGCATTCCTGATCATCAGGGCCGCATGCGGCAGGCACTTGTCCTTGGGGGGCGCAGGGGGTTTGGGCAGGGTAACAAGGGCTCTGGTCGGGATAGCAGCTTTGGGGCTCGCATTGCAGCTCGGGCCGAGTGCGGACCGCGCTGCGGATCGCCACGTTCGCCTCGGTCATGGCAGCGCTGCCGAGGATGGCGGCCAAGGCGTCTTCCTGAACGTTCCCTACGCTCATCCAACCTGAGAAGACGCACGGGGAAACCTCGCCACCAGGGCCGATGGCAGCTCTGCCGGAGCCGCATCGGCCGCAGAGCCCAGATGCGTCCGAGTCCTGGCCCTGCCCACCCCGTCCGAAGGGGCGAACGTAATCCACACCGATCCTCGTCACGCCCAAGGCCTCAAGATCACGCCGGGCCGCGTCGATGGTCTCCTCGCTATCGCCGATGACCCCCACACGCAGCGGGATGCCCAGTCGAACGGCTTTCGCGATGTTCTTCCGCGTCCGGGCATGGCTGGGGCGGCCGGTCATCGCATTGTGGTCCGCAGCCTGGTCCGAGTAGTACGACGTGGCAAGGCCGCCCCCTTCTCGCTGAAGGAGCGTCCACCACTCCGCCGCGATGTGGACGAGATTGCTAAAGATCTCGACGTGCAGGCCGAGGACCAGCGCGTGCTCGGCAAGGGTGGCGGCGTGAGGGTGCACGGTCGGCTCGCCGCCGATGAACTGAACGCTGCGGACGCCCAGGCGTGCGGCCTGGTCCAGGACGCTGATCCAGTCGTCGCGGGCCATGGCACCGTGGGTACCGTCGGGCCCGGATGAGTTGTAGCAGTGCGTGCAGCGGAGCTGGCACTTCCGTGTCAGGTCCAGCCACAGGAACCGGGGTGTCATCTCTGCGCTTCCGCGACCGTTGTCACTGGCCTGTCCCTTCTTGCCCCGCGATCGCTCACGCCACCGCGTGGCGCTCAACAGGGGGACGCTCAAAGACCAGCTTACGAAGGCAGGTTGAACGGGAGTGGACCGCCGCTAGGGCACGGTGACTCTGGCGTCTTCGATTGCCTGCCGCGGGGCAGGCAATCGAAGACGCCCTGGGACGCTGACCCGCAGCAAAGGCTCTACGGAAGGTTGCGCGCCATCACGATGCGCTGCACCTGGTTCGTGCCCTCATAAATCTGCGTGATCTTGGCGTCGCGCATCATCCGCTCGAGCGGGTAGTCACGGGTGTAGCCGTAGCCGCCGAGCAGCTGGACGGCGTCCGTGGTGATCTCCATCGCGGCGTCGGAGGCGTAGCACTTGGCCGCGGCGCCGAAGAACGTCAGGTCCTCCTTGCCGCCGCCGAGGGCCACCCGCTCGGACCGGGCCGCCGCCGCGTAGGTGAGCTGCCGGGCGGCCTCCAGCTTCATCGCCATGTCGGCGAGCATGAACTGGACGCCCTGGAAGTCGCCGATCGGCTTGCCGAACTGCTTGCGCTCCTGGACGTACCCCTTGGCGTAGTCCAGCGCGCCCTGGGCGATGCCGAGGGCCTGGGCGGCGATGGTGATCCGGGTGTGGTCGAGGGTCTTCATGGCGGTGGCGAAGCCGGTGCCCTCGGCGCCGATCATCCGGTCGGCCGGGATGCGGACGTTGTCGAGGTAGACCTCGCGGGTCGGCGAGCCCTTGATGCCGAGCTTCTTCTCCGGGGCGCCGAAGGAGACGCCCGGGTCGGACTTCTCGACGACGAAGGCGGAGATGCCCTTGGAGCGCTTCTCGGGGTCGGTGACGGCCATCACCGTGTAGTACTCGGAGACGCCGGCGTTGGTGATCCAGCGCTTGACGCCGTTGAGCACGTAGAAGTCGCCGTCACGGACCGCCTTGGTCTTCATCCCCGCCGCGTCCGAGCCCGCGTCCGGCTCGGAGAGGCAGTACGAGAACATCGCGTCGCCCTTGGCGAGCGGGGCCAGGTACCTCTTCTTCAGCTCCTCGGAGCCGGAGAGGATGACCGGCAGCGAGCCCAGCTTGTTGACCGCGGGGATCAGGGAGGAGGAGGCGCAGACCCGGGCGACCTCCTCGATGACGATCACCGTGGCCAGCGCGTCCGCGCCCGAGCCGCCGTAGGACTCGGGGACGTGCACCGCGTGGAGATCGTTCGCGACCAGGGCGTCCAGCGCCTCCTGGGGGAACCGGGCCGCCTCGTCGACCTCGGCGGCATAGGGGGCTATCTTCGCCTCGGCGAGAGAGCGGACGGCGTCCCGGAGCATGTCGTGCTCTTCGGACGGCCGGTACAGGTCGAAGTCGTTCACCGAGGACGCCAAGCCTCTCACTCCCCATAGAGCGCTAACTACCGTTAAGTAACTGAATTCTAGGGGCGACGCCTCGATAGGTATACGTGAGCTACCTGACAGAGTCGGCTGAGCCCGTCCTCGGGTCCCGACTATGCTCAGGCACCGCATCTGCGATCGACCGTTCTGGAGCACTGCATGGCCCTCAAGATCACTGTGATCGGCACCGGCTACCTCGGCGCCACCCACGCAGCGGCCATGGCTGAGCTGGGCTTCGAGGTGCTGGGCCTCGATGTCGTGCCCGAGAAGATCGCGATGCTCGCCCAGGGCCGGGTGCCGATGTACGAGCCCGGACTGGAGGACCTGCTGCGGCGGCACACCGCGGGGATCGAGGGGTCCAGCGGGCGGCTGCGCTTCACCACCTCCTACGAGGAGGCCGGGGAGTTCGGCGACATCCACTTCATCTGCGTGAACACCCCGCAGAAGCACGGCGAGTACGCCTGTGACATGAGCTACGTGAACTCCGCGGTGGAGTCGCTTGCCCCGCATCTGCGCCGCCCCGCGCTGGTCGTGGGCAAGTCCACGGTGCCGGTCGGCAGCGCCGATCTGCTCGCGGCCCGGCTGGCCGAGCTGGCCCCGGTGGGGGCGGACGCGGAGCTCGCCTGGAACCCGGAGTTCCTGCGCGAGGGGTTCGCCGTCCAGGACACCCTGCACCCGGACCGGATCGTGGTCGGCGTCGCGGGCGACCGGGCCGAGAAGCTGCTGCGCGAGGTGTACCAGACGCCCATCGGCGAGGGCTCGCCGTTCGTGGTGACCGACTTCCCGACCGCCGAGCTGGTGAAGGTCGCGGCCAACTCCTTCCTGGCGACCAAGATCTCGTTCATCAACGCGATGGCCGAGGTCTGCGAGGCCGCGGGCGGCGATGTGGTCAAGCTCGCCGAGGCCATCGGCTACGACGAGCGCATCGGCAAGAAGTTCCTGCGGGCCGGGATCGGCTTCGGCGGCGGCTGCCTGCCGAAGGACATCCGGGCCTTCATGGCGCGGGCCGGTGAGCTCGGCGCCGACCAGGCGCTGACCTTCCTCCGCGAGGTCGACTCGATCAACATGCGGCGCCGGGGCCATATGGTCGAGCTGGCCCGCGAGGCCGTCGGCGGCGCCTTCCTGGGCAAGCGGGTCGCGGTGCTGGGCGCGACCTTCAAGCCGGACTCCGACGACGTCCGGGACTCCCCCGCGCTCAATGTGGCCGGT
Source organism: Streptomyces rugosispiralis (assembly GCF_024505145.1). GTDB lineage: Bacteria > Actinomycetota > Actinomycetes > Streptomycetales > Streptomycetaceae > Streptomyces > Streptomyces rugosispiralis. The sequence goes on along the minus strand of NZ_JANIAA010000025.1, from coordinate 81,987 downwards.
CAGATACAGCTCCAGGGCGCCCAGGTGACCGTCTTCGACCCCAAGGGCATGGAGAACGCCCGAGCCCTCTTCCCGACCCTCGCCTACGCCCCGACCGCGGCCGCGGCGGCGGAGGGCGCCCATGCGGTGCTGCACCTCACCGAGTGGCGCGAGTTCCGGGAGCTGGACCCGGCGAGCCTCGGCGCGGTCGTCGCCGAGCGCCGCATCCTCGACGGGCGCAACGCGCTGGACCCCGACGTCTGGCGGGATGCCGGGTGGACCTACCGGGCGCTCGGGCGCCCGATGGCGTGAGGCCGCCGCAAGACCCTCTGATTCACGGGGTGTGAGGCTCCCCGTTTGACGGGGCCCGTTCGGTCAACCCGGGACGGGACCCGAGGAGGAGCCATGCCCATCGCCAAACTGGACGTCACCGCGATCGACTGCCCCGACCCCACCGCGCTGGCCCACTTCTACCAGCAGGTGCTGGGCGGTGAGATCAAGAACGAGGGGAAGTCCTGGGTCGATCTCCGCCTGCCAGACGGGGCGCGACTGGCCTTCCAGGAGGCGCCCGGCTTCGTCGCGCCGAGCTGGCCGTCGGCGAAGGAGTCGCAGCAGCTGCACTTCGATCTGCGGGTGGCCGATATGGCAGCGGCGCAGGAGCGGGTGCTGGCGCTGGGGGCTCGGGCGCTGGACCTCGACGACGAGGGCGGGAAGCGGGACTTCCGCGTCTTCGCCGACCCGGCGGGGCACCCCTTCTGCCTGATCCATCCCTGAGCCCCTGATCCATCCCTGAGCACCTTCCGTCCCCGGCCGTTGGCGTGTCGGGTGGTGTGGTGCGGCGCCGGGTGGCTTCGGGTCAGGCCGCGTCCGCGGCGTCCAGTTGGTCGATGGTCGCGATGGACGGGCCGCGTGTGGTTCGCGCCGCGCGTGCCGCGTCCTCCGCGCCGCGCAGCGTACGGACCGCGTTCTGCCAGGTCAGCTTGGCCAGGTCGGCCGGTGACCAGCGGCGGTCGAGGAGCTCGGCCACCAGGTTCGGATAGCCCGCGACATCGCCCAGGCCCTCCGGGGTGAAGGCGGTGCCGTCGAAGTCGCCGCCGATGCCGATGTGGTCGACCCCCGCCACCTCGCGCATGTGGTCGAGGTGGTCGGCGACGGTCGACACGGTGGCCATGGGGCGCGGGTTGGCCTCCTCGAAGGCGCGCTGCACCTTCATGGCGGCGGGCGTCATCTCCAGCGGATGCAGCCCGTGGGCGCGCATGTTCTCGTCCGCCTCCCGGGTCCAGGCGACCGCCTCGGGCAGGACGAACTTGGGAACGAAGGTGGCCATCGCCACGCCCCCGTTGGCGGGCAGCAGTTCCAGCACATCGTCCGGGATGTTGCGCGGATGGTCGCAGACGGCGCGTGCGGAGGAGTGCGAGAAGACCACGGGCGCCTCGGTCACCCGGAGCGCGTCCCGCATGGTGTCGGCCGAGACATGGGAGAGGTCGACGAGCATGCCCAGGCGGTTCATCTCGCGCACCACCTCCTCGCCGAAGCGGGTGAGGCCGTGTGCCTTCGGCTCGTCGGTCGCCGAGTCGGCCCAGGGGACGTTGTCGTTGTGGGTGAGCGTCATATAGCGCACGCCGAGGTCGTAGAGGGTGCGCAGGGTGGCCAGGGAGCAGTTGATGCTGTGGCCGCCCTCGGCGCCCATGAGGGAGGCGATCCGGCCCTCGGTCCTGGCCGCCTCCATGTCGTCGGCGGTGAAGGCGGGGCGCAGGTCGGTCGCGTACCGGTTGGTGAACCGGCGGACGACGTCGATCTGTTCGAGGGTGGCGCTGACCGCCGTGTCGCCCTGGAAGTCGGAGCGGACGAACACCGACCAGAACTGGGCGCCTACGCCGCCGGCCCTCAGTCGGGGGAGGTCGGTGTGGGTGTAGGCGGTGAGGTCGGTGGCCATGTCGCGCTGATCGAGGTCGTAGCGGACCTGCTCGCGCAGGGCCCAGGGGAAGTCGTTGTGGCCGTCCACGATGGGGTGGGTGGCCAGCAGGTCTCGGGCTTGCGCGAGGTGATCGGTCATCCTCGTAGTTTCGTATGGGGCGCGGTGGAAGTCACGTGTTGGGGCCGCCTGCGGCGGGCTTGCCCCCACCCCGCCCCTTCCCGAAACCGGGGCTCCCGCCCCGGACCCCGTTTTCGGGGGCTCCGCCCCCGGGCCCCCGTCGGGGCTCCGCCCCGGACCCCGCTCCTCAAACGCCGGAGGGGCTGGAAGTTACCCGGAGGCGCTGGAGGTTGCCCCGAAGGGCTGGAGTTACCCCGGAGGCGCTGGAATGGGGCTCAGTGGCCGAAGCCGAACGAACCCGCCCCGTCCACCTTCGCGCGCAGCCGCTTGCCCTTCTCCGTGGCCTGGGCGTTGAGTTCGTCCTGGAACTCGCGCATCCGGGCCTGGAGGCCGGAGTCGTGGGCGGCCAGAATGCGGGCGGCCAAGAGGCCCGCGTTGCGGGCGCCGGCTACGGAGACCGTGGCCACCGGGACCCCCGCGGGCATCTGGACGATCGACAGCAGGGAGTCCATGCCGTCGAGGTACTTCAGCGGTACGGGCACCCCGATGACCGGAAGAGGGGTGACGGACGCGAGCATGCCGGGAAGGTGGGCGGCGCCGCCCGCACCGGCGATGATCGCCTTGAGGCCGCGGTCCGCCGCGTTCTCGCCGTAGGCGACCATCTCGCGCGGCATGCGGTGGGCCGAGACGACATCCACCTCGTACGGGACCTCGAACTCGTCGAGGGCCTTGGCCGCTGCCTCCATGACGGGCCAGTCGGAGTCGGAGCCCATGACGATGCCGATCACAGGAGCGCTCATTCGGTGATGGTCCCTCGGAGGTAGTCGGCGGCGTGGCGGCCGCGCTCGCGGACGTCGGCCAGGTCGTCGCCGTAGGTGTTGACGTGGCCGACCTTGCGTCCGGGCTTCACGTCCTTGCCGTACATATGGATCTTGAGCGCCGGGTCGCGCGCCATGCAGTGCAGATACGCCCCGTACATGTCGGGGAAGTCACCGCCGAGCACATTGGTCATCACCGTCCACCCCGCACGCGGGCGCGGGTCGCCCAGCGGGAGGTCGAGCACGGCCCGTACGTGGTTGGCGAACTGGGAGGTGACGGCGCCGTCCTGGGTCCAGTGGCCGGAGTTGTGGGGGCGCATCGCCAGCTCGTTGACCAGCAGCCGGCCGTCGCGGGTCTCGAACAGCTCGACCGCGAGATGGCCGACCACCCCGAGTTCCGCGGCGATCTTCAGCGCCATCTCCTGCGCCTGGCCGGACAGCTCCTCGGAGAGGCCGGGGGCCGGGGCGATCACGGTGTCACAGACCCCGTTCACCTGGATCGACTCCACGACGGGGTAGGCGACGGCCTGGCCGTGCGGGGACCGTACGACATTGGCGGCGAGCTCACGGGCGAAGTCGACCATCTCCTCGGCGAGGACGGGCACGCCCGCGCGGAACGGCTCGGCCGCCTCCGCCGCGCCGCGGACGACCCAGACGCCCTTGCCGTCGTAGCCGCCGCGCACCGTCTTGAGGACGACCGGAAAGCCGTCGCCCTCGTCCGCGAACCGCGCCACGTCCTCGGGGTCGGCCACGATGCGGTGGCGGGGGCAGGGCACCCCGGCCGTACGCAGCCGCTCGCGCATCACACCCTTGTCCTGGGCGTGCAGCAGCGCCTCGACTCCGGGGCGGATGACCACGCCGTCCGCTTCCAGGGCGCGCAGATGCTCGGCCGGGACGTGCTCGTGGTCGAAGGTGACCACATCACAGCCCTGTGCGAACGCACGAAGGGTGTCCAGGTCACGGTAGTCGCCGATGACGACGTCGCTGACCACCTGGGCCGCCGAGTCCTGGGGGGTGTCACTGAGCAGCTTGAACCTGATGCCGAGGGGGATGCCCGCCTCATGGGTCATACGGGCGAGCTGGCCGCCGCCGACCATGCCGACTACCGGGAATGTCACCCTCCCAGGGTAACTTCCCGCTTCGACCGGCCCTGACCTGCGTTGGAGGAACCTCCAGATATTCCGCCGGGCCCAGCATCGCGGCCTGAAGGGCGCGGGGCGCGGCCGCTGGTTAGCATGGGGGGATTGATGACGCCGACGGGACGGGGCAGAACGATCACCATGAGTGAACGGAGCACACTCGGTGGGCTGCGTGCCCGGATGGGGCAACTGTCCCGCGAGATCGCGAAGTTCGGGGTGGTCGGCGGTGCCGGCGTCTTCGTCAATCTCGCGGTGTTCAACCTGGTGCGCGGGGTCACCGAACTCCCCGTGGTGCGGGCCAGCATCGTGGCCACGGTGGTCGCCACCGGCTTCAACTACCTGGGATACCGGTACTTCGCCTACCGGGACCGCGACAAGCAGGGCCGCACCAAGGAACTCAGCCTCTTTCTGCTGTTCAGCGCCATCGGCCTGATCATCGAGAACGGTGTGCTCTACACCGCCACATATGGCTTCGAGTGGGACAGCTCACTCCAGAGCAATGTGTTCAAGTTCCTCGGCATCGGCCTGGGCACCCTCTTCCGCTTCTGGTCCTACCGGACCTGGGTGTTCCGGACGCTGCCCGCGCGGGAGGCCGTCGAGCGCGCGGAGGCCTTCCTGTCCGATGCGCCGCCCGCCCAGGCCACCCGGAAGCAGCCGGTCCGGAAGTAGCCGGTCCGGAAGCGGCCCGTCCCGAGGCGGCCGGTCCGGAAGCGGCCCGTCCCGAAGCGGCCCGTCCCCAGGCGGCCGGTCCGGAAGCGGCGCCCGGCGGCGCGACAGGGCGGCTCAGGAGGCCGTGGGGTCCTCGGCCTCCCGGCTGAGGAAGAGCGCGAACACCGGCGGATGCTGCTGGAGCAGCTCCAGCCGGCCGCCGTCCGCCTCCGCCAGGTCCCGCGCCACGGCGAGCCCCAGCCCGGTGGAGTTGCGCCCGCTGACCGTCCGCTCGAAGACCCGCGCCCCCAGGTCCGGCGACACCCCGGGCCCCTCGTCGGAGACCTCCACCACGGCCTGGTTGCCGGTGACGCGGGTACGCAGCGCGACCGTGCCGTCACCGTGCATCAGCGAGTTCTCGATCAGCGTCGCCAGCACCTGGGCGACCGCGCCCGGGGTGCCCACCGCGCGCAGCCCCTTCTTGCCCGAGCGGACGATGGCGCGGCCCTCGCTGCGCGAGGCCGGGCGCCACTCCTCGATCTGCTGCTTGACGACCTCGTCCAGGTCGAAGGCGACCGCGGAGCCGCTGCGCGGATCGCGCGAATTGGTCAGCAGCCGCTGGACGACATCGGTGAGCCGCTCCACCTGGCCCAGCGCGATCGTCGCCTCCTCCTTGACCGTCTCCGGATCGTCGGTGAGCGTGATCTCCTCCAGCCGCATGGACAGCGCGGTCAGCGGCGTACGGAGCTGGTGGGAGGCGTCGGCGGCCAGCCGCCGCTCGGCGGTGAGCATCCGCGCGATGCGCTCGGCGCTCGCGTCCAGGACGTCGGCGACCCGGTCCAGCTCCGGCACCCCGTAGCGCCGGTGGCGCGGCCGGGGGTCCCCGGAGCCCAGCCGCTCGGCGGTCTCCGCGAGATCGGTGAGCGGGGCGGAGAGCCGGTGCGCCTGGCGTACGGCGAGGGCCACCGCGGCGAGCACGGCGAGCAGCGCCACCGCCAGGATGATCAGCATGGTGCGGCCGATCTCCCGGCTCACCGTGGAGCGGGACGCCTCGACGCGGACGACCTCGCCCTGCTCCCCCGGCTCCTGGGCGGAGATGACGCTGCCGGTGGGGCGCTTGCCGATCTTCACCGTGCGGTGGTCGGGCATCCTGATCACCGCGTAGCGCCCGGCCTCGATCTGCTCGCGCAGCACCCTGGTGGTGACCCCCTCGCCGCCCAGCAGCCGGCTGTCGACGATGCTGACCAGGCGCACGGCGTCGGAGCTCACGCTCTCCTGGGCGCTGTTCTCGATGGTCCGCGTCTCGACGATGACCAGTGACAGGCCGAAGACCGCGATGACGACGAGCACCACGGCCAGGGTGGAGTTGATCAAGCGACGGCGCATTGCCCTACCGTGTCAGTCAGGTCAGCTTTTCTCGAATCTGAAGCCGACACCGCGGACGGTGGCGATATAGCGGGGGTTGGCCGCATCGTCACCGAGCTTCTTGCGCAGCCAGGAGATGTGCATGTCGAGGGTCTTGGTGGAGGACCACCAGGTGGTGTCCCACACCTCGCGCATCAGCTGATCGCGGGTGACCACCCGCCCGGCGTCCCGTACCAGGACCCGCAGCAGATCGAACTCCTTGGCGGTCAGCTGCAGCTCCTCGTCGCCCATCCAGGCGCGGTGCGACTCGACGTCGATCCGCACCCCGTGGGTGGCCGGCTGCTGTTGCTGCGTCTCGACGGCACCGCGCCGCAGCAGCGCCCGGACCCGGGCGAGCAGCTCGGCGAGCCGGAACGGCTTGGTCACATAGTCATCGGCACCGGCGTCCAGGCCGACCACCGTGTCCACCTCGTCCGCGCGGGCCGTGAGCACCAGCACCGGAAAGCCGTGGCCCTCCGTACGGAGCCGGCGACAGACCTCGAGCCCGTCCATCCCGGGCAGGCCGAGGTCGAGGACGATCAGATCGACGCCCCCTTGCAGACCGGCGTCGAGCGCGGTGGGTCCGTCCTCACGCACCTCGACCTCGTACCCCTCGCGGCGCAGGGCGCGGGCGAGCGGCTCCGAGATGGATGCGTCATCCTCGGCGAGCAGTACTCGGGTCATGGGGGTGATGGTAGTCCGCTGAGGTCGGAGCACGGGGCGCGTACGGCGCGACGGACGGAGCACGGACGGTTGCACACCTCGCTCGTGAGGTATCTCTCACCATCTCCAAAGGTGTCAAGAACGTGTCGTATGGTGAAACAACGTCTGCAGCACTCCTCCGGGGCCTTTGGTGGCGATGACGCACCCAAAGGTCTCTGTCATGTCCGGAGCGGGACGGGGTCGGCACAACCGGCCCGGCCGCACCCGGCCGCTCAGTCGCTCAGCCATCCCCCCACAGGGCGCTGGCCCCGCCTGGCAGCGCTCCCTGAGCACACAAGGAATCCACCATGGCGTCCAGCCTGACGAAGGGCGCCACCGCGCAGGGGACCCCTGCCGGCGGCAAAACCTTCTTCGGCCATCCCCGCGGCCTGGCCACTCTCTTCATGATCGAGATGTGGGAGCGGTTCAGCTTCTACGGCATGCGGGCCCTCCTCGTGGTCTATCTGATCTCCGGTGGTCCCGACGCCAAGGACGGCGGGCAGGGCGGCGGACTCGGGATGACCGAGGGCAACGCGGTGGCCATCTACTCGGTGTATCTGGCCTTGGTCTATCTGCTGGCCATGCCGGGCGGCTGGTTCGGCGACCGGGTCTGGGGGCCGCGCAAGACGGTGGTGATCGCGTCCGGCGTCGTCATGGCCGGGCATCTGGCGCTCTCGGTCCCCGGTCAGGCGACCTTCTTCGTCGGTCTCGGCCTGGTGGCGCTCGGCTCCGGTCTGATCAAGGCCAATATCTCGACGATGGTGGGCCAGCTCTACGACGGTCCGCAGGACCCGCGCCGGGACGGCGGCTTCACCATCTTCTACATCGGCATCAACCTCGGTGCCTTCGCCGCTCCCCTGGTGATCGGCACCGTCGGCCAGTCGTACAACTGGCACCTGGGCTTCGCGCTCGCCGCCCTCGGCATGGCGCTGGGCCTGGCCCAGTTCCTGATCGGCACCCGCCACCTCAGCGCGGAGAGCAGCGTCGTCCCCACCCCGCTGGCCGCCGAGGAGCGCCGCTCCTGGCTGCGCAAGGCGATGATCTGGCTGATCGTGGCCGCGGTCTTCTACACCGGCGTGGTGCTCAGCGGCAGCTGGACCCTCAACTGGGTGCTCATCCCGATCACCATCCTCGGCCTGATCATCCCGACCGGGGTGCTGATCCGGATCAAGCGGGACCGGGAGCTCTCGGCGGTCGAGCAGACCAAGGTGAGCGGGTACATCTGGTTCTTCGTGGCCGCCGCCGTGTTCTGGATGATCTACGACCAGGGCGGTTCGACGATGTCGGCCTTCGCCGACTCCAAGACCGCGGACACGATCTTCGGGCTGCACTTCCCGTCCTCGTGGTTCCAGTCCGTCAACCCGCTGCTGATCATGGCGCTGGCGCCGGTCTTCGCCTGGCTGTGGCTGTGGCTGGCGCGGCGTGACCGGGAGCCGAACACCACGCTGAAGTTCGCGATGGCCCTGGTCCTGGTCGGCGCCTCGTTCTTCGTCTTCGTCGTGCCGATGGGGATGGCCGGGGACGGGACCAAGGTCAGCCCGCTGTGGCTGGTGTCGATCTACATGATCCAGACGATGGGTGAGCTGTGCCTGTCGCCGGTCGGCCTGTCGGTGACCACCAAGATGGCGCCGGCGAAGTACGCCAGCCAGATGATGGGCGTGTGGTTCCTGGCCGTGACCGCGGGCGACTGCATCACGGGCCTGCTGTCCATCGCCGGGGTCGACCTGAGCGGGGTCGGGGTGATCGCGCTGGAGGCGACGATGGCGGCGCTCGCGGGCTTCGCGGTCTTCATGTACCGGAAGAAGGTCGTGGCGTTGATGGCCGACGTCCACTGACGTCCGTAAGACGGTTACGTGGGGCCCGGCGCGGGGTGATCCGTGCCGGGCCCCTCGTCCTTCGGGTGCTTTCGTACGGGCCGGTGTTCAGCGGGTGGTGCCGCGCAGCTTGCGCCACGGGGTGAGGGTGAAGATGGCCCCGCCGAGCAGCACGGTGGTACCGGCGATCAGGGCGAGCGCCTTCAGCCCGCCGTGGTCACTGGCGCCGGTGTCGGCGAGCCCGCCGCTGGTGCCCGAACCGCCGCTGCTGCCCGAACCGCCGCCACCGGAGGTGCCGCCACCGGAGCCGCTGCCGCCGGTCGAGTCACCGCCGGTGGTGCCGCCGGGCTGGCCGGTGGTGTCCAGTTCCAGCGAGACACCGGTGTCCTTGGCCGGGGTGCAGGTGGTGGTCGTACCGAGCGCCTTGACCGTCAGCACCCCGGGGGTGAGCGTCGACTTGCCGCTCGCACCCGGCTTGTAGGTGCCGGTGAGGTCGGGGATCTCGATCGGATCACCGGACTTGATGGGCCCCTTGTTGGTCGGCCCCGCCACGGCCACGGTGCCCTTGTCCGCACCGCCGACCTTGACGGCCATCGACGGCTTGACCGAACCGGCGGGGATGTCGGCCGGGCTGTCCATCACGGACTTGCCGAACTTCACGGTCAGCGCGAAGTTCCCGCCGCTCTTGGTGGCGTTGATCTGGACCGGGGAGGTCGCGTTCTTGTCGCCGATGGGGGTCTTGCAGGCGTAGGCGACCTGAACCTCCTTACCGGTGTATGAATCGCCACCGCCGCCCCCGCCACCGGTGGTGCCGCTGGTCGTGCCCCCGGTGGTACCGCTCGTGGTGCCACTTGTCGTGCCGCTGGTCGTGCCGCTCGTCGTACCACTGGTGGTGCCGCTCGTGGTACCGCTGGTCGTCCCGCTCGTGGTGCCGCTGGTCGTGCCGCCCGGACCGCTGCCGCCGTCCGTCACCTTGATGGTCGCGGCGGCCTTGACGTCCTCCTTCGCCGAGCACTTGGTGTCCGTGGGCAGCGGCTTGCTGACGTTGATGTTGTAGCCGCCGGGCGTCAGCGTCACCTCTCCCGCCTTGGTGAGCTTCAGCTTCCCCTTCATGTCGGAGAGCTTCATGTCACCGCCCTTGGGGATCGCCGGGTTCTCCCGCGGCCCCTCCATGGCCAGTTCGCCGGTCTGGGCGCCGCCCACCGTGACGGTGCCGGTCGGCAGCACGGTGTCGGCCTCCAGGTCGAGGATGGGCGGGTTCTTGGAGGCGGCCTGCACCGTCTTCCACACCACCTCGACCTCGTCCCCGACCTTGGCCGTCTCCGGCGCCGTCACGGCCACGGTCGTGGTGCCCTCCACCGGGGGCATACCGGAGATGGGGGGCGGTAAGCACTCGGTCTGGTACGAGACCTCGGCGCCCTCCGCGCTGCCCGCGCCGAGCAGCACGCCCGCACCGCCGAGCAGCAGCGCGACGGCCGCCGCACTCACTCTTGGTCGCATCTCACGTGGTTCCTTTCGGGGTCGGTCGGATCTCCTCGGTCGGTGCGGAAATCTGGTGGTGCGGCCGTGCCCCCGGCGCGGTGTCCGGAGTGAACCAGGGCAGCGCCGGTGGTGCGCCGTCCGCCGCGGCCGGTCCGGACGGCGGCGGCGAGGGCGGGAGCGGGGGCGGTGGTGGCGCGGTCCGGGCCGTACGGGGCCGTACCTTGTCCACGACGGCCATGCCGATCCGGAAGACCGTCGCCGAGACCACCACGCACAGCAGGACCCAGAAGAGCGTGACGCCCCAGGGCCGTCCCACCGCCCACGGCTGTTCGACGAGCAGCTTGTGGCCGTAGCGCAGTGAGACCAGATAGTCGCCATGGGCCCCGGCGGACAGTTCGACGCCCAGCTTGACCTGCGCCTTCTTCCCCGGCTGGATGGTCCCCCGCCAGCGCTGCTCCTCCCAGGAGGGGGCGAAGACGCCGTGCGAGCTGCCCACCTCGAAAACCGGGTCGCGGGCCGGGGTCGAGCCGAGATTGCCGACGGTGACCACGAGCTGTCGCCTCGGCGGTGCGCCGAACCAGGTCAGCAGCCCGCTGGAGCCGTCGAGCCGGGCCGAGAGCACGCTCAGCCGCTCGCCCCCGGTCCGCTCCTTCGGCAGCGGCGCGACCGGGTGCCCGGCGACCTTGAACGGCACGTCCGCGGCGGCGGCTTCGCCGGTGACGGTCGCTATATGGATGACACAGGGGCAGGGTTTGGGCGGCTCGGACACCGGCAGCTTCTTGGTGAAGGTGCCGTCCTTGCCCGCGGTGACCGCCCTGCCGTCGCCATTGGCGCAGGAGTTGGTGCCGCCGATCATGTTCTGCCCGCAGATGAGCAGGGTGAGCAGGGCACGCGGCCGCCAGTGGGCGCCGGTCACGGTGACCGTGCCGCCCGTGCCCGCCTCGGCCTTGGAGACCTTCGCGGTCGGGCCCTCGGCCGCCGCGGCGCCGCCCGTAAGGGGCGCACCGAGGGTGAGGAGGACCAGGGCGAGCACGGTGAGCACGGCGGAGGGCCGGGCCGGGGTGGCTGGGTGTCGGCGTGCGTTCACGTGGTCGCTCCTGCCCCTGTGCGGTGCGGTTGCGGCTGCGGTTCCGGCTGCGGCCGCGGTTCCGGCTGCGGCTGCGATCGCGGTGTGCGGTGCCGTCGGCGCCGTCTGGTCAGCAGCCAGACGCCTCCCCCGGCGCCCGCCAGGACGGTCGCCACCGGTGCGAGCAGCCACCAGGGGACGGCCGTGTAGCCGGCGGTCGCGGTGGCGTGCGCGCCCCCGCCCGCGGTGACCGTGAGCCGTACGTCCACCGAGTCCAGCGCGGGCGGGTCCGGCCAGCTCTCGGTGAGCCGCACGCGTTTGCCCGGCGGCAACTCGACCGGCAGGGTGCGGGGGTCCCGGCGCAGCACCTGGCCGAAGAGCCCGTCGGCACGTACGGCCAGTCGAGGGGTGAGCACGGTGTTGCCGCGGTTGACGAGGGCGTAGCGGATGACCGCTCCGCCGCCGTGAGCCTGGACCGTCACGTCCTCGACGGAGAGGGCGGACAGCGTCGCGCCGCTGATCCGCAGCCGCAGCCGAACCGCGATCTCCCGGCCGCCGGAGGAGACCATGACCGCGCCGGGGCGCTCACCGGGCACCGCGTCGGCGGGGACGGTGACGGTGAAGGGGATGTCGGCGCGGGTGCGGGGCGGCACCGTCACCCGCCGTTCGGCCGGCGCGATCCGGGCGCCGTCGCCGCCGCGCAGCCGGACGGTGCGGGGGTGCTCGCTCCGGTTGGTGACCGAGAGCTTGTCCTCGAGGACGGCGCCGGGCCCGCCTTCGAGGTAGATGTACGGCCGGTCGCCCGCGCCCGGTGCGCCGCCGCCCCCGGCGGCGGGGGCGGCCGACCAGTCGGGCCCGGCGGCGGCAGCCGGGGAGGCCCACGACACGGGGCCCACCAGGGAGGCGGCCAGCAGGACCGGGGCACCGGCGCGGACGGCCCGGCGTACGGCTGCCCGCACGGGCGGACGCACCGCCGGACGCACAGGCGGACGCACCGCCGGACGTACGGCCGGACGCACCGCCGGACGTACGGCCGGACGCACCGCCGGACGCACTGCCGGACGTACGGCTGCCCGCACGGCCGGGCGGATGACGGCATGGACCGCTGCACGGATACGCGACGGCATCGGCGGCTCCTCGGCTGCCGCGCGTGTCAGGAGGTCGGACGCTGACGGCGGGTCAGCCAGAGCGCCCCGGCCACTCCGGCGAGCAGCACCGTGCCGCCGAGGGTGCCGAGCGCGACGGCGGAGTCCGTCGGTCCGGTCTGCGGCAGCTGGCCGTTGCCGGAGCCGCCCTGCGCACCGCCGGATCCGTCCGATCCGCCCGTACCGCTGCCGCCCGTGCTGCCCGTACCGCCCGTACCGCCCGTGGAGCCGGAGTCTCCGCCGCCGCCCGCGGCCTTGACGTCCAGCGTCAGCGAGGGCTTGGGGTTGTTGCCCGGGGTACAGGTCGTGGTCGTGCCCAGCGCCTTGATGGTGAGCGTGGAGGCGGTGAAGGTGACCTTTCCGCTCTTCTTGGGGGTGTAGGTGCCCGACAGGTCACTGATCTTGATCGGGGTGTTGGCGGGGATGGCCTTGTCGTTGGCCGGGCCCGACACCGATAGCGTGCCGCTCTCCGCTCCGCCCAGTTTGATGAGCGCGCTGGGGTGCATGGCGCCCTTGCCGAGCTCGACGGGGCTGGAGGAGACGCCCTTCTGGAAGGACATGGTCAGCTTGTAGGCGCCACCGCTCGCGACGCTCTTGATGTCGATGGGCGAAACGGCGGTCTTGTCGCCGATCGGCGTCTTGCACTTGTAGTCGACGTCCACGGTGTCGGCGTGCGCGGCCGGGGCGGTGAGGAGTACCACGGAGCCGGCCAGGGCCGCCGCGAGCGTGAGGGCGCCGCCACGGCCGGCCGGACGGCGTTGGTTGTGGGACACCACGAGATCCCCTCTCGTCAAGCGCCGCAGCCGGATGTAACTGACGGCACATCAGATTGGGCGCTGACGGTACGCCGGGGACCTTGTCATGGGAAGACAAAGAACACGCCGGATCGGCGTGGGGCGGGGGAAGGGTGGGGGAAAGCGGGATCGTGGGGCCGGAGCCGTGCTCTTCAGCCCGGCGCGGCCAGTTCGGCCCAGACCGTCTTGCCGGTCCCCTCCACGTTCCGCACGACCCCCCAGTCCAGGCACAGCCGCTGGACGATGAACATGCCATGGCCGCCGGGGCGTCCGGCGCGGTGCGGGGTGCGCGGCGCGGGCGTACCGGTGCCGAGGTCCACTACCTCGAGCCGGAGCACTTTGGCGTTGCAGCTGACGCGCAGCTCCTCGGGGCCGTCGGCGTGCAGACAGGCGTTGGTGACCAGTTCGGAGACGACGAGCAGCACGTCCTCGGCGGCGGCCCGGTGGTCGGCGGTCGCGGCCGGAAGCCACCCCCAGTCGCGCAGCGCCTGGCGGGTGAAGTCGCGGGCGCGCGGCACGGCACCGCTGGCACCGATCAGATGGAGCCTGCGGATCTGACGGGTGGGGCCGGCGGTCGGGGGGACCGGTGGGGAAGCCGAAGCGGCGGGGCCGTCCGGGTCCGGGCCGCGGTCGCCCGGCGGGTACGGCCGGGTGGTGCTCATCAGCGCTTCACCTCACCGATTCACCGATTCAGGGACAAGGGATACCTGATCTCTTCAACAGTTTCAGCCTGTCTCCTGCCCGGCCATAGCGTGAGAACACCCACTACTTCCGCCCCATCGATGTGACGCGGGCAACGCACCGATGACCCATCGATGACACGCCGGAAACAGGAGTGAGCTATGTCACTCGACAAGGGCGGCGTCAAGCGACTCATGCACGGTAAAAACGGCATCCGCGCCCGTGATCTCGAACACCCGGGCAACGATCGGCAACATTCCGGCCAGGTGGACGCCACCCCCCGCGGCCTCGGCCTTGAGCCGCGCGCCAAGGAGGACATTGAGCCCGGTGGAGTCACAGAACTCCAGCTTCGAGCAGTCCACCACCAGCCGGACACGTCCCCCCTCCACGCATTTCTCAAGCGGCTCGCGCAGCACCTCGGCGGTGTGGTGGTCCAGCTCACCCACCGGCGTGACGACCGCACTCGCCCCGTGGTGCCGAACCTCGACCTGAAGTCGGCCCTTGCTGGCGCTGCCGACCATCCCGCGGTCCATCTGCGCACCTCTTCTGGCGTCTCGTTGCTTTCGATTGCGCGCATCGAACCCTACGCCTTCTACCCGCCGCTCCGGTAGCCGAACATTTCGCATAGTTCGGCAAATATGGACAACGTGGACTTGCCACTTCGTGGCCGATGCAGGTAGGGCTAGAGAGTCACACCCGCTTACGGCCCGGCTTTGGAGGCGCCGCTCACCGGAGCAGCACGTTATGGCACCGGCAGCCATATGCCGAAGAACGATGGAGGAGACTATGTCACCCCGCCTCGACGACACGCGTACCGAACCCTCGGGGAGTACTCGGACCACCGTTTCGTCGACCCCCCTACCCGAGCAGTTCACCCCCGACGTTGACGCCGCGGCGACCGTTGGCCATCTCTTCGATGAACTGCCGGAATTGTCCGATCTGCCGGAAATCCCGCCGTATGACACGGTAGCACCGGTGGACGCGAGGGCTCTGTCGAAGACCCTCTTCGAACGTCTCGAGGTGCTGGAGGAAGGCACCCACGAATACGCCTATGTGCGTAACACTCTGGTCGAGCTCAACCTGGCGCTGGTCAAGTTCGCCGCCTCCCGGTTCCGCTCCCGCAGCGAGCCGATGGAGGACATCGTCCAGGTCGGCACCATCGGCCTGATCAAGGCGATCGACCGCTTCGAGACCGGCCGGGGCGTGGAGTTCCCGACCTTCGCGATGCCCACGATCGTCGGTGAGATCAAGCGCTTCTTCCGCGACACCAGTTGGTCGGTGCGCGTGCCGCGGCGCCTCCAGGAACTCCGTCTCGACCTGGCCAAGGCCGGCGACGAGCTGGCCCAGCGGCTCGACCGCGCCCCCACCGTCGGCGAGTTGGCCGAGCGGCTGGACATCAGCACGGCCGAGGTCGTCGAGGGCATGGCCGCGAGCAACGCGTACACCGCGAGCTCGCTGGACGCCCAGCCGGAGGAGGACGACTCCGAGGGCGCGCTGGCGGACCGGATCGGATACGAGGACCACGGGCTCGAAGGCATCGAGTACGTCGAATCCTTGAAGCCGCTGATCGCCGATCTGCCCGCCCGCGACCGGAAGATCCTCTCCCTGCGCTTCGTGGCCAATATGACGCAGTCGGAGATCGGTGAGGAGCTGGGCATCTCCCAGATGCATGTCTCGCGGCTGCTGTCGCGCACCCTCCGTCGGCTCCGTAAGGGTCTGATGATCGAGGAGTGACGCCTCCGCAGACGGATAAGGGCCCGCCCCCGGATCGCCGGGACGGGCCCTTATTCGTGTGCCCTGTTATTCCTGTGCCCCGCTATTCGCGTGCCCCGCTATTCGCGTGCCTCGCGCTTATGGGTGTCTCTGCCGTGCCGTCAGACCAGGGTGCCCTCGTGCCACACCGCCGAGACCAGGGGCACGCCGGGGCGGTAGGCGAGGTGCACATGGGACGGGGCGTCCAGCAGCGCCAGATCGGCGCGGGCCCCCGGGCTCACCCGGCCCACGTCGGTACGGCGCAGGGCCCGCGCCCCACCGGCCGTCGCGGCCCACACCGCCTCGTCCGGCGTCATCCCCATCTCCCGTACGGCCAGCGCGACGCAGAACGGCATGGAGCTGGTGAAGGACGAGCCCGGGTTGCAGTCCGGGGACAGGGCGACCGTGGCGCCCGCGTCGAGCAGCCGGCGCGCGTCCGGATAGGTCGAGCGGGTGGAGAACTCCGCGCCGGGGAGCAGCGTGGCCACCGTCTCGCCCTGGGCCAGCGCGTCGATGTCCGCATCGGTCAGATGGGTGCAGTGGTCGGCGGAGGCGGCGCCCAGCTCGACCGCCAGTCGCACGCCGGGGCCGTAGGAGAGCTGGTTGGCGTGGACTCGCGGGATCAGCCCGCGCTCCTTGCCCGCGGTCAGGATGGTGCGGGCCTGGTCGCCGTCGAAGGCGCCCTGCTCGCAGAAGACATCGATCCAGCGGGCGTGCGGGGCGCAGGCGTCCAGCATCGGGCCGGTGACCAGATCCACGTACCCGGCCGGGTCGTCGGCGAACTCGGGGGCGACGATATGCGCCCCGAGGAAGGTCACCTCGTCGGTATGGGCGGCGGCGATGGTCAGGGCGCGGGCCTCGTCGTGCGAGGTCAGCCCGTAGCCGGACTTGATCTCGACGGTCGTGGTGCCCTGGCGGCGCGCCTCGGCCACATAGCGGCCGACGTTGGCGTGCAGCACGTTGTTCGAGGCGGCGCGGGTGGCGGCCACGGTGGTGCGGATCCCGCCCGCGCTGTACGGGCGGCCGGACATCCGGGCGTTGAACTCCTCGGTCCGGTCGCCCGCGAAGACCAGATGGGAGTGGGAGTCCACAAAGCCCGGAATGGCGGCCCGGCCACCGGCGTCGACCCGGTTGTCGGTGGCGGGTGCTTTGCTGGACCCACCGACCCAGGCGATGCGGTCGCCGTCGATGACGACGGCCGCGTCCCGGATCAGACCGAGGGGGCCTTCACCGAGGGAGGGGTCATTGGTGACCAGAGTGGCGATGTCGGTGATGGCCGTCGTGGGCGTCGCGATCGTCATCGTGGGGGTGCTCTCCTTCGTCGGCCGTGCCGGTAGCGGCCGGATCACGGTCCGTGCAGGGCTTCGATGGCCTCGGCCAGCGCTTGCGCCACACGCGGGACGAGCTGATGGGCGCCGTCCCGTACGACATGGCGGCCGCCGACCACGGTGTGCCGGACATCCGCGTTGGTCGCCGCGAATACGGCGGTCTCCGCGCCCAGCCGGGGCGGTGGCCCCGCGGTGCGCACCGAGTCCAGCGCGATCGTGGTGAGGTCGGCGAGCGCCCCCACCTCGATCCGGCCCGCCTCCGCGCCCCAGCCGAGCGCCGCATGACCGTCCACGGTGGCGGCCCGCAGCAGCCGGGCCGCGGTCCAGTGGCCCCGGGCGCGGGTGCGCAGCCGCTCGTCGAGCTCCATGGCGCGGGCCTCCTCCAGGATGTCGATCACGGCATGGCTGTCGCTGCCCAGCGAGAGCGGTGAGCCCGCGCTCTGCAGCTCGACGGCCGGGCCGATCCCGTCGGCGAGGTCACGCTCGGTGGTCGGGCACATACAGACGCCGGTGGACGTGTGGCCCAGCAGCCGGATGTCGCCCGGGGTGAGATGGGTGGCGTGCACGGCGGTGGTCCGCGGGCCCAGCACCCCGTGGTCGGCGAGCAGCCGGGTGGGGGTGAAGCCGTGCGCCTCCACACAGGCGTCGTTCTCCGCCGTCTGCTCGGAGAGGTGGACGTGCAGGGGCGCCGTGTGCTCGTCGGCCCAGCCGGACACGGTCGCCAGCTGGTCGACGGGGACGGCCCGCACCGAGTGGATCGCCGCGCCGATGCGGGTGTTGCCGTCGCCCTTCAGCCCGGAGACCCGCTCGGCCCAGGCTTCGGCCGTGCCGTCGGAGAAGCGCAGCTGGTGCTCGTTGGGCTCGGCCCCGAAACCGGAGGAGAGATAGCAGGTGTCGAGCAGGGTGATCCGGATACCGGCCTCGGCCGCGGCCGCGATCAGGGCCTCCCCCATCGCGTTGGGGTTGCCGTAGCGGGCGCCGCCGGGCGCGTGGTGGAGGTAGTGGAACTCCCCGACGCAGGTGATCCCCGCCATGGCCATCTCGGCGTAGACGGCACGGGCCAGCTCGAAGTAGCTGTCCGGGGTCAGCCGGTCGGCGACGCCGTACATCACCTCGCGCCAGGTCCAGAAGGAGTCCGGCGCGCCGTTGCGCCGCGTGTCGGCTTGGCCGTTCGCCTCGTCCCCCGTTTCGCCTCCCGTCTCGCCCCCCGTCTCGCCGTGCGCCCGGCTGTCCGCCTGGACGACACCGCGCAGGGCCCGGTGGAAGGCGTGGCTGTGGGCGTTGGCCAGCCCGGGGAGCGTCAGACCACGGAGCGTGACCGACCCGGCGGGTGGCCGCGGGCTCCCGGGCACCACCGCCGCGATCCGCCCGTTGGCCGCGGCCACGATCACCACGTCCGACCGCACGCTTCCGTCCACCCAGGCGTGCTCCGCCCAGTACGTCTGCGCCGTCAGTGACACGCCAGGCCCTCCAGTACCTCCGCGAGCGCGGCCACACCGGCGAGGCAATCGTCCTCGGCCGCCGTCTCCGCGGGTGAATGCGAGACGCCGGTGGGGTTCCTTACAAACAGCATGGCCGTCGGAACCGACGCGGACAAAATGCCGGCGTCGTGCCCGGCCCCGGTGGGGAGGATCGGAACGCCGCCGAGCAGGCCCGAGAGCTGGTCACGCAGGTCGTGGGCGAACTCCACGACCGGGGTGAAGGACTCCCGGGTGATCCGGACGTCCACCCCGTCGCGCTGTCCGCGCTCGACCGCGGCCCGCTCGATCTCGCCGACCACGGCGGCCAGGGTCTCCTCGTCGGCCGCGCGCGAGTCCAGCCAGCCGCGGACCAGGCTCGCGATCGCGTTGACCCCGTTGGGCTCGACGCTGACCTTGCCGAAGGTCGCCAGCGCCCCGGCGAGCTTCGCCTTCTTACGGGCGGCGAGGACGGTGTTGGCGTAGGTGAGCATCGGATCGCGGCGGTCCTCGATCCGGGTCGTCCCGGCGTGGTTGGCCTCGCCGTGGAAGTCGAACCGCCAGCGGCCGTGCGGCCAGATCGCGGAGGCGACGCCCACGGGGTCATTTGTGTCGGCGAGGGCGCGCCCCTGCTCGATGTGCAGCTCGACGAACGCCCCGATACGGGCCAGCCGCTCCGGGTCCGGCCCGATCGCCTCCGGGTCGTATCCGGCGCGTTCCATCGCCTGGGGGAGGCTCAGCCCGTCCGCGTCGCGGAGGGCGTGCGCCTGCGCGACGCTGAGCTGCCCGCTCGTCAGCCGGGAGCCGACGCAGGCCAGCCCGAAGCGGGCGCCCTCCTCGTCGCCGAAGTTGACGATGGCGAGCGGTTTGGTGGGGTGGGCGCCCCGTGCTCGTAGCTCATCGAGGGCGGCGAAGGAGGAGACGATGCCCAGCGGGCCGTCGAAGGCGCCGCCGTCGGGGACGGAGTCGAGGTGGGAGCCGGTGACGACGGCGTTTCCAGCTTCCGGGTCGCCGAGCCAGGCCCATTGGTTGCCGTTGCGGTCCACGTCGTAGGTGAGGCCGCGGTTCTGGGCTTGCTCCTTGAACCACGTTCTGCAGTCGGCGTCCGCGTCTGTCCAGGCGTAGCGGCGGTAGCCGTTCGTTGTCGTGTTGCGGCCGATGGGGGCCAGGTCGCGCCACATGTCGTGGAACGACGCGCTGGTGGTGGGGGGTGCGCCCACTGCCGTCTCAGCCTCCGTTTCATGCGCGGGTGCGGGCCGGTGGGTGGGTTGTGCCCACCCGTCCCTCCCCCAGCTACCGCTGGGAGGTGCCCCCTCCGCGGGACGATTGCCCACAACTCGGGTCATTCCGCTTCCCGCATGGGGATGCGGACGTCGCGTTCCTGCGCTACCTCGTCCGCGCGGTCGTAGCCCGCGTCCACATGGCGGATGACGCCCATGCCGGGGTCGTTCGTCAGTACGCGGCGGATCTTCTCACCCGCCAGCGCCGTGCCATCGGCGACCGTGACCTGGCCCGCGTGGATCGAGCGGCCCATGCCGACGCCGCCGCCGTGGTGGATGGAGACCCAGGAGGCGCCCGAGGCGACGTTGACCATGGCGTTGAGCAGCGGCCAGTCGGCGATCGCGTCCGAGCCGTCCAGCATGGCCTCGGTCTCGCGGTACGGGGAGGCCACCGAGCCGCAGTCCAGGTGGTCGCGGCCGATCGCCAGCGGTGCGGCGAGGGTGCCGTCGGCGACCATCTCGTTGAAGCGCTCGCCCGCCTTGTCGCGCTCGCCGTAGCCCAGCCAGCAGATGCGGGCGGGCAGCCCCTGGAAGTGGACCCGCTCCTCCGCCATCTTGATCCAGCGGGCCAGCGACTCGTTCTCCGGGAAGAGCTCCAGGATCGCCTTGTCCGTGGCCGCGATGTCCTTCGGGTCGCCGGACAGCGCCGCCCAGCGGAACGGGCCCTTGCCCTCGCAGAAGAGCGGCCGGATGTAGGCGGGGACGAAGCCGGGGAAGGCGAAGGCGCGCTCGAAGCCCGCGAGCTGGGCCTCGCCCCGGATGGAGTTGCCGTAGTCGAAGACCTCGGCCCCCGCGTCCATGAAGCCGACCATGGCCTCCACATGCCGGGCCATGGACTCGCGCGCCCGCTGGGTGAAGTCGGCGGGCTTCTCGGCGGCGTACGAGGCCATCTCGTCGAAGTCCACGCCGACCGGCAGGTACGACAGCGGGTCGTGGGCGCTGGTCTGGTCGGTGACGATGTCGATCGGGGCGTTCATCGCGAGGAGCTGCGGGACCAGCTCGGCCGCGTTCCCGAGCACGCCGATCGACAGCGGGCGCCGGGCGTCCCGGGCCTCGGTCGCGAGCTGCAGCGCGTGGTCCAGGCTGTCGGCGCGGACGTCCAGGTAGCGGTGGTCGATACGGCGCTCGATGGCGCGCGGATCGCAGTCGACGCAGATCGCGACGCCGTCGTTCATCGTGACCGCCAGCGGCTGGGCGCCGCCCATGCCGCCGAGACCGGCGGTGAGGGTGATCGTCCCGGCCAGGGTGCCGCCGAACTTCTTCGCGGCGACCGCGGCGAAGGTCTCGTACGTGCCCTGGAGGATGCCCTGGGTGCCGATGTAGATCCAGGAGCCCGCGGTCATCTGGCCGTACATGGTCAGGCCCAGCGCCTCCAGGCGGCGGAACTCCTCCCAGTTGGCCCAGTCGCCGACCAGGTTGGAGTTGGCGATCAGCACCCGAGGCGCCCATTCGTGGGTCTGCATGACGCCCACGGGGCGGCCCGACTGGACCAGCATCGTCTCGTCCTGCTTCAGCGTGCGCAGGGTGCGGACCATGGCGTCGAACGAGCGCCAGTCGCGGGCCGCCTTACCGGTGCCGCCGTAGACGACGAGCTTGTCGGGGTGCTCGGCGACCTCCGGATCGAGGTTGTTCTGCAGCATCCGCAGGGCGGCTTCCTGCTGCCACCCCCGGGCGCTGAGCTCTCCACCACGCGGCGCCCGTACGGGTCGCGGTCCTGTCATGGGCCAAGCCTCCCTGTGCCATCAACTGATTCGACCGAATCGACTGGATCGAGTTATTCACATCTTGATGCTGATGAATATGACTAGTCAATACCGCGGGGCTCCGCATACGCCCAGGTGGTTCAGCGCACCGGCTCACCGTGCTGGTCGCGGCCGACCCGCCCCGGGGCCAAGGGGTAGCGTCACCAGGTCGTATCCCCCACGCCCGCCGAGGAGCCCTTCGTGTCCCTCCCCGCCACCCACCGCGAGGTCCGTCTGGCGGCCCTGCCCGATGGGGAGCTCACCCCCGGTCACTTCGAGGTCGTCACCGCTCCCGTACCCACCCCCGGCCCCGGTCAGGTGCTGGTGCGCAACCGGCTGATGAGCGTCGCCGCCGTGATGCGCCCGCTCACGCTCGCCGACCCGGACGCCTTCGGCCTGCCCCAGCTGCTGCACAGGGCAGGCGAGGTGATGCGGGGCGCGGCCCTCGGCGAGGTGGTCCGGGCGCCGGGCACGGATCTCGCCCCCGGGACCCTCGTCCGCCACCGCGCGGGCTGGCGCGAGTACGCGGTGCTGAACGCCCCCGAGGTCTCGCCCGTCGACCCCGAGGTGCTGCCGGACCCCGCCGCCCATCTCTCGCAGGGGTTCACCGCCTGGCTGGGGGTGGTGCGCGGGGCCGGGGTGCGGCGCGGCGACACGGTGTTCGTCACCGGCGCGGCTGGCGGGGTGGGCTCCCTGGCCGGGCAGTTCGCCCGGCTGCACGGCGCCGCCCGGGTCATCGGCTCCACCGGCTCCCGGCACAAGGCCGACCGGCTGACGCGGGAGCTGGGCTACGACGCGGTCGTCCTGCGCGGCGCCGGATCGATCGAGGAGCAGTTGCGCGCGGCCGCCCCCGACGGCATCGACGTCCTCTTCGACACCGTCGGCGGCGAACAGCTGCGGGCCGCCCTGGCACTGGCCCGCCGCAACGCCCGGTTCGCCCTGGTCGGCGCGCTGGCCGCACAGCTCTCCGACGACGCGCTGACCCCGACCGCGATCAGCACCCTGGCCCTGATCACCCGGAGCATCACGCTGTGCGGCATCAGCGCGGTGGACCACCAGGACGCCATGCCCGGGTATCTGAGCGAGTTCGGCCGGGCGCTGCGCGAGGGCGCGCTCATCTACCCGTACACCCGGCTGACGGGGATCGACCGGGCGCCGGGGGCGCTGTGCGAGCTGGTGGCGGGCCGCCATCTCGGGGCGGTGCTGGTGGAGCTGTAGGTCCGCGGCCGCAGACCGCGCTCCCCACGACCACCCGGCGCCGCCGCCCCCGGAGCACCCCGCGCGGAGCTGGTCCGCGGCCGCTCCGGATGGTTGGCTGAAGGCATGACGTCGAAAGCGGTTGCGATGGCCACCCGGCGCGAACAAGCCGTACGGGCGGCCGTGGAACAGCGGCTGCTCGGCCCGGACCAGCCCGTCGTGGGGCTGCTGGACGTGGCCGGGATCCGCTCGGCGGCCGCCGGGCTGCGCGCGGCCTTCGAGGAGGTCGTCGCGCCCGGCACCCCCATCCTGCACGCCTTCGCGGTCAAGGCCGCCGCGCTCGTCCCCGTTCTGCGGCTGCTGGCCGACGAGGGCCTGGGCTGCGAGGTGGCCAGCCCAGGCGAGCTGGCGCTGGCCCGCGCGGCGGGCGTGACGCCCGACCGGATCGTCCTGGACTCCCCCGCCAAGACCGTCGCGGAGCTGCGCGAGGCCCTCGACCTGGGCATCGCCGTCAACGCCGACAACCCCCAGGAGCTGGAGCGGCTCGACGCGCTGGTGGGGCACCGCGCGGCCCCGCCCTCGCCCCTTGGCCTGCGGATCAACCCCCAGGTGGGCGGCGGCAGCATCGACGCGATGAGCACGGCCACGGCGACCTCCAAGTTCGGCGTGGCCCTCCAGGACCCGGGGGCACGCGCATGGGTCGTGCGCGCCTTCGCCGAGCGCCCCTGGCTGACCCGGCTGCACGCGCACGTCGGCTCCCAGGGCTGTCCGCTGGAGCTGATGGCGGCGGGCATACGGGCGGCCTACGAACTGGCCGAGGAGATCAACGAGGCGGTCGGCCGACGGCAGATCGACGCCCTCGACATCGGCGGCGGCCTCCCGGTGAACTTCACCTCCGACGAGGTCACCCCCGGCTACCGGGAGTACGCCCAGCTACTGCGGACCACCGTGCCGGGGCTCCTCGACGGGCGGTACAAGCTGGTGACCGAGTTCGGCCGGTCCCTGCTCGCCAAGTCCGGCCTGGTGCTGGCGCGGGTCGAATACGCCAAGTCCGCGGGCGGCCGCCCGATCGCGGTCACCCACGCGGGCGCCCAACTCGCCACCCGTACGGTCTTCGCCCCGGACGCCTGGCCGCTGCGCGTACTGGCCTACGACGCGGAGGGCCGCCCCAAGGCGGAGACCGGCGACGGCCCGGTCCCCCAGGACATCGCCGGTCCCTGCTGCTTCGCGGGCGACCTGGTCGCGCGCGACCGGCCACTGCCGGAACTGGCGGCGGGCGACCTGGTGGCCCTGCTGGACACCGGCGCGTACTACTTCTCCAACCACTTCGCGTACAACAGCCTGCCCCGCCCGGGGATCTACGGCTTCGACGCGACGGGCGCCGATGTGCGCTTCGCGACGGTACGGGAGCCGCAGACGGTGAACGAGATCGTGGCCGAGAGCGGCGCGAAGCATGCGCTGGGCCTGAGCCGGTTGCGGTAGGGCGCGGGGCGCCCAGGCTGTGGGGCTCCGAAGTCCGCCGTACAAGTGACGCTTTCGTCTGGGCCGGCGTTGATTGAGCATCGGGGCAGGTGGCGGCGGGCGCGGGCCGCGTCGCCCGCCACCGGCCGGTGGGGGCGAAGCCCGGTGGCGGCCTCTGTGACCTGGAGCCGAGGCCGTTGCCGGACCGCTGCTGAGCGGACGGTCTCGGTTGCCGCCCAGGGCCGCTCCCCCCGGATGGCCGGGCGCCGGGCGGGGCACCCCCTTCAAAAAATGCTTGATCTGGCGCAACTAATTTGTCAAACGTTTTCGAGAGGGGTACCCCAACCCCCGCTGTCCGGATCGGCGCGAGGCCCGGACAGGAGCGCCGCCGCAACCGGGGCCCGCCCCCACGGACAGTCCGCCGGCGACGGACCCCGGCCAGGGCACCCCCGGCCCCATGCTCAGATGCGCCGAAGGCGCGAGACGGCGCGGCACGCACCCACGCCGCGCAACTCCACCGGGGCAACCACGCCGGGACAACCCCCTCAGCGCGCGGCCGCCGCGACCGCGCGGGAGCGCCTCGCGCCACCCGGCCCCGCGTCACCGGCCACGATCCCCGTCGTCTGATAGCCGTCCACCGCCTTGCCCGCGGGCCGCCCACGGGAGACCCGCTCCGTGCGCACCCACAGCAGCGCGTCGTGCGCACGCTCCCAGCGGCCCAGCCACAGCGCCTTGGCCCACAGCCCGGCGCCCAGCCCCGCCAGCAGCATCCCGCCCGCCGCCGGAACGGCGAAGGACGAGCCCACCGCGGCGAGGAAGGCCGACAGCAGCCACCACCGCAGGGCGCGCCGCCGGGTCCGTACGGTCACCGCGCGGTCCTGGAGGAAGACCGCCTTGCCCGCGCGCGAGGCGTCGCGCGCCAGCTCCAGATACCGCTTCCGGCGCACCACGAACACCACGACCCCCGCGATCAGGAAGAGCGCCGCCCCGGCGAGCACTCCGATCCGGCGCCCGGTCAACCCCGGCACCAGCGCCCCGATCCCCGCGGCCAGCACACCGGGCCACCACAGCCACCCCGCGGGAGCCCTCACGATCACCGCCACCCGTGCCAGCGCATACGCCCCGCGCCCCACGACCGACCTCCTCACCCTGGTGAATCCCGGAAGAAATCCCTGCCGAATCGAGGAATCCAATCGAGGAATCTAGCCAGGATGCCTGAGAATTCGGTGAGAGGAACGGGGGTTGGCACACGGAATCGGCACCCGGAGTCGGCACAGAGTCGGCACACAGCGCGGCCCGGAAGCCCGGCTCACTCCGCGAACCGGCCCCGCTCCGCTCACTCCACGAACAGGCCCCGCTCCGCCGCCTTCGCGTCGAACTCCTCCAGCCGCGCCTGCGCGTCCGGCAGCGCGTCGCACATCGCCTCCAGCAGCACCCGCCCCAGCAGCATCGGCGCACACGCGGTGTCGAAGGCCAGGCCCGTGCCGACCGCGGCGGGCAGCAGCAGGTCGCTGTGGCGGGCGACCGGGGCGAAGGCGCTGTCGGCGACAGTGACCACGGTCAGGCCCACCTCCCGGGCGTACTCCAGTCCCTCCACGACCTCGCGCGGATGCCGCGGCAGCGCGAAGCAGAGCAGCGCCGTCGCGCCCGCCCGCTTCGCCGCGTCCACCCGGTCGTCCAGCATCGTGCCGCCCTCGTCGAGCAGCCGGACGTCCGGATGGACCTTGCGCGCGAAGTAGGTGAAGCCGCGGGCCTGCGCGGAGGCGGCGCGCAGGCCGAGGACCGGCAGCGGACGGGAGTCGGCGAGCAGCCGCCCGGCGCGGATGACGGGGGCGGGGTCGGCCAGCAGCGCGGCGAGATGGCGCAGATTGTCGATCTCGGACTGCACGGCCTGCTGGTACTCGTTGTACGACCCCTCGTCCGCCTGCGGCTCGGCGGGCGCGACATCGCGCAGATGCTTGCGCAGCGCCGGATAGCCGTCGAAGCCGAGGGCGACCGCGAACCGGGTCACGGACGGCTGGCTGACGCCCGCGAGCTCGGCCAGCTCGACGCTGGAGAGGAACGGCGCGTCCGCGGCCCGTCGCACCATGCAGTGGGCGATCCGGCGCTGGGTCGGGGTCAGCCGGTGGCCCTCGAAGAGCGCCTGAAGCCGGGCGGCGGTCGAGGCGCCGGAACCGGCCGGACCGCCCGGCACCACCGCCGCGACGTCCTCGCCCACCTGCGTCACCCGCGCACCGCCGCCCACCCCGTGTTCCGTACTCATCACGTCCTCCTGAGCCTCGTACCCTCGTACCTCAGACCCCCGCCAGCCGGTCGAGCAGGCGCGCGGCCACCGCCACATCCTCTGTCAACGGCCGGTCCTCCATCCGGGGATCGAGCACTTCCGACGCCAGGGCGAAGGCCACACCGGCCGGGAGCTCCGGGTCCGGCTCGAGGCCGCGCTGGCGCAACGCCCGTATGGCCGCCACGAGTTCACAGCCCAGCACCAGCCGGTAGTGGTCGGCCACCCGGAGCGTCTGGCGGGCGCCGAGCGAGGCGAAACTGGCTTGTTCCTCCACCCCGCGCGAGAGTACGGCGTGGCCCAGCGAGGCGGGGTGGGAGACCGCGCGCATCTCGCCGAGGGCCGCCCCCGCCGCGTATTCGAGGATCATCACGCCCGAGCTCGCGGGCGCGGCGTCGCCGAGGAAGGGGCGCAGCCGGGTGAAGTCGGGTTCGCTGAGCGCGGCGAGCCGGGCCGTGGAGAGCCGGGCGGTCTGGAGCGCGGCGAGCCGGAAGTGGTCCAGGGCGAGGGCGGTGTGCGCGGCGTAGAAGTTGCCGTGGTGGTAGGCGGCCTCGTCGGTGGAGCTGATCAGCGGGTTCTCGGCGGCCGCGTTGAACTCGACGGCCAGCACCCGTTCCAGCGCGTCCGCCGCGTCCAGCGCCGGTCCATGGATCTGCGGCAGACAGCGGAAGCCGTACGGGTCCTGTATGCGGCCGAGCGGCGGGGTGGGCCGGGACGGGGCGCCGAGCAGGGCCCGCATCCGGGCGGCGGCCGCGACGGAGCCGGGGTGCGGCCGGGACGCGTGGACGGGTTCGGCGTACGCCTCGTACGACCCGCCGACCGCGATCAGCGAGAGCGCGGCCACCGCGAGCGAGGCGGACAGCAGCCGCCGCAGCTCGGCGAGGGCGAGCGCGGATTGGCCGAGGGTGAGGGCGTTGCTGCTGATGAGCGCCAGGGCGTCGTTGCTGTCGAGCGTGATGGGGTCGGGGGCGCGACGGCCCGGGGCGGCCTCGGTGAGGTCCCAGGGGTGCTCGCCGACGAGCGCGAGACCGGTCTGGGCGAGCGCGGCGAGGTCCCCGGTGCCGACCGCGCCGTATTCGTTGATCACCGGGTGGGCGCCGCTGTCGAGTCCCTCGACGAGCGCGGTGATGACGGCGGGGCGCAGTCCGGCGCCGCCCGCCAGCAGCTGATTGGCGCGGACGGCCATCATGGCGCGCACCTCGCGGGCGGGCAGCGGTGCACCGATCGCGCCGGCGTGGCTGCGCAGCAGCCGCAGCCCGTGATCGGAGTCGGCCGGGCCGACGTCCTCGGTGCGGTTGGCGCCCACACCGGTGCTGCGCCCGTAGACGCGACCGGTGGCCGCGAGCCGGTCCGCGGTCTCCCAGGCGCGCTCGGCCAGGGCGAGCGCGGTGGGATCGGGCGCGGCGGGCCGGCTGCGACGGTCGGCCAGACGCGCGACGTCCACGACGCGTAGGCTCCGGCCGTCCAGCGTGATCCGCGGGTCGGCGCCGCCGGTGCCGTCGGCCGCCGCGTGATCAACATCCAGCATGTGAGACAACATCCAGGGCAACCCCTCTCAAACATGCCCTTTCCGGGCCAATTGCCTAGCGCTCCGTCCACATCGCGAGCAGAAGTAACCGGTGATTAACGCAGACCTCTTGACTTCTATTCACTCGACTATGACTGTGCATGACTATATGCAGACAGGGCAAGGGGAAGCGGATGATCAGCTTCAAGGACGTCAGTAAGCACTACCCGAACGGCACCACGGCGGTGGATCGCCTCAGTCTCGAGCTCCCGGAAGGGGGCATCACCGTTCTTGTCGGCACCTCGGGCTGCGGCAAGACCACCACCCTCCGCATGGTCAACCGCATGGTCGAGCCGAGCAGCGGCACGGTGAGCGTGGGCGGGCGTGATGTCCTCAAGGCGGACGCCGCCGAGCTGCGGCGCGGGATCGGCTATGTGATCCAGCAGGCCGGGCTCTTCCCGCACCGCACGATCCTCGACAACATCGCCACCGTTCCGCTGCTGCTGGGCTGGGGCCGCCGCAAGGCGCGGGCCCGCGCGGCCGAGCTGCTGGAGCTGGTCGGGCTGCCCGCCGACGCCGGCAAGCGCTACCCGCACCAGCTCTCGGGCGGTCAGCAGCAGCGCGTCGGGGTCGCCCGCGCGCTGGCCGCCGATCCGCCGGTGCTGCTGATGGACGAGCCGTTCGGGGCGGTCGACCCGGTCGTGCGGACCCAGCTCCAGAACGAGCTGCTGCGGCTCCAGAGCGAGCTGCGCAAGACGGTCGTCTTCGTCACCCACGACATCGACGAGGCGGTACGGCTCGGCGACCGCATCGCGATCTTCCGCACCGGCGGCCACCTCGTCCAGTGCGCACCCCCCGCCGAGCTGCTGGCGAGCCCGGCCGACGACTTCGTGGCGGGCTTCCTCGGCGCCGAGCGCGGGCTGAAGCTGCTCTCCCTGTCCACCCTCGCCGATGTGGAGCGGGAGCCCGTGCCCGCCGACGGGCAGCGCTGGCGGCTGGTCACCTCCGAGCGCGGTGAGCCGCTGGGCTGGCGCGACACCGAGGGACCGGAGGGCGACCGGGCCCCGCTGCTGCCGGTGCGCCCGCTGCGGGACGGCGACTCGCTGCTCACCGCCCTGGACGAGTCGCTGGCCTCCCCCGCCGGTCTGGTGGCCCGGGTGGACGCCGACGGGGTGCTCACCGGGATCACCGGGCGCGACGCGATCCATGAGTACGCGGGGCAGCGCCACGCGGAGGCGGGCCGCGCGGCCGCCCTCAAGAACGCCGCCGAGGCGCCCGGGACCGACGGGACTTCCGGAACCGACGGAACTTCCGGCGACGGGACTTCCGAAGCCGACGGAACTTCCGGCGACGGGACTTCCGAAGCCGACGAGGACCCGAAGAGCTCCGACACGAGCGTGACCGCATGACCATCGACTGGGGCTGGTTCCCCGACCATCAGTCCGACCTGGTCACGCTCACCCTGGACCACCTCTCCACCGCCGTCCCCGCCGTCCTCTTCGGTCTGCTGATCGCGCTGCCGCTGGCCGTGATCGCCCACCGGGTGCGCCCGCTGCGCGGACTCCTGCTGGGGCTCTCGAACATCCTCTTCACCATCCCCTCCATCGCGATCTTCGTGCTGCTGCTGCCGGTCACCGGCCTCACCCGCACCACCGCCATCACCGGCCTGACCATCTACACCCTGGTCGTGCTGCTCCGGAACACCGTCGAGGGCCTCGACAGCGTCCCCACCAAGGTCCGCGAGGCGTCCACCGCGATGGGCGCCCGCCCGCTGCGCACCCTGCTCACCGTCGAGCTGCCGCTCGCCTTCCCGGTGATCATGGCGGGCGTACGGGTCGCCACGGTGATGGCGATATCGCTGGTCAGCGTGGCCAGCTACATCGGGTACGGCGGCCTCGGCCAGCTGTTCACCGACGGCTTCCAGCGCAACTACCCCACCCCCGTCGTGGCCGGAGTCATCCTGTCCCTGGTACTGGCGCTGGTCGCGGACGCCGTGCTGGTCACCATCCAGTGGCTGTGCACCCCGTGGCTGAGGAGGCGTGCCTGACATGCTCGAACTACTCCAGAGCCTCCTCCGCTGGCTGACCAGCGGCTCCCAGTGGTCCGGTCCCGACGGCATCGCCACCCGCCTGCTGGAGCACCTCCAGTACTCGCTGCTGGCCACCCTGGTCGCCGCCGCCATCGCCCTCCCGGTCGGGCTGCTCATCGGGCACACCGGGCGCGGCGCGTTCCTCGCCATCAACCTCTCCGGCTTCGGGCGGGCGCTGCCGACCGTCGGCCTGGTCACGCTGGTCTTCCTGGCCAGCGGGCTGAGCATGTGGCCGGTGTACGTCTCGCTGGTCGCCCTCGCGATCCCGGTGATCGTCACCAATACGTACGCGGGCATGGCCGCCGTCGACCCCGAGGTCAGGGACGCGGCGCGGGGCCAGGGCATGCGCTGGTACCAGGTGCTGTTCCAGGTCGAGCTGCCGCTCGCGCTGCCGCTGATCATGACCGGGCTGCGGCTGGCCTGCGTCCAGGTCGTGGCCACCGCCACCATCGCCGCGTACGTCAGCTTCGGCGGACTCGGCCGCTATGTCTTCGACGGGCTCGCCCAGCGCGATCTGGTGCAGGTGCTGGGCGGGGCGGTGCTGGTCGCCGCGCTGGCCATCGCCCTGGACCTGGCGCTGGCCGGAGTGCAGCGCCTGCTGTTCCGCAACCGCCCCCCGCGCGCCCACGCGCACTGAGGCCCGACCCACCGGCTCGGCGACTCAGCACCTCGGCGCCTCGGCGCCCCACCGACTCAGCGACCTCACTCCGATCCGAGGAGACGACCCCATGAACCGCAGGAAACTGCTCGGCGGCCTACTCGCCGGCGCCTCCGTGCCCACGCTCGCCGCCTGTAGCGGCGGCGTCACCTCACTGAAGGGCGACGGTGGCAGCGGTGGCTCGGGCGGCGGCAGCAGCCTGGGCGGGCTGGTCATCGGCACCGCCAACTTCACCGAGAACCAGCTGCTGGGCTACCTCTACGCCGAGGCGCTGAAGGGCGCGGGCATCAAGACCAGCGTGCGGCCCAACCTCGGCTCCCGGGAGATCGTCATACCCGCCCTCCAGCAGGGCGATATCGATCTGCTCCCCGAGTACCAGGGCAATCTGCTGCTCCACTTCGACGACAAGGCCCCCCAGACCGAGGCCGGCGACCTCCAGAACGCCCTCACCGTGGCCCTCCCCAGCGGTCTGGAGGCCCTGTCGTACGCGGCCGCCGAGGACAAGGACGTCTTCTGCGTCACCCGCGAGGCCGCCCGGAAGTACGGGCTGCGCAGCTTCGCCGACCTCGCCGGGCAGAACGGCAAGCTGGTCTTCGGCGGCCCGGCCGAGGACAAGAACCGCGTGGTCGGCCTGGTCGGCCTCAAGGACCGCTACGGCGTGACGTTCAAGGAGTTCAAGGCCCTCGACGCCTCCGGACCCCTGGTCAAGGGCGCGTTGAAGAAGGGCGATGTGGACGTCGCCAACCTCTTCTCCACCGACCCCGACATCGAGGCCAACGACTGGGTGATCCTCGCCGACCCCAAGGCCCTCATCCCCGCCCAGCACATCGTGCCCGTGGTCCGCGCCGCCAAGGCCGACGCCAAGGTGCGCAAGGCCCTGGCCCGCCTGGGCGGCGCCCTCACCACCCACGAATTGGCCCGGCTCAACAAGCTGGTGAGCAACGACAAGAAGGACCCGGACCGGGTCGCCGCCGACTGGGCCGCCAAGAACGGCCTCACCAAGAAGTAGCGGCAGGAGCACCGTATGACCGACACCCCGAACTCTCCGGACCCTCTGAACCCTCTGAACCCTCTGGACTCCCTGGACTCGCTGGTCGAAAAGCGCTCGATCGACGTCGTCCCGGACGCGGAGCGCCATGGCACCGCCTTCAGCCAGTTCACCCTGTGGCTCGGCGCCAACCTCCAGATCACCGCCGTCGTGACCGGCGCCCTGGCCGTGGTCTTCGGCGCCGCCGCCTTCTGGGCGATCATCGCCCTGCTGCTCGGCAACCTGCTCGGGGGAGCCGTCATGGCGCTCCACTCCGCCCAGGGACCGCGGCTCGGCCTTCCTCAGATGATCTCCTCCCGGGCCCAGTTCGGGGTCCGGGGCGCGATCGTCCCGCTGCTGCTGGTCATCGTCATGTACGTGGGCTTCTTCGCCAGCGGCAGCGTGCTCGCGGGACAGGCGGTCGGCGAACTCACCCATCTCGGCGACACCACCGGGATCGTCCTCTTCGCCCTCGTCACCGGCGTCGCGGCCGCCGTCGGCTACCGTCTGATCCACATCCTGGGCCGGATCGCGGGCATCGTCTGCGCCCTGGCCTTCGTCTACCTGGGCATCCGGCTGCTGGACCGCACCGACCTGGCCACCCTCCTGCACGACCGGACCTTCGACTTCCCGCTCTTCCTCCTCGCGGTGTCGCTGTCCGCCTCCTGGCAGCTCGCCTTCGGCCCGTACGTCGCCGACTACTCCCGCTATCTGCCGCGCGCCACCTCCGCGAAGGCCACCTTCTCCTGGACCCTCGCCGGCACCGTCCTCGGCTCCCAGTGGTCCATGACCTTCGGCGCCCTCGCGGCCGCCGCGGCCGGCCACGCCTTCGTCGGCCACGAGGTCACGTACATCGTCGGCCTCGGCGGCGGCGCGGCCCTGATCACCTCACTGCTCTACTTCGTGATCGCCCTCGGCAAGCTGACGATCAACGTCCTCAACACCTACGGCGGCTTCATGTCGATGGTGACCAGCGTCAGCGGCTTCCGCGGCCGCGCCACCCTCTCCCCGCGCGGCCGGGCCGCCTACATCGCCGGGATCATGGTCGCGGGCACCGCGGTCGCGCTGCTCGGCAAGGACAGCTTCCTGTCCTCCTTCAAGGACTTCCTGCTGTTCCTGCTGACCTTCTTCACCCCGTGGAGCGCGATCAACCTCGTCGACTACTACGCCATCGCCAAGGAGCGCTACGACATCCCCGCCCTCAACGACCCGAACGGCCGCTACGGCGCCTGGCGCTGGAAGGCCCTGTCCACCTACGCCCTCGGCGTCCTGGCCCAGCTCCCCTTCCTCTCCACCGCCTTCTACACCGGCCCCTTCGTCGCCCCACTGGGCGGCGCGGACATCTCCTGGCTCATCGGCCTGGCCGTCCCCGCCGCCGTCTACTGGCTCCTGGCCCACCGCGACACCGCCCACGTCCCGGACCACATGATCCTCACCCCGGAACCCCCCTCGAGCCGCCCGTACGCCACCGAGTCCGGGTGAGCGGAGCCCCACAAAGGCGTTCCCCATCGTGCCCTATTGCGCGAGGGCGGCGGAGACGCGTTCGCGCAGTGCGACCGCCCGGGGGTCGTCGTACGAGGTGTCTGGCTTTTCCCGGTACGACTACTACTCGTCAGGCCGTGACGATTGCGGCTGATGGACACCTCGACCTCGAAGGCGACTCTGGAGCAGTACAGCGTCCCGCCGGAGTGACCGGCGGGACGCGGCGGGGCGTCAAGTCCGAGCATCGGGGATGTCCGGTTTCGCCGCGCTCAGAGTGGAACCCGGGATGACGACGAGGCGCTCGTCAGGGGCGATGCTGGCGTCGTCGGGGAGTTTCGCCCGGTAGGTGTCGGTGAGGTCGCGGCCGATGACCGCGATGTCACCGTTGTCGAGCTGCCAGATGTCGGGGCACCCGTCGCGCCCTCCGGTGGTACCGAGTTCGCGCGCCGACTTTCCCAATCGGCGCGCGAACGAGGCGGACGGGTCGGCTTCCCACGCGCGGGTCATCGGTCTCTCCCTTCGTCGGTCCTTGGCCGCTGAAGCTAGGTCGCGGCGTCGCGAATGGCAACGGCGCGGGAAGCCGGAGGCCGGGGCCGAGGACTGAATCAAGCCGGGGTCAGGCCGGGGGGAGGAGCTTCTTCTGGGGCTTGCCCATGGCGTTGCGGGGGAGGGCCTCCAGGAAGCGGACCTTGCGGGGGCGCTTGTGGACGGAGAGCTGGGAGGCCACGAAGTCGATCAGCTCCCGTTCGCCGATGCCGTCGGCCACCACGTACGCGACGATCTCCTGGCCCAGGTCCTCGTGCGGGGCGCCGACGACGGCGGCCTCGCGGACGGCCGGGTGGTCCAGCAGGGCGTTCTCGACCTCGCCCGCGCCGATGCGGTAGCCGCCGGACTTGATCATGTCGGTGGAGGCGCGGCCCACGATGCGGTGGAAGCCGTCGGGGTCGACGGCGGCGATGTCGCCGGTGCGGAACCAGCCGTCCTCGGTGTACGAACCGGCCGTGGCCTCGGGCCGGTTGAGGTAGCCGTCGAAGAGGGTCGGGCCGGTGAGCTGGAGTTCGCCGATCTCGGCGCCCTCCTCGGCGGCGATCCGGGTGCGGATGCCCGAGAGCGGGGTCCCGACATAGCCGGGGCGGCGCTCGCCGTCGGCGCGGGTGCTGATGGTGATGAGGGTCTCGGTCATGCCGTAGCGCTCGATGGGGCGCTGGCCGGTGAGCCGCTCCAGCTCGCGGAAGACGGGGGCGGGGAGCGGGGCGCTGCCGGAGACCAGCAGCCGGGCGGAGGCCAGGGCGCGGGCGGAGTCCGGGTCCTGGACGATGCGGTTCCAGACGGTGGGGACGCCGAAGTAGAGGCTGCCGTCCGCCGCCGCGTACGCCGCCGGGGTCGGCTTGCCGGTGTGCACGAGGCGGCTGCCCGTCCGCAGCGCGCCCAGGACGCCCAGCACCAGGCCGTGCACATGGAACAGCGGCAGCCCGTGGACCAGGGTGTCCTCCGCGGTCCAGGCCCAGGCCGCGGCGAGCCCGTCCAGGTCCGCGGCCACCGCCCGCCGGGAGATCAGCGCACCCTTGGGCGCGCCCGTCGTGCCCGAGGTGTAGAGGATGAACGCCGTGGACTCCGGGTCCGGCTCCGGCTTCGTCCATGCCGCGCGCTCGGCCGGATCCACCGGGACGGTCTCGACCGGGGCGTCCACGGCCTCCCCGGTGAGCAGCAGGGTGGCGCCCGAGTCCCGCAGTATGTGGTCGCGTTCGGCCGGGCCGGAGTCCGGCGGTACGGGCACCACCGGCACCCCGGCCAGCAGCGCGCCGACCACCGCGACCACCGTCTCCGGGGTCGCGGTCGCCCGCACCGCGACGACCGGCGCACCGGCGATACGAGCCGCCACCGCGCCCGCGGCACCGAGCAGTTCCTCGCGCGAGAGCGCGCGGCCGGCGACGCTCAGCGCGTCGGGGCGGTCGTCGCCGGGCGCGGCGAGGGACGTGAGGAGAGGTGCGGTCACGGAACTGGCTCCTTCCACAGCGGGCCGGGGGTGTCTCTCGGGCCCGCTCGTCTTCCGGGGGTGGTCTCAGGGACTGGTCTCGACGTCTGGTCTCGACGTCTGGTTTCGGCGTCTGGTTTCGGGGGGCTGGTTCAGGGGGGCTGGTTCAGGGGGGCTGGTTCAGGGGGCTAGCCCTACCGACAAAGCGTCCCCGTGACCGTACCGTTCCTAAGCATGGACGCCCGTGACCCGGATCTGAAAAAGGAACTCGACGCGGCCCTGCAGACCCGTAAGGAGCTGGGTGCGGAGTACGAGTCGGAGCTGGTCGACTCCTTCATGGAGAAGGTCGAGCAGCGCTTCAACGATACGGCGGACCGCCAGGTCCGCCGCCAGCTCGCCGAACAGCAGATGGCGACGGCCCGCGGCAGCCGCCCGTACGCCACCGGCGCGCCCGCGGACCCGGCCCACGGCCTGGGCCTCGGCGAGCGCTTCGCCTTCGTCGGGGTCTCCCTGGTGCTGGCCATCCCGCTGTCGGCCATCGGCGTCGTGAACGCGGGCCTGCCCGGCCTGCTGATCACCTGGGCCGGAGTCTTCGGCGTCAACGCGGTCCACGCGGCCGGGGCTCTCTCCTGGCTGCGCCGGGGCCGGAAGTCCGAAGAGAGCGGGGGCTGAGAAGCGGAGACCGGGAGAAGTACTGCGCGGGGACCGCCGCACCCCGGTGACAAGTCACCGAGGGCGGGACGACGGCGGTCCCCGCGGGGACGCGGGCCGGGTCAGGGCCGGAATTCCGCGTCCAGGCGAACATGGAGGTCCGGGAGCCGCTCCGGAGGTCCTGTCGCCTCATCTCGGGTGTCGGTGTCGTCCTTCCGACGCCCACTAATCTGCCGGAGCTGTGTTAACCCTGTGCTGCGGGCGCGTGACACGTTCGTACCACTTGCCCGAAGGGCAGTTGGGGACCCTTACGGGCCCTCACTTCGGGCTGTTGGCCAGGTACGCCAGCAGGTCCTGCCGGCTCACCACGCCCTTGGGCTTGCCCTCCACCAGCACGATCGCCGCGTCCGCCGTGCCCAGCACCGCCATCAGGTCCTCGACCGGCTCACCGGAGCCGACATGCGGCAGCGGCGGGCTCATGTGCTTCTCCAGCGGGTCGGTCAGCTCCGCCCGCCGCGCGAACAGGGCGTCCAGCAGCTCGCGTTCCACCACCGAGCCGATCACCTCGGCGGCCATCACATCCGGGTGACCGGCGCCCGGCTTGACGATCGGCATCTGCGAGACGCCGTACTCCCGCAGGACGTCGATGGCCTCGCCCACCGTCTCGTCCGGGTGCATATGGACCAGCGAGGGCAGCCCGCCCTGCTTGCCCTGGAGCACATCGCCGACCCGCACCGAGGGGCCGTCCTCCTCGAGGAAGCCGTAGTCGGCCATCCACTCATCGTTGAAGATCTTCGAGAGATAGCCGCGGCCGCTGTCGGGCAGCAGGACGACCACCACATCGTCCGGGCCGAGCCGCTCGGCGACCTTCAGCGCGCCCACGACGGCCATCCCGCAGGAGCCGCCGACCAGCAGCCCCTCCTCCTTGGCCAGCCGCCGCGTCATCTGGAAGGCGTCCTTGTCGGAGACGGCGACGATCTCGTCCGCGACGGTCTGGTCGTACGCGGTCGGCCAGAAGTCCTCGCCGACGCCCTCGATCAGATACGGGCGGCCGGAGCCGCCGGAGTAGACCGAGCCCTCGGGGTCGGCGCCGATCACCTGGACCCGGCCCTCGCTGGCCTCCTTCAGATAGCGGCCGGTGCCGGAGATCGTGCCCCCGGTGCCGACGCCCGCCACGAAGTGGGTGATCTTGCCTTCGGTCTGCTCCCACAGCTCGGGGCCGGTGGTCTCGTAGTGGGAGAGCGGGTTGTTCGGGTTGCTGTACTGGTCGGGCTTCCAGGCGCCCGGCGTCTCGCGGACCAGCCGGTCGGAGACGTTGTAGTACGAGTCGGGGTGCTCGGGGTCCACCGCGGTGGGGCAGACCACGACCTCGGCGCCGTAGGCCCGCAGCACGTTGATCTTGTCCGTGGACACCTTGTCCGGGCAGACGAAGACGCACTTGTAGCCCTTGCGCTGGGCGACCATGGCGAGGCCCACGCCGGTGTTGCCGGAGGTCGGCTCCACGATGGTGCCGCCCGGCTTCAGCTCCCCGGAACGCTCGGCGGCCTCTATCATCCGGACCGCGATCCGGTCCTTCACCGAGCCGCCGGGGTTGAAGTATTCGACCTTGGCCAGGACGGTCGCCCGGATGCCTTCGGTCACGGTGTTGAGCTTCACCAGCGGGGTGTTGCCGACCAGCTCAATCATCGATTCGTAGTACTGCACACCTGCTCCTGGTCCGGTTCCGCGGGTCTCCGCGTCGGGGCGGCCGCCGTCGCGGGGCCGTGCTGTCAGCTTATTGCGCGCTGCCGCCCTCCGACCGGCGCGTTGGGACGAAGCCTGCACGGGGCAACAAGTTGTTAGCAAGGCGTACAAAGGAGAAAGAAGCGCGTGCGCGTGCGGACGGAGGTGGGCTGGACCCATGTCGATGTCGAGGGCGAGGGTGGCGCGGCGGATCGCCGCCGCGGCGGCGTACGGGGGCGGCGGGATCGGGCTGCTGGGCGGGGTGACCGCCGTGCTGTTGCTCACCGAGGTGTCCCATGCGAAGCGGGTCGTGGGCGGGGCGGACGATCCGCCTCCGCGTGCGGACGGCCGATATGGCTTCGCCTTCGCCCGCAGGACCGGCCAGTCACCGCTGCGGCTGGCCTTTCTCGGCGACTCCACGGCCGCCGGGCAGGGCGTCCACCGCCCTAGTCAGACCCCGGGCGCGCTGCTCGCCTCGGGGCTGGCGGCGGTCGCGGAACGCCCGGTGGACCTGCGCAACGTGGCGCTGCCGGGGGCGCAGTCCAGCGATCTGGAGCGCCAGGTCACGCTGGTGCTGGAGGATCCGGACCTGTTCCCCGACGTATGCGTGATCATGATCGGCGCCAATGACGTCACCCGGCGGATGCCGCCCGCCAACTCGGTGCGGCTGCTGTCGGACGCGGTGCGCAGGCTGCGCGAGACGGGCTGCGAGGTGATCGTGGGCACCTGTCCCGACCTCGGCACGATCGAGCCCGTCTATCAGCCGCTGCGCTGGATCGCGCGGCGGCTGAGCCGGCAACTGGCCGCCGCGCAGACGATCGGGGTGGTGGAGCAGGGCGGGCGCACGGTCTCGCTGGGCGATCTGCTCGGGCCGGAGTTCGCGGCGAACCCGCGGGAGCTGTTCGGCCCGGACAACTACCACCCCTCGGCGGAGGGGTACGCCACGGCCGCGATGGCCGTTCTGCCGACCCTGTGCGACTCGCTGGGCCTGTGGCCCGAGGAGGCGCCGGAGATGCTCGACGAGGGCATCCTGCCGGTCGCCACGGCGGCGGCCGAGGCGGCCGCGGAGGGCGGCACGGAGGTCACCGCGGCCCGCGGCCCCTGGGCCCGTCTGCTGCGCCGCCAGGGCCCCGCCACGAAGGAGCCCGCGGCCGTCTCCGGCTCCCCCGACGCCTCGTCCCCGACGTCGCCGCCGACTTCGGGCCGCTGAGAACTGCTGAGGGCGCTGACCCGGGCCGGGCCGGGCCGCGCCAGGCGTCACGTACGGGCCGTACGGGCCCCTGACGCGACCTTGAGGCCCCCCGGCGCGCCCTTGGGGCCCCCCGACGCGCCCTTGGGGCGCCCCGACGCGGCCTTGGCGTGCCCCCCGCAAGCGGGGCCCACTTCGACCGCACTGAGCGTACGCTTGGAAAAAAGAGTCCCGCGTCACAGCCCGCACCCCGTGACCCTGCCGATACGTACGGGTAACTTCCCTCACAGTCCCGCCCGCACCCACCCCGCCCCCATGGAGCCGTGATGCCCGAAGCAGTGATCGTCTCTGCCGCCCGTTCTCCCATCGGCCGCGCCTTCAAGGGTTCGCTCAAGGATCTGCGGCCGGACGACCTCACCGCCGAGATCATCAAGGCCGCGCTCGCCAAGGTCCCCGAGCTCGACCCCCGCGAGATCGACGACCTGATGCTCGGCTGCGGGCTCCCGGGCGGTGAGCAGGGGCACAACCTGGGGCGGATCGTGGCCGTACAGATGGGGATGGACCACCTCCCCGGCTGTACGATCACCCGCTACTGCTCCTCCTCGCTCCAGACCTCGCGGATGGCGCTGCACGCCATCAAGGCGGGCGAGGGCGACGTCTTCATCTCGGCGGGCGTCGAGATGGTCTCGCGGTCGAAGAAGGGCACCTCGGACGGGCTGCCGGACACCCACAACCCGGTGTTCGCGGAGGCCGAGGCCCGTACCGCCACCCGCGCCGAGCAGGGGGGCTCCGACTGGCACGACCCGCGTGAGGACGAGTTGCTGCCCGACCCGTACATCGCGATGGGCCAGACCGCCGAGAACCTGGCCCGGCTCAAGGGGGTCACCCGCGAGGAGATGGACGAGTTCGGCGTGCGGTCCCAGAACCTCGCCGAGGAGGCCATCAAGAAGGGCTTCTGGGAGCGTGAGATCACCCCGGTGACCACCCCCGACTCCACGGTCGTCAGCCAGGACGACGGCCCCCGCGCGGGCACCACCCTGGAGGCGGTGCAGGGCCTGAAGCCGGTCTTCCGCCCCGACGGCCGGATCACCGCGGGCAACTGCTGCCCGCTCAACGACGGCGCCGCGGCGCTGGTGATCATGTCCGACACCAAGGCGCGGGAGCTGGGCGTGACGCCGCTGGCGCGGATCGTGTCGACCGGTGTCACCGGCCTCTCCCCCGAGATCATGGGTTACGGCCCGGTCGAGGCGTCCAAGCAGGCGCTGGCCCGCGCCGGGATGTCGATCGGCGACATCGACCTGGTGGAGATCAACGAGGCGTTCGCCGCGCAGGTCATCCCGTCCTACCGCGATCTGGGCATCGACCTGGACCGGCTCAATGTCAACGGTGGCGCGATCGCCGTGGGCCACCCCTTCGGCATGACCGGCGCCCGGATCACCGGCACGCTGATCAATTCGCTGCAGTTCCACGACAAGCAGTTCGGCCTGGAGACCATGTGCGTCGGCGGCGGCCAGGGCATGGCCATGGTCATCGAGCGCCTGAGCTGAGCCGGGCTGAGCCGATCCGCGGAGCCGGGCCGGACGGCCGCGTCGTAGCGCGTCTGCGACACTGGTTCGGCCCGGGCCGTGACCGAATCTCCCCCAGGATGTGACAAAAGTCCTGGGGGAGAGCCGTCTCCCCAGCTCAGCACCGGTGACCAAAGGCCCGCCCGGCACCGAATTCTGCCCATTTGGTGATGGTATGCACTGACGTCGAGAGGCGATAAGCCTCAAGCTGAGGTAGGAATTCGGGGGATCTACAGCCAACCGGGAGTACGTCAGTGAGCCCCACGAGTCTTGTCCTCCTCCTGGCCGCGGTGACCGCCACGGCCGTAGGGGCGGCCGCCCTGCACACCGCGCGCGGTGTGCGCCGGCAGATCAGTGAGCTGCGTGCCGAGCTCGCGGCCACCGTGGCCGCCGGTGCCCGGACGGGCGGCGGAGGCGGCGAAGGCGGCGGCGGCGAGGAGAGCGGCGCGACGGTGCCCGCGCCCCGCGCCACCCCGGCCGCCGAGATACGCGCGGCCGTCGCCGACGCGCTGGCCGAGGAGCGGGAGCGCGAGCTGGCCGAGGCACGGGCGTTCTGGGCCGCCCAGGAGGCCAGGGACTCCGCCGGAGCGGCCGATGCCCACTCACTGCTGAGCGGGCCGGGCGGGTTCGAGGACGCCTCCCAGGACGCGCAGCTCTTCGTGCCCCGCCAGGCCGACCTGGCCGGGCTCGAACCGCTGCTCGGGCTGGACGCGCTGGGCCCCGAGGCCATGGACCCGGGCGGGGACCCGGAGCCCGAGGTCGAGTCCGAGGTGGAGCTGGAGCTGAGCGCCGGGGCGGAGCCCGCGGCCGAGCCCCGGGAGTCGGCCGAGCTGGCGGCGGCCCGCCGTCGCCATCCGTCCCACCCCGACTTCGCGCCGTCGTCGCCCGTCGCCGACCACGACCGCACGGTGACCCGGCTCACCGAGCTGGCCGACGCCCGCACCCCGCTGTCCGACGTGCGGCCCGGCCCCCTCGGCACCCTCGATGTCTACGTCTTCGCCGACGGCACCACGATCTGCATGACCCCGGGCCACCGGGAGACGGCCGAGCGGCTGGCGGACGCGCTGCGCGAGGGCACCGCCCCGGTGCTGCTGGGCGGCTCGGGCGTCTCCGGTGCGTATGCGCTCACGTTCGGTTGCGGCGAGGAGAACGTGTACGTCCTCGCCGACCGCGTCATCGCCTCGCTGTAAGGGACCCAGCGCCCCGCTGCGGGCGGAACCTCGGGCGGTGAGCGGGCTCCCTGTACTTGTCAGCGGGCCCCGGGCCGCAAGCACGCCCGCGGCCGCAAACACGCCCCCGGCCGCAAACACGCCCCCAGCCGCAAACACGCCCCGGGCCGCAAGCGCGCCCTCAGACCCCGCAGCGCCCCGCCGCCTCCGTCACGAGCGCCACCGCGTCGGCGGCTCCCCGCGCCGTTTCGCCGCCCCCGGCGCCGCCCGGCGCACGCTCCAGCGCGTGCACCAAGTCATGTCCGGCCACCGCCACCTGGTCGGCGACCACGAACAGCCCCGCGTCCGGCATGATCCGCGGCGGGGTTCCCGGCTCCTCAAGCCGCTGGGCGCGCACCGACAATTCCCTAGCCAGGGCCAGTCCTTCGGCCGCCGCGCCCGCGCGCAGCCGGGACTGCGGAAGGGCGCGCAACCGGTCGGCGAGCCGGTCGACGGCGGACAGGAGGGGGGAGACATCATCCACGCTCCGAGCGTATGCGCCACTGAGGGACTGTTGCCAACGGGCGAACACTCAGGCACGGTGAGCTGAAGGAAACCCGGGCCATGGACCCGGGTCCGGCATGGAAGCGTCCGGAGGCGCCGATGTCCCAAATCTTCTCCGACGAGACTCACCGGAACCTACTCTCCCGCATCCCCCAGTGCACGGGCCGTGAAGTCGCCGAATGGCTGCGCACGGTCGACGAGGGCCCCGCTTTCTTCCGATTCGAGGAGAAGGTCAGCTGGCTGCGCGGCGAGCATCAGCTCGCCTATGGCCATGCGAAGGCCATCATCCATGAACACGACTTGAGGCGTGCGGCACGCAAGCTGCTGTAGCCGCTGCCCGGAGGCAGAAGCGTGTATGACAGACCCACCGAGCGGAGCGGCTTAAGCCGCACAGGAAGAAGGGCCCGCGGAGGTTCCCCTCCGCGGGCCCTTCTATGTGCTCTGTGTGCCGGCTATGTGCTGCGCGACACCCAGGGGCACTAGTCCCTGAAGATCGAGATCAGCCGGAGCAGCTCCAGGTAGATCCACACCAGCGAGAGCGTCAGCCCGAAGGCGGCCAGCCAGGACTCCTCACGCGGAGCGCCGTACCGGACGCCGTCCTCCACCTGCTTGAAGTCCATCGCCAGGAACGCCGCGCCGAGCACGACGCCGATGAGGCCGAAGACGATGCCGAGGCCACCGCTGCGGAAGCCGAGGCCGTCCCCGCCGCCGATGGCGGCGAACAGCAGGTTGACGGCCATCAGCAGGACGAAGCCGATGGCCGCGGCGAGCACAAAGCGCTGGAATCGCGCGTTCACCCGAATGAGGCGGGTCTTGTACGCGACGAGCACACCGACGAACACGGCCATCGTGCCGAGCACGGCCTGCATCGGGATGCCGGACCAGCGCTCGTTGTACACCTGGCTGATGACGCCCAGGAAGAGACCCTCGAAGAGGGCGTAACCCATGATCAGCGCGGGCGAGGCCGTGCGCTTGAACGACTGGACGAGGCCGAGCACCATCGCCACGAGCGCGGCGCCGATGCCCGCGCCCACCGGAAGCTGCGCGATCCACGCGACCGCGGCGGCGACGATGACGGTACCGAGGGTCATACCGGTGCGCATGACGACGTCGTCCATCGTCATCCGGCCGGTCTGCAGCGGGCCCGCCGGCGGCGCGCCGTACATCTGCTGCAGCTGTTCGGGGGTCAGATTCTGCTGGTCGCCCGCCGCATAGGGGTTGTTGGGCGCCTGTGTCTGCGCGTACGGGTTACCGCCCGCGTACGGGTTGGCCTGACCGGCGGCGGGACTCCCGGCCTGCGGCGCCGCGCCGAAACCGGCGTAGCCGCCGCTGCGGCTGAACC
The DNA here is from genome assembly GCF_024505145.1 of Streptomyces rugosispiralis. GTDB lineage: Bacteria > Actinomycetota > Actinomycetes > Streptomycetales > Streptomycetaceae > Streptomyces > Streptomyces rugosispiralis. The sequence goes on along the minus strand of NZ_JANIAA010000025.1, from coordinate 38,863 downwards.
CCCGTCGCGAGAAGACCGGGTTGCTGCTCCTCATCTCACTCCTCCGTGGCCGCCGGGCGCGACCTTGACTCAAGAGTAATGGGTAAGCAAAGAAAGCACCCTAGTGCCCAAGGAGGATCTTTTCATGCAGGAAGAGGCCGCGCGAGGCCCCTGCGGGCCCCGCGCACGCACTGGGGGCGACCATCCACACACGCTGAGTGCGCCCACCGGATCTGAAGGTGCCCGGAACCGGACTTGAACCGGTACGCCCGCGAGGGGCAGCGAGGTTTAAGCTCGCCGTGTCTGCATTCCACCATCCGGGCAGCGGTTCCCCCTGGGCCGTACGGTGCGCATACGGCCCTCCCCTGGAAGAGAGCAGCACGAGCCTATCCGGGGACATGCCCCCGCACAGTGGATCCGCAGACCGAGGTTGTCTTATTTTATTGGCAACTGAGGGTGCATCAGCAGCGGGGCGGGGTACCCGAAGATGCCGACGGCCATTGGACCTGCCGATATGCCCTGAACCCCCATTAACTGGGGATTGACGCAATCTCGACGCCCCGGACGGGGCGTTCTCTCCTCCTCAGGGAGGACTCCGCCGCCACCACCTACATCGCGAGACCCCCACGAGAACGGGAACACGGGCTGATCCCGTCCCCTTTCACAACCGGAACCATGGAGTGACGTCCCGCCCACTCCGCAGAGCACGACAGGAGCCATTCACCGTGACCACCATGCCCCTCGGCGTCAAAACCACCGCCCACTCCGCCGCGGCGGCCGCTCGCGCCACGGACCTGAGCAAGGTCTACGGCGAGGGCGAGACCCAGGTAATCGCCCTGGACTCAGTCTCCGTCGAGTTCCGCCAGGCGGAGTTCACCGCGATCATGGGCCCCTCCGGCTCCGGCAAGTCCACGCTGATGCACTGCATGGCGGGTCTCGACACCATCTCCAGCGGCTCGGCCCGGATCGGCGACGTCGAACTGACCACGCTCAAGGACAAGAAGCTCACCCAGCTGCGCCGCGACAAGATCGGCTTCATCTTCCAGGCGTTCAACCTGCTGCCGACGCTGAACGCGCTGGAGAACATCACCCTTCCGATGGACATCGCGGGCCGCAAGGCCGACCAGGCGTGGCTGGACCAGGTGGTGGCCACGGTCGGTCTGGCCGGGCGGCTCAAGCACCGTCCCAACCAGCTGTCGGGTGGTCAGCAGCAGCGCGTCGCCGTGGCCCGCGCCCTGGCCGGCCAGCCGGAGATCATCTTCGCCGACGAGCCGACCGGCAACCTGGACTCCCGCTCCGGCGCCGAGGTCCTGGGCTTCCTGCGCAACTCGGTGCGCGAGATGGGCCAGACGATCGTGATGGTGACCCATGACCCGGTCGCCGCGTCCTACTCCGATCGGGTGGTCTTCCTGGCCGACGGCCGGATCGTGGACGAGTTGCGGAACCCCACCGCCGACGGGGTGCTGGACCGCATGAAGCGCTTCGACGCCAAGGGCCGCACGAGCTGACGCGGGGCGCGTCCACCTCCCCTTTGAAGGCTCGGTTCGCCTCCGGGGCGCCGAAGCCCCTTCGGCTCACTCGCAGCGCCGCCCCGCACACCCCACTCCACCCTTCAGGACTGACACCCCATGCTCCGTACAGCCCTGCGCAATGTGCTTGCGCACAAGGCCCGGTTGCTGATGACCGTGCTCGCCGTGATGCTCGGCGTGGCCTTCGTCGCCGGCACCCTGGTCTTCACCAACACCATCTCCGACGCCTACCAGAAGAGCTCCCAGAAGGGGTTCCAGGGCGTCGACGTCGCCATCACCCCCGACAAGAAGGACGACGACTCCGCCAACCCCGGTGAGCCGCCCCGGCTGAGCCAGCAGCTGCTGGACCGGGCGTCCAAGGTGTCCGGCGCCGACTCCGCCTACGGTGTGGTGCAGGGCGACTCCGCCCTCGCCGACAAGAAGGGCGACCTGATCGGCGGCGGCTTCTCCAACCGCGGCGGCAACTACTACCCGGGCGCCGACGGCAAGGACGCCCGGTACAACATGACCGAGGGCCGCGCCCCCAAGGCCACGGGCGAGATCGCGCTCGACTCCAAGACCGCCGAGCGCGGCCACTACAAGCCCGGGGACTCCATCCGGGTGTCCGTCAACGGCCCGGTGCGCACCGAGAAGGTCGTCGGCGTCTTCACCACCGACGACGGCAATGTCGCGGCGGGCGGCACCCTCGCGCTGTACGACACGGCCACCGCGCAGAAGCTGATGGGCAAGCCGGGGCAGTTCGACGAGATCGACGTGAAGGCCGCCGCGGGCACCTCGCAGGCCACCCTGAAGTCGTCGATCGACAAGGTCCTGCCCGAGCAGGCCAAGGCCGACACCGCCAAGAAGCTCGCCAAGGACCAGGCCAAGGCGATCGAAGACGGCATGAGCAGCCTGCAGACCGCGATGCTGGTGTTCGCCGGTATCGCGCTCTTCGTCGGCATCTTCATCATCGTCAACACCTTCTCCATGCTGGTCGCCCAGCGCACCAAGGAACTCGCCCTGATGCGCGCGGTGGGCGCGACCCGCCGCCAGGTGACCCGCTCGGTGCTGATCGAGGCCACCATCGTGGGCGCCATCGCGGCCGTGGTCGGCCTCGTCGCCGGTGTCGGCATCGGCGCCGTGCTGCGCTCGGTGCTCAACTCCACCGGGGCCAAGGTCCCGGACGGTCCGCTGATCGTCGCGCCGACCACCGTGCTGGTCTCGGTGCTCGTGGGCGTCGTGGTGACCGTGCTCTCCGCCTGGCTGCCCGGCCGCCGCGCCGCCAAGATCCCGCCGGTCGCCGCGATGAACAGCGTGCACGCCACGCCGACCACCCGCGGTCTGGTGGTGCGCAACACCATCGGCGCGATCCTCGCCGCCGCCGGTATCGCGCTGGTGATCTCGGGTGCGGGCATGGGCAGCGACGGCCAGGGCCCGATGGCGTTCGGCGCCGCCGTCCTGGTGATCGGCGTCTTCGTGCTCACCCCGCTGCTGTCCCGGCCGCTGATCGCGGCCGCCGCCCCGGTGCTGCGGATCTTCGGGATGCCCGGCAAGCTGGCCCGGCAGAACGCGGTGCGCAACCCGCGCCGCACCGCCGCCACCGCCTCCGCCCTGATGGTGGGTCTCACCCTGATCACCGGCATGACGGTGATCGCGGGATCCATGCAGAAGGGGATCGACAAGATGGCGGCCGACGGGCTGCGGTCCGACTACGTCGTCAGCATGGGCGGGACCGGCGGGCGGCCGCTGTCGCCCGAGGTGTCCAAGACCCTGGCGAAGCTGCCCGAGGTCACCTCGATCAGCGCGCTGCGCTCCTCCCCGGCGCGGGTCGCGGGCGACACCGACTCCCTCACGGGCGTCGACCCGAAGGCCATCAAGGACCTGGTGAACGTGGACTTCACCGAGGGCTCGTTCGCCGCGCTCGGGGGCACCAAGGCCCTCATCGACGACAAGATCGCCGACGAGCACGACTGGAAGGTCGGCTCCACCATCCCGGTGACCTACGAGGACGGCCGCAGCGGCAAGCTGACCGTGGGCGGTGTCTACAAGGGCAACCAGATGATCCGCGGTGTCATGGTCGACAACGCCGCGGTCACCCCGCACATGGCCACCGTCGCCGACTTCCAGGTGATGCTGAAGACCAAGGGCGGCGCGACGGAGCACAACAAGGACCTGCTGAAGAAGACGCTCGGCGAGAACCCGGCGATCAAGATCCAGAACAAGCAGGACACCTCCGACGAGATCGCCTCGGCCTTCACCCTGATGCTGAACATGCTCTACGGGCTGCTCGCCATGGCCGTGATCGTCGCGGTGCTCGGTGTCATCAACACCCTGGCGATGTCGGTCTTCGAGCGGTCCAAGGAGATCGGCATGCTGCGGGCGATCGGCCTGGACCGGAGCGGCATCAAGCGGATGGTGCGGCTGGAGTCGCTGGTCATCTCGCTCTTCGGCGGGGTGCTCGGCCTCGGCCTCGGCGTCTTCTTCGGCTGGGCGGTCGGTGAGCTGATCGCCGCCGAGCTGCCGAGCTACGAGCTGGTGCTGCCGTGGGCCCGGATGGGTCTGTTCCTGCTGATGGCCGCGTTCGTGGGCGCGATCGCGGCGCTGTGGCCGGCCCGGCGGGCGTCCAAGCTCAACATGCTGATGGCCATCAAGGCCGAGTAGCGGCGAGCCGGACCCGGGACGTCCCCGTCCACCCCTCTCCGGGGCGGGCGGGGACGTCCGCGTTGTGGCCGCTCTCAGCCGCTCTCAGCCGCCTGCGGCCGATCGGTCGCTCTCAGCCGCGCCACTCGCGGGCGCGCAGCGGAACCCCCGAGGCCCCGCCCTCGGGGGTGCGGACGGCCAGGACCTGGTTGACCCCGATCCGGTTGCGCTCGAAGGAGAGGGCGGAGGCCGCCATGTAGAGCCGCCAGACCCGGGCCCGGCCCGGGGAGGTCAGCCGCACGCCCCGGGCCCAGGACCGCTCCAGGTTGGCGACCCAGCGGCGCAGCGTGAGCGCGTAGTGCTCGCGGATGGCCTCCACGTCGCGTACCTCGAAGCCCGCCTCCTCGATCTGGGCCACGGTCCGGCCGACCGGGGCGAGCTCACCGTCGGGGAAGACATAGCGGTCGATGAACTCGTCCACGTGGTACGCCTCTTCGTCCGGCTGGGGGCGCCGGGCGATCTGGTGGTTGAGCAGCCGCCCGCCGGGCCGCAGCAGCCGGTGCAGGATGGCGGCGTACTCGGCGTACCGCACGGCGCCGACGTGCTCGGCCATGCCGATCGAGGAGATGGCGTCGTAGGGCCCGTCCGGAACCTCGCGGTAGTCCTGGACCCGGATCTCCACCTGGTCGGTGAGCCCGGCGTCCGCGATGCGCTTACGGGCGTACGCCGCCTGCTCCTCGGAGAGCGTGACGCCGACGGCGCGCACCCCGTACTCGCGCGCCGCGTGCAGCACCATCGAGCCCCAGCCGCACCCCACGTCCAGCAGCCGTTGGCCGGGCTTCAGGGCCAGCTTGCGGCAGACCAGGTCCAGCTTGGCGCGCTGGGCCTCCTCCAGCGTGGAGTCCGCCCGTTCCCAGTAGGCGCAGGAGTAGACCATCGAGGGGCCGAGCACCAGCTCGTAGAAGTCGTTGCCGACGTCGTAGTGGTGGCTGATGGCCTTACGGTCGCGGCGCAGGGAGTGCAGCGGGCCGAAGGTGGTCCGGGCCTCCTCGCGCGGCGGGGGCGGCGGCAGCCCCGGCCCGGCGAGCGCGATCATCTCCCGGGCCGCGGTGCGCAGCGCGGGGTCGCGCAGCGTCTGGATGCCGGTGCGGAGCCGGGACGGCGGCGCGGTGGCGGGGCCGCGCTCCCACAGCAGTCCGGACAGCCGGTCCAGGGCGTCGTACAGATCGCCCTCGACATCGATGTCCCCGGCGACCCAGGCGCGGGCCAGGCCCAGCTCGCCCGGCCGCCACAGAACCCTGCGCAGCGCGCGGCGGCGCCGGATGACCAGGGTGGGCGTGCCGGGCGGACCGGTCTCGCTGTGGTCCCAGGCGCGGACGCGGATCGGGAGGGGGGCTCCCAGCACCTCCTCGGCCAGGGTGGCGATCCGCCCAGCGGCGTCGGCCATTTCACACCTCCGTGATGGCGAGTCAGGAAGATTCACTCACCACGTAAACACCACGGAACCCACCGTTCAGTCCCGCCGACACGTCTGGAATCGGCAAAACAGCTTCAAAAAGCGGGCCATCGGAGGCCGTGCGAGGGCAGACGTAAGGGCGTCCGCCCCACGGATGGCGGACGCCCTCGGCGTTCAGTTGTGCGGGCCGGGCCCGTACGGTCGGGCCGGTCGGCCCGTATGGTCAGGACGCCTTGGCCTTCTCGGCGGGGACCGCCGGCTTGGCCGCGGTGGCGGCGCTGACCGGGGAGGCGGCCTCGTAGAACTCCTCGCGGGGGTTCTCGATGGCGCCGAGCGAGACGACCTCGCGCTTGAGGAACATCCCCAGCGTCCAGTCGGCGAGCACCCGGATCTTGCGGTTGAAGGTCGGCATGGCCATGCCGTGGTAGCCACGGTGCATGTACCAGGCCAGGCGGCCCTTCAGCTTGATCTTCATCTTGCCGAAGACGATCATCGCGACGCCCTTGTGGAGGCCCAGACCCGCGACGGCGCCCTTGTTGGCGTGCTTGTAGTCCTTCTGCGGGAAGCCCCGCATACCGGAGATCACGTTGTCACCGAGGACCTTGGCCTGGCGCAGCGCGTGCTGGGCGTTCGGCGGGCACCAGGCGCCCTCGCCGGTGGCGAGGTCCGGGACCTGGGCGTTGTCACCGGCGGCCCAGATGTAGTCGGTGCCCTGGACCTGGAGGGTCGGGGCGGCGTCCACATGGCCACGCGGGCCGAGCGGGAGGCCGAACCGGGCCAGCGCCGGGTTGGGCTTGACGCCCGCGGTCCACACGATGGTGTTGGAGTCGACCTCGAGGCCGTTCTTGAGGACGACATGGCCGTCGATGCAGGAGTTCATCGAGGTCTCGAGGTAGACCTCGACACCGCGCTTCTGCAGGTGCTCCAGACCCCACTTGCCCAGCTTCGGGCCGACCTCGGGGAGGATCTTGTCGGCGGCGTCGACGAGGACGAAGCGCATGTCCTCGCGCTTCACGTTCGGGTAGTACTTGGCCGCGTCGCGGGCCATGTCCTCGACCTCGCCGATGGTCTCCGCGCCGGCGAAGCCACCGCCGACGAAGACGAAGGTGAGCGCCTTGCGGCGGATCTCCTCATCCGTGGTGGAGTCGGCCTTGTCGAGCTGCTCGAGGACGTGGTTGCGCAGGCCGATGGCCTCTTCTATGCCCTTCATACCGATGCCGTTCTCCGCGAGACCGGGGATCGGGAAGGTGCGGGAGACCGCGCCGAGGGCGACGACCAGGTAGTCGAAGGGCAGCTCGTACGTCTCGCCGACGAGCGGCTGGATGACGGCGACCTTGCGGTCCTGGTCGATGGTCGACACGCGGCCGGTGAGGACCTCCGCCTTGGGGAGCACACGCCGCAGCGGAACCACGACGTGGCGCGGGGAGATGCTGCCGGCCGCAGCTTCGGGGAGGAAGGGCTGGTACGTCATGTACGAGCGAGGGTCGACGACCGTGACGGTCGCCTCGCCGTACCGCATCTTCTTCAGAATGCGGCGCGCCGCGTACAGGCCAACGTACCCACCGCCTACAACGAGGATCCTGGGACGCTCCGTGGTGCTCATGATTCGAGTATCCAGCACCCCATGGGGGGGACCTCGTGAGCCCCTTCACAAGCAATGTGGGGGTATCTGCTACACTCCGGCGCCCCCGTGATCGACGCCATAGTTCCGCGGGGGAACCAGTAAGCGGATCAAGACGTTCCCAGCGCTCTGAGCAGCGACAGTCGTTGAACGCGGGAGTAGACCACGAGGTTCCCGGCCGGCCTGTCGCCACCGGACGACCCGGTCCATGATCCGCCACTTGTTGAACACCATCACCAAAAGAGGGTCGGGTGCGCCACAGAAGGCGGCCACCAGGCAATTTTTTCATGTGAAGGATTTCACGAACTCTTTTGGCGGCCATCAGCGAAAGGCCCCCGAGGAGCCCTCCGCAGCCGCTCATACGCTATCGATCCCGCTCAGGCGATGCTCCACGCGATGCCGTCGAGGATGTCGTGTTCGCTCACCACAACCTCCTCGGCGCCGGTCCTTTCCATGATCGAAAGGAGCACGAGGGCGCCCGCCGCGATCACGTCGACGCGGCCCGGATGCATCGCCCCGAGGGCCGCCCGTTCGGTATGAGTCGAGGTCAGCAGCTTGCCCACGATCTCGTCGACGTGATCGGCTCGAATCCTCGCGTGATGGATGGCGGCCGGGTCGTACTCCGCCAGCCCCAGCGCGATGGCGGCGATGGTGGTGACCGAACCGGCCAGCCCGACCAGGGTGTGCCCGCCCCCGTCCGGGCGGCAGACCCCGGTCAGGGGCACGGTTTCCCCGGCCAGGTCCAGCGCCCGGCCGATATCCGCTTTGATGGCACTGATCTGACCGGCCGTTGGCGGATCGGTCACTTGACCCTTGACGATGAGATGCCGCTCCGTCAGCCGCACACAGCCGATGTCGACGCTGCGGGCCGCCCGCACCTCGTCGCCGCCCTCGACGAACTCCGTCGAACCGCCGCCGATGTCCACCACCAGATACGGCCCGGCCACATGGTCATGGCCGGTGAGCTCCTTGGTGGCCCCGGTGAAGGAGAACTCCGCCTCCTGGTCCCCGGTGATCACCTCGGGCTCCACGCCCAGGATCTCCATGACCCCGCGCACGAACTCGCCGCGGTTCTCGGCGTCCCGGGAGGCGGAGGTGGCCACGAAGCGGACGCGCTCGGCGCCCAGCTCACGCACGACCCCCGCGTACTCACGGCAGGCGGCGAAGGTGCGCTCCAGCGCCTCGGGCGCGAGCCGGCCCGTGCGGTCCACGCCCTGGCCCAGCCGGACGATCTTCATCCGGCGGTCGAGCTCAATCAGCTCCCCGGTGGCCGGATCGACGTCCGCCACCAGGAGCCGGATCGAGTTGGTGCCGCAGTCCACGGCGGCGACGCGGGTCATGCGCCCTCCCCCCGGCTCGGGTCCTCGGTCCCGCAGGGGCTCACGCACGGGCCCTTGCGCCACCACTCCGGCAGCATCGCGATCGCCTCGTCCCCGAGCGGATTGACCCCGGGGCCGGCCGCGAGGGAGTGGGCCACCAGCACATGCAGGCACTTCACCCGGTCCGGCATCCCGCCCGCGCTGGGGAAGCCCTGGAGCACCTCGACGGTGTCGCGGCGCGCGATGTAGTCCTCGTGGGCGGCCCGGTATGCGGCGGCCAGCTCGGGGTCGCCGCCCAGCCGGGCCGTCATCTCCTTCATCACGCCCTCGGCCTCCAGCGTGCCGATCGCGGACGCGGCGCGCGGACAGGTCAGGTAGTAGAGGGTGGGGAAGGGCGTACCGTCCTCGAGCCGCGGCGCGGTCTCCACGACGTCCGGATTGCCGCAGGGGCAGCGGTGCGCGATCGCACGCAGGCCCCGGGGCACGCGGTTCAGCTGCTCCCGTACGGCGTGGATGTCCGCGTCGGTGGGCGCGGTGGGCTCCGTCTGGGGCGGGGGCGTATCCATGAGTGGGAAAGTTCTTCTTCTTCGTTTCGATTCGAACGCCGGGTGCGGCCGGAGCGCGGCGCCTCAGCGGCGCGCACTGCCCGCCCCCGCCGCGTCCGCCGTGTCCACGGCGTCCCAGAGGTTGGTGTACCAGGGGCGGCCGGCCGCGCCCTGGTCGGTGGAGTGCTCGCCGGCGCCGGCGCCGTCCACCACGCTGTAGCCGGTCTCCCCCGGCATCAGGAAGTGCAGCCGCTCCCGGGCCTGCTGCTCGGTGTAGGCGGGGTCGCGCAGCCGGGCCTTCCGCTCCCGCAGCTTCTTCACGTCCTCGCGGGCCCGCTGGGCCTCGTGCCGCTGCTCGGCGATGTCGGAGCGCTGGGAGATGTACTGCCGCATCGGGTAGGCGAGCGCCACGACGAGGGAGCAGACGACCAGCGCGAGCAGGGCGGCCCGGCCGGTCAGCCGGCCGCGGCGGCGCTTGGTGCGCACGCGGTAGACCCGGGCGGCGGCGTGCTCGCCGAGCGCCTTGAGCCTGGTCGCGGTGGAGAACCGTTCCCGATCCGCCGGCACGTCGCCTCCCCGGTGGTGACTTCGCTTGGGTAACGCCGTCGAGCGACGCCGTCCCCGGCCACGGTACGGGACCGCGGCCGGGGACGGGCGTCAGACGTGTCCGCTCAGCCCTTGAAGCGCGGGAAGGCGGAACGGCCCGCGTACACCGCGGCGTCGTCGAGGATCTCCTCGATGCGCAGCAGCTGGTTGTACTTGGCCACCCGCTCGGAGCGGGCCGGGGCGCCGGTCTTGATCTGACCGCAGTTGGTGGCGACGGCCAGGTCGGCGATGGTGACGTCCTCGGTCTCACCGGAGCGGTGCGACATCATGCACTTGTAGCCGCTGCGCTGGGCCAGCTCGACCGCGTCGAGGGTCTCGGTCAGCGAGCCGATCTGGTTGACCTTGACCAGCAGGGCGTTCGCGGTGTCGCTGTCGATACCGCGGGACAGCCGCTCGGGGTTGGTGACGAAGAGGTCGTCGCCGACCAGCTGGACCTTGTCGCCGAGCTGCTCGGTGATGGTCTTCCAGCCGTCCCAGTCCTCCTCGTTCAGCGGGTCCTCGATGGAGACCAGCGGGTACGCGGCGACCAGCTCGGCGTAGTACGAGGTCATCTCGGCGGCGGAGCGGGACTGGCCCTCGAACTGGTACGTGCCGTCCTTGTAGAACTCGGAGGCGGCGACGTCCAGCGCGAGCGCGATGTCCTGGCCCGGCTGGTAGCCGGCCTTCTTGACCGCCTCGAGGATCAGGTCGAGGGCCTCGCGGTTGGAGCCGAGGTTCGGCGCGAAGCCGCCCTCGTCGCCGAGGCCGGTGGACAGACCGCGCTCCTTCAGCACGGACTTCAGGGTGTGGTAGACCTCGGCGCCCCAGCGCAGGGCCTCGGAGAAGGACTCCGCGCCCACGGGCGCGATCATGAACTCCTGGATGTCCACATTGGAGTCGGCGTGCGAACCGCCGTTGAGGATGTTCATCATCGGCACCGGCAGCAGATGGGCGTTCGGGCCGCCGAGGTAACGGAAGAGGGGGAGGTCGGACGCCTCGGAGGCGGCGTGCGCGACGGCGAGGGAGACGCCGAGGATCGCGTTGGCACCGAGCGAGGACTTGTCCGGGGTGGCGTCCAGGTCGAACATCGCCTGGTCGATCAGCCGCTGCTCGGTGGCGTCATAGCCGACCAGCTCGGGGCCGATCTGCTCGATCACGGCGAGGACGGCCTTCTCCACGCCCTTGCCGTTGTAGCGGTTCTTGTCGCCGTCACGGAGCTCGAGGGCCTCGAAGGCGCCGGTGGAGGCGCCGGACGGCACGGCGGCACGGCCGGTGCTGCCGTCGTCGAGGCCAACCTCGACCTCGACCGTGGGGTTGCCTCGCGAGTCGAGGATCTCGCGAGCTACGACGACGTCGATGGACGGCACGAGGTTCTCCTTCGTATGGGTCTGCGGTAGCAGCACGAGCCTAACGGGCCGGGAGGGCTGCGCCCCGCGTTCGCCCGCCCCACGAGACAGGGGCGCGACGCAAAAAGCCAGATTCTGGATTAAAAATCCAGATTTCTTATGCATTGGGAAAGCCCCGGCGGGGCGCGCCATAGGGGCGGCACGCCCGGCCGGGGCTCGTTCTCGGGGGCCGGCCCCGGGAGAGGCACTCGGGAGGAGTCCTCAGACCGTGACCGTGGCCGTGGCCGTGACCGTGGCCGTGACCGTGGCCGTGGCCGTGGCCGTGGCCGTGACCGTGGCTCAGCGGAGGTGCAGCTGCTGGCCCGGGAAGATCAGGTCGGCCTGCTCCACGATGTCCTTGTTCAGCTCGAAGACCTTCTTCCAGCCGCCCTTGACGTCGTGGGCCTTGGCGATCTTGCCGAGGGTGTCGCCGGACTTGACCTTGTACTCGCCGTCACCCTTCTTGATCGGACCACGGGCCTGGTGCCGCGCGGCGTGCTCGGGCGCGGTGTGCGGCTGCGCCTTGGGCTGGGCCTTCGGCTGGGCCGGCTGGGCGGCCGGGGCCGACTTGGTGGTCGTCGAGGACTGGTCCTGCGAACCGGAGGGCGCGGACGGCGCGGACGGGGCGGACGGGGCGCCGCCGGAGGTCAGACCCTTGCCGCAGACCGGCCAGGCGCCCTTGCCCTGGCTGCCCAGGACCTTCTCGGCGATCTGGATCTGCTGGGCCTTGCTGGCCTTGTCCGCGGTGGAGGCGTAGGCCGTGCCGCCGTAGGCGGCCCAGGTGGAGCTCGAGAACTGCAGGCCGCCGAAGTAGCCGTTGCCGGTGTTGATCGACCAGTTGCCACCGGACTCGCACTGCGCGACCTGGTCCCACTGCGAGGTGGTGGCCGCGGAGGCGGAGGTCGCCCCGATGAGCGGTGCCGCCACGGCGGCACCGGCGAGACCGGTGAGCGCGGCGATACGGGTGGCCTTGGAGGGGCGGCGGTGCTTCCCGTTGGACTTGAGCATTTTGGTTCGTTTCCTCACCGACGCCTACGAGGTGAGCTGTCGGGTTCGGACGTGAGTTGCCCGGCCGGTCGCGATGGTCGCTCCCGGCTTCACCCCTAGCCGACGAGCCCGTTTCCACAGGCCATTCGGCACCTACCTTGGGTCCCCCGCTCCTGCCTTCGGCGCTGACGCGTCGGTTCCCCCCGACCGCCGGCAGGATTCGGCGTGACGATCGACGGTGCCCGCGGTGGCGAGCGGAAAGACGTTAAACACACCTTCCAAGAACGTTCAAACACCCCAAGGGCAGCGAATGGGGCTGTAATTGATCTCACCCGGCCCACATCGACGCAGGTAGGGCCGGGTGAGGAGGGATCGGACACGAGGTGCGCCCCGGAAAATGTGACGAGATGTATGTCTCACTGGGGCCAGATCGGGCAATTCCCCCCGAATCACTGCTCCCTGATGGTGAGGTCAAGTCGCTGACCAGGGATGATCAGGTCGGGGTCGGCCCCGATGAGGTCCTCGTTGGATTCGTAGAGCCCTTCCCAACCCCGGGCCACATTCTGGTGCTCGGCGATCCCTGACAGGTTGTCACCGGGGCGAACAGTGTAATCGTCGCCCGTGGAGCCATCGTCGCGGTCCGACCCGCCACGCGAGGCATGGCGCCCGGAGGGCCGCCCGCTCCCGGCGTCGCCGTCGTCGGTCCGCTCCCCGGCGTCCGGGGAGCCGCGGTGACGGCCGGAGGGCGACGGGTCGGCGGAGGGGTCCGCCGAGGGGGTCTTGGAGCCGTCGGACGCCGAGGAGCCGCCCGAGTCCGAGGAACGGCCCGAATCCGAACCGTCCGAATCCGAACCGTCCGAGGCCGGGTCGTCCGAGGCGGAGCCGTCCAGCCCGTCGGGGGACTTGGAGGTGTGGGGCGCCTCCGGGTCCTCTGCCGAACCGGACGCATCCGGCGCGTCCGACTTGTCGGCGTCGCCGGACGCACCCGAGCCGTCCGCGTCCGAGGAGGAGCCGTCCCGCCCCCGGTCCCCCGGGTCGTCCCCGCCGCGGCCCGTCCCCTGGTCCGGGGTGGCCGTGCTGCCGGGGTCCACATCGGGGGCGCCGCCGCCGTCGGTGAGCCCGGCGCCCAGCGCACAGCTCGGCCAGGCGTCGGGGCCACGGTCGCCGAGGATCGCCTCGGCGACGGATATCTGCTGGGAGCGGCTGGCGAGGTCGGGGCGCGGGGCGTACTCCGTGCCGCCGTACTTCTTCCACATGTCGAGGGTCAGCTGGAGCCCGCCGTAGAAGCCGTTGCCCTCGTTGGCGCTCCACATACCGCCGCTCTCGCACTCGGCGACGTGATCCCATGTGGCGGTCTGGGCGGCCTGTGCGCCGGCCGCCCCGAAGAGGGGCATGGCGAGGCCCGCTCCCGTGACCCCCGCCGCGACGATGATGGCCGGGGCCTGACGGGGGCGACGGTGTCGACCATTACCGGAACGCATGCGATTGACCTCTCCTATGGCGCTATGGCGCTATGGCGACAAGGTTTGCCGGTGAACATAGCGAGGGCCCTCGATCATCACAAGGCGATGTATCCCAGGTCACGCCAAGGTCACACGGCTGATCATTCGTCACGTATGTCCGGCTGTACGGGGCTTGGGGCCCCGGCCGCCCACTTCAGAGGGCTCAGCCGTCCGCGGAATTCCAGGTCACCGGGAGCGTGCGCAGCCCGCGCATGATGAGCCCGCCGCGCCACCGCAGATCCTCCGGATCCTCCGCGAGCCGCAGTCCGGGCAGCCGCCGCAGCAGGGTGGCGATCGCGGTCCGGGCCTCCAGCCGGGCCAGCGGGGCGCCCAGACAGTAATGGATGCCGTGGCCGTAGCCGAGGTGCTGGTTGTCCCGGCGGGTGAGATCGAGCACGTCCGGCTCCGCGAACCGCTCGGGGTCCCGGTCGGCCGCGGCGAGCACCACCAGCACCGGCTCCCCCTCGGCGATCCGCTGCCCGGCGAGGGTGAGCGGCTCGGTGGCGAACCGCCAGGTGGCGATCTCCACGGGACCGTCGTAGCGGAGCAGCTCCTCGACCCCGGCGGCGAGCAGCCGCTCGTCCCCTTCTTCCAGGGCCCGCTGCATGAGGGCGCGCTGCTCCGGATGGCGCAGCAGCGCGTAGACGCCGTTGCCGATGAGATTGACGGTCGTCTCGAAGCCGGCGAAGAGAAGGATGAAGGCCATGGCCGCGGCCTCGTTCTCGGTGAGGTGCTCCCCGTGATCTCCGGCCCGGATCAGGCCGGAGATCAGGTCCTCCCCGTCCTCTTCTTCTCCTTCTTCTCCGCGTCCTTCCCTCCGCTCCGCGAGCTCCAGGCGCTTGCGGTGGATCAGCTCGCCCAGATACGCCCGGATCCGCTTCACGGCACGGGCCACACCACCGCGCGGGCCCCCGCCGTGCCGGATCATCGCGCCCGCCCAGTCCCGGAAGTCGTCCTGGTCCTCGCGCGGCACCCCGAGCAGATCGCAGATGGCGTAGATGGGGAGGGGAAAGGCGAACTCATGGATGAGATCCGCCTCTCCCCTCTCTTCGAAGGCGTCGATGAGCTGATCGGTGAGGGTCCGCACCCGGGGGGCGAACGCGGCCACCCGGCGCGGGGTGAACGCCGTCGACACCAGCCGCCGCAGCCGGGTGTGGTCGGGGGGATCGATATTGAGCAGATGTGTCATCAGCTCGGCACGGCGTTCGCCCGGGATGCCCACCTTGCCCTTGGCGTGGGCCGCCGCGCTGTGCCGCTGGGGGTTCTTCGAGAGCCGGGGATCGGCCAGCGCCTTCCTGGCGTCGGCGTAACGGGTCACCAGCCAGGCGTCCACACCGCTGGGGAGCGTGGTCCGGTGCACCGGGGCGTGTTCGCGTAGCCAGGCGTACGCCGGGTATGGATCGCTGGCGAACTCCCAGGTGAAGAGGGTGGGAGCGGAGCTGTCACGGGGCTGTTCCGACACCCCCCGACGATACCGGCGACGGGTCGCCCTTGCCCGGCCCGCCGGAAGTAACGGCAGACAAGCGAAATAAGGGAATAAGCAGAACAAAGAGAATAAGAGAGTCATGACCGGGATGAATGTCTAGCGGAATTCCCCATTCATCTCCACACATCCTTCACCACCCACGCACAGCCGGGGTCGAATGCCCGGATATCTGATGGCTGGCACCGCCGTTCGGCGGATGCCCGCGCCGCCCCGTCACGAGCCCCCGGCACCCGCCCTGACGTCGGTCAACGCGGTGAACCGGCGGTGTGGCTGAAACAACGTCAGGTAAACGAATGAGACTGGGGCACATGCACGGGGCCCAGTGATACCGGTGATACGATCACCGCGCTTGCCAGGCGAGCCAAGGGCGCGTAAGACACACGGCGATCCGGCACATCACGCCGAGAGATCCCCACTCTGAGGAGCATTATGCCGCCAGTCGGGCATACGGAGCCGTTCCGGCGCACCGACGCCTGTGCGCTGCCGTCGGCAAGACGAGTGCGATGTCCCCGGAACCCGCGGGCGCCGTACGGGCGCTGACTTACCGCCGTCCGACCATTCCAGACGCATAACGCACCACATCTCCCTAAAGTCCCTGGCGGTCTAGTCGTTTAAAGAGAGTCTCAATGACGCAATATCTACAGGATCCAGCGCTCTGGGCCCTGATCGCTGGCACGCCTCTCGCCGCAACCGCCATTATCCGCGGGCGAAGGGCGCGGGCGAATCTGCGCCAGGAGAAGGCGGAGCTGGAGAAACGCTCGGCCGACCTCGAGAACAATTACGCCGAGGCGGTGCAGGAGGCCCACACCCGCGCCGAAGAGGCCACCAAGAGCGCGCTCAAGTCCGCCATGCGTACCCTTCAGGGTCTCGCCAACGAGCAGCAGCTGGCCATCTCCAAGACACAGGACAAGTACGGCGAGCACCAGCTTCTCCAGGACCTCCTGGAGATCGACCATATGAACTCGCAGTTCGGTCGGCGTGCGCAGTCCATCGCGGTGCTCTGTGACGGCTGGCTGGGCCGGCAGCGTGCCGTCGCCTCGGTGTACGACGTGGTACGCAGCGCCAAGGGCCGCATCCGTCACTACACCCGGGTGGAAATCCGCTCGCAGAGCAACTTCGCCTTGGTCAGCCGGGCCGTGGAACCGGTCGCGCTGGCGCTGGCCGAGCTTTTGGACAACGCGACCAGTTACTCCGCGCCCGACTCGCCCATCGACATCACCATCCGCACCGTCCCCAAGGGCGTCTGCGTCATCATCGACGACGCCGGTGTCGGTATGAACGAGGAGGAGAAGAACCGGGCGGACAAGCTGCTCTCGGCCACGCACGCAACCGGTGTAACGGGACTGGGCAATCCGCCGCAGTTCGGTTTTGCGGTGATCGGTGTGCTCGCCGCGCGCTATGGCTTCACGGTGTCCGTCGATTCGGCCTCTCCCTACGGTGGTGTTCGCGCGGTCGTGCTTCTCCCCGAGGACCTTCTGACCAATATGCCCGAGCCGGAAGAGCAGCCGACGACCCACGCTCCCGCGGCGGCCGAGCAGCCGGAGCCGATCGGTTCCACCATGACCAGTTCCACCGTGAGCGGTTCCACCGCCGGGGGCCTGCCCAAGCGTCGCCGTAAGGGCGCGATTTCCATCGTCCCGAGAACGGACGCCACTGCCGCGGCCCGGACGAGCGAGGAAACCGCATCGATCATGGGCGCGTTCCAGCGCGGCACTCAGTCCGGCCGCTCAGCAGCAAACCCGAACAGGGAAGGGCATGATCCTCAGTGAACAACGACCTGTCATGGATGCTTGAGAGCGCCCTGGAAGTACCAGGGGCTCGTCATGCGATCCTGGTTTCCGCCGACGGTCTGCTGATGGCCCGTTCTCAAGAGGTCAAAAAGGACGAGGCCGACACCGTCGCGGCGGCGATGAGCGGCATCCAGTCGCTGAGCCGCACCATGGCCGGCTTCTGCGGTGGCCCCCATATGACGTGGCGCCAGACCCTGGTCGAGTTCGACGGTGGCTGGGTCTTCCTCATCTCCGCGGGTGAGGGCGCGTATCTGGCGGTCTCCTCGGCGCCGGATGTCGACATGGCCGACATCACCTTCCGGATGCAGCAGCTTGTGGGACAGCTGGGCAAGGCGCTGACCACACCACCTCGCGAAAACTCCGGAATTCAGGCATGACGGCGCCAGGGGAGCAGGAGCCCGAATCCGCTCAATTAGTGCGACCGTACGTCATCACCAACGGTCGAGGGCTTCCGGAGAACGACCAGTTCAACCTGATCACGCTGGTCACCGCCTCCGAAGAGAGACCCCCCAGCCATCTCGACCCGGAGAAGCGCGGGCTCCTGGAGCTGTGCTCGGGCGGATATCTCTCGGTCGCGGAGATAGCCGGACACATGGGACTTCCGATCGGCATCGTGAAGGTCCTGCTGTCCGATCTCTCCTCGGACGGATACCTCGTCACCCGCGCACCCGCGCCTCCCGCGCAGCTTGTCGACGTTTCGCTCCTTCAGGAGGTGCTGGATGGGCTCCAGGCCCGTTTCGGATGATGACGTCTATCTGAACGAAGCGGTGCAGATCGCGGCCAAGATCCTGGTCGTGGGGCATTTCGCGGTCGGAAAGACGACGTTCATCGGCACCATGTCCGAGATTCCTCCGCTGCGCACCGAGGAGCGGATGACTCAGGCCGGAGCCCATATCGACGACCTCATGGGCACCCGGGGCAAGACCACGACCACCGTGGCCATGGACTTCGGCAGGCTCACGCTCAGCGACAGACTTGTCCTGTATCTCTTCGGCACGCCCGGACAGGAACGCTTCGTCCAGGTGTGGGAGGACATGACCCGAGGCGCTCTCGGGGCACTGATCCTCGTCGATCCGGAACGGCTCAAGGAATCCTTCCCGGTGATCGACCTGGTGGAGCACTACGGACTGCCCTATGCGATTTCCGTCAACCACTTCGACGGCACACCGAGCCGCCCCGACAACGAATTGCGCGAGGCGCTCGACCTGCTGCCCGAGACCCCGATCGTCACCTGTGACGCACGTGACGAGAAGTCATCCGCCAACGCGCTGATAACGCTTGTCCGTTACCTACAGGAACGTACCCGCTAGGAGCACCTGATGAACATGCAATCGGATTTTCCGGCGGCGCCACCACCCGGCTGCCCCGCCCATGGCAGCGGCAAGCGGGTGCCGCTGTACGGGACGGAGTTCGCCGCCGATCCGGGTGCCTACTACAGCTATATGCGCTCGTACGGCCCCACCGCACCGGTGGAGCTCTCGCCGGGCGTCGACGCAACTCTGGTCACGGACTACTCGGCGGCGCTCCAGCTGCTGCAGAACCCGGACACCTTCCGGAAGGACTCGCGCCGCTGGCGTGAATACAACGAGGGCAAGGTCACCCGGGACAATCCGGTCGTCCCGTTGCTGGAGTACCGGCCGAACTGCATGTTCACCGACGGCGCCGAGCATATGCGGCTGCGTCAGGCGGTGACCGACAGCCTGGCCCGGGTGGATACGCATCGGCTGAGCCGCCATGTCGAGCGCGTCGCGGATTATCTGATGGACCAGTTCCTCGCCCGCGGCTCGGCCGATCTGCTCAACGATTATGCCAAACTGCTGCCGCTGTTTGTTTTCAATGAGCTTTTCGGATGCCCGGCGGAGATCGGCGACCGGGTCATCTTCGGTATTTCCGGTATTTTTGACGGAATCAATGCGGAGAAGGCGAACGAGGTACTCGGCCAGAGCGTGGCCGAACTCGTCGCATTGAAGCGTAAGCAGCCCGGTGACGATGTCACGTCCTGGCTTATGGAGCACCACGCCCAGCTGAATGACGGCGAAATGGCTCATCAACTGGTGCTGCTGCTGGGCGCCGGTGCGGAGCCGCAGCGGAATCTTATCGCCAATGCGCTGTTGCTGCTGCTCTCGGACGAGCGGTACGCGGGGGCCGGGCTGCTGGTCGAGGACGCTCTCGACGATGTGCTGTGGAACAGCCCGCCGATGGCCAATTACGCTCCGCATTACCCGGTTTCGGATGTGGACTTCGCCGGGACCCGGCTGCGGGCGGGCGATCTGGTGCTGGTCTCCATCGCGGCCGCGAACACCGACCCGGCGCTGTCCGCCTCCCGGCAGCAGCTCAGCAAGCGCGCCCACCTGGCGTGGAGCGCCGGTCCGCACGCCTGCCCGGCCAAGGACACCGCTCAGCTGATCGGCGTGGTGGCCATCGAGAAACTGCTCAACAAGCTGCCGGACATCGAGCTCGCGGTGCCCGAGTCGAGCCTGACGTGGCGCCCCGGCCCATTCAACCGAGGGCTGACCGCGCTGCCTGCCCGATTCACTCCGATACGTACGGATAAACAGCCTGTTACGCAGCAACAGATCCCGACGGGTGACCATCGCACCCACGCCCAGAATAAGCAGGAGAAGGGCGGCTTGTGGAGTTCGTTCCTCTCGTGGTGGCGAACGTGATCTAGGTCACATCGGGCACCCATTTCATACCGCATGAATGTTCAATTGAACGGGTAGGCAGTGTTGCGCAATTTATGTTGGCCAAAATCTAAGAGGAGCTGTCGTGAGGTCTCCCGCCGCCGACGACATCACTGTCGGTCGACGATCAGCGGTTTCACTCATATCCCGACCGCACCCCCACCCCTGCGGCCAATCGAACACCTACCCTAATTTCGCGGAAGCACACGCGATGGGAGCCCGGATACCCGCCCCCCAGGGCGGGTATCTTCTCGTGGTACCGGAACACCGGGTATCCCCGCCGCCTAAACCAAAACAGCCGTTCCTCTCGATTCAGCGGGAGGTTCGATGAACGGTTTCCGTTCGGGCGAGGCACTGCTGGGTGACCTCGCCACGGGCCAGCTGACCCGGCTGTGCCACGTGGCGGGGCTGAGCGAGGCCGATACGGCCGCGTACAACGGGGTGCTGATCGAGAGTCTGGGGGCCACGGCCGGACGGCCGCTGGCACTGCCGCCCCCGTCGCGCACCTTTCTCTCCGACGACCACAGCCCCATGGAGTTCTCCCTGGCCTTCCTGCCGGGCCGGCCCCCGGACCTGCGGGTGCTGGTGGAGCCGGGCTGCTCCGGCGGGGACGACCTGGCGGAGAACGGCCGGGCCGGTCTGCGATCAATTCACGCCATGGCGGACCGCTGGGGATTCTCGACCGACCAGCTCGACCGGATCGAGGACCTGTTCCTCCCGCCGTCCCCCGAGGGCCCGATGGCCCTCTGGTGCGCCCTGGAGCTCCGCCCCGGCGGCGTCCCCGGGGTCAAGGTCTACCTCAACCCCTCGGCGAACGGCGCCGACCGGGCCGCCGAGACGGTCCGCGAGGCGCTGGCGAGGCTGGACCACGGCCAAGCGTTCGACTCACTGCCCCGGGCGGAGGGCTTCCCGTTCTTCGCCCTGGACCTCGGCGACTGGGACGCCCCGCGGGTGAAGGTCTACCTCAAGCACCCCGGGCTGTCCCCCGCCGAGGCTGGCGCCCTGCCCCGGATGACCCCCGCACCGGGCCGGGAGCGGCTGGAGGAGTTCCTCCGCACCGTCGGTGACCTCCCCGCCGGGGACTTCGCCGACGACGAGGGCGCCGACCGGCTCACCGGGCGCCCCGCCCTCACCTGCCACTCCTTCACCGAGACGGCGACCGGGCTGCCCAGCGGATACACGCTCCATGTGCCCGTCCGCGACTATGTCCGGCACGACGGTGAGGCGCGGGAGCGGGCCATTTCCGTGTTGCGCAGCAATGACATGGACAGCGCAGCCCTCGACCGGGCGCTGGCCGCCGTGAGCCCGCGCCCCCTCGGCGACGGCGTGGGCCTGATCGCCTATCTGGCACTGGTCCACCAGCACGGCCGGCCGCGGCGGGTGACCGTCTACGTCTCCTCCGAGGCGTACGAGACCCGGCCGCCCCGCGAGACGGTTCCCACCCGTGACCGGGTGCGGGCTCGGCTCTGAATCCACCGGCTGCGAGATCCGCCGGTACATCGAACACCGAGCACGCCGAGCACGCCGGGACACCGAACTCCGGGACCCCGCACGCCGAGCACGCCGAAACACCGAACGACGAACAGACAGGAGCAGGGGCAGCGTGGAGCCGTACAGGATCAAGGTTGTCGAACCGATACCCGTCACCACACGGCAGCAGCGCGAAGCGGCGCTGAAGCGTGTCAACTACAACCTCTTCGACCTGCGCGCCGAAGAGGTGACCATCGACCTGCTGACCGACTCGGGCACCGGGGCGCTGTCCGCCGCCCAGCTCGCCGCGGGGATGGCGGGCGACGAGTCCTACTCGGGCTCCCGCTCGTTCTACCGCTTCCACGAGACGGTCACCGAACTCACCGGTTACGCCCATATCCTCCCCGCCCACCAGGGGCGCGCCGCCGAGCGCGTGCTGTTCACCACCCTGCTGGAGCGCGGCGACCTCGTGCTGTCGAACACCCACTTCGACACCACCCGGGCCAATGTCGAGCTGAACCAGGCCGAGGCGCGCGACCTGCCGTGCCCCGAGGCCAAGAACCTCGACAGCGCCGACCCGTTCAAGGGCAACATCGACCTGGACGCGCTCGCCCGGACGCTGTCCGGGCCCGACGGCTCCCGGGTCGCCGTGGTCGTCATGACCATCACCAACAACGGCGGCGGCGGCCAGCCCGTGTCCATGGAGAACCTCAAGCGGACGGCCGCCCTGTGCCGTCAGCACGGGGTGCCGCTCTTCCTGGACGCGGCCCGGTTCGCCGAGAACGCCTGGCTGGTCACCCGCCATGAGCAGGCCTACCGCGACCGCACCCCCCGGCAGGTCGCGGAGGAGGCGTTCCGCCTGGCGGACGGCTGCATGATGAGCGCCAAGAAGGACGGCATCGTCCACATCGGCGGCTTCATCGGCACCAACGACCCGGAGCTGGCCCAGAAGTGCGAGCTGCTCCTCATCGCCACCGAGGGGTTCGCGACCTACGGCGGTCTGGCCGGGCGCGACCTCGACATGATGGCGCAGGGGCTCACCGAGGTGACCGAGCCGAGCTATCTCGCCGAGCGCGCCGAGATCGCCTCCCACCTCGCCCACCGGGTCCGCGCCGCGGGCGTGGACATCGTCGAGCCGCCGGGCATGCACGCGCTCTACCTCAACGCCGGGCGGCTGCTGCCGCACATCCCGCCGCACCACTACCCCGGCCACGCCCTGGCCTGCCAGCTCTACCTGGAGGGCGGCATCCGCTCGGCCGAGCTGGGGTCGCTCTACCTCGGCGAGGAGGACGAGCACGGCAACCCGGTCAAGAGCGCGCCGTACGAGCTGGTCAGGCTCGCCCTGCCGCGCCGGGTCTACACCCGTAGCCACTACGACCACGTGGGCGAGACGCTCGCGAAGATCGCCAAGAACGCGGACCAGGCCTACGGCTTCCGGATCACCGACCAGTCCCCGATCCTGCGCCACTTCCGCGCCACGCTGGAGCCGGTGCCCGTCAGGCGCTGACCTCCGCACGGCCGTACGCGGGCCCGGCACCGGACACCACCGGTGCCGGGCCCTCGTCGTACGCGCCCACCGAGCACCCGGACCGCTCAGCCGTTGCCGAACGAGCCGCTGCCGCCCTCGCGCCAGGTGGGCCGGTCCTCGGTACCGCGCTTGCCGGAGTCGCGGGTCCCGGAGCCGCCCAGCTCGGACGGGAACCGGCGGCGGCCGTCCCGGTCCACCTCATGGGGCTCGCGGTTCTGGGTGACGTAGCCGACGCTGTCCTCGTCGTCCTGGTGCCCCGGGCCATGGCCCGCCGCCCGCGCCTCGTGGTCGGCCTCGTGGGCCTTCTGCCAGGAACCGGCGCGGCGTTGCGGCCGCTGGGGCGGGACCGGCTCACGGGCCCGTATCCGTATCCCCCACCACACGGCCCCGAAGCACAGGATCACGACCACCAGCCCGACGATGAACGGCCCCGTCCCGACCAGCAGGTCCCGGGTCACGGCGAGATCCTCGGTGTACGTATCCATGGCGGCCGGGTACCCGGGCCCGCCCGGATATCACTCCGGCCCCATGGGCGTCACACCCGGCCCCGCGTCACCGTCCCGCGTCGTAGGGGAGCCCCCGCGTCGTAGGGGAGCCCCCGCGTCACCGCGCCGGGGAGCCCTCCGCCGCCCGGATCGCGTCGCGGTAGGCGCGGGCCGCCGCGCGCAGCGCCGCCTCCGGGTCCACGCCGTCCGCCTCGGCGCGCACCGCGAGCGCCAGCAGCTCATAGCCGACGCCCGCCCCGCCCGGCAGGGCCACGTCGAGCCCGGCCATCCGGGCGCGGGAGGCCAGCTTGGCGGTCAGCGCGAGCGAGGGCTGTCCGAGCGGCACCCCTTCGGTGACCGAATCGCGCCGCTTCTCGGCCGCCTTGGTCCGCAGCCAGTGGCGCTGGACGTCCTCCGGGGTCTCGGCGGCCTCGTCGCCGAAGACATGGGGATGGCGGTGGATCAGCTTGTCCACGATGCCGCCCGCCACATCGTCGATCGAGAACGGGTGCTCGGGGTCGTCCTGGGCGATCCGGGCGTGGAAGACGACCTGGAGCAGCACATCGCCGAGCTCCTCGAGCAGCGCCTCGCGGTCGCCCTCCTCGATGGCCTCGACGAGTTCGTACGCCTCCTCGATGCCGTACTTCACCAGCTCCTCGTTGGTCCGGGTGCCGCTCCACGGGCACTCGGCGCGGATCCGGTCCATGACCTGCACCAGATCGAGCAGTCGCGCGCCCGGCAGGTCGTAGGAACCGGGCAGCAGCTCCAGGTCCGGCATCGCCTCCCGGCCGGATCCGGCCAGCCGCGCCAGCCCGTCGGTCAGCTCGGACTCGCCCTCGGCCGAGGTGATCACGACGGCCGTGCGGCCGCCCTCCGCCGCGCAGTAGTCGACCAGCTCGCGTGCGCCCGGTGCGCCCGGCTCCACCTCGACGCCAGCGTCCCGCAGATACGGCAGCTGGGGATGGTCCGGATCGCCGGAGAGCACCCGGTCGGCGCCGCGCAGCGCCTGCCAGGCGGGCCAGGACAGCAGTCCGGGGGCCACCCGGTGGCTGGTGGTGAGGAGGACGATGCGCCCGGTGGGGGCGTCGGCGGAGACGGGCGAGTCGGCTGCGGTCACCCCTGCAACGTAACTTACGCCTGCTCGGGAGTACCGCCGGAGGTGCGCAGCCAGGCCTCCTTGGCCAGGACGGCGGTGCCCTGGGTGTTGTTCCACTTTCCGTAGCGGGGGTTCACCCGGATGTCGAGGGCCTTGGAGGTCTGGGTGAACACCTCGTTGACCTTGGAGGTGCCGAGCTTGCGCAGCAGCCCGTTGCGGGTGAGGTCCATCCGGACCGCCTCGTCGATCCCGCCGGGCGCGATGCCCTGCTGGAGGTACAGGGCGCGCAGGGCGGTGGCCCCGCCGCTCTGCTTCTCGGCGGCGGATCGGGCGCGCTGGACCTCGCGGCGGCTGGGGCTGATCCCGTTGTCCTTACCGGCCCGCTCAATTACCCGGAACTGGATCATCCGGATCAGTGTGTCCTGGCTCAGCCGGCCGCTGCCCGCGACCATCTGAGCCGCCCTCGGGTCGCTGCCCTGAGCCTGGCGGACGGCCTTGACCTGCGCCTGGAGCTGGGACACGGTGATCCGCCCACCGTCCAGGACCGCCGCGGCACCGGGCCGCTGGGCATCGCCGCACGCGGTGATCAGCGGCGCGGAGAGCAGCAGCGCGGACGCGGCGGAGACGGAGAGCGCAGTACGGCGGCGGATCATTGAGCCTCCCGGCAGAGATCGTGCGGCGCGACAAACGATCTGGCGTTGATCGATGGTATGGAGTCGGCGCGGCCTAGGCCACTGCTTGGACAACGATTCACCACGGTCTTGGTCAGCTCCCGGCTTCCGGTCCGCCGCCGGTGGCCCGGAGCCGGTGGCCGCCGCCGGCCCCGGCAGGCTAACGCGCGGGCAGCTTCGTGCCCGGGCAGCCGCCCAACACCCGCCGCATCGCGGTCCGCTCGGCCCCGGTCACCCACAGCCCGTACGCCTTCTTCACCGCCACCTGGTGCGCCACATAGTCACAGCGGTACGCCTTGTTGGGCGGCAGCCAGGTCGCCGCGTCGCCGTCGCCCTTACGGCGGTTGGCGGAGGCGTCCACGGCGATCAGATTGAGCGGATCGTTGGCGAACTCCAGGCGCTTGTCCCGGTCCCACTTCTGGGCGCCCTTCTGCCAGGCGTCCGACAGCGCGACCACATGGTCGATGTCCACCTTGCTGCGGCCCCGGACGAACCGGACATCGCGGCCGGTGTACGGATCGTCGGTGAGCGTGCCCGAGGCGACCAGGCAGTGGCCGTCGCGGAACTTCACGTCCTTCAGGTCGCGCTTGAGGATGTCGTCGCGGGTCCCGCAGCCGTTGTCGTCGGTGTCCACCCACGAGCTGCCGAACTCGCTCCTCTCGTAACCCGTCTTCGGCGCCCGGCCCTTGACTGTGAGCGAGGACACAGCCGCCAGGGCCGAACCGGACGCCGCGGGCCGGCTCGGACCGCCCCCGCCCTCGTCAGCGCCCTTGCCGTCCTGGTCACCGGCCTTGCAGCCGCCGACCGCCAGCAGCGCGGCCAGCACCGCCGCGGAACCTCGCATCGGTATGCGAAACCGTCCCTGCAACCTTCCCGCCCCCTCGCGTATCTTTTCGCACAGACCACCCACACGATAAGGACCCTGGATGGACACGGCCGCAACCGCTCCGCCCGGCACCACCGCCGAAGGGGCGACCGCCGTCGTCATGGGGCGTACCCGGCTTCTCGCGAGGGCAGGCGTACTGCGGCGTCCGAAGGCCGATCCGTACTGGCTGGCCCTCGCCCTCTTCGCCGCCTTTACGGCGCTGTCGGTCTGCCGCTACCGCCGCATGGCCACCATGTCCTGGGACCTGGGCATCTTCGAACAGGCGATACGGGCGTACGCGCACTTCCAGGCGCCCATAGCCGATCTCAAGGGCCCCGGCGCCAATATCCTCGGCGACCACTTCAGCCCCATAACGGCCCTGCTCGGCCCCGTCTACCGGCTCTTCCCCGGCCCGGTCACCCTGCTGGTCGCGCAGGCGGCGCTGTTCGCCGTCTCCGCCGTCCCCGTCACCCGCGTCGCCGCCCGGCTGCTGGGGCGCGGCCGGGGGCTCGCGATCGGCATCGCCTACGGGGTGTCCTGGGGCCTCCAGCGCGCCGTGGACTTCGACTTCCACGAGATCTGCTTCGCCGTTCCGCTCATCGCCTTCTCCCTGGAGGCGGTGATCCGCGGGCGCTGGTACGCGGCGCTGCTGTGGGCCGCCCCGCTGGTCTTCGTCAAGGAGGACATGGGCGCCACCGTGGCCGCGATCGGCGCGGTCGTCTGGCTCCGCGCCCGGCGCGACCCGGAGCGCGGCCCCCGCGCCGTCCCGCTCGCCGTCGCGCTGATGGGCTTCGGCGTCGCGGTCTCGGCGCTCGCGCTCGGCGTGGTCATCCCCGGCTTCAACGGCGCCGGTTCGTACGACTATTGGGACAAGGTCGGCAGCGGCGGTGAGCAGACCGGCACGATCCCGTTCGGCACCGCGCTGCGCACCCTGCTGTGGATCCTGCTGCCGACCACCGGGCTGCTGGCGCTGCGCTCCCCGCTGCTGCTGGCCGCCGTGCCCACCCTCGGCTGGCGCTTCCTCTCCCACGACGACCACTACTGGGGCACGGACTGGCACTACAGCGCGGTGCTGATGCCGGTCGTCCTGCTGGCCCTGGTGGACGCCCTGGACCGGGTCCGCGACACCCACCGGCCCTGGCTCGCCTCGTACGCCCGTCAACTGCCCGCCGCGGTGTGCGGCGCGGCCCTGGCGCTGTCGTCCTCCATGCCGCTGTACGGCCTCACCCAGGGCGCCACGTACGACAAGCCCCCGCAGACGCGGGCGGTGGAGCGGCTGCTGGACCGGATCCCGGACGGGGCGACGGTGGAGGCCAACGTCGGGCCGATAAGCCGGCTCACCAGCCGCTGCCGGGTGCTGTGGGTCGGCGCCACCCGGGACATACGGCCGGACTACATAGCCCTCCAGGAGCCGCCTGAGCGCACCGAGCGGCAGGTGATCGAGTACGCCGGGCAGCTCCACCCGGGCAGCACGTACACGCCCGTGGGCTCCACGTCCGGCTACTTCGTCCTCAAGCGGGGCTGAGCGGGACCGAGCGGGGCCCCGCGCCGGTTCAGCTCATGGGCTTCGGGGCGATCAGGGCGAACGGCGCCCCCTGCGGATCCTTCACCAGTGACATCCGGCCCGCGACCATGTCGTACGGCGGGCGCAACACCGTACCGCCCTCGGCGGACACCTTGGCCGAAACGCGGTCGGTGTCCTCGACGGCGAAGTAGACCAGCCAGTGCGGGGGCACCTCCGGCGGCATCCCCTCCCGCAGCGGCTGGAGCCCGCCGACCGTGCGGCCGTCGACGGAGAGCGCGAAATAGCCCTCGGCGCCCTCCTCCTCCATGGGGGTCGACTCCGCGCCCAGCGCCTCCGCGTAGAAGGCCGAAGCCGCCTCCCGGTCGGTGGTGTTGAGCTCGTTCCAGATCAGCGTGCCCGGCTCGTTGACGAGGCCCGCGCCGGTGAAGCCGAGCGGCTGCCAGACGCCGAAGACGGCCCCCAGCGGGTCGGCCGCCACCAGCATCCGCCCGAGGTCCATCACATCCATGACCGGCATCAGCACGGTGCCGCCTGCCCGGCTGATGGACTCGGAGCTGGCCTGGGCGTCGGCGGAGCAGAAGTAGGTGGTCCAGACGGTCGGCGGCGGGGCCTCCTCGCCCACCGACCGCGCGGACATCACCCCCGCGACGGGCTTGCCCCGCAGGGTCCAGGTCGCATAGCCGCCGGCCTCCGGAGGGCCGATCTCTCCCTCCCAGCCGAACAGCCCGGAGTAGAAGTCCAGGGCGGCCTGTTGGTCGGGGACCATCAGATCGATCCAGCAGGGTGTTCCGGGCTGATAGGACGTGACTTCGGGCATGGGGCCGCCTCCGTATCGCCACTTCCGGCCGTGCGCGGCCGGTACGGGATGCCCCCATGGCCCATTCTCCTCCGGCCCGCGCGTCACGCCACTCGGCGCGGACGGCTACGGCGCGCACCGGTTCGCCGACGGACCGTGAACACGGCACTCAGCACCCCACAAAGCCGGGCGGCGGCCGGCCCGAAGGCCGACCGCCGCCCGGCGGTGCTGAGTAGAGGGTGTGTCAGGCGCTGCCGACGGCGCTGCCGGCCACCCACTGGCTCCAGTCCATGTTCCAGCCGTTGAGGCCGTTGTCCGGTGCCACGGTCTTGTCGTTGGAGTTCTTCACCACCACGACGTCACCGATCTGGGAGTTGTCGTAGAACCAGGCGCCCTGCGTGTTCGGGTCGCCCGCGCCCTTGGTGTCGGAGAGGCCCACACATCCGTGGCTGGTGTTCTGGCTGCCGAAGATGGACTTCGCGCCCCAGTAGTTGCCGTGGATGAACGTGCCCGAGGTGGACAGCCGCATCGCGTGCGGCACGTCCTTGATGTCGTACTCGCCCTTGCCGTCGTCGTCCGTGAAGCCGACCGTCGCACCGTTCATCCGGGTCTCCTTGAACTTCTCGGAGATCACCATCTGACCGTTGTACGTCGTGTTGTCGGGGCTGCCGGCCGAGATCGGGATGGTCCTGATCAGCTTGCCGTCGCGGACGACCTTCATCGTCTTGGACTTGGCGTCGACCGTGCTGACCTGCGAGTGGCCGATCTTGAAGGTGACGGTCTTCTCCTGGACACCCTTCACGCCCGACGACGCCTCGACACCGTCCAGGTCCAGCTTCAGGGTGACGGTGGAGTTGGCCTTCCAGTACTCCTTCGGGCGCAGGTCCAGCCGGTTGCCGTTGAACCAGTGGCCGACGACCTCCTGGCCGCTGCTGGAGGTGACCTTGATGTGGGACTGGACGTCCTTCTTGTTGGTCACCGCCTTGTCGAAGTTGATCGACACCGGCATGCCGACACCGACCGTGGAGCCGTCCTCCGGCGTGAAGTTGCCGATGAAGCTGTTGGAGGGCGAGACGGTGGTGAAGGACGAGTTCTCGGTCGCCTTACGGCCCTTGGAGTCCTCGGCGGACGCCCTGATCTTGTACTGAGTGGCCCGCTCCAACTGCCCGCTCGGCTTCCAGGACGTCTTATCGGGCGATATGGTCCCGGCCACGGTGTTGCCGGTCGCCGCGGACGTCATCGTGACGGAGGTGAGCTTGCCGTCGCTCACCGTGACCTTGGTGTCACTGTTGATGCCCGCGTTCGTCGCACCGGCCTTCGGCGTGATCTTGATGTGGGCGTCCGACGCGTCCTTGGCGGCCGCCTCGTCGACCTGCGACTGCGACTTGTGCCCGTCGTTCTTGGCGTCGTCGCCGCCGCCATCCCCACCGCACGCGGCGAGAGTGAGTACGCCGCCGAGCACGGCGGCCACGGCCACCAGACCCTTACGGCGCTTGCCGTCCGTCATCACACGCTTCTCCATTTGACCTGGATCTTGATCTGGACCCCAGAAACCCCGGACCTGCCCGATAAGAACGCCTGCACCTTTTGGCCGGTTCCACGCACAGTAAAACTGTGCGCAAGACCACTTGGCGAAGGCGCCAGTCAAGCGTAAGACCCGTCGGCACCCGGACCGGCACGGCTCAGCCGTCTTCGTCTCCCGGAATCGCCTGGAAGTCGCTCGTAATCGCCTGGAAGTCGCTCAATCGTCCTCGTCCAGATCGGCGAAGGCCCCGGACCACTCGACGGAGCGAGGATCGTAGTCGATGTGCTCGCTGCTCCAGGACGCCTGGGCCAGTTCGACCCCCGGCACCTCCTCCACCAGTTCGAACGGCTCGACCAGATAGGCCAGCGCCTCGGCCTCGTCCGACTCCACCATGCGGCGTGCGTGGCCCCGCTCCTCCGCGGCCATGGACGCGTCGCCGTCGATCCGTTCGTAGGCCGCGCGCCGCAGCCGGTCCGCATCGGCGATCTCGACCACGAGCTCCACACGAAGCCGGACAAACCGTGATGTCTCGGTACTCGTCATGCGACGGAGGTTAGGGGTCCTACCCACTTCGCTTCCGCACGACCCGCAGTTGTCACTACGATCGGCGCACGGGGTCAATTTGCCGCAGCCTCAAGGAGGATGCCGTTGTCCGCACGCCGACCGCTGCTGACCGCCGCCGCTGCCGGTTCGCTGCTGTGCGCCCTGTGGTTCGTCCCGTCCGCCAACGCCACGGTGGAGGACCCGGGATCGTCGTCTTCGTCCTCGTCATCCTCTTCGTCCTCGCAGACCTCCGAGAGCACGTCCGGGTCCGGGCCCAGGACCGAGGCCGTGCCGGACGGGGATCTGGCCGATACCGGCAGCGTGGACGTCACTCCGTACCTCTTCGGCGGCACGGCCTTCCTGGGGCTGGGTGTGGCGATGGTGACCGCCTCCGTGCGGCGCACCCGCCCGGAGGCGTACTAGCCCCTTCGCCCGAGCCCCTTCGCTCGAGCCCCTTCGCCCGAGCCCATTCGCCCGGGGACGTACCGGCTCCGCTCGCTCAGCCGAGGGGGCCGGTCACCGACTCCACGGCCTCGATCAGCTCTCCGGATCGTACGAACGCGTCCGCCGCCGCCAAGTCGGGCGCCAGATAGCGGTCCTCGCCCGGCCCCTCGACGCCCGCCCGGCGCACCGCCGCCAGCACCGCCCGGCTCGCGGGCGCGGGCTCAAGGCCCTGGCGCAGCTCGATGCCCCGGGTGGCGGCGACCAGTTCGACGGCCAGGACGCGGGCCAGGCTGTCCACCGCCGTGCGCAGCTTGCGCGCCGCCGACCAGCCCATCGAGACATGGTCCTCCTGCATCGCGGAGGACGGGATGGAGTCCACCGAGGCGGGCACCGCGAGCCGCTTCATCTCGCTCACCAGCGCGGCCTGGGTGTACTGGGCGATCATCAGCCCCGAGTCCACGCCCGGGTCGCCGGCCAGGAAGGGCGGCAGGCCGTGGGAGCGGTTCTTGTCCAGCAGCCGGTCGGTGCGGCGCTCGGCGATCGAGGCGAGGTCGGCGGCCGCGACGGCCAGGAAGTCCAGGACGTACGCGACGGGCGCGCCGTGGAAGTTGCCGTTGGACTCCACCCGCCCGTCCGGCAGCACCACGGGGTTGTCCACGGCGGAGGCCAGCTCGCGTTCGGCGACCAGCCGGGCGTGCGCGAGGGTGTCCCGGCCGGCGCCCGCGACCTGCGGGGCGCAGCGGATCGAGTACGCGTCCTGGACGCGCGGCGCGTCGTCCTGGTGGTGCCCGGTGAGCCCCGAACCCTCCAGCACCCGCAGCATGTTGGCGGCGCTGGCGGCCTGCCCCGGGTGGGGGCGGATGGCGTGCAGCTCGGGCGCGAGGACGCGGTCGGTGCCAAGCAGCGCCTCCAGCGAGAGGGCGGCGGTCACATCGGCGACGGTGAAGAGCCGGGCGAGGTCGGCGCAGGCCATGATCAGCATGCCGAGCATGCCGTCCGTGCCGTTGAGCAGCGCGAGCCCCTCCTTCTCGCGGAGCTCGACCGGCTCGATGCCATGCTCGGCCAGCAGCTCGGCGGCCGGCCGCACGGTCTTGTCAGGACCCTCGGCCTCGCCCTCGCCCATGAGCGCCAGGGCGCAGTGGGAGAGCGGCGCCAGGTCGCCGGAGCAGCCCAGTGAGCCGTATTCGTGCACGACGGGGGTGATCCCCGCGTTGAGGAGCGCGGCCATCGTCCGGACCACGACGGGCCGGACGCCGGTGCGGCCGGACGCGAGCGTCTTGAGCCGCAGGAACATCAGCGCCCGCACCACCTCGCGCTCCACCGGCGCGCCCATGCCGGCGGCGTGCGAGCGCACGATGTTGCGCTGGAGCTGGGCGCGCAGCTCGGGGCTGATGTGGCGCACGGCGAGCGCGCCGAAGCCGGTGGAGACGCCGTAGACGGGCTCGGGCTTGGCCGCGAGGTCGTCGATCACCTGCCGCGCCGCGGAGATGGCGTCGAGCGCCGCCTCGGAGATCTCGATGCGGGCGGTGCCGCGGGCTACGGCGATGACATCGTCGGCGGTCGTTCCGGACGTTCCCACCACCACAGTGTGCATATCCATATTCAGGCACCCTAGAGAGTGAATCCCCGCCTGTCACCCCGCCGTCCGCGGCCTCTCTCCCCACCCCACCCCTTCCCAAATCCAGGGCTCCGCCCCGGCGCGGCCCGGGGCGGAGCCCCGCAATCCAGCCCCTCCGGCGATTGAGGAGCGCGGCCCGGGGCGGAGCCCCGGCGGGGGGCCGGGGGGCTGCCCCCCGGGGTCGGGGAGGGGCGGGGTGGGGGAACGCAACGCGCGGTGGGGGTTAGCGGCGGCCCCGGAAGCGACGACGTTCCGGCGGGTGGGCGGAAGACGTGTCGGCCAGGCGGATCACCGCGTCCTCCGCACCCCCGTCCCGCCCCGCCACAACCGGCTTCTGCGAACGCGCCGCCTTCGCCCGGTACTGCGCCGCGTCCGCCAGACGGAAGAGGCGGCGGGCCGACGGCACCGGGCCGATCGGATCGCCCGTGGAGGCGATCCCGCAGGCCACCCCCTCGCCCAGCTCCAGCTCCGCCGCCCGCCGGCACAGCTCGTCGGCCACCCGGACCACCTCGTCCGCCGGGGGCCCGACCCCCAGCAGGCAGAACTCGTCGCCGCCCAGCCGGGCCACCAGCGCCCCGGGCAGCATCGCGCCGCATATGGACAGCAATGAGCCGAATCGTTCCAGCAGGCGATCGCCGACCGCGTGGCCGAGCGTGTCGTTCACCCGCTTGAGGCCATTGAGGTCGCAGACCACCAGACTCACCACTGTGCCGTCCGCGTGGTACGCCTCCAGCGCCTCGTCCAGCCGTATGTCCACCGCCCGCCGGTTGCCGAGACCCGTCAGCGGATCGGTGAAGGCGAGGCGGCGGGCCTCCTCCAGGCGCTCGGTCTGGGCCAGCCCGGCGGCGGTCACCGAGGCCAGCACGGTCGCGAAGTCGGCGTCGTCGCGGTCGAAGACGGGGCACCCGGCCGACCGGGCCACGTACAGCTCGCCCCACGCCCGCCCGTGCAGCACGATCGGGGCCACCACACAGCTGCCACGGCCGCGCCGCCGCAGCGCGGCCACCCTCCCCCAGCTGCCGCCGGGCGGGGCCGAACCGGCGCCGGTGCCCACGCCCTCGGCCGTCTCGACCCAGGCGTGCGGCTCCCCGCCCGCCACCCAGTGCTCATGCACGAATTCGGCGATCTCCGGGAAGTCGTGCACCGGGTACGACTCGTCCTCCGGCAGCCGCTCCTCGCCCGCCATCAGCTCGCCCACGTTCACCAGGACCCGCAGCCGCCCCCGGTCGCGCTCCCACACCGAGATCGCCGCGAAGCCGCCGTCGAGGGCACGGCGGGCCGCCTCGGCCGCCGCGCCCATCGACTCCTGCGGGGTGTGCGCCGCCGCCATCTCCTGAGCGAGCCGCACGACGGCTCGCAATCGTCCGTCGACCCCGCCGGGCCGCCCGCCGATCTCCCCGTTTTCCGTCACGACGGCCTCGCATTCCTCACGGCCATGCATCGTTCGCTCTGCTCTCCAGCGTAAGAACGTCGAGAACAATCCGCTGCGGGCCGTTCACCCCGGGTATCCGAGCGAACGGTCACCCCCGGTGGCCGCTTCGCTCCCCCCGGGCCGGGGCCACTCCCCGGATCCGGTCAACTTCCCCGGTCCGGGTCCGCTACTCCTCCCGCCAGAGGGTCCGCCCCTCCCGGTCCCGGCTCGTCACTCCCCCGGCCAGTTCGCCGGACGCTTCTCGTTGAACGCGGCCACACCCTCCGCGCGGTCCCCGGAGAAGGCCACCGTCCGCCACGCCGCGTCCTCGACCTCCAGACCGGCCCGCAGATCCAGCCCCTGCCCCAGCCGCAGCGCCTTCTTGGCGGCCCGCACGCCGACCGGGGAGTTCGCGGCGATGCCCCGGGCCAGCTCCAGCGCCTCGGCCCGGTCCTCGCCCTCCGCCGTCAGCCGGTCCACCAGACCCAGCGCATGGGCCTCCGCGGCGGCCACCCGGCGCGCGGAGAAGATCAGCTCGGCGGCGCGTGCGGCCCCCACCCGGCGCGGCAGCAACTGGGTGCCGCCGCCGCCCGGGATCACCCCGACCGACACCTCGGGCAGCCCCACCACCGCGCTGGGGTCGGCCACGATCACGTCACATGACAGGGCCAGCTCGAAGCCGCCGCCCAGCGCATAGCCGTGCACCGCGGCGATGGCGGGCATCGGCAGCTCCAGCACCCCGGTGTAGGCGGCGCGGGAGACCGGCCGGTGCCGCATCATCTCGGCGTCGGTGAGCGAGTTGCGCTCCTTGAGGTCCGCGCCCACGCAGAAGGCCCGCTCATGGGTCGAGGTCAGCACCACGGCCCGGACGTCGCGGTCCCCGGACAGCGCCGCGCAGGCCGCCGCGATGGAGCGCGCCATCTCCGACGAGACGGCGTTCATGGCCTTGGGCCGGTCCAGCACCAGCTCGGCCACGAAGCCGTCCCTGCGGACCGCGACCCACTCCCCGTACCGCTGCTCACTCATCACGCACCCTCCCGGTTAACGACCGTGAACACACTGCCCGCGATCATTCCAGCTCCCCGGGGCGTGCGGAACCTGTGAGCGCCCGGACAGGCCCTAGCGGGCCCGCCGCCACCGGTTCAGGAAGCCCAGCAGGGTCGACTGCTGCTTCTGCCCCTCCTCCGGCTGCTCCTGGTCCGGCCCCGACCCCGTCGGGGCCTCAGCCGCGGACGCCGCGTCGGTGGCGAACGGCAGCGAGATCGGCGGGATGGGCGGCGGCGGAGGCGCCCCCGGCGGCGTCTCCTGCCGCGGACCCGGCTGACCCGGCTGACCCGGCTGACCCGGCTGACCCGGGCGGCCGACGGGCGGCGCGCCACGCCTGCTCCCCGGCCTGGGAACGGGAGCGAACCGTACCGGCAGCGTGATCACCCCCCGTACGAAGATCCCGGACAGCCACTTCAGCTCCTCGATCTGCCCGGCGAGCGCGAGATCGGGGATCCGGTCCAGCAGCTTCTCCAGCGCGACGGAGGCGATCAGCCGGGCCGAGGACCGGCCGGGGCACGCGTGGGCGCCCGCGCCGAACGCCAGATGGGCCCGGTTGCCCTGCTTGTGCGGGGACCTCAGCAGGGCGTCCCGGTTGGTCGCCGCGAAGCTGATCATGACGGCGTCGCCCGCGCGCAGCCGCTTCCCGGCGAGGTTGGTGTCGTGCACCGGGAAGTAGAGCCCCATGTTGGCCAGCGGCGGGTCCGTCCACAGCACCTCGTCGAGGGCGTCCTCGACGAGCATGCTGCCGCCCATCAGCTCCCCCGAGAACCGGTCGTCGGTGAGCAGCACCCGCAGGGCGTTGCCGATCAGACCGGGCACCACCCCGGTCACCATCCCGATCAGCAGCAGTAGCTGCTCGACCAGTTCCTCGTCGCTCAGCCGCGCCGGATGGGCGATCAGCCAGGAGGTGATGTCGGCGCCCGGCTCGCGCCGCTTGAGGTCGATCAGCTCGCGCAGCGCCGCGCCCGAGGTCCGGTCCCCGCCCGAGGGGTCCGAGCCGTCGATGAACGCCGCCACGCCCCGCAGCAGCCGGTCCATGATCTCCTGCGGGCAGCCGAAGAGCTGGCTGGTCACCATGATCGGAACCAGCGCGCAGTACGTCCCGATCAGCTCGGTCTCGCCCGCCTCGCAGAACTGGTCGATCAGCGAGTCGGCGATCCGCTCGACATAGTTCCGCAGCGCGCTGGAGTCGATCCGGCCGGTGGTGTCCTCGATGGCGCCGCGCAGCCGCCGGTGCTCCTCGCCGTCCACGAAGTCGACCCGCGGCCGGACCCTGATGACCTGCGGGGCGTAGCTGGACTCCGGCAGCAGGCCCTCGTTCCTGGCCCGCCAGTGGCGGGGGTCCTTGGAGAAGGTCTCGGGGCGCCGCATGACCTCCAGCGCCGTGTCGTACCCCAGGCACAACATGGCCGGTACGCCTCTGTCCAGCTCCACCGGCGCGAGCGGGCCATGGGCCTCGCGCAGCCGCCGGTAGACCGCGAAGGGGTCCGCCCCGAACTCGGGCGCGTGGAGCGGTTCGGCACCGGTCTCGCCATGGGCGGGACAGCCCGGTGGAGGTAAGGCGCCCGGACGCTGAGCACTCGAATCGTAAAGCTGGGTCACACGTGCTCCTGGACACCGCCGGGCCCACCCCGCGGGCGGACGCGGACGGTGCTACTTCGACGACAGGACCTGGGATCCACCAAGTGGATCTTGCGCACGTAGGCTAGCCCAACGGGCCCCGCGCCGCGCCCCGTTCAGTGATCCGGCCGACGCCACCGGAACGATCCGG
This sequence comes from Streptomyces rugosispiralis, assembly GCF_024505145.1. GTDB lineage: Bacteria > Actinomycetota > Actinomycetes > Streptomycetales > Streptomycetaceae > Streptomyces > Streptomyces rugosispiralis. Next base: position 2,581 of record NZ_JANIAA010000025.1, on the reverse strand, counting down.
CCGGAGCCGGTGGCAACAGTCCGGCCGGAGCCGGTGGGAAATCATCCGGCCGGAGCCGCGGAAACGATACGGACCCGCCCGCCCCGCACGGGCTCACGCGCGACGGCTCATCAGCCACGGCTCCACGACCCCGAGGCCACGCACCGGCCGCTGCCACATCGGCTGCAGCGCGAAGCGGTACGAGGGCGGCTCCTGGCCCTCCTTCTCCGCCGCGGCGGCCGCCTCCGCGGCCTCCGCCTCCGACACCGGGGCCTCCCCGGTGCGGCTCAGCTCCTCGGCGAACGCGCCGTCCACCAGGACCGCGTTCTTGGGGGCTATGGACGTCAGCCGGCTGGCCAGGTTCACCGTCGTGCCGAAGACATCGCCCATCCGCGTCGTGACCGTGCCGAACGCGATCCCGACCCGCAGCTCGGGCATCGTCTCGTCATGCGTCAGCGTCTCGATCAGGCGCAGCGCGATCTCGGCGGCGATGCCCGCGTCGTCGGCCGCGTAGAGCACCTCGTCGCCGAGGGTCTTGATCAGCCGTCCGCCGTGCGCCGCCACCAGGTCCGCGGCCGTGGTCTCGAAGGCCTCGACCAGCTCGCCGAGCTCCTCCTCCTCCAGCCGCCGGGTCAGCCGGGTGAAGCTCACCAGGTCCGCGAAGCCGACCGCCAGCCGCCGGTCCACCATCTCGACGTCGTCCGCCGCCTGCACCACCCGGCCGGTCGCGGCCGCGAGCTGGCGCCGGTAGACGTAGACCAGGAACTCCTCCAGCTCCGGCAGCAACAGCTCGACCAGCGGATACGCGATCTCGGTCCGGGTCATCCCGGTCTCCTGGGGGTCGGTGAGCCCCTCCAGGAAGGAGTCGATCTGCCAGTCGGCGAGCCGGGCGGTGGTCTGGCCGGTGGACCGCGCCACCTGGATGGCCATCGGCTCGCTCAGCAACCCGGCCTCGACCAGACCGGACAGCCGCCGCAGCGCCAGTACGTCGGCCTCGGTCAGCGCCTTGGCCTGGCCGATGTCGGCGAAGCCCATGGCCCGCCAGAAGCGGGTGGCCAGCTCGACCGAGACGCCCGCGCTGCGGGCGGCCTGGAAGGGGGTGTAGCGCCGCTCGGCACCGAGGATCAGCTGCTCCAGCCGGAGCGCGATGGGGTCCGGCTGGTCCTCGTCGTCGGGGGCCTCCGCGTCGGCGCTCTCCCGCGCCCCGGTGTCCCGTACGGCCCCGTCGGGCGCGGCGGCGTCCAGCACCTCGCGCTCCTCGGCCGTGCCGGAACCCGCGTCGTCGGCGGTCACCGCCCGCCCCCTGTCCGATCCCTGCGCACTGCCCTTCCGTTCCCTCTTCCCGGCCCGGTCCCGAGCTCGCTCACAGCCGCCCCGAGCTGGACCGACCGCGACCACGATACGTCAGGTGTGCCGTAGCTCACTCTTGCGCGGGAGGGTCATTCCTCCCTCGGTACGGAGCGTAGATGCACGATGTCCCCGGCGGAGACCGGCTCCTGAACCCCGCCCTCCGTGGCCAGAACCAGACGCCCGTCGCCGTCGATCGCGACCGCCTCGCCGACGCGCTCCCGGCCGCCCGGAAGCTCGGCCCGCACCTGGCGCCCGAGGGTCGCGCAGCCCGCCGCGTACGTCTCCTGGAGGCCGCTCGCCCCGGGGTCGCCCTCGAAGCGGCGCCACTCCCCGTACCACTCGGCGATCGAGCGCAGCACGGCCCGCAGCAGCGGATCGCGGTCGGTGGAGATCGCGTTCGCCAGGGCCAGCGACCCGGCGGTGGGAACGGGAAGTTCACCGGCGCGCAGCGAGACGTTCAGCCCCATGCCGATCACCACCGCGTCCCCGGCCCGCTCGGCGAGGATCCCGCCGAACTTCCGCTCCTCGCCCGCGACCGTCACCAGCAGGTCGTTCGGCCACTTCAGTGCGGTGTCCACGCCCGCCGTACGGCTGAGCGCCCCGGCGGCCGCGACCCCGGCCAGCAGCGGCAGCCAGCCCCAGCGCTCGGTGGGGACGCCGGCGCCGCCGGGCCGTAGCAGGATGGAGAAGAAGAGCCCGGACCGAGCCGGAGCCGTCCAGGCGCGGTCGAGCCGACCGCGCCCCGCGGTCTGCTCCTCGGCGATCAGCACCGCGCCCTCGGGGGCTCCGGCTCGGGCCCGGGTGACCAGATCCGTATTGGTCGAGCCGGTCGCCCGCACCACCTCGAGCTCGGTCCACAGCCCGCCGGGGCGCACCAGCCCCCGGCGCAGCGCGGTGGCGTTCAGCGGTGGCCGCTCCAGGTCGGACCAGCGTCCGCGCGCGTCACCCGGGCTCCCTGGGGTGTCAGAAGGCGTCATGGGGGCCAGCCTAGGGTCAGGAGGTGTGGCCAACGACGCAGTGCCACCAGGCGGTGCCGCCGATACGCTACGTGCCGGTAGCCCAGCCAGCGCAAAGCCGCCGAACGGTCCGGAATCCCCGAAACCCGACAGGCCCCGTCTGATCACGATCACGACCCGTACGACCCCGTTCCCCGCCTTCCCCCGATCCTGAAGACCCGCCGTATCCACCCCCAGGACGAGCAGGAGCCGCATCCCGATGTCCACCGAGCCGGAGACCGCCCCCGAGATTCCAG
>NZ_JANIAA010000024.1 GCF_024505145.1 Streptomyces rugosispiralis | reverse complement strand
CGCTGCCGGACGCGGCCTGGGAGATGGTGCCGGCCGAGCCGCGGGTGGCCGCCGCGCTGGACTGGCACCCCGACCACGGCGACCGCTGTCAGCACCTCACCTTCACCTCGCCCGGCCTTGACCGCGACGGGCTGCTGGCGCTGCTCGACTCGTGTCTGCTGACCGACGCCGAGTACGCGGCCGGGCCGGACGCCTGGAGCCGGCTGCCGCGCGCCTTCGACGAACTGCTCGACCCGGTCGCCTGACCGGAACGCGGCAGCAGCGCCAACTGGCCCGGGTTCCCCTACCCGCCCCTTCCCGCAGTAACGATATGCGGCTGCGCCGCGTGGCAGGGGCTTCGCCCCTGGACCCCGGGGTCCAGGGGCGAAGCCCCGCCTTCCAGCCTCTCCGGCGCTTGAGGAGCGGGGTCTGGGGCGGAGCCCCAGTTGTGGGAAGGGGCGGGGAGGGGATCAGCCCGCCGCAGGCGTCACGACCCCCTTCAAGAGCTCACCGGTCAAGAACTCACCGGCGCACCGGCTCGGTGGCGTCGGCCGTGGTGTTCAGATCGCGGTCGAGGGTCTCCGGGGACATCCGGGTGGCGACGAGGCTGACCGCCGTGACCAGCGACATGTAGACGGCGACCGGTATCCAGGAGTCGGAGAACGCGGTGAGGAGCGCGCTGCAGATCAGCGGCGCGACCCCGCCGCCGATGAGCGAGGAGAACTCCCGGCCCAGTGTGACGCCCGCGTAGCGGTAGCGCTTGCCGAACAGCTCGGGGAAGTAGCTCATCTGGACGCCGACCGAGCCGTGGCAGGCCAGGATGAAGCCGATGACGATGGCCACGGTGATCGCCACGTGTGAGCCGGTGTTCAGCGCGATGAAGGTCGGGGCCGGCAGCAGCACCAGCGCGGCGGCGATGGTGGAGTACACCGGGCGCCGCCCGAGGCGGTCGGAGAGCGTGCCGAAGCAGATGGCCGCGAGACCGCCGCACAGGGCCCCGATCAGCAGCACCTGGGGGACGAAGTCCTTGTCGACGCCGACGCTGGACACCAGATAGGAGGCCATGAAGACCTGGTACGTGTAGGACTGGGTGCTGACGCCGAAGTTCATGAACAGCACCAGCAGCATGGGCTTCCGGCCGTGTTGGAAGACCTCCTTCACCGGTGAGGCGGGCCGCTCCCGCTGCTCCTTGAGCTCGGTGAAGACCGGGCTCTCGTTGAGCTTGCGGCGCAGCACCAGGGCGATCACGGTCACCAGGAGGCTGCTGCCGAAGATCAGCCGCCAGCCCCAGCTCATCAGGGCGTCGTCGGGCAGGCGTTGGGCGAGGATCCAGGCCACCGCGCCGAGGGCGGTGCCCAGCGCGGCGCCGGTCATGACGAGGGAGGACAGTCTGCCGCGGCGTCCGGGGGCGGCGGTCTCGGTGAGCAGGGTGGCGCCGCCGGACTGCTCGGCCCCGGCCCCGAAGCCCTGCCCCATGCGGCAGATGAGCAGCAGGATCGGGGCGAGCAGCCCCACCTCGTTGTAGGTGGGCAGCAGTCCGATGGCGAGGGTGGAGCCGCCCATCAGGAGCAGGGTCGCCACCAGTACCCACTTGCGGCCGAGGCGGTCGCCGTAGCGGGAGAAGAAGAGCCCGCCGAGCGGGCGGGCGGCGAAGCCCACGGCGTAGGTGCTGAAGCTGGCCAGGATGCCCACGGACGGTGAGGCGTTGGGGAAGAACAGGTCGCTGAAGATCAGCGCCGAGGCGGTGCCGTAGATGACGAAGTCGTACTGTTCGAGCGCGGTGCCGATGAGACCGGCCAGGGCGGCGCGGCGCACCGCGCGGGGGTCGGCGGGTGGTTCGGCGGGGGAAGTGGCCGGTGACGGGGGACGCGTCGTGGCGGGAGTGGGATTGCTGTCCATGATCCATGCCTCCTTGAACGGATCGATGCAGCGGAGCGGGGGAGGGGAGGGCAGGTGAAAGGGGAAGGGTGAGTGGGGAGTTGGGGACGGGGTCAGCGGTGGGCGGGGGTCTGGAGGGCGTCGGCGGCCGCGGCGGCGGGCCCGTGGCGGACGATGAGGTCGATCAGCTCGGAGACCCGGGTGGCGAAGTCCGGGTGGTCTCTCAGTCCGTCGCCGAGCAGCCCGCTGTCCAGGACGGCCTCGGCGAAGGGCGGCCCGGAGGCGGTGGTGTTCCGCCCGGCGATGGTGGCGAGCGTGTCCCGGGCGGGGTCCGCCATCGCGGTGGCGTGGGGTCCGGGGGAGAAGCCGGGGGGCGGTGCCACGCAGCACAGATAGGCGGCGACGGTGAGCGCCAGATGGTGGGGCATGCGTCCGGCCCGCAGATGGAACAGGGCGGGTTCGGGGACCCGTTGGCGCAGTTTGACCGAGCCGTCGGAGCCGACCTGCCGGGTGCGGTGGCCCAGGGCGGTGTTGGCCCAGCGGTCGAAGAGCTGCCCGATGTAGTGGTCGGGGTCGATGTCGGTGGGCACGGTGAGGGTCGGCAGATAGTCGTCGTGGAGCGCCGCGCGGGCGGCTTCGGCGATGAACGGCCGGGCGGTGGCGTCCGGGATGGTCTCCCGTCCGTCCAGCGCGCCGAGGTAGGCGATGAGGGAGTGGGTGCCGTTGAGCAGCCGCAGCTTCAGCAGTTCGTAGGGTTCGACGTCGTCGGTGAAGAGCGCCCCGCCGGCTTCCCAGCGCGGGCGTCCGGCGGCGAAGCGGTCCTCCATGACCCACATGCTGAAGGGTTCGGCCGGCACGGGGACGGTGTCGCGTACGCCGAGGTGGGTGGCGACGGCGTCGCGGTAGGTGTCGGTGGTGGCGGGGACGATGCGGTCGACCATGGAGTTGGGGAAGGTCACCGCGGTTTCCAGCCAGGGCGTGAGGTCGTCGCGTTCGGCCGCGGGGAGGGCCTGGGTGAACTCGTGGACCAGCCGCCTGGTCTGGCCGCCGTTGCCGGCGAGGTTGTCGCAGCTGAGCACGGTGATGGGCCGGGCGTGGGCGCGTATACGGCGCTGGAGGCCGCGGACTAGCCGGCCGATGGTGGTCCGTGGTGGCGTATCGCCGCGCAGGTCGGCACGGACGGCGGGGGTGTCGAGGTCGAGGCCGCCGGTGCGCGGGGAGAAGGTGTAGCCGTGTTCGGTGACGGTCAGGGTGATGACGGCCGTGGCGGGTGCGGCGAGGGCGTCGAGGAGGTCGTCGGGCCGCTCGGTGGCCACCAGGGTGCCGGTGTGCACGGCGGGGACGGTGACGCGGGTGTCGTCGGGGGAGATCTCCACGACGGCGTAGGTCATCTCCTGGTCGCGCATCGCCCGCGCCACGGTGGCGGAGTGGCTGGCCACGCCGAGGATGCCCCAGGGGCCGTCGGTGTGGCGCAGGGCGGCGGCGGTGTGGACGGCCTGGTGGGCGCGGTGGAAGTTGCCGAGGCCCAGGTGGACGATGCCGGTTTCGGCGGGCGGGTGGGGGAGGGTGAGGGCGGCCGCGGGGGTGGTGGCGCGGCGGAGGCGGGGGGGGGGGTGGGGCATCGGTGTCACCAGTCCGTCATCGAGCCGTCGAGCCGTCGTGCGACCGGCAGATAGGCGGGTTCGTAGGGGTGGCGGGCGGCGAGTTGCTCGTCGATCTCGACGCCGATGCCGGGTGCGTCGCCGGGGTGGAGGTGGCCGTCTGCGTAGGACCAGGAGTGCCGGAACACCTCGTGGACCAGCGGTTCGTAGCCCATGTACTCCTGGATGGCGAAATTGGGGGTGGCCAGGCCGAGGTGGAGTGAGGCGCCGAGGGCGACCGGGGAGATGTCCGAGGGGCCGTGCGGTCCGAGCCGCACCTGCCAGAGGTCGGCGAGGGTGGCGATGCGCCGCAGATGGCTGATGCCGCCCGCGTGGCTCACACAGGTGCGGATGAAGTCGATGAGCTGCTCGGTGATCAGCGGCTGGCACTCCCAGACGGTGTTGAACACCTCGCCGATGGCCAGCGGGACGGTGGTGTGGTGGCGGATGTGCCGCAGCACCTCCTGGTTCTCGGCGGGGGTGACGTCCTCCAGCCAGAAGAGGTCCACCGGTTCCAGGGCGCGGCCGAGCCGGGCGGCCTCGCCGGGGGTGAGCCGGTGGTGGGTGTCGTGGAGCAGTTTCAGCTCGGGGCCCACGTGTTCGCGGATCCGGGTGAGGACGCGGGGGATATGGCGGAGGTAGGCGTCGGTGTCCCAGGTCTCCGCCACGGGGGCGGCGCCCCGGCCGGCCGGTTCGTATCCGGTGCCGCTCCTGCTGACGCCGTAGACCATCTCCAGGCCGGGGACGCCGCTTTGGGCCCGTACGGCGCGGAAGCCGCGGTCCCGCCGTGTCTCGATGGACTCCAGCAGCTGGGGGAGGTCCCAGCCGGTGGCGTGGGTGTAGGCGAGGATCCGGTCGCGTACCGCGCCGCCCAGCAACTGGTAGACGGGCTGGCCGGTGGTCTTGCCCTTGATGTCCCACAGCGCGATGTCCACCGCGCCGATGGCGGTCATGGTCACCGGTCCGCGGCGCCAGTAGGCCCCGCGGTAGAGGTACTGCCAGGTGTCCTCGACGCGGGCCGGGTCGCGGCCGATGAGGAGGGGGGCGAGGTGGTCGCGCAGATAGGAGGCGACGGCGAGTTCGCGGCCGTTGAGGGTGGCGTCGCCCCAGCCGGTGACGCCGTCCGCGGTGGTGATCTTGAGGAGGACGAAGTTGCGGCTCGGGCTGGTGACGAGGACGTCGACGGCGGTGATGGTGTCGGTCGTCGTCACGGGGCCACCGCCACCACGTTGTGGAGCGGTTCGCCCGTGGCGAGCCGGCGGATGTTGGCGGTGATGTCGGCGGTGCGGTGGACGAAGGTCTGGCGGGTGAGGCCCGAGGAGTGTGGGGTCATCAGCACGTTGTCCAGCGTGTCGAAGGGGTGCTTGGCGGGGGCTGCGGTGTGGCCGTCGGCCGGGTAGCGGTACCAGACGTCGATGGCGGCGCCGCCGATGGCGCGGTCGCGCAGCGCCTCGTACAGCGCGTCCTCGTCCACGACGGGACCACGGCCGACGTTGACCAGGACGGCGTCCGGGGGCATCCGGGACAGCTCGGCCGCGCCGATCAGCCCGGTGGTGTCCTCGGTGAGCGGTACGGACACCACCACGGCGTCCGAACTCTCCAGCAGGGTGTCCAGGTCCTTGACGGTTCCGGCCCACAGCAGTCCTTGGGCGGCCGCGTCCACGTCCCCGCGGCGGGTGACGGCGATGCCCCGGGTGCCGAACGCCTGGAACAGCCGCCAGCAGCGGGCCCCGATGTGCCCGAAGCCGACGAACCCGATGGTGGCGGTGGTCAGGTCCGCCGCCCACGGGGACCGTGGGTCATGGGCGGGGGAGTCCCAGTGTGCTTCCCGGCGCAGTGCGGCGTGCTGGCGCAGAAAGCCACGGCGCATCAGGATCGTGGCGGACACGGTGTATTCGGCGATGGCGTTCTCGTGGTGGAAGGTGTTCGCCACCTGGGTGCCCGGCGCCAGGGCCGCGATGTCGATGTTGTCCGTTCCGGCTCCGGCGGCGTGGACCAGCCGGAGCCGGGTGGCGGCCTCGGCCATGGCGGCGGTGCACCGGCCCGAGACGAGGACGTCCGCGTCCGCGATGGCGGCTTCGACCGCCTCGGTGTGCCGGGGGTCGGGCCAGTGGACGACCGTGCCGTGGGGGAGGGCGGCCTCGAACTCGGTGCGCAGCGGGGCGAGGTTGGGGTCGGCGACCACCACGGTCAGGGGGTCGGTGGTCATGAGGCGTCCTTGGTGGCGGGGATGGCGGGCGTGGTGGGGGTGGCGGGCGTGGCGGGCGCGATCTCTGCGGCGAGCGTGTCGGGCCGGTGCCGGGCGGTGCGGGCGGCGGCGGGGCCGGTGGAGTCGCGCACGATGAGCTGTGTGGGCAGCCGGTGCGTACGGGGGATCTGCCGCTCGCCCGCGAGGACCTGCCCCAGCATCTGCAGGCTGAGCGCCCCGGCGCGGGCCATCGGCACGGCGACGCTGGTCAGGGAGGGCTGGGAGACCTCGGCGAAGGGGATGTCGTCGAACCCGATGACGCTGAGGTCCCCGGGCACGCTCAGCCCCAGCGTCCGGGCGCCGGTCAGCACGCCCAACGCCATCAGGTCGTTGTGGGCGATGGCGGCGGAGGCGCCCGAGGCCATGACGCTCGCGGCGGCGGCGGTGCCGCCCGCCACCGTCTCGGCCTGCCAGCCGAGCAACTCCAGGTCCAGTCCGGCGCGTTCGGTCTCGGCGCGGATGAGGTCGGCGCGGTGGGCGTTGGACCAGGAGCGCCGCATGCCCTGGACGTAGGCGATCCGCCGGTGTCCGAGGGCGGCGAGGTACTCCACGGCCTGGCGCATGCCGTGGGCGGCGTCGGCGAGCACACAGTCGGTGCCGGACGTTTCGCGGTTGACCAGCACGGCGGGGGTGCGGCCGCAGATGTCGAGCACATCGTCCGCGTCCAGCCGGGGGGAGCACACGACCAGGCCGTCCGCCCGCTCCTTCAGATGTGCGAGGACCTCGCGCTCACGGTCCGGGTCGAGGTCGGTGTCGGCGAGGACGACGGTCTGCCTGCGGTGGCGGCACTCGCCCTGCGCGGCCTTGACGAAGGCCCCGAAGACGGGGTTGGCGATATCGGGGACGACGAGCGCGACGGTGGCGGTCTCGGCCCGGCTCGCGGTGGCGTTCTCGGCGGTGCGCGCCACGGGCGGTTCGTATCCCAGCTCCTGCGCGACGGTCAGCACCTTGCGCAGGGTCTGGGGGCCGAGCCGGCCGGGGTCGCTGAACGCCCGGGACGCCGTGGACAGTGCGACATTCGCGCCCTTGGCGACATCGGTCAGGGTGGGGGCCATGGCAGCCCGTTACCGGTGTGACGAGGTGGGGTGGATGAACGGCATGTGGCATGGTCTTCACCGTTGCGCAACCTTGTCAATGCTTGCCAAAACATTGGCAAGGCCGGTCAGCGCCGAAACTTTCCATGGCCCGGAGCGGCCTTTCGCGGTCCGGCGAAGTCTTCTCCGGCTCGACGGGTGCACGCGTGCGCGTGTATGCACATAATGGCGGCATGGAGTCCCATCACCACGGACACCGGCACCATCACCACCGCCGGCACCAACTCGCCCATCTGCTGAAACCGCACTCCCACGAGTCGGCGCAGAAGGTCGACCCCGCGCTGGAGTCGTCGGCCGAGGGCATACGCGCCCTGTGGCTCTCCCTCGCCGTCCTCGGCGCCACCGCGGTCCTCCAGGCCGTGGTCGTCATGCTGTCCGGCTCGGTGGCGCTGCTGGGCGACACCGTCCACAACGCCGCCGACGCGCTGACCGCACTGCCGCTCGGCGTGGCGTTCGTCCTGGGGCGCCGCGCGGCGAACCGCCGGTTCACCTACGGCTACGGCCGGGCCGAGGACCTGGCCGGGATCGTCATCGTGCTGACCATCGCCGCCTCGGCGGCCCTGGCCGCGTACGAGGCCGTGGAGCGGCTGCTGCACCCGCACCCCATGTCCCACCTGGGCGTCGTCGCGGTCGCGGCGGTCCTCGGCTTCATCGGCAACGAATGGGTGGCCCGGCACCGGATCCGGGTCGGGCGGCGGATCGGCTCGGCGGCCCTGGTCGCCGATGGGCTGCACGCCCGCACCGACGGCTTCACCTCCCTGGCCGTGCTGCTGGGCGCGGGTGGCGCGGCGCTCGGCTGGCAGGCCGCGGACCCGATCGTCGGCCTGGCCATCACCGCCGCCATCCTGCTCGTCCTCAAGGACGCGGCGCGCGAGGTGTTCCGGCGCCTGATGGACTCCGTCGACCCGGCGGTGGTCGACGCGGGCGAGGCCGCCCTGCGCGAGGTCCCCGGAGTGCTCGGCGTGACCGAACTCCGGATGCGCTGGATCGGCCACCGGCTGCGCGCCGAGGTCACGGTCGAAGTGGACGGCGGCCTGGAGCTGCGGGCGGCACACGATGTGGCGGTCGGGGCCGAACACGCCCTCCTCCACGCCGTGCCCCGGCTGACCGCCGCCCTGGTGCACACCGATCCGGCCCCCGGGCCGGGCGCGGAGGACCCGCATCGCCTGCTGGCCCACCACGCCGCGTGAGTGCCGTCCGAGGACGGATCGGGGCACCTCAGTCGTGCGGCGGGGCCCCGGTGACCATGTGGTCCGCGTGGTTGACGGCCTCGATCACCAGCCGGCGCAGATGGCCGTCGTGAAGGGAGTACACCGAGCGGCGGCCCTCCTTGCGCACCTGGACCAGCCCGGCCAGCCGGAGCTTGGCCAGATGCTGGCTGACCGCCGGGCGGGCCGCGCCGCTGGCCTCGGTGAGGGTGTTGACATCGGCCTCGCCCCGGGCGAGGGACCACACCAGATGCAGCCGGGTCGGGTCGGACAGCAGCGAGAAGACATGGGCGGCCGTGGCGAACTGCGCCGCGCCGCTGGGATGCGTATGCGAGCGCGACCGGGTCGCAGTTGAGGAGGGTTCGCTGACCGGCATGTCCCCATCGTAGAGCGGCGGGCGCGGGGCGGACCCCGCTCGGCCCGCACGGTGTCGGGCGGGCCGGGCGGTGTCGGGCGGTGTCGGGCGGGAAGACCGGCCGCACGGGCGGGAAGACCGGCCGCACGGGCGGGAAGACCGGCCGCACGGGCGGGAATACCGGCCGCACGGGCGGGAAGACCGGTCGCACGGGCGGGAATACCGGCCGCAGCGTGACCGGTGGCCGAAACCCGGCGCCATACTGGAGCACATGCACCGCGCCGTCTCCCCTCAACTACCGCTGCCGCGCGCCCTCGGGCCGGTCACCGGCTCACACCCGCGCCGCCGGACCGGGTACGGCCTCGACACGGGCCGGGGCTGAGCGATGGGGGACACGGTGAACACCCCCGCCGGAACGGGGGAGTTGCGGCGGCGCCTGGGGGTCTTCGACGCGGTCGTGGTCGGCCTGGGGTCGATGATCGGCGCGGGCATCTTCGGGGCGCTGGGGCCCGCGGCGCGGGAGGCGGGGACGGGGCTGCTGCTCGGCCTGGTGGCCGCCGGGGTGGTGGCGTACTGCAACGCCACCTCCTCCGCGCGGCTGGCCGCCCGCTATCCGCGATCCGGCGGCACCTACGTCTACGGCCGTGAGCGGCTGGGCGACTTCTGGGGGTATCTGGCCGGCTGGGCGTTCGTGGTCGGCAAGACCGCCTCCTGCGCGGCGATGGCCCTGACCGTCGGCTCCTACGTCTGGCCCGCCCAGGCACACGCGGTGGCGGTGGCGGCCGTGGTGGCGCTGACGGCCGTCAACTACGTGGGGGTGCACAAGGCCGCCTGGCTGACCCGGGCGATCGTGGCCGTCGTGCTCGCGGTCCTGGCCGCCGTGGTCGTCGCCCTCCTCACTTCCGGCGAGGCGGACGCCGCACGGCTGGAGATCGGCGGCGACGCCACCCTCGGCGGGGTGCTGCGCGCGGGCGGCCTGCTGTTCTTCGCCTTCGCCGGATACGCCCGTATCGCCACCCTCGGCGAGGAGGTCCGCGACCCGGCGCGCACCATCCCCCGCGCCATCCCGCTCGCGCTCGGCATCACCCTGGCCGTCTACGCGGCGGTCGCGATCGCCGCGCTGACCGTACTGGGCAGCGGCGGTCTCGGCGCGGCGGGCGCCCCGCTGGCCGACGCCGTGCGCGCCGCCGGGCTCCCGGGGCTGTCGCCGGTGGTGCGGGTCGGCGCCGCGGTGGCCGCGCTGGGGTCGTTGCTCGCGCTGATCCTGGGCGTCTCCCGGACCACCCTGGCCATGGCCCGCGACCGGCACCTTCCGCCCGCGCTGGCCGCCGTGCACCCACGGTTCGCGGTGCCGCACCGCGCCGAGCTGGCCGTGGGCGCGGTGGTGGCGGTCCTGGCGGCGACGGCGGATCTGCGTGGCGCGATCGGGTTCTCCTCGTTCGGCGTGCTGGCCTACTACGCCGTCGCCAACGCCTCCGCGTGGACCCTCACCCCGGCCGAGGGCCGCCCACCGCGGATCGTGCCGGGGCTCGGCCTGGCCGGCTGTCTGCTGCTCGCCTTCGCCCTCCCCGTCTCCTCGGTGGTCTCCGGCGTGGCGGTGCTGGGCCTGGGTGCCGCGGCCTACGGGGTGCGGCGCGCGACGGCCGCGTAGCGGATCCCGCCCCTGCCGTGCGCACACCGCGCGGACGGCCCGGGGCCGGCCGGTCCGCCCCTGCTGGGCCCGCCGGACGGGCCGTGCCCGCCTTCATCCGGCAGGCGCCGGCCGATGAACCCCGCACGGCCACCGGCGACGGCGGCCGGACCCGCTCGCTCGCCTATATCGACGAGGGGCCGGCCCGCCCGCACCATCGACTGGTTCCGGAACCGGTCCGCCCGACCCCTCTCACAGCAAGCCCTCCTGGCTCCGGCTCTGGTCATGGTCGTCGGTGGTGGTCATCGGCCATGGGTGACGGCCCGTTTCTCCTCCCGTCGGGGTGCGTCGTCCGTCCGCTGCCGGTCCACGCGCCGGGCGGCCTCCTCGACCCACGGCGGCAGCGGCCGGCGCTGCCACAGCGCGGCAGGCAGCCGGGCGAGCAGACCGCTCAGCGCGGCCCGCGCCACCGGGTCCCGCCCGGCCTCGGTGAGCAGCCCCGCGGTGCGCCGGGCGGCGAGTGGCAGCGGGCGGCGCAGCCAGCAGCCGATCAGCTCGTCGCGCCGCATCACGGCGGTGCGCTCGTCGGCGCGCGACGAGGGGCCCGGATGGTGGTGGGCGACCACCTCGGGGCAGTACGAGACGCCCCAGCCCATCGCGGCGAAGTCATACGCGAGCAGCGTCTCCTCGCCGCCGGAGCCGCCGGAGCCGCCGGAGCCGCCGGAGCCGCCGGAGCCGCCGGAGCCGCCGGAGCCGCCGGAGCCGCCGGAGCAGATCAGCGGATGGAAGCCGCCCACCTCCAGGAAGGCGCCGCGCCGCACCACGGCCCCGCGGGCGAGGAAGCCGAACACCTCGCGGCCGGGAAGGTCCTCGGCCCGGCCGATGGGGGAGGCGGCCAGGGCGGCGTTGAGCGGATCGGGCCGTTCGTCCCGGCCGACCCGCACCTGGGCCGCCAGCAGCCCCAGCCGCGGATGGCCGTTCAGCAGGGTGGCCGCCCGCGCCAGGGCACCCGGCCGCCACCAGGAGTCGTCGTCGCTGAAGGCCACGTAGGGGGTGCCGATGGCGCGTACGCCGTCGTTGCGGGCGAGCGCGCCCCGGTTGGCCCCTTGCGCCAGGACCCGCACCTGGGGAAAGCGCTCGGCGACCATGGCCCGGGTGTGGTCCGTCGAGCCGTTGTCCACGACCATCACCGGTGGCCGCTCCGGCAGGGCGGTGAGGTGTTCCAGGGCGGTGGCGAGTCCTTCGGCGCGGTCGCGGGTGGCGAGAACCACGCCGATGGCGGGGCCGGGCGCGTTCATGGCCACCAGGTACCCGGCGCCTCGGCTGCCAAGCGGTAGGCCCATCCGCCGGGCGCATACGCGATGCGCGCCCGGCCGTCCATACTGGCGCACCGCCGTTGAGAGTGATCTATGTCATGTTCGACACAGTCGTCCCGGGGGTACGGTGCTGACAGCTATCGCGCAAGAGGAGCGGCTTCGTTTGTCCCTGGACCTGTCATCCGTCATAGCGGCGACCACGCATTGGCTGATCAGGGCCTATCCGGCGGCCGACGGCGCGATGAACGCGGCGCTCGCGGAGGCGCAGGCGCGGCAGGCCGTGACCGTCGCCGCCTGGCTGCGCTACCCCACCACCGACACCGCCCTGGTGACCATGGCCGGACCGGGCGGTTCCTACCGGCTGGACTGGCTCGTGGACGCGGAGCCGTACGAGATCCGCGGCCCCGACGGCGTCTGGCGCACCTGGGTGGACGAGGTCGTGGCGAGCTGGGCGGCGGCCCTGCTCACCTGCTCGAGCCTGGCGTCCGAGGCGGTGGCGGCGCTCGCCGACTGTGAGCACGCCACCGGATCCCCCGGGGAGTTCCGGCGGCTCACCGAGCCCGACACCCACGACTGTCAGGCCGCGCCGCTGATGCGCCATCCGGACCTGATGGCGTGCGTCGTCGACCTGCACCGCCCCCAACTGCTGGAACGTCTGCGGCGGCTGCGCAGCGACGATCAGACGCCCACGAGCGCGGCCTGACCGCGTCCGACCACCACGGTGGCTTCACGGTGCCTGGCGCACCCCCTGCGCCTCCACGGTGACGCGCTCCCTCCCGGGGGGCGGTGGACCACCGCGGCCGGGAAGTCCGGGTCCCCGCTCTCCGCCAGGAACGCGGAGAGCGGGGAGCTGAAGGCGGCGTAGTCGTCGTAGTCGTCGCAGTGCACCGGCAGCACCCGCTCCGGCCGTACGGTCCTGACCGGACCGGCACCCTGGAGCGCGTGCGTGGTCACGATCAGCCCGCCCGGAAGACGGGTGCCGCCGAGGTGGCGCGGGAGAAGCGGGAGGGGTCATGTTCCGACCACCGCCTCCCGCGGTTCGGTCCGGCCGGGGCTGAACATCGTGGCGGCCGCGGCGTCGTGCAGCGACTGGAGCGTCGCGCGCTGTCGCCGCGCCCGGTTCAGCAGCTCGGTGAGCCGATCGGGGTCCAGCCGGGGGTCCTCGTCGGCCGCGGTCAGCAGCGCGTGCCACAGCAGCGCCTTGCCCTCCACTCCGATCCGCAGCGACTCCAGCTCCAGGACCGTGCTGAGCCCCGAGCGGCGCCGCAGCCGGCCGTTGGGCTTCAGCCGCCCGGTCTTCTCGCCCAGCCAGCCCCCGTAGACCTTGTAGCGGCGTACGGGCACCTCGAGGTCGGCCATGACGGTCAGGAGCGCCGCGCGGTCCTCCATGATCTGCGCGGCGACGTCCTCCAGGTCGCCGCCGAAGGGCGACTCCCGGTGCTCGCGGGCCGTCCGGCGGGCCAGCTGCGTTCCGGCCGTCGCTCCGGCCAGGTGATCGTTGAGGTAGATGCCGAGCATGCGGGGGGATGTCGGTGTCCTGGGCTCGCTCATGATCGTCCTTTGGGGTGCGGCACGGTCGTATCCGGCCACGCGCCGGTCGGATCGGGCCCGTGGTCGTATCGGGCCACGCGCCCCACGGAGTGCCCAGCTCCGGCCGCCTCAACCAGCCCCCGCGCCGCCGACGGGGCCTCAGTCGCCGTGGGCTACCGGCTCGGGATCGGCGTCGAGCGCATCGAGCACCGCGTCGCCGTTCGCCATCGCCCACTCGGTCAGCATGTGGATCGGATCGATCAGCGTCGCCCCGAGCGGGGTGAGCTCGTACTCGACGCGGGGCGGCACCTCGGCGTAGGCGTGGCGGCGGATGAGTCCGTGCGCCTCGAGCCGCCGGAGCGTCTGGGTGAGCATCTTGCGGGAGATGCCGCCGATCATCTCGATCAGCTCGCCATGGCGCACCGGGCCCCTGCTGAGGCCGTAGAGCACGACCGCCGTCCACTTGTCGGCGATCAGCTCGACCGTCAGACGCGCCGGACAGTCGGCGAGGAAGGGACCACCGGGGCCGAAACCGCTCATGGCGCCAAAGGTACCTGCTGGTTCCTATCGGAAACATAGCCTGGGTTCTCCCCCTCCAACCCTCCGAAGCCAGGAGAGTCATGCGAGTCATCACCCAGCGGACGCTCGGCGGTCCCGAGGTGCTCACCGTCGTGGAAGCGCCCGAGCCCCAGCCCCTCCCGACCGAGGTTCTCGTCCGCGTCAAGGCGATCGGGCTGAACCCGCTGGAGGCGCTCCTGCGCGCCGGTGAGTTCCCCCCGCTGATCGGCCGGCCGCCGTTCATCCTCGGCTGGGACATCAGCGGCGTGGTCGAGGAGGGGTCGCTGACGTATCGGTTCAGGCCCGGCGACGAGGTGTTCGGGATGCCGCTGTTCCCGCGGGCTGCGGGCGCCTACGCCGAGGTCGTGTCGGCGCCGGCGCTGCACCTGGCACGCAAGCCGGCGTCGCTCTCGCACGTCGAGGCGTCGGCGCTGCCGGTCGTCGGGCTGACGGCGTGGCAGGGCCTCGTCGACCTCGGCGGCGTGACCGAGGGCGACCGCGTCCTCGTCCACGGCGGCGGTGGCGGGGTCGGCCACGTCGCGGTCCAGATCGCGAAGGCGCTCGGCGCGTACGTGATCGCGACCGCCGGCGGGAGCAAGCGGAAGTTCGTCGAGGGGTTCGGCGCCGACGAGGTGATCGACTACACGGCGGTCGACTTCACCGAGGCGGTCCGCGACGTCGACGTCGTGCTCGACACGATCGGCGGCGACACCGCCGAGCGGTCGCTCGAAGTGCTCCGCCCGGGCGGTCATCTGGTGACGGCGGTCGCCGAGGAGGATTCGGGGCTCGTCGCCAAGTACAAGGCGGCCGGCATGCGCTTCAGCGGCATCGCGGTCGACCCCGATCCGGTCGCCCTGCGAGGTCTCGTCGAACTCGTCGAACAGGGCAGGCTCCGGGTCCATGTGCAGGAGACGTTCCCGTTCGAGCGCGTCGCCGACGCGCACCGGCTGCTCGACGGCGGTCACCTCAAGGGCAAGCTCGTCCTCACCGTCTGACGTCGCGGTCTCGCGGTCTCGTGGTCCGCACGCCGTCGGTGCGGTCCGCTGCGGGACGCCGGGCTGCGCGAGGTCGCCGCGGAGGCGCGCGGACGGCCGGAACGGCGAAGTGAACGGGCCGACGAGTCCGGGCCGGAGGCCGATCGCTCAGGCCCCCACGACCCCGTCCACGCCCTCGCGCAGGAAGTCCGCGTGCCCGTTGTGGCGGCCGTACTCCAGCAGCACATGCACCAGCACCATCCGCAGCGACACTTCCTCGCCCCACCGGGGCTGATGGCCCGTCAGGTCGAGCGACGCCGCCTCCCGCTCGATCCGGCGGGAGGTCTCGACTTCCGCCTCCCAGGCCGCGAACGCCTCGGCTCCGGTCGCCTCGGTCACGTCGTACGCCGCCTGGAAGTCGATCGTCGGGGACCAGACCATCGGTGCGTCGTGGTCCTCGAACACCCGCCGGAACCAGGCCCGTTCCACCTCGGCCAGGTGCCGCACCAGGCCCAGCAGCGTCAGCGTCGAGGGCGGCATCGACCGCTGCCGCAACTCCTCGTCGCTCAGCCCCGCGCACTTCATGGCGAGCGTCGCCCGCTGGTAGTCCAGGAAGGCGCGCAGGGTTTCGCGTTCGTCGCCGAAGTGGGGTGGTTCCGGGCGGCTGTCGGCGGTCATGGTCGTTCGTCCTCCTCGACGGCTGGGCGGGGCCCTGGGCGGCGCTGGTCGGCCTCATGGGACCACGGCTGTCTGGACCCGGCCGCACCGGGGGCCACCGCCGAGCCGCCGAGCCGCCGAGCCGCCGAGAAGGACTCCCCGGCCCGGGTCCGCCCCGGGCCGGGGGAGGCCGGTCAGTCCTCGTCCTCCTCGTCCTCGAACGCGTCGCCGATCTCGTCCACGACCTCCGCGGCGACCATTCCGCCGACGACGCCCACCGCGACACCCGCCGCGACGCCTCCGACGATCGCCGCGGTGCTCGGACCGGAGCGCCGCCCGCTGTCGTGGTGCCCGCCGTGGTGCCCGTCGTGGTGGTCCGCGTGCCCGTAGCTGTGGCCGTACGAGCCATGGGCGCCGTACGGGTCGTGCGAGCCGTGGGAGCCATAGGCGGCGCGCCGCTCGACGAGCTGGCGGATCCAGGCGTCGACCTCGGTGTTCCAGTCTCGGTGCTCGACACCCTCATGGCCGATGGTGAAGAGCGTGAGGGCGTCCTCCCCCGAGGAGAAGAGCCCGCCGCGCTTGTCGGCCTCCAGGACGACGTCCATGGCGCCCGGGTTCGCCAGGAACGTCACCTCCAGCTCGTTGATGGCGTGGGCGTACTGGGGCGCCGGGGTGAGCTCGATCTCCTGGTAGAACGGCAGCCGCTGCCCGGTGCCGCCCACGTGCCCCAGCTCCAGATCGGCGGACTTGAAGCCGAAGCCGAGCTGCCCCAACGCCTCCAGAACGGCCTCCTGGGCCGGCAGCGGGGCCACGGTCAGCTGGTCGAGGTCGCCCTTGTCCTTCGCGCCCGCGACCTCCAGCCCGGTGCGGACGCCGAGGATGATGCCCAGGGGCTGCCCGTACAGCTCGGTGATCGGCGTCTCCCAGGGGAGGTGGGCCGTGAACGGGAGGCTGCGGTGCTCGCCCTCGGCGAGCCGGAAGCCGCCGCCGACGGTGAAGCGGTCGAAGAGGACGACCCCCTCCCGCTCCTCGTCGCCGCGCTCGTCCTCCACCCGGGCCACGAGCTCCAGCGTGATCTGCTCGATCTCGAAGTCCGCCGAGCCACCCCGGAGATGGACCTGACCGGACAGCGGCCCGCCGGGGCGTACCGGGCCGGGGTCCAGCACCGTGTCCACGGTGGGCCCGCCGACACCGAGCGAGCCGAGCAGTCGTTTGAACACCATCGGGGCGTCCACTCCTTCAATGTGCGTACTGTCGCGTGTGCGTGGGGGGTACGGGCGCGTGCGGCGGAGGATGGCGGGGGACGGGGGACGGGGGACGGGGGACGGGGGACGGGGGACGGGGGACGGGGGACGGGGGACGGGCGGCAGCGGGCCGTGCGCCGCGGAACGTTCGCGGCCGGTGGTACGTTCACCGTGCGTCCTCCCTCCATGCTTCTACACGCATGTAGAAGCATAGGGGTGTGAACCGCGTCGAGGCGGTCCATCCCGGCGCGTTGGCGCGGGAAGTCCGAAAATGATCATTCACGGGGCCGTGCGGGGCCGTGCCGGGTGCCGTTCGGGCGAGGCGTCATCCGCGCAAGGTGCCGGCCACCGTATCCGCGAAGGCCCGGGCCAGCGGCGGGAGCGCGTCCCAGCGGCGTGCGGCCCAGCCGACCGGCAGCGGCGGCAGCGCGGGAATCGGGACCAGCCGCAGCGGCCCGTCGTCCCCGGGCACCGGCAGCCCCGGCAGGGCGGGCACCACGGCCCGCCCCAGGCCGAGTTCGGCCAGCAGCAGGGCCGTGTCCCAGTCGGCGACGCCGGTGTCGGAACCGGCCCGTACGCCCAGCTCGGCCAGGGCCGCGTGGAGCCGCCCGCCGGAGGTGGAGTTCGGCGGCAGCCGTACGAGGGGGATCTCGGCGAGGTCGGACACCTCCACTCGCGACCGGGCCGCGAGCGGATCCCCGGCCCGCAGCGCGAGCACCCACGGCAGCTCGGCCACCGGCCGCTGCTCGACCCCGCGCACCGGCCCGCCGAGTGTGATCCAGGCCAGATCCAGATTGCCGGCGATGAGTGCGCCGAGACAGCCCCGGCTGGAACTCTCGGTCTGGAACTCCAGGTTCACCTTCGGATAGCGGCGGCGGAACGAGACGATCGCCTCGGCCATGAAGTGCCGCACGGTGGTGCTGCCGGTGGTGATCCGCACCGAACCGCTCTCCCCGTGCACGAGGTCCCCCAGGCGACGCAGCGCCAGATCGAGCCCGGCGATGCCATCGGCGGCGGCCTCGCACAGAATGCGTCCCGCCGGAGTGGGCACGACACCGCGCGCCTGGCGCTCCAGCAGGCTGACACCGGTCTCGCGTTCCAGCCGCTTCACCCGCTGGCTCACCGCCGACTGTGTGCAGGTCAGCTCCCGGGCCACGGCGCTGAGGCTGCCGGCCCGGCACACGGCCACGAACACCCGCAGATCGTCCAGAGTCATAACCCCCAAGGTAGAGCTAGGAGTTGGCGAGCAATTCCCAGGATTGACTGGGGTGGCCGGTGGTCGGGACGATCGTCGCAGGGCTCAGGCGGCAACCCGTACGGCGCCGGCACGAGGATCCGGACCGGGTGGGGGCGTGGTACGGGTGCCGACCTGCCAAGCACCGAAAGGACACGACCTGTGCCTGCCGCTCCCCCTCCCGCCGCCGACCGGGCCGTCACCCTCCTGCGCCGCCTCGGCGCCGCGCGCATCGCCCACCCCGGCGGCAGCACCCTCCTCGCCCACCTCCAGCGGGTACGCGCCCGGCTCGCCGCGTGGGGAGCCCGCCCCGAACTCCAACTCGCCGGGCTGTGCCACGCGTTCTACGGAACCGACGGCTTCCCCGTCACCCTGCTGCCCCTCGGCCGCCGCGGCGAACTCGTGGCGGTGATCGGCGCGGAGGCCGAAGCCATCGTGTACCTCTACGCGAGCTGTGACCGGAAGGCCACCTGTCCGGCGCTCGGCGCCACCGACGCGGTCTTCCACGACCGCTTCACCGGCCGCGCGCACACCCCCGAACCCCGGCTGCTCCGGGACTTCGCCGAGCTGTCGGCCGCCAATGAGCTCGACCTGGCCCGCCTCGACCCCGCCCTACGGGAGCGGCGCGGCCCCGAACTCCTCGCCCTGTTCACCCGCTGCCGCCCGCTGCTCAGCCACCCGGCCTGGCTGGACGGCCATGCGACCCTCGCGCCGTCCCCGCTCACGCACGAGTGAAGTGGCCGCTCGGCGGGCGCGGTGGAGTGCCCGTTCGGCGGGTGCGGCGGAGTGCCCCTTCGGCGGGCGCGGGGAGTGCCTGTTCGGCGGGTGCGGCGGAGTGCCCGCCCGCTCGGCGGGCGCGGTCCGCGGGCGCGGGTGTGATATCGCCGGAAGCGCGGGACCGCAAAACGGCACGCCGATCCGTACACCTTTTCGGCGCGTTCTCGCCGCCCGCGCGCACCGGCCGGGATTTTGTGATCACGAATTGCCGGAAGCGTTCGCGCACGGTAATGGCTTGGTCAACTTCATGGAGAGCATGAAACGATCTAGGAATTCCCCGTGCAGGAGATGACCGGATCAATGTCTTGACCGGAATCACGCCGGGCACGGAAACTCAAATCGCACTCACGCATCAGGAGCCGCAAGCGACGTTCCGAACCCTGCGATACCGGTTTCGCGGGGGCGTGCGACCGGGGGAAGTACAGAGAGGTGTGCGCGGCGAGAAATCCGCGCGTGTGATCTTCACTTCCCCTCCTCATCTCTTGATGCGCTGAAGAGAATGGAGGGGGAATGCCGACGCCCGCGGGCTATCCCGGTGTCTACATCGAAGAGCTTCCGAGCAGCGTCCGTACCATCGCCTCGGTCACCACCTCGGTGACCGCCTTCGTGGGCCACACCCGGCGGGGCCCGCTGAACACCCCGGTCCGCATCACCAGCTTCGCCGACTTCGAGCGCCGTTTCGGGGGCCTCACCTCGCAGAGCGCGGTCGGCTACGCGGTGCACCAGTTCTTCGGCAACGGCGGCACCGTGGCGGTCGTCGTCCGCGTGACCAAGGCCGGGAGCGGCGAGGCCGCCGGTGTCACCCTCGAATCCACCGAGGGCCACAGCGAATGCCCCGTGCTGGAGGTGCACGCCAAGGAGCCCGGCCACTGGGGCTCGGGCCTGCGGCTGGCCGTCGACTACGACACCCCGTGCCCGGAGGAGACCTTCAACCTCCATGTGCTCGACGCCCGGGGCACCTCCCGCGAGTCCTTCACCAACCTGTCCATGGACCCCGCCCACGGCCGCCACGCCGAGACCGTGATCAACGCCGGGTCGGGGCTGATCCGGGTCAAGGCGGTCGGCGAGGGCCGGCCGGACCCCTCCGGCACGGTCTCCAAGCCGTTCGCGCGGGAACTCCCCGATCTCGAGGTCGAGCTGACGGTCAAGATCGGCGAGGTGGAGCGCGCGTTCACCCTCTACGACCCGGACTGCGACGGCGAGGCTCCGTGCGACGTCACCGAGCTGGCCCTGCTCCTGGAGCGCAAGCTGCGCGCGTTGCCCGACGCCCCCGGCAAGCACGCCTTCGCGGGCACCGAGGTCACCGCGTTCGGCCGCCGCCTCCAGGTCGTCGCCGGCTCCATCGACCCCGACGACGTCGTGCGGTTCCTGGGCGAATGCGCCAATGACCTGGGCCTGGAGGCATCGGTCAACCCGCCCGTCTTCCCGCTGTCCGGCGGCGAGGACGGCGCCCCGCCCGGCCCCCGCGACCTCATCGGCAGCGAGGCCGACAAGACCGGCCTCCAGGCGCTGCGCGACATCGAGGACGTCAACCTGCTGTCGCTGCCCGAGCTCGCCGGATACGAGTCCGTGGGCGACATGGTCACCGTGCTGTCGGCGGCCGACCGGCTGTGCCGGGAGCGGCGGATCTTCCTGCTGGTGGACGCCCCCTCCGCCTGGGGCAGCGTGGACGCGGCCCGCGCCGGGATCGGCGCCTTCGAACCGGTCCGCAGCGACCACGCAGCGCTGTACTTCCCGCAGTTGCGGCTCACCGACCCGCTCACCGGGCGGCTGCGCGCCTTCCCGCCCTCCGGGGCGCTCGCGGGCGTCATGGCCCGTACGGACGGCGAGCGCGGCGTCTGGAAGGCACCGGCCGGGACCGAGGCGCGGCTGGCCGGGGTGTACTCACTCGCCGTCCAGCTGACCGATCGCGAGAACGGGCTGCTCAACCCGCTGGGCATCAACTGCCTGCGCACGTTCCCGGTGGTGGGCCCACTGGTCTGGGGCGCCCGCACGCTGCGCGGCGCCGACGCGCTCGACAGCGAGTGGAAGTACGTCCCGGTGCGGCGGCTGGCGCTGCATATCGAGGAGAGCCTGCGCCGCGGACTGCAATGGGTCGTTTTCGAACCCAATACCGAGCAGTTGTGGCAGCAGATCCGGCTGAACGCATCCGGCTATCTCCACACGCTGTTCGAGAAGGGCGCGTTCAAGGGCGGCACTCCGCGGCAGGCGTACTTCGTCAAGTGCGACAAGGACACCACGACGGACGAGGACATCGCCAACGGCATCGTGAATGTCGTGGTCGGTATTGCGCCGGTCAAGCCCGCGGAGTTCGTGATCGTCAAGATCCAGCAGATGGCCGGACAGTTCGAGATTTAGGAATGTGATGGCTGAGTTCCAGGTCAACGCCCATCGCTTCGACCCGTACAAGAACTTCAAGTTTCTGGTCCTCTGGGACGGTCGTACGGTCGCGGGCATCAGCAAGATCAGTCCGCTCAAGCGCACCACCGAGGTCGTCAAGCACCGCAACGGCGGCGACCCCAGCTCACCCCGCAAGTCCCCGGGCCGGTCCGAGTTCGAGGGGATCACCCTGGAGCGCGGCGTCACCCACGACCCCGAGTTCGACCGCTGGGCCAACAAGGTCTGGCAGGTCGGCGCGGGACTCGGCTCCGAGGTCTCGCTCGCCGACTTCCGCAAGGACATCGTCATCCAGGTCCTCAACGAGGCGGGCCAGGTGGCCGTCTCGCACAAGCTCTACCGGACCTGGCCCAGCGAATACCAGGTGCTCGGCGAGCTGGACGCCAACGCCAACGCGGTCGCGATCCAGAGCCTGAAGCTGGAGTGCGAGGGCTGGGAGCGCGACTACGAGGTGCCGGAGCCGGAAGAGCCCTCGTTCACGCATCCCGCGTAGGCGCGCCTGTGTAGACGCGGGACGGGGACGGGACGGGTCGGAGCGCGGGACGGCGGCGGTCGTCGGGACGGCGGCGCGGCGGTCGTCGGGACGCGATGGCGATGGTCACGGGTACGGGGATCGGCACGGTACGGGGAGCGGACGGCCTGAGAGATGGGGAACACGGGGCCCGCGGAGCTGCTGGCCATCTGGGAGGCGGGGCTGGCGCACCACGGCCCCGGCCGCGCCTTGCTGCTGCACCGGGCGGCCCGCCCGGAGACCGCGGCGGATGAGCTGCTTTCGCTGCCGGTGGGCGAGCGCGAGGCGGATCTGTACGCCCTGCGCCGCGCGCTCTTCGGCGAGCGGATGCAGATCCGGGCCGAGTGCGGTGCGTGCGGCGAGGCCATGGAGTTCGACCTCGACGCACGCGACCTGGGCGTGCGCCCGGGAGAACGGGACGGCCCGCTTCGAGTGGAGGAGGGCGAGTGGACGATCGAGTTCCGGCTGCCCACCGTCGCCGACGTGGAGGCCGCCGCGCAGGCGGCGGCCGAAGCGGGCGGGCGCTTGGGGGTGGGCGCGGACTCCGGCGTGGGCGCGGACGTGGACTCGGGCGCGTACCGGGACGTGGGCGTGGGTGCGGACTCGGGCGCGTACGGGGACGTGGGCGTGGGTGCGGACTCGGGCGCATACGGGACCGGGGGCGTCGGCGTGGACTCCGGCGCGTACGGGGATTCCGGCGCGTACGGGGACTCGGCCTCGGACTCGCACCGCGCCGAAGCCGAGCGAGAGCCCATCGCTACCGCCACCGCCACCGCCACCGCCACCGCTACCGCCACCGCCCGCGCCCGCCGGGCCCTGCTCGCCCGCTGCATCGTCTCCGCGCACCGTTCGGGGCGGCCTATCCCCGCCGACCGCCTCCCCGCGGCCGAACTGCCGGAGCCGGTGCGGCGGCGCCTCGCCGAGGCCGCCGAACGCGCCGACCCGGCGGCCGATGTGACGCTCAACGTCGCCTGCCCCGAATGCGGCGAGGCCACCCGGGCCGAGCTGGATATCGCCTCCTACCTCTGGGCCGAACTCGACCACTGGGCACGGGACCTGCTCCTCGATGTCCACCTGCTCGCCACCGCATACGGCTGGAGCGAGCCTCAGATCCTGGCGCTCAGCCCGCTGCGGCGCCGTTACTACCTGGAGCTGTGCGCCGATGGCTGACTACTTCGACCGGCTGCTCGCGCGGCACGCCCCCGTCCTCGCGCCCGTCCCCGTGTCCGGGTCGGCGGCGGGCGGCGGTGCCGGCGACCGCCCGGTCCGGGTACGGCCGCGGCTGCCGGGCCCGTATGAGCGGATCGAGGCGCTGCGGGGGGACTCGCCGCTGCCGGAGGAGACCACGCCCACCCACGTGGCCCCGCCACCGGCGGCCGAGCGCCACCAGCAGGTCGTTCGGCACGAGCGCGAGGTCAGGACGGACCGGCACACCGTCGTACGCGACGAGCCCACACCGTACGAGGATGTGGAGCGGCAGGCCGAACTCCCCTCCCCGGCACCGCTGTTGCTCCCCGGCACACAGATCACCGCCAGACCGAACCCGGCCGCCCCCGACGCACCGGCCGCCCGGTGGGGCACCACGGCGTCCCCGGCACCCGACGCCACACCGGCTGCCGCGCGGCCCTCGCCCGGCTTGCCGTCCGCGGACGTGTGGTCCGCGGTGGCCGCCGCGCCGCCGCCCCGCGCGTCGGACCCCGCACTGGGACGCGAGGCAGCACGGCTCCCCACCGGGCGGCGCCGCGCCCGGTCCGCCCAGCGCACGGTGCACGTCCAGATCGGGCGGCTGGAGGTCACCGCCGCCGCCCCGCCCGGCGCCGACCGCGCCACGGGCGCCCGCGCCGGAACGACGGGACGGCGTGCGCCCGCGCTGAGCCTGGAGGACTACCTGGCACGCGGCGAGAGGAGGGACTGACCCATGAGCAACGGACTCGCCTTCGCGACCGTGACCCAGGCCCTCGCGCTGCTGATCGCGAACAATCTGCGGCCCGAGATCGACATCGCGGTCACGGTGGACACCCGTCGGCCCCCGGCCGAGCCGCCCGCCGAACCGACCATCAACATCTTCCTCTACCAGGTCACCCCGAACGCCTCGATGCGCGCCACCGACCTGCCCACCCGCGCCTCGGACGGCACCCTGCTCAAGCGACCGGCCGCGGCGATGGATCTGCACTACCTGATCAGCGCGTACGGCGAGGAGTCCGAACTGGTCGGGCAGCGCCTGATCGGCACCGTGGTACGCATCCTGCACGAGATACCGATACTGCCGAAGGACGTGATCGAGGAGGCCGCCCGGCGCTCGTACCTGACGGGCAGCGACCTGCTCGAGGCGGTGCAGCGGGTGCGCTTCACCCCGACGCAGATGGACGTGGACGAGACCTCCAAGCTCTGGGGGATGCTCTACCAGACCCCGTATGTGCTGTCGGTCTGCTACCAGGGCTCTTTGGTCCTGATCGAGGGACGCGAGCGCCCGGTCCCGGCGAAGCCGGTGGGACGGCCCACGGTGCGGGTGCTGCCCTTCGGCGCCCCGGGAGCGCCGGAGCCACCGACCCTGCCGGGGGCGGGCGGGGAACCCGCCGAGGCGGAGGCGGAGACATCGGCGGAGGCCGAGCCCCCGCCACCCACCCAGCCCACCAAGAAGCGCCCCGCCGCCGCGAAGACGGCCGCGGCCAAGACCGCCAAAGCGGCCAAGACCGCCAAAGCGGCCGCCACCAAGTCGGCCGCGACCAAGACCACGAAGTCCGCCGCCGCCAAGTCGGCCGCCTCACCCACCCGTACCCGCAAGTCCACGCCACGGCGCCGCGGCGGCCGCTCCGAGGACACGGAGAGCTGAGGCACACGGTGAGGGAGAAGGGGGCGGACGACGGCATGGGCATGGGAAACGGCCGCGCATCGGCGGCGGCCGGGACCAGCGCAGGCGCTGACTCCATGACGGCCGGGTCCATCGCGGCCGAGGACGGGCAGGCCCTGGCCGCCGCCGTCCAGGCCGTACTCGCCCGCGTCGACGCCCACGCCCGCCGCGCCACCACCAACGGCTCCCGCCCAGGTGCCTCCCGGCCCGGCGACACCCGCCACGATGCCGCTGGGCCCGGCGCCGTTCGCCCCGATGCCACGGGCTCTGGCACCGCCCGCACAGGCGCCGTTGGCCCGAGTGCCGTGCGCCCCGGCCCCTCCGGCGCGGCCGCATCCGGTGCCGCCACCACCCCTGGCGAGCCCATCGCTCCGGCCGACGACGGCCAACGCCACGACGGCCATTCGTCCCAAGGACCCACATCCCCAACGACGACCGCGGCCGCCCCCCAACCGGACCCGTCGGCCGAGCCCGAGCCCGAGCCCGAGCCCGAGCCCGCGCCCGCGGCCTCGGGCGGGGTCTCGGCCAGCCCCACCCCGAAGGCGATCCCCGGCCCCGCCACGCTCGACGCGCTCGTGGCCTGTTTCGGCCTCAGCGCCTTTGAGCGCCAGCTCGTTCTGCTGGTGGCGGGCGCCGAGTTGGACTCCACCGCCGCGGCGCGGTGTGCCGCCGCCAGCGGCGACCCGACCCGTGCGTACCCCACCTTCTCGCTCGCCCTCGCCGCGCTCGACGAGCCGCACTGGAGCGCGCTCACCCCCGTGTCCCCGCTCCGCCGCTGGCGGCTCATAGACCTCGACGACGAGACCCGGCTCACCACTTCACGCCTCCGCATCGACGAGCGCATCCTGCACTTCCTGGCCGGATCGCCCTACCTCGACGCCCGGCTGCACGGGCTGCTGCGCCGTGCGCGGCCGCCGCGAGCCCTGCCCCCCTCGTACGACCGGGCGGCGGACCGGGTGGCCGCGGGCTGGAACGAGTCCCGCCCGGAGGCCCCGCTGCGCGTGGAGCTCGTCGGCGGGGACCTGACCACCCGTACCGACATCGCCGCCGCGGCCGCCCGCCGCACCGGGCTCGCCCTGTACGTCATGGCCTCGGACGACGTCCCCACCGACGCGGCAGAACGCGATCGCCTGGCCCGCCTCTGGCAGCGCGAGGCCGTACTGCTGCCCGCGGCGCTCCTGCTGGAGGTCGGTGAGATGGACCGGGAGCAGACCGCCGCCACCGACGCGTTCATCGACGGCGCCGCCGTGCCCCTCGTCGTCTCCAGCGAGAACCCGCGCCGGACCGGTCGCCCGCGCGGCGAGCGCGTCACCGTGCCCGGGCTGGACGACAGCGAACAACTCGCCCTCTGGGCGGACGCCCTCGCCGGGATCCCGCGGATCGAGGAGGCCCATCTGCGGTCGCTGGTCGCCCAGTTCCAGCTGCCGCCGCACATCATCCGCTCCGCGGCCGCCGCCGTACGCCGTGACCTCCCCGACGCCGATATGGACGTGCTGGACCCCACCGAACTCGCCTGGCGCGCCGGGCTCGTCGAGGCGCGCATCGGCCTGGACGAGCTGGGCCGGCGGATCGAACCCGAGGCCGCCTGGGACGACCTGGTGCTCGCCGACCACCAGGCGCGGATCCTGCGCGAGATCGTCGCCCACGTACGGCAGCGCGCCACCGTCCACCAGGAGTGGGGCTTCGCCGCGACACTCCGCCGCGGCCTGGGCGTCACCGCCCTCTTCGCGGGCGGCTCCGGCACCGGCAAGACCCTCGCCGCCGAGGTGATGGCCAAGGAGCTGGGCCTGGACCTCTTCGTCATCGACCTCTCCCAGGTGGTCAGCAAATACATCGGCGAGACCGAGAAGAACCTGCGCAAGGTCTTCGACGCCGCCGAGCGCGGTGGCGCGCTGCTGCTCTTCGATGAGGCGGACGCGCTGTTCGGCAAGCGCAGCGAGGTCAAGGACAGCCACGACCGGTACGCCAATCTGGAGGTCAGCTATCTGCTGATGCGGATGGAGGCGTACCGGGGCCTGGCCATCCTCACCACCAATATGAAGAAGGCCCTCGACCCGGCCTTCATGCGCCGGATCCGCTTCGTCGTGGACTTCCCCTTCCCCGGCGAGAGCGAGCGCGCCGAGATCTGGCGCCGGGTGCTCCCCGCCCGTGCGCCGATGAAGGACATCGACCCCGGTCGTCTCGCCCAACTCACCGTGGCGGGCGGCTCGATCCGCAACATCGCGCTCTCCGGCGCCTTCCTCGCCGCCGAGGAGGGCGACCGCCTCCAGATGCGCCACATGCTGGCGGCGGCGCGCACCGAATACCAGAAGCTGGACCGTTCGCTCACACCCTCGGAGGTCACCGGATGGGTCTGAACGACCGGATGGGCCTGAACGACCGGATGGGTCCGAACGAACGGACGGGCCCGAACGAGCGGCCGAGCGCGATCCAGGTGGACATCGGCGAGCTGACGCTGACCGGCTTCGGCGCCGGGCTCGACCCGGACCGGGTCTCGGCGGCGTTCCAGGCCGAGCTGTCCCGGCTGGTACGGGAGCGCGGCGTACCGCTGGCGGCGACCGGGGAGGGCGCGGCGATCGAGGCCCTGTCCGGCCTGCCCCCGCTCCCCGCCACCACCTCCCCGGCCCGGCTGGGCGAGGCCCTGGCCCGGGCCGTGCACGCGGGCCTGTCCGGAAGGGGGCGGGAGGTGGCATGAGCAACGCACCGTCCACCACCCAGGACGACCGCGCGTCCCAGTCCGCCAAGCGCCGCAAGCGCAAGGAGCGCACCGCCAAGTCCCGCGCCCCCGAGCCCAAGGACATCGTCAGCGGCGCCGGACAGCCCCTCGACCCGAGCGTACGGCGCGACCTCGAAGAGCGACTCGGCCACGACCTCGGCCAGGTCCGCCTGCACACCGACCGCGACGCGGGCCATCTCACCGAACTGCTGGGCGCGGACGCGGTGGCGGTCGGCCAGGACATCTTCTTCCGCGAGAACACCTACCGCCCCGGCACGACGGAGGGCCAACGCCTCCTCGCCCACGAACTGCTCCACACCGTCCAGAACCCGCACGGCCTCGGCACCCTGCGTGCGGGCCGCGACCTGGGCGCGGTGAGCCTGCCGCAGCAGGCCGTCGAACGCGAGGCGGAGGGCGCGGCCCAGGAACTCGTACGTGGCGGGCAACCGGAGACGCACGTGGAACCGGAGCGGTCCGCGACCCCGGGCTGGCTCCGCTACGCCACGGTCGACGCCGATCGCAACCGCGTGGAGAAGCTCGACCCGGCGACCCTGGTCGACCGCCTCGCCAACAGCGTCGTCCGCTCCCTCCGCGGCGACCCGGAGGACCGCTCGAAGCGCACCCGTATGCAACTGGCGCGGATGCCGGACGAGGTGCGGGACGCCGTCCTCGACCGCCTCGAGACCAGGCTCCTCAGCTCGGAGCACGAGCGGGTGCTGGACTTCGTCGACGAGGTCGAGGCGGACGACAACCTGGAGCGGGAGTCGCTGGCCGCCCCGGACGTCGAGCCGGACCCGGTCGAGGAGCTGCTGCTCGAGCGCGAGACGCGGCGGCGGAGGGCGGAGGAGCGCCACGAGGAGGAGCAGCGGCCGGGGCCCGCACCGGGTCCGGAGAAGGATGGGCCCGCGGGGGAGGGCGTGCCGGGCAGTACGCCGCAGAACCGCGGGGGCACGTCCGAGAAGGAGGGCCAGGGCGGGAGCCAGGAGCAGAAGCGGGGCGCCAACGCGGGACGTGAGGGCGGAAGTTCCGCGTCGGGCGGGAAGTCCGGCGGTTCGGCCTCGGCGGATGCCTCTCAGTCCCGACAACCGTCCGGGGGAGGGCAGCAGGTCGGCGAGAAGAAGGCCGAGAGCTCCGAGAAGGGCAAGGGAGGCAAGGAGGACAGGGAAGGAAAGGACGGGGCGGGGAAGGAAGGGCGGGAGCAGCAGGGCGTCGCGACGCCGAGCAAGGAGGAGTCGGCGGCCAGGAACCGTCCGGGCGCGGTCGATTCGCTCGTGGCGGGTCAGCAGCTGAAGCAGCAGGACAAGCGGGCCACGGACAAGCCCACCGGTTCGCCGATGACGTCCGGCAAGGACACCCCGTCGCCCGGCGCGTTCTCCACGCTCGACGGCGTACGCGCCCAGGATCTCGACGGCCCGGAGGAGCGGGCCGAGGAGGATCCGTTCGGCTCCGGCAGTGAGTCGGAGGTCGAGGTCGGTGGCGAGGAGAAGAGCGCCTGGGACACCAAGCTCCAGCCGGAGGACTTCCTGCCCGCGCGGGACCTCGACGTGTCCGGCGTACCGACCGCGGACCAGCTCGACCCCGCCTCGTCCGCCGACGCCCCCGTCCCGTCCTTCCCCGCCCCTCCGCTGACCAAGGCCGACAAGGTACAGGCAGAACGGGACGCGGAGGACGCCGAGGACGCGGCGGAGGACGCCGAACCCGAGGAGGACGCCGCGGACTCGGCCGCCGACGCCGAGCCGTCGGCGGAGGCGGACGAGGACGTGGCGGCGGCGGGTGCCGGGCTCGGTGGTCTCGCCCTGGAGCAGGCCGCCGAGAGCCGGCCGGGACCGGCCGCGACACGCGACCCGAAGAGCGGCGCCGACCCCAAGGACGGGCCCGTCGTCGCTCAGACGACGGTGCAGGAGGCCGCGGGCAGGTCCGAGCACGGCAGCGAAGCCACGGAACAGGCCGCGAAGGAGGAGAAGGGCACACCCGCGGCGGGTGACGCGGCGGGCGGTGCGCAGGAGAAAGCGCATCAGCAGGCGGTGGGCGGTCAGGCGGCTCAGGAGCCCGCTGCCAAGGCGGAGCAGAAGCAGGCGGACGCGGCGCCGGCGGCCAAGAGCGAACCCGCCGCGGACGCCAAGTCCCCCTCACCCGCGCGGGACACCCAGGTCACGGGCGGGTCCAACGCGGATACGCCCGGCGGGGCGAGCAGTGGGGCGCGGAGCGGGCAGGGCGCACCGGCGGAGCGTACGGAGGCCCCGGCGGCGGAGTCGGCGCCGCCCGCACCGGAACCGAAGAAGTCCGCCGGGCCCGAGCAGCCCTCCGCGCCTGCGCCCTCG
Organism: Streptomyces rugosispiralis; assembly: GCF_024505145.1. Lineage (GTDB taxonomy): Bacteria > Actinomycetota > Actinomycetes > Streptomycetales > Streptomycetaceae > Streptomyces > Streptomyces rugosispiralis. The sequence goes on along the minus strand of NZ_JANIAA010000024.1, from coordinate 108,332 downwards.
CCGCCGAAGGAGACGCCGGCGCCCAAGTCCGCGTCAGGAGCGAAGCCCACAGCGCCCAAGTCGGCACCGGCCCCCAAGGCACCGCGCGGCGGTGGTGGCGGGGCGGGTGGAGGCGGTGGCGGCGGCAAGGCATCCGCCCCCGCCAAGGGCAAGAAGAAGGACTCCGGACCGGCCCCGAACCTCTCCCAGGTGTCCCCGGAAGCGGGCCTGTCCACCGCCTCCAGGCTCAAGCCCCATGTGGCGCTGCAGGCCATGACCGGCGTAGGCGGCTCGGTGAACCGCACCGTGGGCGACGAACACAAGGCGCTCGCCGCCGCCCCGCCCTCGATGCAGCGCCCGGCGGGTGCCCCGCAGACCCTCCAGGGCAAGCCGAGGACCGACGCCCCGGCCCAGTACTCGCAGGATCCGGCGCAGAAGTCCGAGGCACCGGATAAGGAAGACGCCAAGGTCACGGGCGCCAAGGAGCCCGAGGGGCAGATCGAGGCGGAGAAGGCGGAGGAGCCCGGCGGCTGGGACACCTTCAAGATGGCCCTGGGCTTCGGCGTCGGCAAGCTCCTGAGCTGGGCCGGTTTCAAGGTGGACGCACAGGAGCTGGCCGCCAAGTTCGCCGGGCTGCCGACCAAGGACGAGGCGCTCAAACAGGCCCAGGCGGGCAACGCGCCGGGCGTACAGATGCAGGGCGCGGCCGATCAGACGGCCGGTGAGCAGGGCTCGGCCGTCGACGCCAAGGGCCAGGAAACCGTCGCCACGGGTCGAGACGACGCGGGCCGGGGGATGGGTGAGGACCAGGTCTACCCCGACGCTCCCAAGGAGCAGCTGGAGGCCAAGGTCCCCGGCCAGCAGGGTGGCGGGGGCGGCGGTGCGCCCAAGGGCGGTGCGACGACGGGCGCCGTTCCGCCCGAAGCGGCTTCGGAGGTGGCGGAGCACGAACGCGGACCGCAGTTCCAGGCCGCCTTCTCCGACGGCCAGAAGACCATGTCCGAGGGGCGGCAGACCAAGGACCGCGACTTCAGGAACGGTCAGCAGCGGCACAAGCAGCAGGTCGACGCGGAGACCGCGACCAACACCAAGAGTCAGGCGAGCGAGCGTCAGAAGGCGATGACGGAGGTCACCGCCAAGCGTGCGGACTGGCGTACGGAGCAGGACAAGGAGCTCCAGTCGCTCGGCGACAAGAAGACCGAGCGGCACGAGAAGATCCGCAAGGACGTCAAGGACAAGGAAGAGAAGACCGACAAGGACGTCGACAAGGAGAAGGACGACAGCGACAAGAAGATCCAGGACAAGGGCGACCAAGCCGAGCGGGATGCCGAGAAGAAGCGCGACGCGAGTGCCAATGAGTCGGGCAACTGGGTCACCAAGGCTTTCGACTGGATCAAAGACAAAGTCATCGAGATCAAGAACGCCATCGTCCGTGTCATCCGGGAGGCGCGTGACGCGGTCGTCGGTTTCATCAAGAACTTCAAGGAGACCGTCGAGCGCTGGATCAACGACGCCCGTAAGGCCATCGTTGACGCGATCAAGAACTTCGTCAACGACCTGATCGAGTTCGCCAAGGCGATGGTGCGGGCCGTCATCGACCTGGCGAAGCGCATCCGGAACTTCATCACGGGCCTGATCAACGCCGCGATCGCCCTGGTCAACAAGCTCGCCACCATGCTCAAGCGGGCCATCACCGACCTGCTGAACGCCCTCGGCAAGCTACTGAGCAGCATCTTGGACGTCCTGAAGAAGATGCTGCTGGACGTGGTCAAGGCCGTCGTGGACGCGGTCAAGGCGGTCCTGGACTTCGCCGCCAAGCTTTTGGGTGCGCTCGGCGACTTCATGCTCATCGCGGTCGACTTCCTCACCGACCCCGGCGGCTGGCTGAGCGGTGCGAAGAACTCGGCGGTGGACGGTGCGAAGAACCACCTGTTCCGCGAGGTGAAGTCGGCCGTCAAGGAGTGGTTCCAGTCCAAGATCCAGGAGATCATCGGGGTCCCCAAGGCCATCCTGGAGAAGCTGTTCAAGGGCGGCTTCACGCTGGAGCAGATCGTCAAGGAGACGTGGGACGCGATCGTCCCGCAACTCCCCTTCATCATCGGCGAGATCGTCATCACGAAGGTCATCGCCAAGCTGATCCCCGGGGCGGGCTGGGTGATGGCCGTCATCGACGCCATCCGCACGGCCATCGGCTCGCTCGGCGCGATCCTGCGCGCGATGGGCGCGGTCCTCGACTGGCTGAAGCTCGTCCGCATGGGAGGCGCGGGCCTCCTCTTCGCGAAGGCGGTCGCTGCGGGCATCGTGGCGCTCCTCGAACTGGCCTACCAGGCGCTGTTGTCGGGGATCGGCAAGTACGTCGCGAAGGTGGGCCGGCGCTTCAAGGCCATCGCGGCGAAGCTGGGCCGGGGCAAGGGCGGCAAGGGCGGAGCGGGCGGCAAGCGCGGCGGCGGCGCGGACGGGGAGGGCGCGGACGGTCGGGGCGGCAAGCCGGGCACCGAAGAGAAGCCGCAGGCGCCGACCGCACCGAAAACGACGACGCACCCGACGCCAACGGCCACGAAGCCGAAACCGGGTGCCGAACCGACGCCCAAGAAGCCCACAACGCAGCCGCACCCACAAACCAAACCCACCAGCCCCGAAACCCCCGGCAGGCCGAAGCCCACACGCGACGCCAAGACCCCAGCCCCCACGACGAAGGACAAGAACGGCAAGACCAAGCCCGAGGAAGACCGCCCGGACACCCGCCCAACCCCGACGGTAAAGCCCAAGCCCAAACCCGACAAGGACGACCCGAAGAAACCCAAGCCCGACAAGGACGGCGACAAGCCCACCAGGCCGAAGGAAGTCCACGGCAAGAAGCCCAAGCCGGATAGGAAGGACGACAAGCGGGGCAGGCCGAAGGGTCCCAAGGACAAGGAAGAAAGAAAGAATGATGAGGATTCGCAGGACTCAAAGAATGATCGCCTGCGTAAGATTGTTGCTCGAATCCGTCCCCCCGAAGAACGGCTGCTGCGGAACGGCGTAGACCAAGACAATCACCTGGGGGCGCTGGAGGCTATACGTCAGTGGTATCGCCTCACGGAGATCACTCGTAGTCACCCTCCGAACTTCGAGATCATTGCCAGGATCAATCCGACACGGAATGTGATCAGCGGTTGGCAAGGGCCGGAAGAAGGCTACGACGCCGACGGCTTTGATAGAGGTGACAAGACGGTCCCGAAAGATTGGCTTAAGAAGAGTCATCGGGATCCGAAGCTCCCTCCGGTGAATTCGCCGAAGTTCGGGGACGATAAGCTCGCCTCCAGTTTTACTTCCCAGTTCCTGAACCAAAAGTTCGCACTGGCCGAACAGGATCGAAACACCAGGCGCTCACCTGAACCGCTTGGTTTCCGGTATCTCAGTAAACTGACCAACCTGACGGACAGCGAACGCTGGGACCGCACTCACCTTCTGCCTTATGAACTTGGCGGCAACGTAAAGAACCAGAACCTCGTTCCAGCTCGCCACTACCAGAACATGAAGCTGAGGGTGACTGAAGGGCCGGCGGGACGCTGGATCGCCAAAGGCGGTCAGAGAATCGCCTGGTATCAGGTAGGTATCTCGTACCATCCGCGGCAGATAGATGCCAATGGTGATGCTGTGGAGGGTTTTCCCAACAGGCTGAACACAGCCTGGGGCAAGTATAAGCTCAAGCCGGATGCGACTGGCGAGAACCCGCTTCACTGGGACCGTCAACCCGCGTTGTCCCAGGTCTCGATATCCGATATGGAAAGACCTCCCACCGGCTCTGCTGGTCCCGTGTGCAAGGTCAATGACGAGCAGGACACGTACCGTCTCAAGCTAGCCCTCGGGGCGAACGATAGGCATATGCGAGTGATTCTTCTGCTACGAGCGCAGAAGCGATTCCAAAACGAAAACGAGATGATAGACCGCATCAAGGCGTACCAGCCGCGATTCAAATTGGACAAGGTGGAGCGTCACCTCGCGAGACTGAGGGGCCAGCGCCGGCTGAGGTTCAAAAGGTAGTGCGCCACCAGTCCCACCCCAGACCGAAGGTGAGCCAAAGATGAGCCCTCTTACGCGAAGCGAACAATCGCAGGTCGAATCGATCAGGGAGCTGACTCGGAGTGCGCTCTTCGAATCGGAATACGAAGAGGAGGACATGACCTTCCCGCTGGGTAGGTTCGACCCCTTGTCGGACACAAATCCGGAATGGGCGGGCGTCGTGCTCAGTGCCGAACTCAAGGAGTGTGCTCTGCGCTTTGCGTCTCTGTCCTGTGACTGGTCGTTCGCGAGCGCCGAGCGCGAGCTTTACGGGGAATTTTTCCTACGGCATGTGTATCTTGCTTTGATCGAGGATCCGCCACTCCCGAATGACCTGGCCCCCGAGAGCGAGCGGGCACTCCTTGCCAACCTACGGATGATCGACTCTGCTCCCAGGCGGGCGACCGGAGAGGCGGCATTCATTCGGATCGAGCCGCACAAGGAAAACTTGGAGATCTGGTATCAGGACAGGTGTCTGTTCGACGAGGAGCATAACACCCAGGGATTCCTCAAAATGGAGCTCAGCTACTGTGAGTATTTGAACACTTTGCGCCTGACCAAGGGCGCTTTTGGCTGGCAGATGCTCTTCGTGGAGTCGTCCATGCGTGGCAACGAGTTTCGTGCCCACGTGGAAAACCTCAAGAATATGCTCGATGTGTTCCCGTCTTCCTTTCCCGAGTATGACTACGCGCCACTGGTAAGCCGCCTGGAGGCCCGCCTGTGACCCGCTACCCCGACATCCCCAAACCCATCCGCTCCGGCATCGTCCTCGTAGACCCCGAGCGGGGGACACCACAACGCATCATCGTGTTGCAGTTCAACCCCGACACCCTGGAGCGGTCGTTGGCCCCCCAATCCGCCGGCGACCAAGCCGACAGCGGCGGAGGCGGCAGCGGAAGCGGAGACAAGAACGAGGCGCTCCGGCTCAAGGGGCCCGCCCAGGAGACGTGGAAGTTCACCGCGGAGATCGACGCGACCGATCAGTTCGAGGTGGCCGCGCCCGACGGGATACACCCGCAGCTCGCGACGCTCGAAATGCTCGTGCAGCCGACCACCGCCAAGTTGCGGGAGGCCATGCGGCTGTCCAAAAAGGGGACCATCGAGATCACCCCCATCGAGATGCCGCTGACCCTCTTCACCTGGGGGAGCAAGCGGGTCATGCCCGTACGGATAACGGAACTCTCGATCAACGAATCGGCGTTCGACGTCAACCTCAACCCCGTCCGCGCATCCCTCAGCATCGGGCTGAAGGTGCTCACCGTGAGCGATCTGCCCGCCGGTCACCGCGGGGCCGAGCTCTATCTCGCGCATCTCGCGCAGAAGGAGCGGCTCGCCGCGGCGGCGCGCGGTGGGGCGCTGAGCGCGTTGGGGTTGAACAGCGGGGACATCGGGCTGGGGAGGGTGTAGAAGCAGATGGCCGGGTCACAGCCGCAGCCGTACGAGAGCGCGCTCGACGCGATTCCGGGGTCGCACCCCTACCCCCGCTCCAGCCGCTACCACGACGCCGAGATCGGCATCCACACCCAACCCGACGGGACTCCCGTGCGGTATGCCAAGCGGCGGCTGTTGCCGCCACTCAGCGCAGACCCCGACGAAACGGGCACCCACACCGTCAGCAGCGGCGAGCGCCCCGACCACCTCGGCCGGCGCTACTTCGGCGACCCCGCCGCCTGGTGGCGGATCGCCGATGCCAACCCCGTCCTCGACCCCCGCGAGCTCACCGCCGAGCCCGGCGAGGAGATAGCGATACCGGACGGGCTCCGGGGCGGAGGCGGTGGGCGTCATGGCTGATGAGCCCGTCGGGCAGGGGCCCATCCACCTCGAATTACGGATGGGGCCCAAGCTCACCCGTCCCGTGCCACCGGAGGTCACCGAGGCGCTGCTGTCCGCCCAGATCACGGCCACCGCCGGCGAACGCGGCGGTTTCCAGATGGCGTTCGACCTCACCAAAAGGGGCGCGATCATCGATCGGCTGCTCCCCGAGGGGTTCTTCGACCCCCGCACCCGCGTCATCGTCACGGCCGCCGTCAAGGGCACCCCGATCGTCCTCCTCGACGGGCTCATCGTCCGCCACGAGGTGGGGGCCAGCAATCAGCCCGGCCAGACCACCCTCACCGTCACCGGCGAGGACCTCACCCTCCTGATGGACCTCGAGGAGCGGACCGACCGTTACCCCAACCTCTCGCCCTGGCAGCGCGTCACCCGCATCCTCACCAAATACACCGACTACGGCATCGAGGCCGACGTCGTCAAAGAGAAGATCCTCCAACCGCCCAACGCACAGCACCGCGTGGACTATCAGACCGGCACCGACCTCCAGTACGTCACCGATCTCGCGCAGGCCAACGGCTACGTCTTCTACCTCATCCCCGGGCCCTTCCCCGAGGTCTCCACCGCCTACTGGGGGCCCGAGAAGCGCATCGGCACGGCCCAGCACGCCCTCACCGTCAACATGGACGTCAACTCCACGGTCGACCAGTTGACGTTCGCCTACGACGGGACCGCCCGCGAGGAGCCCCAGGCCCGCTGGCAGGACCCCACCACCCGCACGTCCACGCTGCTCGCCCAGCCCGACATCAGCCCCCTCCGGCCGCCCCTCGGGAAGCGGGCCACCCCGGCCCTCAAGCGCAAGACGCTCTCCGGCACCGCCAAGAAGGACCGGGCGCAGGCCGAGGCCGAGGCCCTGGCTCGGGCCGCCACCACCGCCGACGCCATCTCCGGTTCCGGCTCGCTCGACGTCAACCGGCACGGGTACATCCTCCAGCCACGTCAGCTCGTCGGCGTCCGGGGCGCCGGGGTCACGTACGACGGCGAGTACTACGTCAAATCCGTCACCCACAACCTCCGGCCCGGCTCGTTCCAGCAGAACTTCACGCTCACCCGCGAAGGGCTCATCGCCCGGAGCGGCACAGTTCGCCCCTGAGCCGTAGAACAAAAGGGAAAGGATCAGGAGCCCTATGGCGGCCACGCCCAACAACCGCTTCCTCGGCAAGTTCCGGGGCCGGGTGCGGGACAACCAGGACCCGCTCGGAATCGGCCGGATCACCGTCGAGGTGCCCGATGTCCTCGGCGACGAGCCGTCGACCTGGGCCATGCCCTGCTTCCCCTTCACCGGGGAGCAGCAGCGGCCCGCCGGGCAGTACGTCGTGCCGTCCGTGGGGGCCGGGGTGTGGGTGGAGTTCGAGCAGGGGGACCCCAGCTTCCCGATCTGGACGGGGTGCTGGTTCGGGGCCAGGGAGCAGCTCCCGGAGGACGCGCGGACCGATCCGGCGACCGCGCACCCCGTGGTGATCCAGACGCCGGGGAAGCACAAGATCGTGATGTCCGACGTTCCGGCCGAGGGCATTTTGCTGCGAGCGCCCGGCGGCGCGTCCATACGGATCGACGCGACCGGAGTGCACATCGACAACGGCCAAGGGGCCTCCGTTTCCCTGGTCGGTGACCAAGTCGACCTGAATCAGGGCCGGTTGACCGTGCCCAAGAAGCGATAGCCGGCAGCGAACGGGGAGGGACAAGCGACGTGTCCGGGAATTCCGGGAACCTCGTCAGCCAGACCGCCGTGATCAGTTGCCCGCACGGCGGACGCGTACGGGCGGCATCCGTTCCGTCGTCCGGTGTGCGGCTCGACGGGCAGCCCGTGCCGACCTCCGACGACGTCTTCACGGTCGTCGGCTGCCCGCACACCGTCGACCGTGTCCCGCTGCCGTGCACCACCGTCCGGTGGACTCCGGACCGCGACACGGTGCTGATCGACGGCGTGCCCGTCCTGCTCGACACCTCCTCGGCACAGTGCTTCAGCGCGGGGCTCGTGCCGCAGGGGCCACCCGTCGTCTCCGCCGCGCGGCAAGGAGTCATGTGCGGATGAGGAAACGGACCGGCAGGACACACACCGTACGGACCGATATCGCCTTCCCGTTCCGGATCGACCGGCGTGGGCGCACCGCGCACGCCGACCACGACGACCACATACGCGATCTCATCGAGCAGTTGCTCTTCACCAGCCCCGGCGAACGCGTGATGCGGCCCGACTTCGGCTGCGGGCTGCTCGACCTCGTCTTCACGCCCAACAGCCCCGAACTGGCCTCCGCCGTCGAGCTGTCCGTCCAGGCGTCGCTGCAGCGCCGGCTCGGCGAGCTGATCGAGGTGGAGTCCCTGGACGTGGTCAGCGAGGAGAACGTCGTACGCGTCCATCTGCGGTATGTGGTGCGCGCCACCGCCGGCCTGCGCGATGAGTGGTTCGAGGGGAGTGGTGCCGCGTGAGTCACCCGGCCACCGCGTCACGGCGCGATCGCATCAGGGCCGCCCACCTCAACGGGGTGGACGCCGTCGAGGTCGGCGACGACGGCGTCGCCCTCACCGTCACCTTCCTCGGCAAGGCCCCGCACGGCCTGTGCCCGGAGAACGTACGCATCGACGGCGGCCGCCGGATCACCGGCATCGAGGTCATGGAGATCTCCGTCGAGCGCGAGGAGGACCCCGAGCTCGACGACAAGCTGTACGTCACCGTGGACCGGGCCGGGGACACCTCCGGCTACCGGCTCTCCCTCGTGGACACCGATCCCTACGGGCGGCCGGGCACCGAGCCCTTCCCCGGCTTCGACCAGCGGTATTTCTCCGCCGAGTTCACCTTCCGGCCCGACTGTCCCAGCCCGTTCGACTGCAAGGACGAGACCCCGGACCTCCCCGCCACCCTCCGGCCCGCGCACGCGCACGCCCACACGCACGCCCCCGTCATCGACTACACCGCCCGCGACTACGACACGCTCCGCCAGGTCGTCCTGGACCGGCTCCGCCTCACCACCCCCGACTGGGTCGAGCGCAACGCCGCCGACCTCGGCACCACCCTGGTCGAACTGCTCGCCTACACCGCCGACCAGATCAGCTACCAGCAGGACGCGGTGGCCACCGAGGCGTATCTCGACACCGCCCGCCGCCGGGTGTCCGTCCGCCGCCACGTACGGCTCATCGACTATCCGATGCACGACGGGTGCAACGCCCGCGCCTTCGTCACCGTCGAGACGGCCGAGCCGCTGACGCTGGCCCCGGGGGAGTTCCGCTTCGCCGCCGTCGACATCCGTACGCTCGGCCCGCTGGACCGGCCGGACATCGGGGCCGTGCTGGACGACCGGGAGCTGGCCGTGCTCGATGAGCGCGGATCGGTGGAGGTGTTCGAGCCCGTCGTCGCCGATCAACCCCTCCACCTGCGGCCGGAGCACCACCGCATCCGCCTGTGGACCTGGGGCGGCGAGGTGTGCTCGCTGCCCGTGGGCGCCACCTCCGCGACCCTGCGCGACGCGTGGGCCGACGAGGGGTGCCGGGCCCGTGTGATCGATCTGCGCCCCGGCGATCTGCTGCTCTTCGAGGAGGTGCGGGGGCCGCGCTCCGGGACGCCCGGCGACGCCGACCCGTCGCACCGGCAGGCCGTGCGCCTCACCTCCGTCACCCCCGCCGTCGACCGGCTCGCCGAGCAGCCGGTGCTGGAGGTCACCTGGGCGCGGGAGGACGCGCTGGCCTTCCCGCTGTGCCTGGCCACCCGGGGCGGTCCGGACTGCGCGCCCGTCGAGGACGTCAGCGTGGCGCGCGGCAATGTGGTGCTGGTCGACCACGGCCGCTCGCTGACCTTCCGCTGCGGCACACCGGAGACCCTCACCGTGCCGCCCGTACCCGCCGTCGCCGGGTCCTGTGAACCGCCCGCCTTCGGCTGCTTCGACAAGGACGCGGGGAACGCGCCCGCGCGGCTCATCGACTCCCTGCTGGACCGGGCCCGCCACGGGCGGCAACTGACCCCCGGCGACGTACGGGAACTGTTCACCACCGTCGGGCCGGAGGCCACCGGCCGGGCCGGGATCGGTCTGGAGTCGGCCGGGCAGCGGCGCGAGAAGGTCGTGCCCGGCACCGCGTACGCCCAGGCCGAGGCCCTGCGGACGCTTCTCGCCCAGTCCGTCTACCCGGGGATCGTGCCGCGCTTCCGGCCCGTACTCCACCAGGCGCCCGTCACCCAGGCCGTGCCCTTCCCCGACCCGCGCCATATCGCGGCCGGGCAGGCCGGGCACCTGGCCGCCGTCCCGGGGCGGGTGCGGCGGCGGCTGACGGAGCTGTGGCGCGGCGCCCGGGACCGCGACGGGCTCTCGGACGAGGAGATCGCCGAGCTGACCGTCCTGTTCGGGCCGCGCCTCCTGGAGCGCCTCGAACTCGCCCGCCACCCCGTCCGCGCGCTGCGCGAGCTGCTGCACCGCTGCGACCGGCTGCTCGACGCCAAGCTGGGGCGCCTGGCCGTACTGACCGCCAGGGCGCGGGCGGGCACCGTCCTGGACGGGCGCATCGCCTGGGAGATCGCCCACAGTTGGGGCCGGGCGTACGCCTCCGGGCTGCGCCCCGAGGATCCGGTGCTGCACGGTCCGGCCGCCGCGCTCGTCCAGGACCCACGGGCCGCGCTCCCCGCCGTGCGCATCGAGGACGGCGACGAGACGTGGACACCGCGCCGCGATCTGCTCAGCTCCCGCCCCCGGGACCGCCACTTCGTCGGCGAGCTGGAGGACGACGGCCGTATCGCGCTGCGCTTCGGCGACGGCCGGTACGGCGCCGTCCCGAAGCCCGGGGCGCGCCTCGCGGTCCACTACCGGACCGGCGGTGGCACGGCGGGCAATGTCGGCCCCGAGGCGATCAACCACCTGGTGCTGTGCCGGGATCCGGAAAGCCCGGGAAAGACTGCCACCGGGCAGCCCCTGCCCGTGGCCAGGGTGCGCAATCCGCTGCCCGCCGTCGGTGGCACCGAGCCCGAACCGGTCGAACAGGTCCGCCAGCTCGCCCCGCTGGACCTGAAGCGCACCCGGCAGCGGGCCATCACCGCCGAGGACTACGCGGCGCTCGCCTCCGAACTGCCCGGGGTGCGACGCGCGGCGGCGGAGATCCGCTGGACCGGCAGTGTGCGGGAGGCGCATATCGCCATCGACGCGTACGGGACCGGGACGCCGTCCCCCGCCCTCCTCGACGCGGTCGCGCACGTCCTGGAGGGCTACCGCCGGATCGGACACGACCTGGTGGTCGGCCCGGCCCGCGCCGTGCCGCTGGACATCGCGATCGAGGTGTGCGCCGCGCCCGGACATCAGCACGGGCGGATCCTCGCCGAGCTCTATCGGGCGCTGGGCGGCCGCCGGTGCTCCGGTGGACGGCTCGGCTTCTTCCACCCCGACGCGCTGACCTTCGGCGAACCGGTGCGGCTCAGCCGCCTGGTGGCCGTGGCGGCCGCGGTGCCGGGGGTGCTGAGCGTCGAGGTCACCCGGCTGCGACGGCTGTGGCACGAGGGGCTGGAGGGACCGAAGGAACCCGATGACGGCACCTCGTACGAGACGTCACACGGCGAGGCGCTGGCGGAGGGCATCCTGCGCATCGGCCCCCTGGAGATCGCCCAGTGCGACAACGACCCCGGCCGGCCCGAGAACGGCCGCCTGGTCATCGAGCTGAAGGGGGCCCGATGAGCGACCACCCCGACCACATCAACTCCGGTGGCTGTGGCTGTGGCTGCGGTTGCGGCGGCCACGACGAGCGCCTGGCCGCCCCCGGCACCCCGCACAACCCGCCCGGCCGCACCGCCCTGGACTATCGCGTCGGCGACCACGGCTCGTTCCTGGCCGCCATGCTCGACCGGCTCGCCTCGCCCGCCTACCCGGCGCTGCGCGGTCTGACCGTACGCACCCCGGACGACCCGGCCATCGGGCTGCTGGACGCCTGGGCGGTCCTGGGCGACCTGCTGACCTTCCACTCCGAGCGGATCGCCGACGAGGGCTATCTGCGCACCGCCCACGACCCCCGTTCGCTCGCCCTCCTGGGGCGGCTGGTGGGGCATGTGCCACGGCCGGGCGTGGCCGCCGACACCCACCTCGCGTACACCCTGGACCGGGATCCGCGCGCCGAGGACGTCGTGGTGACGATTCCGCGCGGGGCCATCAGCCATAGCGTCCCGGCGGCCTCCGACGAGGAGTCGCGGACCTTCGAGACGGGCGAGGACCTGGCGGCCCGCTGGGCGTGGAACGAACTGGCGGTGCGCCGCCGCAGGCCCGCCCTGATCGGCCCCGACGACCTGCGGCGCCGCTCGGAACTGCTGGTGTCCGGCACCTCGCTCGGGCTGACCGTGGGCGACAGGCTGCTCTTCGTCTTCGGCGGGACGGCGGAGTCCGGGGGCGGTGGCCGGCGTTCGCTGCTGCCGGTGGCGCGGTTGACCGTCGACCGCGACGAGGACGTGACGGCGATCGGGCTGCCGCAGTCCGCCCCGCCGTCGCTCAAGGAACTGGTGGACGAGGTACGGCGGTGGATCACCGACCCGGAGGCGGACGAGGACCCGGACGGCCGGGGGGATGCCGAGCCCACGCCGGACCATCCCGATCCGCGTCCCGTCAGCCGTCTGATCGAGGAGTTCGACGCGCAGGTCCTGGCGCCGCTGCGGGGCGACCTCGACGGGATCACCACGCCCGGCCAGCTCGCCCGGCGGCTCGCCGAACCGCATGACCGGCTGGCGGAGGCGCAGGTGCTGGCCGCCCCGTACGAGGAGGTCGCCGCCTGGTTCGAGCGGCTGGCGGCGGTGATCGGTGAACTGCGGGAGCGGGCGGGGGAGTTGGACGCCGCAGGGCCCGGCGAGGTGCGGCTGCGGTCCCAGCTCGCCGAGGACCGTCCCGCGGCCGACAGCGCCACCGAAACCCATGACCCCGCCTCCGAAACCCATGCCCCCGCCACCGGAAGCCATGACCCCGCCTCCGGGACCCGCGGCCCCGCCCAAGGCACCGCCGCCGTGCGCGCTCTCGGCGCCGTCCTGCCCGCCCTGCGCACCCGCGTCGTACGGCCCCCGTCCGGCGCCCGCGCCACGGCGGCGCACGATCCGCGGCGGCTCTTCGGGCCCGGCTCCGACCTGGCCGCCGGGCTGCTCTCCGCCCTCGACCCGAGGGTGGAGAGCGGGATGTACGCGGCGTGGCGCCGCGCCACTCCGGCCGCCACCGCCCCGCCCGGGACCGTACCGCTCCTGCGCGACCTGCTGGCGATGCGGGTGACGGCCGCGCCCTTCGGCGCGATGGCGCCGCTCAAGCCGGTGCAGGACGACCGGGGCCGGGTCATCCGGCAGACCGACTGGCCGCTGACCGGGGGTGAGCTGACCGCCGTACGGATCGTGTACGACACGGCGGCCAAGGCGCCGGTGAAGGCGGAGTTCCAGCACATCGAGACCGGGACGTCCTGGCAGCGCGGCGAGAACCTGCCGCAGACCGCCGAGTTCGAACTCGGCCCCGGACGGGTGCGGCTGTCCACCCGCGTCGGCCAGGACCACGACCTGGGCTGGCTCCGGGGCCGTCCCACCGACTCGCAGGAGCCCGGTGTCACCGCCACCCTGCTGCCCGGACTGCCCGCGCTCACCCTGTTCGTGTCCCGGCCCGCCGAGGACGGGCGGGTGCATGTGGTCGTGGACGACGGAGAGCCCCAGCAGTGGATGCTCAGCCGTGGCGAACCCCCGAAACAGATCACCTACGGCGCCTATGAACTGACGCTGCGCTTCACGCCCGGCAGCGAGCCCCCGGCCGTCGAGATCGGCATCGCCACCGTGCCGGAGCCCACCAACCGCTATGTGCTGCCACTGGATTCGGTGCAGAACTCCGTCACGGTCGGCAGCTGGGTGGCCATCGAGCGCCCTCGCAAGGGGTCCGGCGAGCCGGACGGCATCCCGGGCGACAAGAAGCTCGCCTTCGTCACCACCCGCGTCGTCGCCGTGCGCACCGCCGCGTACACCAACTACGGCATCACCGGCCGCGGCACCCAGCTGACCCTCGCCGACCCGTGGCTCGACGAACACGACGTGCTGCTCTCCGCGATCCGCGACACCACCGTGCACGCGGGCGGTGAGCCGCTGCGCCCGGCGGACGAGCCGCTGGGCGAGGATGTGCACGGCAACGAGATCGAGCTGGCCGAGCTGTACGACGGGCTGCGGCCCGGCCGCCGGATCGTCGTCTCCGGTGAGCGCACCGACATCCCGGGTCCGGCCGGTCCTGGCGCCCCGACCGGGGTCCGGGGCACGGAACTGGCGGTGATCGCCGCCGTGGACCAGCGCGTCGACCCCGACCTGCCCGGCGACCATGTGCACACCACTCTCACCCTCACCGCCGATCTGGCCTACCGCTACCGCCGCGAGACGGTCCGGATCCAGGGCAACGTCGTGCCCGCCACGCACGGCGAGAGCCGTGACGAGCCCATCGGCAGCGGCGACCCGGCCCTCGCCAACCAGACGTTCACCCTGTGGCAGTCGCCGCTCACCTGGCTCCCCGCGGACAATCCCCTGGGCGCCACCCCGGCCCTCGAGATCCGCGTCGACGGGCTGCTGTGGCACCGGGTGGACAGCCTCGCCGGACGCGGACCGCGCGAGCGCGTCTACGTCACCGGGACCACCGCCGACGGACGGACCACGGTGACCTTCGGCGACGGGGCACACGGCGCCCGGCTGCCCGGCGGCCACGAGAACGTGCGGGCCCGCTACCGCTTCGGCACCGGCGAGGCCGCCAACGTGCCCGCGGACCGCGTCACCCAGGCCCTGACCAGGCCCCTCGGTGTCACCGCCGTCACCAATCCGCAGCCCGCCACCGGCGGCGCGGACGGCGACGGCCCGGGTCTGACCCGCCGCACCATCCCGCTCGCGGTCTCCGCGCTCGACCGGCTGGTCTCCCTCCGGGACTACGAGGACTTCGCCCGGTCCCGCGCGGGCATCGGCCGGGCCGCCGCCCGCGAACTCTTCGACGGGCGGCGCAGGGTGCTCCAGGTGACCGTGGCCGGGGTGGACGACGCGCCGATCGGCGAGGACGCGGAGGTGCTGCGCGCCCTGCGCGCCTCGCTGGCCGCCTACGGGGACACCCGGCTGCCGGTCCGGGTGGATGTGCGGGAGCTGGTGCTGCTGGTGCTGGTGGCACGGGTGAAGGTGGCGCCGGACCACTCCTGGGAGCTGGTCGAACCCCGGCTGCGCCAGGCCCTGCTGCGCGAACTGGGCTATCCGGGGCGCGAGTTGGGGCAGCCCGCCGCGCTCTCCGAGGTGCTGGCCACCGCCCAGTCGGTGCCCGGAGTGGACTATGTGGACGTGGATGCCTTCACCGGCGTCCCCGCCGCCGGCACCCCGCGGGACCTGGCCGATCTGGCCGACCTGGCCGCCCGGCCGGCCGAGCCCGGCGCCGTGGTCCCCGCCCGGCTCGCCGAGTACGCCGAGGACACGTACCGGGTCACCGCCGCCGACGGCGAGACGCTCACCGGCATCGCCGGACGCCACGGCATCCCGCTCGCCGAACTGCTGCGCCTCAACCCCGACATCACCGACACCCGCCGCCTCGCCAAGGGTCGCTCGGTGTCCGTCTTCCGCGGCATCCGCCCGGCGCGGCTCGCCATGTTCTCACCCGATGTCCCGGACACGCTGATCCTTACGGAGGTCACCTCATGAGCAGGGAGCCGGACGGGCTCGCCGAGCTGCTTCCGCAGTGGCATCGTCTCAGGGACGCCGAGGCGGGCGAGCCCCTGCGCGCCCTGCTCGCGGTGATCGCCGAGCAGGTCGATCGGGTACGCGACGGGGTGGCGGGCCAGTACGACGACTGGTTCGTGGAGACCGCCACCGCGTGGGTGCTGCCGTACCTGGGCGATCTGGTGGGCTACCGCCCGCTGCCCGGCTACGAGCGGGTGCCGGCCGCCGGACTGCGCGGCGGCGGGCCGCCGGACGCGTCCCTGGCGCGGCTTGCCGAGGCGCTGGCACCGCGCCGGGACGTGGCCGCCACCGTGGCCCACCGGCGGCGCAAGGGCACCCTCGCGCTGCTGGAGGAGCTCTCCGCGTCGGTGGCCGGATGGCCCGCCCGCGCCGTCGAATTCTCCCGGCTCACCGCGCACCAGCAACCGGTCAAGCTCTACGGCGGGACCGGTGGCGCGGCGGCGGACCTGCGCAGGGCCTCCCGGGGCCGGCTCGCCGATCTGCGGGACGGGGCGGCGCTGGACCTGGCGGGCGGCCCGTTCGGCACGCTGGCGCGCTCGGTGGACGTACGGCGCGCGGGCTCCCGCCGCGGACCGGGCGGCCACACCCCGGCCGGGGTCGGGCTGTTCGTATGGCGGCTGAAGCCGTACCACGTGACCAGGGCGCCCGCGTACTGCATCGACCGGGCCCGCAACCTCTACACCTTCTCGATCCTCGGCAATGACACCCCACTGGTGACCCGCCCCGAACCCGAGCCGTCGGCCGCGCGCCCCCTACCTTCGGCGGGGGGACCCCCGGCCGCCGTCGACAATGTGCCCGCGTACATCCGCCGCCGTCGGCTCGCCAGTCATCTCCTCGACTACTACGGGCCCGGCAAGAGCTTCACCATCCGGCGGGACGGCCACGACGAGCCCGTGCCGCCGTCGGACATCGTGGTGGCCGATCTGACGGACTGGCGCTACCGCGCCAAGCGCGGCCAGGTGGTCATCGACCCCGAACTCGGCCGGATCGCCTTCGGCTCGCGCACCGCGCCGCGCCACGGCGTCTGGGTCACCTACCACTACGCGTACCCCGAGGACATGGGCGGCGGGGAGTACGACCGGGACGACCGCGAGACCTCCCCGGCCGCGGAGGTCTACCGGGTCGGGCCGGGGTGCGCGTACCAGCGGATCATGGACGCGTACCGGCGGTGGCAGCACGACCGGCGGGGCGGGCGATGCGGCCCCGAGGGCATCATCGAGATCACCCACAGCGGCGCCTACCAGGAGCAGCTGGACTTCGACCTGGACCCGGGCGACCGGCTCGAACTGCGCGCCGCCGAGGGCACCCGGCCGGTGATCCGGCTGCTCGACTGGTACAGCAACCGCCCCGACGCGCTCAACATCCGGGCGCGGGAGGAGCACGGGAACACCGCTGGCGAGGCGCCGCGCATCGTGCTGGACGGGCTGCTGATCGCCGGGCGCGGCCTCAACGTCACCGGGCCGGTCGGCGCCGTGGTGCTGCGCCACTGCACCCTCGTCCCCGGCTGGTCCCTGGAGCCGGAGTGCGAGCCGCGCTCGCCCGACGAGCCCAGCCTGGTCCTGGAGCGCACCACCGCGTGCGTCCAGATCGAGCGGAGCGTCCTCGGCACCATCGAGGTGATCGGCGAGGAGGTGCGCACCGACCCGCTCGCCCTCCACATCCGCGACTCCATCCTGGACGCCACCGGACACGACCGCCCGGCGCTGTCCGCCCCGGACCGCCGCCATGCCCACGCCGTACTGCACGCCCACCGCACCACCGTCATCGGCGAAGTGCACACCCACGCCGTGCGGATCGGCGAGAACAGCCTGTTCACCGGGCGGATGCACGTGGCCCGGCGGGGTGTCGGATGTCTGCGGTTCAGCTATGTGCCGCCGGGCTCGCGCACCCCGCGCCGCCACCGTTGCCAGCCGGATCTGGTGGGGGCCGAGGAGGCGTGGCGGGTGCGGCCGCTGTTCGGCGGCGAGCGCTACGGCACACCGGTGTACGGGCAGTTGGCGGCCGGATGCGCGGAGGAGATCCGCCGGGGCGCCGAGGATGGCGCCGAGATGGGCGCCTTCCACGACCTGTACCGGCCGCAGCGCGAGGACAGCCTGCGGGCGCGGCTCGCGGAGTACACGCCGGCGGGCACGGACGCGGGAGTCATCGCCGTGACATGAGCCGACGCCCCTGCCGACAGCCACGCCGAAGCCCGCCCGCCGGTCCGGGCCGCGCCCGCCAGACTTCCGAACCTTCCGAGGGGGACCCCTGCCATGCACGCCGATCTCTCCCGACTCACCTTCCGGCCCGACCGGCGCTACTCCGCCGTCGTCGCCCAGCAGGGCCGGGTACAGCTCGACGCCGACGCCAACGAGCAGACCGCGATCCAGCTCCACCACGCCCGTACGCTCGCCGCCGACCTGATAGGACAGCACGGCGGCCCGTCCGGGGACGCCGGTTTCCGCATCCGGTTCAAGGGCGGCAGCCGCGATCTGGACGACCTGATCATCGAGGGCGGCCGCTACTACGTGGACGGCATCCTGTGTGACGCGACCCGGCCGCTGCCCGGTGTGGCGGTCGACGACGAGGCGGCGGACGGGGCCTCCGGCCAGGAGGGCGAGGCCGACGCGCCCGCGTCCGACGAGCCGCCCGCCACCTGGACCTACTGGGACCAGCCGGACGCCTACCGGGACCCGGAGCGGCCGGGCGACCGGCTGCCGGAGCAGCGTCCGTTCCTGGTCGCCCTGAAGGTGTGGGAGCGGTCGGTGACCGCAGCCGAGGACCCGGCGCTGCGCGAGGTGGCCCTCGGCTCGGCGATGCCGGACACGGCGGCGCGGGTCAAGGTGGTCTGGCAGGTGCTGCCGGTGGAGGGCGCGGCCCTGGAACTGGAGAACCCGGGAGGGGCGAGCAAGGAGCAGGTCGGCAAGGCGTTCGAGGCGTGGGCGCGCAGGGCCACGGCGCCGGGATCCCGGCTGGCGGCTCGCGCCGAGCGGCCGGAACACGCGGACCAGGACCCCTGCCTGATCCGCCCGGACGCCCGCTACCGGGGGCCGGAGAACCAGCTGTACCGGGTGGAGATCCACGAGGGTGGCACGGCGAAGGAGGCCACCTTCAAATGGTCCCGGGAGAACGGCTCGGTGGTCTTCCCGGTCGATGAACTCGACGGCACCTGGGTGGAGTTGGCGTCCCTGGGCAGCGACGACAAGCTGGACCTCAACGTCGGGGACCTGGTGGAGTTCGTGGACACCGCCTACACCAGCCGGGGCGAACCGCTGCCGCTGCTGCGGGTGGAGGAGGCCGACCTGCCGGGGCGGCGGGTGCGGCTGTCCGGTGAGCCCGAGCCGGGCGTCGGACGCCGCCCCGAGCTGCGGCCGTTCCTGCGCCGCTGGGACCACCGCGAGACCGCCCGGCGCCCCCGCAAGGGCGCGGCGGCGCGGCTGAAGCGCGGTGCGCTCAAGGTCGAGGAGGGCCGCTGGCTGCCGCTGGAGGACGGTGTCGAGGTGTACTTCGCCCCGGACGGCGCCTACCGCTCCGGCGACCACTGGCTGATCCCGGCCCGCACCGCCACGGGCGGCGTCGAGTGGCCGGTGAACGCGGCCCGCAAACCGCTCCTCCAGGCCCCGGCCGGGATCCAGGCGCACTACGCGCCCCTGGCGTGGGTGACCGCCGAGCAGGCGGAGCTGGATCTGCGGATGGTGTTCGGTCCGCTGGCCGTGCCCGCCCCGGCCGCGGACGCGTCGGCGCTCGCGGCGGAGGCGGAGGCGGCGGCCGGGACCAGGGCCGGGGAGGACGCCGAACCCGAAGCGTAGGCCCGGTCCGGGACCGATTGAGTTCCGTGCCCGTGGCATCCGTACATCACGATGCCTCATCCTTAAGGAGCACATCACCATGGCCACGCCGCTCACCGCCGACCGTCTGCTCAAGGCGCTTCGCGACGAGGGACTGGAAGTCCATGAGTACCGCGACTGGCGGACTCACAACCGCAACAGCAAGGGCCCCTGGGGGCCGGTCAACGGGGTGATGATCCATCACACCGTCACCAAGGGCACCGACTCCTCCGTGGAGCTGTGCTACGAGGGGCACTCCGCACTGCCGGGGCCGCTGTGCCACGGCGTCATCGACAAGTCCGGCGCGGTCCACCTGGTCGGCAACGGCCGGGCCAACCACGCGGGCCTGGGCGACAGCGATGTGCTCAGAGCCGTTGTCGACGAATCCGCGCTGCCGCCCGACAACGAGGCCGACACCGACGGCAACCGCCACTTCTACGGCTTCGAGTGCATCAACCTCGGCGACGGTGAGGACCCTTGGCCGGAGGCGCAGAAGCTGGCGATCGAGAAGGTGTCCGCGGCCATCTGCCGCGCCCACGGCTGGACCCAGCGCTCGGTGATCGGGCATCTGGAGTGGCAGCCGGGCAAGGTCGACCCGCGCGGCTTCACGATGGACTCCATGCGCGCCCGCGTCGCCAAGCGGCTCGGCGCCAAGCCGGACGGCCCGGCCCCCAAACCACCGGCGTCCCACGAGCCGTTTCCCGGCGCCGACTTCTTCCGGAACGGCCGCGAAAGCAAGATCATCACGGCGATGGGGAAGCGGCTGGTGGCCGAGGGCTGCGGGCGCTACGAGGAGGGTCCGGGCCCGGAGTGGACCGAGGCGGACCGCAAGTCCTACGCGGCCTGGCAGCGCAAGCTGGGCTACTCCAGCGATGACGCGGACGGCACCCCCGGCAAGACCAGCTGGGACAAGCTGCGCGTGCCGAACGTCTAGGGGTCGCACCAGTTCCCCCGGGCCGCCCCGGGGGCTTCCCCGCCCGGGGGGCGGGGCGCGGAGAGATCAGCCGCCCTCGCTCCCGCCCCCGGGGCAGCCCGCGTCCAGCAGCGGGTCGATGCCCGCCCGGAGGAACCGCAGCAGGGTGTCGTCCGGCGTGGCGGCCAGCGCGGGTGTGCGGATGGCGAGGCGGAGCAGGGTGATGCCCATCAGCCACGCCGCCAGCAACTCGGCCCGCAGCTCGGCGTCCTCGCCCTCCAGGCGCCGCGCGAACCCCTCCGAGAACACCTCCGTGATCTCCTTGCGGAGCTGCCCGACGGTCTCCTCGCGGCTGGAGGAGCGCAGCTTGGTCAGCAGTGGATGCGGGGCCTCCTCCTCGGTGGGCCCGGTGGAGACCACGTCGCAGATCCACGCCGACACCTCGTCCAGCGGCAGATGGCGCAGCGGCTCGAACATTCCGGTGCTGGTCGAAACCGCGTCGAACAGCGCCTCCTTTGAGCCGAAATAGCGGTAGACCAGGGCGGCGTCCACCCCCGCGTCCTTGGCGATGTCGCGCACGCTGCAGCCGTCGTAGCCGTACCTGGCGAACCGCAGCGCGGCGGCTCCCAGGAGGGCGCTGCGCGTGCCCGCCGCGTCGTATCTGCGGGCACGGCGGGGGTGGTCGTCGCACCCTCGTGAGTCGCTTGCCCGGTTCACCTGTCGTACCTCCGCCTGGACCGTGCCGTACATGCTGCCGGTTCAGCCTCGCATGTCCAGAAGTCATCCACTGTTGTCATCGCTTGTTGACCACGTTGTGGGTCGGCGCGTTATGTTTTGTCAACGCGTGGTGACTTTGGTCGCCGCCTCGCGCGGTCCCGGCCGGACGACGGTGTCCGGCCTGCTCGTATCCCGACCGGGCGGCCCCTGTGCCGCCCTTGCCACGCGCCCGCATCTGACCCCCAGCAGAAGTGGTGATCCCCTGTGCAGATACGACGCGTCGCGGTGGTGGGCACCGGCTACGTCGGACTGACCACCGGCGCCTGTCTGGCCACCCTCGGCCATCGAGTGGTGTGCGCGGACACCGACCACCAGAAGGTCGAACGGCTCCGGCGCGGACAGGTCGACATCCTCGAGCCCCGGCTGCCCGAACTCGTCCGGGAGGGACTGGACTCCGGGCGGCTCGCGTTCATCCGCGACACCCGGGCCGCGGTCGCCGACGCCGATGTGGTGTTCCTGTGTCTGCCGACCCCGATGGGCGTCGGCGGCGCCGCCGACCTGGCCGCCGTCGAGGCCGTGGCGGACCAGATCCGTGACGCGCTGCCGCGCGGCAGCGTGGTGGTCAACAAGTCCACCGTGCCCGTGGGCACCGCCGAGCGCGTGGCCGCGCTGCTGGACCGCCCCGACGTGGCCGTGGTGAGCAACCCGGAGTTCCTCCGCGAGGGTTACGCGGTGCGCGACTTCCTCCATCCCGACCGCATCGTGGTCGGCGCCGCGGACCGGGACGCGGCGCGGCGGGTGGCGGACCTGTACGCCGGGCTGGACGCCCCGCTGGTGCTCACCGACGCCGCGGGCGCCGAACTCGCCAAGTACGCGGCCAACTTCTTCCTGGCCATGAAGCTCTCCTTCGCCAACAACCTCGCCACGCTCTGCGAGCACTTCGGCGCCGATGTGGACGAGGTGCTCACGGGCATCGGCCACGACCCCCGCATCGGCTCGGCCTTCCTCAAGCCGGGCCCCGGCTGGGGCGGCTCCTGCCTGCCCAAGGACACCCACGCCCTGCTGACGATCTGCCAGGAGTCGGGCGTGGACTTCCCGCTGCTGGGCGCCACCATCGAGACCAACGTCGAACACCAGCGGCGGCTCGTCGAGCGCGTGGTGGCCGGCTGCACCCCGGGCGACGGCTCGCTGCGGGGCGTACGGCTGGCCGTGCTGGGCCTGGCCTTCAAGGCGGGCACCTCCGATCTGCGCGACTCACCGGCCCTGGCCATCGCCCGGCTGCTCAAGGAGCGGGGCGCCGAACTCCACGCCTACGACCCCGCGCTCAGCGAGACCCGCCCCGACCTCAGCGATCTGCTCACCCTCGCGGACACCCCCGAGGAGGCCCTCCGGGGCGCACGCGCTTGTCTCGTCCTCACCGAGTGGCCGGAGTTCCGCGCCCTCGACTGGGAGCGCGCCGCCGGACTGCTCGCGGCCCCGGTCGTCTACGACTTCCGCAACCTCCTGGACCCGGACCGGCTGCGCCGCGCCGGACTCACCTGCGAGGGCATCGGCCGCACGCCCGCGATGGCGCGCTGACCGCCCCACCTCGCTCGCCTTATCTCTCCCGTACGAGACCCTTCCCACAGAAAGGCCCCTGCGTTGCGGGTCATGTTCACCACGCTCGGCAGCCCCTCCCACGGCCGGGCCCAGCTTCCGCTGGCCCGGTCCCTCGCGGCCGCCGGCCATGAGGTGCTGGTGGTCACCACCCCGGCCCTCACCCCCGTCTTCGAACGGGAGGAGGTGCGGGTGACCAACGCCATCGGCGACTTCAGCCCGTCCTCCTTCCTCGGCCCCGTACTGGCCGAGGAGAACCCGCAGACCCGTCCGTCGGGCCTGGCGGGCGAGGAACTGACGGCACATATGCTGCGCCTCATGACCAAGGCCGTGTCCGGTCCGATGGCCAGGATGCTGCTGGACACCGTGCTCCCCGTGGCACACGACTTCCGCCCCGACCTCATCCTGCGCGACGGCATGGACCTCGGCTCCTGCGTCATCGCCGAAATCCTCGGCATACCCCAGCTGTCCACCCCCTCCGGGGCCGCCAACATCTTCGACCCGGTCGAGACCCTGCCGGGCCTCAACGCCCTGCGGAAGCAGCACGGGCTGGCCGCCCTCGAGGACCCGCTGTCACTCATCCCGCACGGGCGCATCGACTACGTGCCACCAGCCTTCTCCTTCGCCCGCCATCTGCCGGCCTCCTGGTCCTACCGGCAGACGGTGGACGTGGAGCGGGGCGCGGCGCTGCCCCGCTGGATCGCCGAACTGCCCACCGACCGGCCCCTGATGTTCGCCGCCATCGGCACCGCGATCCCCACGCTCCGCGACAGCGGCGAAGCGGACGCCCACGAGTCGCCCCTGCCGATGCCGGATCCGGTGGACACCCTGCGAGCCATGATCAAGGCCGTGTCGCGGCTGGAGGAGTGCACCGTCGTCCTCTCCACCTCCGGCATCCCCGTGGACACCGACGGGGTGCCACCGCATGTGCACATCACCGATCGGGTGCCACAGCCCCTGTTGCTGGAGTCCGTGGACCTCTTCCTCACCCACGGCGGCTTCAACAGCGTCCGCGAATCGATGCGCACGGCGACACCGATGGCGGTGCTGCCCCAGTTCGGCGACCAGCCCGGCAACGCACAGCGGGTCGAGGAACTCGGCCTCGGCCGCCACATCACCGACCCCACACCGGACGGCATCACCGCCGTCTGCCGTGCGGTGCTGGCCGACGACGGCTGCCGCGCCAGGGCCCGCCGGGCGCGGCTGGAGATGCTGGCGCTGCCGGAGATCGACAGCGCCGTCCCCGACCTGGAGAAGCTCGCCGGATAACACCCCGACGCCGGAGCCCGGGTCCCCGGCGCCGGGCTCCGGACCCCGCTCTTCCCCGCGGGTTTCCAGCCCCCGCTACGTCCCCCACGCGCGGCAGAGAAGGTTCGCAGGTACGTATGTCGTCCTCATCCACCACCACCGAACCCACCGAGCCCACCGAGCCCCAGACCCCCGCCCGGCTGACCCACCGCCAGGTCGTCACCGTGCTGTCCGGGCTGGTGCTCGGCATGTTCCTCGCCGCGCTGGACCAGACCGTGGTCTCCTCGGCGCTGCGCACCATCGCCGACGATCTGCACGGACTCACCGCCCAGGCGTGGGTGACCACCGCCTATCTCGTCACCGGCACCATCGTCACCCCGCTGTACGGAAAGCTCTCCGACATCTACGGCCGCCGGCCGGTCTATCTGTCGGCGATCGTGCTGTTCACCTTCGGGTCGCTGCTGTGCGGATTCGCCACGTCCATCCACCAGCTCGCGGCCTTCCGGGCGGTGCAGGGCCTCGGCGGTGGCGGGCTGATGTCCCTCGCCATGACGATCATCGCCGACATCACCTCGCCACGGGAGCGCGGCCGCTACCAGGGCTACATCACGGCGGTGTTCGCCGGGTCCAGTGTCATCGGCCCCCTGGTGGGCGGGGTGTTCGCCGGGCGCGCCACGCTGCTGGGGATCGACGGATGGCGCTGGATCTTCCTGGTCAACGTGCCGCTGGCGGCCCTCGCCATCGTGGTGATCCTGCGCGTGCTGCACATACCCCACCAGCCCGTACGGCACCGGCTGGACTACGGCGGGGCGCTCACCCTGACGGTCGGCATCGTGCCGCTGCTCGTCGTGGCCGAACAGGGGCGGAGCTGGGGCTGGGCCTCGCCCCGGGCGCTGGCGATGTACGCGGTGGGAGTGGTCGGGCTGATCTCCTTCGTCCTGCTGGAGCGGCGGATGGGGGACGCCGCGCTGCTGCCGGTCAGGCTGTTCCGCATCCGCGCGTTCCGGCTGGGCACCGTGCTGCACTTCACCGTGGGCATCACCATGTTCGGCGCCATGACGACCCTTCCGCTGTATCTGCAGCTGGCGAAGGGCATGAGCCCGATGGGGGCGGGCCTGGCCACGCTGCCCACCATGGCGGCGAATGTCACGGTGACCCTGGTGGTGGGCCGGCTGATGTCACGGACGGGCCGGTTCAAAATCCATCTGGCGGCGGGCGTCGGCTCCCTCACCGTCGCCATGCTGGTGTTCGCCACGCTGCGGGACGACAGCCCGCTGTGGTACGTGGCCATCGGCATGGTGTTCATGGGGGCGGGCCTCGGCGCGGCGATGCAGACCATCACCACGCTCGCCCAGTCCGAGGTGCCGGGGCGGGACATGGGGGCGGCCACCGCGTCGGTGAACTTCTTCCGGTCCAACGGCGGTACGGTGGGCGCCGCCGCCTTCCTGTCCATCCTCTTCTCCCTGGCCGGTACGCGGATCAGCGACCGCCTTGCGGTGGCCTCCGAGGACGCCTCGTTCCGCGGGCTGGCCGGGGAACCGGCGAACGCGGAGGCGCTGAAGGGCGTCGTACGGCCCGACGGCGGGGTGAACCTGGAGGACTCGGCCTTCCTCCACCACCTCGACCCGGCCGTGGCGCAGCCGTTCCTGGAGGGCTATGTCAGCGCCATGCGCGTGGTCTTCCTCACCGGGGCCGCGGTGGGCCTGATCGCCTTCGTGATCGCCGCCTGGCGAGTCCCGAACACCCAGCTCTCCGCCGACTGACACGGTCGGCGGGGAGCGGGCGGGGACACCGGGCCACGGCGCGGAGGACCACCGCACGGCCCGTGTCTACCAGGGGGCCGGAGTGCCGTCCCAGGAGAAGAACCCGCCGGTGGGCCCGGTGTCCGGGAGGAGGGCGAGCCGGCCCGCGCCCGCCGCCCCCTCGGCCGGATCCCCGTCGCTCCCGGCGGCGCGGGCGTTCAGATCGGTCCTGCGCAGCCCCGGGGCCAGGGCGTTGACCTTGAAGCCCTCGGAGGCCAGGGCCTGCGCGGTGTAGAGGGTCAGGGCGTTCAGGGCCGTCTTGGAGGAGCGATAGGCCGCGCCCGACCCGGCGGACACGGCGAACTGGTGCTCCGGGTCCGCGCTCCAGGTCAGCGAGCCGGTGCCGCTGGAGACATTGACGATCCGGGGCGCGTCCGAGCGGCGCAGGGCCGGGAGGAAGGCGTTGGTGACGGCGAGCACACCGAAGACGTTGGTCTCATAGGTCCGGCGGAAGTCCTCGAGATCCGCCTCGGGCGCCGTGGAGCCGCCCACCATGATGCCCGCGTTGTTGACCAGGATGTCCAGCCGGTCCAGCCGGGCCGCGGCCGTGGCGATGCTGTCCGCGTCGGTCACGTCGAGCACCATCGGCCGGGCGTCGCCGCCGATCTCCTCGACGGCCCGCCGCC
This sequence comes from Streptomyces rugosispiralis, assembly GCF_024505145.1. Taxonomy (GTDB): domain Bacteria; phylum Actinomycetota; class Actinomycetes; order Streptomycetales; family Streptomycetaceae; genus Streptomyces; species Streptomyces rugosispiralis. The sequence goes on along the minus strand of NZ_JANIAA010000024.1, from coordinate 82,107 downwards.
CCCGCTCGGCGTCGCGCGAGCCCACGTACACGGTGAGCCCCTCGGCGGCGAGCTGGCGTGCGATTTCCTTGCCGATGCCCTTGTTGGCACCGGTGACCAGTGCTGTGCGATCGTTCATGGCACCAATGGTTCCCCGGCCACGTTCACCCTGCCAGGGACAACCTGTCCCAGGCAGTACCGGTCAGCCGAAGGAGGCAGCATGGCGAGGCACGAGCTGGCCCGCTTCCTGCGGGACCGCCGTGAGGGGCTGCGTCCCCAGGACATCGGCCTGCCCGCCGACCCCCACCGCCGTACGCCCGGGCTGCGGCGCGAGGAGGTGGCGGAGCTGGCCCATATGTCGGCCGACTACTACACCCGGCTGGAGCAGGCCCGTGGCCCCCGGCCCTCGGCGCGCATCCTGGACGGGCTGGCGGCGGCGCTGCGGCTCGCGCCCGCCGAGCGCAGCCATCTGTTCCGGCTCGCGGGGACGAGCGCACCCCCGGGCACCCGGGCGGTGCGGCGGGTGCGCCCGCATGTGGCCCAGATGCTGCGGCGGCTGCCCGACACCGCGGCGATCGTCACCGACGCCGCCTACGACGTGGTCGCCTGGAACCCGCTGGCGCAGGCCCTGCTCGGCGACGACCTCGGGGCGCACGGCAACCTCGCCCGCCGCCGTTTCCTCGGCCGGGGCCACGCGTACGAGAGCTCCAGCGCCGAGGAGTTCGGGCACATCGTGGTCGCCCGGCTGCGCCGGGCCGCCGACCGCTACCCCCGCGACCCGGCGCTCACCGCGCTGCTGGGCGAACTGCGCACCGGCAGCGAGGAGTTCCGGCAGATCTGGGAGGAGCGTCCGGTCCACGCCCCCGGTCACCGGACCAAGACCGTCGACCACCCCACGGCCGGGCCACTCCGGCTGAACTGCGACGTCCTGCTCGTCCCCGAGGACGACCAGGAGGTGGTCCTGATCACGGCCGACCCCGGATCCCCCTCCGCCCGTACGATCCGCGGGCTCGCGGGTGCGGTGGCACCGTGATGGCGTGGCGTGCGGTCACCCGTGTTCCCGGTCGCTCCTAGGGCCTGTCCGGGGTTGTGATCCAGATCACAACCCCGGACAGGCCCTAGCTCCAGCTCGGCGAGGGCTCGTTCCGCTCCCCGTACGGCACCGGCCGGCCGGTGAGCTCGTCCAGGAGCACACGGTCGCCGACCGGCCGCTTCAGCTTCACCGTCACGTCCTCGGTCAACAGCTCGGCGGTACAGGGACCGTCCTCGGCCCCCACGACGGAGCCGGACAGCACCACGCTGCCGCCCGTCTCCAGGACGTCCACCGCCGGGCCGTCGTCGCAGGATCCGTGGCCGGCCCGCACGGTGATGGACCGGCCGTCCCCGGCCACCTCGACCAGCTTCAGTGGCGCGGGCCCATGAGGAGACCCAGCGCGGGTGGGCTCGATCGGCGGCTGGGGGAGCCTCGACGGGCCGAGCGCGGCCCGTTTGAGCGGGGTGGCATAGCCCTCCAGGGAGAACAGCCAGGCCGGTACGGTCGCCGGGCCGCGGCTGGTGGCCATGGTCATCTCGCCCATCCTCGCGCCGGTCACGGTGAGGTGCGGGCCGTCGTTGCGGCCGCGGGCCACGTTCTCGTACGCCGTTCGCGCGCCCATCAGCGGGAGCGTCAGCGAGCCCCCGCTCCGCCACCGCACCTGCCCGCCCTCGCGCGGGGTGGCGGGGAGTCCGCCACGCAGAACGAAGTTCTGCGTGGCGTAGGCGCGCCGGTCGGCTCGGGTGCGGAAGCCGTTCGCGGGGAGCTGGACCGCGTCCCCCATCGGGAAGTAGCCCCTGCGCCACGCCTCGGCGGCCCGGGAGCCGTCCCAGGCGTCGGCCACCAGCCGCGCCCGGGATTCCGGCTCCGTGTGCTCGGCCGCCCCGCCCTTCACCGTGCCGCCGCCACAGCCGGTGAGGGCACCGGCCGTGGCGGCGAACAGGATGAGCGTGATGGACGCGTTGAGCGTGCGTGTGCGACGCGTGTGCATGATTCCCCCAGGAACAGACGGCGACGGTGAAGCTGCGAGGTGTGTGTGGGGGGAGTCCGTACCGCCTCTGTGACGCGCCGGCGCCGGACCGGGTTCCGCGCCGTCGGTGTGTATCGCGCCGTCCGTGCCGTCAGTTACGTGAATTGCCGAACAACAGGCGGTACACGACGAGGAGAACGAAGGCGCCACCGATCGCCGCGCCCCAGGTGGCGGGGTCGAAGAAATCCTTCTGGACCGGGCGGTCGAAGAACTTCGCGGAGATCCAGCCGCCCACGAACGCTCCCGCGATGCCGGTGACCGTGGTGCCGACCAGCCCGCCCGGGTCACGCCCGGGGAGGAGGATCTTGGCGATGACTCCGGCCAGCAGGCCGAGGATGATCCAGCTCACGATACCCACGTTGTTCGTCCCCTTCGTCGTGCTGTTGTGCTGTCGTGCCGTGCCGGGGTGAGTGAGCCCGGTCGATGACGTGTTCAGTCGATTGCGCAGGTGTACGGGCGTCAACGAAGACGCCGTCCGCTCGGCGGTGGTTGCGAGCGGCTTGATCTTCCTGATGCCCGGGGAGTGGTGCGCCATGCCTGAACCGGATGTGAGGGCTGTGGGGGGATTCGGTCAGCCGTAGGACAGATTGGAGCAGGGGTCGTCGTCGGCGGAGCGGGCGTCGTCGGCCACGTGGGAGGACGGCGTGGAGGGTGCGGAGGGTGCAGAGGGCGTGGAGGCGTCGGGGGTGGGCTCGGTGAGGTAGGTACGTCCCAGGGTGAGGCTGATGCCCGGGGTGGTGGCGGGGCGCAGTCCGGCGCCGGGGAAGAGCCGGGCCACCGTCTGGGCCCGGTCCCGCTCACCGGGGCCGTAGCCGACCACGGTGGTGGCGTGGTCCTGGCTGTCGGCGTTCGTGGCGCCGGTCACGGTGAAACCATGCGTCCTGAGCGTGTCCGCGGCGCGTGCGGCGAGGCCCGAGGTGGTGGTGCCGTTGTAGACGGCGACGCTGATGCCCGCGCCCGACACGGTGGACGTGGCACTCGGCGTGGCGGGGGCCCGGGGCTCGTCCTTCTTCCCTCCGGCCGCCTTCCCGTCGATGGTGCGGTCGGCCCTGATGTCCGCCCACAGCTCGTCGGCGTCGGGCTGGACGATGGCGACACGTTCGCCCTGGTAGCGCCAGGGGATGGTGACGAACTTGGTGTTGTGCAGATCGATGTTCTTCATAGACATGGCGAAGGACATCAGCTTCTTCGCGGAGCCGAGCCCCGGGTCCACGGTCATGGACTTGGTGGCCGCGTCCGCCAGCGGATAGAGCGTGGTCGGGTCGATTCCCCGGCTCTTCACCTTCTTGAGCAGGGCGGAGATGAACGCCTGCTGCCGCCGGATGCGCCCGATGTCGGAGCCGTCTCCGATCCCGTGGCGGATGCGCACGTAGTCCAGCGCCTTCTGGCCGGAGACCGTCTGGACCCCCTTGCTGAAGATGCGCTTGCCACGGGTGGGCCGGCTGGGGCTCAGATCGCGTTCGTAGACGTCCTGGGGCACGCACACCTGGACCCCGCCGACCGCGGAGGTCATCCGGGAGAAGCCCTCGAAGTCGATGACGACGGTGTGGTCCATGCGCAGCCCGGTCAGCTTCTCGACCGTGTTCTGGGTGCAGGCCGGATTGCCCTGGACGGTCTCGCCCACGGAGAACGCCGAGTTGAACATGGCGTTCCGCTGTGTCCTGGTCCACTTGCCGTCCGGCAGCCGGCACGGCGGGATGTCGACCAGGGTGTCGCGGGGTATCGACACCCCGACCGCGTGCTTGCCATCGGCGTAGACGTGCAGCAGCAGGGCGGTGTCCGAGCGGCCCACGTCTCCGGTGCCGCCGCCCAGCTTGCCGTTGTCGCCCGACCGGGAGTCCGAGCCGATGACCAGCACGTTCTGACCGGCGGCGTTCCCCTCCGGCCGGTTGTCGGAGAGGCCGTCCGCCCCGAAGGTGGTGATGTTCCCGTTCAGCTTGAAGTAGAGCCAGCCCACTCCGCCGCCGAGCAGCACGAGGAACGACGCCACGATCACCAGGGCGATCCGCAGCGGGCGGCGCCCCTTGCGCTGCCGCCCCGCGTCCGTCCCTTCCGCGGTGGCGCTCCCCGTCGTCTCCCCGTCTCTGCCTGTCATGCGCGTCCTTCGTCCGGCGGCTGTTCGGAAGAGAAGACGAACGATGCTGGCCCGAGGTTCTATCGATGCGCAAGGGCATGTTTCATGGCGTGTGGTACGACACGTCCCCGCGGTGCCGGAGGTACGGGGCGGTCAGCGGGCCAGGGAGACGGCGAACGGCCGGAATCCATGGCGGCGCAGCACATGGGGAACCAGCAGCACCAGGGCTTCGGTGGCACGGGCGGTGGTGATGTCGCCGAGGTCCTCGATCCACTCGGGCTTCCAGCCGAGGCCGGCGAGGAGGTCCGCGGTGCCGGCCTTGGCCTCCGCGTCGTCTCCGGAGAGATAGGCGGTGGGCGGGGTGGACAGCTCGGCCGGGGCCGTCATGACCGGGAAGAGCATGGTGTTGAGGGTCTTGATCACCCGGGTCGCGGGCAGGGCCCGCTGGAGCAGCTCGGCCAGGCTGCCGCCGGGGTAGCACAGGTCCGAGGGGAGCCCGTCGGGCGTGTGCCGGGTGGCGTTGGAGACATCGACGAGGATCTTGCCCGCCAGCTCGGTGCGCAGGGCGGAGAGGCGTTCCAGGGCGGTGTCGCCCGGGGTGGCGTTGATGACGATGTCGGTGGTGGCGGCGGTGGTGCGCTGGTCGGCGTGGCGCATCTCCGGGGCGGCGCCGGTCCGGTCGGCCGGGGTCTCCCGGGGCGGCTGCCGGTGGCCGAGGGTGATCTGGTGGCCGGCGGCGGCGAGTGCGCGGGCGAGGCCGCTGCCGACGCGTCCGGAGCCGAGGATGCCGATGCTGGTCATGTGGATGAACTCCTTGCCGGGGTGGGCGGTCAGCCGATGGGGGACAGGACGGAGACGGCCTCGGCGTGGATGCCGGGAGCGGTGGCCAGGAAGTCACCGCCGGTCAGGTCCCAGGGATTGCCCCGGGTGTCGGTGACGGTGCCACCGGCCTCGGCGACCAGCAGGGCGCCCGCCACCAGACCCGAGCGCACATTGGAGAACTGCCAGAACGCGTCCATGCGCCCGGCGGCCACATGGATCAGCTGGAGGGTGGCGGGCACGGAGACCCGGACGACGAGGCCGTGGATCAGCATCCGGGTGACCGACGCGCCGATCCGGTGGAAGGTGCGCTCGTCCTCGCCCGGCCGGGCCTGGCCCGTGCTCACCAGGGCCGCGCCCAGGTCCGACTTGGCCGACACCCGCAGGGGCGCGCCGTTCAGCCGGGCGCCGTGACCGGCCACCGCGGTGTACCAGTCGCCGGTCAGCGGCAGGTGGACGACGGTGAGCACCGGGTGGTTGTCGCGGACCAGGGTGGCGGTCACGGCCCAGTCGGACATGCCGTGCACATGGTTGATGTTGCCCTCGGCCGGGTCGACGATCCACCACTCGCCCGGCGGCAGCGCGCCGCCCTCCAGTTCGTCCTCGGCCCAGCGCGCACCCGGCCTGGCGGCCATCAGCGGCTCCCTCAGAACGTCGAGCACCGCGTCGTCGTTGGCGTGGATCTCCGCCACGATCTCGTCGAGTTCCACCCCGCGGGCATGTGGGGTGTGGCGCTCCCGCAGCACGTCACCGGCGGTGCGGACGGCGGCGGTGACCCGGGTGAGCAACGCGGCGTCGAGGCCGGCTTCGGAGGTGGTGGTGCCGGTGGAAGTGGACATGAGTGCTCCCGTGAACGGTGAGAGGGGGGAGGCTTGGCGTGTGCTTCGCCGTCTGTGTCTCGACCGTAGGCACCCTCGTCGATGACGGCAATTGCACATATGGCACTGCTGGGTTTACCCGTGTGCAACGGAAGTCGGCGGGCCGACGAGCGACGCTCGGGCCGAAGCGTTCGCTTCGGCCCGAGCGGATCGCCGCGTCGCGGGTGCGGTCAGCCGATGGCGGGGACGGGTTCGCGGGGCGATCCCGCCGGCTCCTTGGGAGCGAGGCCGTCGGTGGCCGTGTCATCGGGGTTGAAGGGCAGGTCACCACGGAGCACCGCCCGGGTCCGGGCCTCGTCCAGCTGCCCCTCCCAGCGGGCCACGGCCAACGTGGCGACACCATTGCCCACCAGGCTGGTCAGGGCCCGCGCCTCGGACATGAAGCGGTCGATGCCGAAGATCAGCGCGAGGGCCGCCACCGGGACGTGGGGGACGGCGCTGAGCGTGGCGGCCAGGGCGACGAAGCCCGAACCGGTCACCCCCGCCGCGCCCTTGGAGGTGAGCAGCATGACGGCGAGCATGGTCAGCTGCTGGGTGAGGCTGAGGTCCACCCCCACCGCCTGGGCGAGGAAAACCGACCCCATGGTGAGGTAGATGGCCGTTCCGTCGAGGTTGAAGGAGTACCCGGCGGGCAGCGTGATGCCCACGACCGGCTTCGAGGCGCCCGCGTGCTCCAGCTTGGCCATCATGCGCGGCAGCACCGGTTCGGTGGACGAGGTGCCGAGCACGATCAGCAGCTCCTCCTTGATGTAGCGGAGGAACGGCAGCAGGCGCAGACCGCCCAGGCGCATCACCGAGCCGAGGACCACCAGGACGAAGAAGAGGGCGGTCAGCCAGAACGAGCCGACCAGCAGGGCCAGATGGCGCAGGGTGCCCAGGCCGTAGTTGCCGATGGTGAAGGCCATCGAGCCGAAGGCGCCGACCGGGGCCAGCCGCATGATCCAGCGGATGAGCCGGAACAGCACCGTGGAGAGCTTCTCGACACCCGCGGCGATACCCGCCCCGGCCTCGCCACTGGCCTGCAGACCGAAGCCGAACAGAACCGCCACGAACAGCACCGGCAGGATCTCCTCGCCGGTCAGCGCGGAGACGAGGGTGTCCGGGATGGTGCTGAGGACGAAGTCCGCGAAGCTCTCATGGGCCTGGGTCGCCTCCGCCGGGAGGCTGTCGGTGCTGAGGGTGGAGACATCGACGTGCAGTCCGCTGCCGGGCCGTACGACATTGACCACGACCAGCCCGATGACCAGGGCGATGGTGGTCAGGATCTCGAAGTAGACCAGGGCCTTGAGGCTCACCCGGCCGACCGTTCTGCGGTCGCTCATGGCGGCGATGCCGTGGACGACCGTACAGAAGATGATCGGCGCGATCATCATCCGCACCAGCGCCACGAAACCGTCTCCCAGCGGTTTCAGCTCCGCCCCGAAGGAGGGCCACAGCGAACCGACCACGACCCCGGCGAGGACCGCGAGCAGGCACTGGACATAGAGGCGGGACAGCAGCAGGCGGATGCGGCCTGGCCGGTCGGGGGCGGCGACGGTGCCCGGCGCTGCGACGTTGCGGCTCATACGGGGCGTCCTTCCGGGACGGGAACGAGAAGTTCGGCTCGGGCGATGCGCCGGGCGGCGCGGTGCAGGAGCACCGTGGGGGACGCGCCGTCCGGTGCGGGGACGGCTCGGGCGGTGATGACGCCCGCGGGGGTGCCCAGCCGCAGCGTGCCGTCGGCGGTCTGCCGCGTGACGCGGTGGGCGAGGGTGCCGGGGGTCGCGGCGGCCGTCGCCAGGGCGACGGCGGAGGTGAGGCCGATCGCCGGATGCGGGGCGTGCATGGAGACCATGCGTACGGCCACGTCGTACTGGTCCTGAGTGACCAGGTGACCGTGAGTGGTGCGATATGTTACGGGGCCGCCGACGACACCGACCTTGGGCACCGCGTGGCTGACCGGCGCGTCCTCGCGGACCAGCCCCATCGCGAGCGCCGCCTTGCGGCGCAGCACGGTGAGCGCGGGCACCACGGTGGCGAACGCGGTCAGGGACTCGGAGCCGTCGAGGCCGAACGCCTTGGCGTCGAAGAGCGCGGCGGGCGCGCCCGCGTCCACGAGGGAGGCTTCGACGGGGCCGTCCGGCCCGGTCAGGGTGTCCAGGGGGCGGCCGGTGGGCAGGGGGCGGCCGGTGGTCGACCCCGCGGGGTCCTGGAACCCCAGCAGGACCGGCACCCCGAGCGCGTCGGTGCCGGGCACCACGGCGGTGCCCTCGTCGGGCGCGATCAGGCCGGGGGTGGGGATGGTGCCGGTGAGGCGGGCCCCGGTGTTCACGTTGAGCATGCGGACGGTGGTGGTGTCCGAGGTGATCGGCACCAGGCCGCGGTGGACGGCGTACAGCGCGACCGCGGTGGCACAGTTGCCGCAGTTGCTGGTCCACTCCACCCGCTCGTCGCCGATGCCCACCTGCGCGAAGGCGTAGGAGACATCCACGCCCGCCACGTCCGACAGCTGGACGATCGCGGCCTTGGAGGTGGTGGACGAGGCGCCGCCCACCCCGTCGATCTGGCGGGGGTCGGCCGCGTTGAAGGCGGCGAGCAGCAGGGTGTCGGCATCCACTCCGGTGGCCACCACCTCGTGGTGGTCGAAGATCCAGCACTTGCTGGTACCCCCGCGGATCATCTCGCCCTGCAGACGCAACACAACGGACTCCCCATGGCCGTGGAATCGACACCCCGCCGACGGCTCCTCCGTGGGCGGTGGCATCTACGGTGTGTTACCGCAGCGTGAAGTACAATCTCGGAAATCTGCAGGGGTATTAAGCAGAACTGAAGGCTTGAGGTGATGCCGTGCTGGACGTCCGGCGCATTCTGCTCTTCGCCGAGGTGGCCAGGCGCGGCTCGGTGACGGCCACCGCCCGCGCCCTGAACTACACGCCATCAGCGGTGTCCCAGCAGGTCAGCCGATTGGAGACGGAGGCCGGGCAGCCGCTGCTCGAGCGCCATGCACGGGGTGTCACCCTCACCGACGCCGGGCGCGCCCTGGCCGACCGGGGGGAGCGCATCGCCCGCGAGCTGAAGGCCGCGGAGAGTGAGCTCGCCGACTTCGCGGGGCTCCGCGCGGGCACCCTGCGCATCGGCACCTTCCCCACCGTCGGCGCCTCGCTGCTGCCGCCCGCCGTCATCGCCTTCCGCGACACCCACCCGGACGTACGGCTGACCGTGCGCAGCGCCCGTATCGCCGGCCTGTGGTCGATGCTGGAGAACCGGGAGATCGAGATGTCGCTGATGTGGGACTACGACTGGTGCCGCATCGACCGCGAGGACGTGGACATCACCCCGCTCCTCGACGATCCGCCCGCACTCCTCGTCGGCGACCGCCACCCGCTGGCCACCCGTACCGACGCCACGCTCGCCGATCTCGCCGACGATTCGTGGATCACCCGTGCCGACCGCCATCCGGTGGCGGAGGCGCTGGTGCGCAGCTGCCGGGCGGTCGGCTTCGAGCCGCAGATCGCCTACGAGGCGCATGACTACCAGGAGGCGCAGGCCATGGTGGCCGCCGGTCTGGGCGTGGCGCTGGCCCCGACCCTGGCCCTGGAGGGCATCCGTCCGGGCGTCAGTGTGCTGCCCCTGCGGCCGCCCGCGCCGGTGCGCCGGATCCTGCTCGTGCGCATGGCCGACCATGCCCTCACCCCCGCCGCCGGGGCGTTCCTCGGCTCGCTGCGGGAGAGTGCCGCGGCCCGGCGGACCGACGCGATGGACGCGGGCGGGCGAGCGGTGGTGCCGGACCCCCGCTCCGGCGCATGACGGGCTCTCCCATGCGGGGCTCTCCCATGCGGGGCTCTCCCATGCGGGGCTCTCTCATGACGGACTCTCCCATGAGGGACCCTCACAGCGAGGAGATCACCCGCCTGCGGTCCTCCATGGCCCGGCGGGCGAGCCGGGAGGTGGGGGCGAGGCGGTCGTACTCATGGATGGCCCCGCTGTGCAGATGCAACTCGGTGGGGATGTCGGCGTCGGCGAGCCGCTGGGCGTAGGTGACGGCCTCGGCGCGGAAGATGTCGAGCTCTCCGACCTCGACATAGGCCGGTGCCAGACCCTCCACGGTGGCCACGCGCGCGGGCGCCACCTGCGGCGGGACGTCGTCGGTGCCGAACGCCGCGCCCAGCAGGGCGTGCCAGCCGGTCCAGTTGTCGTCCCAGGTCCAGGCCACATACGGGGTCAGCCGGGGATCCGGGGTGAGAGTGCGGTCGTCCAGCATGGGATACAGCAGGGCCTGGTGGGCGAGCGGAACGCCCCGGTCGCGGGCGAGGATCGCCACTCCGGCGGCGAGCCCGCCCCCGGCGCTGTCGCCCATGACGGCGATACGGCGGGAATCGACCCTCAACTCGGGCGCCTGGTCGCCCAGCCAGCTCAGCGCGGCGAACACATCCTCCACGGGGCCGGCGCCGGTGCCCGCGTCGGGGGCCAGGCGGTAGTCCACGGACAGGAACGGCACCCCGGTGGTCTGGACATACCCGGCGACCACGGAGTCATAGAGGTCGACACTGCCGGAGATCATCCCTCCGCCATGGACGTAGACGACCGCGGAACCCGGCGCGGATTCGGCCCTCTCGTACCAGCGGACGAGGATCTCCGCCCCGTCCGCGGAGCGCACCTTGTGCGAGGACGCCTTCACCAGCGGATAGCCGGAGGGGTACGCCGGGAGGAGTGAGGCCATCCACCGCATCGAGGCCGTGCCCCGGGCGCGCAGCGTCCGCCAGTCGTCGCGCTCGGGCGGGGGAGTGGGGTCGCTCTGTTCGGCGAGGGCCTGGAGAACCGCGGCGAGCTCAGGGTCGAGGGTGAAGGCCATGATCGACTCCGTTCGAGGACGGCGGGGCCGCTGCCCCAACTGTCCTCACAGACTGCCGAGTTGCGCTCGAGGCCCGGTACAGAGGCCGGGTGAACGGGACGAAGGCCCCTCAGAGACGAAGACCCCTCAGAGCCCCCTCAGAGCCCCCTCAGAGACGAAGCCCCCAAGGGGCGAGGACCTCCAGGGACAAAGGCGCCCCGGGGAACGATGAGGACTCAGGGAACGAAGACGCCTTCAGGGGCGGGCGTCCGTTCCCTGTGGTGCGCCCGCCCCTGACCCTCGGCTCTCCCGATCATCGCCTTCCCCACCTTCGCTTCCGTACTCCCGGGAAACGTGGGCTTGAGCGAAGGTGCCGGATCCTTGACCGTCTCATCCGGACCGCAGCGAATCCCTCGGCTTCCTGGCCGCCTCGGTCTCGGAGGCGTACTTGCCGGGGTCGGCCGCGCCGAGCTCCTCGTACAGCGCCACCGCCTGCTCGGCCGGGGCCAGGGCCTCCGCACGGCGCGAGGTTGTACGGCTGGCCGATGGGCGCGAGGTTGGTCGCGATGTACCGCGACAGCTCGGCGGCCCGCTCCTGCCCCGGGTCGAGCGCGAGGGCCCGGTCGAACTCATGGGCCGCGGTGTCCCGGTGGCCGCTCCGCTCCGGCAACCCCGGGGCGTAGGAGCGGAAGAGGAACTCGCCCACCGCCGTCCGGTAGTGGGCCCACTCCGCCGCGCGCCCGCCCAGGCGCGACCACACCACGCCCCACCAGTCGGCGTCGGAGTGCACCAGGAGCCGGGGCTCCACCCCCGGACCGGCCGCGGACCCGGTGCTGCCGGGTGGCCCGGCGGGCCCGTTCTCGCCGCCGTGCCTGCCTCCGGTGCCGCCCCTGCCGCCGAACCCGGCGGCGCCGGGCGCTCCGCCCGCCCCGTCGAGCCACAGGCCCGTGTACGCGACCGTCTCGACCACGATCTCCGCGGCCGGGCCGCCGACGCCCCCGGTGCCACCCGGCCCACCGGAACCGCCGTCCATACCGTTGTAGCCGACACCGGACGGGCCGGTGGCGCCGTACGAACCCGCGGCCCCGGGGGCGCCGCCGCTGTCCAGCGCGCCGCCGTTGCCGCGGTAGGTCTCGGCGACCACCACGAGGGGGTGGCCCGGGAGTCCGGTGAGGACGTACTGACCCAGTCAACCGTGATGTCCCCACCCGCGGGCATCGTCCTCGTGGAACTCCCCTTTGTGCGCCGCCTGACCCGGAGTCATTCTTCGGCCGCGCCGGGTTCCTGTGATGTGTGTATCCGCTACATCACCCGATCGAAGTCCATCGTTCGCAGGTGTGGATTTCCTTCCCGAGCACCGGTGCCCCGGCCGGAACGAGTCCGGCCGGGGCACCGCGCTGTCACCTCACGGCTCGTGGATCAGTCCCGCTGAGCGTCCTTGGGAAGCTGGCGCCACTTCACCTCGGTGGTGGTGTCGTACGTCCAGTCGAGCATCTTCTTGGCGTCCGGGTAACGGTCCGCGTCGTTGAGGATGACTCCCACGACCGTCTTGTCGCCGCGCTTGGCGGCGAACACCAGGCAGGGACCGGCAGGGGTGGTGGTCCCGGTCTTGACGCCGATCGCGCCCTGGTACGAACCCAGCAACTGGTTGGTGTTGTCCCAGGAGTAGTACCGGGTGCGGCCGTTGGCCGCCGGTGCCTCCTGCTTGGTGGACACCGACTTGACAACCGTGTCGAACGTCGCGTTGTCCATGGCACGCCGGGTCAGCTGCGCCAGGTCGTGGGGCGTCGAATAGTTGTCGGCGTCGGCCGAGACACCGTCGAAGGAGTCGTACCTGGTGTTGGTCAGCCCCAAGTCCTGCGCCTTCTCGTTCATCTTGGAGATGAACGACTTGGTCCGCTCGTCGGTGGTGTCGCCGGTGCCGAACGTGTCGGCCAGCGCCATCGCCGCGTCGCAGCCCGACGGCAGCATCAACCCGTACAGCAACTGGTTGACGGTGAGCTTGTCACCGGTCTGCAGGTCCGCCGTGCTGGCACCGGACTTGGTCACATAGTCGCGGTACTCCTGCTTGATGGTGACCTGCTTGTCGAGGTCCAGACCCCGGGTCTCGAGCACCACGAGGGCAGTCATGATCTTCGTGGTGCTCGCCATCGGACGCTTGGTGTCGGCGTCCTTGGCCATCAGCTCCTTGTTGGAACCGGTGTCGAGCAGGTACGCGCCCTTGGCGCTGACCTCCGGTGGCGGTTCGGCCGAAGCCTGGGCCATCGCCACCGGGACCGCGATCGCTACGGCCACCGTGGACGCGACCGCCGCGACTCTCCAGCGGCGGGTCACGGTTCCACGACGTTTATGCATTCGCCCTCCGTTTCGCTTGTTGAGGTGTGTTTCGGGCGAGCGCATCGTCTCACCAGGCGAAAATTGGCCATGCTTCGGGGTGGCGGACACGCGGTGTCTTTGGGGAAACAACTAGTGTCCGGACCAGCGCTGTTGGCCCGATGGCGGATCCGGGAGCGGACCCGATGGCGGATCCGGGAGCGGATCCGGGACGGCCACCTGCGGCCCGGCGCCACGCCGTCGCACGGCCCGTCGGCATACCGCGAAACCGGCGGTGGCCACCAGGAGATAGGCGGGGACGAGCAGCACCGCGTCCGGTGTCGTCTGCTCGATGTGCCAGCCCGCGCCGCGCCGGTCGCCCTCCAGCACGATCCGGTTGACGGTCAGAAAGGTCAGATGGGTGCCGACGGCGGCCCACAGCGGGGCCCGGACCAGGGTCGTCCGGGCCGCGACGAGCGTCAGTCCGAAGACGGTCAGGAGGATCAGATAGTCGGCGGGGTGCTGCCCGTCCGGCGCGATCCCGATCGGTTCCGGATCGCGGCCGGCCAGACGCGCGGCCGCGGCCCCGACCACGGTCGATGCCCCCGGCACCAGCAGAAACACCGCCGTTGTGCCGAGGGCCGACCCGGTACCGCCGAACCGGGTGCGCAGCGCGGCCCAGGCATGGCCACGCAGGGTCGTCTCCTCCGGCAGGGCTTCGAGGAGGAAGGCGACCACCCCGTTGGTGAGGACGAAACCGGCGAGGGTGGCGGGCTCGGGACGCGACCAGCGCAGCATGCCCGCGGCGGTACCCGCACCGAGGACGAGGGCGGCCGCGGCCCCCGTCACCCCCGCCCCGGTCAGCAGCGCCCGCAGGCTCGGGCCCGCCCCGCCGAACCCGAGCCATCCGGGGGACCGGCGTTCCCGGCGTACGAGGAGCAGCACAAGCGGTACGGCCAGCGCGGTGACCAGCGCGCCCGGGAGCAGCCGGGCCGCGAAACCGGTGAGGCCGAGGGCGTCGGCGGCGGCCGGGCCCAGGGCCGTGCCGACGCCGAGCGCCGTGGCCATCACCAGCCCACCGGTCAGCGCCCGGACCAGGACGGCGGCGGTCGAGGGGGCGGGCGTACCGGGGTGCGGCTCGGTCATGGAGAGGTGTCCTCAAGGCGGGGCGGTGACTTCCGCCATCCTCACGTCCCGCTTCGCCACGGGGCTCGTAGCCGCTGATGAAACGCCCGTACATCCTTCGGCGTACCGCGCGTGCGTGCAGTGGACCCATCGGCTGGGCGGCCGCCCTCCCGGTGACCGTCCGCCCGGCGCCGGGCCGCCGCTCAGCGGGGGTGGGCGGTCGCGCAGCGTACGCAGGTGGTCGCCGTGGGGCGCGCCTCCAGCCGTTCCGCGGGGATCGGCTCGCCGCACACCGCGCACCGCCCGTAGTCGCCGCCTTCCAGCCGTTCCAGCGCCTCGTCCAGCGCGGTCAGATGATCGCGGGCCTGGGCCAGCAGGGCGGCGACATGGGCCCGCTCGAAGGCGGTGCTCGACCCTTCCGGGTCGTGCTCGTCGTCCACCGCCACCAGGGCGTTCGACGCGACGATCGCGTCGAATTCCCGGTTCAGGGCAGCGATCCGCGCGTTGGTCTCGGTGTGCTCGGCGGCCAGCCGTTCGCGGATGGTCTCGCGCTCGGCCGCGGGGAAAGCGGCACCACCGGATGAATCGCTCATGCCCGGCATAACCGCGGCGCGCCCGGTCCGCATTCCGGTTGCCGGGTCTCCCCGGAGGTCTTGACGTCTCCCGGGCCCGATGCAATGGATGGGAGCGCTCCCAAATCGACCGTGCGGCCACCGTGCGGACGCCATCGCGCGCTCACTCCTTGGAGTCATGATGAGACGGAAGAGATCCTTGGCCGCCTTACTGGCCCTGTTGGTCAGCCTCTTCGGGATCGCTGGTCTCGGCCGGACCGCCCATGCCGACCCGGCCCGCCCGCAGACCCCCCTCGCCACGGGCCTGCACATCAGCGACGGCCGCCTGCTGGAGGGCAACGGCAACGACTTCGTCATGCGCGGTGTCAACCACGCCCACACCTGGTATCCGGGCGAGACGCGGTCGCTGGCCGACATCAAGGCCCTGGGCGCCAACACCGTCCGCGTCGTCCTCTCCAACGGCCACCGCTGGACCAGGAACAGCCCCGAGGACGTGGCCTCCATCATCGCCCAGTGCAAGGCCAACCGGCTCATCTGCGTCCTGGAGGTGCACGACACCACCGGCTACGGCGAGGATGCCGCGGCCGCCACGCTCGACCAGGCGGCCGACTACTGGATCGGCCTCAAGGGCGTGCTCACCGGCCAGGAGAACTACGTCATCATCAACATCGGCAATGAACCGTGGGGCAACACCGAGCCGGCCGGGTGGACCGCCCCCACCGTCGCCGCCGTGCAGAAGCTGCGCAACGCCGGGTTCCAGCACACCATCATGGTGGACGCGCCCAACTGGGGGCAGGACCTGCAGAACGTGATGCGCACCAACGCGCGGACGGTCTACGACGCCGACTCCACCGGCAATCTGATCTTCTCGATCCACATGTACAGCGTCTATGACACGGCGCAGGAGATCACCGACTATCTGAACGCCTTCGTGAGCGCCAGGCTGCCCATCCTCATCGGTGAGTTCGGCGGGCCGGCCGACCAGTGGGGCGATCCGGACGAGAACACCATGATGGCCACCGCCCAGCGGCTGAGGCTGGGCTATCTGGCCTGGTCCTGGAGTGGCAACACCGATCCCGTCCTGGACCTGGCCACCGACTTCGACCCGGCCAGGCTCACCGACTGGGGCAAGCGCGTCTTCAGCGGCCCCGACGGCATCGCCGAGACCTCCCGCGAGGCCACCATCTACGGCGGCGGCTCCGGCACCGGCTGCTCGGTCGGCTACCGGGTGGCGGGCGAATGGGGCGGTGGCTTCCAGGGTGAGATCACCATCCGCAACACCGGCACCGCCGCCATCACCGGCTGGACCCTGGGGTTCGCCTTCGCCAACGGCCAGACCATCACCAACATGTGGGGTGGCACACCGCGGCAGAGCGGTGCCGCGGTGACCGTCACCCCCGCCTCGTACACCGCCACCATCCCCGCCCGAGCCTCGGTCACCATCGGCTTCACCGCCGGTAAGGGCGCCACCAACGCCGCGCCGACCGCCTTCACCCTCAACGGCGGCGCCTGCGCCACCGGCTAGCACCGGGAATGCGGGGCGATCGTGAAATGTTAAACTAACTACGCACCCCGTGCCCGGCGCCGGCCAGATCCCCCCGTGCTGGCCGGCGCCGTCCCCATCGGTGGGGCGATCGGTGCGAGGGCTCAGTGCAGGGACTCCACCGCGTCCCGGCTGAACGGGGTGAGCTCGCTCACCCGGCCGTTCAGGACCTTGTCGGCCCACTCGGGGTCGGCGAGCAGTGCGCGGCCGACCGCGACGAGGTCGAATTCGTCCCGCTCCAGAGGCTCCAGAAGCCGGTCGATGGACTCCACGGCCGCGTTCGCGCCGGAGAGGGAGCCGGGGTGGAAGACGCTGTCCAGGCCGATCGAGCCGACGGTGATGACCGGCTTGCCGGTGACCTTCTTCGTCCATCCGGCGATGTTCAGATCCGATCCCGTGTCGGGGAACTCCGGCTGCCAGTAGCGCCGCCCGGAGGCGTGGAACGCGTCGACCCCGGCCTCCGCCAGCGGTGTCAGCACGGCCTCCAGCTCCTTGGGGTTCTCGGCGAGCCGGACGTCGTAGTTGTCGGACTTCCACTGGGAGAACCGGAGGACGACGGGGAAGTCGGGCGCGACCCGCTCGCGGATGGCGGCCACGAGGTCGGCGGCGAACGTGGTCCGGGAGGCCGGATCGCCGCCGTAGCGGTCGGTGCGCCGGTTGGTGCGCTCCCAGAGGAACTGGTCGATGAGATAGCCGTGTGCGCCGTGCAGTTCAACGCCGTCGAAGCCGATCTCCTCGGCCGCCCGCGCGGCCTTCGCGAAGGCGTCGATGACGTCGTCGATGTCGGCGAGGGTCATCGTCTCGCCCGCTCCGGGGGTGCCGTCCAGCGCGATCCCGGACGGGCCCAGGGACGGGGCGTCGGGGAACGGCGGCGCGCCCGCGGTGCGCCGTATGCCCACGTGCCAGAGCTGGGGCATGATCGCGCCACCGTGGGTGTGCACGGCGTCGACGACCCTTTGCCACCCGGCCAGTTGCTCCTCGCCGTGGAACCGGGGGACACCGTCGAGGTAGCCGGCGGACCGGTGGTCGACGGTGGTGCCCTCGGTGATGATCAGGCCGGTCCCGGCCGCCGCCCGGCGCGCGTAGTACGCGGCGACGTCCTCACCGGGGATGCCGCCGGGAGAATGTCCACGGGTCATGGGTGCCATGGCGATCCGGTTCGGCAGCTTGGCCGAACCCAGTGTGAACGGGCGGGACAGTGCCGTGGTCAGGCTGGTGTTCACCGTGTCGCTCTCCAGACGTGTCGTTCGGCGGAGGCTTCCCCCGGAGCCTCAAAAGTGTGAATCTGAAAGGTACAGTTTTCGCGGCGTAAACTGCAACTGTATCGATTGCTTTTTAGGTGAGGGCGGAACGGCACCGTCGAGTAGGCTGTGCCCGATCTGTGGGCGGAGGTGGAGAAGGTGTTGGACATCCGGTTCTCCCGTGCGCTCCAGGTGATGCTGTTCCTCGCCGTGGCCGCCGAGAACGGGTCCGGGCCGCTGAGCTCCGCCGATCTGGCCCACCGGCTGAACGCCAACCCGAGCCTGGTCCGGAAACTCCTCGTCCCGCTGACCGAGGAGGGGCTGGTCGTCTGCGTGAAGGGCCGTTCCGGTGGGGCGCGGCTGGGGCGGCCCGCCGACGGGATCACCCTGGCCGAGATCTACCGCTGTGCCGTCGGCGACAAGCCCCTGTTCGCCCCCTCGCCTGGGGTGGAGCCCGTGTGCTCGGTGACCGCGCACGGCGGTGAGTACTTCGCCGCGCTCACCGCCGAGGCCGAGGAAGCGGTCCTCGCGTCACTGGGCGACCGCACGCTCGCGGACAGCGTGGGCGAACTGCGCCGCCTCTGCGCCGGACACGCTCCGGAGGGCTGATCCGAGCCCGGCTCGGTGGTCATCCGCCGCATGGCCAGGAGCGCTGAGTACGCCATCTCATGAGGTGCCGGAACCACCGGACCCCGAGCCACCCTACTGGGCCGGGAGGTCATCGCCCCCGTTCGGCTCGGACGTGGCCGCGCGGCGCAGGTGCTCGGCGAGGGCCGCGGTGGCGGCGGAGGCGGCCCGGCCCGTTGTGCCCCAGGCCAGCAGGTGGTGGCGACGCGCCCAGGGATCGCGGAGGCCGCATACGTCGAGTGGGTGGTGCGGGGCGATGGCGCGGCGTGGTACGACGGCGAGTCCGATACCGGCGGCCGCGAGGGAGACCAGGGTGTTGAGGTGGGCGACTGTGGTGCGGTAGCGCACCGCGGGAGCGTGCGGGCCGAGGTTCTTCTCGATCGAGCGTCGCAGCGAGGAACCGGCGTCGAGCCCCACGAGCGGATGCTCGGCCACCTCGCGGTAGGTCACCTCGGTGCGCCCCGCGAGGATCCCGCCGCACTGGCCTATCACCACCAGCGAGTCGTCGCCCAGGGGTTCCATGGCGAGTCCGCAGTCGCGGGCCTCCCGGTCGAGGACGACGCCCAGGTCCGCCTCGCCGTCGGCGAGCATCCGCACGGTCCGTGGGGTGCGGCTCTCGGACACCTCGACGTCGACGTCCGGGTGCGCGCGGAGGAACGAGACCAGGGCCCGTGGCACCAGGCGGTGCATCGCGGAGCCGCCGCCCAGCAGGGTCAGCGGGGCGGTCGGCGGCCGGGCGTAGCTCGCCACGGCGCTTTCCAGGCGCGCCGTCCGGTCGAGCACGTCCCGTGCGTGGCGGGCCAGTGTCGTGCCCGCCGGGGTGGGGCGCACGCCCCGCCGGCCGCGGATCAGCAGGTCCACGCCCGCGTGGTGCTCGAGCGAGCGCACCCGCGCGCTGGCCGACGGAAGGCTCAGATGCATCCGGCGAGCGCCCGCCGTGATCGAGCCCTCCGCCACGATGTGAAGGAAGAGCCGCAGGTCGTCCAGGTCGTACCGCACCCTGATGAGACTAAGGCAGAGCCTTGGGCCGGCTACGCGGATCACGCATTGTGGGCCCATGGGCCATGGGGCGATGCTCGGCTGATGTCCGAGACAGTGCTTGTTCTGCTGGCGGGTGTGGCCGCCGGGGCGTTGAACGCCATCGGGGGCGGGGGCACGTTCGTGGCGCTCCCCGCCCTGGTGGCGGCCGGTCTGTCCCCCGTGACCGCGAACGCGTCCTCGACCGTGGCCCTCGTCCCCGGGAGCGTGGCGAGCGCGTGGGTGTACCGGCGCGATCTCGCCCCGGTCGGGGAGACGTCCACGCGGGCCCTGACGGCGGTCAGTGTGATCGGTGGCGGGCTCGGTGCCGGTCTGCTGCTGACGCTGCCCGCGGTGTCGTTCGACGCGGCGGTGCCCTGGCTGCTCGCCTTCGCCACGGTGGTCCTCGCCTTCGGGCGCCGCGTCTCCCGTGCGGTGAGCGAGGCGAGGGGCCATGCGGTCGGCATGGGTCCCCGGGCCGTCCTGGTCGCCCAGTTCCTGCTCGCCGTGTACGGCGGGTACTTCGGCGGTGCCGTAGGCATCATGATGCTGGCCGTGTGGAGCATCGGCCTCGGCCTCGACACCTCGACCGGCAATCCGATGCGGGTCGCCCAGATCACGGCCGTCTACCTCAGCGCGACCGGGCTGTTCCTCATCGCCTCGGACGCGCTGAGCGCACCGCGGCAGCTCGCCGCCATGCTGGTCGGGGCGGTGGCCGGTGGTGTGGCCGGAGCGCGGATCGCCCGCCGTCTGCCCGCGTGGCTGCTGCGGGGCGTCATTCTGACCACCGCCGTGACCATGACCGTCCTGTATTTCCTGCGCGGCTGAGGACCCGGCCGACGGTACTACGACAGCGTGTCGGCCACCACGGACGCCGCGTCCGCGATCAGCTTGTTGTCGAACGGGGTGTCCTTGTCACCGCGGTACGACATGATCGCCATGACGAGAGGAGCGCCGTCCGGCCGCCACACCACGGCGATGTCGTTGCGGGCGCCGTAGTAGCTGCCGCTTCCGGTCTTGTCGCCGACCTGCCAGCCCTTGGGCATTCCGGCCCTGATGAGCTCGTCCCCGGTGGTGTTGGTCCGCAGCCACTTGGCGAGCTGGGCGCGCTCTCTGTCGCCGAGGACATCGCCGAGGACGAACGCGCGCAGGTCCTTGGCCATCGCCCGCGGGGTGGTGGTGTCATGTGTCTCGCCCGGCACCCACCGGCTCAACTCCGGCTCGACGCGCTCCATTTGGATGACGTCATCGCCCAGCTTCTCGAGGATGGCATCGAGCCCCTTCGGCCCGCCGAGCTGGTCGAAGAGCAGATTGGCCGCGGTGTTGTCGCTGTACCGGACGGCCGCGTCGCACAGGGCGTCCAGGCTCATCCCGGTGTCCACGTGCTTCTCGGTCACGGGGGAGTTGTCGACCAGATCGTCCTTGGAGTACCGGATCACCCGGTCCATCCCGCTGAGCTTGTACTTCCGCAGCACGGCCCCGGCCTCCAGGGCCTTGAACGTGGAGGCGAACGCGAACCGTTCGCCATCCCGGTACGCCACCTCGTGTCCGGTGCCGGTGTCGATCGCGTAGACCCCCAGGTGCGCGTCGTAGGAGCGCTCCAGCTTCTTGAACTCGCCGGTGACCGCCTTCGCGTCCGCGCCCCCGCTCGCCGTACCCGCCCTCTCGGCCGAGATGGACGAGGAGCTGGACGGCCCCGACGCGTCCGGGGAATCCCCTTCGCCGCAGGCCGTCAGCGGGACGAGGAGCGCGAGCGTGGCGAGCGCGCTGACAGCGGTGTGCCGGGCACGGGTGAATCGCATGGTCCGAACCTCCGGTTGGGTCCCCGTCACGCGGGGCGCACACGGAATGGGATGACCGGGCCCCGCTTCGGGGCTGGTCATGGGCGTTGGGATCACCATCGCCGTCGGGTGGCTATGCGGTCCAATACGCACATGCGCTTCTTCATGCTGATCTGGCATAGAGTGCGGCTGTGGATCTGGTGGGAGTGTGCCGGGCGTTCGTCAGCGTGAGCGAGCGGGGGAGTTTCACCGTCGGGGCGGCCGCCGCCCGGATGTCCCAGTCGGTGGCCAGCCGTCGTGTGGCCGCGCTGGAGGAGCGCTTCGGGGAGCAGCTCTTCGAGCGCACCTCGCGGCGGGCCGTGCTCACCCCGTTCGGGCGGGAGATGCTGCCGGTGGCCAGACAGCTCGTACAGGCGGCCGATGTGCTGCTGCACGAGGCGGAGGCGGCCAAGCGCAAGCCGTGGCGGCTCGCGGTGCCCGGCATCTGCTCCACGGCCGGGCTCGCCCGCCTCGTCGCCGAGGCGCGAGGGCATGGGGTCACCCTCGAACTCCGCGTGGCGGCGCCCGCGCGGCGCCTGGAGCTCATCCACGCACAGCAGGTGCGGGCGGCCCTGCTCGCGGTGCCCGCGGACGACGCCACGTGGTCGGTGCCGCTCGGGCTCGCCGGAGTGCGGGATCCCGGTGTGCGGCGGGTCTATCTCGAGACGCTGCGGGTCGGCCGGACCGCGGCGGGCCCGGCCCGCCGGATATGGATCCAGCCGGAGGACGATGTGCCGCACATCCGCGACCCGCTCACCCGGCTGCGTGACGCGGTCGGTCTGCGGCCCGCACAGCTCGTGGCCGCTACCGATCTGACGACCGCCGCCGCCGAAGTCCTCTGCACCCGTGACCTGTTGCTGTGCTCTCCCGCGCAGGCCGAGGAACTCGCCCTGAAGTGGCGGCCCATCGGTGAGATCGCGCTCAGCCGGGGGTTCGCCCTCGCCGCCGCGGCGGACGGCAATCCCCAGCACCTCGAAGGGCGTCTGGGCGGCGCCATCGCCCACTGCCTCGGCGCGGGTGCCTGGGCGGACACCGGGGAAGTGGGCAATCGGGCGGGTACCGCGAAAGCGGCGGGCACCGTGGAAGGGGCCGAGGCATGAGCACCGAGGCGCTGCTGAGCGATCTGCGCGGGCAGTTGCGCGACGGCGGACTGCACGGCTGTCTGCTTGTACGGGACCTCCACACGGGGGACGAGCTGGGGATCGACCCGGACATCCAGCTGCCCTCCGCCTCCCTGGTCAAGGTCCCGCTCGCACTGGCCACGGTGGAGCGCGTCCGGCGTGGCGAGCTCGACGGAGCCACCATGCTCGATGTGCCACCCGGGCGGATCACCACGCCCGGCCCCACTGGGCTGAGCCGGTTCCGCCACCCCGTCCGGATCGCGGTCGACGATCTGCTCTATCTGAGCACCTGTGTGAGCGACGGAACGGCGGCCGACGCGCTGTTCGGCCTCACCCCGCCCGCCCAGGTGGCGGAGATCCTCCATGAGCTGGGCCTGCGTGGCATCACCGTCCGGCACGGTATGCGCGAACTGAGCGAAACCCCCGAGGAGCGCTTCGACGCGGCACAGGTGCATCTCGCCCACGCCCTCGCCATCGACGCCGGCACCAGCGGCCGCGGCCATCGGGTGCCACAACTCGACACCACCCGCGCCAACACCGGCAGCGCACGCGCCTGGGTGGAACTGCTCCAGGCCCTGTGGACACCGTCGAAAATCGACCCCGAAGTGGCGCTGCGGGTACGCGATCTCATGGCCCACAACGTGCTGCGGCACCGACTCGCCCCGGACTTCAGCTCCGACGCCACCACCTGGTCCTCCAAGACCGGCACCCTCCTCAACCTCCGCCATGAGATCGGGATCGTCGAGCACTCCGACGGCCAGGTGTTCGCCGTAGCCGTGCTCACCGAGTCACTGGTGCCCGCCAGTACCCAGCCCGGCGCCGAGGCCCTGATGGCGCAGGTGGCCCGCACCCTGCGGGACCACCTCCGGCAGCTCTAGGCCGGGGGCGGCGACCGGGCCGGGGGCGGCGACCGGGCCGGAGGCGACGGCCGGGCCGGGGCGGCCGGTCACCGGCCATGGCCGACCACGGTCAGAGGGTGCGGCCGAAGAGGTCGAGCAGGGCCTCCCAGTGGCGTTCGGCGGCCTCGGCGTTGTAGGCGACGGTGTCGGCCTGGGTGTAGCCGTGCTGAGCGCCCGCGTAGACCTCGGCGCGGTGGCGGACACCGGCCTCCTCGAGGGCCTTGTCCAGGCGCTCGATCTGCTCGGGGGGAAGGGAGTGGTCCTGGTCCGCGTGTCCGAAGTACAGCTCGGCGGTGATCCGCCCGGCCATCGTGTGCGGGCTGTCCGGCGCGTCCGTGGCCAAATTGCCACCGTGGAAACCGGCCGCCGCTGCGACGCGATCGGGGTACGTCCCGGCGGTCCGCAGGGCCAGCCCGGCGCCCATGCAGTAGCCGGTGAGGCCCACGGGCCCGTCGGTGGCCTGTGGGCAGGCGGCCAGCCAGTCGAGATAGGTGCCGGCGTCGCGCACCGCACGCTCGGGAGTGAGCTCCCGCGCGATCGGGACGATGTGCTCGAAGATCTCCGGACGCGCCGCCGGGTCGACGAAGTCGGGCAGCTCCACCACGGGAGCGCGCCCGTGACGGTAGAACACGTTGGGCACCAGCACGGTGTAGCCGGCCGCGGCCAGCCGGTCGGCCATCCCCCGCAGATGGGGCCGGAGCCCGAACGCGTCCATGTACAGCAGAACGGCCGGGTGGCGGTCGGTGTCGTCGGGATGGGCCAGATAGGCATCGGCGATGCCGTCCTGGGTGGGGATGTCCACGGCTGTGCCGCGCACTGCGGTCATGTGGGGGTTCCTTTCCTCGATGCGTACCGGGCGGCGCGCGAGCATCGCCGAGCAAGCTCTCCGGCCTCTCCGGCCCATCGTGCCACTCGGTGCCGGCGCGTCGGACGCCACGTCGCCGATGTGGCTCCTACGCCGATGTGGCTCCTAGGGCCTGTCCGGAGTTGTGATCTGGATCAGCGAGCCCAGATCACAACTCCGGACAGGCCCTAGAGGCATCCCTCGGGCAGGGCGGCGCCACCGGCGCAGAGGTGTCCGATCGCCGCGGCGATCGAATAGCAGTCGAAGAGCGCCGAATGCTCCTTGCCGGCCGCCGGTTTGGGCAGGCCGAGCACTTCCCAGAGCCGACCGGAATTGGCCGAGGCCGTCGTCGGCGCGATGGTGTTCAGCCATGGCCGGATATTCAGGAAGGGGGTGGTGAGAAAGCCGTTCTTGATCTGCTCGCCACGGGCCCGGGCCCACCCCACGTTCTCCCCGAGGACGACCATGTCATTGCCGTAGGAGAGAACGGACTGCCCCCGGCAGAACGCCAGGAAGTCGCCGATCGCGTCGGCGGGGGCGACTCCCTCGCGGTCCACGGTCTCCTGGTCGACCCCCGTGAGGCCGGTGAAGAACGGGGACAGCCGCGGATTGACCACCGGTCTGACCAGCGCTTCGTATTCCTCGACAACGGAGTGGGCGCCGGCGGCGGAGTCGGTGCTGATGCGCAGCGCGCCGATCTGGACGATTTCGCGAAGCTGCCCCGGTTCCGACCAGTCCTGCTCGAGCGCTCCCGGCCATGTGGTGAACTCAAGGTCGAACACGACAAACGTCGACAAACGGTCTCTCCTCGATGTGCGGTGGGGATGTGCGGTGGAGGCGAATGAACCATACGAGTCGCTGTGCAGGAGGCTACTCCTCCGTGCGCGGCCATTGACGCCGGCGGTCGCCAGTCCTACCGTCAGGTTCGATTTCACGGTCAATGTGCGGCATATCGAACGCATATGAGAATGGCATGCCCCTGACATTCGCATCGACATTCACACCGACACGGGAAGGGCAACCACCATGAAGGTTCCTTCGGGTCTCACGAGGGTGCGAAGAGCGCTGCTGCCGGTTGGCGCGACAGCGGCCCTCGTCCTCGGACTCCTGGCCGGCGGCACGGGCACATCCCAGGCCGCGGCCTCCCTGCCGTGCGACATCTACGCCGCGGCCGGTACCCCCTGCGTGGCCGCGCACAGCACCACCCGGGCCCTCTACGCCTCCTTCAACGGCCCGCTCTACCAGCTGAAACGCGCCTCCGACGGCGCCGTGACCGACGTGGGGACGCTGTCGGCGGGCGGCTACGCCGACGCCGCCCGGCAGGACTCCTTCTGTGCCGGAACCACCTGCGTCATCAACGTCATCTACGACCAGTCACCGCGCCACAACCACATGCCCATCGAACCGGCCGGCACCGCGGGCCCCGCCAACTCCGGTGTGCCCGCCGACGCGTTACCGGTGACCGCGGGCGGCCACCAGGTGTACGGCGCGTCCTTCTCCGGCCGCATGGGCTACCGCCACACCGCGGCCTCCGGTGTCGCCGTCAACGGCCGGCCCGAGGGGATGTACATGGTCACCTCCGGCACCCATGTCAATGGCCTGTGCTGCTTCGACTACGGCAACGCCGAAGTGCAGATCGCCGACACCGGCAACGGCCACATGGACGCCATCAACTTCGGCACGGAGTGCTGGTTCCCGCCGTGCGGCGGATCCGGGCCCTGGGTGCAGGCGGACCTGGAGAACGGCCTGTTCCAGTCGGACAGCGGCTACAGCAAGAACCCCTCCAACACCGGCAACTCGGCGCCCTTCGTCACCGCCCTGCTGAAGAACAACGGACAGAACTACTTCGCCCTCAAGGACGGCAACGCCCAGTCCGGCAGGCTCACCACCCAGTACGCGGGCCCTGAGCCGTCCAGGCCGGGCTACTCACCGATGCACCAGGAAGGTTCCATCGTCCTCGGCACCGGCGGCGACAACAGCAACGGGTCCATCGGCTCGTTCTTCGAGGGCGTGATGACCAGCGGCCTGCCGACCGACGCGGCCGACGACGCGGTGCAGGCCAACGTCGTCTCCGTGGGCTACGGCGCGCCCAGCCCCGTGGCGGGCGGCACCCTCAACGCGGGCTCGACGATGTCCCTGCGCGCCACCACCCCCGGCTACACCGACCGCTACGTCCGCCACCAGGCCAACAGCGCCGTCACCTCCGTGGTGTCCTCGGGCAGCTCCGCGCTCGACAAGGGCGACGCGTCCTGGATCGTGCGCCGCGGCCTCACCAACGCCTCCTGCGTGTCGTTCGAGTCGCGCAACTACCCCGGCGACTTCCTTCGCCACTACGACTACCAACTGCTCCGGCAGCCGATGGACGGCACCGCAGTCTTCCGGGCCGACGCCACCTTCTGCCCCCAGACCGGCAAGAACGGCCAGGGCACCTCGTTCGCGTCCTACAACTACCCCGACCGGTTCATCCGCCACTACGAGAACAAGGTCTACATCGCCTCCAACGGCGGGTCCAACCCCTACGACAGCGCCACGTCCTGGGCCGACGACGTGAGTTGGCGAGTGTCCGGGCCCTGGACACCGTAGGGCGGCCTGGCCCGGGGGAGCCCGTAGGGCGGCCTGGCCCGGGGGAGCCCTCAGTCGCGCAGGCTCATGCCGCCACAGACCGACCACACCTGGCCGTTGACCCACTCGGCGTCGTCCGAGAGGAGAAACGCCACGGTGCCCGCCACGTCCGCGGGCTCGCCCAGCCGCGGACTGCGGGCGATCTTCAGCGCCATGGCCTGCAGCCGCTGGTCGTCCCGCTGCTTCTGGGTGTCGCCCATGACCAGTCCGGGCGCCACGGCGTTGCAGCGGATGCCCTCCTTGCCCCAGCGGGAGGCGATATGGCGGGTCAGCGCGTTGATCCCGGCCTTGGAGGCGGCATACGCGGGACGCCGGGGCTCCCCTCCCCAGGCCGCGCCGGAGGAGGTGTTCACGATCACGCCGCCGCCCTGGGCCAGCAGCCGTGGGATGACCGCCCGGCAGGTGAGGGCGTAGCCCAGCAGATTCACCTCATGGGTGCGCCGCCACACCGCCGGGTCCATCTCCAGCAGATCGGTGTCCCGGCCCAGATGCTCGTCCGAGAGGTCGGCGCCGACGTTGTAGAGCCCGTCGACCCCGCCGAGTTCGGCGGCGGCCCGGTCGATCAGCGCGCCGATCGACTCCTCGTCGGCGAGGTCGAACGGGACGGCGACCGCCGTGCCGCCGCCCTCGGCGACGCGCCGGGCGGTGGCCTTGGCGCCCGTGATGTCGATGTCGCCGACGACGACCGAGGCACCTTCCCCGGCGAGCCGCTCGGCCGTGGCGGCGCCGATACCGGTGGCGCCGCCCGCGATGACGATCCTCTTGCCCTGAAGTCCCCTCATGCCTCTCTCCCACCGACAGAGGTCCGGAACCGACAAAAAGCTCGCGTCATCATTCCACGACGAGGCTCGGTAGTCTCCCGCCCGGACGATGGTGTGCGGGGCGGTCCGTGGCCGCCCCGCACCGGTGTCTCGGCGGAGCCGGGTCTCAGGAGAAGGTGTCGAGCGCGACCCGATCGGGGTCGGGGCCGCCCCGCGCCCCGGTGTCGAGCGCGTCGATCGCGGCCACCTCGTGGGGGGTCAGGGAGAAGTCGAAGATCCCGATGTTCTCCGCGATGCGGTGGGGTCTGACCGACTTCGGGATCGCGCACAGGTCGTGTTCGACCTGCCAGCGCAGGATGATCTGGGCCGGGCTCTTGCCGTACTTCTCGGCCATGCCGGTGATGGTGGGCTCCTGGAGCGGATCCCTGACCTTGCCCGTGCCGTCGCCCCCGTAGCGGTTCACCCCGCCGATGGGCGACCAGGACTGGGTGAGGATGCCGTGGCGTACGTCGAACGCGCGCAGCTCGGGCTGGCTGAAGTTCGGGTGCAGCTCGACCTGGTTCACCGCGGGCACGACCTCGGTGCGTGCCATGAGCTCGGCCAGGTGTCCGGGGGTGTGGTTGCAGACGCCGATGGCCCGCACCCGCCCGTCGGCCAGCAGCTTCTCGGCCGCCCGGTACGAGGCCACCGTGGTGTCGTGCGCGGACGGGACCGGCCAGTGCAGCAGGTACAGGTCGAGCTGGTCCAGGCCCAGCTTGGTGAGGCTGGTGTCGAAGGCCCGGAGGGTGGCGTCGTGGCCGTAGTCGGTCAGCCACAGCTTGGTGATGACGAAGATGTCCTCGCGGTCGATGCCCGAGCGGGCGATGCCCTCGCCGACCTCCTTCTCGTTGCCGTAGGCGGCCGCGGTGTCGATCAGTCGGTAGCCGTCCTCGATCGCGGTCGTCACCGCGGAGACGGTCTCGTCGGGCGTGCTCTGGCAGACACCGAGGCCGAGGGCGGGCATCCGCACGCCGTTGTTCAGGGTCAGAAGCGGGGCTGGTCCATTCATGACGGGATCCTTGGGGAGTCGGAGACCGGCGGGCCCCGCCGGTGCCGTGGCCCCGGCACCGGTCAGAGCCCGCTCGTACTGCGACAGGGGTTCCCGATGACGGGCCGCTCGCTCGCCCCGCACCCCGAACGTCACCACGTTGGCGCGATCAGAGAGCCGTGCCCGGCCTCCGGGGTCGCCACTCCGCGGTCGTATCGCGGGGGATCACGGTGACGCGCTGTGCTCGCCGGCCGTCATGTC
Organism: Streptomyces rugosispiralis; assembly: GCF_024505145.1. Classification (GTDB taxonomy): domain Bacteria; phylum Actinomycetota; class Actinomycetes; order Streptomycetales; family Streptomycetaceae; genus Streptomyces; species Streptomyces rugosispiralis. Next base: position 53,691 of record NZ_JANIAA010000024.1, on the reverse strand, counting down.
CTGCGTGCCGATGACCGACAGAAGCTCCAGCTGGGCCGCGCCCTCGGTGCCGGGCGGGGCGCTGAACCACAGCAGCCGCTGGTGGCCGTCCTCGCTGAACAGGGAGTGGCAGTCCACCTCGATGACGCCCAGCGAGGGGTGGACGATGCGCTTGTGGTCGGTCCGCCGGAGGGCCACGTCATGGGTGTCCCAGAGGGCGGCGAACTCCTCGCTGCGGCGGCGGAGCGCGGCCACCATCCGCCGTACCTCGGAGTCGCCGCTGCGCCGGGCGGCGACGGCCTGGAGATCGGCCACGAAGACCCGGGAGTGGTGGGGGTGGTCCTCGGGCGGGTAGAGCCCACGGGCGTCCGGGTCGGTGAACCAGCGGTAGACCAGGCTCGCCGCGGGGCCGCGCACCGCCGGGGGACGGCCGATCAGCGCCGCGGCCAGCTCGTTCTGCACCAGCGTCTGGTGCAGATCGGTGATGACCTGGGCGGGAGTGGTGGCGAGCCGGTCCAGCAGGCCGAGCAGGGCGGGCTGGACCTGCGCGGCCGGGCCGTGCGTCGCCGGGGGAATGGGCCGGTCGGCGAGGCGGAACAGATGGTCGCGCTCGTCGCCGTTCAGCCGCAGCGCCCGTGCGAGCGCGGTCAGCACCTGGGCGGAGGGCTGAGCGCCGCGGCCGCGCTCCAGCTCGGTGTAGTAGTCCGCGGACAGCCCGGCGAGCTGGGCGACCTCCTCGCGCCGCAGGCCGGGCACCCGGCGCCGCGGACCGGCGGGCAGACCGACGTCGGCCGGGCGGATGCGGTCGCGCCGGGACTTCAGGAACGCGGCGAATTCGGAGTGGTTCACGCCCTCCATGGTCGCTGGTGCCGGTGAGCTGAGCCAGGGGCTGACAGCCCCTGGGTGGAGAGAGCCGTGGCTGGCCCGGCGATCCCGGCCCAAGCTGGAAACACCGAAGGGGCACGGCGGCGAACGGCGCCGCGGCCCCGGGGGGGCCACGGCCGGTACGCCGTGGCATCCGCCCGTCAGTACGTGCCCCCAAGCCAGTACATGCCCCCAAGCCAGTACGTGTCCCAGGAGTCTCCATGTCCCCCCAGGAAACCGCGCCCCAGCACCCCACCGACCGGACCCGCGTCGCCATCGTGACCGGAGGCTCCCGCGGCATCGGCCACGAGACGGTGAAGCGCCTGGCCGCCGACGGGTACGCCGTCGTGATCGGCTACGCGGGCCACCGCGAACCGGCCGAGGCCGCCGCCGAGGACATCGCCGCCGCCGGTGGCCGGGCCGTCGCCGTCCAGGCCGACGTCGCCGACGAACAGCAGGCGGCCGCGCTCTTCGACACCGCGGAGTCCGAGTACGGCGGTGTCGACGTCGTCGTCCACGCGGCCGGCCGGATGTATCTGGCCCCGATCGCCGAGCTGGACCTCGCCGAGCTGGACAAGCTGCACCGCACCAATATCCGCGGCACCTTCGTCGTAGCCCAGCAGGCCGCCCGCAGGATCCGCGGCGGCGGGGCGCTCATCACCTTCTCCACGTCCATCGTGGGCCTGGCCTTCCCCGCCTACGGCGCCTACAGCGCCAGCAAGGGAGCGGTCGAGGCGCTCACCATGATCCTGGCGCGCGAGCTGCGCGGCCGGGACGTCACCGTCAACACCGTGGCCCCCGGCCCCACCGCCACCGATCTGTTCCTCGACGGCAAGGACGAGGAGACCATCGCCCGGCTGGCGGCCCAGCCCCCGCTGGAGCGTCTGGGCACCCCCGCCGACATCGCCGAGGTCGTGGCCTTCCTCGCCTCCCCGGCCGGCCACTGGGTCAACGGTCAGTGCGTCCGCGCCAACGGCGGCATCGTCTGACCGCCGCCGCACCACCGCTTCCCCCGCTCCCGCCCGTAAGGACCCCATGCCCTCCGACACACCCACGACCGTCCTGGTCACCGGCGCCTCCAGTGGCTTCGGGGCGCTGACCGCACGCGCCCTGGCCCGCGCCGGCCACACCGTCTACGCCGGGATCCGTCAGCCGGCCACCCGCAACGCCTCCGCGGTGGCCGAGCTGACCCGCTACGCCACCGAACACGACGTCGACCTGCGCGCCGTGGAACTCGACGTCACCTCGCAGGACTCCGCCGACTCCGCCGTCGCCCGCGTCCTGGCCGACCGGAACCGGCTGGACGTGATCGTCCACAACGCCGGGCACATGGCCACCGGCCCGGCGGAGGCGTTCACCCCCGAACAACTGGCCCAGCTGTACGACGTCAACGTCCTGGGCACCCAGCGGGTCAACCGTGCCGCGCTGCCGCGGCTGCGGACTCAGGGCGAGGGGTTGCTGGTGTGGATCGGCAGCTCCAGCACCCGCGGCGGCTGCCCGCCCTTCATCGGGCCCTACTTCGCCGCGAAGGCCGCCATGGACGCCCTGGCCGTCAGCTACGCCGCCGAGCTGGTCCGCTTCGGCATCGACACCGCGATCGTCGTCCCCGGCGCCTTCACCACCGGCACCAATCACTTCCGCCACGCGGGCGAGCCCGCCGACCCCGACCGCGCCACCGCCTACGACGAGCGTTACGGCACCCTGCTGGCCGGACTCGACCAGCGGCTGGCCGCGCTGATTCCGCCGGACGCGGACGCCGCGCACGTCGCCGACGCCGTCGTACGCCTGGTGGCCCTGCCTGCCGGCGCCCGGCCGCTGCGCACCCACATAGACCCCAGCCGCGACGGCAGCGAAGTCGTCTCCGCGGTCGCCGACCGCGTCCGCGCCGAGTTCTTCCGCCGGGCCGGGCTGGACGATCTGCTCACCACGGGCAGCTCACTGTAAGAACACCCGAATCGACCCTCGAACACACCGAAATCCCCCGTACGAAAGAGAGCGACCATGCCCTTCGCGAACTTCAAGGTCCCTGCCGGATCCCTCGACGAGAAGCAGAAGGAGGAGATCGTCACCCGTGCCACCGAGCTGTACGTCGACATCTACGGTGAGCGCGCCCGCGCCACCACCCTGGTCCTGGTCGAGGAGGTCACCGACGGCGGCTGGGGCATCGGCGGCAACGTCCTGACCCTCGCCATGCTCCAGCAGCCGCCGGGCAACTGACACCGCCGGACCCCAGGGCCCCGGCGTCCCCTTCTCCCCCCGGGGGACGCCGGTTCCCCCGGGGGGAGACGCCGGCCTACTCGGGCCGGACCCCCTGAAGCCCGGCGCCGGTCCGCGCGGCCCCGGCGTCGCGCTGGGCGACGAGGGACGCGTGGGTCGGCGCGTCGGGCACGGTGGCGGGACGGTTCTCGGCGAACTCGGCGCGCAGGACCCGCACCACCTCGCCGAGGTGGTCCAGCTGCTCCAGGACGGTCTTCAGCGGCAGCCCGGCATGGTCCATGAGGAACAGCTGGCGCTGGTAGTCGCCGAAGGAGTCACGGAAGGCCAGGGTCTTCTCGATGACCTCCTGCGGGCTGCCCACGGTCAGCGGGGTGTCGCGGGTGAACTCCTCCAGGGACGGGCCGTGGCCGTAGACCGGCGCGTTGTCGAAGTACGGCCGGAACTCACGCACGGCGTCCTGGGAGTTGGGCCGGATGAACACCTGACCCCCCAGCCCGACGATCGCCTGCTCGGGCGTGCCGTGGCCGTACTGGGCGTAGCGCCGCCGGTAGAGGTCGATCAGCTGCTGGAAGTGCTCCTTGGGCCAGAAGATATTGTTGGCGAAGAAGCCGTCGCCGTAGTAGGCGGCCTGCTCGGCGATCTCCGGCGAGCGGATCGAGCCGTGCCAGACGAACGGCGGCACCCCGTCCAGGGGCCGCGGCGTCGAGGTGAAGCTCTGCAGCGGGGTGCGGAACCGCCCCTCCCAGTCCACCACGTCCTCGCGCCACAGCCGGTGCAGCAGGGCGTAGTTCTCGATGGCGAGCGGAATGCCCTGGCGGATGTCCTGCCCGAACCACGGATAGACCGGACCGGTGTTCCCGCGCCCCATCATCAGATCGACCCGGCCGTCCGCCAGGTGCTGGAGCATGGCGAAGTCCTCGGCGATCTTCACCGGGTCGTTGGTGGTGATCAGCGTGGTGGAGGTCGAGAGGATCAGCCGCTCGGTGCGCGCCGCGACATACCCGAGCATCGTGGTGGGGGAGGACGGCACGAACGGCGGGTTGTGGTGCTCGCCGGTCGCGAAGACGTCGAGACCCACCTCCTCCGCCTTCAGCGCGATCCTGACCATGGCCTTGATCCGCTCGTGCTCGCTCGGCGTCGTGCCCCTGGTCGGGTCCTCCGTCACATCCCCGACCGTGAAGATCCCGAACTGCACCGGACTCACCTTCCTCCGAAGTAGTTGATTGTTGAACTATGCCAACGGAGGACCTCCGGTGTCTATTCCGGTTCTTCGCGCGCTAGCCCGCGGTGACCGGGGTGGGGCTGAACGTGACGGGCAGCGACTCCAGGCAGCGGTACCAGAGGGAGTCCACCCATCTCAGCTCGTCGGGCGCGACCGCCAGTGTCAGGTCCGGAACCCGGTCCAGCAGCACCTCGATCGCCGTCTCCGCGATGATCCTGGCCGTCTCGGGTCCGCCCGCAGGGCAGCCGTAGTCGCCACCGCTGAACGCCACATGGGAGTGGTTCCCGAAGTGGCCGACGGGGGTGTCGGGCCACAGCAGCGGGTCGGCGTTGGCGGCGGCCAGGCCGAGGACGACGAGGTCGCCGGAGTGGATGCGCCGGCCGCCGAGGTCGGTGTCGCGGGTGGCGTACCGCCCGATGAGGTTCTGCAGCGGGGAGTCCGCCCACAGCACCTCGTTCATGGCCTCGCCGATGCTGCGGCGGTTGCCCGCGAGGGTCATGGCGAAGCGCCGGTCGGTGAGCATCAGCCGCAGGGTGTTGCCGATCCAGTACGAGGTCAGCGGCAGCGCCGCCGCCATCAGCACCATGACGTCCGCGGTGTGCTGCTCCTCGGTGAGGTCCGGGGTGTTCAGGATGAACCGCGAGGTGAGGTCGGGGCCCGGCTCCTCGCGCTTGGCCCGCACCAGCTCCGTCACATACCCGGCGACCCGCCGCTGACCGGCGATGGCCTCCTCGTTGGAGAGGAACGACATGGTCAGCCCCGCCGCCAGGGTCTCCAGTCCGGCCTCGTCCTCGGACAGGCCGAACAGCTCGGCCGTGGCGAGGGTGGGCACCGAGTAGATGTAGTCGTACACCAGATCCGCCCTGCCGCTCGCGGCGAACTTGTCGATCAGCTGATCGGCGAACTGCTCGCAGCGGCCGCGCAGCGCGAAGGGGTCGATCGTGGCGAGGGCCTCGCCGGCCGCCGTCGCGCGCCGCCGGTGCTCCTCGCCCTCCGTGAAGGTCATCATCGGGCTGTACGCCACCCACGGCATCAGCGGCCAGTCCGGCGGCACACTGTCCCAGCCGTTCCAGCGGCGTGGGTCCCGGCCGAACGTCTCGGTGTCGGCCAGCACCTGACGGGTCTCGCGGTAGCCGAGGACGAACCAGGCGTCGATGTCGCCTTCGAGCAGGACCGGGGCGACCGGTCCGCCGTCCCGCCGTATCCGCTGGTAGGTCTCGTCCGGGCGGCGCCGGAAGTCCGGCCCGTACAGCCGGGCGGCGTGGGCGGGACAGCCCGGGGGCGGCGTGTCGGGCGCGTGCGGCGGGGCCGGCGTGTCGGGCGCGTGCGGCGGGGCCGGTGTGTCCTGGCCTTCCCGGGCGTCCTGGTCGTCCTGGTCGTCCTGGAGGTTCGTCACCAATGGTCTTCCTCGGAGCGGCGGGTCTACGGGGATGCCGGGAGGCTAACAGCATCCGCTGCGGCAGGCGGGCCCACCGCGTAGTGCGGGGCTGCCGTGAATGCGTGCATACTTCCGTGAATTCGGCCGGAGAAATGCGATTGCGGGTTCCGGACACTGTCGGTGATCGGGCGGCCATCGCCGCCTGGGAGAAGGCGGCCGTTGACGCGCGTTGACGCGTCGGAATTCCTCGTTCAATGCGGTACGCGGCCCATTCCGCTTTTACCGAAAAGGGCAGTCCAGTAGTCGCGAGGCGATTCTCCGTACCGCGCCGCGGGCGGCACGCCTGGCCGGATACCGTTCTGACCACCTACGGGATCTTGGCGTGCGCACTTCATCACGCGATACGGTGCGCCCGGGATTTCACCGGGGGCAACCGCTCCCTGTCCCGATCAAAAATTGGGGGGACTGGTGCAGATACGCAAGGTCGTTTTAGCGGCGAGCGGAGTGGTTTTCGCATTCGCCCTGACGATTCCGGCGGCCGCGTCCGCCGATACGCACAGCACCGTCACACACAGCGTGGACACCGCGGTGTCCACGCACAAGAGTGCCGCGTCCCGCTCATCAGCGGAGTCCGCCGAGGATTACTGGACCCCGCAGCGTATGCGCAGAGCCGTCGAGGCCGACACGCCCGCCGACGCCAAGGCGTCCCGGAAGGCGGCCGTCGACGCGGCGGCCGAACCCGCTCAGCTCGCGAAACCGCAGAAGGCCACCTCGAAGAAGGCCCGCGGGGTGCGGATCGCCACCTCGATCGTGCAGGGCAAGGTCTTCTTCCACAACCCGACCAACGGCGGCGACTACGCCTGCTCCGCCGCGGCGGTCAACAATCCCACGAAGAACATGGTGTTCACCGCGGGGCACTGCGTCCACGGTGGCGCCGGTGGCACCTGGGCCACCAACTGGGTGTTCGTGCCCGCCTACTACAACGGCTCGCGGCCGTACGGAACCTGGTCCGCCAAGACGCTGACCACGTTCAACGGCTGGATCAACAACAGCGACCTCAACTACGACATCGGCGTGGTCAACGTCTGGGACAACGGCGCCGGCAAGCTGGTCGACACCGTCGGCGGCATGGGGCTCGGCTACAACTACGGGTACTCCAACACCGTGACCGTCTGGGGCTATCCGGCCGCCTTCGGCTACGACGGCGAAGTGCCCTACGTGTGCCAGAACATCCCCACGTGGCAGGACGGCTCCCGGGTGCAGAACGGATGCACCATGGTCGAGGGCGCCAGCGGCGGCCCCTGGCTGCGGGACTACAACGAGACCACGGGCCTGGGGACCGAGATCGGCGTCACCAGCACCCGGACCGATCCGCCCGCCTACATCGACAGCCCCTACTTCGACAACAAGATCCAGACGATCTACAACAACACCGCCAACGGCTGAGCACCGCACCCACCGCAGTCGGCCGGGGCCCCGCACTCAGGGGTCCCGGCCTCCGGCATCCGCAGCGCCCCACCATCGGGAGAAAACGTCATGCGCCCGCTCACCGCAGTCCTCATCACCGCGGCGGTCGTGGGAACCGGCATCGTCGCGGCCCTCGCCGTCACCGCCCGGGGCGACGACACCGGCGATCCGCCCGGCCCGGACACCCCACGGACCCATCGCGCGGATCCGCCGGACCCCTCGTACTGGACACCGGAGCGGGTGCGCGACGCACGGCCCGCGCCCATGCCCACCGACCCGGGCCGGGGCCGGGGCGCGGGACCGGGCGTGGGACCGGGCGCGCGGCCCGGCGCCGGAGGTGGGCGGCAATCGCCGCCGTAGGTGCGTAGGGTGGCGCGGGTGCGAATAGCTGTGTCCTCCGGCCGACGCGCCGGATACCGACGTTTGCCGGGGCGGGCCGTGATTGCCGCGCTGGCGCTGTGGTTCCTCTTCAACGTCTACGCGGACGTGCGGGAACGGCTCGTCCTCGACCCGAACGTCGACACGGAGGCGTTCGCCGGGGACTGGGCGCCGATCGCTTCCGGGGTCCTGGCCGGGGCGATGGCCGTGCTGGCCGTCGTACGCGATGTCCGATGGGTCCCGCGGGCCGCGCTGGTGGCCTGTGCCGGCACCTTCGCGGCCACGGTCGCCTATCACCTGATGCCGGTGAACATGGTGACCAGCGAGTCCAGCGGCACCGAAATGATGGGCCTGCTGTTCCTCCTCGCCGTGGGGGTGCGGCGCTGCACGCCCTGGCCGGCCCTGGTGTCCGTGGCGGCGATGAGCGTCAGCGTGTTCTCCGTCCCGCTCCTGCGGGACACCGATCCCGGTGACTTCTCCGACAACACCGGGCTGTTGCTGGCGCTGGCCTTCGTCTGCGGGCTGGTGCTGCGGCTCTACGACGTCCAGCAGGAACGCACCGGACAGCTGGTGCGGCAGGAGGAACGGCTCGCGCTGGCCCGGGACCTGCATGACACCGTGGCCCACCAGGTGACCGCGATCGTGGTGCAGTTGCAGGCCGTGCGCCATGTCACCGGGCGGGGCACCCCCGACCCGCGGGCGCTGAACGAGATGCTCGAGGCCGTCGAGAACGCGGGCGGCGAGGCGCTGACATCCATGCGGCGCCTGGTGGGCTCGATGCGCGGGGACGAGACCCCGCGGCATCCGGAGAACCTGGGCGAGGTCCTGAGCCGCATCGTCGAGGAGGCACGGGGGACGGGGCTGCCGGTCCGGCTGGACCTCGGGCGGGATCTGCCGGAGGACGTACCGGCCGAGGTCACCGGCGGGCTGAGCCGCGTCCTTCAGGAGGCCCTGACCAACGCCCAGCGCTATGCGCGCGGAGTGCGGTCGGTGGACGTGTCCGCCCGGGTGGCGGCACACCATGCCGAACTGGTCGTGGAGGACGACGGACACGGCTCCACGTCCGGACACCGCGGCAACCTCGGCCGGCTCGGCGGCGGCTTCGGCATCATGGGCATGCGGGAGCGGGTCGAACTGCTCGGCGGCGCCTTCGAGGCGGGCCACCGGGCCGAAGGCGGATGGCGGGTCCGCGCCTCCGTACCGCTGCGCCCCGACGAGGCCGCGCGCACCCCGCGGACACGCGGGCGGCACGCCGTACGGACCGGGTTGCGGCTACGGGAGGGCAGGACGGCATGACCATACGCATCCTGGTCGCGGACGATCAGCATCTGGTGCGGGCCGGGTTCCGCATGGTGCTGTCGGCCGAGCCCGGCATGGAGGTGGTGGCCGAGGCCGCCGACGGGGCCTCGGCCCTGTCGCTGGCCCGCGAGACCCAGCCGGACGTGTGCCTCGTGGACATCCGGATGCCCCCGCCCGACGGTCTCGAGGTCACCCGCCGGCTGGCCGGCGGCGGTCGGCCCGGCGCCCCGAAGGTGGTCGTGGTCACCACCTTCGACCTCGATGAGTACGTGTACACGGCGCTGTCGAACGGAGCGTCGGGATTCCTCCTCAAGGACGCCGGTCCGGCGCTGCTCACCGAGGCCGTGCGGGCGGCCGTCCGCGGGGACGCGATGGTCGCCCCGCAGATCACCCTGCGGCTGCTCCAGCACTTCACCAAGAGCCGGCGGCGCGCCGCACACGAGCCGGCCGAGCCGCTGACCGACCGCGAGGAGGAGGTCATCCAGGGCATCGCCCGCGGACTGACCAACCCGGAGATCGCCGCCGAGCTGTACATCGCGCCCAGCACGGTCAAGACCCATCTGGGCTCGGTCCAGGCGAAGCTGGGCCTGCGCAACAGGGTCGAGGTCGCGGCCTGGGCCTTCCGCACGGGGCGCGCGGAGTAGCGGTCCCGCGGGCGGGCGGGAGAGCGGTCGCGCGGGCGGGGGGAGTGATTCCGCGGGCGCGCGGAGCAGCGGTCCCGCGCTGATCTCCCCCGATCGGGGGAGGCGGCTCCGGATGGTCGGGGGATCCGCGCGGGGGTGGCCGAGCGAGAGGCTCATGGGTGTCGCCATCAGCGGCGACGCCCTCCGCCACGAGGGTCATCCACCGAGCGCTCACCGAGGATCGGCATGCACGCACACCAGCCCTCTTCCGCCCCGGAGCTCTACGCGGCCCACGCCACCGACCTGACGAAGGTGTACGGCACGGGGGACACCCGTGTGGTGGCCCTCGACGCGGTCACGGTCGGCTTCGGCAAGGGACGGTTCACCGCGATCATGGGGCCGTCCGGGTCGGGGAAGTCCACCCTCATGCACTGCATGGCCGGTCTCGACTCGCCGTCCTTCGGCTCGGTCCGCATCGGCGACACGGAGATCGGCTCCCTGAACAACCGTCAGCTCACCCGGCTGCGCCGCGACCGCATCGGCTTCGTCTTCCAGGCGTTCAACCTGCTGCCCACCCTGAGCGCCCTGGAGAACATCACCCTCCCCATGGACATCGCGGGCCGCAAACCGGAGCGGGCCTGGCTGGAGAGCATCATCCAGACCGTCGGCCTGGCCGACCGGCTCGGCCACCGGCCCGCCCAGCTCTCCGGCGGCCAGCAGCAGCGCGTGGCCGTGGCCCGCGCGCTGGCCGGGCGGCCCGACATCGTCTTCGCCGACGAGCCCACCGGCAACCTCGACTCCCGCAGCGGCGCCGAGATCCTCGAGTTCCTGCGCGGCTCCGTGAGCGCGCTGGGCCAGACCGTCGTGATGGTCACCCATGACCCCGTCGCCGCCTCCTACGCGGACCGCGTGGTGTTCCTCGCCGACGGCCGCATCGTGGACGAACTCCACGCGCCCACGGCCGAGGCCGTCCTGGAGCGCATGGGCCGCCTGACCCCGGCGCACGCCTGACGACCGCGTACGCCTGACGACCGCGTACGCCTGACGACCGCGTACGCCTGACGCCCGCGTACGCCTGACCGACCGCGTACGCCTGGCGCCCGCGCCACGCACGTCTGACGACCCACCCCGCTCACACCTCACACCCGGCACCCGCCCGGAAGGCCGCCCCGTGTTCCGTACCGCCCTGCGCAACGTCCTCGCGCACAAAGCCCGCCTGCTGATGACCATGCTCGCCGTCCTGCTCGGCGTCGCCTTCGTCGTGGGCACCCTCGTCTTCACCGACACCGTCGGCAACGCCTACAAGGAGCGCTTCCTCACCACCCTGCGCGATATCTCGGTCCAGGCCATACCGCCCTACGACGAGAAGACCGGCGAGCCCGGAACGGTGGAGGAGGACACGCTGCGGCGCCTGCAACGGCTGCCCGGCGTGGCGTCCGTCACCGGCTCCGTCGAGGGGTCCGCCGCGGTGGCCGCGAAGGACGGCCACCCGCTCGGCGAGGACCATGTGACCGCGGGGGGCAACTACTTCCCCCAGGCCGACGGCAAGGACACCCGCCACCCGCTGACCGCCGGGCGCGCCCCCACCGGGCCCGACGAGGTGCTGCTGGACACCGCCACCGCCGACCAGGGTGGCTACCGGGTCGGCGACACCGTCCGGCTGGCCGTCGACGGCCCGGTGCTGCACAAGAAGCTCGTCGGCATCGTCCGCACCGACGACACCCACGGCTCCGGCGGCACCCTGGCGCTCTTCGACGACGCCACCGCGCAGAAGCTGTTCCTGAAGCCCGGCCGGTACGGCGGAATCACCCTCGAGGCCGACCGCGGCACCTCCGAGGCGAAGCTCGCGGCCGAAGCGCGCCATCTGCTGCCCGAGGACTCCGACATCAGCACCGGGGCGCAGTTGCGCGAGCGGCAGCGGACCGAGGCCGCCGAGGGTACGCGGGGGCTCAGCCAGGTGCTGCTCGTCTTCGCGGCCATCGCCCTGTTCGTCGGCATCTTCGTCATCGGCAACACCTTCACCATGCTCGTCACCCAGCGTTCGCGGGAGATGGCCCTGATGCGGGCGGTCGGCGCCGAGCGCCGCCAGGTGACCCGCTCCGTCCTCGTCGAGGCCGGCCTGCTGGGGCTGTGCGCGGGCGCCGCGGGGTTCCTCCTCGGCATCGGCGTGGCCATGGGCATCCGGCAGCTCTTCGCGTCCACCGGATCCGGCTTCCCGGACGGGCCGTTGGTCATCTCGCCCGGCACCGTACTGATCTCGTTCCTGGTGGGCGTCGTCGTCACCATGCTCGCCGCCTATGTGCCCGCCCGCCGCGCCGCCGCCGTGCCTCCCGTGGCCGCCATGTCCGCGATCCACACGCCTCCGCCGGCCCGCGGCCTGCGCAGGCGCAACGCGATCGGCGTCGCCCTGATCGCGATCGGTGTGCTCGGCGTGGTGCTCGCGGCGTCCAGCGGCGAGTCGGGCAGCACCATCGTGCTCCTCCCGGCCGCCCTGCTGCTCATCGGCATCATCGTGGTGACACCCGCGCTCTCCGGCCCGGCCGTCGACCTGGCCGGACCGCTGCTGCGGCGCTTCGGTGTCCCGGGCACGCTGGCGCCGCGCAACGCCCGGCGCAACCCCCGGCGCACCGCCTCCACGGCCTCGGCCCTGATGATCGGGCTGTCCCTGGTCACCGGCCTCACGGTGGTCGCGGTGTCCGCCACGACATCGCTGCACGAGCGGGCCGAGAGCTCCGTCACGGCCGACTTCGAGATCTCGTCGAAGAACAGCGGCCACCTGCCCGCGTCGGTCCACGACACGCTGGCGAAGTCCTCGGCCGTGACCTCCTCCAGTCCGCGGCGCGAGGGCGCCGTGCGGATCGGCGGCGACGAGGTGACCCTGACCGGTGTGAACCCCCGGACCATCGGCGACCTCCTCGACCCGAGCTTCGTCTCGGGCTCGCTCGCCGCCCTGGACTCGGGCGGGGGCAAGAACCTGCTGATCGACACCTCCATCGCCGACATCTACGGATGGACCACGGGACAGCGGGTTCCGGTGGTCTACGACGACGGCAGCCGGGGCTCGCTGGAGATCGGTGGCGTCTACCACGACGACGAATACCTCCCGTCCACCATGACGCCGCTGGCCACGCTCCAGCCCCATCTCAAGGAGACCGAGGACGCTTCGGTCCTGGTGCGCACCAAGGCCGGTGACGGCGACGCGGCACGCCACTCCCTCCAGCGCATCCTCGACCAGAACCCCCTCATCCAGGTGCGGAACACCGACGACCTGGCCGAGGCGGCCGGTGGCGAGGCCATCACACTGCTCCTCAACGTCCTCTACGGACTGCTGGCCATGGCGGTGGTGATCGCGGTCCTGGGAGTCGTCAACACCCTCGCGATGTCGGTGTTCGAGCGCACCCGTGAGATCGGGATGCTGCGCGCGGTGGGGCTCCAGCCCGAGCAGACGAAGCGGATGATCCATCTGGAGTCCGTGCTCATCTCGCTGTTCGGGGCCCTGCTGGGCATCGGTGTGGGCATCTTCCTCGGCTGGGCCGCGGGCAAGCTCGCCTCCGAGAGCATCCAGGGGTACGAGATGGTCGTCCCCTGGGGCCGCATCGCCGTGGCCCTCGTGGGCGCCGTGCTCGTCGGAGTGGTCGCCGGGCTCTGGCCCGCCCGCCGGGCGGCCCGGCTGAACATCCTCACGGCCCTCAAGGCGGACTGAGGCGCGTCGCGGGCGGACCGGCCGGGGGCGGGCGGTGGAACCCGGAGGCGCCGGAGGCGCCGCTCAGGGGCTGCCGTAGGCCGCCACCATGATGTTCCGCACCACCGTGTTCATCTCCTGGCCCTTGGCGTCGGTGGAGTTGACGCTGTAGACCAGGGTGCGCGAGCCGTCGCGGGTGGAGGCGATGCCGGTGTTGTAGCCCCAGCGGCCGCCCGACTTCCCCCACACCTCCCGGCCGCCCAGCTTCTTCATCGAGAGGCCGACCGAGTACGCGGCCGGGTCGCCGGTGGCGAAGTCCGCCACCTTCGGCAGCGTGAACATCTCCCGCAGCAGCGGGCCGCGCACCACCCGCCCCTGGAACAGGGCCTTGGTGAACCGCTCCAGGTCCGCCGTGGTCGAGATGATGTCCCCGGCCGCCCAGCCGTCCGTCGGACTCCACACCGTCACATCGCGCGGCCCGGTCGTGCCGTCGTCCAGCCGCATCGTCTGGTAGCCGTGGTTGTGCTCCCCGGCGATGTGCGGATCCGTCCCCGGGAGGTAGGTGTCGCGCAGCCCCAGGGGCTTCAGGATCCGGTGGGTCACCTGGTGTTCGTAGGTGTCGCCCGTGACCCGCTCGATGACCAGACCGGCGATGGTGTAGCCGATGTTCAGATAGTGCTGCCGCTCGCCGGGCGCGAACTCGCGCTCCTTCGCGGTCGCCGAGCGGACCATCTCCTCGGGGTCATGAATCCGGAAGCGGTCGGCGTACCGCTCCTCGACCGTGCCCCCGGGGGCATCGGCGGCCGGGATGCCGTGGGTGTGGTCGAGCAACTGCCGTACGGTGACCGTCCGGTACGACGCCGGGATCAGCTCCGGCAGATACGAGTGAGCCGTGCGGTCCAGGTCGAGCGTGCCCTCGGCGGCCAGTTGCAGGGCGACCGCGGCCGTGAAGACCTTGGTCACCGAACCGGCGCGGAAGCGGCCCGCCGGATCGGCCGGCCGGTTGGTCGTCAGGTCGTGCACGCCCGAACTGCCTCTCCAGACGCCCTCGGTGCCCCCGACCCGTACCAGCGCGGCCGTGGCACCGCTCGTCGGCAGATCCGCGATGGCGGCCGCCAGCTCGGGAATCCCGGACCGCTCGGAGGCCGTGGCGGACGAGGTGTCCGCGGGCGGCGCGGTGGCCGCGAGGGCCGGCGGCACCGCCGGGCCCGCCACGACGCCCAGGACGAGCGCCGCGGCCAGCAGGGTGCGGCTGGTGCTCTTCATGGTCAACTCCTGTGGAATGAGCCGTTGTTCTCGGTGGCTCCATCCTGGTGACCCGCGGCCTGGCGCGGATCGCCCGCGCGAGCGGTGTTCCGGGGGTCAGTTCCCCGCCGACGCGGGGGAGGAGCCGGGCCGGGCAGCTCCCCCGGGCGGGGGATCCCCGGCCGTGATCAGGCCCGTCTCGTACGCGCAGATCACCGCCTGGATCCGGTCCCGCAGCCCCAGCTTGGCGAGCACATTGCCGACATGGGTCTTGACCGTGTGATCGCTGACGACCAGCTCCGCGGCGATCTCGGCGTTCGACAGGCCCCGCGCGAGCAGCAGCAGCGTCTCCCGCTCCCGCCCGGTCAGCGCGTCCAGCCGGGGATCGGGCCGCCGTGGCCGGGCGGTGGCCCGGGTGTACTGCTCCACCAGACGCCGGGCCACCGACGGCGCGAGCAGCGAGTCGCCCCGCGCCACCACCCGTACCGCGTGCACCAGATCGTCCCTGCGCACATCCTTCAGCAGGAAGCCGCTCGCGCCCGCGTGCAGCGCCTCGTAGACGTACTCGTCGGAGTCGAAGGTCGTCAGCATCACCGTCCGGCAGGCGCCGGACGCGGCGATCCCGCGGCACGCCTCGATACCGTCCACACGTGGCATCCGGATGTCCAGCAGGGCCACATCGGGCGTATGCCGCCGCACCGCCTCGACGGCCTCGGCCCCGTCGCCCGCCTCCGCGACCACCTCGATATCCGGCTGGGCGTCAAGGATCATGGCGAAGCCGCTGCGCACCAGCTCCTGGTCGTCGGCCACCACCACCCGGATCGTCAACGCGCCACCTCCACCGTGGCGGGTACGGGGAGCTGGACCCGTACCTCGAAGCCCCGGCCGTCCGGGCCCGGCCCGGTGACCGCCGTACCGCCGTGCGCCGCCGCCCGCTCGCGGACCCCGACCAGACCGTGGCCGCCACCGGAACCGGACCGCGCCCCCCGCCCGTCGTCCAGCACCCGGATGTCCACCGCGCCTTCGCCATAGGTGAGTCGGACGGAAACCCTGTGCGCCGCCGCGTGCTTGACCACGTTGGTCAGGGCCTCCTGGACGATCCGGAAGACGCTCGCCCCGATGGCCTCCGGCAGTGGCCGCACGGCCCCCACCGACTCGTACGCCACCTCGAGGCCACTCGCCCGGATCCGGTCGAGCAGCTCGGGCAGACCGGCCAGGCCCGGCTGCGGCTCGCGCGGGGCACGGTCCGGCTCATCGCCCTCGCGCAGCACACCCAGCATCCGGCGCAGCTGGGCCATGGCGTCCCGGCCCGTCGCGGAGATGGCGTCGAAGGCGGCCTCGGCCCGCTCCGGGGCCGTCCGCACCGCCACCGGACCGGCCTCCGCCTGCACGATCATCAGGCTCACCGCATGGGAGAGGATGTCATGCATCTCCCGGGCGATCCGGGCCCGTTCGCGCGCGGCGGCCCGCTCCGCCTCGATCCGGTGCTCCCGCTGCCGGGCGTCCGTCAGCCGCCCGAGGACATAGGCCGCCGCGAACACGAAGAGGGAGAAGGTCAGTTCGCGGGCCGTCCGGGTGTTCAGCCACACCGACACCGGCACGGCGACCGTCAGCAGCCCCCCGGCGACCAGCCGCTTCCACGGCGGTGAGACGACGGCGACCGTGTAGATGATGACGAGCCCGGTGTACGGCAGCGGCTGGCCGGGCCCCTCCACCGCCGGCTTGTACAGCGCGCTGGTCGCGATGATCGCGGTCAGCACGGCGAGGGGAGCGCGCCGGCGCCAGACCAGGGGGACGACGGTGAGTGTGGTCAGCCCGTAGGCGGGCCAGGTGGCCGGCTCCAGATCGGGTGGCCGCGGCACCACGAACGGCATCGTCATGGCCGCCTGGACCAGGAGCGCGATCCCGATGTCCACGGCCTGGGGGTGGGCTGCTCCCAGCGCCCGGCCCCGTTCCCACCACCCCCGCATGAGACTGGATGGTAACGGCTACGGCTTGAGGATGACCGCTACGGCCTTGTTGGTGACGGCTACGCCGCCTCCAGCAGGACGCGTGCGGCCGCCTTCGCCTGATGCGCGGGCTCCGCGCTGCCGGTGATCGCCGCGGTGGTGATGGCGCCTTCGGCCAGCAGGGCCAGGTGGTCGCCCAGCGAGGCCGGTTTGCCCGCGGCCGCCGTCAGCCCGGTGAGGTAGCGGAAGAACGCCTCCTTGTGGGCTCGGGCCGTCTCGGCGACGGCCGAGGAGGTGGCGCCCAGTTCTCCGAAGGAGTTGCTGAAGGCGCAGCCGCGGAAGTCCGGCTCGCCGAACCACTCGTGGAGCCAGTCGAAGACCGCCAGGATGCTCTCCTCGGGGGTGGCCTGAGCCTCGGCGTACGCGGCCAGCTTCTGGCGCCAGCGGACGTCGCGCCGCCGCAGATACGCCTGTACGAGCTCGCCCTTGGACGGGAAGAGCTGGTAGAGCCGTTTGAGGGAGACGCCTGACGTGGAGCGGATCTCGTCCATGCCCACCGCCTGGATGCCCCGTCCGTAGAACAGGGTCTCGGCCGCGTCGAGGATCCGGAGCTCCGCGGTCTCGGGACTGATCATGTCATCGCCTTCCTGGTGCCTGTCGCCCGGTCGGTCAGAGGCCGAGGTCGCTCAGCCCGGGGTGGTCGTCGGGACGGCGCCCGAGCGGCCAGTGGTACAGGCGCTGCGACTCCTCGATGGGGAGGTCGTTGACGCAGGCGTAGCGCAGCCGCATCAGACCGTTGTCGTCGAATTCCCAGTTCTCGTTTCCGTAGGAGCGGAACCAGCTGCCGGAGTCGTCGTGGGACTCGTAGGCGAAGCGTACGGCGATGCGGTTGCCGTCGAAGGCCCACAGCTCCTTGATGAGCCGGTAGTCCAGCTCCCTCGCCCACTTGCGGGTGAGGAAGGCGACGATCTCCTCGCGCCCGGTGGCGAACTCCGCGCGGTTCCGCCAGCGCGAGTCGACGGTGTAGGCCAGGGCGACCTTCTCCGGGTCACGGGAGTTCCAGCCGTCCTCCGCCAGCCGGACCTTCTCGACGGCGGTCTCGCGGGTGAACGGGGGGAACGGGGGGCGTGCGGCGTCGGTCATGTCGACTCCTCGGGTCATGGAGCGGGGAGGGATGGGGAGAACGAGCATTCTCTCCGTTGGGTACGACACTAGGAGAACGATGGTTCTCGTGCAACCGCCGACCCGCCTCCGCCCCGGTGGCAGGGGGGTGGTGATCACGCTTTCCGGCGGCGGTGGGTACCGTGCGAGCGGGAAGTACGTGCTCGAGGACAAGGCAGGGGACCGGCGTGTTGATCGATGATCTGCGGCAGGAGCTGCCGGACGGCCGGATGGTCGAGGACCCCGGTGTCGCCGCCGGGTTCGTCCACGACGAGGCGGAGTGGGCGCCGTACGGCACGCCCCGCGTGGTGGTGCGGCCACGCACGGCGTCGGAGGTGCGCTCCGTGGTGCGGGCCTGTGTACGGCACGGCGTTCCGCTGGTCACCCGGGGCGCCGGCACCGGCCTCTCCGGCGGCGCCAACGCGGTCGAGGGCTGTGTGGTGCTCTCCACCGAGGCCATGGACACCATCCACGAGATCGACGCCGTGGAGCGCCTCGCGGTCGTCGGGCCCGGGGTGGTCAACGACGATCTGCGGGCCGCCTGCGCCGAGCGGGGGCTGTGGTACCCGCCGGACCCGGCGAGCGCGCCCTGGTCCACCATCGGCGGCAATGTGGCGACCAACGCGGGCGGGCTGTGCTGTGTGAAGTACGGCGTCACCCGCGACTATGTGCTCGGCCTGGAAGTGGTGACCGGCACCGGTGAGCTGGTGCGGCTCGGCCGCAGGACCGCCAAGGGCGTCGCCGGGTACGACCTGGCGGGGCTGATGGTCGGCTCCGAGGGCACCCTGGGAGTGATCACCGAGGTCACGGTGCGGCTGCGGCCGAGCCGCGAGGCGGAGCGCACGGTCGCCGGATACTTCTCCTCCGTCGTGGCGGCGGGCCGCGCGGTCGCCGCGATCGGGGCCGCGGGGCTCACCCCGTCCGCGCTGGAGCTGATCGACCGGCACTGCCTGGCGGCGGTCGACAAGTGGAAGAACATGGGCCTGTCCGTGGACGCGGACGTGGTGCTCCTCGGGCGTACGGACGCCCCGGGCCCGGCCGGCGCGCAGGAGGCCGAGCGCATGCTCGCCTGTTTCGAGGAGGCGGGGGCGACCTGGGCCGCGCAGTCCACGGACCAGGAGGAGGCCGACGCGCTGTTCGCGGCCAGGCGGCTCGCCTACCCGGCGCTGGAGCGGCTCGGACCGGTGCTCACCGAGGACGTGTGCGTGCCCAAGGCGGCCGTACCGGAGATGCTGGCGCGGATCGAGCGCGCCGCCACCCGCCATGACACGCTCATCGCCAACATCGCCCACGCCGGTGACGGCAACCTCCATCCGCTGCTGATCACCCAGCCCGGCGACACCGCGGCCCGGGAGCGAGCCCAGGCCGCGTTCCACGACATCATCGCGGACGCCATCGACCTCGGTGGCACGGTCACCGGTGAACACGGTGTGGGCCTGCTGAAGCGGGACGGTCTGGAGCGGGAGCTGGCACCGGCCGTGCTGGACATGCACCGCGCGGTCAAGGCGGCCCTCGACCCGCACGGGATCCTCAACCCGGGCAAGGTCATCGCCCGCGGCTGAGCGCGTGGCGGGGGAGTGGGCGTCACGCCGGGGGGAGTGGGCGTCACTCCGGGGGAGCGGGCGGCATTCCGAGGGAGGGGGCGCCACGCCGGGGAAGGGGGCGTCACTCCAGTCCGCCGCGCTTGACGAGCTGAGCCGCGATCACATTGCGCTGGATCTCATTGGTGCCCTCGCCGACGATCATCAGGGGCGCGTCGCGGAAGTAGCGCTCCACGTCGAACTCGGTGGAGTAGCCGTAACCCCCGTGGATCCGGACGGCGTTGAGCGCGATCTCCATGGCGGTCTCGGACGCGAAGAGCTTCGCCATGCCCGCCTCCATGTCCACGCGCCGTCCCGCGTCCGCCTCCCGCGCGGCGTACAGGGTGAGCTGACGGGCGGCGGTGAGCGAGGTGGCCATGTCGGCGAGGTAGTTGCCGATCGACTGGTGCCGCCAGATCGGCTTGCCGAACGACTCGCGCTCCTGGGCGTAGGCCAGCGCGTCCTCCAGCGCGGCCCGGCCGACGCCGAGCGCACGGGCGGCCACCTGCAGCCGCCCGGTCTCCAGCCCCTTCATCATCTGGGCGAACCCCTCGCCCTCGACCCCGCCCAGGACGGCGTCGGCCGGGGCGCGGTAGCCGTCGAAGGACAGCTCACAGCTCTCCACGCCCTTGTAGCCCAGCTTGGGCAGATCGCGGGAGACCGTCAGACCCGGTCCGTGCTCGACCAGCAGGATGGACATGCCCCTGTGGGCGGGGGTGGCGTCGGGATCGGTCTTGCAGAGCAGGGCGATCAGCCGGGAGCGGCGGGAGTTGGTGATCCAGGTCTTGGCGCCGTCCACCACATAGCCGCCGGAGTCCTTACGGGCCACGGTGCGCATCGCCTGGAGGTCCGAGCCGCCGCCCGGTTCGGTGAGCGCCATGGTGGCACGGATCTCGCCGGTGGCCATCTTCGGCAGATAGCGGCGCCTCTGCTCCTCGGTGCCGAAGCGCAGCAGCAGCGTGGAGACCACGGTGTGGCCGCCCATCGCACCGGCCAGGCTCATCCAGCCACGGGCCAGCTCCTCGGTGATCAGGACATAGCACGGGGTGGAGACGGGGGTGCCGCCGTACTCCTCCGGGATGGCGAGCCCGAAGACACCGAGCCGCTTCATCCGCTCGATCAGGGCCTCGGGGTAGGTGTTGGCGTGCTCCAGCTCCCGGACGACCGGTTTGACGTCGTGGTCCACGAAGTCGCGCACCGTCGTGACGATGAACCGCTCGTCCTCGGACACCATGTCGAGGGTGCTCATACCCTGAAAACTCCTGCCTTTGAACGCTCCTGCTCCGACGCTCCTGCCCCGACGCTCCTGCTCCGACGCTCCTGCTCCGACGCTCCGCGGAGACACCATGCCATCATGGTCGCTCATGAGCGCGTCGGTGAAATAGCGATATGTGATACGTCCATGCCGGGCGCGGATGGCGGGAGAGCGAGCGTTGGACGTCAGACAACTCAAGGCACTCGTCACGGTCGCCGAGGTCGGCAGCGTCACCCGGGCCGCGGAGCTGCTGCATCTGGTGCAGCCCGCGGTCACCCGGCAGATCCGCACCCTGGAGGAGGAGCTGGAGGTCCCTCTCTTCGAGCGGACCCGGCAGGGCATGCGGCCCACCGAGGCCGGCGCGATCATGGTCGAGCGCGCTCGCCGTGCGCTCAACGAACTGGAGCGCGCCCGCGCCGAGGTCCAGCCGACCCCGGGCGTGGTGACCGGCATCGTCACCGTGGGCCTGCTGGAGAGCACGGCCGATCTGCTGGCGGAGCCGCTGGTGTCGGCGCTCGCCCGGGACCATCCCGGAATCGAGCTGCGCCTGATGACGGCGTACTCCGGACACCTCCAGCAGTGGCTGGACGACGGCGACCTGGACCTCACCCTGCTCTACCATCTGGCCGGCACCCCGTCGCCGAACGTCCGCCCCCTGGTGCGCGAGCGTCTGTGGGTGGTCGCGCCGCCGTCCGAGGGGCTGCGCGCCGACCGCCCCGTCCCCCTGGCGCGGGCCGCCGGGCGTCCGCTGGTCATGCCCGCGGCCGGCCACGCCCTGCGCAGCCTGATCGACGGGGCCGCCGGACGGGCCGCGGTCGAGATGGACGTCGCCGTGCAGACCAACTCCATGCGGGTGCAGAAACAGCTCGTCCTCGCCGGGCACGGCTGGACCATCCTGCCGGGGCTGGGCATCGCCGAGGACGTGGCCGATGGCACACTCAGCGCGGCACCGCTGTGCGAACCCGACGTATGGCGCTCGATCGTCCTCGGGACATCGCGGGCCGGGCGGACACCGCCCGCGGTGGAGGCCGTCGCCCGGGAGCTCATCCACCAGATCACCTCGGCCGTGCGCCAGGAGCGGTGGCCCTCCGCCCGGTTGCACACGTCGGCCACGCACACCGAGCACACCGATGACACCTGAGAACCCCGAGAGGCAAGAGACACCCATGCCACGCACCGACGTCCCCCAGCAGGTCAGCGGCCATGCCCGCGCGCAGGACGGCACCCTCCTCGCCTATCAGCGCCAGGGCACCGGGGCGCCGCTGCTGCTCCTGGCCGGCCAGGCCAACAACCACCACTGGTGGGACGGCATACGGGCGGACTTCCACGCCACGCACTCCACCCTCACCATGGACTGGCGCGGCACCGGGGAGAGCGGAAAGCCCGACCACCCCTACGCGACACGGGACTTCGCCGACGACGTCATCGCCGTCCTCGACCATCTGGGCATCGAGTCCGCCGATCTGTACGGGACCTCCATGGGAGGGCGGGTCGCCCAGTGGGTCGCCGCCCGCCACCCCGACCGGATCCGGCGGCTCGTCCTCGGCTGCACCTCACCCGGTGGGCCGCGGGCGGCGGAGCGCGACATGGCGGTACGCCGCTCCCTGGCCCAGGCCGACGCGGCAGCGGCGCGGGAGGCGCTGATCGACCTCATGTACACCCCGGCCTGGCGGTCCGGGCACCCCGGGCCGTATACGACCCTCGGCGACCCCGCCATGCCCCCGCACGCCCGGCGGCACCACCTGGTGGCCAGCAATGAACACAACGCCTGGGACGTCCTCCCGCTGATCGCCGCGCCCACGCTGATCCTGCACGGAGCGGACGACCGGCTCAACCCGGCGGCCAACGCACCGCTGCTCGCCTCCCGCGTCCCCCGGGCGCGGACGCATATTTTCGAGGGCGCCCGGCACGGCTACTTCGAGGAGTGCCGCCCGGAAGCCGGGGCGATCGTGTCGTCGTTCCTCACCGACTGACATGCCATCGCGGCCGGAACTCCTTCCACGCCGCCGCGCCGTCCCCGAGCACTCTCCAGGCAGGAGCACCATGCAGCCCACACCCACTCCGTCCCCGCTCGGCTCGTACCTCGCCTCATGGGCGCCCGGACCCGTCACGGCCGAGGACGCCCTGGCCGCCGGTCCGGCCGCGGCCCTCTCCGCGGTCCTCGACCTGCCGGAGCCCGTGACGAGGGACGGCGGCCTCCTGCCACCGCTGTGGCACTGGCTCTACTTCCTGCGGTGGCCCGACCAGCGGGAGCTGGGGACCGACGGCCACCCCCGGAACGGGCACTTCCTGCCGCCCATCCCGCACCGGCAGCGGATGATCGCCGGAGGGCGGTGCGAGATCTCCGAACCGCTGCGCCTCGGGGAGCCTGCCGAACGCGTCACCAGCCTCGGCACGGTGACGGCCAAACAGGGCGGCACGGGCGAGTTGCTGTTCGTCACCGAGCGCCGTGAATTCCGCCAGCGCGGCCGGACCCGCCTCGTCGAGGAGCAGGACATCGTCTACCGGTCGGGGCGCGGCGCCGCGCACCACCCGGCCACCCTGGACGAGTCGGCCGCCCCCGACCCCGACGGGACGTGGCGGCTCTCACTGCATCCGGATCCGGCCCTGCTGTTCCGGTTCAGCGCGCTCACCGCCAACGCCCACCGCATCCACTACGACACGCCGTACGCGCGAGGGGAGGAGGGCTACCCGGGCCCCGTCGTCCACGGGCCGCTGCTGGCCCTGCTCATGCTCGAACTCGCCCGTCGCCACGCCCCGGCCCGGCGGGTGGCCGCCCTGTCCTACCGGCTGCGGCGGCCGCTGTTCGCCGGGGAGCGCCTCCTCGCGTCCGGCACACCCTCCGGCAATGGCGCCGAGATGCGCATCGCCACCCATCGCGAGGCGCGGCATGCCACCGCGGAGGTGACGTTCGCATGAGCGCGGGCGGCGACCGCAAGGCCGCCGCCCGCGCCCCCGGGGCGTCGCTCAGGAGGTGGTGTCCGCCGCCTCGAGCGAGGCGGAGTGGGGGTCGGCGGTGCCCCCGTCCCGGCGTATCGCCGTGGTGGTGCCGCGCGGTGCGATGTGGGCGCGCAGGGACACCACCGTCAGCAGGGCCAGGGCCGTGCCCACGAGCGGCACCGTGAAGGCGGCGCTCGCGCCGAAGCCGTCCGCCAGCTGTCCGCCCGCCGTCACCGCCGCCGCCTGGCCCAGCGCGACCGAGCCGGTCAGCCAGGTGAACGCCTCCGTCCGGGACGCGGCCGGGACCAGCGCCTCCACCAGGGTGTACCCGGTGATCAGCGCCGGTGCGATGCACAGGCCCGCCAGCAGTCCCAGCCCGCCCAGCGGCAGGGGCGCGGACACCGCCCACAGCGTCGAGCAGATCAGCGTCAGCGCGGCGTAGGCGGTCAGCAGCCGCCGGCGCGGGGAGGTGCGCCAGGCGATGGCGCCGCAGGCCACGCCCGCGAGCATGTTGCCGGCCGCGAAGACGCCGTACAGCACACCGTTCAGGCCCGGTCGACCCTGCTCCTGGGTGAGGGCGGTCAGGGCGACCTGCATTCCGCCGAAGACCGAGCCGATGCCCAGGAAGGCCACGGCCAGGACCCGCACACCCGGCACGGACAGGGCCGAGGCGTGCGGCTCCCGCGCGTCCGTCCACGCCTGGCCCGGCGGTGGCGCGGAACGGCGTCGGGCCGCGAAGAGCAGCCCGCCCACCAGTGTCAGCGCGGCCTCCGCGATCAGGCCGGAGGCCGGGTGCACGGCCGTGCTCAAGGCGGTGGCGAGCACGGGGCCGATGACGAACGTGAGCTCGTCCGTCACGGACTCGAACGCGGCCGCCGTCGCCAGCAGCGGATGGTGTCCGGGGCGCGGCCCGGATCCGCCCGGCGCGCCGTCCCCGAGGGCGGTCGCCCAGCGGGCCCGCACCATGGGCCCGATCTGCGGGACGGAGGCGCCCGTGGGCACCGCGGCGGCGATCAGCGCCCACAGCGGCGCGTGGGCCAGCGCGAGCGCCGTCAGCAGCGCCGCGGCCGCCGTGTGGAGCAGCACACCCGGCACCAGGACCGCGCGCTGTCCGTGGCGGTCGGCCAGTTTGCCGCTCTGGGGTGCGAACAGCGCCATGGAGACGCCGGTGACGGCCGCGACCGCACCGGCGAGACCGTACGACCCGGTGGTGTGGCGCAGCAGGAGCACGATGCTGATCGTCAGCATCGCGAACGGCTGCCGGGCGGCGAACCCGGGGAGCAGGAAGGTCCACGCCCCCGGGGTGCGCAGCAGTTGCCGGTAGCCGGCGCGCCGCACGGGGGGAGGGGTGTCGCTGGAGACCGCGGATGCCACGGCCGACGCCTTTCCGCCGCCTGGTAGCGCACCCGGGCCGGCGTGGCGGAGTGCGCCGAGAGCTGTCCTCTCGCGCTGGACCGGGGTAGATACCGGGTCCGCGCCGATCAGGGGGATGCAGGACCGTGGCCGCCGAGCGGTCGCGCCAGCTCTGCGTCAGGCAGAGTGGTTCGTTGCTTGCGGGCTCATGGTACAGGGGGAGCCGCCACCTCGCCGGTGGCGGCCTGTCCCGTGCGCGGTCAGGTGCCGGGCAGGGGCCGGACGGTGAGGATCTGCTGGGCGTGCCCGACCGGGCCGCGCAGGTCGTGCAGCACGGTGCTGGTGATGCCCTGGCCGGTGCCGCCGAAGGTGACCGTGGTGTCCAGCCCGGTCCAGCGGCCCTCGGGCTGCCGGTGGAGGTGGATGGTCAGGTCGACGTTGGGGAACATCCAGACGGTGGGCGACTGCCGTACGGCGATGCCGTTGGCGGTGTCCACGAGCGCGATGTACGAGGCCAGCGGGGTGCTGGTCTGCCCGGCGACCAGGTCGAGCGGGGTGGACACCCAGAGCGTCCCGCGGCCGGGCTCGCGGGGTGCGAGCGGACGGGCGTCCAGGGAGGCGATGTACCCGCCGGGCCACAGCGAGGCCATCGACCAGGGGGCGAGCTGCTCGGGAGGGGCGAGCCGGTCCCCGGCGCCACCGGCCACGGAGGTGGTGTCCACGGCGGCGAGGAGCCAGGCGCGGGCCCGGACCACGGGGCGGTCGGCGATGAGCACCACGGCCTCGAGGAGTTCGATGGTGCGGCCGGGCCGGATGGTCTCCACCCGGATCTCGCACTCGTCGAGGGCGAGGCGCCCGAGGATGTCGAAGCTGATCCGGCTGAGCAGCAGCCCGGTGTGCGGGCGGGTGGCGAGGTGGCGGTCGATGGCGTGGACGATGAGCCCGCCGAGCGGGCTGAAGTGCTGTTCGTCGGTGCTCCAGGCGCCACTGACGTGCGAGGTGGGCTTGTAGCGGTACTCGTCGATCGGCTCGTAGTAACTGTCGGTCGTCAACGGGGGCTTCTCCTCGGGGGGAACGTCGCAGACACTTACTCAAGATCCTTGAGTATCTGCTCTTGATCAAGGGTTGCGTCATCCCCTAAGTTGAAATAACAACGGGTGGCATGAACCTGTTCAGCCGCAGTACCTCCCGCCGCGCGATCGCCAGCGCCGCACCGGCGGCCCCCACAACCCGGCCCGCGTCCGGCGCCGTCGCGCTGCCGGAATCCGGCCTCGCGGCCCTCACCGGAGAGTGGATCGTCGACCCGGCGCACAGCCGGATCGGTTTCTCCGTCCGGCACGCCATGGTGAGCACGGTGCGTGGCGCCTTCACGGAGTTCGACAGCCGACTCTACTTCGACGGCCGCGACCCGCGCCGTTCCCGGGCCGAGGTCCTGCTGTCCACCGCCAGTGTCCAGACCGGTGTCGAGCAGCGCGACGACCACCTGATGGGCCGGGACTTCCTGGACGCCAGAACCTTCCCGCACATCCGGTTCATCAGCACCGCCGTGGAGGTCGCGGGCCCGGATGTCTACCGCATGGCCGGGGACCTCACGATCAGAGACGTCACCCGTCCGGTGGTCCTGGAGCTCACCTATATCGGACATGTCACGGACCCCTTCGGCTACCAGCGGGCGGGCTTCGACGGCACGACCACCATCAACCGCTCCGAATGGGGGCTGACCTACAACGCCAGGCTGGCCGAAGGCGGCGCCCTGGTGAGTGAGAAGGTCCGCCTCCAGTTCGACATCGCCGCCATCCGTTCCGCGCCCACCGCCTGACCGAGCCCGGACCAGGGCGCCCTCTCGTTCCGCGAGGAGGGTGCTGAGGGGGGGGCGGGCGGCGACCGGCAGGGGAACCGGCGCCGTCACATCGGCTTCGCGGCCGCGGTGGTGAGATCCAGATTGTCCTCCACCCACAGACGCAGATTCCTGAGCGGGACGGACGCGCTGTGGCCCAGGGAGGAGAGCTCGTACTCCACATGGAGCGGGACGGCCGGGTAGACGGTCCGCTCCACCAGCCCGGCGTCCTCGAGACGACGCAGTGTCTGGGTGAGCACCTTGGGGCTGACCCCCTGAAGCCGGCGCTGCAGCGCGCCGAATCGGAGGGGGCCGTCCTCCAGGGCGCCTATCGCCAGCGCCGACCATTTGTTCGCCAGCAGATCCAGCATGGCGCGGCACGGGCACTGGGCCTCGTACACATCATGATGGGCGTGCTGGCCCGTGTGGCATCGCGTACTCATGGAGGAAACCTTCCGGGCCGCTTCGTACTACCCAAAAGGTAGCAGTGTCCCTTGTGGGTAACCAGGTCCCTGGGGTTAGCGTGCGAGCGCGTTCGGAAAGCGGGCGTGGGAGATACGGATGAGCTCAGGAGGCACACGTGTCCAGGTCCATGATGCGTGCGGTGGTACAGGACGCGCCCGGCGGCCCGGAGGTGCTGCGCGTCGCGGAGGTCGCACGGCCGGAACCGCTGCCCACCGAGGTGCTGGTGCGGGTGCACGCCGCCGGCGTCAACCCGGTCGACTGGAAGACCCGTCAGGGCGGCGGTATGGCGGGCGTGCTGGGCGAGCCGCCGTTCACCCTGGGCTGGGACGTCTCCGGTGTGGTCGAGGAAGTCGGGTTCGGGGTGACCACGCTGGCCCCCGGCGACGAGGTGTACGGCATGCCGTGGTTCCCCCGTCAGGCGGGCGGCTACGCGGAGTTCGTGACCGCCCCCGCCCGTCAATTCGCCCGTAAGCCCGCCACGTTGAGCCACGAGGCGGCGGCCGCCGTGCCGCTGGCGGCACTGACGGCCTGGCAGATCCTGGTGGACACCGCGAAGGTGGAGGCCGGCCAGCGGGTTCTGGTGCACGCCGCCGCCGGTGGCGTCGGACACTTCGCCGTCCAATTCGCACGGCATCTGGGGGCGACGGTCGTGGGGACCGCCCGGGAGAGCCGCCACGAATGGCTCGGCCGGCTCGGGGCGGCGGAGCTGATCGACTACACCGAGCAGCGCTTCGAGGACACGGTCGAGAACGTCGATGTGGTGATCGACCTGTTGGGAGAGGGGCACGACGCCACCAGCACCCGTTCCCTGGAGGTGCTCAAGAAGGGGGGACTGCTGGTCGCCGTCCCCGGCGGTGTCAGCCCCGAACTGCGCGAGGCCGCGGACGCCCGCTCGGTGCGCACCAGCCCCTTCCTCGTCGAGCCGGACGGCGCCGCGCTGACCACCATCGCCGGGCTGATCGACCAGGGTGAGGTCGAGGTCGAGGTCGAGGACGTCTTCCCGCTGGAGGAGGCGGCCCGCGCCCACCGCCAGGGGGAGGACGGCCACACCCGAGGCAAACTGGTGCTCCGCACCGGCGCCTGACCGCTCCCCGGCCGACAGCCGACAGCCGAGGCCACTTCGCGCCACCCGTCATACCAGCCCCAGGAGACGCGCATGTTCTACGAGATCCGCCGCTACCAGGCCAGGCCCGGCCGCCGGGAGGAATGGGTGACTTTCATGGAGGAGGTGGTGATCCCCTTCCAGGCGTCGCAGGGGATGAACGTCATCGCCTCGTTCATCGACGAGGAGGACCCCGACGGCTATGTGTGGATGCGGCGCTTCGCCGACGAGGCGGAGCGGGTGCGGCTCTACGAGGCCGTCTACCAGAGCGAGCGGTGGCAGCGGGAGATCGGCCCCCGGGTCGAGGAACTGCTGTTCCGGGAGAAGATCCAGGTCACGCGGGCCGTGCCCACGCCCGCGTCCGGACTTCGCTGACCGCGACGGCACCACCGACGGGACGGCCGTCCGCCGGTGACGCCGTCCACGTCCCCCCGACTCGCACGTCCCCGCCCGGCCCCGCACGGCCTCGCCCGGAATCACACGGCCTTGCCCGGACTCGTACGTCCCCGCCCGGACTCGTACGTCCCCGCCCGGAATCACACGGCCCGGCCCGGACCCGCACGCCCCCGCCCGGATCCGCACGGCTCCGGGCGGGGCCGTGCCGGGATCACCCGGAGACGGCCCGGACGTGGGCGGGCGCGGTGGCCTCGGCTCCGCCACGGCCGCTCCCGCGGCGGATGAAGTAGACGCCCACGGTGGCGAGCAGTGAGGCCGCGGAGAGCGCGTAGAGGCCGCCGTTGGTGCTGCCCGTCGTCTCCTCCAGATAGCCGAAGAGGGTGGGGGAGACGAAGCCGCCGAGGTTGCCGAGGGAGTTGACGACGGCGAGCCCCGCGGCCGTGACCCTGAGATCGAGCGTGGACTGGGCCAGCGGCCAGAAGAGGTTGGCGGCGCACTTGCTGCCGACGGCGGCCAGGGTGACGGCCGCGAGTCCGAACCACGGGGAGCCGAGAGTGGCGAGGAAGGTGCCGACGGCGGACAGCACCAGCACGATCGCGAGGTAGGGCCGCCGGTCCGGCACCCGGTCGGTGTAGCGGCTCATCGTGTACATCGCGATGACCGCGCAGATCCACGGGATGGCCGTGAGCAGCCCGATCTGGAAGGGCGAGAGCCCGCCGATGTCGTCCACCAGGCTCGGCAGCCAGAAGGTGATCGCGTATCCGGTGAGCGCCATGGCGAAGAACACGCCGGTCAGCAGCGCCACTTGGGGGTGGACCACCAGCCGCAGCCTGGACACCTGGGGCTCACGGCTGCGCGCCTCACGGTCCCGCTCGACCGCCGCGCCGAGGGCGGCCTTTTCATCGGCGCTCAGCCAGCGGGCGTCCTGGATCCGCGAGACGAGGAAGAAGGCCGCGACGAGGCCCACGGTGATCGAGATGGCGCCTTCCAGCGCGAACATCCAGCGCCAGCCGGCGAATCCGCCCAGGCCGTGCATTTCCAGCAGCGCGCCGCTGATGGGGCCGGTGACGATGTAGGCGGTGGCCGAGCCGCCGAGGAAGAGGGCGCTGGCCCGGCCGCGCGCGGAGTCCGGCAGCCAGGTGGTGAGGTAGTACATCACGCCGGGGAAGAACCCCGCCTCCGCGATGCCCAGCAGGAACCGCAGGACGTAGAAGGAGGTGGCCCCCGTCATGAAGCACATGAGGACGGTCACCGCACCCCAGCTGATCATGATCCGGGTGAGCCAGACGCGGGCGCCGAAGCGCTCCATCAGCATGTTGCTGGGGACTTCGAGCAGGGCGTAGCCGATGAAGAACAGCCCGGCGCCGAGCCCGTAGGCCGCGCTTCCGATGCCGATGTCGGCCTTGAGGTCGTCCTGGACGAAGCCGACGTTGGTGCGGTCCATCTGGTTGACCACGAGCATGATGACCAGGATGGGCATCACACGTCGCAGAAACTTGGTCACGGACCGTTGGACGAGCTCCGAGGAGGCGGCCGGGTCGCGGTCGGGGGCGGGGGGATTCACCATGGCGGCTCTCCTCGCTTCGTTCATGCACATGAACCCACTGGCAGTGGGGTGCAGACCCTACGATCGCCCGTTCCCTCGGTCAATGACTCCGGAAGCAACAATTCCACGCGGAATCACATGAGTTGTGATGGGTGTTTTGGCTGCTCGTCGGTGGGGCAGCCACTTGATAGGGTTCACGGACCTACCATCTGTTCAACCATATGAATGGACGTCGATGTCTGACGGAGCACCCCTGCGCATCACGGATGTCACCATCACCCCCGTCGCCTTCCGCGACCCGGCCCTGCTCAACTCCGTCGGCGTCCACGAGCCCTTCGCGCTCCGCTCGATCGTGCAGATCCACACCGACGCGGGCCTGACCGGGCTCGGCGAGACCTACGCCGACGAACTCCACCTGGAGCGCCTGGCGGCCGTCGGACACGAGATCGTCGGCCTGGACGCCTTCGCCACCGAGGAACTGCACCAGCGCGTCCAGCGGGTCATCGACCGCGTGGGCGGCTCCGGAGGCTCCGGGCTCACCGGCATGATCACCACCAGCAGCACCGTCGACCGGGTGGTCTCCCCGTTCGAGGTGGCGCTCCTGGACATCCAGGGCAAGGCCATCGGCCGCCCGGTCAGCGATCTGCTCGGCGGCGCCGTACGGTCCGCCGTCCCGTTCAGCGCGTACCTCTTCTACAAGTGGGCCGCCCACCCCGGCCAGGAGCCGGACGAGTGGGGCGAGGCCCTCGACCCCGATGCCATCGTGGCGCAGGCCCGCCGGATGGTGGACGACTACGGATTCACCGCGATCAAGCTGAAGGGCGGCGTCCGGCCCCCCGAGGAGGAGATCGAGGCGATCCGGGCGCTGCGCCGCGCCTTCCCCGGCCATCCGCTGCGCCTGGACCCCAATGCCGTCTGGACGACGGAGACCTCGGTGAAGGTCGGGCGCGCTCTCGAGGGCGTGCTGGAGTATCTGGAGGACCCCACCCCCGGGATCGACGGCATGGCCGCGGTCGCCCGCGAGGTCCCCATGCCGCTGGCCACCAACATGTGCGTGGTGGCCTTCGACGAGCTGGCCCCCGCGGTGGCCGCCGACGCCGTCCAGGTCGTCCTCTCCGACCACCACTACTGGGGCGGGCTGCGCCGTTCCAAGCTGCTCTCCGGCATCTGCGACACCTTCGGCATGGGCCTGTCCATGCACTCGAACTCGCACCTGGGCATCAGCCTGGCCGCGATGACCCACCTCGCCGCGGCCACCCCGAACCTCACCTACGCCTGTGACACCCACTGGCCGTGGAAGACCGAGGACGTGATCGTGGACGGCGCGCTGACCTTCGTGGACGGCGCGGTGCCCGTCCCGTCCGCCCCCGGTCTCGGCGTGGAGCTGGACCCCGACGCCCTGGCCCGCCTGCATGAGCAGTACGTCCGGTGCGGACTGCGCAACCGCGACGACACCGGCTACATGCGGCGCTTCGACCCGTCCTTCCAGGCGGACCTCGCCCGCTGGTAGCCCGCCCCCACCGCGGCTCACCTGGCGCGATACCTCGATTGACGGAGGCCGGTCTCGGTCACCTGGGGTACCCGGATTTCGGCTAAGCGTACGAAGCTGCAGGCCAGGGCCTCTTCATAGCCTCTGAGGGACGGAAGAGACGCCGACCCCCGGAAGTGCTGAGTCTTGTCTGCTACTGCTCCTCGCGTACGGATGACCCCTGACCGGACCGACCGCCGCCGCCGGCGCATGGTGGGCGCGGCGGTCGCGGCCGGACTGACCCTCGGCGCCCTGACCGCGCCCGCGGCGGGTGCCGTGGACCACCACACGCGGCACGCCGCCGGGACGGCCGCTCCCAAGGCCGACACCGGCTCGCCGGTGCGGGTGAACCAGGTCGGCTATCTGACCCACGGCCCCAAGAAGGGCACCGTCGTCACCCCCGCCACCAAGCCGCTGACCTGGACGCTCCGGGCCGCCGACGGCACCGAGCGGGCGCGCGGCACCACCATCCCCGCGGGCGTGGACCCCAGCTCCCGCCAACACGTCCAGACCTTCGACTTCAGCAAGGTCACGGACGCGGGCCAGGGCTACACCGTCACCATCGGCGGGAAGAAGAGCGAGCCGTTCGCCATCGGCGACCACCTCTACGACTCACTGCGGAGCGACGCGCTCGCGTACTTCTACCACAACCGCAGCGGCATCAAGATCGACGCGGACCTGGTGGGCCCCAAGTACGCCCGTCCCGCGGGACATGACAAGGCGGCCCCGCACCGGGGCGACACCGACGTTCCGTGCCAGAAGGGCGTGTGCGACTACCGCCGCAATGTCGCCGGTGGCTGGTACGACGCCGGTGACCAGGGCAAGTACGTCGTCAACGGCGGTATCTCGGTGGCCCAGCTGATGTCCGCGTATGAGCGCACCCGCACCACCAAGGGCGTCGACGCCGCGCCGCTGGGCGACGGCCGGCTCCGGGTGCCCGAGCGTGGCAACGGCGTCCCGGACATCCTCGACGAGGCCCGCTGGGAGATGGAATTCCTGCTGCGCATGCAGGTGCCGCAGGGCAAACCGCTCGCCGGTATGGCGTTCCATAAGGTGCACGACAAGCAGTGGACCGGGTTCCCGACCCGGCCGGACCAGGACCACCAGCAGCGCGAGCTGCACAAGCCGTCCACCGCGGCCACGCTCAACCTGGCGGCGTCCGCCGCGCAGAGCGCCCGGCTGTTCAAGTCCTACGACCCGGAGTTCGCCGCCCGCTGTCTGCACGCGGCCCGGACCGCGTGGGACGCGGCCAAGGCACATCCGAAGATCTTCGCCAGCGACAAGGACTCCACGGGCGGCGGGGCCTACGGCGACCGGCACGTCGGCGACGAGTTCTACTGGGCCGCGGCCGAGCTGTTCATCACCACCGGCGACCACGGCTATGCCAAGGCGGTGCTCGACTCGCCGCTCCACCGCGACGTGGGCGCGCTCTTCCCGCGTGGCGGCGCCATGTCGTGGGCCTCGACCGCGGGCCTCGGGGCGCTGGACCTGGCCACCGTCCCCAACAAGCTCACCCAGAAGCAGCGCGCCGAGGTGCGCGCGATGGTGACGACGGCCGCCGACCGCTACGCCGCGGACTCCGCCAAGTCGGCCTACGGCGTGCCGTACGCGCCCAAGGACGGCAAGTACGAGTGGGGCTCCAACAGCCAGGTGCTCAACAACATGATCGTGCTCGCCACCGCACACGACCTGACGGGCAAGGACCGCTACCTCGACGCGGTGCTCCGCGGCATGGACTATCTGCTGGGCGGCAATCCGCTCAACCAGTCCTATGTCACCGGCTACGGCGAACGGGACTCGCACAACCAGCACCACCGCTTCTGGGCCCACCAGCGCGACCACCGGCTGCCGCATCCGCCGCCCGGCTCGCTGGCCGGTGGCCCGAACTCCGGGCT
This sequence comes from Streptomyces rugosispiralis, assembly GCF_024505145.1. Lineage (GTDB taxonomy): Bacteria > Actinomycetota > Actinomycetes > Streptomycetales > Streptomycetaceae > Streptomyces > Streptomyces rugosispiralis. Next base: position 20,330 of record NZ_JANIAA010000024.1, on the reverse strand, counting down.
GCAGGACCCGGTGGCCAAGAAGAAGCTGAAGGGCTGCGCCCCGGCGATGTGCTACACCGACAACCTGATGGCGTTCTCCACCAACGAGATCACCATCAACTGGAACGCCCCGCTGGCCTGGATCGCCTCGTACGTCGGCGGTCTGGGCGGCGGCACGGCGGAGCAGTCCGTGCGCTGACCCGGCCCGGCCGGAACACGCCGCCGCCCACCCGCGCTCGGGCGCGGGTGGGCGGCGGACCAGAAGAGCGGGGAGGTCAGTCGGCGCCGAACTCCATCGCGGCGCGGTCGAGCAGCGTGTCCTGGCCGGACACCTGCCCGTCCGAGGCGATCGCCTCGGAGGCGCCCCGCGGCATCGCGCCGATCAGCCCGGTGGAGGCCGCCTGCGCGGCGCCGATCAGCGCCGGATGCGAGCTGCCGACCATGCCGAGGCCGGCGTACTGCTCCAGCTTGGCGCGCGAGTCGGCGATGTCGAGGTTGCGCATGGTCAGCTGGCCGATCCGGTCCACCGGACCGAAGGCGGAGTCCTCGGTCCGCTCCATGGAGAGCTTGTCCGGGTGGTAGCTGAACGCCGGTCCCGAGGTGTCCAGGATGGAGTAGTCCTCGCCGCGCCGCAGCCGCAGCGTCACCTCGCCGGTGATCGCCGCGCCGACCCAGCGCTGCAGCGACTCGCGCACCATCAGCGCCTGCGGGTCCAGCCAGCGGCCCTCGTACATCAGCCGGCCGAGCCGTCGGCCCTCGGTGTGGTAGGTGGCGACGGTGTCCTCGTTGTGGATCGCGTTGACCAGCCGTTCGTACGCCGCGTGCAGCAGTGCCATGCCCGGTGCCTCGTAGATGCCCCGGCTCTTGGCCTCGATGACGCGGTTCTCGATCTGGTCGGACATGCCCATGCCGTGGCGGCCGCCGATGGCGTTGGCCTCCAGCACCAGATCGACGGCGGAGGCGAACTCCTTGCCGTTGATCGTCACCGGGCGGCCCTGCTCGAAGCCGATCGTGACGTCCTCGGCCGCTATCTCGACCGACGGGTCCCAGAACCGGACGCCCATGATCGGCTGGACGATCTCGATGCCCGTGTCGAGGTGCTCGAGCGACTTGGCCTCGTGGGTGGCGCCCCAGATGTTGGCGTCGGTGGAGTACGCCTTCTCCGTGCTGTCCCGGTAGGGCAGGTCATGGGCGAGCAGCCACTCCGACATCTCCTTGCGGCCGCCGAGCTCGCTGACGAAGTCGGCGTCCAGCCACGGCTTGTAGATCCGCAGGGAGGGGTTGGCCAGCAGGCCGTAGCGGTAGAACCGCTCGATGTCATTGCCCTTGAAAGTGGAGCCGTCGCCCCAGATCTGGACATTGTCCTCGAGCATGGCGCGCACCAGCAGGGTGCCGGTGACCGCCCGCCCGAGCGGGGTGGTGTTGAAGTAGCTGCGGCCGCCGGAGCGGATGTGGAACGCCCCGCAGGCGAGGGCCGCGAGCCCCTCCTCCACCAGGGCCGCCCGGCAGTCCACCAGACGGGCGACCTCCGCGCCGTACGTCGTGGCGCGCCCGGGGACCGAGGCGATGTCGGGCTCGTCGTACTGGCCGATGTCGGCGGTATAGGTGCAGGGCACCGCGCCCTTGTCGCGCATCCACGCGACCGCTACCGAGGTGTCGAGGCCGCCGGAGAAGGCGATCCCGACGCGTTCGCCGACAGGGAGGGAGGTGAGAACTTTGGACACAGCAGGAGTATGCAGGGTTACGCATGATCATGCAAGGTCTCCTGGTGATGGCCTTGATCCACACCTCGCTCCCCGGCGCGAAGATGGGATCACGAGGAGGTCAGATACGCCTCCACCTCACTGACCTGGGCGGCCGGCCAGCCGGTGTTACCGGTGACGTTGAGCCTCAGATAGCGCACATTCGTGCTGCCGGGCAGGGTGACGGTGACCTTGTTGCCGGACACCGGGTCGAAGCGGTAGCCCTGCGAGCCCACCACCGTCGAGTACGCGGAGCCGTCGGTGCTGCCCAGCACGGACAGCGTCTGGGTGCGGGCGCCCCACGCCGAGGACGGCGGCAGCTTCAGCACCAGCCGGCGGACCGCCTGGCTGGAGCCCAGGTCCACGGTCAGGGCCTGCGGAAAGGCGTTGTTGGTCGACTCCCAGTAGCTGTTCGCGTCGCCGTCGACCGCCTTGTCGGGGGTGTAGACGTCCCAAGAGCCGGTAGCGGTGGCCGGGCGGCCCTTGGCGAGGTTGCGGCCCGGGTCGGGATCCGGGTTGCCCTGGCCGGGCTGGGGCCAGCTGGAGCAGTCCGACCAGGTGCTGCTCCAGCCGGAGTTGCCACCGCCGTCGGTGAGACCGAAGGTCCCGGAGCCGGATGGGTACGGGCAGTTGTAGACGCCCGCCGCGCCGACGCTGGAGGCCGTGACATCGCTGAACTTCGCCGCCCCCTGCGCCTCGGCCTGGACGACGACCGTTCCGGGGTTGGTCACGGTCGCGCCGGACACATTGACGTTCTTGACCGCGTAGCCCCTGCCGCCACCCGAGACGAACTCGAAGGCGCTGTACGGGCTGTCGGTGATGGTCGTGTTGGTGATGTTGACGGTGGCCTCGATCGCGCTGTCGTAGGAGTCGACGCGCAGGGCGCCCATCGGGTGGTTCCAGTTGGGGTTCATGGCGCCCGCGCGGACCAGCGTGTTGCCGTCGACCGTGATCGTGCCGGCCAGCGGGTGGAACGGGTCCATGAACTTCTGGTTGGAGATGGCGATACCGCTGCCCAGGGCGTTGGTGTCGGAGATGAGGTTGTTCCTGACGGTGATGTCCGTACCGCCGTAGATCGCGATGCCATTGGCGAGGTTCGGCTGCGAGATGGTGTTGTTCTCGAAGCTGCTGTTGGTGTCCGGCGAGTTCAGCGACCACATGGCGAGCGCGTCGTCGCCCTGGTTGCGCAGGAAGTTGTTCCGCACGCGTACGTTCTTGGCGGTGCCGTTGAGGTTGAGACCGTCGGCCGTCATGTCCAGGAAGCGGTTGTTCTCGACCACGAGGTTGTCGTTGTTGCCCATCAGCCACAGACCGACCTTCAGGTGCTGCAGCCACATGCCCGACACACTGGAGTCCGGACCGAGCGAGCCGTTGACGAAGTTGTCGGGGTTGGAGTCGACGCGCTCGGTGACCTCGCCGATGACCGCGAAGTCCTTGATGTGCACGTTGCCGGCGGAGCCGGACTGGTCGATGAACCGCGAGGTGTGCACCACGGAGTGCCAGCCGCCGGCGCCCTGCAGGGTGACGTTCTGGACGCCGTTCAGCGAGGAGGTCAGCCTGTAGTCACCCGGCGGGATCCAGACCACTCCGCCCTGGGCGGCGGCGATGGCGTCCCGGAACGCCTGGGTGGAGTCGCCCTGCCCGCTCGGGTCGGCGCCCTTGGAGGTGACGGACACCGATCCGGCGGGTTGCGAGGCGGCCGCCGCGACCTGCTCGAAGTCGGCCACGTCCACGGTGACCTGGGTGTTCGCCGCCTCGAAGGCGACCTTGTCACCGGCCTGGACGTGTCGCCCGAGCAGCAGCCGGGCGTTGTCGTAGAGGTGGTGGGTCTTCGAACCCGCGATCCAGCCGGTGTCCACGTACGAGTACTTGGACGTGACCGCGATGGTCTTGGCCAGCTTGGTGCCGTTGACGTAGACGTTGAGCGTGCCCGACTGGCCGTCGGGCACGTTGTAGGCCACGTTCACCGCGTTGGCCGCGCGCGGCGCGGTGAACTCCACGCGCTGTCCGGCGGCGAGGCGGACGGCCTGGCGCCCGGACGCCTCGGAGGCGAGCGTGCCCTGGGTGAAGTCGGGGCCGATCTTCGCCCCCGTGGTGGTGGCCGACTCGGCCTCGGCCGAGGTGAACGGCAGGGAGGCGCCCGCCGCCGCGTGTGCGGCCGTGGGGGTCAGGGCGACGAGCGTGCCGGCCGCGAGGGCGACGGCCGCGCCGATCGCCGACAGGCGTTTGGTGGATGCCGATGCGGTACCGCTGTGGTGCATGTGCTGATCCCTTCGTGGTGGGGGTGGTGGGATAGCGCGGTGCGATGGTGGCGGCTCAGCGGAGCAGCCAGGCCGCCGTGTCCTGCGGAAGGCGGCCCCGGTCGTCCAGCGGGCCGCTGCTGAGCAGAAGCCGGGAGGTGCCGTCCAGCTCGGTGGGGGTGTTCGCGAGGTTGACCACGCAGACCAGGCCGTCCGTACGGGCGAAGGCCAGGACACCTTCGGCCGAGGGGAGCCAGGTCAGCGGCCCGTCGCCGAAGCCGGGGGTGGCGCGGCGGATCCGGATCGCCGCGCGGTAGAGGCCGAGCATCGAGCCCGGGTCCTCCGTCTGCGGATCGGCCGCGTACGCCGCCCAGTGCGCCGGCTGCGGCAGCCATGGCTCCTCGCGCGAGCCGAAACCCGCGTACGGCGCGTCCGCCGCCCACGGCAGCGGCACCCGGCAGCCGTCGCGGCCCGGGTCGGTGCCGCCGGAGCGGAAGTGCATCGGGTCCTGGATGCGGTCGCGGGGGATCTCGGCCTCGGGCAGGCCCAGCTCCTCGCCCTGGTAGACGTAGACGGCGCCGGGCAGGGCCAGCGACAGCAGCGCCGCGGCCCGTGCCCGCCGGGTGCCGAGAGCGAGGTCGGTGGGGGTGCCGAAGACCTTGGTGGCGAAGTCGAAACCGGTGTCCTCGCGTCCGTAGCGGGTCACCGTGCGGGTCACATCGTGGTTGCACAGCACCCAGGTGGCCGGAGCGCCCACCGGAGCGTGTTCGGCGAGCGTCTCGTCGATCGACGTCCGCAGCCGCCGGGCGTCCCAGGGGCAGGCCAGAAAGGAGAAGTTGAAGGCGGTGTGCAGCTCGTCGGGGCGCAGATAGCGGGCGAAGCGCTCGCTGTCCGGCAGCCACACCTCGCCGACGAAGACACCGCCGTACTCGTCGGCCACGCCGCGCCAGGAGCGGTAGATGTCATGCAGCTCGTCGCGGTCGACATACGGATGCGGATCGCGGCCCTCGACGAAGTCGGGCAGCCGGGGATCCTTGGCCAGCAGGGCGGCCGAGTCGATGCGCACCCCCGCGACACCCCGATCGAACCAGAAGCGCAGGATGTCCTCGTGCTCCTGGCGCACGGCCGGGTGGGCCCAGTTGAGGTCCGGCTGCTCGGGGGCGAACAGATGCAGATACCACTGGCCGTCCGGCAGCCGGGTCCACGCCGGGCCGCCGAACTCCGACGTCCAGTCGTTGGGCGGCAGTTCACCGTCGTCGCCGCGGCCCGGACGGACGTGGAAGAGCTCGCGCTCGGCGCCGCCCGCGAGCGCGGCCCGCCACCAGGGGTGCTGGTCGGAGACATGGTTCGGCACGATGTCCACGATCGTGCGGATGCCCAGTTCACGGGCCTCGGCGATGAGCTTCTCCGCCTCGGCCAGGGTGCCGAAGGCCGGATCGATGGCGCGGTAGTCGGCGACGTCATAGCCACCGTCCTTCATGGGCGACAGGTACCAGGGGCTGAACCACAGCGCGTCGACGCCGAGTTCGGCGAGGTACGGCAGCCTGGCGCGGACGCCCGCGAGGTCGCCGGTGCCATCGCCGTCCCCGTCGGCGAAGCTGCGCACATACACCTGGTAGATGACGGCGGAGCGCCACCAGTCGTTCGGCGTCCGGGCAGGGGTGGGCTGGGCCACGGTGGGAGCCTTTCTGTCGAGGGGGCGGTGTCAGCCCTTCGTGCTGCCCGCGCTGATCCCGGCGATGATGTGCCGCTGGAAGACGAGGAACAGCGCGACCATCGGGATGCTGGCGATGACCATCGCGGCGATGAGCACGGTCAGCTGGATGTTCTGCGACAGCTGGACGAGTGCCACGCTGATCGGCTGCTTGCCGGTGTCGGAGAAGACCATCAGCGGCCACAGGAAGTCCTGCCACACCGCCACCAGTGCGAAGATCGACACAACGCCGAGCACCGGACGCGACATGGGCAGCACGATCGACCACAGGGTGCGCAGCCTTCCGGCGCCGTCGATCTCGGCGGCCTCCAGGACATCGCGCGGGATCTGGTCGAAGAACCGCTTGAGGAGATAGAGGTTGAAGGCGTTGGCGACGGCCGGCAGCCAGATCGCGAGCGGGTCGTTGAGCAGGCTGGTGTGGATCAGCGGCAGGTCGGCGACGGTCAGGTACTTCGGCACCACCAGCGCCTGGGCCGGGACCATCAGCGTCGCCAGGATGCCACCGAGGATCACCTTGCCGAAGGCGGGCTTCAGCTTGGACAGGGCGTAGGCGGCGGCCGTGCAGAAGACCAGCTGGAACAGCCAGGCCCCGGCCGCCTGGACCACCGTGTTCCACAGGTGCTGCGGAAGCTGCATCAGGTCCCAGGCGTCGCCGTAACCGCTGAGGTGCCACTCCTTCGGAGCGAGGGTGGGCGGGGTTCGCGCCACCTCGTCCGGCGACTTCATCGCACCGGTCACCATCCAGTAGACCGGGAAGAGGAAGGCGATCGCGAACAGCACCACCACGGCGGTGAAGACCGTCCAGTAGACGGCCCGGCCGCGGGGACGGGCCAGGGCGGCGGGGGAGACGAGGGTCCGGGTGCTCATATGGCGTCCTCCCCGGAGCGGGTGAGCCGCAGATAGAGGGCGGAGAAGGCGCCGAGCAGCACGAGCAGCATCACGCTCAGCGCGCAGGCGCCACCGAAGTCGTTGTAGAGGAAGGCGTACTTGTAGATCAGGTAGAGAACGGTGACCGTGGCGTTCTCCGGGCCACCGCCGGTGATCACGAACGGCTCGGTGAAGACCTGCATCGTCGCGATGATCTGCAACAGCATCAGCATGAGGATCACGAACCGCGTCTGCGGGATCGTGACGTGCCGGACGCGCTGCAGCAGGCTCGCGCCGTCGAGTTCGGCCGCCTCGTACAGCTCACCGGGGATGGACTGCAGCGCCGCCAGGTAGATCAGGACGGTGCCGCCCATATTGGCCCAGGTGGCCACGATGACGAGGGAGATCAGGGCGGTGTGGGCGCCGTTGGACCAGTTCGAGGTGGGCAGGTGCAGGAAGCGCAGCGCCTCGTTGGCCAGCCCGGCGCCCGGGTCGTAGAACCACTTCCACAGCAGGGCGCTGACCACCGGCGGGATCATCACCGGCAGATAGACCACGACCCTGAAGAACGCCTTGGCGTGCCGGAGTTCATTGAGCACCAGGGCGAGCAGGAACGGGATCGCGAAGCCGATGAGCAGCGCCAGCAGGGTGAAGGTGAGGGTGTTCCGCCAGGCCGCGGTGAACTCCGGATCGTGCAGTACGCGGGTGAAGTTGGCGGTGCCGACCCATTCGGGGGACGAGCCGGGCGTGTACTTCTGGAAGGCGATCACGACCGCGCGGATCGCCGGATACCAGGAGAACAGCGCGAAACAGATCAGGCCGCCGAGGAGGAAGCCATAGGCCCCGACCTGGTCGGCGAGACGGCGCCGCCCCCGACCCCCCGCCGGGGGCGGCGCCTGCGCGGGGTGGACGGCGATCGCCTCGGCGGGCGGTCGCGCGGCGGTCTTGGTCATCGGGTCAGCCCCGGGCCAGAATGCTGTCGATCTTGCCGGAGGCTTCCTTCAGGAGCTGGTCGACATCGGCGTCCTTCTTGGTGAGGACGGCGGAGACGGCCCCGTCCAGCACGGAGTAGATCTGCTGGGCGTGCGGCGGCTCGATCTTCATCCGCAGCTTGTGGTTGCCGTCGAGGAAGGTCTGGTAATTGCCCACGGGAACATTGGCGTTGGCCTTCTTGACCTGCTGGTCCTTGGCGTCGGCGGCGCCGGTGAACAGCCGCGGCTCGGGCAGGCCCACCGGGGCGTGTCGCTTCTTGGCGCGGACGTAGTCGCCGAGGAAGCCCTCGCCCGGGGTGAGGAACATGTGGTCGAGCCACTTGAGGCCGGCCCGGATCTGGGCGGGCGTGTCCTTCTTCTGGAACATATAGCCGTCGCCGCCGATGAGCGTGCCCTTGCCACCGGGCATGGGGGCGATGGCGAGATCCTTGTAGTTGCCGCCCTTCTCCTTCACCAGGATCGGGATGTTGTCGGGCGCGGCCAGGTACATGCCCAGCTTTCCGGAGCCCATCAGCTGCTGGGCGTCGTTGATGACCAGGAGCTGTTTGCTGCCCATCGAGTCGTCCACCCAGCGCATGTCGTGCAGGTTCCGCAGGACGGCCCGCGCCTCGGGGGTGTCGATGGTGGCCTTCTTGCCGTCGGCGCTGACGACATCGCCGCCCTGTGAGTACAGCTCGGCGGTGAAGTGCCAGCCGCCCTGGTTCTGGGCGCTGTAGTCCGCGTAGCCGACCGTGCCACCGCCCAGCTTGGCGATCCGCTTGGCGTCGGCGCGGACCTCCTCCCACGTCGCCGGCGGCTGGTCGGGGTCGAGTCCGGCCCTCTCGAAGAGCTTGCGGTTGTAGATCAGACCCATCGAGTAGCCGGTGCGCGGGATGCCGTAGATCTTGCCGTCGACCGTGTAGATGTCGCGCAGCTGCTTCTGGAGGGTGGAGTAGCTCTTCAACTCCTTGATGTACGGGGTGAGATCGGCCGCCTGGTTGATGTCGACCACGTGTCCGGCGTCGGTGAAGTACGTGTAGAAGACGTTCTCCATCTGGCCGCCGGCCAGTTTGGCGTCGAACGTCTTCGGGTCCTGGCAGGGGAACGCGTCATGCGCGACGACGTCGATGTCCGGGTTCTGCTTCTCGAAGGAGGCGATGTCCTCCTCGAAGAACCTGCGGTCGACCTTGGCGCTCTTGGGCGGCATGCAGTTGACCGTGATACGCGTCTTGCCGCCCGCCGACCCGTCGTCCGACCCGCCGCAGGCGGTGAGGGCGAGGGAGAACGTGCTGAGCGCGATAAGAGTACGGCGGAACCCGGTGCTTCTCATGGGTGGACCCCTCTGTACAGGAGCAGGGAAGCCCCACGGCCGCGAGCGGGGCGCACACAACCGTGAGTGCGCCGCACACTCAAGCACCGACGACATCGTCCCGCAAGATGTCGCGTAGATTCTGTAATTATTCAACTGGACTGCGAATCAGGTGGATTGAGTCCGTCGACCTCTTGCCGACCGCCTCTTCGGCCGCTCCCGCCGGTCCGCTCTCTCACTCCCGCGGTGCCTGGGCGGTGGAGCCGCGCACCACCAGCTCCGGCTCGAACAACAGCTCCTCGGCCGGTACGGACGCCCCGCCGATCTGCGCGTTCAGCACCTCCACCGCCGCCCTGCCCATGGCCTCGATGGGCTGGCGGACGGTGGTCAGCGGCGGCTCGGTGCAGTTCATGAACGCGGAGTCGTCGTAGCCGACCACGGACACCCGCGACGGCACGCCGAGCCCCTTGCGGCGCGCGGCTCGTATCGCGCCCAGGGCCAGTGGGTCGCTGGCGCAGATGATCCCCGTGACACCCCGGTCGATCAGCCGGGAGGCCGCGGCGTGGCCGCCCTCGATCGAGAAGATCGCCCGAGCCACGAACTCATCCGGAAGGCGGCCGGCGATCGCCCGCGCGGCGGCCAGCTTGCGTGCCGACGGCATGTGGTCACCGGGCCCGAGCACCAGCCCGATCCGCTCGTGGCCCAGGGAGGCCAGATGGCGCCACGCCTGCTCCACGGCCACGGCGTCGTCGCAGGAGACGGCCGGGAAACCGAGGTGCTCGATGGCCGCGTTGACCAGCACCACCGGGATCTTGCGCTCGGCGAGCAGCCGGTAGTGGTCGTGCGGCGCGTCGGCCTGCGCGTACAGCCCGCCCGCGAACACCACCCCGGAGACCTGCTGTTGCAGCAGCAGGGCCACGTAATCGGCCTCCGAGACCCCGCCCTTGGTCTGGGTGCACAACACCGGAGTCAGTCCGAGCTGCGCCAGCGCCCCGCCGATGACCTCGGCGAACGCCGGGAAGATGGGGTTCTGCAACTCGGGCAGCACCAGCCCTACCAGCCGCGCCCGGTCGCCCCGCAACTGCGTGGGCCGCTCGTAGCCGAGGACGTCCAGCGCGGACAGCACGGCCTGCCGGGTGGCTTCGGAGACCCCGGGCTTGCCGTTGAGGACCCGGCTGACCGTGGCCTCGCTGACTCCGACCTTCTTCGCCACTTCAGCAAGTCGTCGCGTCATGCACGCAAGCGTAGCGCAAGCCCTGCAAGTGGCTTGCGTAAGAGGGGTGCAGAACGTGTGACGCCGATGGCGGCTCCCGGCTCGGAGTGGAAATCGCCGCGGCCCCGCCGACCCGCGGATCGGGCGGCCGGGTGAGTTCGCACAGGTCGGCAATTCGCCCTATTGCCGCCCCAAAAGTATGGGTTGACAGCGGATCAGCCAACGATCTAGGTTCCTTTCGAGGGGGCTCGTTGGACGGGGGACGGGGACTGTAGTGAGTGTTTCGGAGTTGCAAACCTCCGGGAATGCCGCTTTGAACTGCGCTGAATACGACCACTCGGCGCGGCGCGGCGGATCTATCGGCAATATCGACGCCGATCACACCATCGATGCCCGTCATACGGCCCGCGTCGAGCGTGGACGCCGGCAGTCGACCGAGTTCACCGTATCCGAGTCCCTCGAAACTCCCGGCTCCATCGACGCTCCCGGCTCTATCGGCGCTACGGGATCCACGCTCCAAGAACACTTCGTTTTCGATCCCTTTCTCGGGTCTGCCGCCGAATGTAATCCCGGCCGTACTGCCGTTTAAGAAGCGTTTGCGCCATCGGTTGGCAAGCGACAGCACCAGCGGAACAACCGCGAAAAGCAATTTCCATCAGTCGTCGGGGAAGGCTGTGTTGTGGGGAATTCAGGCGCGCCCAAATCCCGTGGTCTCAGCGCGGCCATGAGCAATCTCTTCGAGCGGACCAGGAGAAACGAGTCCACCGGCGTTGTGCCGATCGACCGGGCCCGGGAGTTGAGGGCGTCATTCGCCCAGCAACGGCTGTGGTTCCTGGACCAGTTGGAACCCGGCAACGCCTCGTACAATCTCCCCTTCGCCGTGCGGGTGCGCGGCCGCTTGGACATCTCCCATCTCTCCCAGGCCCTTTCGCTGGTGGTCGCACGGCACGAGGCGCTGCGCACCACCTTCGGCGAGGCCGGCGGTCAGCCGGTGCAGCGGATCGAGCCCCCCGCCCCCGTCCCGGTGCGCCTCGAACCGGTGCCCGGCGGTACGGAGGAGGAGCGGCTGGCCGAGGTCCGGCGGCTGGCCGGGGCCGAGATCACCGAGCCCTTCGACCTGAGTACCGGGCCCCTGCTGCGAGCCAAGGCGCTGCGACTGGACGAACAGGATCACGTCCTGCTGCTGACGGTGCACCATGTCGCGACGGACGCCTGGTCACAGGGCATTGTGGTGCGTGAGCTTTCCGTCGCGTACGAAGCGCTCGACGCCGGGCGCGAGCCCGCACTGCCCCCGCTGCCCGTGCAATACGCGGACTACGCGGAGTGGGAGCGCGACTGGCTGTCCGGCCCGACCCTGCGCCGCCAGCTGGACTACTGGACGAAGCGGCTCGACGGCATGGCGCCCGCGCTGGAGCTGCCCACCGACCGGCCCAGGCCCTCGATCGCCCGCCAGGAAGGCGACGCGGTGCGCTGGGAGTTGCCACCCGAACTGATCCGGGCGGCCCGCCGGCTGGGCGCCGGTGAGAACGCGACCCTCTACATGACCCTGCTGGCCGCGTTCCAGCTGGTACTGGGCCGGTACGTGGACAGCGACGACATCACGGTGGGCACCCCCGTGGCCAACCGGGGCCGCGCCGAGGTCGAGGGGCTCATCGGGTTCTTCGTCAATACCGTGGTGCTGCGGACCGACCTGTCCGGCGACCCCACCTTCCGCCAACTGCTGGGCCGGGTCCGCGGCACGGCGGCCGGTGCCTTCGCCCACGGCGACCTGCCCTTCGAGTATCTGGTGGAGCAGGTCCACCCCGAGCGGGACCTGTCCCGGAACCCGCTGGTCCAGGTGCTCTTCCAGATGATCAACGTACCGGCGGAGCGGCTCGAGCTGCCCGGCGCGCGGACCGAGCCCTACGACCACGGCGGCATCCTCACGCGAATGGATCTGGAGGTCCATCTCGTCGAGACCGGGGACGGAGTTCTGGGACACGTCGTCTTCAGCAAGGCCCTGTTCGACACGAGCACCATCGAACGGCTGCTGCACCACGTCACCGTCGTCCTCCGGGGCGTCCTGGCCGAGCCGGACCGGCCCATCTCCGAGATCGCGCTGCTCGACGAGGCGGAGCGGACCAAGGTCCTGGAGGAGTTCAACGCGACCGCGGGCCCCGTACCCGCCGGATCCCTGCCCGCGCTCTTCACCGCCCAGGCCGAGCGCCGCCCCGACGCGGTGGCCGTGATCAGCGGTGATGACCGGGTGACCTACGCCGAGCTGGATCAGCGGGCTAACCAGCTCGCCCATCTGCTGGCGGGCCGGGGAGTCTGCCCCGAGACCCTGGTCGGGCTCTGCGTCGATCGCGGCATCGAGATGATCGTGGCGATCCTCGCGATCCTCAAGCTCGGAGCGGCCTATGTGCCGATCGATCCCAACCACCCCCGAGACCGCGTCCAGTTCGTCCTGGCCGACTCCGGGGTGATGGTCGCCATCACCCAGCAGCGCTTCACCAGCTTGCTTGAAACCCCGGAGGCGCCCGGGACGCCTGATGCGCCCAGGACATCGGATGCATCCGATACATCCGATGCGTCCGGGATCCGGCTCATCCTGCTCGACGCCGAGCGCGCACCGCTCGCCGCGCAGCCCCGGACCGCGCCCACGGCACGGCCCAGCGCTCAGAACCTCGCGTACGTCATCTACACCTCCGGTTCCACCGGAGTCCCCAAGGGCATCCTCATGCCCGCCACCTGTGTGCTCAACCTGGTGGCCTGGCAGAAACGGGCCCTGCCCATCGATCCCGACGCCAAGACGGCACAGTTCGCCACGCTGACCTTCGACATCTCGTTGCAGGAGATCTTCTCCGCGCTGCTGCACGGCGAGACGATCGTCGTCCCCGGCGAGGAACTGCGCATGGACCCCGTCGAGTTCGCCAAATGGGTCCACGCCCACGAGATCGACCAGCTCTTCGTCCCGAATGTGATGCTGCGGGCGATCTCCGAGGAGGTGGATCCGCACGGCACCGAACTGGCCGCACTGCGCCACCTCTCACAGGCCGGCGAACCCCTCTCCCTCCACCACGATCTGCGCGAGCTGTGCGCCCGCCGCCCCGCGCTGCGGCTGCACAACCACTACGGTCCCAGCGAAGCCCATGTGGTGACGTCGTACTCGCTCCCCGCCGAGGTGGCCGAGTGGCCGCTCACCGCACCCATCGGCCGCCCGATCGGCAACACCCGGGTGTATGTGGTCGACCGGCGGCTCCGGCCGGTCCCGGTAGGGGTGCCGGGTGAGCTGTGCGTGGCCGGAGCGGGGCTGGCCAGGGGCTATCTCGGCCGTCCGGATCTGACCGCTTCCCGGTTCGTGGCCGACCCGTTCCGCGGCGACGGATCGCGTATGTACCGCTCCGGCGACCTCGTGCGCTGGCTGCCCGACGGCAACCTGGAATTCCTCGGCCGGATCGATGACCAGGTGAAGATACGCGGCTTCCGAATCGAACCGGGCGAGATCGAGGCGATCCTCGCCCGGCACCAGGACGTGCTGCACGCCGCCGTGATGGTGCGGGAGGACACCCCCGGCGACAAGAGGCTGGTGGCCTATGTGGTGGCCGATGCCGCCGCGGACCGGCACGGCCGGCTGACCGAGACCCTCCGTCGGTACGTCGAGTCCGCGGTGCCCGAATACATGGTGCCCTCCGCGTTCGTCCTGCTGGACACCATGCCCCTGACCTCCGGCGGCAAGATCGACCGGAAGGCGCTGCCCGTCCCCGATCTGCGCACCGTGCTCGAGGTCGGCTACGTCGCTCCCCGCACCTCCGAGGAAGAGGCCGTCTGCCGGGTTTACGCGGATCTGCTCGGCGCCACCAAGGTCGGCATCGACGACGACTTCTTCGCACTGGGCGGCCATTCCCTCATCGCCACCAGGGTGGTCGCCAGGCTCCGGTCCGCCCTCGGCGTCGCCGTACCGCTGAAGGCCGTCTTCCAGCAGCGCACCCCCCGAGAGCTGGCGGCCACGCTCACCGCCGCGGCCCGCTCAGGTCCCGAAGCCTCCGGCCCCGAAGCCTCCGGCCCCGAAGCCTCCGGCCCCGAAGCCGAACTGCCGCCGCTGGTTCCCACGCGGCGTGACCAGCCCGTCCCCCTCACCTTCGCACAGCAGCAGACGGACCTCTTCTTCGACGATGTCCTGAACGCCGGGCACTGGAACATCCCCATGGCGGTGCGGGTGTCGGGCGAACTGGACCTCGACTGTCTGCGCCGGGCGATGGACCTGCTGATCGACCGCCACGAGGCCCTGCGCACCGCCTTCGTCAGGGAAGCCGACGGATACGTCCAGGTGATCCGGGCGAGCGCGGCGGTCCAGGTGGAGGTGGCCGAGGCGCACGACGAGACCGAAGCCTCGGTACTGGCCGGTCAGGAGGCGGCCCGGCCCTTCGACCTCAGCCGCGGCCCGCTGGCGAGACTGCGCGTTCTGCGGCTGTCCGAGTCCGACCATGTGCTGGTGCTCACCCTGCACCACTTGGTCACCGACGGCTGGTCCCAGGGAGTGCTGGTCCGCGATCTGTCCATCGTGTACGCGGCACTGCTGCGCGGCAGCGAACCCGAGCTGCCACCTGTGCCCGTCCAGTACGCCGATGTCGCGAACTGGGAGCGGAAGTGGTTGTGCGGTCCGCTGCTGCAACTCCAACTCGACTTCTGGAAGCGGCATTTCGAGGGCATGGTCCCCGCCGAACTGCCCACCGACCGGGCCCGCGCCGCGTCGGCCCGCTACGAGAGCGACATCTTCCACTGGCGCCTGCCGAAGGACGCCGTCGAGACCGCCCGACGGCTGGGCGAATCGTCCAACGCCACCTTGTACATGACGCTGCTGACCGCTCTGAAGGTGGTCATGTCCGCCCGCTCGGACAACCAGGACGTCCTCGTCGGTGTGCCCATGGCCAACCGTGGCCGGGACGAACTGGAGAACACGGTGGGCCTCGTCTCCAAGATGCTCGCGCTGCGCACCGAAGTGTCGGGCGCCACGGACTTCGGCACGCTGCTGGCCACGGTGCGCGATGCGATGTCCGATGCCCATGCACACCAGGACGTGCCCTTCGTGTCCGTTCTCAAGCACATCGGTGACCACGCCGCCGACCCCGCCGGTGGCACCGTCGGCGGCCGGGCCGGGACGCGGCTGTCGGACGATCCGCCGGTGAAGGTGATCTTTCAGATCGTCAACACCCCGCCGCGGCCACTCCGGCTCACCGGACTGACGGCCGAGCCATTCCTGATGACCCACCCGCCGGTGACCGTCAACGTGGACATGGAGATCGACCTGTACGAGAGCGCGGAGGACGGCGGCCTCGCCGGCACCGTGCTGTTCAGCAAGTCGCTCTTCGACCGCGTCACGATCGAGCGGTTCTGCGACGACGTGGTGGCGGTCGTCTCCGCGGCCGCCGCGGATCCCGGACGGCCGGTCTCACAGGTGTGGCAGGGCCGAGGCCACGACCAGTGAACGATCCCGCAGCCGACCGCGCAGCCGATCCCGCAGCCGATCCCGCCCCGAGGAAACGCATGGAACCGGACGAGGCCATCGCCGTTGTCGGAATGTCCTGCCGCTTTCCGCAGGCACCCGATCCCGAGGCGTTCTGGCGGCTGCTGAGCGAGGGCATCTCGGCCATCGGTGAGGTGCCCGCGGGGCGGTGGACCGACGACCGGCCCACGCCGCCCGGGACCGACGACCGGTCCATGCCGCCCGCCATCCGCCGCGGCGGCTTCATCGACGACGTCGACCGCTTCGACCCCGCGTTCTTCGGCATCTCACCGCGGGAAGCCGCGGCGACCGACCCCCAACAGCGGCTGATGCTCGAGCTGACCTGGGAAGGGCTGGAGGACGCGGGCATCGTGCCCGCCACCCTGCGGGGCGCCACCGTCGGAGCGTTCATCGGCGCCGGGTCCGACGACTACGCCTCGCTGATCCGCGCCCGCGGCCGTTCGCACCACACGCTGACCGGCACCCAGCGGGGCATGATCGCGAACCGGCTCTCCCATGTGTTCGGCCTGAGCGGCCCGAGCGTGACCGTGGACGCCGCCCAGGCGTCCTCCCTGGTCGCGGTGCACATGGCCGTGGAGAGCGTACGCCGTGGCGAGTCACGGCTCGCGCTGGCGGGCGGGGTCAACCTGAACCTCTCCGCGGAGACCGCCGCCGATATCGCCGCGTTCGGCGCGCTCTCCCCGGACGGCCGCTGCTTCACCTTCGACGCACGCGCCAATGGCTATGTGCGGGGCGAGGGCGGCGGACTCGTCGTCCTGAAACCGCTCTCCGACGCTCTCGCCGACGGCGACACCGTCTACTGCGTGATCGAGGGCAGCGCGGTCAACAACGACGGCGGTGGCGCATCGCTCACCGCCCCCGACCCGGACGGCCAGCGGCAGGTGCTCCGGCTCGCCCAGCGGCGGGCCGCGATCCCCCCGGAGGCCGTTCAGTACGTGGAACTGCACGGCACCGGAACGGCACTCGGCGACCCGGCGGAAGCGGCGGCCCTGGGCGCCGTCTTCGGCCGCAGCGGGGCGGGGCCGGTGCAGCTGGGGTCGGTGAAGACCAACATCGGCCACCTGGAAGCCGCCGCCGGTATCGCCGGACTTCTGAAGACCGCACTGGCCATCCACCACCGGCAGTTGCCGGCCGGTCTCAACTACCGCACGCCGAATCCCCGTATCCCCATGGGCGAGCTCAACCTGGAGATGCGCCTCGCACCGGGGGAGTGGCCGAAGGCGGACAGCCGCCTGGTCGCCGGTGTCAGCTCTTTCGGGATGGGCGGCACCAACTGCCATGTCCTACTCGCCGAACCACTCGTCGGCGCCCCCTCCCACGCCTCGGCGCATCATCCTGAGCCGGACTCCCGCCCCAGCCCGGTCCCGGTCCCGCTTCCGCTTCCGCTGTCCGGGGTGTCCGCTGCCGCGCTGCGCGGCCAGGCGATGCGGCTACGGCCGTATCTGGAGCGATCGCCGAACCTCACCGACCTCTCCTTCTCCCTCGCCACCACACGAACTTCTTTCGACCACCGCGCGGTGCTGATCACCGGGCAGGCGACCGACGCGGCACACGGCCTGGAGGCGCTCGCCGAAGGCGGCACGGTGGCAGGTTTGGTGACGGGCACGGCGAGGGCGGCGGGAAAGCTCGCCTTCGCCTTCGCCGGCCAGGGCTCGCAGCGTCTCGGCATGGGACGTGAACTCGCCACCGCCTTCCCCGTGTTCGCCCAGGCTCTCGACGAAGTGTGCACGGCGTTGGACGCACACCTGGACCGGCCGCTTCGGGACGTGATCCACGGTGACGACGCCGAACTGCTCAACCGGACGGTGTACGCCCAGGCCGGCCTCTTCGCGGTTGAGGTGGCGCTGTTCCGGCTGCTGGAGGACTTCGGCCTCGTACCGGACCTGCTGATCGGCCACTCCCTCGGCGAGGTGAGCGCCGCCCATGTCGCCGGTGTGCTGTCCTTGGCGGACGCCGCCGCCTTCGTCGCCGCCCGTGGGCGGCTGATGCAGGCCGTGACGGAGCCGGGCGCCATGGTGTCGCTCGAAGCCACCGAGGACGAGGTCACCCGGGCGCTCATGGCGGGCGGGGCATCGGACGACGGGGCCCGGGTCTGCGTGGCGGCGGTCAACGGCCCCACCGCCACGGTGGTCTCGGGGGACGAGCGCGCCGTACTCGACCTGGCGGCGGAGTGGACCCGCCGCGGACGCCAGACGAAGCGGCTCCGGACGAGCCACGCCTTCCATTCGCCCCATCTGGACCCCGTGCTCGACGAGCTTCGGCACATCGCCGAGAACCTCACGTACCGGGCGCCCCGGATCCCACTGGTGTCGAATGTGACCGGCCGACGTGCCACGGCGGAAGAGCTGTGCGCTCCGGAGTACTGGGTGCGGCATGTCCGCCGGACCGTACGGTTCCTGGACGGGGTCCGCTGTCTGGAGGACGAGGGCGTCACCACCATCGTGGAACTGGGCCCGGACAAGGCGCTCACCACCCTGGCCCGCGACTGCCTGACCGGGCCCGGGACGCTGGTGGGCACCCTCCGCCGCGACCGGCCCGAACCACAGGCCCTGGTCACCGCGCTGGCCGAGCTGTATGTGTCGGGTGTCGAAGTGGCATGGAGCCCGCTGGTGTCCGGTGGGCGGCGGATTCCACTGCCCACGTACGCCTTCCAGCGGCAGCGGCACTGGTTCTCCGCTCCCGGGCCCGAGCGCACGGACACCGGTCTGAGCGGTGGCGAGACGCCCGACACCGGCCTGAGCGGCGACGAGACGCCCGGCACCGGGCTGAGCGGCGACGAGGCGCCCGGCATCGGCCTGAGCGGTGGCGAGCTGCTCGGCATGGTCCGGGCGCACGCGGCCGTCGTACTCGGATACCCATCGGTGACCGCCATCGGCGCCGGGCACACCTTCAAGCAACTCGGGTTCGACTCGATCACCGCCGTCGAACTGTGTGAACGGCTCGGTGCGGCGATCGCCCTTCCGCTGCCCGGTACAGCGCTGTTCGACTATCCGACGCCCGCCGCGCTCGCCGAGCATCTGCACCGCAGGCTCCACGGCCGGACGGATGAGCAGGCCGCGCCCGCGACCGTGCCAACACCCGAAGGCGGCGATCCGGTGGTGATCGTGGGGATGGGCTGCCGGTTCCCCGGCCGGGCCCACTCGCCGGAGGACCTATGGCGGATCGTGGCCGACGGCGAGGACGCCATCTCCGGCTTTCCGTCCGACCGTGGCTGGGACCTCGATGGCCTCTACCACCCCGACCCCGACCGCTCCGGCACGTCATACGCACGCGACGGCGGATTCCTTTACGACGCGGCCCAGTTCGACGCGGGGTTCTTCGGGATCTCACCGCGTGAGGCCGAGGCGATGGACCCGCAGCAGCGGCTGCTGCTGGAGACATCGTGGGAGGCGTTGGAACGGGCGGGAATCCCCGCGGAGCACATCAAGGGCAGCAGCACGGGCGTGTTCATCGGTGCCTCGTCGGTCGGCTACGCGGCGGACGCCGGAGAGGCGGCCGAGGGGTACCAGCTGACCGGCACCGCCGCGAGCGTGGCCTCGGGCCGGGTCTCGTACACCCTGGGCCTCGAAGGCCCGGCGGTCACCGTGGACACGGCATGCTCGTCCTCGCTGGTGGCATTGCACCTGGCCGTACAGTCGCTGAGGGCGGGCGAGTGCTCACTGGCATTGGCGGGCGGCGTGACCGTGATGGCCACACCGGCGATGTTCGTGGAGTTCTCCCGCCAGCGGGGGCTGGCCACGGACGGTCGGTGCAAGGCGTTCGCGGCGGCGGCGGACGGCACAGGGTGGGCCGAAGGCGTCGGGGTGCTGGTGGTCGAGCGGTTGTCGGATGCGGAGCGGAACGGTCATCGGGTGTTGGCGGTGGTGCGTGGCAGTGCGGTGAATCAGGATGGTGCGTCGAATGGGTTGACGGCGCCGAATGGTCCGTCGCAGCAGCGGGTGATCCGGCAGGCGCTGGTGAGTGCCGGGTTGTCCGCGGTGGATGTGGACGCGGTGGAGGCGCACGGTACGGGGACGACGCTCGGTGACCCGATTGAGGCGCAGGCGCTGCTGGCCACCTATGGTCAGGGCCGGGTTGCGGATCGGCCGTTGTGGTTGGGGTCGATCAAGTCGAACATCGGTCATACGCAGGCGGCCGCCGGTGTGGCCGGTGTGATCAAGATGGTGATGGCGATGCGGCACGGGGTGCTGCCGCGAACACTGCACGTGGATGCGCCGTCGCCCCACGTCGACTGGTCCGGCGGCCGGGTAAAGCTGCTCACCGAGACAACGCCATGGCCCACGACCGGCGGCCTTCGCCGAGCGGGCGTCTCATCGTTCGGAGTGAGCGGTACCAACGCTCACGTCATCCTGGAGCAGGCCCCGGAGACGGCCCGGCCGACCGGTCCCACCGGAGGAGGCGATGGCGAAGCGACGGCCGTCGCCTGGGTGTTGTCGGGACAGGGCGAGGCTGGGCTGCGGGCCCAGGCCGAGCGGCTGCGCGGCTTCATGGCGGCCGGTCCCCGCCTCACCTCGGCGGAAGTGGGATGGTCGCTGGCATCGACACGTACGACGTTGCCACACCGCGCGGTGGTCGTGGGCGCTGGGCGCGACGAGTTGCTGCGTGGTGTGAATGCGGTGGCGAACGGGATACCCGCGCCGGGAGTGGTACGGGGCACCGGAGCCTCCGGGGACGTGGTGTTCGTCTTCCCGGGGCAGGGGTCGCAGTGGGTGGGGATGGCGTTGGAGTTGGTGGAGTCGTCGTCGGTGTTCGCGGGGCGGTTGGGTGAGTGTGCGGATGCGTTGGGGCT
>NZ_JANIAA010000023.1 GCF_024505145.1 Streptomyces rugosispiralis | reverse complement strand
GGGGGGCGGGGGGGGGCGGGGGGGGGGGGGGGGGCGGGGGGGGGGGGGGGGGGGGGGGGGGGGGGGGGGCGGGGGGGGGGGGGCGGGGGGGGGGGGGGGTCTCGGCGGGTCAGGGTACGGCCGAGACCACCAGGGTCTTGGCCGCCTTGTCGTGCAGGCACTGCCGATAGGGCCGGTCCCAGGTGCACCACAACACATTGATCAGCCAGAAGAGGAAGCCGCAGCAGGGCACGATCTCGGGCAGGGCGTACACCCCGGCGCGCAGCCAGCCCGCCTGACCGACCGGCGCCCGTCCGTTCTCCAGCATGGCGACCCGGATCTTCATCGCCTTCTTGCCGACGGTCTGGCCGTCCCGGGTCAGCATCAGCCCCTCGTAGAGGAAGTAGACCAGGACGTAGACCAGCGTGACGGTGGTCGAACGGGCGCTGCCCTCGATCGGGTCATAGCCCCCGGCGACCGCGGTCACGACGAGCCCGACCGGGATGCCGATGAGCAGCGCGTCGATGATCCGGGCGATCAGACGGCGGCCGAGGTGGGCGAGCGGGGGCATCCCGGCGTACGGCTCGGACTCCGCGCTGTGGTCCCCGTGCTCTCCGTGGTCTCCGTGGTCTCCGTGCTCCCCGTACTCTCCGTGGTCCCCGTACGGGGAGCCGTTCGCGCGCGGCTGTTTGGCGAACGGATCGCTGCTGTCCCGGTCCCGGGGCTCGTCCTGCCCTGGCGGCGGCTGGTCGGTGCTCATGGCCCGAGTCGACCCCGGAGCCGGGACTGCCGCATCCGGCGCGCCCCGTTCGGGCGACCGGGATCGTCCATCCGCCGCAGCCGGGGCGGCTGTTCGGTTCGTTCGGTTCGTTCGGTTCGTTTGGTTCGTTCGGTTTCGGCGGAGGGCGGCTCGGCCGGCCGCCGCTCAGTCGGCCGACGCGACGAAGGTGCGGGCCACCTTGTCGTGCCAGCACTGCCGCCACGGGCGGTCGAACAGGCACCACAGGACGTTCAGCACGCCGATGACGAGCACCCCCAGCACCGAGTAGACGAGCCAGCGGCGCAGCGCGGTGCCGAAGGACGGGGTGTCGTGCTCCTCGATGTCCAGCACCCGCACCCCGCACAGCCGCTTGCCGAGCGTGCGGCCCCACTTGGCGGTCGGCAGCGCCTCCAGGACGACGCCGAGGACGAGCAGCAGACCGAGGACGATGCCCAGGTAGCCGCTGGTGGTGCCGTCCAGGAAGTAGACCGTGACGGTCTCGCCGCTCTGCTTGGCCGCCTCGACCTTCTCGTCGATGTGGTCGCTCGCCTTGCTCCACAGCGGGAACGCGACGGCGCCGACGACGCCGAGCAGCACGACCGAGTCGATCAGCCGGGCGGCGAGGCGGCGGCCGAGCGAGGCGGGCCGGCCCTCCTGGGCGGCCAACAGGAAGGGGTTGTCGACGGGCGGCTTCCAGGGGATGACGCCCTCGGGCGCGCCCGAGCCCGCGCCGTGCGGGCCCGCCTGGGGAGCGTGCGGGGCGGCTTGCGGCGGGCTCTGCGGCGGGCCGGGCCGCTGCTGGGCGTACTGCCCCTGCGGCTGCCAGGCCGGGCCGCCGCCCTGGGCGGGGATACCGCCGAAGGGCTGCGGGGGCTGGTGCGGTTGCGGAGGCTGTTGGGGCTGGTGCGGCTGCTGGGGCTGGTGCGGCTGCTGGGGCTGGTGCGGCTGCGGAGGCTGTTGGGGCTGGTGCGGCTGCTGGGCCGGGGGTGCGGCCTCGGCACCCTTGCGTGCGCCGCCGCGGCCGATCGCCCGGATCGCCATCGTCCCGTCATCCCGGCCGGCCGCCGGGTCCCGGCCCTGCCCCTGTCCCTGACCCTGCCCCTGACCCTGCCCCTGACCGCTCGTGGGTGCCGCTCCGCCGCCGCGCCCCACCGTGCGGAACGTCATCGTCCCGTCGCCCGCCGGAGCGGGCGTCTCGCCCTCGTCCGCCGGGGGCAGCTCCGGGGCCCGGCGAACCGGCGGCAGAGCCTGCGTCGAGCGGTCCGCCGTACGCCCGCTCCCGCCCGCGCGCATGGTCAGCGTGCCGTCATCGCGTCCGGCGTCCTCACCCGGGCCCGCGCGCCGCGGGTCGGGCACCCCAGGCCACTGCCCGCCACCGGCCTGCCCACCACCAGGCTGCCCGCCACCAGGCTGCCCGCCACCGGCCTGGGCGGCGCCGGGGGCGCCCGGCTCCGCGCCCCAGGAGATCCGGCGGTCCTGGTCACCGCCGAACCCGCCCTGCTGGGCGGCGTCCGCGTGCCAGGCCGTCCCGGCGTCGGGACGGGCGCCGTGCAGCCGCTGGGGGTCGTTCCAGTCCACGGACGCCGGAACCCCGCCGGGCGGCACCGGCTGGGCCCCCATGCCACCGCCCGACGCCTCGGGCGGCCCGCCCGCGCCCCGGACGTCCATCTCGGCGCTCCGGCGCAGCTCGGGCAGCGCGCTGCCGGTCTCCTCCGCGGCCCGCGGCGCCGGATCCTCGTCCAGGAACATCGGGCCCGTCTCGTCCGGCGGCGGGCTGATCACCTGGGTATGGGTGACCCCGGGCGGCGGCGCGGGCATGGCCTCGCCCTCGGCCGGGGCGGGACGGCTGGTGCCGGGCACCCAGGCGGCGCCATTCCAGTAACGGATGTAGCCAGGGATGGACGGATCGGGGTAGTACCCCACCCCGGGCATTTCTGCCGAACCCCCGCCACCAGGAGGCGTCGCCATGTCCCCTACTCCCTTCACGGCCAACACGCTTGACCTGTCCGCCGTATCCGGCATCGACGACCCGATGATCACGCAGCTACGCGAGCGAGGCCGCACAAC
Source organism: Streptomyces rugosispiralis (assembly GCF_024505145.1). Taxonomy (GTDB): domain Bacteria; phylum Actinomycetota; class Actinomycetes; order Streptomycetales; family Streptomycetaceae; genus Streptomyces; species Streptomyces rugosispiralis. The sequence continues at coordinate 141,029 of NZ_JANIAA010000023.1, read as the reverse complement.
CACCCTGGACCTCTCTGCGGGCTACGCGCAGTACGTACCACAGCGACCGGGCGGATACCTACCTCTGTCTATGCATGACATTAACGAAGAACGGCGAGCCCGGAAGGAGGCGTCCAAGAGGAAGTCCGTCATCGAACGACAGACCGAAGACATCGAGGCCAAGCGCCAGGCCCTCGGGTGGGGCCCGTTCGCCGACCTCTATATAGACGACTATATAGACGACGACACCAGCGCCTACAAGAAGAAGAGGATCACTCGCCTTAACGGTGGGGTGGATTGGGTGGTTCTTCGCAAAGACTTCCAATGAATGCCGAAAGATCTACCCAACAGCACAATTGGCGGGATCATCTACTATGACTTGGATCGCCTGGTTAGGCAACCAAGGGATCTCGAAGATCTCGCGAACGTCGTCATTGAAGTCAAACGGCCCGCAATCGGAGCAACCAGCGAGCTTAATCTGGTCAGGGAATCCGACTGCAATATGGCGCGCGTAATGCGCGTCATGCTGCTTAAGCAGTCTCAAGACACAGCCCGACGCGTTGCCCGAGACACATTAACAGCAGCCGAGGTGGGAATTCCCATAGGCCGCCTCGGTTACGGATGGGTACGCAAAGGCGAGGATGTAGGCACGAAGATTGAGGAAGAGGCGAAGGCCGTAAGGCGCATCTTCCATGAGCTAGTGGAGAAGAATGGAACTCCGTCGTCCATCACACGAGGGCTGACGCTTTCAGGAATTTCCTCTACGGGTGGTGGCGATTGGACCATGGCCACGGCGGAGCAGCTTCGGCGCCTGCTGGAGATGTCCGAGCTGCCCAACGTGACAGTCAGGGTCGTGCCGTTCGAGGCCGGCCTACATCTGGGCGTGCTGCCGGGCCCGTTCATCACCCTTCGTTTCCCCCTCAACGCCGATGCCGTCGAGACCGAGCCCCCGACTGTGTACCCACCGAACAGGTAGGCAGTTACGAACAGGGTTGACCTCTCGGACGCGGCATGGTTCAAGTCCAGGCGCAGCAATGGGCAATCAGCGTGTACGGAAGTCGCGTTCTTGAAGAACGGCATAGTCGCAGCCCGGGACAGCAAGGCGGACGACGGACCGGTCTTGGGCTTCACCGCCCAGGAGTGGACAGCGTTCGCCAGCGGAGCGGCCAACGGTGAGCTCGGCCGAGCCCAGACCCCCGAGCCGCTCCTGCAGACGATCAGCCGCCGGACCGCAAAAAGGCTCCCACCGTGATCATGATGGGAGCCTCAGCCTGTGACGCCTGCTTTCCTAGCCGTCCATGCCGCTACTCGGATTCCGGCGCCCGCGTCGCCTGCGTCGCTTTCTCCCGTCGATCAGGACCACCTCAGCCAGCGCCATGGTCGCGGTGGACACCCCACGCGCCCAACGCGGCCCTCCCCGAGCCGTCCACGCGACACAGGCACACCCTCCGATGGCGAGCACCAGGACGACGGCCAAGGCGAACTCGATCACGCTCATCACCCTTCCCTCTATTGTGATCCGCATCACTCTCGCAGCCCGTGCAACGGGCCACGATCGGCTCAGTCGATGGCCGATCGACGCAGGCGGAGGAGCTGGCTAGCGCTGAGCCGAAACGCGCGGATGATCTTCCCCGCCCATCGCCACAGATCAGGGCAGCCGCAGAAAAATAGCCGGTCAGGCGCATGAAGGATCAGGATAAAAGCCAGGTTTGCCGTACAGGAGCCGCAGTGCAACCCGGAGCGCGCGGTCAAGGTCTATCAGACCGGCCCACCGGCACCAGCCCACCCGCTCCCGCCACCACTCTCCCGTGCGAGCGCCACGAAGCCATACGAGCGGCGACGGCCCGCATGGCCCCGCCCGGCCTAGGTTCAGCAGACCTACTTTGGCACGCTCAGATGCCTTTTCCGTTGCCAATACTGGAACCCATGGACCGCAATACCGAGCTCAGTGAGTTTCTGCGGAGCCGCAGGGCACGCCTGAGCCCCGGCGACGCGGGCGTGAGCGTGAGCAACGACAGCCCCCGTCGGGTGCCGGGGCTGCGCCGTGAGGAGCTGGCGCAGCTGGCGGGCGTGAGCACGGACTACTACACGCGTCTGGAGCAGGGCCGTCACCTCAATGTGTCGGAGACGGTGCTGGACGCCGTGGCCCGCGCTCTGCAGCTCAACGAAACCGAACGTGCGTACCTCTTCGAGCTGACCCGGCCGCGCCCCCGGCGCACGGTGCGCCGCCGGCCGCCCCGCCCCCAGCGGGTGCGGCCCGGGGTGCACGCGCTGCTGCGCATGCTGGACGGGGTCTCACCGGCCTTCGTCCTCGGGCGCAGGGGCGATGTCCTGGCCTCCAACCAGCTGGCCCGAGCGCTGATCATCGACTTCGAGGCGCTCCCGCACCACGAGCGGAACATGGCCCGGTTCATGTTCCTCGACGAGGCGGCCCGCTCGCTGTGGCCGGAGTGGGAGACGGTCGCGGCGGAGATGGTGGCGTCCCTCCGGCTGGAGGCCGGGCGCCATCCGGACGATCCCCGGCTGACCGAGCTCGTGGGCGAGCTCACCATCAAGAGCCCTGAGTTCCGCACGTGGTGGGCCGACCACAACGTGCGGGAGAAGACCCACGGCGTCAAGCTCTACCACCATCCGGTGGTCGGGGACATGACGCTGGCCTACGAGAACGTGACCGTGCCCGGCGATCCCGACCAGGCGCTGTGCATCTACACGGTCGAGCCCGGCTCCCCCTCGGAGGCGGCCCTGCGGCTGCTGGCGAGCTGGACCGCGACTCCCTCGGCCGATCCCTCCGCGCCCTCGTCCGCAGCGCGTCCTTCGGGAGGACCGTCCTCCGACGTTTCCCCCTGATCCCACCCCTTCCCCCACGCCCCTTTCCCCCTTTCCCTCGCACATCCCGCCCTCTTCCCCCTCCGTACTTCCCCCTTCCCTTCACCCATCCCCTTTTTCCTAGTTCGTCACAAGGAGACACGTTTATGACTGCCAGCGTCACCGCCTACGCAGCCCCCGCTCCGAAGGCCCCGCTGGAAAGGACCACCGTCGAGCGCCGCGCCCTGCGCGAGCACGACGTGCTGATCGAGATCGCCTACGCCGGTATCTGTCACTCCGACATCCACCAGGCCCGCGAGGAGTGGGGCACCGCCCTCTTCCCGATGGTGCCCGGCCATGAGATCGCCGGTGTGGTCGCCGAGGTCGGCCCCGCCGTCACCAAGTACGCCGTCGGCGACCGGGTCGGCGTGGGCTGCTTCGTCGACTCCTGCCGCGAGTGCGAGAACTGCCTCGCGGGCGAGGAGCAGTACTGCCTCAAGGGCGAGGTGCCCACGTACAACGGCAACGAGTACGACGGCGCCCCCACCTACGGCGGCTACAGCACCCACATCGTGGTGGACGAGAACTACGCACTGCGCATCCCCGAGGGGATCTCGCTGGACGTCGCCGCCCCGCTGCTGTGCGCCGGGATCACCCTCTACTCCCCGCTGGCCCACTGGAACGCCGGTCCCGGCAAGAAGGTCGCCATCGTGGGCCTCGGCGGCCTCGGCCACATGGGGGTGAAGATCGCCCATGCGATGGGCGCCGAGGTGACGGTGCTGAGCCAGACGCTCCGCAAGCAGGACGACGGGCTGCGGCTGGGCGCCGACCACTTCTACGCCACCAGCGACGAGGCCACCTTCACCGAGCTGGCCGGCACCTTCGACCTGATCGTCAACACGACCTCGGCGAACCTCCCGCTGGACGGCTATCTGTCGCTGCTGAAGCTGGACGGCACGCTGGTGCACGTGGGCGCACCGGAGAACTCCAGCGCGTTCAACCAGTTCTCGCTGATCATGGGCCGCAGGTCGATGGCCGGTTCCAAGATCGGCGGCATCCGGCAGACCCAGGAGATGCTCGACTTCTGCGCCGAGCACGGGCTCGGCGCGGAGATCGAGGTGATCGACGGCGAGCGGATCAACGAGGCGTACGACCGCGTCGTGAGCAGCGATGTGCGCTACCGCTTCGTGATCGACATCGCCTCGCTCAAGGCGTGATCGGCCGCCAAGGCCCGAATCGCCCCGCGCAAGGCCGGATCGGCCGCCGAGGCCCGATCCGGCGCCGAGAGCTGATCAGCCGCTGAGACCGAGGCCGTCCGGACCACCCCCGGGTCCGGGCGGCCTCAGAACAGCTTGCCGGGGTTGAGCAGGCCCAGCGGATCGAAGACCTGCTTGATCCCGCGCTGCATCTCCACCCCCACCGGACCCAGTTCACGCGCCAGCCACTCCCGCTTGAGGACGCCGACGCCGTGCTCCCCGGTGATGGTGCCGCCGAGTTCCAGGCCCAGCGCCATGATGGCGTCGAAGGACTCCCGGGCGCGGCGGGACTCATCGGGGTCGGTGGGGTCGAAGCACACCGTGGGATGGGTGTTGCCGTCGCCGGCGTGCGCGACGACGCCGATGGTCAGGCCGTACTTCGTGGCGATGGCGGCCGTGCCGTCGATCATCTCCGCGAGCCGGGAGCGGGGCACACAGACGTCGTCGATCATGGTGACGCCCTTGACCGCCTCCAGCGCCGGAAGCGTCATCCGGCGGGCCTGGAGCAGCATGTCGGACTCGGCGGCGTCCTCGGCCGGGACCACCTCCGTGGCACCGGCCGCCGTGCACAGCTCGGCCACGGCGGCGAGGTCGGGGGCCGGGTCCGGGGTGTCGAAGGCCGCCATCAGCAGGGCCTCGGTGGACTCCGGGAGGCCCATGTTCCCCATCGCGTTGACCGCGCGGACGCTCGTACGGTCCATCAGCTCCAGCAGCGAGGGGGCGTGGCCGCGCTCCATGATCCGGCAGATGGCGTCGCAGGCGGCCGCGGTGGAGGGGAACTCGGCGGCGAGTACGAGCTGTTCGAGCGGGGCGGGCTTGAGGGCGAGGACCGCGCGCACGACGATGCCGAGGCTGCCCTCGGAGCCGACGAAGAGCCGGGTCAGGTCGTAGCCCGCGACGCCCTTGGCGGTGCGGCGGCCGGTCTTCAGCAGCCGGCCGTCGGCGAGGACGACATCGAGCCCGAGGACGTATTCGGCGGTGACGCCGTACTTCACACAGCACAGCCCGCCGGACGCGGTGCCGATGTTGCCGCCGATCGTGCACTGCTCCCAGCTGGAGGGGTCCGGCGGATAGTAGAGGCCCTTCTCCATGACCGCGCGGGAAAGGGTCGCGTTGATCACGCCCGGTTCGACGACCGCGATCCGGTCCACCGGGTTGATCTCCAGGATCCGGTCCATCTTGACCAGGGACAGCACGACGCAGCCGTCGGACGCGTTGGCCGCGCCCGACAGCCCGGTACGCGCGCCCTGCGGCACGATCGGGACGCGCAGCGCGGTGGCGGTGCGGCACACGTGCTGCACCTGCTCCACCGTGCGCGGGAGGACGACCACGGCGGGCGCGCCCGCCTCGCAGAAGCTCGCCATGTCGTTGGCGTAGGCCCCGGTCACATCGGGGTCCGTGAGCACCGCCTCCTCGGGGAGGCCCTCCCGCAGCAGCTCGATGAGGTCCGTCATATCTCCAGACTCGCACCCGGGAAGCGCCCGGGGAAGATCGCTGCAGCGGACGGATGACCGGGAGGATCGCCGTGAGGGGCGCCGCGAGGAGGGCCTTGGGCAGGCCCTCGACCAGGGTCGTACGGTACGGGCGCTACGGCGCTTTGTAGTAGACGCTGACCTTACGGCCCCCGGCGGCGCCCGAGGCGAAGCCCATGCACAGCCGGCGCGGGCTGGACAGCTGGACGGCCATGCCCTCCGGCTCGCGGTAGCTCAGCGAGTAGGCGGCCTCGGTGCGGGCGCGCTGGACGAGCTCGCCGGTGCGCAGATCGACGCAGGAGACGTAGGTGTTGCCGTGGCCGGAGGGCGGGTTGGCGCCGTCCTCGCCGGTGTAGGCGGTGCCGGTGAGCTGGTACACGTAGTCGCCGAGGACCGTGAAGCCCTGGAAGACCTCGCCGTCCTCGACACCGGTCTGGGGTATGTCGTCGTATACGGCGGTGTAGTCGCCCGCGCTGACCCCGGACAGGCTCATCAGCCGGTAGCGGACCTCGCCGCCGAGGCGGTAGCGCAGCAGCAGCCGGCGGTTGAGCATGTCGACGGCGGGCTGGTTGCTGGTGGAGCCCGCCACCGGGCGGTGCTTGACCAGCGACGACGAACCGGACGACAGCACCGTGCCATCGGCGAACTTGAAGCGGCTGATGGCGCGGCCGTAGCCGGAGTCGGGGTTGGCGTCCGACTCGGTCCACAGATGGGCGGTGGAGCCGACCGGCTCACAGCCCATGGCGACGCCGTGCCCGAACCCCTTGAGGTACATCGAACCCAGCTCGGCCCCGGCCAGGGACAGCTTGGTGACGCACAGATCGCCGTGGGCGGCGCGGTCGGCGCCGGAGACGGGGGCGGACTCCCCGCTGAGCCGGATCCCGCCCTCCATGAGCTGGACGGTGTAGATGTGCCCGCCCACGTCGTCGAACGCGAAGGACTGCAGCACGGTGGAGTTGTGCGGGGTCTTCTCGCGGATCAGCTGGGTGGAGGGCACCGACAGGTCGAACCGGCCCCCCGCCACGGTGGCGGCCCCCGCGCGGGCGGCGAAGGCACCGAGCGCGCCGGCCGCGGCGACTCCCCCGCCGAGGGTGAACCTACGCCTGGTCAAACGGCCCGCAGTGTACTTTTCCGTGTGCATTGATACTCAACAACTCCCGTGTGATCACGCCGTGTTGGAGTGAACAGATCGCCGTGAGTGTAGACGGTGGGAAAGCGCTCCCATTCGGGTGTTCGCATTTTCTGGCACCGACTGCGCATGGACGCGGGGGTGTGGGCGCATGTGCACGGAATCAGGGGGGTGGGCGCGGCCGTGCGGGACGGGCGGCGGGCCGTGCGGGCGGACCCGTGGACCGTGCGGGGCGGACCCGTGGACCGCGGGCCGCGGCCCGCCCCGCGTGGCGGTCTCAGAGGTTGCCGCGCTTGGCCTGCTCGCGCTCGATCGCCTCGAACAGCGCCTTGAAGTTGCCCTTGCCGAAGCCCATCGAGCCATGCCGCTCGATCAGCTCGAAGAAGACGGTCGGCCGGTCCTGGACCGGCTTGGTGAAGATCTGGAGCAGATAGCCGTCCTCGTCCCGGTCGGCGAGGATCTTCAGCTCACGGAGGGTCTCCAGCGGGACGCGGGTGTCGCCGACCCACTCCCCCAGGGTGTCGTAGTACGAGTCCGGCGTGTCCAGGAAGCTCACCCCGGCCGCGCGCATCGCCCGCACGGTGGCGACGATGTCGTTGGTGGCGAGCGCGATGTGCTGGACGCCGGGGCCGCCGTAGAACTCCAGATACTCGTCGATCTGGGACTTCTTCTTGCCGGCCGCAGGCTCGTTGAGCGGGAACTTCACCTTGCGGGTGCCGTCCGCCACGACCTTCGACATCAGCGCGGAGTACTCGGTGGCGATGTCGTCGCCCACGAACTCCTTCATGTTGGTGAAGCCCATGACGTTGTTGTAGAACCCGACCCACTCGTCCATCCGGCCGAGCTCCACATTGCCCACGCAGTGGTCGATGGCCTGGAAGTTCCGGCGCGCCGGCGGGGCGACGATCGGCTCGGCCTCGGCGTAGCCGGGGAGGTACGGGCCGAAGTAGCCGGTGCGCTCGACGAGGGTGTGGCGGGTGTCGCCGTAGGTGCGGATCGAGGCCATGACCACCGTGCCGTGCTCGTCCTTGAGCTCGTGCGGCTCCTCGATCCCGGTGGCGCCGTGCTCGATGGCGTACGCGTACGCGGCACGCGCGTCCGGCACCTCGACCGCGAGGTCGATCACCCCGTCGCCGTGCTCGGCGACATGCTCGGACAGGAAGCGGCCCCAGGCGCTCACCGGCTTGATGACGGAGGTGAACACGAAGCGGGCGCCGCCCGAGACGAGGACGTAACTGGCCGTCTCCCGGCTGCCGTTCTCCGGGCCGGAGTAGGCGACGAGCTTCATGCCGAAGGCGGTGGCGTAGTAGTGCGCTGCCTGCTTGGCGTTGCCGACGGCGAAGACGACCGCGTCCATCCCCTTCACGGGGAACGGGTCGGCGTGCCGTGCGTCCCCCTGCTGCAGCATCTCTGTCGTCTCAGTCATACTTCGAAGCGTCCCCCGGCGGCTCAAGGTGCGCAACACTTCGCGAAATCGCTGGTCAGTGTGTATAGCCACGGCCGTATCCGGCAGCGCATCCTGTACAGGGTGACTACCGTCACAGAGGACACCTCAAGAGAAGCCCGGGACCTGGAGGGGAACCGCATGGGAATCGACGGGCTCGACGCCCGCCTGATCGAGTTGCTCGCCGAGGAGCCGCGGATCGGGGTGCTGGAGGCGTCACGCCGCCTCGGTGTCGCCCGCGGCACGGCGCAGGCGCGGCTGGACCGGCTGCGGACACAGGGGGTGATCCGGGGCTTCGGCCCCGAGGTGGACCCGGCGGCGCTCGGCTACCCGGTCACCGCCTTCGCGACGCTGGAGATCAAGCAGGGGCAGGGGCCGGACGTACGGGCCCATCTGGCGACCGTTCCCGAGGTGCTGGAGCTGCACACCACGACGGGCCACGGAGACATGCTGTGCCGGTTGGTGGCCCGCTCCAACGCCGATCTCCAGCGGGTGATCGACCTGGTGGTGGGGTTCGAGGGGATCGTCCGGGCCTCGACGGCGATCGTGATGGAGAACCCGGTGCCGCTGCGGATCATCCCGCTGGTGCGGCAGGCGGCGCGGGACTGAGCGGGGGGCGATTTCGAGCCGCTGAAGCAGATCCAAAGACTCCGTTGCAAAGAAAGTGTTGCAACGGAGTCTTTGCATGCTTACGCTGCCGCACATGGCAGAGAACGAAGAGCCCGCGTCCGACGAAGTCCGGGAGCTCGACCCACGCTCCCTGCGCGGGCTCGCGCATCCGCTGCGGATGCGTCTGCTCGGGGCGCTGCGCGAGTACGGACCGGCCACCGCGTCCCAACTGGCCGACAGATTGGGGGAGTCCAGCGGCGCCACGAGCTACCATCTGCGTCAGCTGGCCGCCCATGGCTTCGTCAAGGACGACCCGGAGCGGGGCAAGGGGCGGGAGCGGTGGTGGAAGGCGGCGCAGCGGGGCGTGCGGGTGGGTAGCGACAGGTTCCTGACCAGCCCCGACCCGTCCGTACGCGGAGCGATCAACACCCTGCTCCATGAGTGGGCCACCATCCACGGCCAGGACCTGTCCACCTGGTTCAGCACCATGCACGACTGGCCCTCAGCGTGGCGCAGGGCTTCGGACATGAGCGATTTCTCCATGCGCCTCACCCCTGAACTCGCCCGCGAAATGCGCGACAAAGTGCACGAACTGATCGAGAGCTACCGCGAGAAGGAGGTGGACCGGGACACCGAGGGCTCCGCCCCGTACCGCGTCCATCTGCACGCCTTCCCGCGCAACGAGGACTGACCGATCCCTGGGGGGAACCACATGTACGGCGACGAGATCCACCTGTGGCTGCACCACATACGCGCCGAGCGGCTGCGTGACGAGGCCCGCGAGGCGTCCCGGCCGCACCGCCGCTCCCGCCCCGCCCGCGCCCGGGTGCTGCGCGCCCGGGTCGGCTGGACGCTGGTGGAGGTCGGGCTGCGGCTGGCCACGCCGCGGCTGCCGCAATCCGGTCTGACCGCCAGGTTCGACCACTGACATGAGCTCCGACGACACAGGAGACAGAGAGCGCCGGGGGAACAACGGGGACGACCGAAGACCACTCTTACTCGTCCTCGCCGCCAACACCGTCTCCATAGCGGGCAATTCCCTCACGCTGATCGCCGTCCCGTGGTTCGTCCTGCAGACCACGGGCAGCGCGGCCAAGGCCGGGTTCGTGTCCTTCTGCGCGACCCTGCCGGTGGTCGTCTCGGCCGTCATCGGCGGGCCGGTCATCGACCGGATCGGCCGCAGACGGGTCTCCGTCGCCTCCGACTCGCTGTGCGGGGTGGCCGTCGCCACGATTCCGGTGCTGCACTTCGCCGGGCTGCTGCGGTTCTGGCAGCTGTGCGCGCTGATGGCGTTCTGCGGACTGCTCCACGCGCCGGGCGAGACCGCCCGCCAGGTGCTCGTCCCCGCGCTGGCCGAACGGGCGGGCACCACCCTCAGCCGCGCGGCCAGCTTCTACGACGGGGCCTCGCGCGGCGCCAGGATGCTGGGCGCCGCGCTCGGCGGGCTGCTGATCGCGCTGCTCGGCCCGCCGTCCGTACTGCTGCTCGACGCGGCCACGTTCGCGGCGTCCGCGGTGCTGATCATGGCGGGGCTGCGCGGACTGCCCGCCGCCGCGCCGCGCAAGCCCGTGGTGCCGGTGTCCGCCCGCGCCTACCGCGCCGAGCTGGGCGAGGGGTACCGCTTCCTGCTGCGCCATCGGCTGCTGCTGGCCATCGTGCTGATGGTCATGGTCACCAACGGTCTCGACCAGGGCATGTCCTCCGTACTGCTGCCGGTCCACGCCGAGCGGCACCTGGGCGGGTCCGTCCAACTGGGGCTGCTCACGGCGCTGTTCGGCGGCGGCGCGCTGGTGGGGGCGCTGCTGTACGGGGCGGTGGGCGACCGCTTTCCGCGCCGGACCGTGTTCGCGGTGAGCTTCCTGGTGTGCGGGCTGCCGCGGTTCCTGATCGCCGCGTTCGTGCCCGGGGTGTCCCCGCTCGCCGTGACGATGGCGGCCAGCGGGGTCGCGGCGGGGATGCTCAACCCGATCCTGACCACGGTGACGTACGAGGCCGTCCCCGACGAGTTGCGCAGCCGGGTCTCGGGGGCGCTCACCGCGGGGGTGTGGGTGGTGATGCCGCTCGGCGGGCTCGCGGCCGGGTGTCTGGTGGAGGGGGTGGGGCTGACCGCCGCCTTCCTGGTGACGGGCGGTGTCTACTTCCTGGCCACGCTCAGCCCGCTGGTCTTCCCGGCCTGGCGCGGGATGGACGAGGGGCCGGCGGTGGACCGGAGAGCGGGGGCCTCCGGGGAGGCGGCGGTGGACGAGAGCGGGCCGGCGCCGCTCAGCACTGCGGGACCGCGCCGCCCGACCGCAGCGCCCGCAGAGCCGTCACCGCACCCTTGAGAGTGGTGACGGGGATCAGCCGCAGCCCCTTGGGCAGTTCGGCCGTGGCGTCGGCACACTCGGCCTTCGGCACGAGGAAGACCGTGGCGCCGTCCCGCTTGGCGGCCTGTGTCTTGAGCGGGACCCCGCCCACGGCCCCGACCTTGCCCTTGGCGTCGATGGTGCCGGTGCCCGCGATCGTCCGGCCGCCGGTGAGGTCGCCGCCGCGGCCGTCGCCGTCCAGCTTGTCGACGATGCCGAGGGAGAAGAGCAGCCCGGCGCTCGGACCGCCGACGTCGGCGAGGCGCAGGGTGACCTTGACGTCGCGCGGGGAGCGGTGGAGGTAGCCGAGCGCGGCGCTGGTGGCCGAGGACTGGGACTCCCGCATCTCCTCGGTGTTGTGCCGCTCGATCTCCTTGGTGGTGCCGCCGACGTAGACCGAGTCATGCGGCATGACGGCGCGGTCGGTGGCGAACCAGCCGCTGACCACGTCCTTCACCCGCACGGTGGCGTCCGGGCCGGTCGCGAGGATCGTCGTCATCCGTAGCTGCCCGGCGGTCTTGCGGGTGCCGGTCCCCGAGACGCTGATCACCTGCTTGCCGTGGTCGGAGCCCAGGACGTTCACGGTCGAACCGGGCTGGGCCACGGTGAACGGCAGTGGCGCGAACGCGGCCACCGCGAACAGGGCGAGCACGGGCGCGGAGCAGAGCGCGAGGAGGCGGGCGCGGGGGGAGACGGCAGGCATGGTGCGAATCTAGTTGACCGCCGGGACGCGTGAGCCGCCGCCCCGGCCCCACGGGGCCGCCCGGGGGTGGCGTGAACCCGACCGTGGCGCCCGGTCACGCGACGCGGGCGGCCGGGTTCGGGGGTACCCCCGGTCGCGCGGGGCGCGGGCCCACCGCTGCCGCCGGGCACGCTGCCGCCGGGCCCACTACCGCCGGGCCACTACCGCCAGGCACGCTGCCGCCAGGCCCACTACCGCCAGGCACGCTGCCGCCAGGCCCACTACCGCCAGGCACGCTGCCGCCAGGCCCACTGCCGCCAGGCACGGCTGCCGCCAGGCACGGCTGCCGCCAGGCCCACTGCCGCCAGGCACGGCTGCCGCCAGGCACGCTGCCGCCAGGCACGCTGCCGCCGGGCACGCTGCCGCCGGGCCGCCGCGTGGCGGCCCGCCCTCATCTCAGGGCGTCCGAGACCTCTCGGGCCGCGTCGACCACCCGGGGGCCGACCCGCTCCGGGACCGAATCGCAGAGCATCACCACCCCGACGCTGCCCTCTATCCCCGTCACCCCGATGAGCGGGGCGGCCGCGCCGCTCGCGCCCGCTTCCAGTTCGCCGTGGGTGAGGGCGTACCCGGGGTCGTCGGGGCGGCCGGCGCGGGCGGCGAGGATCGCGCGTCCGGCGGCGCCCCGGTCGAGCGGATGCCGGAATCCGGCCCGGTAGGCCACGTGGTAGTCGGTCCAGGTCGGCTCGACGACCGCGACGGCGAGTGCCTCGGTGCCGTCGACCAGGGTGAGGTGGGCGGTCGCGCCGACGTCCTCGGCGAGGGAGCGCAGCGCGGGCAGCGCCGCCTCCCGTACCAGCGGATGCACCTGGCGGCCGAGCTGGAGCACCCCGAGCCCGACGCGCGCCCGCCCGCCGATGTCCCGGCGGACCAGGGAGTGCTGTTCGAGGGTGGCCAGCAGCCGGTAGACCACGGTGCGGTTGACGCCGAGCTTGTTGGACAGCTCGGTCACGGTCAGCCCGTGGTCGGTGTCGGCGAGCAGTTTGAGGACGCGCAGTCCCCGATCGAGCGTCTGAGAGGTCTCCGCGGTCACGACGCCCCCTCCTCGGTGATGAGTGGCGGCTCTTCGTGCGGTGCCCCGCCGGTCCCGACGACGGCGCGCGAAGAGGCCGCCGGTCGCGGTGGTTACGCACCGGCTGCGCTCCGCGGCGGCGCTGCCACGGGGCGTGTGCGTGCCCGAACGCTAGCGAGCTGGTCCGCTTTGCGGAAGGGTTTGTCCAGAATCCGAGCGGAGCTGCCAAAGCGTGCGACGCGAGCGCATCCAAACCGTCCCGGTTTGCCCGCATTGGCGCGGAGGGTCTGCGACCGGTTCATGAAATTTTTCGAAAGGGGGTTGCGCAGAACCAAACGCCTGCGGCGGGCCGCCCCCACCCCGCCCCTTCCCGAAACTGGGACCCGCCCCAGACCCCGGGACCACGCGGCGATGCCGAGGAGGGAACGGGAAGCGGCCCGCGGGCGGGCTTCGCCCAAACCCCCGGGGTCCAGGGGCCGAGCCCCTGGTAGTGGGAAGGGGCGGGGAGGGGAAAGGACCGCGCGTCAGCGCATGCGGGTGGCCCACTCCCGGACCTTCTTGATCCGCTCGCGGATCTGCCCCGCCGTCGCCTCCGCGCTCGGCGGCCCACCGCACACCCTGCGCAGCTCGGTGTGGATCACCCCATGCGGCTTCCCGCTCTGATGGACATACGCCCCGACCAGCGAGTTGAGCTCCTTGCGCAGCTCCAGCAGCTCCTTGTGGGTGACCACCGGCCGCCGCTCCGCCGGAAGCTCCAGCAGATCCGCCTCCGCGTCCGGCTTCTTGCGGCTGTGCGCGATCTGCTTGGCCTGCCGCTTCTGGAGCAGCATCTGCACCTGGTCGGGTTCGAGGAGCCCCGGGATGCCGAGGTAGTCCTGCTCCTCCTCGCTGCCCGGATGCGCCTGCATGCCGAACTCGGCGCCGTCGTACAGCACCCGGTCGAAGACCGCGTCCGACTCCAGCGCCTCGAAGGGCAGTTGGTCCTGGTCGCCGGTGTCCTCGTCCTGCTGCTTCTCGGCCTCCTCGAGGAGCTTCTCCTCCTCCGCGTACGGATTCTCCTCCTCGCCGTCCTTCTTCGGCTTGTCCAGGACGTGGTCGCGCTCGACCTCCATCTCGTTGGCGAAGCCGAGCAGGTTCGGAATGGTGGGGAGGAAGACGGACGCGGTCTCGCCGCGCCGCCGCGACCGTACGAAACGGCCGACGGCCTGGGCGAAGAAGAGCGGGGTGGAGATGGTGGTCGCGTACACCCCGACCGCCAGCCGGGGCACGTCCACCCCCTCCGACACCATGCGGACCGCGACCATCCAGCGGTCGTCGGAGTGGCTGAAGTCCTCGATCCGCTGGGACGCCGCCGCCTCGTCGGAGAGCACCAGCGTCGCCTTGGTGCCGGTGATCTCGCGGATCAGCTTGGCGTAGGCGCGGGCCGAGTCCTGGTCGGAGGCGATGACGAGCGCCCCCGCGTCCGGGATGCCCTTGCGGACCTCGGACAGCCGCTGGTCGGCGGCGCGCAGCACGTTCGGCATCCAGTCGCCGCGCGGATCGAGCGCGGTGCGCCACGCCTGGGAGACGGCGTCCTTGGTCATCGGCTCGCCGAGCCGCGCCTCGATCTCGTCGCCCGCCTTGGTGCGCCAGCGCATATTGCCGCTGTAGGAGAGGAAGATGACGGGGCGCACGACGCCGTCGCCCAGCGCGTTGCCGTAGCCGTAGGTGTAGTCGGCCGAGGAGCGCCGGATGCCGTCGTTGCCCTCTTCGTAGGTGACGAAGGGGATGGGGTTGGTGTCGGACCGGAACGGGGTGCCGGTGAGCGCGAGCCGCCGGGTGGCCGGCTCGAACGCCTCCAGACACGCCTCGCCCCAGGAGCGGGAGTCACCGGCGTGGTGGATCTCGTCGAGGATGACCAGCGTCTTGCGCTGCTCGATCCGGTTGCGGTGCAGCATGGGCCGGACGCCGACGCCCGCGTAGGTGATGGCGATGCCGTGGTACTCCCGGCTCAGCGGGCCCGCGCTGTACTCCGGGTCCAGCTTGATGCCGACCCGCGCGGCGGCCTCCGCCCACTGCTTCTTCAGGTGCTCGGTCGGCGCGACGACCGTCACCTGCTGGACGACATGGTGGTGCAGCAGCCAGGAGGCGAGGGTCAGGGCGAAGGTGGTCTTCCCGGCGCCGGGTGTCGCCACCGCGAGGAAGTCCCGCGGCTGCTCCTGGATGTACTTGTCCAACGCGCCCTGCTGCCAGGCGCGCAGCTTGCTCGCGGTACCCCAAGGCGCCCGGCCGGGAAAGGCGGGCGAGAGGTGATGGCTGGTGGAGGCGGCAGTAGTACTCACGGTCTCCGTCGGGCTGGCTCGGCGAGGTCGATCGGGAACCGCGTCAGCCTACCGGTGCCGTCGTCCACGCTCCGGGGTACGTGGGGATCCCACCCGAGGGTGGGATCAGACTCACATTCCGTTGGTGAACCCGGTCAGCCCCTCCGCGATCTTCGGCACGTCCAGCTCGCCCTGGCAGACGCTCAGCACGAAGCGCTCGGCCTCGTCGACGTCGAAGTCCGCGTTCAGTGGATACCCGTTGATGTGGAGGAAGACCCAGGTCGCGTACCAGGAGAGCCGCTTGTTGCCGTCCGCCAAGGCGTGGTTTCGGGCCAGTGACTCCATCAGCGCCGCCGCCTTCTGCCACACGTCCGGGTAGGCGTCCTGACCGAACACGCTCGCCTGCGGACGGGCCAGAGCGGACTCCAGCAGCCCGTAGTCGCGCACCTCGTCGGCCCCGAGCCGCTCCGCGAGGTTCAGCAGTTCGGGCAGGGTGAGGTAGTGCATCAGGCGAGCCTCCGGTTGAGCTCTTCGCTCGCCCGCAACACATGAGCGGCGGCCTCGTTGAACAGCCGGGAGTGCTCATTGATCGCAGCGATCACCGCGTCGTGGGCGAACGACTGCATACTCCGGCCCTCCGCCTCCGCGCGCTTGCGCAGGGCGTCGAGCTCTTCGTCCGTAAAACGTAGATTCAGCGCTGCCATGAGCCGATGGTACCGCGTGGTACCACGCGGTGCTAGCGGATTTCGGGCCGCAACCGCGTCGTCACCCAGGCGCCCGCCAGCGCCACCGCCGCCATCGCCACGTAGACCGCCCCGAAGGCGGCCGGCTGGTGGGCGGCCGTGGAGCCGGTGGGGGCGATCTCGCCGCCGCCGAAGGTGACGAAGAGGACACCGCTGAGGCCGACCAGCGTGATGTTGCCGAGCGCGTCGGAGACCTGGAGCGAGGCGGAGTTGCTGCCCGCGTCCTCCGGGCGGGAGAGCTTCAGCAGCAGCACGCTCCCGCTGGAGATGGCCAGCCCCATTCCGTAGCCGCCGATCACCCAGGCCACGGCCACGATCCAGGCCGGGACGGAGTCGACGAGGGCCAGGAGCACCATGGCGATGGAGACGGCCATGAGGAGCATGCCGAGGCCCATCAGCCGTTCGCGGTGCGGCTCCAGGCGGGGGCGGCTCTGGGTGTAGGAGCCCAGGGCCCAGGTGAGGCCGCCGCCGGTGAGGCAGAGCCCGGCGGCGGTCGCGGACAGGCCCCGCTGGGTCACCAGCATCAGCGGCACGAAGCTCTCCGCGCCCAGGAAGGAACCCGCCGCCACCCCGCGCAGCAGGATCACCGACGGCAGTCCGCGGGCGGCGCGGAAGGTGCCCCGGGGCAGCAGCCGCAGTACGCACGGGACGAGCAGCGCGAGCCCGGCGGCGGCCGGGACGAGGGAGAGCCAGCTGAGGTCCTGGCCCGCGTACTGGAGCAGCCCGGCGCCCACCGCGACGGCGAGCGCGAGCAGGATGCGGCGGCGGTTCATGCCCGCGGACAGCTCGCTCGGGGGCAGGGCGCGCAGCGCGGGCAGCATCACCGCGAGCGGCGCCAGCACCAGCACCGGGATGGCGAGGAACACCCAGCGCCAGCCCGCGCGTTCGGTGACGGTCCCGGCGGCGAGCGGGCCGACGATGACCGGCAGCACCCAGGCGGCGGAGAAGGACGCCAGCACGGCGGGCTGGAGCCGCTGCGGATAGGCGCGGCCCACCACCACGTACAGCGCGACGATCACCAGCCCGCCGCCTATGCCCTGCACCGCCCGGCCGCCCACGAACATCCACATCCGCTGTGCCGAACCGGCCACCAGCAGCCCGGCGGCGAACGCCGCGATCCCGGTGAACAGCGGCGTCAGCGGCCCCTTGCGGTCGCACCACTCCCCCGACAGCGCCATCGCGAACAGGCTCGCGGTGAAGTAGGCGGAGAAGGCGTACGCGTAGAGCTCGACCCCGTCCAGCGCGCGGGCCGCGACCGGCATCGCGGTGTTGACCGCGCTCGCCTCGAAGGCGATCAGGGAGACGACGCTGACGATGCCGAGGGTGAGGGCGCGGTAGCGCCGCCCCAGCACGGTGTCGCCGTCCCCCGCCGGGTCCAGGTCTCCGGCTTCCGCCAGGTCTCCGGCTTCCGCCGGACCGAGGTCCCCGGCCGCCGACTCGGGGTGGACGGCGGAGTCGGCGGCCGCCTGGGGCGGCAGGGCGCTGTCCGTGACGGCGGAGTCGGCGGCACCGGCATCGAGGGGGTCGCGAGGGGTCATGGCGTCAGGGTAAGTGGCGTTCTGGGACGTCACACCTGTCGCGGGACGGAGCCGCGCTCGGCCGCTGGGCCTAGGTACGTCTGACGCCTCGCGTGGTGAGGCCACGGGGCTGAGGGTCCGGGGCCGTCCGGAGCTGAGGGTCCAGGGCTGAGGCCCCGAGCCCTACGTGGTGAGCAGGACGCCCCCGTACGACGCGCCCGCGATCACCACCCACGCGCACAGCCCCAGCGCGGCGACCCGGGCGCCGGTGCGGGTGAGGGAGGGGAGGTGGACGGCGCTGCCGAGGCCGAAGAGGGCGGCGGCGAGGAGGAGTTCCTGGGCCGTGGCGGCGGTGTCCAGCACGGTGGTGGACAGGACGTCCGTGCTGCGCAGGGCGGTCATGGCGAGGAAGCCGAGGACGAAGAGCGGGACCAGCGGCGGCCGCCGCCGCTCCGCCTCCGCGCCCTCCGCCTGCTTCGTGCGCCCCCGCGCCCGTACGGACGTCGCGAGCACCGCGACCAGCGGGGCGAGCATGGCCACCCGCACCAGCTTGACCAGCACCGCGTCGCCCAGCGCCGACGGCCCCGCGGTCTGTGCGGTGGCCACCACCTGGCCCACGTCGTGCACGCTCGCGCCCACCCACCGGCCGAACGCCTCGTCGCCGAGCCCCAAGGGGTGCTGGAGCAGCGGCAGGACGGCGATGGCGAGCGTGCCGCACAGCGTCACCAGCGCCACGGAGGTGGCCACATCGCGCTCATCGCTGTCCGACACCTCGCTCACCGCGCCGATCGCGGACGCCCCGCAGATCGAGTAGCCGGTGGCGATCAGCAGCGGCTGGTCGCCGCGCAGCCCCATCCGGCGGCCCAGCCACCAGGTGCCGCAGAAGGTGGCGGCGACCACGCCCAGGACCATCGCCACGGTGGCCCAGCCCAGGCCCAGCACATCGTCCAGGCTGAGCTTGAGGCCGAGCAGCACGATGCCCAGGCGCATCAGCCGCTTCCCGGCGAGCGAGAGCCCGGCCCGGCAGACGCCCCGGACCAGGCCGCGCGCCCCCGGCAGATGCGCGGCGACGATGCCCAGCACCACGGCGGCGGTCAGCAGGGGGACGGCGGGGAGCAGCCGGTGGACGCCCCAGGCGGCCGCGACCCCGGCCACGGCGAGCCCGAGCCCGTACGCCGGTGCGGGCGGCCGCCATCCGGCAGCCTGCCGCGCCCGGCCGGGCGCGGCGGTCAGCGTCACTGGCCGTCCGCCGTGGGGAGGTGGCCGCCAGCCGTGGGGAGGTGGCCGTCCGCTGTCGGCAGGTGGCCGTCCACCGCCGGAAGCTCGTCGTCCGCCGTGGGGAGGTCGTAGACCCGCCGGACGCTGCTGCCCAGGCGGGCGATGTCCGCCCCGTAGACGTGGATCGAGATCGCCTTCGTCCCGCAGGCGTTCCACACCCTGTGGATATCTCCGGGCGGCGCGAATCCGCACACCGCGCCGCGCGGGTTGACCACGTCCTCCACCGCGATCAGCCGTGAGCCCGGTCCGTCGGGGACGAGGCGGTAGCGCCGCTCGTGCTCCTCGCCCTCGTGGACGCCGGTCACACACCAGGACACATGGTCATGGATCGCCGTGCGCTGGCCGGGCAGCCACACCAGGGCGACGACCGAGAAGCTGCCGTCGGGCTCGGCGTGCAGGATGTGCTGGCGGTAGCGGTCGAGGTGGCCCTCGCGCTGCCCGGGGGTGAGCAGATCGTCCGCGCCGAGATGGGGCGCGAGCCGCTCGCCCACCAGATAGGCGGTCACATCGGGCGCCAGGCCCCGGCCGACGGCCTCGCGGACGTCGCCGACGAACGCGCCGAGGCGTGCCGTGAGAAGACGGGAGGACGGATACGCGGTCGGGGTGGTCATGGCGGCAGCGTCCTGCCGCCCGCACCATCACGTCCAACGACAGGTTGTTGAGCCGTCCCCAAGCTCCGCTTATGGGTACGGGGTCAGCATCCGACCCGGTTCCCGGCCACCGTCTTCAGCTCCTCCAGCACCCGCGCGGTGGCCGGTATCCCCAGGTGCTCGCGGAGGACGTACGCCGAGACATGGCGGCGCGAGGCGGGGTCCAGGGCGCGCCCGGTGACCTTCTGGTGGCACAGGAACGACAGCACCAGACCCGGCATCATCGCCACGCCGAGCCCGGCCGCGACCATGCTCTGCACCACCAGATTGTCGTCCGTGGTGAAGGCGATGTCCGGGGCGAAGCCCTGCTCGGCGCATTCGTGCAGGAAGTTGGCGCGGCACCGCAGACATCCGGCGATCCAGCGCTCCTCGCTCAGCTCGGCCAGCTTGACCGCCCGCCGCCGGGCCAGCGGATGCCCGGTCGGCAGCAGCACCGTCAGCTGGTCCTCCAGCAGCGGGATCTCCACCAGCTCGGCGGGGGTCTCCTCGCGCAGCCCGGGATAGGTGAAGGCGAGGGTGATGTCGCACTCCCCGCGCACCACCCGCCCCAGCGAATCCGGCGGCTCGCCCTCCAGCAGCTCCACCCGCACCCCCGGGTGGGCGGCGGCGAGCCGGGCCATGGCCTCGGGGATGAGGGTCGCGTTGGCGCTGGGGAAGGCGCAGACCCGCACCCGGCCCGAGCGCAGCCGGGTGATGGCGCTCATCTGCTGCTGGGCGGTGGAGATGCTGGTCAGAATGGTGTCGGCGTGCCGGGCGAGGGTCTCCCCCGCCTCGGTGAGCCGCATCCCCCGGCCGACCCGGATGAACAGCGGACTGCCCACGGCCCGTTCGAGCGCCTTCATCTGCTGGGTGATGGCCGGCTGGGTGTAGCCGAGGGCACGGGCGGCCCCGGAGTAGGAGCCGGAGCGCACCACCTCGTGGAACGTCTTGATGTGCCGGGAATCGAACACACTCGCATCATACGGAGCCCGGGAACCGAAACCATAAGCGGGATTTGGGGCCGCACAAGATCGCCCCTACCGGCGCTTTCGCGTCACGCGGACGGCCGGGACACCGAGCCGCGCCACGAAACCGGGCGGGAGCCGCGCCACGGCCCGGCGCCACACCCGGGTGCGCGAGGACACCCGGTCAAGCACGGTCAAGATGACGAAGCTGGGGCAAGCTGACCCCATGCCGCACTACACCTCGTACGACGGAACCGAGCTGGCCTACCGCGTCCTGGAGGCCCGGGACGGCTCGGCGGGGCCACCGCTGATCTGCCTGGCGGGCGGGCCGGGGCGGGACGCCGCGTATCTGGGCGACCTCGGCGGGCTGAACGCCCACCACACCCTCCTCATCCCCGACAGCCGCGGCACCGGGGACTCCCCACCGGCCGTCGACCCCATCGGCTACGCCTTCCCCGGGCTCGCCGAGGATCTCGAGGCGCTCCGCCGCCATCTGGACCTCCTCCGCTTCCCGCTGCTCGCCCATGACGCGGCCGCCGCCACCGCCCAGGCGTACGCGGCCGCCCACCCCGAACGGCTCAGCCGGCTGATCGTGGTCAGTCCGGGCGCCCGGCTCCAGGGTGAACTCCCCGAGGACGCCCGGGAGATCTTCGAGTCCCGCGCCGACGAGCCCTGGTGGCAGGACGCGTACACGGCGGTGCAGCTCCTGCCCGACACCACCGACCTCCCCGAGATGCGCAGACTGCTGCTCCAGGCCGCCCCCATGGCGTACGGCCGCTGGGAGGAGCCACAGCGGGCGCACGCCGAGAGCGAGGGCGAGCAGCTGGGCCGGGTGGCGCGGGCGGGCTTCTGGCAGGGCGTCGACGAGGCGGGGCGGCGCGCGGTGCTGGCCCGGCTGCGCGAGGTGCCGTGCCCGGTGCTGGCGATCACCGGCGACCGGGACGCGGTGACCGGGATGCGGGCCGGGGAGCTGGTGGCCGCGTCCTTCCCGGACGGCCAGGCGCGACCGCTGCCCGGGGTGGGCCACTATCCGTGGGTCGACGAGCCGGACCTCTTCCGCCAGGTGGTCGAGGACTTCCTGGCGCGGCGCCCCACACAGTGAGGACGGGCCGCCCGCCCGCGCGGTGCGGCGCCCCGGCGGGGGCGCGTCCGGCAGGTCATGAACGGTGGCCATGAACGGCGGCCATGAACGCAGTGTGTCAGTCGTATGGCAGCCCCCGCCGCTCCGTTGTGCCCGCCCCGCCCCGGTCCTATCGTCGAGAACGTAAGCCGACATCGGCCGTGTGCCCGAGTGGTTGAGGGGCTCGACTGCAAATCGAGTTACGTGGGTTCGATTCCCGCCACGGCCTCCACACCCCGGCGCGGGCGCCTCACCCGGCGCCCGCGCATTGGGTTGCCGCTTGGTGAACTCCCCGACATCCTCTGGACACTTGCGCCCGTAGGGCGCATGCTCGTGCACGCGCTCATGCCGTTGCGCCATCGCGGATACTCCAGGTAAACACCTAGGGCTCTGCGATTTTCACAGTCTCGCCACCGAACGGTCTCTTGACCCCCGCACTGAGTGCAATTCCGTCTCATAGGGTCACGTGTGGTGCCTGTGACCGCGCGGAAAACTACTCCCGGTCGGCGGGCACATTCTTCGACCGTGGTCCCATTCTCAGTGGGGGAAATGTGCAGCCCGCCATACCGGCCGCCCGTCAGCCGCTCTCGACCGGCCAGAGTGAAATCTGGTTCATAGAGCAGCTGGAGCCGCCGGAGAGCACCACCTTCCGGGTCGGTGAGTACCTGGAGATACAAGGACCGATAGACACCGAGCTATTCGAGCGGGCCCTGCGCTGGGCCGTGGCGGAGGCCGAGCCCTACAACATCCGGGTCGGCGAGGACGACGGTGAGCCCTGGCAGGCCCTTGACCCGGTGACCGACTGGGAGCTCCCGAAGCTGGACCTCACCGCCGAGGACGACCCCTGGGCCGCGGCCGAGCGGTGGATGAAGAACGACCTGGCCACGGGGGCACTCAAGCTGGGCGACCACCCGGCGTTCTCGTTCGCCCTGATCAAGGTGGAGGCCGAGCGGTTCCTCTGGTACCAGGGCACCCACCACATCGTCTCGGACGCCGGCTCGGCCGCCCTGCTGGGCCGCCGGACCGCCGAGGTGTACACCGCGCTCGTGGAAGGGACCGACCCGGCCGAGGGGGAAACGGTCTTCGGCTCCCTGCGGGCGATGCTCGAGCAGGACGCGGAATACCGGGCCTCACCGGATTTCGCCAAAGACCGCGCGTACTGGCTGGAACACTTCGGTGATTCCCCGCGCCCCGCACGGCTTTCCACCCACCCCACCAGGGAACTTTCCAGCGTCCTCCGCCAGACCGCCTACCTGACCGAGGCGGAAGCGGTCGAGCTGCGGGCCGCCGCGCGTAAATACGCCACCCACTGGTCCGCTATGATCATTGCGGCGACGGCGCTGTATCTGCACCGATTGACCGGTAAATCGGACATCATTCTGACGCTGCCCGTATCCGGTCGCACCGATGCCACTTCCCGCACCATTCCCGGGATGTTCGCCAATGTGGTGCCGCTGCGCATCCAGGTGCGCGCGGATATGCGAATACGGGACCTGGTCCGGCAGCTCTCACGGGAAGTAAGGCAGGCCCTTCGGCATCAGCGCTACCGCCGTATCGACCTGGCCCGGGATCTGCGACTCCCGGACGGCGGAAACGGATTGCTCGGCCCGCACGTCAACATCATGACGTACGACTACGACTTCCACTTCGCCGGTCACCGGGTCAAGGCGCACAACCTCTCCAACGGCACCGTCGAGGACCTCTCGATCATGGGATACGACCGGTCCGACGGCACCGGTATCCGGATCGACCTCAACGCCAACTCCAACCTCTACACCGAGGACGCCCTCATCGCCCACCGGGAGCGCTATCTCGGGCTGCTGCGCACCCTCTCCGACACCTCCGACCCGCGGCGCACCGTCGGCTCGCTGGAGCTGCTGTCGGCCGAGGAGCGCCGGCGGGTCCTGGGCGCCCCGGGCGACACGGCGCACCCCACCTCCGGCGCCACCCTCCCGGAACTGCTGGCCGCCCAGGCCGCCCGGACCCCCGGCGCCCAGGCCCTGGTCTGCGATGACGATGACACCGTGCTCAGCTACGCGGAGCTGGACCGGGCGGCCGACCGGCTGGCCCGGGTGCTCATCGCGCGCGGCGCCGGGCCCGAGCGCACCGTCGGCGTGGCGCTGCCCCGCTCCGCGGACCTGGTCATCGCGCTGATCGCGGTGCTCAAGACGGGGGCCGCGTATCTGCCCCTGGACCTGGACTACCCGGCCGAGCGGCTGACGTACATGCTCGACGACGCCGGCCCCGCCCTCGTGGTCACCCGCGCCGACAGCGCCGGGGCGCTGCCCGCGCGCCACGGCGTGGGGCGGCTGCTGCTGGACGTCGTGGACCTCACGGGCACCGCCGACGCCGCGGGCGGCTCCGCCCCGGCGGTGGCGATCGACCCCGAGCACCCCGCGTACATCATCTACACCTCGGGCTCCACCGGCCGCCCCAAGGGCGTCCTGGTGCCCCACCGGGCCGTGGCCAACAGCATGGAGTGGATGCGGGGCGCGTACGGCCTCGCCCCGGGGGACCGGATGCTGCAGAAGACCCCGGCCGGGTTCGACGCCTCCGTCTGCGAGTTCTTCTGGCCGCTGGTCAGCGGCGCCACCCTGGTGGTGGCGAAGCCCGGCGGCCACAAGGACCCGGCGTACCTGGCGCGTACGGTGCGCGAGGCGGGCATCACCGCGCTCCAGTTCGTGCCGTCGATGCTCCAGGCGTTCCTCGCCGAGCCGGGCGCCGCCGACGCGTGCGCGGGCGTCCTGCGGCGGGCCTCCAGCGGTGGTGAGGCGCTGCCGCGCGAGACCGCCGAGCGGTTCCACGAGCTGTTCCCCGGCGTGCCGCTGAACAACCTCTACGGACCCACCGAGACCACCATCCAGATCGCCCACCACCCCTCCACGCCCGGCGGCGAGGGCCCGGTGCCGATCGGCCGGCCGGTGTGGAACACCCGGATGTACGTCCTGGACACCGCGCTGAAACCCTGCCCGGCCGGGGTCACCGGCGAGCTGTACGTGTCCGGGGCGCAGCTGGCCCGCGGCTATCTCAACCGGGCCGCCCTGACCGCAGAGCGCTTCGTCGCCGACCCCTACGGCCCGCCCGGCACCCGGATGTACCGCACCGGCGACCTGGCTCGCATGCGGCCGGACGGCGACGTCGAGTACGTGGGCCGCACCGACGGCCAGGTCCAGCTGCGCGGCTTCCGCGTCGAGCTGGGCGAGGTCGAGGCGGCGCTGCGGGCGCTCCCCCAGGTGGCCGAGGCCGCCGCGGCGGTCCGCGCGGACCGGCCCGGCGACCAGCGGCTGGTCGGCTATGTGACGGCCGCCGGGGACACCCCGCCGGACGCCGCCGCGGTCCGCGAGGCGCTGGGCGAGGTGCTGCCCGAGCACATGGTGCCCAGCGCGTTCGTGGTCCTCGACGCCCTCCCCCTGGACGCCAACGGCAAGCTGAACCGCGGCGCGCTGCCCGCGCCCTCCTTCGAGGCCACCACGGGCGGGCGGGCGCCCCGCACCCCGCGCGAGGAGACGCTGTGCGCGCTCTTCGGCGAGGTCCTGGGCGTCGAGGGCGTCACCGTCGACGACGACTTCTTCCTGCTCGGCGGCCATTCGCTGCTCGCCTCCAAGCTGGCCAGCCAGGCCCGTGCCGCGCTGGCCACCGAGCTGTCGATGCGCGACCTCTTCGAGGCGCCGACCGTCGCCCGGCTGGTGGCCCGCCTGGACGCCGCCGGACCGGCCGAGGCGCACCGTCAGCAGCCGCTGGACATCCTGCTGCCGCTGCGCGGCGGGGGGAGCGGCGGGGGGACGCGCCCGCCGCTGTTCTGCGTCCACCCCGGCGGCGGTCTCGGCTGGTCGTACACCGGGCTGCTCCGCCATCTCGCCCCCGACCAGCCGGTGTACGCGCTCCAGGCGCGCGGTCTCACCGAACCGGACGTCCTCCCCGCGAGCGTCGAGGAGATGGCCGCCGACTATCTGGACCAGATCCGGACCGTCCAGCCGACCGGTCCGTACCATCTGCTCGGCTGGTCCTTCGGCGGGCTGATCGCCCACGCCATGGCCACCCGGCTGCAGGCCCAGGGCGAGGAGGTCGCCACGCTGGCCGTGGTGGACGCCTACCCCGACAACGCCCAGGCGCTGCCCGACGCGCCCGATCTCAGCAAGCGCCAGTGGCTGGGGGTGCTGCTCGACGACATCGGCGGCGGCGACATCTTCGCCCCGGGCTGGCTGGAGGCGCACCCCGACGGGGCGGACGGCACCGCCGACCTGGTGGCCGACCTCTGCCGGGAAACCGGGCTGCCGGCCCGACTGCTCGAGGGCGAGACCAGCTTCCCGCTGCTCGACATCCTGCTCAACGACCAGGAGCTGATGCGGAAGTTCGCGCCCGAGCGGTTCCAGGGCGACATGCTGCTGTTCCGGGCCGTGGAGGAGATCCCCGGCTACCGGCGTGATCCGCTGCATGTGGCGGACGCCTGGCTCTCCTTCGTGGACGGCGCCCTGGTGGTGCACGGCGTCCCCGATCACCACTACCGGATGATGCGGGAGGAGTCCCTGGACCGGATCGGCCCGGTGGTGGCGGCGGCGCTGGACCGCGCCCGGAGCTGACGGGCCGGGCCTCGATGCCCGGGTCGGGGCCGCTCCCCCGGGGGCGGACCCGACCCGATTTCGCCGATCGGGCCCTCGCCGATCACAATTCAGCCAGGCGACCCATCTCGTTCCCCTGCTCTCCTACGCAGGTGAGCAGGGTGGGCGCCTTCATGTGGAGAAGGAGATGAGCTCCCAGCGAGGAGGCACGTAGTTGGAAGGAAGGCTGGCCATGACAGTGGACGCAACGGACGAGGTGGAGCGGTTCATCCTGGGGGACCGGTTCGCCTGCCTGGCGGGACGCTCCGCCTGGCGCAAGGGTGGCATCACCCATCGTCACTACGACCTGATGGGATCCGACGATTCGGCCCGGCTGATGGCACTCGATCTCGCGGATTTCGTGGCCTCGGCCGACTGGAGCCACCGGTCGTTCACGAGCTTCATCGCGACCTTCGAGCAGCCTCGCGGGGTGGATGAGCTGCGGTTCGAGGAGCTGCTGTGGGAACAGCTCCAGCTACTCCACGAACAGGACGCCCGGTCCTATCGCTGGGCCGAGGGCCGTTCGTCCGACCCGCAGACCAGGGAGTTCGCCTACAGCGTCGCCGGGCACCCCTTCTTCGTCATAGGTCTGCACGAGACCCACCGCCGCTGGGGCCGCCGCCCTCCCTTCCCGATGCTGGCCTTCAACTCGCATGAGCAGTTCGACCGCATCAAGGGCGCCAAGATGTGGGACCGGCTCGCGGAGAAGATCCGCAAGCAGGACATCCAGCTCCAGGGCGACATAAACCCCAACCTGCTCGAGTACGAGGAGCTCTCCGAGGCCCGCCGCTACTCCGGCCGCCCGAAGCCGGCCGACTGGCAGTGCCCGTTCGCCGCCCGCGAGGACGAACGCGAACCCGCTCTGACGGGCCGGCCCCCGGCCTGAGCGGAGCACCTGTCACCGGCGGGCGGACGGCGCCCGCCGGTGACGGACCCGGCACTGGCCCGGTGGTGCGAGGCGTGGCCCGGACGGACGGCCGTCAGCGCACGGGGAAGCCGAAGTCGTAGCCCTGCTGCTTCAGCCACGGCAGGACCTGGCGCAGGGCCTCGACGGTCTGGCCGCGGTCGCCGCCCGCGTCGTGGAAGAGCACGGTGGGGCCGCTGGAGATCTCGTTCTTGACGGTGTTGACCATGGCCTCGACCCCCGGCTTCTCGAAGTCCTTGGAGTCCACGTTCCAGCCCAGCGGCCGCATGCCCTGGGAGGCCGCGATCTGGCGGCTGTACGGGGTGAACGCGCCACCCGGGGCGCGGTAGTAGAGCGGCTTGACGCCCCCTGACGCCTTGGTGATCAATCGCTGGGCGTCGAGGATCTCCTTGGACTGGTAGGCGGATGACTTGGTGTCCATCGTCGTGTCGTGCGACATGGAGTGGTCGCACAGCCGGTGCCCGTCCGCGACCACGTCCTTGACCAGGTCCGGATGGGCCTGGGCCTGCGGGCCGACCATGCAGAAGGTGGCCTTGACGCCGTTGGCCTTGAGCACCTGGAGGACCTGCGGGGTCCAGGTCGGGTCCGGACCGTCGTCGATGGTGATGTTGACGCCCTTGTCGCCCTTGTCGGAGGCGTGGGCCAGGTCCATGTTGACCACGGGGGCGGGCAGTTCGGGGTCCGGCTTGGAGGTCTGGCCCACGATCGGCGTCGGCTTCCGCGTCGGTGACGCGCCCGACCCGGCCTCGGCGGTTCCGGCCTGGGCGGTCCACACGGCGGCCAGGGCGGTCACCCCCATCACACCGAACGCCGCCACCAGTATTCGGCTGTTCGCCCCCAGGACCCGGTGCCGTGCCATGTCCGCCTCGCTCCCCATGTCTCCTGTGCCGCTTTCGCAACCATGAGGATGGAGTTGGGGCGGGAAGGGATCCCTCTGTTACACGTCTCGGACAATTCCGCGCCCGCACGCGTCTGGCGCATTTCCGCGCCGGGGAAGGCGAGGCGCGGGCGGCGAGCCCTCCCGCGGCCTCTTCCGCCGGGCGCCCTAGGGCCTGTCTGGGGTCGTGATCTGGGCTCGCGGGGCGTGGCACGTACGCTCGCGGCGTTGCCGAAACGCCCTAGTAGCTCCGCTACGAGGGCCTTCCGGCGCCTTGCGATCGCACGCACCACGCCCCGCTCCCTGATCCAGATCACAACCCCAGACAGGCCCTAACCCCGGTTGACGACCGCCGCCTGGGGGCGGATCGGGAGGCGGTTGACCGGGCGGCCGGTGGCCGCGCGGACCGCCGCCGCCACCGCCGCCGGGGTGGTGACCACCGGCACCGCGCTGGCCGGTTTGGCGCCGAAGGGCGCCACCACGTCCCGCTCCTCGACCAGCTTGACGATGCGGACGTCGGGGACGTCCAGGGCGGTCGGCAGGGCGTAGCCGGTGAGGTCCGGGTGCCGGACCACACCGCGTGAGGTGCGCAGGTTCTCGGTGAGGGCCGCGCCGATGCCCTGGGCGACACCCGCCTCGATACGGGCCTTGAGCTGACGCGGGTTGAGGACCCGGCCCACATCCTGGGCCACCGTCATGTCGACGACCCGTACCGCACCGATCTCGATGTCGACGTCCACCACGGCGCGCACCGCGCAGTAGGCGAGCCCGACGAAGGCGTCGCCCTGGCCGGTCTCGTCCAGCGGCTCGGTGGGGTGCGGGCGGCACTGCGCGGTGGCCCACAGCTCCTTGCCCTCCAGGGCCTCCTCGACGGTGGTGCTGAGCACCCCGTCATACGAGGTGATCTTGCCGTCGGCGATGCTGAGCAGCTCGGTGGACATGCCGAACGTATGCGCCAGCGGCTGCAGCAGCTGGGTGCGGACCATCTTCGCGGCGCGCTCGACCGCACCGCCCGAGACCCAGGTGTGGCGGCCGCGCGAGGCGGGCCCGGCCGGGGGCTGGTCGGTGTCGATGGGCGCCACATGGACCTCCTCGATACCGAGGACGTCCTGGACGATCTGGCGGGCCAGGGTGGTGAACCCCTGGCCGGTCTCGACCGCCGCGCAGATGACGGTGGCCACCGGCCCGGTGACCTTGACGGTGGCGGTGGAGACCTCGTCGGTCCCCTCCGCGCCGAGCATGTGGACCATGCCCAGGGCGTAGCCGACCCCGCGCCGCACCGCGGCCGGTTCGCCCGCGCCCTCCAGGCCGCCCGGCAGCAGCCACTCCTCCTCGGGGTCGTCCTTGGGGAGGGGGGGCAGCGGTGCGTCCCTTACGGCCTGCAGCAGCTCGGCGACCGGGGCCGGGCAGGTGACGGTCTGTCCGGTGGGCAGCAGATCGCCGGTGGCCATCACATTGCGCATCCGGATCTCGACGGGGTCGAGGCCCAGCTTGGCCGCCAGCTTGTCCATCTGGCCCTCGTACGCGGCGCACACCTGCATCGCGCCCTCGCCGCGCACATGGCCGGAGGGCGGGTTGTTGGTGCGCACCGCCCAGCCCTCGATGAAGGCGTGCGGGACGACATAGGGGCCGCAGGCGAAGGAGACGGCGGCGGCCAGCGTGTCCGAGGAGGAGTCGGCGTAGGCGCCCGCGTCCAGCAGGATCTGCGCCTCGACCTTGACCAGCTTGCCCTGGGAGTCAGCGTGGTGGCGGTAGCGCAGCAGGGTGGGGTGGCGGTGGGCGTGGCCGAGGAAGGACTCCTCACGGGTCGCGGCCAGCTTCACCGGATGGCCGGTGCGCAGCGCCAGCAGCCCCAGCGGAAGCTGCATCCCCGGGTCCTCGCGCTCACCCATGGCGCCGGGGACACCGGTGACGACGACCTTCACCCGCTCCGGCTCAAGACCGAAGCAGGCGGCGGCCAGATCGCGGTCGGCGTGCGGATCGGTGGAGGCGGTGTAGATCTCCACCCCGCCGTCGGGGCGCGGCACGGCCAGGCCCGCCTCGGCGCCGATGGGCGCCGGGTCCTGGCGGCCGATGCGGTACAGCCCCTCGACGATGACCTCGCCGACCACGTCCGGGTCGCCGAAGGACAGCGGGATGTGGCGGACCAGATTGCCGTCGGGGTGCAGCGGCTCGGCGGAGAACGCCTGCTCGGGGTCGGTGACCGGCTCCAGCACCTCGTACTCGACGGCGATGGCGGCGGCCGCGAGACGGGCCGTGTCGGGGTGGTCGGCGGCGACCGCGGCGATGGGCTCGCCGTGGTGGCGGACCAGGTCCTTGGCGAACACCGGACGGTCGGCGACCCGGCGGCCGTGCGAGGCGTCGCCGGGCACGTCGGTGTGGGTCACCACGGCCCGTACGCCGGGCATCTCGACGGCCTGCTTGGTGTCGATGGAGACGATGCGGGCGTGCGGGTGCGGGGCGCGCAGCACGGCGGCCCACAGCAGCCCCTCGGCCCACAGGTCGGCCGCGTACGGGAAGGTGCCCGAGGTCTTGGCCGCCGAGTCGGTGGGCGGCAGGGACACACCGAGGCCCATGGTGGACGGGGTCTTGACGGGCGTTCCGGCGGCTGGGGTGGCGGTGACGGCGCCCGCGCCGTCCGCGATTCCGGTCATGCCGATGCCCTTCCGCTGCCGCTTCCGTTGACGCTCCCGTTGCCGGTGATGCCGTGCGGTCCCGTCTGGTGCGGGATGCGGGCCGGGTCCTGGTGGGCGTCGTGTCCCTCGTCCGCCTCGGCGTCCTCGGCGGCCTCGCGGCCCGCGACGACCTCGCGGACGGCGTCGAGGACCCCGCGGTAGCCGGAGCAGCGGCAGAGGTTGCCGGAGATCGCCTGGCGGGTCTCCTGGTCGGTCGGGGCGTGGTTGCCCTCGAGGAGGTCGTGCACGGTCATCGCGAGTCCGGGCACGCAGAAGCCGCACTGCACGGCCCCGCACTGGGCGAGCGCACGCTGGACGTCGGAGGGCTGTCCGCCGGTGGCGAGGCCCTCGACGGTGCGGACCTCGCTGCCCGCCGCGGTGGCGGCGGGCACCAGACAGGAGGCGACGAGCCGCCCGTCCACCTGGACCGAGCAGGCCCCGCACTCGCCCTGGGAGCAGCCGTCCTTGGCCCCGGCGAGGCCGAGGCGCTCGCGCAGGACGTAGAGCAGCGACTCGCCGATCCAGACGTCGGTGACGGGGCGGTCGGCGCCGTTGACGTGCAGCACGTACGAGGCGAGCGGATGCTCGCTGTGGCTCGGGCCCTCGTCCGCGGCCGCGGCGGCCTCGGCGAGGACGGGCTCCGCAAGGGGCTCGACGGGGGTGTCAGCGGCCTCGGGGACGTCGGCGGGGGTCCCGGCCGAGGCGGAGGCTCCGGCGGCGTCAGGCGCGTCCGTGAACTCGCCCTCGGCGGCGGCCGGTTCGGGCTCGGCCGCGGGCTCGGGTTCGGCGTCGTCCGGCACCGTCCCGGCGGGGGCCTCGGCGGCGCCCGGCGCGGCGTCGGCCGCGTCGGTGTGGCCCGTGCCGTCCTCGGGGCCGGGGTGCGGGGCGTGCCCATGGGCGTCCCCCGCGAGGTCCCCAGCGAAGGGGGCGCCCGGCAACCGGTCGTCCGCGAACCGGTCGTCCGTCAGCCGGTCGTCCGTCAGCCGGTCGTCCGTCAGCCGGTCGTCCGTCAGCCGGTCGTCCGCGAACGCACCATGCCAGGACGCCTCCTGGGGCAGCCCGGGTGCCGGGCTGCCGTGCGGCGGGGTCTCCAGCCCGGCGTGCTGCCCGTCGACCGGGAAGTCGACCGGGAACTCGCCGGAGTCCCCGGCGGCCGGATCGCCCGGCCGCCGGCCGGGGTCGTCGGCGGCGGGCCGCCGCTCACCGGGCGCGGGGCCGCCGTGCGGCGGGGTGCCGTGCGAGGGCGTGCCGTGCGGCGGGGTGCCCCGGGGCGGGGTGTGCAGCCCCTGGTGCCCGTCGGTCGCGAACTCGCCGGAGTCCCCGGCGGCCGGGCCCGGCCACGCCGGGTCCGCGGCCGGGGCCCGGTTCGGCTCGTCGCGGTCGGGCATGCGCAGCCGACGGCGGGCGGGCGGCGGCATGGGCGCGGCCGGCGGCGCGGACGCGGCCGGGCCCGGGTGGCCCTCGACCGCGTACTCCCCGGAGTCCTCCGCGCCCTCGTCGACGGCCGGGACCGACCACTGGCCGGAGTGCCCCTGCTGCTGCCCGGACTGGGGCTGGTGCGCTTGATGGGGCTGGTGCGCTTGATGGGGCTGGTGCGCTTGATGGGGCTGATGGGGCTGCTGCCGGGGCGGCGCCTGCCCGGCGAACGGCATCCGCAACTGGGCCGTCGTCTGCGGGTCCTGGGGGCCGTCCGGGTGGCCGCCGTACGGAGGGGCGGCCGGGCCTGGGTGGTCGTCGACGCGGTACTCACCGGTCTCGTCCACACCGTCGTCGCCCGCGACTGGGATGGTCCACTGGCTGGTGTGCACGGGCCCGCCGGCGCCGTCGTCGGACGGGGCGGGCACCGGCCAGTCGTCCACCGGCTCCTCGGCCGCCGGAGCCGGCCAGTGGCCGGTGTGCGGCGGGTGGTGGCCCTGCTGCCGGCCCTCGGCGGGCACCGGCCACTGGCCGGAGCCGTGATGGGGGTCGTGGTGGCCGCCGTAGAGGTAGCCGGCGTCGGTCTCGGCGGTGGTCCAGTGACCGGTCATGCCCTGGTCGTGGGGCGCGCCCTGGCCATGGCCGGACGGCTGCCAGTGGCCGCCCTGGGACGGGTCACCGTGCCCGGCGTCCATGGGCGGGGGCGCGTAGCCCGTACCGGGCGCCGCGAGCGGGTCCCAACGGCCGGAGGGGTCGGTCGGGTCCGGGTGGGCGTAGTCGGGCGGCAGTTGGACGAAGGCCGTCGACTCGGCGTCGTACTCCGGGCCGTGCGGCATCGGCTGCCATCCGCTCCCCGGCTCCGGCCGGTGCGGCTGCTGTTCGTCACTCACGCGAGTGCCCTCCCCAGTGCTCGGCGGGCCAAGGCTGCCACGGTACGCCTCAGATGGATCGCGGCAGGCGGCAGGGGGATCGGCTCGCCGCCGTCCTGCGGGGGCGGCGGATCGGGGATGCACGCGGCGGCGACGTACTCGCCGAAAGCGGTCGTGACCTGCGGGTCCAGATGGCCGCGGTCGCCGTCCCAGTCGATGAGCGAGGCGACCCAGCGCTCGGCCTCCAGGGGGCGCAGCGGCATCGGCGCGACCGCGCCGACGGCACAGCGCACCCCGCGCCGCGCGGGGTCCAGGACGAGGGCGACGGAGGCGGTGGACCGGCCGGGCCCGGTGCGCCCGGTGGCCTTCAGGAAGGTCTGCGGGGCGTGCAGCAGCGGAACCCGGACGAATCCGACGAGTTCGCCGGGGTTCAGCAGATCGACCCCGGCGAGCAGATGGCTGACCGGGATCTCGCGGCGGGCCCCCTCGGGCCCGGCAATGATCACCGTGGCCTCCAGCGCGGCGAGCACCGGCAGCGCGTCGCCGGTGGGGGCGGCGGTGACGATGTTGCCGCCCAGGGTGCCCGCGTTGCGGATCTGCGGGGGCCCGGCGGCACGCGCGGCCGCGGCCAGCGCCGGGATCAGCGCGGCGAAGTCGGGGCGGCCCATCCGGGCGTGGGTGAGTCCGGCGCCGAGGAGGGCGTGCCCGTCCAGATAGCGCCAGCCGCGGATTTCGCTGATCCGGCCGAGGCCGACGAGCGCGGCGGGCCGCAGCAGGCCGGAGTTGACCGCGGCCATCAGATCGGTACCGCCCGCCACGGGCACGGCGGCGGGCATGGCGGCCAGTGCCGCCACGGCCTCGTCGAGCGTGCCCGGCAACGTCACCGTGTGCGCCGCCTGCGGTGCGTGCGTGGTCAACCCAGCTGCCCCTTCCCCGGTGTCCCGGCTGTTGCGCCGTACGGTACGTGCTGACAGCCCGGACGTGGCAACTCTGGCACATCTTGCGAGCCCGCCGTCGCGGGGGTCCGTGATCCGTGGATCCGTCCCTGACCTGGGGGATGGTACGGGTTTCTTACGACGTCTCCGTCGGGAGTGGATTGCCACGTTTCAGGGACCCTTGTGCGATTTGGGCTTGCGCCGGTGGGACTACGCTCCCAGGGGCGGCGGAGCGCGGTGCGCACCTTACGGGCGGCTCACACGATCGGGGGCGCCCCCTCGCGCGGGCGTCCGAGAAGGCCGGGGCGCCGCTGCCAGGGAAGCGGCCCGGCGGGCGGGCGGTAGCTCACGCCCAGCGCGTCCAGGCGCGCGTAATGCGCCTCCATGCGCCCCTGGAACGCCTCGAAGTCCCGTTCGGGAGAGGGCGGCAGCGCCGACCAGACGACCTCGGCGAAGGCGGCGAGCCGGGGGAACGCCTGGTAGTCCACCCGCCTGCGGTCCTCCATCACCTCGGTCCAGAGGTTGGCCTGGGCGCCCAGCACCCGGTCCGCGTCGGCGCCGGTGAGCTGCGGGGGAACCGGTTCGAAACGGTAGACGTCCTCCAGGGTGCGGACATAGCCGATCGGCACCGGCTCGTCCTCGCCCGGGGCCTGCCGGTGGTCGAAGTACACCTGCTGCTCGGGGCACATGACGACGTCGTGGCCGGCCCGCGCGGCGGCGATCCCACCCGCGTAGCCACGCCACGAGGAGACCGCGGCGCCCTCGGGCAGCGGGGCGTCGGCCGCGCCGCCCTCGAGGATCTCGTCCCAGCCGATCAGCCGGCGGCCGCGCTCGGCGAGCCAGTGGCCGAAGTGGCGGATGAACCAGCTCTGCAGCTCGTCCTCGTCGGCCAGGCCCAGGGCACGGATGCGCTCCTGGGCGGCCGGGGACGCCTTCCACTGGTCCTTGGGGCACTCGTCGCCGCCGATGTGGACGAAGCCGCCGGGGAACAGCTCCAGGACCTCTTCGAGCACGTTCTCGTAGAAGTGGAGCGTGTTGTCGGTGGGGGCGAGTACGTTCGGGTTGATGCCCCAGGTGGTCCAGACTCCGAGGGAGGCGGTGTCGATGACGTCGGTGTTGCCCAGCTCCGGGTACGCGGCGATGGCGGCCTGCGAGTGTCCGGGGATGTCGATCTCGGGCACGACGGTGATATGCCGCTCGGCCGCGTAGGCGACGATCTCGCGGATGTCGTCCTGGGTGTAGTGGCCGCCGTGCGGCCGCTCGTCCCACAGCGGGGACGCCCGGTGGCCCAGCTTGGTGCGCTCGCGCCAGCCGCCGACCTCGGTCAGCTTCGGGTAGCGGCGGATCTCCACGCGCCAGCCCTGGTCGTCGGTGAGATGGAAGTGGAACACATTGAGCTTGTGGGCGGCGAGCAGGTCCAGATAGGCCAGGACGCCGTCCTTGGGCATGAAGTGGCGGGCCACGTCCAGCATCAGCCCGCGCCAGGCGAACCGCGGCGCGTCCTCGACCGTCCGCTCCGCCAGCTCCCAGCCGGTCTCCGCGCCCCTGACCGGGGCGCGGCGGAAGGCGTCGGGGCCCAGCAGCTGACGGAGGGTCTGCGTGCCCCAGTGGACGCCCGCGGCCGTGCCGCCCGCGATCTCCACCCGGCCGTCGGCCACGGTGAGCCGGTAGCCCTCGGGCTCCAGCTCGGCGTCGATCCGCAGGCCGATGGTGTCGTCGCCGCCGGGCTCGCCGTCCGGCAGGGACAGGCCGAGCGCCTGGCCGAGGGTGGTGCGCAGCAGCCGCGCCACCCCCTCGGTGCCGGGGCCCGCGGCCAGGGCGGTGCGCCGCGGGTGGATCCGCGCGCCCGCGCGGCCGGGACGGCTCTGGTCATGGCGGGGCGCGGGGATCAGCCCCGCGGCGTCGTGAGTCATCTGCTCCCCTGTCGGCGCCTCGTCAGCTCTTGTCGGCGCTCTTCGGTTCTTGTCAGTGCTCTTCGGCTCTTGTCAGTGCTCTTCGGTGCTCGTCGGTCCTCGGTACCCGTCAGTCGGTCCTCGGTACCCGTCAGTCCTTCACCGCGCCGCCGAGCCCGGAGACCAGCCGGCGCTGGACGAGTACGAAGAAGATCAGCACCGGGATGGTCATGACGGTGGACGCCGCCATGATCCCTCCCCAGTCGTTCCCCTCGTCCTTGAAGAAGACCAGCAGCGCCATCGGAAGGGTGGAGTTCTCGGTCGCGCTGATGATGAAGGACTTGGCGAAGAGGAAGTCGTTCCAGGCGGAGATGAAGGAGAAGACGCTCGTCGCCACGAGTCCGGGGAAGACGAGGGGGAAGAGGATCTGCCACAGGAAGCGGGAGCGGCTGGCCCCGTCCAGATAGGCCGCCTCCTCCAGCGCCTCGGGCACCGCCTTGACGAAGCCGCGCAGCATCCAGATGGCGAACGGCAGCGAGAAGGCGATATGCGGCAGGATCAGCGAGCCCAGCGTGTTGAGCCCCACCCCGGGCACCGACTCCCCCAGATCGCGCATCAGGAAGAACATGGGGATGGTCAGCGCCTCGATCGGCACCATCTGGGCGACCAGGAACATGATCAGCAGCGTGGTGCGGAAGCGGAAGTTGAAGCGGGTGACCGCCGTGGCCGCCAGGAAGGCGATCAGCGCCGAGGCGACCACCACCACCCCGGCCACGAACAGGCTGTTGAGGAAGTAGCGCCCGAAGTCCTCCTGCTGGAAGACGCGCCGGAAGGAGTCCAGCGACGGGGACGCCGTCCACGGCCGGGGCTCGGTGGACTGGATCTCCCCCTCCGGCTTGAAGGCCGAGAGCACCATCCAGTACAGCGGGAAGGCGACCACGGCCGCCACGGCCAGGGCGGTGGCCTCGGCGGCGAACCGCCAGGGACGGCGGATGCGCAGCGAGACGCGCGAGTGGCTCACAGTTCTTCTCCCTGGCGTCGCAGCAGCCGCAGATAGACCAGCGTGACGGCCAGCAGGATCAGCAGCATCACCACGCCGATCGCCGAGCCCAGGCTGTACTGCGAGGACGCGAACGCCTTCTGGTACGCGTACACGTTGAGCACCATGTTCTGGCCGGCGATCCCGCCGCCGTTCGTCATGACGTAGATCTGTGTGAAGACCTTGAAGTCCCAGATGATGGACTGGATGGTCACCACGACGAGGATCGGCCGCAGCATCGGCGCCATGACCGTGCGCCAGATCCGCCAGGTGGAGGCGCCGTCGAGGGCGGCGGCCTCCAGCACCTCGGTGGGGATGGCCCGGATGCCCGCGTAGACGGTGACCATGACGAACGGGAACGAGCACCACACGACCTCGAACAGCACCAGGGCGAAGGCGCTGTAGCGGTCGTAGGTCCAGGAGTAGTCCTCGAAGCCGGAGAGGCCGAACCACACCAGGACCCTGTTCACCGGCCCGAAGTCGGGGTCGAAGAGGAAGACCCAGACCGTCGAACCGGTGATCGCCGGGGTGGCCCAGGCGCCGAGCGCGGCCAGCATCAGCGCCAGCCGCGGAATCGCCCGTACGCGCGTCAGCAGCACCGCCAGCGCACAGCCGACCGCGAGGGTGGACACCACGCAGACGGCGGCGAAGAGCAGGGTGGCGACGACGACGTTCCAGAACTCGCGGTCGCCGAACAGCTCGGCGTAGTTGGCGAACCCCTGGAAGGTGGTCGGTTCACCGCCGCTGACCTGCGCCTGGGTGTACTCCAGGAAGGAGATCAGGCCGAGCTGGTAGATGGGGTAGACGAGCAGTCCGCCCAGGACGACGAGCGCCGGGGCGAGATAGAGCCAGGGGGTCCAGGTGCCGCGCCGGGAGCCCTTCCCGGACCGGCGCCCGGCCGGGACGGTGGCTCCCGGCCGGGACCGGCGGCCCTTGGTGGGGGCTCGCCGGGCGTGCTGTGCGGTGCCGGCGCTCACTGCTTGAATGCCTCGTCCATCTTCTTCGCGGCGTCCTGGGTGGCGGCCGGCACGCTCTTACGGCCGCTGACGATCTCCTGGAACATGGTGGGCAGGACGAGCTGCGCGTCGATGGACGCCCAGCCGGGCGAGGCGGGCACGAACTTGGCGCTGTCGTTGAGGGTCTTCACGAAGGGCTTGACGAAGGCGTCCTTGGCGGCGACGTCGCCGCGCACATCGGTGAAGGTGGGTAGGAAGCCCATGGCGTCGTAGAGCTCGCGCTGGGTCTGCTTCCCGGCGAGCGTCTTGAGCAGGTCCACGGCGATCGTGCGGTGCGAGGTGCTCTTGAGCACCCCGAGGTTGTTCCCGCCCGCGAAGGCCGGTGCGATGTCGCCCGCCTTCACGCCCGGCAGCGGCACGACCTTGTACTTGCCCTTGGCCTTGCCCTCCTCGATGGCCTGGCGGCTGAAGTCGCCGCCGATCGCCATGGCCGCCTTGCCCGAGGCGAACGCCTCGACGGTGTCGTTGCCGCCCCACTGGGCGCACTTGGCCGCCGGGCAGTTGTCGTTGCCGAAGAGTGAGGTGTACGCCTTGACGCCCTTCTGGGCGTTCGCGCTGTCGATGGCCGCCGAGTACTCGTTGGAGCCGAACTTGCCCTTCTCGTCGGCGAGGTCGCCGCCGTTGGCCCAGATGAAGGGCATCGCGCCGTAGGTGTAGGCGCCGCCGACCGCGAGACCGTACAGATCCGGCCGCTCCGAGCGGATCTTCTTCGCGGTCGCAATCAGTTCGTCCTGGGTGGCCGGCGGCTTCAGGTCGAGCTCCTTGAAGACGTCCGTCCGGTAGTACAGCGCCCGTACGCCGACGAAGAGCGGGGCGCCGTAGACCTTGCCGCCGATGGTCAGCGAGTACTTCGCGGTGGGGTCGACATTGGTCGAGTCGACCCAGGCGCCGAACTCCTTGCTGATGTCCAGCAGCCCGCCGTCCTTGACATAGCCGGCGGTGTCGGTGTTGCCGAACTCGATGACGTCGGGAGCGCTCTTGGGGTCGTTGAAAGCCGCCTTGATCTTCTGCGCCCGGGTGTCGACGGGGATGTAGGTCACCTCGACATCGGTTCCGTCGTGCTCCTTCTCGAAGCCGGCGACCGCCGCGTCGATCACCTTTTTCTTGGGCGCGTTATTGACCTCCTGGAAGAGCCAGACACGCAGCTTGCCGCTCTTCTCGTCCTCCTTGGAGCTGTTGTCGGAGGTGGAGGGGGCGCATCCGGTCACGGCCAGCCCGGCCAGGGCGAGTGCCACCACGGGCACGGTGACGCGGGAGGACAGCCGGGAAACGGAGAGATGGGACGGCTTCATGGGAACCCTTAACCATTTGGCGTTGCAAGTAATGCAACGCATGTTTCGCTCAGCACAATATGCGTGAGGCTAGGGAACCTTGAGCGACCCCACAAGAGGTCTGAACCACTCGGCGAGAAAACGAACCGAACCACTCCGCGACAAAAGGGAATTCGCGCTAGCGACGCGGCAACTCCTCGCCCGGATAGGCGGGTTCAACATACGGCACGGCCTCAACCCGCGCACCCGCTTCGGCCAGGCACTCGACCACCCGGTCCCAGTCCGGCCAGGTCTTCCGGAACCGCTCCAGAACGCGGTCGCTGGCCACCAGCACCACCTCGGCGCCCGGGTCCTCCGCCCACTCCAGGAGCCTGGGAAGGGTCGGCTGGGCGACCGACATCACGCAGCCGCCGGAGAGCCGGTAGCCCCGCTCGGCGGCCAGCCGCCCGCACCGCTCCAGCTGGGCGTCCCAGTCCTTCTCGAACTGACAGTAGGCGCTGGCGCCTTCCGCTTCGGGCTCGTCGACCTCACGCGCCCCGAACACCAGATAGGCGGCCCGCGCCACCCCGTTCTCCGTACGCCCGCTCATGGGCCGACCCTACTGGGGCCGTCCGGCGCGCGGCAGGGCGCACAAGGCACGGCACGCCCGGCCCGCGACCCCGTCTCGGGGTCGCGGGCCGGGCGCGCCGTCTGTTCGCGCGAGGCTTTTCGTCAGCGCCCAGGGCCGACGGACCGGCTACTTCTTGCCGTCGCCGTCCTTGCCCTTGTCGCCACCGGCGCCCATGCCCTCGAAGATCTCCTTGCACATCGGGCAGACCGGGTACTTCTTCGGGTCACGACCCGGGACCCAGACCTTGCCGCAGAGTGCGACGACGGGAGATCCGGAGAGGGCGCTCTCCATGATCTTGTCTTTCTGCACATAGTGGGCATAGCGCTCGTGGTCGCCGTCACCGTGCGACACCTGTGGTGTCGGCTCAACGAGGGTCCCCGTGCCTGCCCCGCGCTCGGGCTCAAGAGTGCTCATACAGCCCTAGGGTACTCATGCCTAGTTGAGAGAAGGGTCGTCCGGATACGTGGCGACCATGGCCAGCTCACTGCGCTGGCGGCGGAGCACCGCCCGCCACAGCCGCTCGGGGGCGGGCGAGGACACATCGCCCGGCTCGGACTCCACCACGTACCACGCGCCCTCGGCCAGCTCCTCCTCCAGCTGACCGGGCCCCCAGCCCGCGTAACCGGCGAAGATGCGCAACGAGCCCACGGCCGCCGCCAGCAGCTCGGGCGGCGCCTCCAGGTCCACCAGGCCGATCGCGCCGTGCACCCTGCGCCAGCCGAGTGGCCCGTCCTCGGTGCGCGCCGAGGACCTGCCGGACTCGCCCGGTACGACGGCCACGCCCAGCGCGGAGTCCAGCGAGACGGGACCGCCCTGGAAGACCACCCCCGGCTCCCCGGCAAGCGAGGCCCACGACTCCAGGATGTCGCCCACCCCCACCGGGGTCGGGCGGTTCAGGACCACGCCGAGCGAGCCCTCCTCGTCATGGTCGAGAAGCAGCACCACCGCACGGTCGAAATTCGGGTCAGCAAGCGCCGGTGTCGCGACAAGCAGCCGTCCTGTGAGCGAGGACACCTCGGTCATGGCCACATGATCCCCCATTTCCGGGCCGGAGGGGGAGTGGAAGTCGAGTCCCGTATGAGAGCAGGTCGGGGCGCAAGACAGCAGATGCGGCGCACATGACCGTGGGCCTTCCGGCCGAAACGGAACGTGTTCTGTCGCCTACGGGGTGACGCAAAGGGTGCAAGAGCCTTACGGAGGCGGTCTCCGGGGCTATTACTCTTGCCCTTTGGCCCTTGTGCCTTTTGGCCCTTGCCCGTCTCAGGAACGCGAGACCAGATGACCCGCTCGAACGATGTCCTGCTCGTCCATGGCGGCACCCCGCTCGAAGGCGAGATCCGTGTCCGCGGCGCGAAGAACCTCGTGCCGAAGGCCATGGTCGCCGCCCTGCTCGGCAGCGCGCCGAGCAGGCTGCGCAACGTCCCCGACATCCGCGATGTGCGGGTGGTGCGCGGGCTGCTGCAGCTGCACGGCGTGACGGTGCGCCCCGGTGACGAGCCCGGTGAGCTGGTGCTCGATCCCACGCACGTGGAGAGCGCCAATGTCGCCGACATCGACGCACACGCAGGTTCCTCGCGGATCCCGATCCTCTTCTGCGGCCCGCTGCTGCACCGCCTCGGCCACGCCTTCATCCCGGGCCTGGGCGGCTGTGACATCGGCGGCCGGCCGATCGACTTCCACTTCGACGTGCTGCGCCAGTTCGGGGCGACGATCGAGAAGCGGGCGGACGGCCAGTACCTGGAGGCCCCGCACCGGCTGCGCGGCACCAAGATCCGGCTGCCGTACCCGTCGGTGGGCTCCACCGAGCAGGTGCTGCTGACGGCGGTGCTCGCCGAGGGTGTGACGGAACTCTCCAACGCGGCGGTCGAGCCGGAGATCGAGGACCTCATCTGCGTGCTGCAGAAGATGGGCGCCATCATCTCCATGGACACCGACCGCACGATCCGGATCACCGGTGTCGACCAGCTCGGCGGCTACAACCACCGCGCCCTCCCGGACCGCCTGGAGGCCGCCTCCTGGGCCAGCGCGGCGCTGGCCACCGAGGGCAGCATCTATGTGCGCGGCGCCCGCCAGCGCGAGATGATGACCTTCCTTAACACCTACCGCAAGGTCGGCGGCGCCTTCGACATCGGCGACGAGGGCATACGGTTCTGGCACCCGGGCGGCAAGCTCAACGCGATCGCCCTGGAGACCGACGTCCACCCCGGCTTCCAGACCGACTGGCAGCAGCCGCTGGTGGTGGCCCTGACCCAGGCGTCGGGCCTGTCCATCGTCCACGAGACGGTCTACGAGTCCCGGCTGGGCTTCACCTCGGCGCTCAACCAGATGGGCGCGCACATCCAGCTCTACCGCGAATGCCTGGGCGGCTCCGCCTGCCGGTTCGGCCAGCGCAACTTCCTGCACTCCGCGGTCGTCTCGGGCCCCACCAAGCTCCAGGGCTCCGACCTGGTCATCCCCGACCTCCGCGGCGGCTTCTCCTACCTGATCGCGGCCCTGGCCGCCCAGGGCACCTCGCGGGTCCACGGCATCGACCTGATCAACCGCGGCTACGAGAACTTCATGGAGAAGCTCGTGGAACTGGGCGCGAAGGTGGAGCTCCCGGGCGACGGCAACGCCGTGTAGTGCCTCCCCCCCGGCCCGACAGCCGGACCCCAACTCCACCTCAGCCCGCCCCGGCACCCCCCGGGGACGGGCTGTCCCATCCCACGCCCCCGAGCCACGACGACGCCCCGGCTGGGGGTCCGGGGGTTATCCCCCGGGGGGACACAGCATGGAGAAGCTCGTGGAACTGGGCGCGAAGGTGGAGCTCCCGGGCGACGGCAACGCCGTGTAGTGCCTCCGCGGGCCTCGTAGCGGCTCATGGACGGGCCTCAAGGGCCCGTACGAGCGCCAAAGGGGCGGCCACCCTCCCGGGTGGCCGCCCCTTTCATTCGCGGGGGCTTACTTGCCCTTGGCGGCTTCCTTGAGCTTGGAGCCCGCGGAGACCTTCACGCTGTAGCCGGCCGGGATCTCGATCGGCTCACCGGTCTGCGGGTTGCGCGCGGTGCGAGCGGCACGGTGGGTGCGCTCGAAGGTCAGGAAGCCGGGGATGGTGACCTTCTCGTCGCCCTTCGCGACGACCTCACCAGTCACCTCGGCGAGGGCGGCCAGCACGGCGTCGGCGTCCTTTCGGGTCACCTCGGCGCGCTCGGACAGAGCGGCCACCAGCTCACTGCGGTTCATGTTGTACTCCCGTGTTCATCTTGCCAATGAGGCGTGAGATCGAAGCCGATGCTGCCAGGGCCCTCGGACAGTCCCCGGACCCGGGTCTGCTGTTCAGACCCTCGCGCCCGGAACGCATCCTGCCCCCACCTGTGGCGGGAAAGCCAATCCGGAGCCCTGGAGAGTCACACGAAAAGCGCCGTGGCGGTCGTTTTCCTGCCCGCCACCCTATGGCCGCTTCCGGGACCCCGGAGCGCGCGACGCGCCGTGCCCCGCCTAGACCGCAGTGGTACCGGTCACAGCGCGGGCCGCGTCCCGCACGGCTCCGGCCACCGCCCCCGCGACCTTGTCGTTGAAGACGCTCGGAATGATGTAGTTGGCATTGAGCTCGTCGTCGTGAACGACGTCGGCGAGCGCACCGGCAGCAGCCAGCATCATCTCGGTGTTCACCGTACGCGACTGCGCGTCCAGCAAACCACGGAAAACGCCCGGGAACACCAGGACATTGTTGATCTGGTTCGGGAAGTCCGAGCGTCCGGTGGCGACCACCGCGGCGGTCTGGCGGGCGATCGCCGGGTCCACCTCGGGGTCCGGGTTGGCCAGTGCGAAGACGATCGCGCCGTCCGCCATGGCGGCCACGTCGTCGCCGGAGAGCACGTTCGGGGCCGAGACGCCGATGAAGACGTCCGCGCCCCGCACGGCCTCGCGCAGGGTGCCCGTGACGCCCTCCGGGTTGGTGTTGTCGGCGATCCAGCGCAGCGGGGACTCCGGGTCGGCGGCGACCAGGTCCTGGCGCCCGGCGTGCACCACACCGTGGATGTCGGCCACCACCGCGTGCCGCACGCCCGCGGCGATCAGCAGCCGCAGGATGGCCGTGCCGGCGGCGCCCGCGCCGGACATGACGACCCTCACATCCTCGATCTTCTTGTCGACCACCCGCAGCGCGTTGGTGAGGGCGGCCAGCACCACGATCGCGGTGCCGTGCTGGTCGTCGTGGAAGACCGGGATGTCCACGGCCTCGCGCAGCCGCGCCTCGATCTCGAAGCAGCGGGGGGCGGAGATGTCCTCCAGGTTGATCCCCGCGAAGCCGGGGGCGATGGCCTTCACGATCGCGACGATCTCGTCGGTGTCCTGGGTGTCCAGGCAGATCGGCCAGGCGTCGATGCCCGCGAACCGCTTGAAGAGGGCCGCCTTGCCCTCCATGACCGGCAGGGCGGCCTTGGGGCCGATGTTGCCGAGGCCCAGCACCGCGGAGCCGTCGGTGACGACGGCCACACTGTTGCGCTTGATGGTGAGGCGGCGGGCGTCCTCGGGGTTGTCCGCGATGGCCTGGCAGACCCGGGCCACGCCCGGGGTGTAGACCATCGAGAGGTCGTCACGGTTCCGGATGGGGTGCTTCGACGACATCTCGATCTTGCCGCCGAGGTGCATCAGGAACGTACGGTCGGAGACCTTGCCGAGCGAGACACCCTCGATGCCCCGCAGCTTCTCCACGATCTCCTGGGCGTGCGCGGTCGAGGTCGCGGCGATGGTCACGTCGATACGGAGCTTCTCGTGGCCGGACGCGGTCACATCGAGGCCCGTTACCGAGCCACCGGAGGACTCCACGGCCGTGGTCAGCTGGCTGACCGCGGTACCGCTCGCGGGCACCTCCAGCCTGACCGTCATCGAG
Source organism: Streptomyces rugosispiralis (assembly GCF_024505145.1). Lineage (GTDB taxonomy): Bacteria > Actinomycetota > Actinomycetes > Streptomycetales > Streptomycetaceae > Streptomyces > Streptomyces rugosispiralis. Next base: position 96,688 of record NZ_JANIAA010000023.1, on the reverse strand, counting down.
TACGAGACGCTGGGCGCCGTTGCCATGGCCTGCTTCCTCTGCTTTCCCTTGTTCATGCTCTCCGGGCCGCGGGATACCGGGCCACGTCCTCAGATGGTTACACCTACCTCTGGGTACGGGGTAACCCGGCCCGACTTTCGGACATATTGTTCTGACATAGCAGAGTGGGGTCACCCGAGTGGAAACCCCCACTCCTTCGCGGGAACGCCTGGCGAGGCGGGCCGTCCGCCGCAGCCGCCGCCCTAGGCTCTGGCGCGCTACAGCGTCGTAAGGACGTCGAGGAAGAGACAACGAGGAGCGCGGGCATGGCTCAGGGCACCGTGAAGTGGTTCAACGCCGAGAAGGGCTACGGCTTCATCGCCCAGGAGGACGGCGGACCGGATGTCTTCGTCCACTACAGCTCGATCGACGGCAGCGGCTACCGCAGCCTGGTCGACGAGCAGCGGGTCGAATTCCAGATCGTGCAGGGCCGCAAGGGCCCCCAAGCGGAAGAGGTCCGCGTCCTGGGCGGCTGATGCCGCCGGGCGCGGACCTCACGGAAGAGATGAAAGGTGGCACCGACCCGCCATGCTCGCCTCGCGGCAAGTGGTCGCTCGAAGCGACGAAGGTTGGGCCCGGGGGCTTGGATCGGGCCGGTGCCACATCAAGGCTAACAAACAGGCCCGGGAAGGGATTCCCCTCCCGGGGGTGGATTTTGGAGCGGCTGAGGAGCGCCGGGCGCCGGGGTCCTCCGGCCGGGGTGGTGGTCAGTCCCGCAGCAGGTCGGGGACGGCGTTGCCGTCCGGCTCGTCGCGGTCGCCCGACACGACCGTCAGCCGCTGGGTGGCGCGGGTGAGCGCCACGTACAGCACCCGGAGCCCCGCCGGGGACTCGTCGGCGATCTCGGCGGGCGAGACCACGACCGTCGCGTCGTACTCCAGCCCCTTCGCCTCCAGGCTGCCCAGCGCCACCACCCGGTCGCCCAGGCCCGTCAGCCACTGACGGGCCTGGGCGCGCCGGTTCATCGCGACGACGACGCCGACGGTGCCGTCCACCTCGGCCAGCAGCCGGACCGCCTCGCGGCGCGCGGCCGCGCCGAGGCCGCCGTCCGCGCCGGGTACGAAGCGCGGCGCCACACCCGTGGAGCGGACCGCCTCCGGGGCGGGGGTGCCGGGCATGGCGAGGGTGAGGACCTTGCTGGCGAGTTCGGCGATCTCCGCCGGGTTGCGGTAGTTGACGGTGAGGGTGAAGCGGCGGCGCGGGCGGCTGCCGAGCGCCTCGTCCCGGGCCCGCCCCGCCTCGTCCGGGTCGGACCAGGAGCTCTGGGCCGGGTCGCCGACGACCGTCCAGGTGGCGTGGCGGCCCCGCCGTCCGATCATCCGCCACTGCATCGGGGTGAGGTCCTGCGCCTCGTCGACGATGACGTGGGCGTAGTCGGCGCGCTCCCGCTCGGCCCGCTCGGCGCGGCTGCGGCGGGGGCTGACCCGGTCGGCGTACGTGGTCAGCTCGTCCAGACCGGTGAGCTGGTCCAGCGGGTCGGCCTCGCGGGCGGCCGCGGGGCGGGCCGGGGTGCCCAGGAGGGTGATCAGCTCGTCCAGCAGCGCCACGTCGTGGACCGACAGCGCGCCCTGCCCGTCCGGGCCGAGCCGTCCGAGCGACCGGGCCACCTGACGGACCTCACGGGGGTTGAGCACCCGCCGTGACCAGCGGCTCAGCCGCCTCTCATCGGCCATGGCGGCGAGGACGGAGCGGGGGGTGAGCTCGGGCCACCAGGCGTCGAGGAACTCCTGGAAGGAGTCCTCGGAGGAGATGTCCTCGTCGAAGCCCTCCCGCGCCTCGGCGGCCAGTTCGGGGTCGGTGTACCGCCTGGGGGCGCCGGAGCGGGTCCACAGCGCGTCCAGGAGCAGCCGGCGGGCGCGGGGGCGCAGCAGATTGACGGGCGCGGTGCCGCCCAGCACGTTCTGGCGGATGGCGCGCAGTTCCTCGGCTTCCAGCTCGATCCGGGCGCCGAAGGCGACCACGCGCAGCCGCTCGGGCGGGCCGCCGGGTCTGGCTCCGGAGCCCGCGCCGGGTCTGCCGCCGTGGGCGTCCAGCGCCCCGTCCACCGTCAACTGGCCGTTGTCGGCGGACGAGGGCGAAGTCGGCGACGAAGCCGAGCCGGTGGGCGCGGCGGCTCCCCGCGGCAGCTCCAGCGCGCCGCGGGCGGCCTTGCGGAGCACCCTCAGCATCCGGGACGAGCCCTTGACGCGGGCCACCGCCGGGGTGTCGTACGTGGTGGCCTCGGCGCCCTCCACCAGCGAGCCCACCGCCCGGATGGCCACCTGGCCCTCCTCGCCCAGCGAGGGCAGCACGCCCTCGGTGTAGGCGACCAGCAGCGGGGTGGGGCTGACCACGAGGATGCCGCCCGCGTAGCGCCGCCGGTCCTGGTAGAGGAGGTACGCCGCACGGTGCAGCGCGACCGCCGTCTTGCCGGTGCCGGGGCCGCCCTCGACCTCGGTGACGGAGGCGGCGGGGGCGCGGATCACCTGGTCCTGCTCGGCCTGGATGGAGGCCACGATGTCCCGCATGGTGTGGCCGCGGGCCTGGCCGAGCGCGGCCATCAGGGCGCCGTCGCCGACCACCGGCAGCGCCCCGCCGTCGAGGGTGGCGCTGAGCTCCGGGCGCAGCAGGTCGTCCTCGACGCCGAGCACCCGGCGGCCCTTGCTGCGGATCACCCGGCGGCGGACGACCCGGCCGGGGGCCACCGGGGTGGAGCGGTAGAAGGGCGCGGCGGCGGGCGCCCGCCAATCGATCACCAGCGGGGCGTACTCGGCGTCCAGCACGCCGATGCGGCCGATGTGCAGCGTTTCGGCGATCTCCGCGCGGTCGCCGTCCGGGCCGGTGCGGATGGCGTCGTCGGCGGGCTCCACGGAGGTGTAGGCGCCGTCGGGGCCGCGCCGGCCGTCCTTGCCCGGCAGCAGATCGATGCGGCCGAAGAGGAAGTCCTCGAACTCGCTGTTCAGCCGGTTGAGGTGGACCCCGGCCCGGAAGACCTGGGCGTCCCGTTCGGCGAGCGCGCCGGGCGTGCCGACCTGACCGCGCTTGGCGGCGTCGTCCATGAGGAACTCCGCCTCGTGGATCTTCTCCTCGAGGCGGTGGTACACCCGGTCCAGATGCGCCTGTTCGATCCGGATCTCGCTGTCCCGGACCCCGTCCCCGCGGTCCTCCCGCGGTGCCGTCCGGTCGTCATGCGTGGCGTTGTGCGCGGCCACCCAGGGCCCCCTTCTGTGTTCTTAAGGGCAGCCGTCAACCGTACACCTGAAGGGGAGGGGGTTTCTCAGAGCCTGACCTGCGCCAGGCGCCGGCCGTCCAGGGTGCGGACCTCGAACCGCTCGATCTCGTTGGTGTTCATGGCGGCGCCGCCCTGGGCGTAGAGCGGTTCCTTGCTCCAACGGGAGCCGTCCCCGTCCTTGACGCCGTAGCCCGAGGTGGGCACGGCCCAGGTGGTGATGGTCTCCTCGTGGCCGTCCTTGCCGATGGCGACCAGGTCGCAGGTGCGCGGCCCCTTGAGGTTGCCCAGCTTGAGGGCGACGGAGGTGCCCCAGCCCTTCTGCTGCACCGAGACGGAGGCGTCCACCTTGGTGACGGGGTCGACCGCGCTGAACTTCTCGCCCTGGTCGTACACCTGCTTGGAGGAGGAGGCCACCACCTGTCCCTTGCCCCCGCCGTCGTCGGAGTTCGCGGTGATGGCCGCTCCCGCGAGCGGGCCGCCGACGATGAGGACGGCGGCCGCGGCGACGAGGAAGAGACGCCGTCTGCCGGAGGCTTTCCGGCTCGCCGCGACATCGTCCAGCAGCCGGTCGAGCAGTTCGGGCCCCGGGCGGGCGGTGACCACCGCCGGATCCGGGAGCGCGGTGCCGTCGGCGGCGGTGGCGTACTCGGCCAGCAGCGGCGGGAGGCCCATCAGCTCGTCGAGCTCGGCGGCGCACCGCTCGCACCCGATGAGGTGGTCCTCGAAGCGCGCCGCGTCGGCGGGGTCGAGCACCCCGAGCGCATAGGCGCCGACCGCGGTGTGCTGCTGGTCGTCCGCTGCCGGCATCATGCCGTGACCCCCCGTTCCTCGAGCGAAAGCTTCAGGGAGCGCAGCGCGTAGAAGACCCGGGACCGTACCGTCCCGGCGGGAACGCCCAGCACTTCGGCCGCCTCACTCACCGTCCGTCCCTTGAAGTATGTCTCGACGAGCGCCGCTCTATGTGCGTCGGTGAGGTCATTCAACGCGTCGGAAATGGTCATCTGACGCAATGCGCGGTCGATGTCGTCCGCGGCGGGCATCACATGGAGCGGCGCCGCGTCCACTTCGTGGGGGCGTGCGCGGCGTTGGCGGTGGCCGTCGATGACGATGCGGCGGGCCACGGTCACCAGCCAGGGCCGTAGCGATCCTCCGGAGCGCCGCAGTTGGTCGGCGTTGCGCCAGGCGCGCAGGAGGGTCTCCTGGACCACGTCCTCGGCGCGGTGCCGGTCGCCCGCGACCAGGCGCAGGACGAAGGCGAGAAGCGGGCCTGCGTGCTCCGCGTAGAGCGCTCGCATGAGCGCGTCGTCCGGTGTCGTCCTCTCGGTCACGAGGGCATCTTTGCGTACGCAAGCCGTCGGGTCGAGGGGGGTACGGGCTGGAAACGCTCGGCGTTCATCGACCATCGTGTGATGTACATCCCATTTTCCGGCTGAACATCTCCCGCTGTGCGGTGCGTACTTGAGTCCGAGTAAGGCCGACGCCGGGCGGGCGACGGCCGCCAGGAAGGGCTCCCTCCCCAAATCCGCCCCGCAGGCCCCGGTCCCCCCATCCGGGGCCTGCGTCATGTCCGGGTCGTGTCCGGGTCATGACTGAATATCGCTCATGTTTTGCTGATGCTCGGGTTTACCCGACGGCGGTGACGGGCAACCCGCTCGCGGTTTCCGCAGACCTCGCTGGAGCACCAGCGCCTGCGGCGGCCGCGCGAGGTGTCGAGGTAGACCAGCGAGCAGGTCTCCCCCTCGCAGCGGCGCAACTGCCCGCGCGCCACCGGGTCGGTGAGCAACTGCACCGCGTCCCGGGCGATCTGGGAGAGCAGCGCGCCGCAGTCCGGCTTCCCGGCGAGGGCGCGGGCCAGGGCGCCGTCGGGGGTCCGTACGGCGCGCAGGGCGGGCGGGGCGGTGGCGGCCAGCGCGTTCATCCGCTCCAGATCGGCGGCCGCGGCACGGCCCTCGACCTCGTTGTGGACGATACGGTGCAGCAGGTCGCGGGCGGCCCGGAAGCGGATGAGCCAGCGGTGGTCCACACCCTCGAGCGAGGTGCCACCGGGCACCAGACCGGCGCCCAGCAGCCACGCTCTGAGGGGCTCCACCCCGCCGAGCCGCTCGACGGGCGCCTCGCTGAGCCGGCCGCCGACCGTGGCCACCAGGTCCAGGCAGATCCGCCCCGAGTCGAACCGCAGGTCGTAGGCCGACGACGCCGACGCCATGTTCCCGTCACTCCTTCGGGGAAGGCCCGATCCGGTCACCCCTCAGAGTGCCCGCCCCGCCTGTCCCCCGTAACCCCTCGGGGGCTGAACTCCAGCCCCTCGGGGGCGGAACACCAGCCCCTCGGGCGGAACCCCAGCCCCTCCGGCGTTTGAGGAGCGGGGCCCGGGGCGGAGCCCCGGCAAACAGCTACGCGCCGCCCCCATACTTCGTGTCGGCCGAAGGATCGAGCGCCAGCCGATACCCCCGCTTGACCACCGTCTGGATCAGCTTGGGCGACCCAAGAGCCGTCCGCAGCCGAGCCATCGCCGTCTCCACCGCATGCTCGTCCCGCCCCGCCCCCGGCAACGACCGCAGCAGCTCCGACCGCGCCACGACCCAGCCGGGCCGGCGGGCCAGAGCCCGCAGCAACGCCATCCCGGCGGGCGGCACCGTACGCAGCTCACCGTCCACGACCACCGCGTGGCCACGGATCTCCAGCCGCCGCCCGGCGACCGGCAACGGCCGCACCCGCCCCGGAAGTTCCGCGGTCAGCAGCTGCGCCAGCGGCCCGAGCCGGAACCGTTCGGGCTGGGAGGTGGGAATGTCGTGGGCCTCCAGCGGCAGCGCGGTGACCGGCCCGACACACGCGGGCAGCACATCATGGCGGAGCGCGTCCACCAGCTCCTCACGCATCCCGCGCCGCCCCGCCCGGTCCAGCAGACTCGCGGCGGCGGGCGCGCTCGTGAAGGTGACGGCGTCCAGGGCCCGCGCGACCGTCGCGTCCAGCAGCCGGTCCACCGGCCCGATGTCCTCCGGTGGCATCCAGCGGTACACCGGCACCCCGACCACCTCCGCTCCCCCGGCCCGCAGCGACTCGACGAAGCCGGGCAGCGGCTCGCCGTGCAACTGGACGGCGATGCGGTGCCCCTCGACGCCCTCCTCCAGCAGCCGCTCGAGCACCTCGGCCATCGACTCGGAGGCCGGGTACCACTCCTCGGTCAGCCCGGCGGCCCGGATCGCCCCGCGCACCTTGGGCCCGCGGGCCAGCAGCCGCACCTCGCGCAGCCGGTCGAGCAGGGCGTCGCCCAGGCCCCAGCCGTCGGCGGCCTCGACCCAGCCGCGGAAGCCGATGGCGGTGGTGGCGACCACGACATCGGGGGCGCTGTCGATCAACTGCTTCGTGGCCGCGAGGAGTTCGGAGTCGTCGGCCAGCGGCACGATCCGCAGCGCGGGCGCGTACATCACCTCCGCGCCGCGGCGCCGCAGCAGGGCGCCGAGCTCATCCGCGCGGCGCGCGGCGGTGACCCCAACGGTGAATCCGGCGAGAGGGCCGACGGGCACCTCGTCGCCCGCGGCTCCGGTCTGTTCTCGGTGCATGGCTCTCGTCCCGATCTCCCGTTCTCCCGTTTCACTCGGGTATGGGCGCCTTCGGTTCCGCATCCTGTCGCCGTCCCGTGTCGGTGGCGGTTCACGGAGGTTTCCCAGGCGTAACGGAGTGGACGGCCGGGGGCTTCCCCAACCCGCCGTACGGGCGTTCCCCGACCCGCCGTACGGGCTCCCCCGGCCGACCGTACGGGCTTCCGCCCGGCCGTACGGACTCCCCCGGCCGACCGTACGCCCCGAGCCGCGGGGGACGCCCGTCCAGACGCCCCCTCAGCCGCCCCGAGCCGTCCGCTCAGACGTCCGCTCAGACGTCCGCTCAGACGTCCGCGTAGGCGGGTTGCCGCTCCGTCCGCGGATCATGCGCACCCGCCTGCGCGCCGGACACCGTGGCCGGGCGGCGGGCGCCACGGAGGTATACGGCCCAGGTGACCGCGGAGCACACGGCGTAGAAGGCGAGGAAGGAGACGAAGGCGGGGGTCCCGGAGTGGGCGCCCGCGAACGACTCCCGGAAGGCGAGGTTGATCCCGAGCCCGCCGAGCGCGCCGACCGCCCCGATCAGCCCCATCGCCGCGCCCGACAGCCGCCGCCCATAGGCCGCGGCCTCCTCGCCGGTCAGGCCGCGGGCCACGGCCTTCGCCTGGAAGATGCCGGGGATCATCTTGAAGGTGGAGCCGTTGCCGAGCCCGCTGAGCACGAAGAGGGCGATGAAGCCGACGAGGAAGACGGACAGCGACTTCTGCGCGGAGGCATAGACCACCACGACGGTCGCGGCGGCCATGGCGGCGAAGGTCCACAGCGTGATCTTCGCGCCGCCGTGGGCGTCGGCGAGCCGACCGCCGACGGGGCGGATGAGCGAGCCGAGCAGCGGGCCGATGAAGGTGAGCGAGGCGGCCTGGAGCGGGGTGCGGTCGAACTGGTTCTGCAGCACAAGACCGAAGGCGAAGCTGTAGCCGATGAACGAGCCGAAGGTGCCGATGTAGAGCAGCGACATGATCCAGGTGTGGGCGTCCCGCGCCGCCTCCCTGGCCGCCCCGGCGTCGTTGCGCACGGGCGCCAGGTTGTCCATGAACAGCGCCGAGAGCGCCGCCGCGACGACGATCAGCGGGATGTAGACGGCGAGCACGAGGCGCGGATGGGCCGCCCCGGCGGTGCCGATCACCAGCAGCCCGACCAGTTGGATCACGGGCACGCCGATGTTGCCGCCGCCCGCGTTGAGCCCGAGCGCCCAGCCCTTCCTGCGCAGCGGGTAGAAGGAGTTGATGTTGGTCATGGACGAGGCGAAGTTGCCGCCCCCGACCCCGGTGAGCGCCGCGACCACCATGAACGTGGTGTACGAGGTGCCGGGCTCCATCACCACGGCGGCGGCGATCGCGGGCACGAGCAGCAGCCCCGCGCTGACGATCGTCCAGTTGCGCCCGCCGAACCGCGCGACGGCGAAGGTGTACGGCACCCGCAGCACCCCGCCGACCAAGGTGGGCATAGCGACCAGGAAGAACTTCCCGGCCGGGTCGACCCCGTACTCCGGCCCCATGAACAGCACCATCACCGACCACAGGCTCCAGATCGAGAACCCGATGTGCTCGGAGAGGATGGAGAAGACCAGGTTCCGGGCGGCTATCCGCTCCCCCTTCTCCCGCCAGAAGCTCTCGTCCTCCGGGTCCCACTGCTCGATCCAGCGGCCCCCCTTGCGCGCGGTGGTGGTGGTGGTGGTCGGGGCAGTCATCACGCCTCCACAGTTCTCGGTGTCGCTGCTCGACGGTAGGGACGGTGGATTTCCGGGCTGTGGCGGCAGGTGACGCGGACGAAACCTTGCTCTCACCCGGGGGGCCGGGCGGCGGTGAGGGGTACCACATGCGGTGGGTGGAGACTGATGCGCTCACCGTGTCGCGCGGTTCCCGGTACCGTACGCGGTGCACCGCCCGCCCGCCCCGCCGGAGGACCGCATGAGCGCTCAGCCGGAGCACCCGCACGCGCCCGTCATCCCACAGCCGCCGATGACTCGGGACGCCTTGCGGGAAGCGGTCAAACGGCTCGACCTCGTGCGCATCGCCGAGTTCGACCGCGAACTGGGCGAGGCGTTCGACCGCGCTGTACAGACCGCCTCGACCACGCCGATGCGGCTGTTCCTGGAGAAGTGGGCGACCGTCGTCGCGATTGAACGCCATCCCGGCAGGTTCTACGCCATGCGCGAGGCGGAGCGCGTCACCGGCGATCCGCAAGCCACGGAAGAGGAGTTCCGGGCCGCGCAACAGACCATCGCCCGCATCCTCCGCGAGGCGTCCGCCGAGACCGGGGCCGCCGGGTGAGCGCACGCGGCGAAGGCGTCGAGGACGCCGTCGGCTGGGCCTGGGAGTACAGCCCGACGCCGAGTGGGTCCTCGGCGGCATGAAGGAGACGGACCGGTGCGCGGTCGAGGTGATCGGCAGCGCTCTGGCCGATCTCGCGGCCCAGGGGCTCGGCCCGGACGGTGTCCTCGACGACGACCCCGAACCCCATCGGCTGCGCACGTACAGCGTCGAGACGATGCTCGTCTGGTACCAGGTGATTCCGCATCGCGAGCGCGTTTACATCAACCGCGTCAATCTCTGATCATCACCCCCGCCTCGGGGCGCGGCAGCCAGGAGCCCGGTGGCCGGTGCAGCCAGCCGGACGTGGTGGCGAGCGCACGGGCCGCCGCGTGGAGGGCGTCCAGGCCGGGGTGGACGAGGCCCTTGCGCCACACGATGGAAACGGGTGAGAGCGGAACGGGCTCGGCGAGCGGCCGCAGCACCGCGCCGGGCAGGTGGGTGAACACCTCACTGGCCAGCACCGACCAGCGGCGCTTGGTCACCACCCGGATGAACTCCTCGTCCCCGTCGATCTCCGGGAACGGCTCCGCCATCGCGATCCCGCGCCCCGCGAAGAGCTGGGCGGCCAGGTCCGTCCACTCGGTGGTGGTGTCGTTGCCCGCCGCCGCGTACAGGGGCTCGCCCGCGAGCGCGGCCAGCGGGATCTCCTCGAGCCGGGCCAGCGGATGGTCCTCGCGCAGGACCACGGCGATGCGTTCGTAGCGGATCAGCCGGTGGTCCAGCCGGGCGAGCACGGCGGGGTCGAGGCCGCGGGCCCGGCCGAAGGACACGTCGAGGCGTCCGGCGAGGAGCTCGGCGGCGGCCCCGGCCAGCCCGCTGTGGAAGCGGGCCACCAGCTCGGTCTCGGGGCCGATGCGCCGCCGCGCCTCCGCCACCACCTGGCTTCCGGTGCTCACCGGGGCGCTCACATCCACCAGCAGCGGACGGCACTCGGCCCCGCTGAAGGCCGCCGCCAGGTCGTCCTGGGCCTGGAGCACCCGCCGGGCGTACGGCAGCAGCCGTTCGCCCGCGGCCGTGAGGGCGACCTGGCGGGTGGTACGGACGAACAGCTCCGCGCCCAACTCCCGCTCCAACCGCCGGATGTCGCGGCTGAGGGCCTGCTGGGCGATGTAGAGGCGGGCGGCGGCGCGGGTGAAGTGCAGCTCGTCGGCGACGGCGGTGAAGGCGCGCAGCAGGCGCGGTTCGATGTCCCGGTTCACCCGCACATGGTGACCGACGCGCCCCTCGATCCCCACCCCACCAGCATTGACAACGGAGATGCGTGAATGGCCCCCGATCAGGTGTTGGACCGCCCCCGGCCGGGCCCGGGACCGTAGTGGCATGATCCTCTTCCTCGCCTCCCGCCCCGTCGTCCCTCCCCGCCCCGGCACCACCCCGCCGCGCCGCCGCCGCTCCCCGCTCACCACCCTCGCGGCCTTCGCCCGACGGCTGCGTCCCTAGAACCGCAGCCGCGCGGCCGAGCCGTCCCCGCGTGGTTGCTTGGTGATCACACCCGAAGCGTCAGGGCGGCAGGGACCGCCCTCCGCCGCGTCGGCCTCCGCCAGGAAGGGCCTGAGCAGGGACAGCAGCGGGCCGGGGCGTTCCTCGGGAAGGAAGTGGCCGCTGTCGTCGATCACCGCGCCGCGGGTCGCCGGGGCGACCCGGCCGAGGCTGTGGACGGGGGCCGCGCCGCCGGCCCGGCCGCAGCCGATGGCCAGGGTGGGCATCGGGAGCGGGGTGCGGCCGAGTTCGGTGAGGGCGGCGGTGTCGGCGGGGGCGTTGCGGTAGTACGCGAAGCCGTTGGCCAGCCGGCCCGGCCGGGTGTAGGTGCGCAGATAGGTGTCGACATCGGCGGGGCGGATGGCCCCGGTCTCCAGGGCGTGCCCGTAGAAGTGCTCCAGCAGGATCCGCTCCCGGCCCTCCGCCAGTTTCTCCGCGAGCCCCGGCACCGAGAAGAAGCCAAAGTGCCAGAGCCCGGCGCGGGCGATCAGCTCGCTCAGCCCGAAGCCGTGCAGTGGCACGGCGAGCAGGCTGAAGCTGCGGACCCGGGCGGGGTGGGCGGCGGCCCACGCGTAGCCGATGGGTCCGCCCAGGTCGTGGCCGACGACATGGACCCGGTCCAGGCCCAACTCGGCGCGCCAGGCGTCGAGCAGGCCGGCGGCGATCCGGACCCCGTGGCCGCGCGGGGAGGAGCCCGAATCGCCCAGGCCCGGCAGGTCCACCGCGAACACCTCGTGGTCGCGGGCGAGTTCGGGGATCACCTTGCGCCAGGCGTACCAGGTCTGCGGCCAGCCGTGGAGCAGCACGACGGGGGTCCCCGGCCCCGCCGCCCGCACCCAGTGCAGCCGTACGCCCTCGATCGTCGTCTCGCGGTGTTCCAGCGTTTCCCGGTGTTCCAGCGTTTCGCTCATGCGGGCCAGTCGAGCACCGGCGCGACGATGCTTTCCTCTTTGATATATGAGAGGTGAAGGGATTATTCGCGATCAGATATAGGCTTGACCCTTATGGAGCTGCGCCACCTCCGCTACGCGCTCGCCCTCTCCGAGCACGCCCACTTCGGCCGCGCCGCCACCGCGCTGGGCATCCGGCAGCCCCCGCTGTCCCAGCAGATCAAGGCGCTGGAGACCGAGCTGGGCGTACAGCTCTTCGACCGCACCGGGCACGGGGTGCGGCCCACCGCCGCGGGTGAGGCGTTCCTGGCCCGGGCCCGGCAGGTGCTGGACCATCTCGACCTCGCCGTACGGGACGCGGCCGACGCCGGGCGGGGCGAGACCGGTTCGCTCGCCATCGGCTTCCTCGGCACCGCGCTGGCCGCCGTGCTGCCCGAGGTGCTCACCGCCTTCCGGACCCGCCGTCCGCAGGTCCGGCTGGAGCTGCGGGAGCTGCCCAGCGCCCGGCAGATCGAGGCGCTGCTGGACGGCAGCCTGGACGCCGGGGTCATCTGCGGCCCACCGCCCGCGGCCGCCCGGCGGCGGCTGACCAGCCTGCCGCTGGGCCGGGAGACCCTGGTGGCGGCGGTGCCGTCCGGCCACCCGCTGACCAGCGCCGCGGCCGTGCCCGTACGGGCACTGGACAGCGAGCCGCTGATCCTCTCCTCGCGGCAGGCCGAGCCCGCCGCCGCCGATGTGGCGCTGGCCGTATGCCGCGCCGCCGGGGTCGAGCCGCGGATCGCGCATGAGGCGCACAATCTGCACACCCTGCTGGGGCTGGTCGCCTGCGGGCTCGGCATCGGCATCGGACCGGCGGGAATGCGGCGCTTCCGGCATGTGGGGGTGACCCTGCTGCCGCTGGAACCGGCCGCCGCCGGGCTGGAGTTCCACCTCGCCCACCGCTTCGGCCCGGTCCCGAGCGTCCTGGGCGCCTTCCTCCGCACGGTGCGCCAGGTGCATCGGGGCTGAGGCCCCCGGCGCTTCCGGGTGTGCCCGTTTTGTCAACGGCATTGACATATCTCTACCACCCCTCGTATACCTCTCCCCATCGAAGCGCTTCGACGAACGTTGCACCTGCGCCCTTCCTTCCAACCCTTCCGGAGGCAGCGGATGTTGACGGCACGGAAACGAACGAAACGAACGGTGGCCCTCATCGCGGCCGCACTCGCGGCATCCCTGGTCATGGCGGGTTGCGGGGACGGCGGGGACGAGGCCGGGGACGGCAAGTCGCTCAAGCTGTGGCACTACGAGGCACCCAACAGCGCCATGGGCATCGCCTGGAAGCAGGCGATCGAGGAGTTCAAGAAGAGCCATCCGGGCGTCACCGTGAAGGTCGAGGAGAAGGGCTTCGAACAGATCCAGAAGACCGCCTCGATGGTCCTCAACTCCGGTGACGCACCCGATCTGATGGAGTACAACAAGGGCAACGCCACCACCGGGCTGCTCTCCAAGCAGAGCCTGCTCACCGACCTCACCCCCGAGGTCACCAAGCGCGGCTGGGACAAGCCGCTCAGCCCCGGCGTGCGCACCACCAGCCGCTACGACGCCCAGGGCGTGATGGGCTCCGGCAATTGGTACGGGATCCCCAACTACGCCGAGTACACGATGGTCTTCTACAACAAGACCCTCTTCGCCAAGCACCACATCGAGGTCCCGACGACCTTCGCCGAATTCACCGCCGCCCTGAAGGCGTTCAAGGACAAGGGCGTCACCCCGCTCGCCGGCGCGGGCGCCGAATACCCCGCCCAGCAGTACGTGTACCAGCTCGCCCTCTCCAAGGCCGACCGCTCCTGGGTGGACGCCTACGAGCAGTACCAGGGCAAGCCGGACTTCCACGACGCCGCCTGGACCTACGGCGCCACCACCTTCGCCGACTGGGTGAAGAAGGGCTATATCGCCAAGAGCTCGAGCGGCGCCAAGGCCGAGGACGCGGGCGCGGCCTTCATCGCGGGGAAGTACCCGATGTTCTTCTCCGGCAGTTGGTGGTTCGGCCGCTTCAAGTCCGAGATGAAGGACGAGTGGGGCACGTTCCCCTTCCCCGGCTCCAAGCTCACCCTCGGCTCCGGCGGCAATCTCTGGGTCGTCCCCAAGGGCGCCAAGAACAAGGAGCTGGCCTACGACTTCATCGACATCACGATGAAGAAGGGCATCCAGAACACCCTCGGCAACAACGGCGGAGTGCCCGTGGCCGCCGATCCCTCAGCGATCACCGACCCCAAGTCGAAGGCCCTGATCAAGGACTTCACCAGCTACGCCGACGGCGACGGCCTGGCCTTCTACCCCGACTGGCCGGTCCCCGGCTTCTATGACGTCCTCGTCTCCGAGACCCAGAAGCTGATCACCGGCGACGCGGGGCCCGACGCCTATCTGGACGCGCTGAAGAAGGCGTACGACGCGGGCGCGCCGAAGGGGTGAGCCCCCGATGAGTTCCCACAGCAAGGCATCGCCGCTACGGCGCCGCGAGTATCCGTACGCCCTGTTCCTGCTCCCCGGGGCGCTGGCCTTCCTCGCCGTCATCGTCATCCCGTTCCTGATGAACACCGGGATCAGCCTCACCCACTGGCAGGGCGTGGGCAGCCCGAAGTGGGCCGGGCTCGCCAACTACCGTGAACTGCTGGACGACTCCGCCTTCTGGGAGTCCTTCCGGCACAGCCTGGCCATGGTGGTGGCGATGGCGGTACTCCCCACCGCCCTCGGCCTGGTGCTGGCCGCCGCACTCTTCGACTACATCGCCAAGCACATCGGCACCCGCGCCGCGAGCGTGCTGCGCGCCTGCTTCTATCTGCCGCAGGTGCTGCCGATCGCGGTGGCCGGAATCGTCTGGAGCTGGATCCTCGCCCCGGAGAACGGCGCGCTCAACGAGGCGCTGGGCGCCGTCGGCCTCGGCTCGCTGCGCCAGGACTGGCTGGGCGACCCGGACTTCGCGCTCTACAGCGTGATGGCCGTGATGGTGTGGGTCCAGCTCGGCTTTCCGCTGGTGGTCTTCATGGCGGGGCTGCAGCGCGCCGATCCGTCCCTGCACGAGGCGGCCGAGCTGGACGGGGCCTCGTGGTGGCGGCGGTTCTGGCATGTGACGCTGGTGCAGATCCGCCCGGAGATCTATGTCGTGCTGCTGTGGTGCACCATCGCGGCGCTCAAGGTCTTCGGCGCGGTGTATGTGCTCACCAAGGGCGGGCCCGGTGGGGCCACCAACGTCCCCTCGTACTTCTCCTTCCAGTCCTTCTTCGAGAAGACGCAGGTCGGGTACGGCTCCGCGGTCTCCACCGCCCTCACCGTGATCATCCTGGCGCTGGCCCTGGTGGCGTTGCGCCTGCAAACCCGGGCGGAGGACCAGTGAACGCCGTCAAGCGACATCAGGCCCCGGCCCGCTTCCCGGTGCTGGCCGCCCTCATCGTGGCGGCCGCCCTCATGGTGCTGCCCTTCCTCGTGGTGGCACTCAACGCCGTGAAATCGCCCGCCGACTACTCCGCGAACGGCCCGCTGAGCCTGCCCGAGGGGATCCACCTCGACGGCCTGCGGGACTTCTGGCAGCGGGTCGACTTCGGCCGGAAGCTGTTCAACTCCGCGCTGATCTCCGGCTCGGTGGCGGTGCTCGCCGCACTGCTTTCGGTGCTCAACGCGTACGCGATCGGCATCGGGCGGGTCAGGGGCCGCCCCTGGGTGCTGGCCTTCTTCGTGCTGGCCAACATGCTGCCGCAGGAGGCCCTGGTCTACCCCGTCTACTACCTGTCCAAGCAGGCCGGCCTGTACGACACCCGGCTGAGCGTGATCATCGTCTTCACCGTGATCCAGTCGGCCTTCGGCACCTATCTGCTCTCCTCCGTGCTCGGCGCCTTCCCCAAGGAGGTCATCGAGGCGGCCCGGATCGACGGCGCCACCAAGTGGCAGGTGCTGTGGCGGGTCGTGGTGCCGGTCAGCCGCCCCACCATCGGGGTGCTGCTGGTCTTCTTCTTCATCTGGACCTGGAACGAGTTCCTGCTGCCCCTGGTGATGCTGATCTCCAACGACAACCAGACGGTCTCGGTGGCGCTCGGCGTCCTCCAGGGCCAGCGGCTGATGGACGCGACCATGACCAACGCGGCCGCCCTGCTGGGGGTGCTCCCCGCGTTCTGCTTCTTCCTGATCTTCCAGCGGACCCTGACCCGTGGCATCGCCATGGGCGCGGTCAAATGACGAGGAGGGCCGCATGAAGTTCAGCGACGGCTACTGGAGACTGCGCGAGGGCGTCCAGGCCGCGTACCCCCAGGGGGTGCTCGACGTGGAGACCGGCCCCGGCACCCTCACCGTCCACGCCCCCACCCATCCCGTACGTCACCGAGGCGATCTGCTCAAGGGTCCCGCCCTCACCCTGACCTGCACCGCCCCCATGCCCGATGTGATCGCCGTCCGGATCACCCACTTCGCGGGCCGGGTCGAGCGCGGCCCGTCGTTCGAGATCGCCCGCGAGACGTACGACGCCGAGGTGAGCTGCGACGACGGGGAGGCCCGGCTCACCTCGGGCGCGCTCTCGGTGCGCTTCGCCCGCACCGGGCCCTGGCGGATGGACTTCGAGGCCGCCGGGCGTGCGCTCACCAGCAGCGGCGTCAAGGACATGGGCATCATGGAGACCGCCGACGGCGGCCACCACCTGCGTGAACGGCTCGCGCTGCGGGTCGGCACCTCGGTCTACGGGCTCGGCGAGCGCTTCGGCCCGCTGGTGAAGAACGGCCAGGCCGTGGACATCTGGAACGCCGACGGCGGCACCGCCACCGAACAGGCGTACAAGAACGTCCCGTTCCTCCTCACCGACGCGGGCTACGGCGTCTTCGTGGACCACCCCGGCCGGGTCTCCTTCGAGGTCGGCTCGGAGGCGGTCTCCCGGCTCCAGTTCAGCGCCGAGGACCAGGAGCTGACGTACTACGTCATCCACGGGCCCACCCCCAAGGAGATCCTGCGCCGCTACACCGCGCTCACCGGTCGCCCCGCGCTGCCGCCCGCGTGGTCCTTCGGGCTGTGGCTGTCCACCTCCTTCACCACCTCCTACGACGAGGAGACGGTCACCGGATTCGTCGACGGCATGGCGGAGCGCGCACTGCCGCTGTCCGTCTTCCACTTCGACTGCTTCTGGATGCGCGAGTACCAGTGGTGCGACTTCACCTGGGATCCACGGGTCTTCCCCGACCCGGCGGGCATGCTGCGGCGGCTGCGCGAGCGGGGCCTGAAGATCTCCGTCTGGATCAATCCGTACATCGGCCAGCGCTCCCCGCTCTTCGCCGAGGGCAAGGCGGCCGGGCATCTGCTGAAGCGGCCCGACGGGTCCGTATGGCAGTGGGACCTGTGGCAGCCGGGCATGGCGCTGGTGGACTTCACCAGCCCCGCCGCCCGCGCCTGGTACGCGGCCAAGCTGACCGCGCTGCTGGACATGGGCGTGGACTGCTTCAAGACCGACTTCGGCGAGCGGGTGCCGTTGGACGTGGTCTACGCGGACGGCTCCGACCCCGAGCGGATGCACAACTACTACACCCACCTCTACAACCGCACCGTCCACGAGGCGCTGAGCGAGCGGCGCGGGGAGGGCGAGGCGGTGGTCTTCGCGCGCTCGGCCACGGCGGGCGGCCAGCGGTTCCCGGTGCACTGGGGCGGCGACTGCGAGTCCACCTACGAGGCGATGGCCGAATCGCTGCGCGGCGGGCTCTCGCTGGGTCTCTCCGGCTTCGGCTTCTGGAGCCATGACATCGGCGGCTTCGAGGGCACCCCGGACCCGGCCCTGTTCAAGCGGTGGATCGCCTTCGGGCTGCTGTCCTCGCACAGCAGACTGCACGGCTCGTCGTCGTACCGGGTGCCGTGGCTCTTCGACGAGGAGTCGGTCGAGGTGCTGCGCCACTTCACCCGGCTGAAGCTGCGGCTGATGCCGTATCTGTACGAGGCGGCGCGGCAGGCGCACACCGAGGGCCTCCCGGTGATGCGCGCCATGGTCCTGGAGTTCCCGGACGACCCCGGGTGCGCGGGCCTCGAGCGGCAGTACCTGCTCGGCGGGGATCTGCTGGCCGCCCCGGTCTTCGACGACGAGGGCGAGGTGACGTACTACGTGCCCGAGGGCGTCTGGACGCATCTGCTGAGCGGGCGGACGGTGCGCGGCCCGCGCTGGGTGCGCGAGACCCACGGCTTCCTCAGCGTCCCGCTGCTGGCCCGCCCCGGTGCGGTGATCCCGTTCGGGGCGGCCGACGACCGCCCCGACGCCGACTGGGCGGACGGGATCACGCTACGGGTGTACGAACCGGCGGCGGGCCCGGTCACGGTGCGGGTGCCGCGCCCGGACGGCACGACGGCCGCCACCTTCACCGTCGTCCGGGACGGGGCGGTGCTGCGCGCCGAGGCCACCGGCACCTCGGCGCCGTGGCGGCTGGAGGTGGCCGGCGGTCCCTCCGCGGAGGCGGCGGCGGGGACGGCGGTGCTGACGGTGCGGCTTCCGCCTGGCGGCGGCGGGGCCTGACCTCAGCTCAGCGCTGGGGCTTGGCCTCAGCAGTTCCGGGGCCTGACCTCAGCGCCGGTGGGGCCTGACCTCACCAGCGGCGGGGCTTGGCCTCAGCAGCGGTGGGGCTTGGCCCAGGAGCACTCGCGTCCGGCGTCGGCCGTGGCGGCCGTGGCACCCGTGGCGTCGTCCCGTACGGCACGGGGCCGCACCGCCTCCGCATGGCCCGCGCCGGACGTCGCGAGCGTCACCACGATCGCGTCGTTGTTGGACAGCTTCTTGACTTCCTCCCCCGCGTAAACGAGGGGGATTCCTACGGCTCGCGCCGTGGCGCTTCCTGCTTCGTCACCGACTGCCCCGTCCGGGAGGACTCCCGTTGAGGTCTTACACCGGCTCCACAGGCCGACACCGCCAGTCCGGCGGCCAGAAGGTTCTTCGCCGCGTTCACGTCCCGGTCGTGGGTCGCACCGCAGTCGCACGTCCAAATGCGGATGCCCAGCGGCATCCTATTTTGCAGGGTGCCGCATACGGAGCACAGCTTGGAGGAGGGGAACCAGCGGTCGACCGCGATCACTTCGCGGCCGTACCAGGCAGCCTTGTACTCCAGCATGCTCCGGAACTGCGACCATGCCGCGTCGGAGATCGCCCGGGACAGCTTGCCGTTCTTGAGCATGTTCCGGACGGTGAGATCCTCGATCACGAGCGTTTGGTTTTCACGCACGAGTCGAGTGGTGAGCTTGTGCAGATGGTCACGGCGCCGGTCGGCGATGCGGGCGTGGACCCTGGCGACCTTGCGGCGTGCCTTGGCCCGGTTGGCGCCGTCGCCCCTGGCCTTGCGGGCGAGGTCGCGCTGGGCGCGGGCGAGGCGGACGCGGTCGCGCCGCTCGTGCCGGGGGTTGGTGATCTTCTCACCCGTGGACAGGGTGAGCAGGTGGTCGAGCCCGGCGTCGATACCGACCGCCGAGCCGCCGGCGGGAAGCGGCTGGACGGCGGGGTCCTCGACCAGGAGGGAGACGAACCAGCGCCCGGCCGCATCCTGGGAGACGGTCACCGTGGACGGGAGGGCGCCGTCCGGCAGGGGACGCGACCACACGATGTCCAGCGACTGGGCCATCTTCGCCAGCGTCAGCTTCCCGTCCCGAAACCGGAACGCGCTGGAGGTGTACTCGGCGGACTTGCCGGACTTCTTACGCGACTTGAACCGCGGGTACTTCGACCGCCGAGCGAAGAACGCGGTGAACGCCGCCTGGAGGTGCCGCAGGGCCTGCTGAAGCGGAACCGAGGACACATCATTGAGGAAAGCCAGTTCCTCGGTCTTCTTCCACGCCGTCAGCATGGCCGACGTTGCGTTGTAGTTGACCCGCTCCTGACGCAACGCCCACGCCTCAGTGCGGGCCGCGAGCGCCATGTTGTAGACCTTCCGCACGCATCCGAACGTGCGCGACAGCTCCGCTGCCTGCGCATCGGTCGGATAGAAGCGGTACCGATACGCCCGCTTCACGTGAGTGGCCACGGCTCACAAACTAGCACATCAGCATGTGACTACCTGACATATCGTCAGCGGCGAAGACGGATTTACCCCGGCGACCATTCGCCTTTCCCCGCCCTGCTCCGCAAGAGTCCGGTACTTCCGCCGCCCGAAGGCGGCGGCTCCCCTCGGAGGTCCCCGATAAAGGGGACGAGCGGAACGGCTGCCAGGCCACGGATCACCGGGGTGCGCCCGCAACGGCGTCCGCCGGGACCAGCGCGTGGCGCGGCCGTCAGCGGGGCGTGACCGTCAGGGCGAGACCGCCGGGGAGGGCGGCGACGGCCTCGCGGAGGCGGTCGGCCAGGTCGTCGATGGTGGGCGGCTCGATACCGCTCACACCGCCCGCCGCCGCCTCATCCACCCGCGCCACCCAACTCGCCAGCGCCCCGTGGAACGCGGCGACCAGCATGTCCACGGCCAGCCGCGGCCGGAGGTCGCCCGGCGCCCCGAGGCCGAACCGGCGGTGCAGGATCGCCAGCGCCTCCTGCGTGGTGGCCTCGCAGAACTGCAGCCCGTGCGCGCCCATCGACGGCGTCCGCTCAGCCAGTCGCCGGCTGAGCAGCATCCGGTGGGCCCAGCCCTCGTCGTCCATCCGCGCCAGCGCGGCCAGCAGCGCGTCCCGCCCCAGCTCAACCACCGGGAACCCGGCCGGGTCCACGGTCTCCAGCTCCTCCAGGAAGGCCCGCCACAGGTCCTGGTCGGGGGCCATCGCGACATCTTCCTTGCTGGTGAACGTGCGGAAGAAGGTGCGCTTGGAGACCTCCACCTCCTCGCACAGCTCATCCAGCGTGACCCCGCCGAAGCCGCGCTCGGTGAACAGCTCCAGCGCGGTGTCGATCAGCGCCTGGCGGGTGCGCCGCTTCTTGCGTTCGCGCAGTGAGGAGTTGGGAGCGGCAGTCACGGCGAAAAGTCTAGCCGTCACCGGTGATGCCACTTGCGCGCGTTTGCCACTCAGTGGCATAACTGATGCCGCCACCATTCACCGGAAAGGCGAACCGCCATGCGCGCCCTGCTCGTTGACCACTCCGCCCCCTCCGGCCTCCGCCTCGGCGCGGCCGCCGACCCCGAACCCGCCCCCCACCAGGCACTGGTCCGGGTGACCGCCACCTCCCTCAACTACGGCGAGGTCGCCCACCGGACCGAGGCCCCCGACGGCACCGTGCTGGGCTGGGACGCCGCCGGAGTGGTCGAGCGCGCGGCCGCCGACGGCTCGGGACCGGCCGCCGGAACCCCCGTCGTCACCCTGGGCACGGACGGCGGCTGGGCGGAACTGCGCGCCGTGGACACCGGGCTGCTCGGCGTCCCGCCCACCGGCGCCGACCCCGGCGCGATCAGCACCATCCCGGTCGCGGGCGGCAGCGCCCTACGCGCACTGCGCCGGATCGGCGACACCCTCGGCCGACGCATCCTGGTCACGGGCGCCACCGGCGGGGTCGGCCGGTACGCCGTCCAGCTCGCCCACCTCGGCGGCGCCCATGTCATCGCCACCACCGGCGACCCCACCACCCACGGCGACGCCCTACGGACACTGGGCGCGCATGAGGTGCTCGCGGACCCGGAGGAGATCGGCGAGCCGGTGCACGGAGTGGTGGACATGGTCGGCGGACCGCAACTGGTGTCCGCGTACGACAAGCTCGCCGCGCACGGCACCCTGGTGTCCGTCGGCCATGTCACGGGCCAGCCCGAGACCTTCCCGTTCGGCGCCCTCTACGGCAACGAAGGCCGCCACAACCGCTCCATCGTCACCTTCTACCTCCTGGACCGCCCCGACATCGGCGCGGACCTCGGCTGGCTGGCGGAACGCGTCGC
This sequence comes from Streptomyces rugosispiralis, assembly GCF_024505145.1. Lineage (GTDB taxonomy): Bacteria > Actinomycetota > Actinomycetes > Streptomycetales > Streptomycetaceae > Streptomyces > Streptomyces rugosispiralis. The sequence continues at coordinate 75,325 of NZ_JANIAA010000023.1, read as the reverse complement.
GACGGGCGACCTCGACCCCCAGATCACCTGGCGCGGCGGCTGGGACCGAGCCGAGGAGGCCGTCACCGCCCTCCTGGACCGCCGCCTCCACGGCAAGGCGGTCCTGGACATCGGCTGACCATCACCGTGAGAACAGGCGCCTCCGGCGATGACTGCGCGGTGCCCACCGCCCGATATCCCCACGCCACGTAGAGCGCCCGCACCTTCCCGTCCCGGTTCAGGGGGTTGACCATCAGCGAAGCTTGCGACTCGGGCCGCCCGGCCAGCAGGACGTCATGCAGCCCACGGGCGATCCCCTGCCTCCGCCACTGCTGGCGAACCATCATCTCTTTCACCGCGACGGTCGAAGCACTCGCGATGCCCGGCTCGGGCTCCGGGCGCGTGCGGCGCCACCAGCGGTCCTCCGCTCCGGTGAGCCGGTTGGCGTAGATATAGCCGATGGGCTCACCGGAGGCGTAGGCCACCACGGCCTCCCAACCCGGTTCGGCGGCGTGCCGGTGCAAGCGCTCCCCGAATGCCTCCGGGGCGTAGTGCGGCAGGGGGCGTGCGGTGGGGAGATCGCCGCGACGGTGAGAGGAAACACCCATCCAAGCCGCGAGACAGCGGGAAGCTGCTCAGCGCCTCGTCTCATACCTGGTCAGGACCACGCCGCCGGAAAGCGTCCGCGTCTCCACCAGGTTCAGGTTCACCCAGCTGTCCAGCGCCGTGAAGAACGGCGTGCCGCCCCCCACCAGGACCGGATGGGTGGCGATCACATACTCGTCGATCAGCCCGGCGCGCATGGCCGCCCCGGCGAGCGTTGCGCCGCCGATGTTCATGGGGCCGCCGTCCTCGGCCTTGAGCCGGGTGATCTCGGCGATCGCGTCGCCGGTGACCAGGCGGGTGTTCCAGTCGACCTTGTCGATCGTCGAGGAGAACACCACCTTCGGCGTGTCCCGCCAGTTCCGCGCGAACTCGATCTCCGCCGGGGTGGCGTTGGGCCGCTGGTCGCCGGTCGGCCAGTAGGAGCTCATCGTCTCCCATAGCTTGCGCCCGTACAGCGACAGGCCACTCGCCCGCTCGTGGTCGAGCCACCACTGGAACAGCTCGTCGCTCGGCGGTCCGCTCCAGCCGATGTCGTCGCCGGCCGCGGCGATGTAGCCGTCCAGGGTCAGGTTCATGCCGTAGATCAGTTTCCGCATGGCCCAGCCTTCCGTCCGTGGGTGTCCGGCGTATAGACCGGCGCGGCGCGGGAAACTCATCGGTGCGCGATCTGGGCTCGCCGGTAGTCCTCGTGCTCGGAGGCTCGGCTGAGCACCGAAACGCGACGAGGGGCCCCGCCATCCGGCGGGGCCCCTCGTCGTACATGGGATGAGTGGAGATGGCGGGAATCGAACCCGCGTCCAACGGTGCGGAATCAGGGCTTCTCCGAGCGCAGTCCGCTGTGATTTTCTCGGCCCCGGAGATCACGCGGACAAGTCTCCGACGGGCTCAGTCACTGTTTGATTTCCCACTACACCCCGTGACCGGGTCTAGTGGTTTAGTTCCCTAGTCGATGCCAGGATCCGGGTCGGGAACAGCCCCGGGCTGACACTTCGCAAAGTCGCTACTTAGGCAGCGAGGGCGAAGGAATCGCGCTTGGTGTTGGCGATTATTGGTTGCGACATATGGTTAACGAGATCATTGCCGCTTCCTCGGCTCGCTTCCCCTGCTTCGACAGCCGCTGTCGAAACCGATCATCCCCATGTGTATTTTTCAAAGGTGGTGCCGCGCCCTCGTAGGGGCACAACGCCATCATAGGTGAACAACGCGCGACGGGGCCACACCATTCCCGCCGCCCGGGGCGCGCCTTCCGGCTGGTCAGGCCCGCTGCCGCCGCCGCACCGCGGAAATCGCCCGCTCGGCCTCGCGGCGGTCCTGCTTCTCGCGGAGGGTCTGGCGCTTGTCGTACTCCTTCTTGCCCTTGGCCAGCGCGACCTCGACCTTGGCCCGGCCGTCCTTGAAGTAGAGGGCCAGCGGCACCAGGGTGTGGCCGGTCTCCTGGGTTTTGCCGAGGAGCTTGTCGATCTCCGCCCGGTGCAGCAGCAGCTTGCGCCGGCGGCGGGCCGAGTGGTTGGTCCAGGTGCCCTGGCTGTACTCGGGGATGTGCACGTTGTGCAGCCATGCCTCGCCGCCGTCCAGCTGGGCGAAGCCGTCAGCGAGCGAGGCCCGCCCCTGGCGCAGCGACTTCACCTCGGTCCCGGTCAGCACCAGACCGCACTCGTAGGTGTCCAGGATGTGATAGTCGTGCCGCGCCTTCTTGTTCTGCGCGATCAGCTTGCGACCCGTCTCTTTAGCCATGGTCAGGCCATTCTCGCACTAAGCCCCGCCCCCGAGGCCACTCAATACCGTGCGCGCCCGCGCCTCCGCGGACGGGCCGTCGTCGCCCTTGACCGTCAGGTCCGGGTCGATGCCCGCGCCGTCGACGTTACGCCCGGCGGGGGTCCGGTAGTGGCCGACGGTGAGCTCGGCGACCGAGCCGTCGGGAAGCTCGCTGGGCATCTGGACCGAGCCCTTGCCGAAGGTCCGGGAACCGACGACCACGGCGCGACCGCGGTCCTGGAGGGCGCCGGTGAGCAGCTCGGCGGCGCTCATGGTGCCGCCGTCGACCAGCACCACCAGCGGGGTGTCGGTGTCGCCGCCCGATCGCGCGTCGAGAACTCGCTGGTCACCGCGGACGTCATAGGTGGCGACCAGGCCACCGTCGAGGAAGGAGGAGGCGGCGGTGACGGCCTCGGAGACCAGCCCGCCGGAGTTGCCCCGCAGGTCGAGCAGTACGCCGTCGCCCCGGGGGATGGAGCGCACCGCGTGCCGGATCCGCTCTCCGGTGCCCTTGGTGAACGAGTCGACCTTGATCCGGACGGTGCCGGGTCTGTGGTCGTCGTAGCCGCTGAGCCGGTCGACGGTGACCGGGTCCGTGGTCAGCCGGGCCCGGCGGAGCTCCTGCGTCCATTCGTGGCCGCCGCGCCGCAGCCCGAGCTCCACCCGGGTGCCCGGGGAACCGTCGGCGGGGCCGCGCAGCAGGGCCACGACCTCGGTGACGGGCCGCCCGGTCACGGCTCTGTGATCGACCGTGCGCAGTCGGTCACCGGCCCGGACCCCGGCCTTCTGGGCGGGGCTGCCGGGCTCGACGCGCTCCACCGCGATCCGGCCGTGGGCGTCCCGGCGGGCGGAGATCCCGACGCCGACGTAGGCGCCGTCCAGGGTCTGGCGGTAGCCCTCGTACTCACGGGCGCTGTAGACCGCGCCCCACCGGTCTCCGCTGCGGCTCACCACCTCGCGGGCGGCCTGGGAACCGGACTTCCCGTCCTCCTGGGCCGCGGCCGCGGCCGCCTTGACCTGGTCGCTCTCGACCGCGCCGACGTAGGCGCGGGCCGGTATCCGGGCGGCTTGGGGGGCCCGGCGCGAGCCGGGCTCGATCCCCCAGGAACCGACGGCCGCCCCGGTGGCGAGCACGCTGGCGAAGACCAATGTCAGGGCGGCCCCGCGGCGAATGCGGCGGGGCTGGACGAACAAACACGGGCCCGACATGCCGGTGAGTGTAGGGCACCAAAAGGCGCCGTACCGGGGGTTGTCCGGTACGGCGCCCTAGGCGAATGTCACACCTTGAGGTACTTGCGGAGCGCGAAGAACGCCGCGAGAGCGGGCATGAGCAGGCCAATCGCCAGCACCAGTGGCAGCTTCGCCAGCACCGCGTCCCAGCCGATGAAGTTGATCACATCGATCTTGTCCACCAGCCAGTTGTTGACCAGGAAGTACTGTCCGCTCACCAGCAGTACACAGGCGAAGCCCGCGCCCAACAGCCCCGCGATGGCGGCCTCCATGATGAACGGCATCTGGATGTAGAAGCTGGACGCGCCGACCAACCGCATGATCCCGGTCTCCCGGCGGCGGCTGAACGCCGACACCCGCACCGTGTTGACGATCAGCATCAGCGCGACGATCAGCATCAGCGTCATCACGCCGAGCGCCGCGAAGTTCATGCCGTTGAGCAGATTGAACAAGTCGTCGACCAGGGCCTTTTGGTCCTGGACCTCCTGCACACCGGGCCGGGCGGCGAAGGCCGTGGAGATGACGTCATAGCGCTCGGGGTCCTTCAGCTTGATACGAAAGGACTCCTGCATCTGGTCCGGGGTCAGGGAGTCGGCCAGCGGCGAGTCGCCGAACTGCTCCTTGTAGTGCTTGTACGCCTCCTCACTGGTCTCGAAGTGCACCGACTCGACGATGTTCATCTGCTTGAGCTCGGACTCGATCTCCTGCTTCTGCGCCTCGGTGACCGCGCCCTTGGCGCAGTTGGCGGAGGTCTCCTTGTCGTTCTTGTTGCAGAGGAAGATCGAGACGTTGACCTTGTCGTACCAGTAGCCCTTCATCGTGCTCACCTGCTCGCGCATGAGCAGGGACCCGCCGAACAGGGCGAGCGAGAGGGCCACGGAGACGATGACCGCGAAGGTCATCGTGAGATTGCGGCGGAGACCGACGCCGATCTCCGACAGGACGAACTGGGCGCGCATGGCGTCCTTTCAGTGCTGGTAGCCGTAGACGCCGCGGGACTGGTCGCGGACGAGGCGGCCCTTCTCAAGTTCGATCACGCGCTTGCGCATCTGGTCCACGATCTGCTGGTCGTGCGTGGCCATGACGACCGTGGTGCCGGTCCGGTTGATCCGGTCCAGCAGCTTCATGATGCCGACGGAGGTCTGGGGGTCCAGGTTTCCCGTCGGCTCGTCGGCGATCAGCAGCATCGGACGGTTGACGAACGCGCGGGCGATGGCCACCCGCTGCTGTTCACCACCGGAGAGCTCGCCGGGCATACGGTCGTCCTTACCGCCAAGACCCACGAGATCGAGCACCTCGGGGACGGTTTTCCGAATGGCGCCGCGCGGCTTGCCGATCACCTCGAGCGCGAAGGCGACATTCTCCCCGACCGTCTTGTTGGGGAGCAGCCGGAAATCCTGGAAGACGGTCCCCAACTGGCGGCGCATCTGCGGCACCTTCCAGTTGGACAGCCGTGCGAGATCCTTGCCCAGCACATGGACCGCGCCATGGCTGGCGCGCTCCTCGCGGAGCAGCAGCCGGAGGAAAGTGGATTTTCCCGACCCCGAGGAGCCCACCAGGAAGACGAACTCGCCCTTCTCGATCTCGAGCGAGACATCCCGGAGTGCGGGACGGTTCTGCTTGGGGTAGGTCTTGGATACGTTGTCGAATCGGATCACTGGAGCACCACGGTCGACCTGGGTAGCGGTACGGGCTGCAGCCGAAGCGGCTCCCGTCGGTGAGCGTGACCATACGCGAAGCGCGCATGGCCGCGCAGTCCGCCGTCCGGCGTGGGTGGGTTTCTTCACTGCACTATTGGGGTCAAACGGTTGACAAACCGCCGGTCGGCGCGGCTGAAACGGCCACGAAACCGGTACGGATGCGGCACGGAATCGTGCGGGGCGCGCCGAACCGGACGGAAGCTGGCACAGTGGAAGGGGAACCAACCCATTTCCCTGAGCGTTGGCCCCGTGTCTACTGCGGCACCGCCGCGCGGGAGGAGAAAGCGCATGACGTACGACAGGCTCGTCTGCGCCAACTGCGCGAGCCCCGTCAGCGAGGGCCGCTGCCCGGTCTGCCGGGCCAGCAGGGAGCGGCTCCAGCACGAGGGCATGTTCGGCGGGCTGAACCCGGCCGCGCTGATAGCGCTGCTGGTGGCGCTCATCGCGGTGGCCGTGCTCGCGCATGAGATGGCGACGGCGTAACGGAACGTAACGGCACATCAACGCACAAGGGGCCCGGAGCGCTGAGCGCTCCGGGCCCCTTACCGTGCGTAGGGCGCCCGATCAGGCCACGTTGTTGCGGTTCACCAGACGCGGCACAAAGCGGAAGCCGATACCACCGGCGATCATCGTCGCGGCGCCGACCAGCAGGAACGTGGTCTCGGAGGCACCGGTCTCGGCCAGCTGCTCCTTGGCCTTGCCCTGCTCCACCGGCTTGGAGCCGACGTTGTCGGTGCCGGTGTTGTCGTCGCAGTTGGTGCTGTCGAGATCCACCGTGCAGGTGCTGTCGTCGCCACCGGCACCGCCGGTGCCGCCCTGGCCGGGCGTGCTCGGCTGGGCGGTCGGGCCGTCGGTGGGCTCGCCGGTCGGCGGCTGAGTCGGTTCGCCGGTCGGCGGCTTGGTGGGCTCGCCGGTCGGCGGCTTGGTGGGCTCGTTCGTCGGCGGCTTGGTCGGGTCTTCCGTCGGCGACTGAGTCGGCGGAGTCGGCTCGGGAATCCCGGTCGGCTCGTCGGTCGGCGGCTGGGTCGGGTCCTCGGTCGGGTCGTCCTTGCCGATGCCGACGCCGACGTCCAGGCCCTTCTCGTCCGCGTTGGCCGAAACGTTCACGCCACCGATACCGACATCAACACCAACGGCCGATGCGGCGCCGGCGGCGGTGAGCGACGCGCCGGCGGCGATCACCGCGCCGGCTGCTATTCGCGCAACGCGCAGCCGCGTCTTCTTCGTCATCTGCCTGCTACCCCCAGTAGCTGTACTCGTCAATGGAGCAGCTATGCACGGGGCAACGGCTCGGGGTTCTCAGTCTCCGCGGGCCCCTATCCCTCCGAGGCGGTCCGCCGGCCCCCGTTCACACGCGCCCCAGTCATACGCATGCCGCGCGTCAGCCTTCCCAGTTTTCAAACCACCGTCAAGGCCATTGCATGCGAGATGTCCGCTATGGAAGCGCTTGCCGCATGCATGGGTACAGGACTGTGACCAAAAACGCGGTGGTCGCGGCCCGTTGGGGCGAGCGGGAAGGTTACTTCTCCTGCTCCTGCTGCTTGCGCCAGCGGATTCCGGCCTCCAGGAAACCGTCCAGCTCACCGTCGAGCACCGCCTGCGGATTGCCGACCTCGAATTCGGTGCGCAGGTCCTTGACCATCTGGTACGGGTGCAGGACGTACGAACGCATCTGGTTGCCCCAGGAATTGCCGCCGTCGCCCTTGAGCGCGTCCATCTTGGCCTGCTCCTCCTGGCGGCGCCGCTCGAGCAGCTTGGCCTGGAGGACGTTCATCGCGGTGGCCTTGTTCTGGATCTGCGAGCGCTCGTTCTGACACGAGACGACGATGCCGGTGGGGATGTGGGTCAACCGCACCGCGGAGTCGGTGGTGTTGACGCCCTGGCCGCCGGGGCCCGAGGAGCGGTAGACATCCACGCGCAGCTCGGACTCGTCGATCTCGATGTGGTCGGTCTGCTCGACGACCGGCAGCACCTCGACGCCCGCGAAGGAGGTCTGGCGGCGGCCCTGGTTGTCGAACGGCGAGATCCGCACCAGGCGATGGGTGCCCTGCTCGACCGAGAGCGTCCCGTAGGCGTACGGGATCTGCACGGCGAAGGTGGTCGACTTGATGCCGGCCTCCTCCGCGTACGACGTCTCGTAGATCTCGGTCTTGTAGCCGTGGCGCTCGGCCCAGCGCAGATACATCCGCTGGAGCTGCTCGGCGAAGTCGGCGGCGTCCACCCCGCCCGCCTCGGCGCGGATGTTCACGACCGCTTCACGGGAGTCGTACTCGCCGGACAGGAGGGTGCGCACCTCCATCTCGTCGACCGCCTTGCGGACGGCCTCCAGCTCGGCCTCGGCCTCGGCACGGGCGTCCTCGTCGTCCTCGTCGGAGGCCAGCTCGAACAGCACCTCGAGGTCGTCGATCCGGCCGCGCAGTTCCTCGGCCCGGCGCAGCTGCCCCTGGAGATAGGAGAGCTTGCTGGTGATCTTCTGCGCGCTCTCCGGGTCGTCCCACAGGGACGGGGCCGCCGCCTGCTCCTCGAGCACGGCGATGTCGGCCCTCATCTTGTCGAGGTCCAGGACGGCCTCGATCGACCCCATGGTCGAGGAGAGGGACTTCAGCTCTTCGGATACATCGACGACTGCCACGGGACCAGCGTAACCGCTACGGAAGACTGGCCGTCCCCGGTCATGGCGTACCGGGGTCCTGGGAGGCGGAGTGCTCACCGCCCTTGGGCGGGTCGCCGCCGTCGTCGCCGCTCGCCGCCAGCCATCCGCCGAGCGCCACCGCGACCAGCACGGCCAGGATGACCGCGGCCACCTTCAGCCGGCGGCGGCGCAGCGCGCCCGCGACCGCGGGGTTGCGGGCCGAGCCCGCCCGGCGCTGGCCGTGCACCCGGGGGGCGCGTGCGGTGCCGTGGGCGCCGCCCGCGAGCTCGTCCGCGCTGGGCACCCGCATGCTGGTGTGGGTCTCCCGGCTGGAGTCCGGCACCGCGCCGGGGACCAGCGGCACCGCGCCGCGCCGCCGCGGCGGCGTATGCGGCGCGGGCCCGGAGGCGGGGACGGAGACGCCGCGGTGCGGGGTCTCGGCCTCCGCGCCCTCCCGCTCGCCGCCCTCCTGCTGCTCATCGGGCTCGTCGATGTCCAGCGGCGGATATCCGGCCAGGCCGGGCAGCAGCTCGCGCAGCCGGGCGGCCAGCTCGGAGGCGCGCAGCCGGGAGGCGGGCGCCTTGGCCAGGCACTGCAGCAGCAGTTGCCACAGCTCGTCGGGGATCCCGGGCAGCGGCGCCACGGTCTCGGTCACATGGCGGCGCAGGATCGCGCCCGGGTGACCGCCGCCGAAGGGCGTGAAGCCGGCCAGCATCTCGTACAGCACCGTCGCCAGGGCGTAGACATCCACGCTGGCCCGGGGCGGCAGCCCCTCGACGATCTCGGGGGCGAGATAGTCCGGAGTGCCGATCACGCTGCGCGGGTTCGGCGAGCGGCCCTGGGAGGACTGCCGGTCGCGGGCGGGCTGGGCACGGATCGGGGTCGGCTCGTCGACCAGCCGGGCGATGCCGAAGTCGGTGAGCAGGGCGGGGTGCGCACCGCCGGGGCCGAGCGGGCCCTGCATGTCCAGCAGCACGTTCTCCGGCTTGACGTCGCGGTGGACGACCCCGGCGGCGTGCGCGGCGGCCAGCGCGTCGGCGACGTCCGCGGCGATCGCGACGGCGGCCTCGGGGGCGAGCCTGCGCTCGCGGTCGAGGCGGGTGCGCAGATCCGTACCGCGGATCAGGTCCATGACCAGTGCGAGGTCATTGCCGTCGACCACCAGGTCGCGCACCCCGACCACCCGGGGGTGGTCGAGGCCGAGCAGTGCGGTGCGCTCCTGGACGAAGCGTTCCACGAGCTCCTGGTCGGAGGAGAGGTCCTCACGCAGGAGCTTGATGGCGACGGGTCCCTCGGGCCCGTCACCCAGCCACACCGCGCCGGCGCTGCCGCGCCCCAGGAGCTGATGCGCGGTGTACCGACTGCCGATCTTCCGTGACAAGACTGCTCCGAATCCTCCGACAAGGGGGGCACGTTGGCGACAAAGCTACGCGGCTACTGGCGCGTTGGGTGCACCAGACAACGCCAACTGTCACTTCTGCGGCGGAAAACACCCTTCGGATGTCGACAAATCACCGCAGTGGAAGGTACGGAGGCGGAGATACGTGGTCACAAACGGGCCCGGGACCCGGAACCTGACACGGGCCCGGGACCTGACACAGGCCCGGGCCCGGACACGGGCCCCGAAACCGGGCCCGAATTGCGCCGGGGTGGGGCGGATCAGCCGCCGGGGCCGCTGGGCCCGCCGAGGTCCTTGATCCACTGGCCGATGTCGCTGGCCCAGCCCGAGACCGCGTCCCAGTAGCCCTTGCCGTCGGCGATCCAGTCCTTGAGCGGGCTCAGCTCCCAGACCAGCCAGGAGCCGATGACCAGGACCACGATCACGAACAGGCAGCCCTTGAGGCACCCCAGGCCCGGGATCTTCATCCGGTTGGGGTTGGAGCTCCGCTGCCGGGGCTCGCGGCGCGGCTCCGGCTGCTGCGGCGGCGGGGCGTAGCGCTGCGGCTGGGGCTGCTGCGGATGGTGCGGCGCCGGGGCGTACTGCTGCGGCTGCTGGGCGTACGGCGGCGGCTGCTGGCGGCCCCGCTGGCGCTGGGGCGGCTGCTGGGGCTGCTGGTACTGCTGCGGCTGCTGGTACTGCTGTTGCGGCGCGGGCCGGTGGGGGCGGCGGCGCAGCGGGTCCTCGCTCGGGTCGAGGTACTGGACCTGGGTCTGCTCATTGCGGTCGCGGGCCGCCCGCATCTGGTTCTGCCAGGGGTGCGGATCGTCCTGGCCGGGCCCACCGGGCGGTACGGGCGGCATGGCGCGCGTCGGGTCGGCGCCCCCGGCCGGTCCGGAGCCGCTCGGCAGCACCTGGGTGGGGTCGGCGTTGGCCCCGGCGTTCGCGCCCGTGGTGGGCATCACATTGGTGGGCGCGGCGGGGTCGTACGAAGGGGTGCCGCCCGCGGCGTTCGTGGGGAGCGCCTGGGTCGGGTCGGCCGCGCCCGCGGGCGCGGTGTCCGGGACCGGCGCGGGCGCCGGGTCCGGGGCGAGCAGCGCGGCCACACCGAGCGCCGCCTCGGCCTGCGCGGCGGAGGCGTGCACCCCGACACCGGCGGCGACCACGCGCAGCGCCTGGGCCAGGTTCTCGGCGCTGGGGCGCTCCTCGGGCCGCTTGCGCAGACAGCGCTCTATGACGGTCCACAGCGGCTCGGGCACGGTCGAGGGGCGGCGCGGCTCCTCGCTGAGGTGGCGGTGGAGCACCTCGAGGGCGGTGTTGCCGGCGAACGGCGGACGGCCGGTGACCAGCTCGTAGAGCATGATGCCCGCGCCGTAGATGTCCACCGCGGAGGTCTGCGGACGGCCCTCGGCGGACTCCGGCGCCACATAGGCGGGGGTGCCGACGAACTCCTGGGTGCGGGTGAGGCCGGGCGAGTCGGCGAGGCGCGCGATGCCGAAGTCGGTCAGCATCGGGTGCATCTCCTGGCCCTCGCCGGTGCCCGCGAGCAGCACGTTGGCGGGCTTCAGATCGCGGTGCACCACGCCGTCGGCGTGGCTGGCGGCGAGCGCGTCGGCGATCTGGGCAGTGAGCAGGGACGCGGCCACCGGGGTGAACGGGCCGTTGCTGCGCAGGTACTTGTGCAGGTCCGGGCCGTCGATCAGATCCATGACCAGGGCCAGCAGATCACCCTCGACCACCAGGTCGCGGGTGCGGACGATATTGGGGTGGGTGAGCCTGAGCAGCACCGAGCGCTCGCGGAGAAAGCGCATGACGATATCCGCGTCGTTCGCGAGCTCCTCCTTGAGGACCTTGATCGCGACGGTCTCGCCGGGCTGCCCGGCCACGGCCGCCTCGGCCCCCGCCGTCTCCCGCTGGCTGGCTCGCCAGACGGTGCCCGTGGCTCCGCGCCCGAGCGGCTCCTCGAGCAGGTATTTGCTGCCTACCGGCCGCACGTCATGCGCTCCCTGATCGTGGTCTTACATCGGTGGACTGCGATGGTCTGCTGGGTGTTCTGCTGTGTGGGTCTGCTCTGATGCTCGTCTTGTGATGCTCGTCCGCCCCACTGTAATGGCGACGCACGGTGAGCCCTATCCGATCACCACACGAGGGTCCGGAACGGGGTCCGGCGCGGGTGTCCGGCGCGGGTGTCCGGCAAAGGTGTCCGGCAAGGGTGTCCGGCGCGGGGGAAGACGTGTGATCCGGCCGGATGGTTGCCAACGGTGGTCCGGGTCGCTCGTTGACCGCTCAATCGCCGCTCAAACGGGCGCGGAGGGGCGCGATCGGGCGGCTTCCGTCACCTCGAGGGCGACCCGAGGACGGCCGTTCCGGTCGCAAACAGCCAGTTTCGGCCGACTAGCCGACCAATCAAGATCATGTAGCGCCGGGCGGCGGGCGAAGTGTCGGTGGCAGGTGCGAGGATGCAGGCAGCACGGAAGCGCCGAGCGGCGGGAGGCTCACGCTCCGTGACCCGTACGACCCCGTACGGACCTGTACGTGCCGAAGGGCCTGGGGGCGGTGGTGGGGGTCGGCACCCCTGCCCGGCCCCCCGGACAGAAGGGACCGTTGACGGCGATGCAGATTCGGCTGACCGTCCTCGGGCCGCGCAGCGCCCACCCGGGCCGTTCCGGCCACCATCCTGCGCCCGCGTCCGGGCCGCACGCCCTCGTGGGCGCGGTGGACGTCCTGGTCACCGCCCCCGTCGGCACGGCCCTCGCCGCGGTGGCCGGCGGGCTGGCCGACGCGGTCGCCGCGGCCGGGTACGAGGCGGGGGGCGGCAGCGGTGGCGGCGGCACGGCGGTGCTGTACGCGGGGGGCGAGCGGCTGGACCCGCAGCGCTGTGCGCTCGGCGAACCGCCGCTGGTGGACGGCGCGGTGCTGTCCCTGCACGGCCCGGCCGCCCCCGACTCCGACCACTACCCCGGCTATCCCGGCCTGCCCGAGACCGCCGTCGCCGACGCCACGGTCCACCTGGACGTGGTCGCGGGGCCCGACGCGGGCGGCGTCCATCTGCTGCACGGCGGCCAGGTCCGCATCGGCCGCTCCGCCGACGCGGACGTCCCCCTGGACGACCCCGACGTCTCCCGGCTGCACTGCGCCGTCACGGTCGCCGAGGACGGCCGCGTGACCATCGCCGACCTGGGCTCGACCAACGGCACCGCCGCCGACGGCGTCCCGGTGGGCCCCCAGCCGGTGCCCCTGGAGCCCGGGGCGCTGCTGCGGATCGGCGAGTCCGCCCTGCGGCTGCGCGTCCCCGCCACGGCGGCGGCGACCTCGGCCCCCACCCGCCTCCCCGTCCGGGCGGACGGCGAGGGCCACCTCCGCGTCACCCCCGCCGGTGACCATCCCACCCACGCCAAGGCCCCCTGGACCGGCGCCCCTCAGCCCACCACCCCCACCCACACCGCCCAGGGCCCCTGGACCCCTCCCGCCCGCCACCCGGGCACGGGCTGGACGAGGGTGGGCCAACCCGGTGACGAGCCTCACGCGGCATACGACCGGCCCGCCGCCCACGGGGATGCCGACGGCTGGGGCCAGGGCACGGCTGCGGCCCCCGGGCCGCGCGGCGACGCGGGCACCGGGGCCCCCGACGGACCACGTTCCGGCCGCCGGAACGACGACGGGTGGGGGCCCGGTGCGGGCGCGGCCCCCGGGCCGCGCGGCGACGCCGCCGGACGCGGCCGGGGCCCCTCGGCCGCCGGCGACCAGCCGTACGAGGACCCGTCCACCGCCCGCACCCGCCGCACTGAGCGCGCCCCCGGGGCCGGAGCCGCCGGGCAGGGCCCGGCGGGGCAGCCCGCGCGAGGCGCCCAGGGCCGGTCCGGCGCGGGCGGCGGCGCGCATCAGGGCCACGGCCCGCGGCCGACCGGCAGCCGCCGCCCGGACGCCGCCCAGGACCACCGGCCCACACCGCGTGGAACCACTGGCGACCCGGCGGGTCCCGGTGGTGCCCCTTACGACGGCGCGGCCGCGGGCCGCGGCGGGCCGGGCGAGGCCGAGGCGGGTTACGGCCCGGCGGGTTACGGCGACGCCCGGCGCGGCGGTCAGCCGTACGGCCGAGGACGCGGTCAGGAGGGCCCGCAGGGGGCCTCCGCCGACGGAGGCTACGGCGGGGCGCCGTACGGCGGCCGTACCGCCGGTACGGGCCACGGCGGCGCCCCCGGGCAGCGGGGCGCCGGGGAGCGTACGCATGGCGCGGGGTATGCGCTGGACGCGCCGGGGGCGCAGGCCCGGCGGCGGGGGATAGGGGCCTGGGTGCGGCAGTTGGCCGGGGGGAAGGCGGCCGAGCGGGGCACGGGGGTGCCGGAGGACCGGGGCGCGGCGGCGCGTGCGGCCGCCGAGGCGGAGGCGCTGCAGCGGCGGTGGCCGGATCCGGCCACCCTGCTGATGACGGCGCTGGGGCCGGGCTCGCGCCTCTGGGAGCGCGCCCCCGGCCATCCGGACGCGCTCACCGTGCGGCTGGGCTCCGCCGACCACCTGGCGGCCGACGGCGGGCTGCTGGCCGCCGCGCCCGTGACCGTCGATCCGCGGCAGTGCGGTTCGCTGGGGCTCGCGGGCCCCCGGGCGCGGGTCGCGGGGCTCGCCCGGTCCGTGGTGGCGCAGCTGGCGGCCCTGCACTCACCGGCCGCGCTGGAGATCGTGCTGATCAGCGGCGAGGAGCGGCTCGCCGAGTGGTCGTGGCTCGGCTGGCTGCCGCACGTCCAGCCGTCGCGCGGGCAGGACTGCCGGCTGCTGCTCGCGTACGACGTGGAGCAGGCCACGGCCCGTACGGAGGAGCTGACCCGGCGGCTGGAGGACGGGCCGCTGGGCCCCGGCTGGGCGAGTGCCTCCCCGGCCGCCGCGCAATCCGTGGCGGCGCGCCACTTCGGGCCGTACACCGTGGTGGTCGTGGACGGCGCCCCCGGTCCGGCGGCGCTGCACAACACGCTCGCCCGGCTGGCGGTGAGCGGTTCCGCGGCCGGAATCCATCTGCTCTGTCTGGCCGAGGCGCCCGCCGCGTCGCCCACGTCCCCGCTGCCCATGAGCTATGAGGCCGCGCGTTCCGCGTCCGCCGCCTTCGCGGCGTGCGGGGTGGCGGCCGTGCTGAGCGGCGACGTGGCCACGGGTCTCCAGATCGTGCACGGGAACGGGACCGCGCCCGGCACGAGTGGGGTCGACGGGATCACCGGCGCGACCGGCGCCACCACGACCGTGACCGTGGACGCGGTGTCGGCGGCGTGGGCCGAGCGGTTCGCGCGGGCGCTCGCGCCCCTGCGCCCGGCCGCCTCCGCGCAGGACGGCGCGTTCGGCGGCTCCGAGGGCCCGCCGACCGTCCCGCTGCCGGACTCGGCGCGGCTGCTGGACGAGTTGGGGCTGGCGCGGGCCACGCCCGCGTCGCTGCTGGCCCGTTGGGCGGCCGCGGCGGACGAGGTCCCGGCGGGCGGCCGGGCGCTGGCGGTGCTCGGCGCCGGGCCGCGCGGCCCGCTCGCGGTCGATCTGGCCGCCGAGGGGCCGCACGCGCTGATCGACGGCGCGGCGGGCACCGGTAAGACGGAGCTGCTGCGCTCGTTCGCCGCCTCGCTCGCGGCCGCCGAACGGCCGGACCGGCTGGAGCTCATCCTCATCGACGGCGCCGGGTCCGGGGCCGGGTCCGGAGCGGGCGAGGGGCTGCGGGTGTGCACGGACCTGCCGCATGTCTCGACGCATCTGTCGGCCACCGACCCGGTACGGATGCGGGAGTTCGCGCAGGCGCTCAGCTCGGAGCTCAAGCGCCGCGCCGAACTGCTGGGCCGGGAGGACTTCACGGCTTGGCACGACCGGCCCCACCACCCCGGCGACGGCGAGGGCATCACGGATCCGGGCGGCACCATGGGCGCCAACACGGGCGCGCCCGGCCCCGGCGCGCCGGGCGCGGCCGGTGGGCCCGGTACACGCCGTACATCCGGGGTGCCCGGTGCAGCCGGTACGCCCGGTACGGCCCGCGCAGCCGGTGCGCCCGGCTCACCCGGTACATCCGGCGCCAGTTCGCCCGGTACGCCAGGTGGAGCCGGCGCACCCCGTACAGCCGGTTCGTCTGGCGCACCCGTCGCCGGTTCGCGCGGTTCATCCGGCGCACCCGGCACTGGTACGCCCGGCGCACCCGGCTCAGCCGGTACACCCGGCCCAGCCGGTACCCCCGGTGTCGCCCGCGCCGCCCACACGGGCGGTGCGCCCCGAGTCGTCGCGCCCCGCCCGCCCGGCGATATCGACCCTCCCCCGAGCGACACCCTCCGCACGCTCAATCTGCGCGCCCAGCGCGCCGCGAGCGCGGCGCCCGCCCGTCCTCGTTCCCTCCTCCCCCGGCTCGTCGTGCTCGTCGACGACTTCGACGCTCTGGTGGCCCCGGCCCTCGGCAGCCCCGGCCGTCCGGCGTCCGGTTCGGTCGTCCGCGCGCTGGAGGCGATCGCCCGCGACGGCGCACGCCTCGGGGTGCATCTGGTCGTGGCGTCCGGCCGTCCGGACCGTACGGCGGACACGGCGGCCGTCGAGCGGGCCGCACTGCGGATCGCCCTGGACGCGCGCCCGCTCAACCCCGCGCCCTCGGCGACCTCCGCGCGTCCAGCCGGCTCCGCCCACCCCGGCGAGCCCGAAAGATCCGAGACATCCCCCGCCGCCTCGACACGCTCGGTCACCTCCACCCCCGGCGCCGCAGCCGCCCCGGGCGGCGACCCGGCACCGGGCCGTGGGCGGCTGTTCCGCCCGGATGACACCGCCGGAACGCCGTTTCAGGCGGGTCGGGTGACCGGACGGATACCGCGCACCGCGACCCAGCGGCCCACCGTCGTACCGCTGGAGTGGCGGCGGATGGGCGATCCGCCCGCCCGCCGGCCGCTGCGCGAGCTCGGGAACGGCCCCACCGACCTGGCGCTTCTCGCCAGTGCCCTGCAGCGCGCCGCGCAGTCGGCGGACGCGCCCACCGCACCCGCGCTGATCTGACCGACCCCGCCCGCCACCGCCCACACTCTGCCCGATATCTGTCCGATTCCCGCCCGTTTCGCGCCGGTTGCCGTCACCCCTGGCCGGGTTTCCGATCCGTTCCGGCCATCCCCATCCTCCCGTCTGTCCCACCTGTACCGTTTCACGGCCGACCCTTCATCACGGCCCGGTCACGATCCGTGAGTGAACGCCGGACGCAGTATTGCCACGTTCGGTGACCGGGCGTAGGACTACTCAGCACGGGACACGGCCGCGCGGGGGCGGCCGGCATCGGAGGGAACACGGGGATGCACGTATCGCTTCCTGCGAAGCGTTCGACACGAGCCGCGGTGGCCCTGCTGGCGGCGGGAGCACTCATGCTCACCGCCGCGGGCTGCGGCGGCGACGACGGAGACACGGTCAGCGGCGGCCCACCGCCCAACACCGTGCGGCTGCCACCTCTGAAAGGGCAGAAACTCCAGGTCACAGCGGTCTGGACGGGCACCGAGCAGGAGAACTTCACCAAGGTGCTCAAGGAGTTCGAGAAGCGCACCGGCGCCAAGGTCTCCTTCGTACCCAGCGGTGACGACATGGCGGGCTTCGTCGGCTCGAAGGTCGCGGGTGGCGCCCCGCCGGATGTCGCGATGGTCGGACAGGTCGGCGTGATGCGCGAATTCGCCCAGAAGGGCTGGGCGAAACCGCTCGACGCCGCCGCCAGGGCCGAGTTGGCCAAGAACTTCGCCAAGGGCTGGCAGGACCTCGGCTCGTACCAGGGCAAGCCCTACGGGGTGTATTTCAAAACCAGCAACAAATCCCTGCTCTGGTACAACACCTCCGCGTTCGACTACGCGGGTGCCAAGGTGCCCAAGACCTGGCGGGAATTCCTGGAGCAGGCCCAGCTGATCTCCGACTCCGGCACCGACGCGGTCGCGATCGGCGGCCAGGACGGCTGGACGCTCACCGACTGGTTCGAGAACGTCTATCTCTCCCAGGCGGGCGCGGAGAAGTACGACCAGC
Organism: Streptomyces rugosispiralis; assembly: GCF_024505145.1. Classification (GTDB taxonomy): domain Bacteria; phylum Actinomycetota; class Actinomycetes; order Streptomycetales; family Streptomycetaceae; genus Streptomyces; species Streptomyces rugosispiralis. Next base: position 58,056 of record NZ_JANIAA010000023.1, on the reverse strand, counting down.
TCGCCCAGCACAAGATCAAGTGGACCGATCCGTCGGTGAAGAAGGCGCTCGAGACGCTCGCCGAACTCTGGGGTACCAAGGGCCTGGTCGCGGGCGGCCGGAGCGGCGCGCTCCAGACCGCGTTCCCGGACTCCGTCACCAAGGCGTTCGGCAACAAGGCCGAGCCGGACGCGGGCATGGTCTTCGAGGCCGACTTCGTCGCCGCCAACGTCGCCGACGCGGGCGCGGAGCTGGACCAGGACGCGAAGGTGTTCCCGTTCCCGGCGGTGGGCGAGGACGCGCCGGTGGTGACCGGCGGCGACGTCGGCGTGGCGCTGAAGAACAGCAAGGCGGCGCAGGCGCTGCTCACCTTCCTCGCCTCGCCCGACGCCGCGACCATCTGGGCCCAGTCCGGTGGCTTCATCTCGGCGAACAAGAACGTCAAGTTCAGCGCCTATCCCAATGCTTCGATGCGCAAAATCGCACAGGCGCTGATCGCGGCGGGCAACAACTTCCGGTTCGACATGTCCGACCAGGCGCCCGCCTCCTTCGGCGGCAAGCCGGCGCAGGGTGAGTGGAAAGCGCTCCAGGACTTTCTCAAGAACCCGAGGAATGTCGAAGGCATCCAGCGCCAGCTGGAGCGGGATGCCGCCAAGGCATACAAGAACTGACGACTCGACCGGGAGAACCACATCATGTCGACCGCGACAGCGGACGGCGCGGCCACACCTGGCCGGGCATCGTCCTCCCCACCGGCCAATCGGCCGAGCGCAAGTGCGCGGAAGAGCCTCATGGGCACCCGGCCCTGGCTGGCGGCGGTCTTCCTGCTGCCCGCCCTGGTGCTGCTCGGGGCGCTCGTCGTCTATCCGATCGTCTACTCCGTCTACCGGAGTTTCTTCGACGCCTCGGGCAATGGCTTCGTCGGCCTGGACAACTACCAGGAGATGTTCTCCGACGACGCCACCAAGACGGCCATCAAGAACAATGTCATCTGGCTGATCCTGGCCCCGACCGTCTCCACCGCGCTGGGCCTGATCTTCGCCGTGCTCACCGAGCGGGTGCGCTGGGCCACCGCCTTCAAGCTGGTCGTCTTCATGCCGATGGCGATCTCCATGCTGGCGGCGGGCATCATCTTCCGGCTGGTCTACGAGCAGGATCCGGACAAGGGCGTGGCGAACGCCATGTGGGTGAGCGTGCATGACTCCTTCAGCGAGTCGCCGCCGTTCCCCGGCGCCCATCCGCGTCCCACCGCCGGGCTGACCGAGGCGCCGAACGGCTCGTTCACCACCAAGGACACCGTGCGCGCCGGCACCCCCGCCTCGCTGCCGCTGGTCGCGGCCAAGCGCGGGGACATCAGCGGGGCGCAGGACGCCAAGGCCGCCAAGGCCGAGCCCGGGAAGATCACCGGCACCGTCTGGTTCGACTTCACCCGGGGCGGCGGTGGCGAGCAGGGCGTCCTCGACAAGGGCGAGAAGGCGATGGCCGACCTCAAGGTGGAGGCGGTCAAGAACGGCAAGGTGGTCGCCAGGACCACGACGGCGGCGGACGGCACGTACTCCCTCCCCGCCAAGGCCGAGGGCGCCCAACTGCGGCTGCCCGCCTGGAACTTCTCCGAGCCGTACAACGGCGTGGACTGGCTCGGCCCGTCCCTCGTCACCCCGGCCATCATCGGCGCGTACGTCTGGATCTGGGCCGGTTTCGCGATGGTGCTGATCGCGGCGGGGCTCGCGGGGGTGCCGCGTGAGCTGATGGAGGCCGCGCGGATGGACGGCGCCAATGAGTGGCAGGTCTTCCGGCGGATCACGGTGCCGATGCTGGCGCCGGTGCTCTCGGTCGTCGTCGTCACGCTGATGATCAACGTGATGAAGATCTTCGACCTCGTCTACATCATCGCGCCCGGCCCCTCCCAGGACGACGCCAACGTCCTCGCCCTTCAGCTCTTCCAGTCCTCCTTCGGCACCGACGTCAACCAGGGCCTCGGCAGCGCGATCGCCGTGCTGCTGCTGTTGCTCGTGCTGCCCGTCATGTTCATCAACATCCGCCGGATCCGAAGGGAGAGCCGCCGATGACCAGCGCGGACACGGTCGTACAGGCGAAGCAGTCCCCGGTCGCGCGGATCGCCGCCCGCGCCGGCGGCGGGGCCCTGCGGGTCGTCCTGATCCTGGTCGGCCTGCTGTGGCTGATGCCCACCGCCGGACTGCTGCTGTCCTCCCTGCGGGACCCGTCGGAGGTGGATCTCTCCGGGTGGTGGAAGGTCTTCACCGACCCCGGACAGCTCACCTTCAGCGGCTACGACCATCTGCTGGGCAACCAACAGATCACCGACTCCCTCTGGACCACCCTCGCGATCACCGTCCCGGCGACCCTGCTGGTCGTGGTGATCGGCGCCCTGGCCGGCTACGCCTTCGCCTGGATGGACTTCCCCGGCCGCGACGTGTGGTTCCTCATCGTGGTCGGCCTGCTGGTGGTCCCGGTCCAGGTCGCGCTGATCCCGGTGGCCAAGCTCTTCGGCGAGATCGGCATCTTCCAGACCACCACCGGTGTGGTCCTCTTCCACACCGCCTTCGGCCTCCCCTTCGCGATCTTCCTCCTGCGCAACTTCTTCGCGGAGATCCCCCGCGAACTCCTGGAGGCCGCCCGCCTGGACGGCGCGGGCGAACTGCGGCTCTTCGTGCGCGTCGTCATGCCCCTCGGCGGCCCGGCCATCGCCTCGCTGGGCATCTTCCAGTTCCTCTGGGTCTGGAACGACATGCTGGTCGCCCTGATCTTCGCCGACAGCGGCAACCCGCCGATCACGGTCGCCCTCCAGCAGCAGGTCCGCCAGTTCGGCAACAACATCGACATCCTCGGCCCCGGCGCCTTCGTCTCGATGCTGATCCCGCTGGCGGTCTTCTTCGCCTTCCAGCGCCAGTTCGTGGCGGGCGTGATGGCGGGCGCGGTGAAGTAACGCACCCCGCGACGGCAGGCGGCCCGGCACCCCTTCGGGGGCGCCGGGCCGCCCCTTTTCACCTCACGGCGCACCGCACTCCGCCCATACCGTCTTGCCGACGGGGATACGAGGTGTCGTCCCCCAGCGGGTGGCCAGCAGATCCACCAGGAGGAGCCCACGGCCCGATTCGTCATCGGCCGTCAGCGTCGCTGGAATGGCCGGGAGCCGGTCCTCGCGGGCGTCCGAGACCTCGATACGGATGATCCGCGTCGCGGTCGCGCAGGCGAGGCGGAACCGGAAGTCCCGCCCGGTCACCCGGCCGTGCCGTACGGCGTTCGAGGCCAGCTCCGCCACCAGCAGGGCCACCGTGCAGGACGCGTCCGACGCGGGCGGATAACCCCACTCCTCCATCCGCCGCACGGCAAGCCGTCGAGCGAGACGCGCTCCGCGCGGCGTGGCGGGTAACTGCTGGGTGAGTTCCCGGAGTTCGGGCTCGGGGTCCGGCGCCGTGGTCGTCTTCAGCACGGTGTTGTCCATTTCCGTCCGATCGATCTTCCGTACGATTCGCAGCGTGTGCGCATCGTGACGTTCCGTGCCCAAGGATCGCGGCGCTCGGCTCGTCGATGGCGGCGCTCTTCGGGTCCCGGGTCCGCAGACTCCGCACGGCCGCCGGTCTGACCCAGGCCGAGCTGGGCGAGCGGACGCATGTGGTCAGCACCCGGATCACCCAGATCGAGCGCGCGTCCGGGGCGAAACCGACATTCGAGCTGGCGTGCACGCTCGACTCCGTCCTCGAGGCGGACAGCCTGCTGGTGGACATGTGGCCGTACGTCTACCGGGAGGCGTTCCCGGACTGGTCGCGGGCGTTCATGGCCTACTCGGAGCGGGCCGTGTCCATTCGTGAGTACGCCGCGCAGGTGGTGCCCGGTCTGTTGCAGACGAGGGACTACGCGCGGGCAGTACTGAGCCTCGATCCCTTACTCAGTGGGGAGCAGCAGTTGGAGGAGCGCGTCACCGCTCGCCTCGGACGACAGGAGCGGCTGCGTTCACCGGACCGGCCCGAGCTATGGGTCGTCCTGGACGAGGCGGTGTTACGGCGCCCGATCGGTAGCCACTCGCTCATGCGAGCCCAGTTGTACCGGTTGCTGAAAGCAGCCGCCGAACCAGGCATCACCGTGCAGGTGCTGCCGTTCGACCAGGGCGGACACGAGGCGATGGGCGGGTCCCTCACCCTGCTGACCCTGCCGGGCGACGACGAAGTCGCCTACAAAGAAGGTGCTGACTTCGGTCAACTCGTCGAGGAACCAAAGGATGTGAAGCACTACGCGCTGTCCTACGATCGGCTGCGGGCGGCGTCTCTGCCCCCACTCATGTCGCTGGACATGATTCGATCCGTGATGGAGGGCAACCACCGTGGAGCGAGTGTCCCGTCCCGATCTGAACGGCGCCGCCTGGCGCAAGAGCAGCTACAGCAATCAGGCGGGTGGCAATTGCGTGGAGGTGGCCGACGGCATACCCGGCGTCGTCCCCGTCCGTGACAGCAAGCGGCCCGACGGACCGGTGCTGGTCTTCCCGGCGTCCGCCTGGACCGCCTTCGTCGATGAACTGACGACCGGCCACAGCCTCTGATCCCCGTTTTGCCTGGTCGCCGTTGCGGTGTCCGCCCCACGACGCCGCAACGGCCCGCACCGGGTGAGTCCTCGTAATTCGGCCACGCTTGGGAGCCTGAATGTCCGAAATAGGCTCCCCGGCACGCGGAACCTCCCCCGGGCACCGCACATCTTCCGGTGCGCAGGCGCCAACTGACATCGCGCGCCGATTCGTATGCGAGGGGAACCAAAAACTTCATGAAGAGCAAGCTGACCGCCGTGGCCCTTGCGGCCCTCGTCGTCGCCGGCACTGCCGCCACGGCCATCCCGGCCTCGGCCGCCACCACCGCCAAGGCCGCGCCGACCCGCTGCCACACCGCCGACCTCAAGGCCGGCTTCGCCACGGGGGAGGACGCGAAGCCGGAGATGGATCAGACCGAGCGGCAAACCCAGGCGTACATCTGGTTCACCAACCAGAGCAACCGCACCTGCACCCTGTCCGGCTTCGCCGGTGTCGACATGATCGGCGCTCAGAGCACCGACGGCACCTGGTCGCTGGCGCGCTCCTCCAAGACGCCCGAGAAGATGATCCTGGAGCCGGGAGACACGACGGACTTCAGCATCACCCTGCTCCCGGTGGCCGCGTCCACGCCGCAGAAGGAGAAGTTCGTCCCGGCGAAGTTCCTGGTCACCCCGCCGAACGAGACGGCACACTTCACCCTGAAGTGGCCGTTCGGCGGCCAGATCCTCAAGCAGGACGGCGCCACCCACCCGGGCACCTACCTCAACCCGGTCGGGCTGTAACCAAGCTGGACAGCCTCTGAGCTTCCTTGAAGACCGCCACCGTCCCTGAGTCGGCCAGGAACCGGTCGTGTCGTCATTCCGGGTCCGCCGGGTCCTCGTACACGAGGGCCCGGCGGGCCCCGGACTCCCCCAAAGAACTGGGTTGAAGAACTACCCGCCCACCCACCCTTCCTCCTGGTCACCCGTACGAGTGACCAGCTTGCGGGCAAAGCACGCCAGTCGTTACGTTCACGGCAACACGACCGTAAACAGACGACGGCCCCCGGCCGGGACTGGCATCCCGAACGAGGGCCTGACCGATCAGGAAGAGAACGCTTCCCGATGGCTGGCCCGCAGTCTAACGTGCCCACACGCGCCGACGCCGGAGTTCCGACCTCCGGCGTGATCCACGTCCGTACCCGCCTCACCGCCGACTTCACCGTGATCGCCAACGCCCTCGCGCAGCGGCCCGGAAGCGCGGTCACGATCGGCGTCGCGGCGTACATCTCCTCACTCCCCGACGGCACGCCCGTCAGCATCGCCGCCCTGTGCGAGCACTTCACCGAGGGCGAGATCCTGATCTCGCGGGCCTTAAGGGAGTTGGAGTCCGCCGGCTACCTGGAGCGGCGACGGGAACGCGGCCCCGGAGGCACCATCCGCACCCGGACCTACTTCTACGACGTTCCAAATGGCGATGACTCGCCCACCCCACCGCGTCCCCGCAAACCCCGGTCAAACACGGCTCAGGACGCATCCGCCACGCGTACGGCAGCACACACGCCCGAGCCGGAAGCCGCTGCCGACACCAGCCCCAACGTGCCCTCACTCGCCGACGCCGACGAACAGGCCGTAGCCATCCTCACCTCGCTGCGCATAGCCGACCCCCGGCTCATTCTGTCCCGCCACGACGTGGCCGAACTCGCGCCCGCCGTCACCCAATGGCTCGCCGCAGGGGTCGGGCCCGCGCAGATCACCCGTGCGCTCACCACCCGCCTCCCCGACCGCCTCCTGACCCGCCGGGCCCGCATCCTCGCCTTCCGCCTCAGCGAGGCTCCGCTGCCCGTACCCACCCCGGTCCTCCCGCCCAGCACACCGCCCGTTCTCCCCTGGCGGACCTGCGACGGCTGCGACCGCGCCTTCCGCTCCGCGAACAGCGGCCGCTGCCGCGACTGCCGCGCCACATCCGACGCGCCCACGGCCATCCTCTCCGGCGAGGACCCGCGAGTGGCCTGCTGAGCGAAGGTCTCAATGAGCAACAGCCTTCCCCCGGCGGAGTTCTGGAGATTTCTCCAGCCCTACACGGGTCCCGTGACCGACGTGGAACCGGATCAGCGCGCTCGATCTGCCCGAGGTCGCGTGGGACTGGCCCGAGACGCGCTGGGACCGGTTCGCGCGTGACAAGGCGGAGGCGGATCTGTTCCGAGGCGACGGGCTGCTGCACACGAACATCAACCCGAGCAACCTGATCATCGGCCGGAACGGCACCTGGGCCGTGGATTGGGCGTGGCCGACGAGAGGGGCCGCGTTCATCGACGTGGCCTGCCTCGCCATCCAGCTCATCGCGGCCGGGCAGGCGGCCCAGGGGGCCGAGTCCTGCGCCGGTCGCTGTCAGGCATGGGGGAATGCGGACCCTGCCGCGATCGACGCGTTCGCCGCCGCCACCTTGCGCATGTACCAGTCGCGGGCCCGCCGGTTCCCTGATGTCTCCTGGCTCGACGACATGGCCGGGGCCGCTCGGGCCTGGGCGGTTCACCGAGGGGCGGGCGCGTAGGAGCTGGGCGGACTTCCGTTCAGGTGTCGCGCCGCTCCGCCGCCCGCTGGGACTCCTCGACGACGCGGTGCAGTGCCGCCACGTGTCTTTCGAGGGCGGCGCGTCCGGTCGGGGTGAGGGCGAGCCACGTTCGGGGGCGTTTGCCCACGTAGCCCTTCTTCACCTCGACATAGCCCCGGGTCTCGAGCGTGCTGACCTGCTTGGAGAGTGCGGAGGGCGACATTCCCACCGACTCGCGCACCCATCCGAACTCGGCCCATTCCACGCCCACCAGCAGCGACACGATCGACAGCCGCGTCGGGTCGAGCAGGGCGGTGTCGAAGTCAGCGGGATCCATGGGCGAGACCGTTCATGCCGTCCTTACGGTCGCCGCGCATCGCCAGGGAGTTCAGGCCCCGCTGAAGACTGCGGCCGAAGAGGATGAGGGTGGCGCCGAGCACGGCGCCCGCCACCGTCCCCGCGTACGGGAACAGGTGGTCCGGCAGGAAGGGCGCGCCGACGAGGCCGAGCAGCACGACGGCGACGATCGTCATCTGGGCCACCCGTGCGAACCGCGGGGAGATCTCGCTCCTGCGTACGCGGGTGGGCCGACCCAGGAGGGCTCCGCCGCGAGGGGTTCGCAGCATCACCGCGTACGCCACGATCAGCGCGGTGACCGCCAGGGAGATCCCGGAACGCACGCCGTCACCGAAGAAGTCGCGCGCCGCCAGCTCGGCGAAGATCGCGACGCCGAACACGACGCCGACCCAGCGGGATTGCTGCTCCGATGCGCGGGCCAAAGCGGAATAGTCAACGCCAGGACAGTCATGTCCTCCCTGGCGGACCCGCGACGGCTGCGACCACCCAGCGGTGAGGCCAATCGCCTCGGCTTTGCAGTGGCAGGGGCCCCAGCAGCACTCGCCGAAAGAACAACGGAGTAGCCCCTGACCTGGCCCGTTGCTGTGGAGCCGGTGGCTCGTTGGGCTTGAACGAGTGAATCCGGCGGCGAGAGACGCGACGGACGCCGCTCGTTACAGCCTGGGTTCGGCACCGCCGATCATGCGCCGCACATACTCGAGGAAGGCGCGGGTGGCGGGATGCGTAGGGGTGCGCGGCCAGAGCAGGCGCACCGCCACGGGGGCGGAGTCCGCGAGGGGCAGGTAGCGGACACCGGGATGCGGGTGGCTGTGCTCGGTGGCCTCCGTGGTGACGCCGACCGCTTCCCCGGTGGCGATCGTGGTGAGCCACTCGTCGACGTTCGCCACCTCGATGGTGGCGGGCCGCTGCCCGCGGGGCCAGAGGTCGGCCGTGCTGGCGGCAGTGGCGCAGAGCACGACCAACCGGTCGGCAAGGTCGGCCAGACGCACGACGGAACGGCCGACCAGCGGATCGCTGTCCGACACGGCGGCCAGACGGCGCTCCCGGTAGAGCTCCTCGGTCATCAGCTCGGCATCGGTAGTGAGCGGAGTGCGCAGGAAGACGGCGTCGATCTCGCCCCGGCGGAGCGCCGCTTCGGGATCGTCCCGGCGGTGTACCCGCACCGGGACGTCGGGGTGCTGGTCACGCCAGGCCCGCAGCAACGGCACGGTACGGTCGCCGAGAGCCGCCCAGGCGAAGCCGATCCGCAGCGGCCGCGGCCCCGCCTGGGCCTCCGACAGCGCATCGTCCAGTTGCTTGAGGATCAGGTGAGCGCGCTCGTGCAGCAGGCGACCGGCGTCGGTGAGGGAGAGGCGGCGGGTGGTGCGCTCCACCAGGCGCGTGCCGAGCCGGTTCTCCAGTTGCTCCAGGGTCCGGGACAGGGCGGGCTGGCTGATGTGCAGAGCGGCGGCGGCGCCGGTGATGGTGCCCTCGTCGCCGATCGCGGCCAGTGCTCGCAGATGCCGCAGCTCGACATTCATAACCGCCAAGCATAAGCGCTTCGCAAACGGCATTTCCCTGCGCCGGTGGGCCGGGCCTAGCGTCGCTGACATGAAGATTCTGCTCATCGGTGCCACTGGCACGCTCGGCACGGCCGTGCACAAGGAACTGTCCGCCCGAGGCCATGAGGTCCTGGCTGTCGGGCGCACCGGCGGCGACCTGCGGTACGACGTCACTGACCCCGCCCAGATCGCCGCGATGTACGAGTGCGCCGGCCGTGTGGACGCGGTGGTCAGCGCTGCTGGCGACGTGCCGTTCAAGCCGGTCACGGAGATGACACCCGAGGACTATCTGGCCGCCTTCCAAGGCAAGGCGCTCAGCCAGATCGACCTGGTCCGGCAGGGCCTACCCCGCATCACCGAGCGGGGCTCCTTCACTCTGATCACGGGCGTACTGGCACGCGAGCCGATCCCCACGGGCGCCGCCGCCTCCATGGCCAACGGCGCGGTGGAGGCGTTCGTGCGCGCCGCCGCCATCGAGATCGCCCCGCAGCGCATCAACGCGGTCAGCCCCACCGTCGTCACCGAGAGCCTCTCCACCTACGGGGACTACTTCCCCGGCATGGGATCGGTTGATCTCGCCGACGTCGCCCAGGTCTACGTCCGCTCCGTCGAGGGCGCCCAGACCGGCCAGGTCTACGCGCTGTAGCGGCGAGTCACCCGGGCCGCGTTTGGCCTCCCGGCGCTTTTCGGAGCCGTCCACGACGCGATGGACCTCACCGCCCGCCGCCCGCGTACCGGAGAGCTGCTGTCCACGGTGAAGTTCATGGTGCGGACCCTCGCGGCCGCCGGCGAACTCCAGCGCGACCTCCAGCGCGAGCTGACGTACGACGGACTGCGGGCTGCCGAGGCGGCGGGGCGTTGGGCTGGGGCACCGCCACGCGCTCAGGGTCTTCTGTCACCCGCGGAGATTGAGCGATCTCATCGCGCCTCGAAGTGCTGCCGTGAGACCGACGCCACGGGCGCCGACCAGTGATGGCCACGATCCGGTCGAGGAGCGAAGCGCCTGTGGGGACCTCGACGGCCGGGCCCCACAGGCCCTCGACAGGAGCGTTCGGGACGAATGTGGCTACGTGGGCGTAGCAGGCTCAGCCCAGTCACCGCCGCGCGGCGCTGGGAGCGGCTCGCGGAGGCCCGGCCGGCCTGGGTGACCGCGTACGGCGGCGGCTCCTCACCGACGTGATCGGCCGCCTGGACGGGGTGCTGGCCACCCGCAGTCAGATCGTCACCGAGCTGCTCACCGAGGGGTCCCGCTGGGACTTGCGGGCGCTGGACCGCGACCAGCGGCAGGTCATGCTCGATGGCCGCGACGACCCGGCGGTCCAGGAGCCCGACCCCACCCCCGCGCCCGAGGACATCCCGCTGATGCCGGCGCTCGGCCACGACGGACGGCTCGGCTACCAGGAACTGGCACAGCGTACGGGGATGAGCGAGTCCACCGCGCGGCGGCGCACCTCGCGGCTGCTCCGCACCGGCGTGCTGGTGCCACGGTGCGAGATCGCGCACTCACGGTCCAACTACCCCGTGTTCGTCACCTACCGGATGAACGTTCCTTCGGCCGCGTTGGCGAGAGTGGGCTCCGCGTTGTCCGGGGTGTCGGCGGTGCGGATGTGCGCCTCGATCTCCTCGGCGCACAACTTGGTGGTCAACGGCTGGGTACGGTCGGTGCCGGACAGCCGGCGGCTGGAGGAGTACCTGGTCGAGCGGTTCCCGGAGATCACAATGGTCGACCGGTCGCTCACGCTGGCGAACTTCAAACGGATGGGCTGGATTCTGGACGACGAGGGCCGGGCGGTGCGCCCCGTCCCCATCGACCTGTGGCGTGCCCCTGCCACAGTGTGACGGCGGCGCCGTTCACCTTCCGAAAAGTGCCGTTGCGGGCTGGGCCGAACGGGGGGCTTTGCGGGGCGCCTCGCCATGGCGTCGCCCTATTCGGTGGGCGTTCAGATGATGGTGTGAGGAACCATCCGTGCCGCTTCGACCGATGGGATCCGCCATGCCCCGGTTCAGCGTCATCGTGCCCGCATACGAGGTCCAGCCGTATCTGAGTGACTGTCTGCGGTCCGTGCTGGAACAGGACTTCACGGACCTGGAGCTGATCGCGGTCGATGACCACTCGCCGGACGCCTGTGGCGCGATCATCGATGAGGCCGCCGCGCGGGACCCGCGGGTGCGGGCCGTGCATCTGGCGGAGAACGCGGGGCTCGGGCGGGCGCGGAACGCTGGGATTCGGCGGGCCACCGGGGACTATCTGCTCTTCCTCGACGGGGATGACACCCTCGCCCCCGGCTCGCTGCGCGCCATCGCCGACCGGCTGGCGCGGACCGGTGAGCCGCAGGTGCTGGTCTTCGACTACGCGCGGGTGGACTGGACGGGTGACGTCGTGCGGAACGTCCGGGCCGAGGCGCTCCGGGAGGGGGATCCCGGATACGTCCGGCAGGTGTTCCGGCTCGATCAGCGGCCGGAGCTGCTGCGGCTGCTGATGGTCGCCTGGAACAAGGCGTACCGCAGGGACTTCGTCCGCGCGGAGGGCTTCGCCTTTCCGCCGGGGTTCTACGAGGACACGCCCTGGACCTTTCCGGTGCTGCTCAGCGCGGAGTCCATCGCCGTCCTTGACCGGGTGTGCGTCCACTACCGGCAGCGGCGGCGCGGCGGGATCCTGCGCACGACCAGCCGGCGCCACCTCGATGTGTTCGACCAGTACGACCGGGTGTTCCGGTTTCTCGACGCCCGGCCCGAGCTGGCCCACTGGCGCCCCGCGCTGTTCCGCCGGATGGTCGATCACCTCGGCGTGATCGCCGCCGCGCCGGACCGGCTGCCGGTGCGGGCCCGGACCGAGTTCTTCCGCCGGGCGGGCGCGCACCACCGCCGCTACCGGCCGTACGGCGCGGCCGCCCCGCCCGGACGCGCCCGGTGGCGGTATCTGCTGCTGCGGTTGGGTGCCGGCCGCGTGTATCAGCTGCTGCGGGGCGGCGATCGGGCGCGGCGGAGCGTCGACAAGTGGGCCCGCGTCGCGTACGGGCAGGCGCGTGCCGCCGCGTTGTGGGTGCACTACCGGGTCCAGCTGTGCCGCCCCGTCGATCCCCGGCTCGCCGTCTTCGCCGCGTACTGGCACAAGGGCTACGCCTGTCACCCGGCCGCCATCGAGGCCAAGGTGCGCGAGCTGGTGCCGGGGGTGCGTACCGCCTGGATCACCACCCCCGCGTACGCCCACTCGCTGCCGCCCGGGGTGCGCCGGCTGCACCCCGGCTCGGCCGCGTACTGGACGGCGCTGGCCCGTGCCCGCTTCCTGGTCAACAACGTCAACTTCACGCCGGGGATGCGGAAACGAGCCGGGCAGATCCATCTCCAGACCCACCACGGCACCCCGCTCAAGCACATGGGCCTGGATCTGCGGGACCGGCCGGCCGCCGCCCGCGGCATGGACTTCGGCAAGCTGCTGGAGCGGGTGGACCGCTGGGACTACAGCCTCTCCGCGAACCGCCACACCACCCTGACCTGGGAGCGGGTCTACCCCTCCGGCTACACCACGCTCCCCTACGGCTCCCCGCGCGACGACGTCTTCCAGCACGCCACCGAGGACGACGTGGCCCGGCTGCGCGCCCGGCTCGGCATCCCCGCGGGCACCGTGGCCGTGCTGTACGCGCCGACCCACCGCGACTACCAGCGCCGCCCCGTGCCGCGGCTGGACCCGGAGCGGATGGCCCGCGCGCTGGGGCCCGGGTTCACGCTGCTGGTCAGGCCGCACTACTTCCACGCTCCGGACGGGGCCGTGGGGAGCGCCGGCGGCCGGGTGCTCGACGTCTCGGGGCACGGCCGGGTGGAGGAGCTGTGCCTGGCGGCGGACGCGCTGCTGACGGACTACTCGTCCATCATGTTCGACTACGCCAACCTCGACCGCCCCATCGTCATCCACGCCGACGACTGGGACGCCTATCGCGCCGCCCGCGGCACGTACTTCGACATCACCGCCGCCCCGCCCGGCCCGGTCTCCCGCACCGAGGACGAGCTGATCGCCCTCTTCACCACGGGCGCCTGGTGCGGTCCGCGCTCGGCCGCGCTGCGCGCCACGTTCCGGGCCCGCTTCTGTCCGTACGACGACGGGCGGGCGGCCGAGCGCGTGGTGCGCCGGGTGTTCCTCGGCGAGCGCCCCGAACTGCTGCCGCCCGTCGTCCCGCTCGCCGAGCGCCGTCCCGCCCCCGTCGCTCCGGCCAGCCATGACCATCCCGACCCCGTCGCTCCGGCCGACCATGACCGGCCCGCCCCCGCCGCTCCGGCCGACCATGACCGGCCCGTCGAGGCCCCGACGGCGGCGCCACGGGCCGGGGTCGTGTGCACCCCACCAGCCGCCTCACCCGCCCCCGCATCCGCATCCGCACCCGCACCCGTCGCCTCACTCCCGCACCGGAGCCGCCCCCACTAGCCCCCACCGGCCCCCGCGCCCCCGCCCCGCCCCGTCCCGACGCACCCCAGCGCGGCCCTTCGCGCACCGTCCCGACGCCCCGACCCAGGACGCACGATGCCCCTCACCGCACCGCCCGCCGCCCCCCGCCCCTGGCTCGCCGATCCGCCGCCGCTGGTGCGCGGATACCGGCGTACGGTCCCGCTGCCACTGCGCCGCGCGGTCGTCGCCATGACCGGCCCCGGGCTGCGGCGGGCGGCCATGCGGGGGCTCGGCGGGCTGTCGGCCGCCTCCGGCGCGCTGCGGCTGCGCCGGGCGCGGCGCCGGATGCGCCGGGCCGGGCTGCTGGCCGGATCCGGCCGGATGGTGATCGCCGACCGCCGGGGTGGCGCCCTCGTGGCGACCCTGACTCCCTCCCCCACCCCGCTGTTCGCGCGGGCCGAGAATCTGCGGCTGGTGTGCGAGGCGCTGGACCGGGCCCGGATCGACCACTTCGTGGTCCGCTGCTACGGCAACGTCGGCTCGGCCGTGGGCGTCCGGGCCGATCAGCGGGCCGAGGTGGTCAAGGCGCTGGCCGCGCTGTGCGCCGACGAGGCCGGTTACGTCTCACTGCCCCCGCGGCGCGGCCACCCGGCGGCCCCGCCCCGGCTCGGCGGTACGCGACGGGCCTGGCGGCGGCTGGCCGCCGCCCCCGTGGTCCGCTTCACCCGCTTCCACGCCGGGCCGGGCGGACGGCTGGTCCTCGGCCCGGCGCACGGCTGCGACATCGAGTTCTGGGAGCCGGGCGGGCAGGGCGAGGAGCGGGTGCTGATCGCGCCGCGCTTCAACCGCACCACCGCGTCCGTACCGCTCGTGGGCGAGCCGGTGCGCGCCCCCGACCAGCTGTTCACCCGGCTCGCCCCGCCCATCGGCTGGCAGCCGGGGCCGCTGGTGCGCACCCGCCCGGAGTTCCTGACCCGGCTGCCGGACGAGGTCCGCTTCCCCATCGACGTCGTCTACACCTGGGTGGACGGCTCGGATCCGCAGTGGCAGCGGCGGCGGGCGGCCCTCGCGGGCACGGGCTATCACGCCCAGGCCGCCAACGCCGCCCGCTACGCCAACCGCGACGAGCTGCGCTATTCGCTGCGCTCGCTGTACCTGTACGCCCCCTGGGTGCGCCATATCTATCTGGTGACCGACCGCCAGGTGCCCGACTGGCTGGCCGCCTCGCACCCGGGGATCACCGTCGTGGACCACCACGACATCTTCGACGACCCCGATGTGCTGCCGACCTTCAACTCCCACGCCATCGAGACCCGGCTGCACCACATCGACGGACTCGCCGAGCACTTCCTCTACTTCAACGACGACGTCTTCCTCGGCTCGCCGGTCACCCCGCAGGACTTCTTCCTGGCCAACGGCATCTCCAAGTTCTTCCCGTCCCGCGCGCTGATCCCGCTGACCCCCGTCGGCCCCGGCGACGTGCCCGTATCGGCCGCGGGCAAGAACAACCGGGCGCTGCTGGAGGAGCGGTTCGGCCCGGCCGTCACCCAGAAGATGAAGCACACCCCGCACGCCCTGCGCACCAGCGTGCTCGCCGAGATCGAGAAGGAGTTCCCGGACCCGGTCCGCGCGACCATGGCCAGCCGGGTGCGCTCGACGTCGGACATCTCCGTACCGTCCTCGCTCCACCACTACTACGCGTTCCTGACCGGACGCGCGGTCCCCGCCCAGCTCCGCTACGACTACTTCGACCTGGCCCAGCCCACCATCCGCACCCGGCTGGCCAGACTGCTGCGGGCCCGCCACTGCCAGGCGTTCTGCCTCAACGACACGGTCTCCTCCGAGCACGACCTCGAGGACCAGCTGGCGCTGGTCCGCCCCTTCCTCGACGCCTACTTCCCCCTCCCCAGCCCGCTGGAGCGGGCCGTCACCCGACAGGAGACGCGGCAGCCATGCCCCTCGCCATCACTCTTCCGCTGAACCCGGACGTCCTCGAGGCGGGCGGGCCGTATCCGCGGGCGCTCAATGTGCTCAGCCGCAAACAGACCGCCGTACAGCGGCAGTTGCGGCGCGCCGGGCTCGCGGGCTACGAGCCGACCACCCAGGCCACCTTGCTGGCCCTGGCCCAGCAGGCGCCCGAGGGCAGCGCGGTGTACGACATCGGCGCGCACATCGGGCTGTACTCGGCGCTGATCAGCGCGGTGTACGGGGACGGCGGGCGCGGGCCGCGGGCCATCGCGTTCGAGCCGACGCCGGAGACGGCCGCGCTGTGCCGCCGGATCCGGGAGTGCAACCGGCTCGGCTTCGAGGTGCAGCAGACCGCGCTGGCGGATGAACCGGGCACCGCCGAGCTGTACTTCTCGCTCAAGTCGGAGTCCTCCAACTCGCTGAACCCGGCCCACCGCCGGCACACCGAGTCGGTCACGGTGCCGGTCACGACGGTCGACGCGTTCACCGGGGAGCGCGGTCTCGCGCCGCATGTGATCAAGATCGACGTGGAGACGTTCGAGGCGGCGGTGTTGCGCGGGTCGTACGACACGATCCGGCGGCACCGGCCGTGGATCGTGTGCGAACTGCTGCCGGGGGCGGACCACAACGCGCTGCGCACCGCGCTGGCGCCGCTGACCGCGATGGACTACGGCCTGCATCCGATCACCCCGGAGGCGCCGTGGCACCGCTACGACGAGACGACGTACCGGTCCGCGGTGAGCGGGCAGTGCCGCGACTGGCTGCTGGCGCCGCGGCCGCTGACGCCCGCCTTTCACCGGGTGGTGCGGCGGTGGCTGATCGCGATTCTGGCGTGCGACGAGACGACGAACATCATCACGACCGACAAGGCGTCCTTCCCGTACGGCTGGAACGCGCCGTACCGCTCGCCGCGGGTGCCGCGTACGGGGCCGCGTGGTGCGGCGCGCGTCCCTCTTACGGGGCTGCTGCGGCTGGCGGGCGCCGCCGCGCTGGCGCGCCGCGCCGCTGTTCCGGCTCGGCGGGCTCCGGGGGCGGAGGCCACGGGGAGTGGGTCGTTGCGGGGGTGAGGTGGGTGGGGTGGTTTTTCCACAGCTGATGGGCTCCGCCCCGGTGACGACCTTGCCCGTCGTTGCCGGGGCTTTCTTGTGGGCCGACACTTACGGGCTCTCCCGCCCGACCGTCCGCCGCGCCATTGCCGCGCTAACTGCGGAAGGACTCGTGTACGCGGTGTCGGGGCGCGGTACGTACGTGGCCGAGCAGCAGCCCGAAACGCCTGCCCCTGGCGCGTGAGAGAGGCCCCTGCCCGTCCGCCACGGGGGAACGGCGGACAGGCAGGGCGGTCATGCGGCGGATGGACTCAGAGGGTGAAAGTCCATGTGCCGTCCGGGGCTGTCAGCGTGCCGCCGCTGTCCGGGTTGAGTTCGACAGTCATCGAGTGGAGCGAGAAGCGGTTCCGCTCCTCCCACATGCGCCGGACGCGTTCTAGGCCGTCCCAGAGCCGACGCGAGCCGCCCTGGTGAACCAGGTCGGCCGCTCCGTCTTCGCTTTCCTCCGCGCACGCCCACGAGCCGTCCGCGGCGAGCAGCCAGAGGACGCGTCGGCCGTCCGGCATCTTAACCGCGCGGGTCTCAACGCCGGGCGTGTCCAGCTCGTACAGCCATCGGAGCGGCCATTCCTGCCAGAGGTCTGGGATAGGGCCAACGGCCGCCCGTACTTGCTCCCCGTCGCCCTCGCGCGCCAACGTGAACACGTCGTTCAGCTTGGGCGGGTAGTCGGCTTCCTGCCGGGTCTCCATGAACGTTGCCGGGTCTGGCTGAACGCTCCCTCGTGCGACGCCGTCGTCTCCCATGTCGGCCGTGATCAACAGGGCCGTGTGAGCAATCGTGGTGACGATCCTGCCGCCCGGACGCAGCGCATGAAGCCACGTTTCCGGAACGGGGCGCACTGAGACCGTGGCCATGATCCGGTCGTATTCGGAGTCGGGGAGAGCCCTGGTCGCGTCGGTCGCCTCGATGCGCGGAGTTCGGCCGAATGCAGCCAGGCGGGCGCGGGCGGCCTCCACGAGATACGCGTCTACGTCCACGCTCGTCACGTGGTCGTCTCCAAGGCGGTGAGCGAAGAGGGCAAGCGCGTAGCCGGAGCCTGTGCCGACGTCCAAGACCTTGTGCCCCGGCTTTGCGTCCAAGCGGTGCATCATGGACACGACCAGGCCCGGCAGCGTTGATGACGACGTGGGGCTACCGGTCGCCTTCTCGTCCGGCTTGGCGTGGTCGGCATGGCGGGGGCCGACGCGGGTGACGAGGGTCGCATCGCTGTAGGCCGTTGCGACCCGGGCCGGGGCATCTTCAGTGTGAGCGACCAGTTCCCATTCTTCGGCGGGGCTGTTCGGGATGCGTTCCCACCATTGCGGCACGAGCAGATGACGGGGCGTCACGCTGACGGCTTCATGCCATTCAGCGGCGTTGGCGGTCACCTTGTCGGCCAGCGCCCTCGCGGCGTCGGTCCACGGGTCGGTTACAGGCATTCGGCTTCTCCTTGCAGTGCGTCGGCCATGGCTCCCACGAGCGGAACGTTCGCCTTGACAGCGATCCAGTGCCATTGGCCGTTGGGGTTAACCTCCAGAAACTTCCACCGCCCGTCAGGGGTGACGACGAAGTCCAGCGCGCCGAAGAAGAGCCCCAGCTCATCCATGAGCCTGCGCACCCCCTTCTCTACCTCCGAAGGCAGCTCCACGCGTTCGTACGTCAGCGAGCGGTAATCGGTGCGCCAGTCGAGTTTGGCGGCTTCGCTCCCGGCATGGATGGCGACCGGGAACATGCGGGTTCCGATGACGGTAAGGCGGACTTCATACGCCTTCTCGACGTTCTCTTGGAACAGGTGCGCGGTCCCGGTGACTCCGTCGTCCAGGTCGCCGGCGGAGGCGCGCACGACGGGAAGGAACTGCCGCTGTCTATCCGGCCCGAGCACGCCCCCGCCGAGCCCTTTGTAGATCACTTCGTCCGCGCCCATGAACACGCGTGCGTACTCCGGATCGGACGTGATGATGGTGCGCGGGGTGTCCAGCCCTACGCGGGCCGCTACGGCGAGTTGCCGGGGTTTGTAGCTCGCGGCGGAGTCGTGGGCGGGGTGATTGATCCAGCGCACGGGCAGGGAGCCGAGCACGCCGAGCACGCCGGATCGGGCTTCCGAGACGGCGAGAGCCTGCGCATGGCCCGGCCAGTCGTCGGGGGTGACGAACTCGTTGGGTCGGCGCCACCACACCGACTTCACGGTCTCAAGGCGGAGCGTGCGGGAACCAGTGAGGGAGCCCGCCCAGCCGTCCCCCGTGAGGGAGACGGCCAGGCGGGAAGCGGTGGGAAAGTCGGCCGTGTCGTACCGGACGACGTTCTCACCGCGCTTCGCCAGTTCCTCAACCACCGCGTCGGCCGTCAGATCGTCCCGGCCGGTGAGGATGAGGACGGTACCCATGTCAGTACAGGTCGGTTCCGCTGTCGGAGCCCGGCGCGCTGCCGTCGCCGTTGCTGGTCTCTGTCTGCGTCTCCGGCTTGTTCGCGGATAATGCGTGCCACGGGTTGCCCTGGGCGGACACGTTGAGCTGAAGCGACTCGCTGAACGTGATGACCAGGGCTTCCGACGTGTTCGGCGGCGGCGATACCAAGTGCCGTACACCAAACGGGATTGCGGGAGCGGTCGCGGTGCTCATGCTGCGTACCTCCGTGGTGTCGATTTCAACGCTGCATGTGACCCGCCCCGGTGGCGCTCGACCTGTCCAAGGGTCACGGGCGGTGATCCAACCGGGGCGGGGCGGTACCCGCTCCCCTGCCGGGGGTTCGGTGTGGGAAACCCGGTCAACAGGCCATCCCCGGCAGGGGGCGGAGTCTTCAGCGGCGGGGCAGTCGGTGACGGCCCCCGGACGCGCCTGCGGGCAGAGCGCGCGGTGGGAGTGTGCGCGGTGGGAGTGTGCGCGCGGGCACGGTGAGCGTGGCGGACTGTACGGCGCGGTCGGCGATTCGGTCCCGGTCATGAGACTGAACGCGCACCATGTGGTCAAGCTCCGCGATGCACGGGCCGCACGCGTACACGTCGCCCGTCGCACCGGGCGTGGTCACGGAGCCGACCCACAGCACGCGCACGCCCTCCCGTCGGCAGTACAGCCAACAGACACCGGTCACCCACTGGTTCCCGTCGTCCGCCTGCGCGATGAGCGGCCATACATCGCGCCACGGGCGCGCGACGGCCGGGGCGAACGTCACGCCGTGCCCCCGGTCAACCGCGCAAGTTCGGCAAGTTCCGCCGGGGGCCGCATCACCGCGTAGCCGCCGAAGTTGCGGCGGTAGCGCCGGTGTCCGGTCTCCTGCGTGCGCCTACGCTGCCACTCCTCGACCGGCCCCGGGTCGCGGTGCGTGCCGGACTCCGCACCACACTCGGTTTCGTCACCGGATACGCACCGAGCCTCGTACTCCGGCTCTGCCGTCTGGTCCTGCTCGATGGTGAACGGGACGTAACGGAACACGCGCCGGGTCACCGCGCTGCCCCCTGCTCGTTGCGCGCCGAGTCCTTGACGTGCAGGAAGCCGCCCGCCTTCTCGATCTCGCGTGCTACCTCGTCGTACTCCTGCGGAACAGACGAGATCATCGAGCGCCACGCCGTGAGTACCGCCCCGGCCTCGTCGCTCTTGATGCACTCGACGGCCTGCCTCAACCCGTCACGCCCTTGCGGCGGCAGCAACCCCACGCGTTCCTCGATCACGTCCGTGATCTCCCACCCGAACGCCTCGGCGTACTCCGTGCACTCCTGGCGAGGTCCCGCGATGTTCGTGTTGGGAGCACCGCACAGGTAGAGCACGCACCGGAACCGCTCGATCTTCGCGGCCTCGGCCGGTACAGCGGCCTCGCCCGGCGAGATACCCGCCGCCGCGTCAGCGAGTGCCTGGCGCCGTCTCAGGTCACTGCCAGTTCGATGGGACCTGGTCTGTCCCTGCCTCTGCTCGATCGTGTTGCTGACCATGCATCAATCGTGCTCGAATGACCACCCACAGTGAAGGGATGCCGGGTAGGGCCGGGCGAGGTCGCCCGGCCTCAACTCGTACGCTCCGTAGGAATCACGCGATCAAGGGCACGCCGATCACTTCACCGATCCTCCGGACGCGCGCCGTTGAGACCTTTGCCAGACGCTTCCCGATGACCCCGGGCAGGGCCTGATGCTTGACCCACTCCGGAGCGTCGAGCCCTACCTCGATCAGCGTGTCGCCCGCCTGGTCGTGAAGGCCAACGGCGCACTGCGCGAGGGCAACGTCAAGCTTGTAGCGGTTGCGGACGACCCTTGGCATGGCGCCAGGCAGCTCAGTACGTGAGATGAGCTTCAGCGCCTGTCCATAGTTCCCAAGCGCCACAGCGATTCCCACGGCCTCGGTGTTCGCGGTAGTGGGGCCAAAAAAGGTGCCGTGCACCAGCTCGTCGCGACCGAGCCGAGCCGCTGCGGCCTGCGCCTGCGACAGATAGTCATCTGCGGATGCGGCGTCACCACAGCGTGAGGCACCAACGGCCGCAGAGATCATGAGGTGACCATACGCAAACAGCTCAGGGCGGGGCGTTTTGCTGAGTGACGGCTCGATCCGCGAGGCCGCACGCTCCGCGACGGCAATCGCCCGAGGAACCTTCGCACTCCGTAGGTGAATCCATGACAGCGTCGATCCCAAGAGCGCGACCAACACGGCATCTCCGGAGTCCTCTGCCAGGCGATACGCTGAGGTGAGCGCGCTCAGCGCGAGATCACGCTGCCCCAACAGGATCGCGGTCGAGGAGACGAACCGGTAGCTATCGGCCAGGACCACGGCCAGCCGCTCACGTTCGTGTCCCGTCGCTTGCCCGTACTGAAAGCTGCCTTCAAGTAACACCCTGGCGACGAGTTCGCTCAACTCCACGTAATGGCCCTGCCAGTAGGCGGCGCACACGCGATCGCCGACAGCCGACAGTTCATCAACCGGGCTCGGCTCCCCGGTGCCGTCCCAGTCCCCGAGAGCGCTGTCGTGCACCGCGTCGGAGAGCCGCCGCAGAGCGACCCTGGTGTCCTGGTTCATCCCCCGGCGCGGCGCCTGCTGGCCCAGGATCACGGATACGTCCGTATTCAGCGCGTGGGCGAGCTTGAGCAGAGAACCGACGGACAACTCGCCGCGGTCCTGCTCGGCTTTCTGCACCAGGGCGAGGGACAGCCCCGATGCATCGGCGAGTCCCTGCTGCGTCAGATCGGAGCCCCGCAGGTGCTTGATGCGCTTGCCGTTCGTAAGGTCCGCCCAGTTGCTCACGATCACCCCAGTGCGTTCGCTCCGGCTGCTGTATTCCGATGGTAGGTCCAGA
Organism: Streptomyces rugosispiralis; assembly: GCF_024505145.1. GTDB lineage: Bacteria > Actinomycetota > Actinomycetes > Streptomycetales > Streptomycetaceae > Streptomyces > Streptomyces rugosispiralis. Next base: position 36,402 of record NZ_JANIAA010000023.1, on the reverse strand, counting down.
CGCCCGGACGCCCAGGGCGAACGGAACAGGCGCAGGACCCGAGCGCACTCGGCCCAGCTCTCACAGGGAACCTGCCCGCCCCACGGCGACCCACAACACCGCGCCGCCTCGCTCGCTTCCGTGACTTCCCGGTGCCGAGGGGCCGCCAAGAAGGGTTGGCAGCGTCACAGCCCGGTTGACCTGCGAGTTTCGTCCGGCCAGTACACGGGGGTTGCCAAGAAAGGTCAGCGACATCCCGCCCCTTCCCGAAAGAGGGGGCTCCGCCCCCTCACCACCGCCGGGGCTCCGCTCCTCAGACGCCGGAAGGGCCTGGATAACGGCGGTTCGCTGCGCGGGGGCGCTTACTGGCGGCGCTGGGCGAGGACGCAGAACTCGTTGCCTTCGGGATCCGCCAATACGATCCACGATTGCTCACCCTGGCCGATATCGACACGCTGTGCGCCATGCGCCACCAGACGAGCCACCTCGGCGTCCTGGTCATCAGGCCTGAAGTCGAGATGCAGTCGGCTCTTGGCCTTCTTGCTCTCAGCGATCCGGACGAAGTCCAACCCTGGCAGGCGATCCGGCTCCGGACGGATCTCGAACTCGTCATCGGAGGAGTAGACCACAACCCAGCCAAGAGCCTCGGCCCACCACTGCCCCAGGGCCACCGGATCTTCCGAATGAACGATTACCTGTTCCCATTCCAAGGTCATCCGCAGAGCTTAGACCGCCCGCACGTAGCGCTCCAGGCGAATACCGGGCAGGCACAGCGAGTACGCCAGCCGGAAGTGCCCCGTCAGCACGGCCGCCTTCGAGCGGCGTGCCTCCGGTTCATCGGCCGCGATCAGCCATGCCGAGCGCGCCCCGGCCAGCCGTCGCAGCAGCTCGGCGGGGCCGACGTCCACCCCGTAGAGCGTGCCGGAGGCCGGGCCGGGGGTGCTCAGCGCGATGTCGCGGAGCCCGGCGAGGGGGCGTGGGTAGGCGATCGCGATCCGCCGTTCCTTGGGCGGGTCGTACAGCACCGGCTCACCCGGCCGGGTCAGCCGCCCCACCGCGGTGGACAGCGCCGCCAGGTCGTCCTGACGGCTCAACGGCTCCCGCTCCCGCTGGTGCAGCGGGAGCTGCCAGACGAACGCGCAGCCGACCACGAGGGCCCCGGCCGCGGCGGCCACGGCGCGGTGGCGCCGGGCCTCCGCCCCGACCAGCCGGCCCGCCGCCGCCCCCGCCAGCCGGTCCAACCCCGCCGCGGCCAGCAGGGGGACGCCCGCCAGGGCGAAGAGGAGGTAGCGCTCGTGGAAGCAGGGGCGGTGGAGGGCCAGGGCGAAGAGGAGGACGGGCGGGACGCAGATCAGGGGGAGGGCGACCGCGGTCAGCGCCGTCCGGCGGGGGCGGATCACGGCGGTCACGATCAGCAGGAGGTTGACGGCGAGGACGAGCGCGCTGGGGCCCGCGAACTTCTCGACCACCGCCCACAGCCGACCCGGCGTCGGATGGCTCATCCAGGCGAGCTGCGCGCTCTGCCGCCGTGCCACCACCGCCAGCGGCACCACCACCCCCACCGCCCCGGCCGCCGCGCTCCCCCAGCCCCACCACACACGGCGCGGGGCACGCGAGAGGAGCAGCGTCAACGCGTGCGCGGTGAGCATGAGCACCGCGAAGACGTGCAGCAGCGCGGTCGCGGCCACCACGCCCCCGTACGCGGCCCAGCGCCACCCTGCCGCGTGCCCCCTCGCTTCGGGCCCGCCCGGACCCGGCGCCAGGCGGGGCACTTCGTCGCGGACCGGTACGGCCGAACCGACCCGTGTGGCCGACGCCGCCTCGTCCGCGGGCCCAGCCGGGCGGGACGCCGCGTGGGGACCGGGGGCGGGCGTGGGCGTGGGCGTTGGCGCGGGGGTCGCACCCGGCACGGGACCGGGCCCGAGGGCCGGCCCCCTCGCGGACCGGTCCGCCCGGCCGCCCGCCCGGCCGTCCCGCCGGCCGTCCGCCCGGCCGTCCGACCGGCCGGTCGCCAGCCCCGCCGCGCCCACCAGCAGGTACGTCGCCCCCGCCGCGCTCGCCGCGACCATCGCGTAGGAGCGGCCCTCCTGGGCGTAGTGAGTGACCACCGGCGTGGTCGCGTAGAGGAGCCCGGCCCATAGGCCCACCCGGGGGCGGGCGAGGCGGCAGCCCAGGGTGGCGACGAGGGCGGTGGCGGCCACGGCGGCGAGTACCGAGGGCAGACGCAGGGTCACCTCGGAGGGCCGCAGGGCCAGGATCGGGTGCATCAGCAGGTAGTAGAGCCCGTGGACGGCGTCCACCGTGCCGAGCGCGTCGCGGATCTGAGGGACGGTCCGCCGGGCCATCTGGTACGTCGCGGACTCATCGCGCCACATCGTGCCCCGGTCCAGGCCCCACAGCCCCAGCCCGAGCATGACGGCCGTCGGGAGCACGACCGCCGTTGGTTCGGAGATCCCGCGCTTCCGCACGCTCAGCCTCACCTCGCCCACTCCACACCGCAGCACGCCACATCACACCAAAAGGCATAAATAGGACTATTCACCTACAGTGTGCAGTCAGAACGACTCATCCGCCGCGAAGGGCACGCGTCATGAACCGCCTCGGTATCGAAAGCCCCCGCGATCTCGTGGCCTTCGCCGCGCTGACCGGGTGTCTGGTGGCCATGGCGGTGGCGGCGCTCACCGGCGCCGGAGGGGTCTTCGCGGCCGCCGGGCTGGCCGGATGCGGCTGCGAGCTGCTGCTGCACCGCACCGCGCCGGGGCTGATGACCCGTCTGGGGCGGCTCCACATGGGCGCCACGTCACGCTTCGAGTTCCGCTGCGTCCTGCTGCTCCTGCTGCTCGGCCGACTCCATGTCACCGGGCCCATCGGGCTGGCCGCGGCCATGACGCTGGTGCTGTGTCTGCTCGCCGGGCAGGCCCTGCACGCCGCGCTCACCACCCTCATCCGGCGCCGCCGCGCCCTCGCGGTCGCGGCCCGCAACATCGATCTGCGCCGACTGAACATCAGCGACCGGCCACCCCGCAGACTCACCGAATGGCCCGGTCAGCGGATCCTGGTCTACGAGCTGTCCGCCCTGCTCGGGCTCACCGCGTCGCTGACGACCGGTGACGCCCGCTGGGTGGTGGCGGCGCTCACCCTCGCCGCCGGGTCCTCCCTGATCACGGTGGTGGCACTCGTCCCGTATCTCGTCCGGGCCACCCGCCGGCTGCCCGGCGCCGCCGAGGTGCTGGCCGAGGTGGACGCCTGGCTGATCGGTCACCGCCCCCGCACGGTGCTCTACTTCTCCGGCCCGCGCGAACGCGCCGACCAGGTCACCCGATGGCTGGGGCCCGTGGCCGCGCTGCACACCCCGTCCCTGGTCATCCTGCGCGAACGGGAGCTGCTGGAGGCCCTGGAGCCGACCCCGCTGCCGGTGCTGTGCGTGCCGAGCGCCGCCCATCTGTCGCAGCTGGACCTGAGCGGGGTGCGGGTCGCGCTCTACCCCGCCAACACCGGCCGGAACATCCACCTCCTGCGGATCCCCACCATGCAGCACGTCTTCCTGGCCCCCGGCGACGGCGACGAGACCGCGGCCGTGGATCCGTACAGCAAGGTCTACGACCAGGTGTGGGTCGCGGGCGAGGCGGGCCGCCGCCGCTATGTGCAGGCCGCGGTCGGTGTCGAGGACGCCGACATCGTGGAGATCGGCCGTCCCCAGCTCGACGGTCTGCGCGTCGCGGGCCCCGGCCATGCCCCCGGCCCCGCGCCCACGTCCACGTCCATGCCCGCACCCGCGCCCATGCCCACCGTGCTGTACGCGCCCACCCGTGACCTCGCGGCGGGTGAGCCGATCGTACGAGCCCTGCTGGCGAGCGAGCCCCCGGTCCGGCTGCTCTACCGGCCGCATCCGCCCACCGGCCACCGCTCCCCCGAGGACCTCGCCGCCCACCGCCGTATCGTCGCCCTGATCCAGGCCGCGAACGAGCGGCGCGCCGCGAACGCCCTCGGTGAGGGCACCTTCGCGGCCGACGCCCTCAGCGCGGACGCCCTCGCCGCCGAAGCCCTCGGCGGGGACGCCGTAACCGCGGACGCCATCCGCGAGCAGCCCGACGACACCCAGGCCCCGCACACCGGCACCCCGCACACCGAAGCACTCCGCGCCGAAGCCCTCCGCACCGAAGCCGCCCGCCACCGCGCCGAGTTGACCAAGCGCATCGCCGCGCTCGACGCCCGGCTGCGCCGGGCGGACGCCGACGAGGCCATGCTCACCAGGGACCGCGCCGCACCCGACCCGGCCCTGCTCACCGAGGCGGAGGGGCTGCGCCGGGAGTGGCACCAGGCCCACTGGGCGGCCTCACCGCCCTGGCTCCACCAGGTGATCGAGGGGGACACCCCCACCCTCCACTCCTGCTTCGACCAGGCCGATCTGCTGATCGGCGACCCCTCCGACGTGGTCGGCGACTTCCTCGCCACCCTCAAGCCGTACGCCCTCACCGCCCCGGCGGGGCTCGGCGAGGAGGAGTTCCGGCGGCAGAACGTCATGGCCAGGGCGGCCTATCCGCTCGGTCCCGGGGCATCAGCAATGCAGAACCTCCTGCGCCCGCTCTTCGACCCCTCCCTCGACGAGCTGCGCACCGCCCGCCGCGAGGTGAAGGAGTTTCTCCTCGGCCCCGCCACACCACCGTCCATCCAGCGCTTCACCGACGCCGTCGACGCGCTCGCCGAGAAGGGAGAGGCGGTCGTCCGGCTGCGCGACCTCCACACGGCCCCGCCGCCCGGCGCCGGACGCTGGTCCATCACCCGGTAGCGAGACATCCACCCGGTAGCGAGACATCCACCCAGTGGCGAGACATCCACCCAGTGGCGAGGCATCCCCCATGTGCGTCACGCGGTAACACGACACCCCACCCGTACGGCACCCGGTAACACGACACCCCACATGTACGTCACCCGGTAGCAGCACTTCCCACACCCGGACCTCACCCCAGGCCCTCACCATGAGCTTCCACCCCAGGCCCCGCCCCCAGGAGCCCCCCTCTCTCACGCCTCCTGAGCCCCCCGCACACTCTCCGGAGCCAGCATGCCGCGCAATCACCGCCCCGGCCCGCCTCCCCGTGTCAGCGTGATCGTCCCCGCCCGTGACGCCATGCCCGGAATCACCCGGGCCGTCACCTCCGCCATGGAGCAGACCCTCGGGCTCAGCCGCCTCGACATCATCGCCGTCGACGACGGATCGGCCGACGGCACCGCGGAGGAGCTGGACCGGCTCGCCGCCGGGTGCCCCTCGCTCCATGTGGTCCGCGACCCCCACCCCTGCCGCGGCGGCGCCGGCGGCCCCCGCAACACCGGACTTGCCCGCGCCACCGGCGACTTCGTCTTCTTCCTGGACGCCGACGCCCGGCTGGCGCCCGACGCGCTGCGCCGCATGGTCGCGATGGCCGACCAGAACGGCACCGACGTGGTCCTGGGCAAGATGGTCTCCCCGGACGGGCGCGGCGTCCCCAAGGCGGTCTTCCGCCACAACCAGCTCCGCACCGACATCCACAGCTCCCACGCCTACGCCAGCCTGGAACCCTGCAAGCTCTTCCGCCGCTCCCTGATCGAGCGGCTGCGGCTGCGCTTCCCGGCCCACCTCCGCCACGGCGAGGGCAAGCCCTTCACCGCGGCCGCCTATCTCAACGCCTCCGGGATCTCCGTCGTCGCCGACTACGACTGCTACCACCTGGGCCCGAACCCGGGCCGCGCCGCCCCCGGTCTCGCCGAGCGCGTCGAGGCCATGCGCCCGCTGTTCGAGACCGCCGCCCGGCACACCCGGACCGGCACCCGCCGCGACGCGGTGATGCGCCACCACATCCGGCGCGAGCTGTGCCCGGCCCTGCGCGCACTGCCGCACGAGGACGAGACCGAGGTCCGCGAGCGGTTCCTGCCCGAGCTGCGCCGCTGGGCGCTGGCCCACTGCTCCGACGCGCTCTTCCGCACCCTCACCGCGCCCGAGCGGCTGATGGTCCATCTGCTGCGCACCGGCCGCTTCGAGGATCTGCTGTCCGTCGTGCGCACCGCCAAGCGGGACGCCCGGTGCGGCCACCTGGTGGAGAAGGGCAGCGTCTACTGGCTGCACCCCTTCTTCCGCGACCCCGACGCCGAGGTCCCCGACGCCTGCTTCGACGTCACCGACCGGCTGCCGGTCCGGCACCACCTCGCGGGCGCCGGCTGGCACGGCCGCAGCACCCTGCGGGTGCGCGGCCGGGCGGCCATCGACGGGCTGGCGGCCGACCCCGAGGAGGACCGCGCCGAGCTGGTGCTGCGCCGCCGCGAGGCGTGGGACGAGGTGCGGATCCCGGTGGAGGCCACGGCCGAGGACGACCCCGCGCGGTTCGAGGCGGACGTGGACATCGCCACCGCCGACGGCGGCACCCCGCTGCGGCCCGGGGTCTGGGACGTCTTCCTCGACGTCCGCGCCCAGGGCATCAGCCGTACGGTGCGGTTCGGCAACCACCACGACGACCTGCTCGACATCGGCACCGCGCGCCGGGTGGTGGCCGCCGGGCCGGGGCTGCGCGCCCGGGTCACGCCGTACTTCACCAGCCCGTACCGCAATCTCTCCCTCGACATCGGCCCGGCCCCGCGCGGGGCGCCCTGTGAGGTGACGGAGGCCGTGTGGCACCCGTCGGACAAGGGCACCCTCGTCGTCGCCGGACGGCTGCTGCCGCCCGGCACCCCGGCGCGCGGGCGGCTGCTGCGGCTGCGCGCCGAGCACACCGACGGACGGATCTTCGACCAGCCGGTGCGGTTCGCCGCGGGGCATCCGGCGGGCGCCTTCACCGCCCGGCTGCCGGTGCGGGACCTGGGCCGCGGCCGGTGGACGGTGACGCTGGCCGTCGTCGCCCCCGGCGACGACGGCCAGGCCCCGGGGCGCACCGCGCCCGCCGCGCCCGTGCCACCGCCCGCCCGGCTGCCCGGCGCCCGCTGGGTGCGGCGCGGGCGTCCGTACTACGCCAAGCCGCTCATGGGGCGCGGCGAGGTGACCCTGGAGCTGCGGGTGGCCCCGGTCCGGCTGCTCGCCGCCGTACGCAACCGGCTGGGGCTGAACCAGTGAGCCCGGCGGCGCGGCTCACCGTCCCAGCCGCCGCCGCACCCCCGTGACGACCTTGATCGGAGCCACCTCCAGGCCCAGGGCCCGGGTCGGGCCCAGGGCCACCGGCTTGGCGTAGTACGGACGGCAGCCGAAGCGGAGCCAGCGGGTGGCGGGCAGCCGGTCGAAGTACGGCACGATCGCGGTGCGGCGCGGCGCGTCCTCCCCGGGTCCTTCCATGATCAGCGTCAGCGTCCAGCAGCCCGGTCCCAGGCGCCCGATCGGCAGCCGGGCGGTGAAGACGTTCACCGAGCCGCCCTGTTCACCGCGCGCCGGCACCTCGTGCACCGCGCCCGTCCCGGTCTCGGCGCGCAGCCGCAGCGCCCCGCCGTCCCGCACCGCCTCCTCGGTCAGCCGTCCGCCGACCAGCAGCGTGCTGCGGGTGCGCCAGATGGTCCGGAGCACCTGGCAGGGCGGGTCGACGGGATGGGCCACCTCGCCGACGTCGAGCGAGATATTGCCGTACGGGGTGAAGTACGGCACCACCGTCACCGGGCCCTGGGAGGTGGTGACGCGGCGCCGGGTGGGATGGGTGACCTCACCGCCCTCGCGGCGGTTGCCGAACCGCACCGTACGGCTGACGCCCTGGGCGCGGACGTCCAGGTAGATGTTCCACAGCCCCCGCTCCAGCGGGGCGCCGCCGTCCGCGGTGGCCGGGTCGATCTCGGCGGTGAAGCCCGCCATCTCGTACCGCCGCCCCTCCCCCGGCAGCGGATGGGCGGACAGGCAGGGTGTGGTGGGCAGCCGGACCTCGGGGCGGTCGGCCCGGTACTTGCGCAGCACGATCTCGGTGGCCGGGTCGAGGGAGTCGACGTCCTCGACGTACGCGTGCCCGGCGAGCCGCAGCACCCCGCCGTGCCAGCTCGCCGCCTCCAGGTGGTGCTGGACCGGCAGCCGGTCGGTCACGTCGAAGCAGATGTCGGGGACGGCGGCGGCGTGGTCGCGGAAGAACGGGTGCAGCCAGTAGACCCGGCCCTTGTCGACGAGATGGCCGCGCCGCTCGTCCTCTCCGGCGTTCCGGGCCACGGTCAGCACATCGTCGAAGCGGTCGGCGCGCAGCAGATGGATCAGCAGCCGGTCGGGGGCGCCGAGCCGCTGGAAAAGGGCGTCGGTCACCCAGGTGCTCGCCCAGTGCCGGAACTCCGGGAAGAACGTCTCCCGCGCGTCCCGTTCGCTCTCGCGGGGCAGCAGGGCGCGCAGCGGACCGCACAGCTCCCACTCCACATGGCGGCGCATGATCTGGTCCCGGCGCGGGCCCGGTTCCAGATAGCGGGCCACGGTCTCGAAGCACAGCCGGGTGCCGTCCATGCGGTGGGCGAGGTCGGAGGCGGTGAGGGTGAGGTTGGTGCGGTTCTCGCGGTAGCGGACGTAGTAGCAGTCGTAGTCGGCGACCACCGAGATACCGGAGGCGTTGAGGTAGGCGGCCGCGGTGAACGGCTTGTCCTCGCAGTTGCGGTAGGGCGGGAAGCGCAGCCGCAGCCGCTCGATGAGGGAGCGGCGGAACAGCTTCCACGGGCCCAGGGTCAGATAGGCGTGGGAGGAGAAGATGTCCGTACGGGGCTGATTGCGCTGGAAGACGGCCCGGGGCACGGCCCGTCCGCCCACCGAGGCGATCTTGCCGAGGACGATGTCGGTGCCGTGGGCGTCGGCCATGGCGACCATGCGGCGCAGCGCGTCCGGGCCCAGATAGTCGTCGGAGTCGAGGAAGAAGACGAAGTCGCCCCGGGCGTGGTCCAGGCCGGTGTTGCGGGGGACGCCCGCGCAGCCGGAGTTCTCCTGGTGGATGACGTGGAGCGCGGCGCAGGTGCGGGCGAGCCGCTCCAGCTCCTCGCCGGTGCCGTCGGTCGAACCGTCGTCCACCGCGATGATCTCGACCCGGTCCTGGCCGAGAGTCTGGTCCATCGCGGAGGTGACGGCCCGGGTCAGCTCCGGCAGGGCGTTGTAGGCGGGGATGATCACACTGACACGAGGTCGGGACAGAGCGGACATGACGGCCTCCTGACTCCGGGCTCTCGACGGGTGGGTCGGGGGCGGGGGCGGGGTCACTCGGCGGTGAGAACGCCGCCGCGCGGCCCCGCCGGGGCGCTGCCCGCGCTGTCCACGCTGCCCGCGCTGTCCGCGCAGTCCGCGCTGTCCGCGCAGTCCGCCAGGGGCCGCGGCTGCGGCTGTGGCGTGGGGGCGAGCGGGAGCGCGAGGTCCTGGCCCAGCATCAGGGCCCGCACCACCCGCTCGGCCGCGTGGCCGTCGTCGAACCGGCAGAAGCGGGCCCGGAAGGCGGTGCGCAGCGCGGTCGCGTCCGCGTCGCGCCAGCGGCCCTCGCGGAAGACCTCGGCCAGCTCCCGCTCGGTGCGGGCGACGGCCCCCGGGGTCTCGCCGGGGGACCCCGACAGCAGGTCGAAGTAGACGCCGCGGGAGGAGCGGTAGACGTCCCAGTCGTCGGCGTAGATCACGACGGGCCGGTCCAGCACGGCGTAGTCGAACATCATCGACGAGTAGTCGGTGATCAGCGCGTCGGCCGCCAGGCACAGCTCCTCCACCGACCGGTGACGCGAGACGTCGATCACCAGCCCGGCCTCCTGGAGCCGGGCCAGATCGTCATCCGGCCGGTAGGAGTAGTGGGCCCGCACCAGCAGCGTGGTCTCCGGGCCGAGTTCGCGGCTGAGCCGCTCCAGGTCCAGCCGGGGGGTGAACCCCTTCTGGTAGTCGCGGAGGGTGGGCGCGTAGAGGAGGGCGGTGTTCCCGGCCGGGATGCCCAACTCCTCACGGATCCGCCGGATGTCCTCCTCCGTCGCGGTGAAGAAGACGTCATTGCGCGGATATCCGTATTCCAGCAGCCGGTACGCGGCGGGGTAGACCCGCTCCCAGATCTGGCTGGAGTGCGGATTGGCGGAGAGGGCGAAGTCCCAGCGGTCGATGCGCTTGAGCAGATTGCCGAAGCTCATCCCGCCCGCGGCGGCGGGATAGCGCTGCTGATCCAGGCCCATGCATTTGAGCGGGGTGCCGTGGAAGGTCTGCAGATGCACCGTGCCCGGCCGCTTCACCACCTCATTGGGGAAGTTGACATTGTTGATGAGGTATTTCGCGCGGGCCACCGTGCGATAGAAGTCGCGGGTGCCGGTGACGACGTAGTCGACGCCCTCCGGAAGGTTCTCGATCTCCGACTTCCTGACCGCCCACACCCCGTGGACCTCCGGCGCCAGTTCCCGCGCCTTGTGGTAGATCGCGCCCGGATTGCACAGCACCCCACGGCCCCAGTACGCGGAGTAGACGGCCAGGTGGGGGTCGACGGGCCGCTGCCGGTGCAGCCGGTACAGGCCCCGCTTGGCACGCGCCGCCAGCGGCGGCCGGACGGTCCGGCGCAGCTTGCGGGCCCCGGCGGCGGCCCGTACGGCCAGTTCGTGCTCCCGGTAGCGGAGGAACGAGCCGGACGACAGCGCCTCGAAACGCCAACGGCCCTCGACCGGCGGGGTGAACCCGGCCGGGAGATGGGCGCGGTACCACTCGGCGGCCCGTGCGAAGAAGCGCGGCCGGTCCGCCGACGCCACCCGGGACGTGCGGTCCAGACAGAACAGGAAATGCGATACGGCCCGCTCGAAGAGCAGCGGGCGCAGCGGATTCAGCTGCGGCCGGTCGTCGAGGAAGTCGAAGAGCCGGGCGTACTGCTGGAAGATGACGAAGTGTTTCTCGCCGGGGCTTCCCGTACTGGCCCCGACCCGCCGCTGCCGGTATTCCAGGCCCACCAGGTCCACACAGGCTATTCGCCGCGCGGTGAGCATCGTCTTGTACGAGAGCAGGGCGTCCTCGTAGATGCCCTCGCTGAACGCGAAGCCGTGCCGGATGTAGAAATCCCGGTGGTAGACGCGGTTGGACGACATCGCGAAGAGCCGCAGGAATTCCGGGCGTTCGACGGCGGAGAAGACGTCGGTGCCCGCCGAGGCCAGCAGTTCCCCGAAGAGGCTGGGGGCCCGGCGCTCCGACCAGTAGGTGCGGACGTGGTTGAAGTAGAGGATCTCCGGGTCGTGGGTGAGCGCGAGCCGGTCGGCGAGGCCCTGGAGGGTGCCCGGGGCGAGGGTGTCATCGCCGTCCAGGAAGAGCAGATAGTCCCCGCTCGCCCGCTCCACCCCGGCGTTACGGGCCCGGCCGGGGCCGGAGTTGACCCGCTGGTGCACGGGCACGACCCGGCTGTCGCGCGCCGCGTACGCGTCGATGATCGCGCCGCAGTGGTCCGGTGAGCGGTCGTCCACGGCGACCACCTCGAGATCGGTGTACGACTGCGTCAGCACGGAGTCCAGGCAGGCGCTCAGATAGCCCTGGACGCGATAGGCGGCGATGACGATGGTGAAGCGGGGCATAAGGCTCCTCGGGACGCGGTGGCGGTTCGAGGCGCGAAGCACTCACTGACCACCCACGCTAGGTGGGTTCGTCCCGATACGCCCGCCCGGTCGACGGAGGGGCGGCCAAGCGGGTGACAAACGCCCCCAGCGGACATGAAGTCCACCGGGGGCGCGTTGAGCCGTACGCGGATGGCGTCAGCTGTGGGTGCGCAGCAGCGTCCGCATCGTCCGCATCGCGACCGACAGGTTGGCCAGGTCGAAGGTCTCCGACGCCTGGATCTCATCGAGGGTGGTGCGGGCCCGCTGCAGGATCGCGGCGTTCTTCTCCTCCCACGCCTTGAAGCGCTGCTCGGGCGTGGAGCCGCCGTTGCCCACCGACAGCACATCGGAGGTCAGGGCGGCCTGGGCCGCGTACAGGTCCTCACGGATGGAGACCCGGGCCATGGACTGCCACCGGTCCGCGCGCGGCAGTTCGATGATGCGGTCCATCAGCTGGCTGATCCGCAGCCGGTCGGCCAGGTCGTAGTGGACCTCGGCGACCGCCAGCGGGTCCTTGCCGGTGCGGTCCGCGATGGCCACGATGTCCAGCGTCGGGAAGGCCGAGGAGAAGCCCGCCACCCGGGTGGCCAGGTCCTCCGGGACGTGCGCCCCGGTCAGGTCGTCGTAGATCCGCTGGTACCACTCGATGTCGGAGCCGCGCAGCAGCTTGGGCAGCTGCGCCCGGACCGTGCCGACCCGCTCGCTGAAGAAGTCGATCGTCTCGGCCAGCGCGAGCGGCTGCGGCCGGTTGTTCAGCAGCCAGCGGGTGCCGCGCTCGACCAGCCGCCGCGAGTGCAGCCGCATCCGGGTCTGGATGTCGGCGTCGACGACCGTGTCCAGCGCCTCGACCTCGTCCCACACCTGGTTCAGCTCGAAGATCGCGCGGGCCGCGGTCTGGGCGCGCACGACCTCCTCGGTGGAGGCCCCGGTCTCCTCCCGCATCCGGTGCAGGAAGGTCGACCCGGCGCTGTTGACGGTGTCGTTGACCAGCACCGTGGTGATGATCTCGCGCCGCAGGGCGTGGCCGTCGATGTACTCGGGGAACTTCTGCCGCAGCGCCTGCGGGAAGTACGCGTGCAGCAGCCGCTGGAGGTACGGGTCGTCGGGCAGCCCGGTGGTGATCAGCTCATCGGCCACCGTGATCTTGACGTAGGCCAGCAGCACGGCCAGCTCGGGCTGGGTCAGACCGCGCCCGGCGGAGAGCCGCTCGCGGATCTGGCGGTCGGTGGGCAGGAACTCCAGTGCCCGGTCCAGCCGCCCCTCGCGCCCCAGGCGGCGCATCAGCCGCTGGTGGGCGTGGAGCAGGCTGGAGGACTGGACGACGGAGTTGGCCAGCGCCACGTTCTGCGCGTAGTTGTTGCGCAGCACCAGCGCGCCGACCTCGTCGGTCATCTCGGCGAGCAGCTTGTTGCGCTGCTTGAGGGTGAGGTCGCCCTCGGTGACCAGGGCGTTGAGCAGGATCTTGATGTTCACCTCGTGGTCGGAGGTGTCCACACCGGCGCTGTTGTCGATCGCGTCGGTGTTGATCCGGCCGCCGTTGGAGGCGAACTCGATCCGGCCGAGCTGGGTCAGGCCCAGGTTGCCGCCCTCGCCGACGACCTTGACCCGCAGATCCTGGCCGTCCACCCGGATCGCGTCATTGGCCTTGTCGCCCACATCGCCGTGCGACTCGGTGGACGCCTTGACGTAGGTGCCGATGCCGCCGTTCCACAGCAGGTCCACCGGGGCCTTGAGGATCGTCTTCATCAGATCGGCCGGGGTCATCTTGGCGACCCGCTTCTCGATCCCGAGCGCGGCCCGCACCTGCGGGGTGATCGGGATGGCCTTGGCCGTACGGGGGTGGATGCCGCCGCCCGCCGACAGCAGCTCGGCGTTGTAGTCCTCCCACGAGGAGCGCGGCAGCTCGAACAGGCGGCGGCGCTCGGCGTAGGAGGTGGCCGCGTCCGGGTTCGGGTCCAGGAAGATGTGCCGGTGGTCGAAGGCGGCGATCAGCCGGATGTGCTCGCTCAGCAGCATCCCGTTGCCGAACACGTCACCCGACATGTCGCCGACGCCCACGACCGTGAAGTCCTCGTTCTGGGTGTCATGGCCCAGCTCCCGGAAGTGGCGCTTGACCGACTCCCAGGCGCCGCGGGCGGTGATGCCCATGCCCTTGTGGTCGTATCCGGCGGAGCCGCCGGAGGCGAAGGCGTCCCCGAGCCAGAAGCCGTACGCCTGCGCCACGTCGTTGGCGATGTCGGAGAAGGTCGCGGTGCCCTTGTCGGCGGCGACGACGAGATAGGTGTCGTCCCCGTCGTGGCGGACCACGTCCTTCGGCGGCTCGACCTGCCCGGCGACCAGGTTGTCGGTGATGTCGAGCAGACCGGAGATGAAGGTCTTGTAGCAGGCGATGCCCTCGGCCATCCAGGCGTCGCGGTCCACGGACGGGTCCGGCAGCCGCTTGCCGACGAAGCCGCCCTTGGCGCCCACCGGCACGATGACCGTGTTCTTCACCATCTGCGCCTTGACCAGGCCGAGGATCTCGGTCCGGAAGTCCTCACGCCGGTCGGACCAGCGCAGACCGCCGCGCGCGACCTTGCCGAACCGCAGATGCACACCCTCGACCCGCGGCGAGTAGACCCAGATCTCGTACGCCGGGCGGGGCGCGGGCAGATCCGGCACCGCCTGCGGGTCCAGCTTGATCGACAGGTAGTCGTGCGGCCTGTCGTGGGCGTCCTTCTGGCCCCTCTTGTCGCTTCCATCGCTGGCGCTCTGGCCCCTCCTACCGCTTCCATCGCTGGCGCTCTGGAAGTGATTGGTCCGCAGGGTGGCCTTGATCAAGGTGAGGAAGGAGCGCAGGATGCGGTCCTCGTCCAGCGAGGCCACCTGGTCCAGCGCCGCGTCCAGCTCCTCCAGCAGGGCGTCGGTCAGCTCCAGGCCCGCCCGCTGCCGCTCCGGCGACATCCGCGCCTCGAAGAGCGAGACCAGCAGCCGGGTGGTGTGCACATTGTTACGGAGGGTGTCCTCCATGTACGACTGGCTGAAGGTGGACCCGGCCTGCCGCAGGTACTTGGCGTAGGCCCGCAGCACCATCGCCTGCCGCCAGTCGAGACCCGCGCCCAGCACCAGCTGGTTGAAGTCGTCGCTCTCGGCCTGGCCGGTCCACACCGCGGCGAACGCGTTCTGGAACCGCTCACGGGCGTCGTCGGCCAGGGCCTCGCCCTCGCGCAGCGGCAGCCGCAGCCCGAAGTCGTAGATCCAGGCGGTGGTCTTGTCCGAGCAGCGCAGCTCGTACGGGCGCTCGTCCACCACCTCGACGCCGAGGGTGTTGAGCACCGGGAGCACCGCGGACAGCGAGATCTGGGCCCCGGCCCGGTAGATCTTGAAGCGGCGCTCGGCGTGGGCCGCGCCCACCGGCTCGTAGAGGCTGAGCGCGAAGTCCTTCCCGCCGTCCTTCAGCCGCTCCAGGTGCTGGAGGTCGGCGACGGCGCCGCGCGGGGTGTGGTCCGCCTTGTAGCCCTCGGGGAAGGCGTGCTGGTAGCGGCGGAGCAGCTCGGCGGCGCGCTCCTCGCCGACCTCGGAGACCAGCGCGTCGGTGAAGCCGTCGGCCCAGGAGCGGGCGGCCTCGATCAGCCGGCCCTCGATCCGCTCCACATCGGAGTCGGTGAGGTCGGGCAGCTCGGTGCCGGGCTGGACGCGGACCACGAAGTGCAGCCGCGAGAGCACCGATTCGGTGTGCAGGGCGGTGAAGTCGACCGGCGGGCGGCCGCTCAGCTCCTCCAGCAGGATGTCGGTCAGCCGCAGCCGCACATCGGTGGTGAAACGATCACGCGGAAGGTAGACCAGCGCGGAGTAGTAGCGCCCGTACTCGTCCTGGCGCAGGAACATCCGCAGCCGGCGGCGCTCCTGGAGGTAGAGCACGCTGGTGGCGATCGAGCGGAGCTGGTCGACCGGGGTCTGGAACAGCTCGTCGCGCGGGTAGGTCTCCAGGATCTGCAGCAGGTCCCGGCCGTCGTGGCTGTTGGCCGCGAAGCCCGCGCCCTCGAGCACCTCGTCGACCTTGCGGCGGATCACCGGCACCCGGCGCACCGACTCGGTGTACGCGGCGGACGAGAACAGCCCCAGGAAGCGGCGCTCGCCGATCACATTGCCCTCGGCATCGAACTTCTTCACGCCGATGTAGTCGAGGTACGACGGGCGGTGGACGGTCGCGCGGCTGTTCGCCTTGGTCAGCACCAGCAGCTTGCGCTCGCGCGCCTTGGCGCGGGCGTCGGCCGGAAGCCGGTTGAAGGCCTGGGACACCGGGGTGCCGGGGCCCGCGTGGGCGCTCTCGTCGGCGTCCTTGTGCTGCGGGTCGGAGCGGAGGATGCCGAGGCCGGTGCCGGGCACCGCGGTCAGCGCGTCCTCCTCGCCACCGGCCTCGGTGGGGACCTGCGTCAGCTCGTACTCGCGGAAGCCGATGAAGGTGAAGTGGTCATCCGCGAGCCAGCGCAGCAGCTCACGGGCCTCCTCCACCTCCTCCTCGCGGACCTCGGCGGCCTTCGGCTCGTCCGGCAGGCCCTCGGCGATGCGCAGCGCGGAGTCGCGCATCTTCTCCCAGTCCTCGACGGCCTCGCGGACATCGGACAGGACGCGCAGCAGATCGGCGGTGATCTGCTTCAGATCGCCGCGGTCGGTCTCGCGGTCGGTCTCGACATGGATCCAGGACTCCACGACCGCGTCATGCGGGAGCTTCTTCCTGTTCCTGACCGGGCCGTCCGAGGAGATGTCGAGCAGCTCGATCAGCTTGCCGGTGATGTCACGGCGCACGATCACCTGCGGGTGGATCACGACATGGATGCCGCGCCCCTGACGGGTGAGCTCATTGGTGACCGAGTCGACCAGGAACGGCATGTCGTCCATGACCACCTCGACCACGGAGTGGCTGCAGGTCCAGCCGTGCTCCTCGACGGTCGGGGTGTGCACCCGGACGTTCGCCGTGCCCTGCGGACGCACCTCGGCGAGCCGGTAGTGGGAGAGCGCCGCCCCGAAGACATCAACCGGGTCACGGTCGGCGAGGTCCTCGGGAGGCGTGTGCAGGTAGTAGTGCTGGAGGTATGCGGTCAGAGTCTCCGGTCCTGGGCCCTGCACCGGTTGCCCCCCGGCAGGGCTGTTCTCAGCGACCCGGGCGGCCCGTTCGAGCAACTCGGCCTTGGCTTCGTCCAGCTTGGTCTGCATGTCCTCTGGCTCCTGTCGCGCGCCGTTGCGTGACATCGATGGCGGTGGCATGACGCCGCGACGCGAAAAATCCGGTCGTGAACGACGGTATGCCGGATTGGGGAATGGCCGGGGTGTACTCGGCCGTAAGTGACCAAGACCCCACGCGCCACGGGTCAGCGGCGGCTCGGGCCCGGCCCTGGTGGGGCGCCGGGCGCGGAGCGAGGGCCTCGTTGCCCTCACGGACTATCGCGCTGATCACGCAGTAAGGCTATCGCTCCTCCCCAGGGGGTCGTCATGAGCCGTTCGTGTACAAAACCGGGCCCTGAAGTTTGACGAAATGGACAGCGACCGGGAGGGGCGCACGGGCCGATGATGCGCCGCTCATGCCCTCTTGGCAAAGCGCGGGCGCGGATGCACCGTGATCTGGTGCACCGTGATCCGCACGGTGGTAAGCACGGTGGTAGGCGTGGACCTGGAGGTGCGTGGCATGGCTGCGAAGATCCTGCTGGTGACCGGCGACGCGGCCGAATCGCTGGAGGTGCTCTACCCGTACCAGCGGCTGCGCGAGGAGGGGTACGAGGTCCATATCGCGGCCCCGAGCCGCAAGACGCTGCGCCTGGTGGTCCATGACTTCGAGGAGGGCTTCGACACCTACACCGAGAAGCCGGGCTATACGATCCCCGCCGACCTGGCCTTTTCCGAGGTGGACCCCGGGCAGTACCTCGCCCTGGTGATCCCGGGCGGCCGGGCCCCGGAGTATCTGCGGAACGACCCCGAGCTGCGCAAGATCTGCAAGGCGTTCTTCGACGCGGACAAGCCGGTGGCGCAGATCTGCCACGGCCCGCTGCTGACGGCGGCCGTGGGCGGCCTGAGCGGGCGGCGGGTCACCGCGTATCCGGCGCTGGAGCCGGACATGCAGGCGGCGGGGGCGGACTACCAGGACGCGGAGGTCGTGGTCGACGGCACGCTGATCTCGTCGCGGGCGTGGCCGGACCATCCGGCGTGGATGCGGGAGTTCCTGGCGGCGCTGCGGTCGAAGGCGCCGGTGGTGTGACCGGTGGTAGGAGGGGCGCGGCCCGGAGGTTGAGCCCCGGGGCTGGGGCCGGGGTCGGGGGCTTGGCCCGGGGCCGGGGCCGGGGGCTTGGCCCGGGGTCGGGGCCGCATGGGGGGCGTATGGGGGCGAGAAGGGGCGCATATGGCGCGGTGAGCGCCTGAACGGGCTTCCGGCCGAGGAGGCGGGACGACTCAGAACGGGGCCCGGCTCACACCACTCGGCTCACTCGTCGCACCCGGCTCGTCCGGCTCACTGGTCCCACCCGTCTCACTGGTCCCACCCGGCTCACTGGTCCCACCCGGCTCGTCCGGCTCGCTGGTCCCACCCGGCTCACTCGTCGGCCATGCGCTCGGCCTTCCGTACGGCCTCCTCGAGCGTGTCCACGACCGGCACCCCGGCCGCCTCCAGGCTGGCCCGGCTGTGCGAACCGCCCGTGTAGAGCACGGCCCGCGCCCCCACGTGCCGCGCCGCCACCGCGTCGTCCAGGGCGTCCCCGATCACCACCATCCGCTGCGGCGGCACCCCTTCGAGCGCGGCGATATGGCGCATCATCTGCTCGGCCTTACCGGTGTCGCTCTGCCCTGTGCGGCCGTCCACCCGGACGAAATGGCGCTCGATGCCATGCGTCCGCACCAGCGGGAGCAGATACTCATGCGGGGCCAGCGAACACAGCGACTGGGTGAGACCCGCCTCCTGCCACTCGATGAGGAGCTGCCGGGCGCCGATCGCCAGCCCGGCGGTCTCGGCCAGTGCCCAGTAGTGCCGGTGGAACGTCTCGTCCATGACCACCCACTCCTCGTCGGTGGGCAGCCGCCCCATCAGCCGCTCGTAGAAGCGGGGCACCGGGACGCAGTACAGGTCGCGATAGCGCTCGAGGGTGATCGGCGGCAGCCCGATCTCCTGGAACGAGGCGTTCGTCGCCGAGATCACGGCGTCGATGTCGTGGAGCAGCGTGCCGTTCCAGTCCCAGACGAGGTGCGTCACGTGGTTCTTCCCCATCCCACGACCGTACCCGGAGGGTCGGACAGCGGGCATCACTCGATCAGATTGGGGATCTCCTGGGTGGCGTACCAGAGGAGTTCGTGGTCCTCGGCGCCGTCCACGGTGAACTGCGCGTCGTCGTCACCGAGGTCCGCCGCGCCGAGCGCGTCGGCGGCCTCGGCGATGTCCCGCTCGGCATCGTCGGCGTCAAGGTGCACGGCGGCGGCCTTCGCGAGCGGTATGGCGGCCTTGATCCGCACCTCGCCCAGCGCGGACTGGTCCAGCCCCCGGTCCGGATCGGCGACCGCCTGCCCGTCGGGCACGTCCACGGCCACCACGACCCGACGGCGGGGCGCCCGGGGGTCCACGGCGAGCAGCCGCAGCGACGCCTGCGCGGCCCGGCTCAGCGCCGCGTACTCCAGCTCCTCGATGTCGTCGGACAGATACCACTCGCGGAGCGCCGGGGTGACCGCGTAGGCGGTCAGCGGCATCGGCCCCAGGTGGCCCTCCTTGTACGCCTCGGCGAGACCGGAGAGGGTCAGGGGGACGTAGACGCGCATGGCTGCCGCTTTCATCAGAGACCAATAGGCCCCCAGCATACGATCGCCCGTCCCCTCGCCCGAGCCTTCCGCGAAGGGCCGGTGGTCCCCTTTCGGGGGACAGGGGCCGACGGGGGCGTACGAAGACGAGCGCGAGCCGCGCTCGAGCCGATGACCGGGACCGATGAGCCGCCGCATGCCCCGAATAGGTGAACCGCGGTGTAGGCGCGAAGGGGGCTCGGCGCTGATTGCGGAGGCCGAAAAACCGCCGGTAGAAGACTCTCCGACGAAAGCTACCGCCCGGTATTCGGCCGGGCCGCGGAGAACGGGGCGAGCAGCATGGGTGAGGGCGTCCGGGCGACGGACCGGTCCACGAACCGGGCCACGACGGCCGGGGAGGCCGTACGACGGCGCGGCGGCGGCGGGCGGCCGGGGCGAAGCGCCCCACCCGGCCGCAAAGACCCCCGCCGCCCCCGCACCACCCCCACAACAACGGCCACACCACCCACGCCCCCACCACCCCAGACACCCCACACAACGGCCCCGGCGCCCACGACCCCACCGCTTCGGGCACCCCGCACAACGGCCACACGGCGCGGCGCGACAACAGGCACGACGGCCGCACCACCCACGACGACGGCACCACGCAGCGCCGCACCCCCTGCCCCGGCCGCGCCGCCCACGACGGCCGCCCCGGGCATCACCACGCCCCCTGCCCCTGCCCCGGCCGCGCACCGCGCGCCCCCCGCGTCCCGCGCCGCGGCCGTATCGCGGTCCGCGGCGGCCGCCGCGGCGTGGCGGGAGCGGGATCGGCTGCCGCGCTACTGGTTCGCCAACCGGCTGGTGCTCACCCTCAGCGGTCAGCGCCCCGTCCACACCCTCCTCGGGCACGCCCTCCCGGCCGCCTACGACCAGCTGATCGAACTCGCCCCGCGCGCCCCGCTGCGCCCCGCCGGAGAACGGGCCACAGCGCCCCTGGTACGGCGCTGTGGCGAGTACCAGCCCCGGCACGGGGTCATCGAGGCGTTCGCCCGGATCGCCTCCGGAGACCGGCTCACAGCGCTCGCGTTCCGGCTCGAACTCGGCGCCGACGCCCGCTGGCGCTGCGCCGCCATCGACCTCGGCCCACTCGCCTAGGACTCGCTCGGCCCACTCGCCCGGGCCCCGGGACGACCCAGGACCAGGGAGCCAGGACCCGGGACCCGGGACGCCGGGAGCCGACCCCGTGGGCCGATCGCGGGCCGATCCGATCCGCGCAACCCGGCCCGATCCACCGAACCCGCCCCACAGGGGCGGCGGGCACAACGCGACGGGCCGGGGTGCCGCGCTCTCGCGCGGCGCCCCGGCCCGTTCACCCCAGCCCGGTCACTACTTCTTGCGGCGGCGGCCCTTCTGCGCCTTGCGCCGCTCCGCCCGCGTCAGCCCGTCGGCCTCCGACCGCGGCGGCGGGGGCGTCTCACCGTTGGGGAAGTCGCCCTCGACGACGCCACCCTCTCCGTCCACGGTCGGGGCGGAGAAGTGCAGCCGGTCCGGCCGCTGCGGGGCCTCCAGGCCCTTGGCGCGGATCTCGGGGCGGCCCGAGGAGCCCGCGGACGGCGCGCCCGCCGGCACCGCGTCCTGCACGTCCTTCTCGAGAGCGACCTGCTCCTCCGCCGCCTCGACCGGGACCTCCTCGACCTGCTGCTCGACCTGGACCTCCAGGTTGAACAGATAGCCGACGGACTCCTCCTTGATGCCCTCCATCATGGCCTGGAACATGTCGAAGCCCTCGCGCTGGTACTCGACCAGCGGGTCCTTCTGGGCCATCGCGCGCAGCCCGATGCCCTCCTGGAGGTAGTCCATCTCGTAGAGGTGCTCGCGCCACTTGCGGTCCAGGACGGAGAGCACGACCCGCCGCTCCAGCTCACGCATGATCTCGGAGCCCAGCTGCTCCTCGCGCGCCTCGTACTGCTGGTGGATGTCGTCCTTGATGGACTCCTCGATGAACTCGGCGGTGATCCCGGCGCGGTCGCCGGCCTCCTCCTCCAGCTCCTCGATGGCCACGCTGACCGGGTAGAGCTGCTTGAAGGCGTTCCACAGCCGGTCCAGGTCCCACTCCTCGGCGAAGCCCTCGACCGTCTCCGCCCGCACATAGGCCTCGATGGTGTCGTCCATGAAGTGGCCGACCTGGTCCTGAAGGTTCTCGCCCTCCAGGACGCGGCGGCGCTCGCCGTAGATGACCTCGCGCTGGCGGTTGAGGACCTCGTCGTACTTCAGGACGTTCTTACGGGTCTCGAAGTTCTGCTGCTCGACCTGCGACTGGGCCGAGGCGATGGCCCGCGTGACCATCTTGTTCTCGATCGGGACGTCGTCCGGGACGTTCGCCATCGCCATGACGCGCTCGACCATCTGCGCCTTGAACAGCCGCATCAGATCGTCGCCGAGCGAGAGGTAGAAGCGGGACTCGCCGGGGTCGCCCTGACGGCCGGAGCGGCCGCGCAGCTGGTTGTCGATCCGGCGCGACTCATGGCGCTCGGTGCCCAGCACATACAGCCCGCCGAGCTCCTTGACCTCCTCGAACTCGGCCTTGACCGCGGCCTCGGCCTTCTCCAGGGCGGCGGGCAGCGCGCCGGCCCACTCCTCGGAGTGCTCCACCGGGTCAAGACCGCGCTGGCGCAGCTCGGCCTCGGCGAGGTCGTCGGGGTTGCCGCCGAGCTTGATGTCGGTACCGCGGCCCGCCATGTTCGTCGCGACGGTCACGGCGCCCTTACGGCCGGCCTGGGCGACGATCGTCGCCTCCCGGTCGTGCTGCTTGGCGTTGAGCACCTCATGCGGCACCCCGCGCTTGGCGAGCTGCTGGGAGAGGTACTCGGACTTCTCCACGGAGGTGGTGCCGACCAGGACCGGCTGGCCCTTCGTGTGCTTCTCGACGATGTCCTCGACCACCGCGTCGAACTTCGCGACCTCGGTGCGGTAGATCAGGTCGGACTGGTCGAGCCGGGCGAGGGGGCGGTGGGTCGGGATCGGGACCACACCGAGCTTGTAGATCTGGTGGAACTCGGCGGCCTCGGTCATCGCCGTACCGGTCATGCCGGAGAGCTTGTCGTAGAGGCGGAAGAAGTTCTGGAGGGTGATCGTGGCGAGCGTCTGGTTCTCGTCCTTGATCTCCACCCCTTCCTTCGCCTCGATGGCCTGGTGCATGCCTTCGTTGTAGCGGCGGCCCGCGAGGATACGGCCGGTGTGCTCGTCGACGATCATGACTTCGCCGTCCATGACGACGTAGTCCTTGTCGTTCTTGAAGAGCTCCTTGGCCTTGATCGCGTTGTTGAGGTAGCCGACCAGCGGGGTGTTGACCGACTCGTAGAGGTTGTCGATCCCCAGCCAGTCCTCGACCTTGGTGACCCCGGACTCATGGATGCCGACGGTGCGCTTCTTCTCGTCGACCTCGTAGTCCCCGGTCTCCTCCTGGCCCTTCTGCGGCTCGGCGGCCTGGCCCCGGGTGAGCCGGGTGACCAGCTTGGCGAAGTCGCCGTACCACTTGGTGGCCTGGTCGGCCGGGCCGGAGATGATCAGCGGCGTACGGGCCTCGTCCACCAGGATCGAGTCGACCTCGTCGACGATCGCGTAGTTGTGGCCGCGCTGGACCAGCTCGTCCTTCGACCACGCCATGTTGTCGCGCAGGTAGTCGAAGCCGAATTCGTTGTTGGTGCCGTAGGTGATGTCGCACGCGTACTGCTCACGGCGCTGCGCCGGGGTCATGTTGGCGAGGATGCAGCCGACCTCCAGGCCGAGGAACCGGTGCACCCGGCCCATCCACTCGGAGTCGCGCTCGGCCAGGTAGTCGTTGACCGTGATGAGGTGGACGCCCTTGCCCGAGAGCGCGTTCAGATACGCCGGGAGGGTGCCGACCAGGGTCTTGCCCTCACCGGTCTTCATCTCGGCGACATACCCGAGATGCAGCGCCGCGCCGCCCATCAGCTGGACGTCGTAGTGACGCTGTCCGAGCACCCGCTTGGCCGCCTCGCGCACCGTGGCGAACGCTTCGGGCATCAGGTCGTCGAGGGTCTCACCGTCGTCGTACCGCTGCTTGTACTCGTCGGTGAGGGCGCGCAGCTCGGCGTCGGAGAGGGACAGGAAGTCCTCTTCGATGGAATTGACCTGGTCCGCGATGCGGTGCAGCTTGCGCAGGATCTTTCCTTCGCCTGCACGCATGAGCTTGTTGAGGACGGACACGTAGGCTGGCTCCTTGCCGGTCGGGCCTGGCACGGTCGGGGTGCGCTGGCGCGGCATTGTCAAGGGGCGCAGGCCCCGCCGCAACGGCCATCGTAAGACAGACCCCGGCACGCCGGGAGGTCCGTCACCACGAGGACCGGATGTCACCTCACCGTGTCAACGCCCGAGAGGCCCTCCGGGTGCCCTCCAATTCGCCGAAACCGCTCGCGGTGAGTGACGACGGCGGCGCAGACTCGGTTCGCATGGAGCCTGTCACCCTCACCACCGAGCGCCTGGTCCTGCGCCCCTTCCGCCCCTCCGACACTGACGCGGTCTTCGCCGCTTGTCAGGACCCGGACATCCAGCGATGGACCAGCGTGCCCTCCCCGTACGAACGCGCGCACGCGGCGGACTTCACCGGCCGGATCTGCCCCGAGAACTGGCGTGACGACGTGACCTACGACTTCGCGGTGGTCACCAGGAGTGACGGCGCCCTCGTGGGCGCCATGGGCCTGGTGCGGCTGGCCCATCTGCGCACTCCCGAGCACCAGGCCGAGCTGGGCTACTGGACGGCGCGCCGGCACCGGCGGCACGGCTACACATGCGAGGCGGCGCGGGCCGTGATCGAGTGGGCGTTCACCCGGCTCGGGGTGGAGCGCCTGGAGTGGTGCAGCGAGGCCGGGAACGAGGGCTCGCGGGCGGTCGCCCTCGGCGTGGGCTTCCGGATGGAGGGGACGGACCGCGCCCGGATCGTCCACCAGGGGACCCGGCGGGACGCCTGGCGGGGCGCGCTGCTGCCCTCCGACTGGGGGCTGCCCTCGACGACGCCGTATCTGCCCGCCAGGGCCTCCGAGGCGGACAACGCGTCCCACGAGCCGGAGGCGCCCGGCCGAGGTTCCGGCCGGGCGTCCGGCCGGACATCCACGGCGCCGACGGTCGCCTGAACGGCCCGGCCGCTGGGCCGTCCCGCGGGCTCGGGCGGCATCGGCGGCGTTGTCAGTGGGTGCTACTACGGTGGCGCCCATGACGAACGCCGCCACCGGGTCCGCCGTGGACCGCACGCCCGAGGTCACCCTCTCCGCCGACGAGGCGCGCCGGATGGCGCTGCGCGCCCAGGGGCTGCTGGGCGCCCCCGACCGGCGTGGCGGGGTGCGGGGCGTGCTGCGCCACCTGGGCGCGGTGCAGCTGGACACGATCTCGGTGCTGGCCCGCTCCCATGAGCTGATTCCGTACGCACGGCTGGGCGCGGTCGGCCGTAAGGCGGTCGAGTCGGCGTACTGGACCAACACCCACGCCTTCGAGTACTGGTCGCACGCCGCCTGTGTGCTGCCGATCGAGGAGTGGCCGCACTTCGCCTTCCGGCGCCGCGCCTACCGCTTCCGTCCGCACTGGAACCACGAGCTGCCGGACGGGGTGTACGAGACGGTGGTGAAGCAGTTGCGCGATGAGGGCCCGCTGACCGCGACGGAGCTGGGCGGGGCCAAGAACGGCGGGCCGTGGTGGGACTGGTCGGCGGCGAAGATCGCGGTCGAGCGGGCGCTGATGTTCGGCGAGGTGGTGTGCGTCGAGCGGCGCGGCTGGAAGCGGGTGTACGACCTGGCGGAGCGCGCCGTGCCGGACGACCTGCTCCATGACGATCTGGACGACCGGGAGTGTCTGCGCCGGCTGGTCCGGCTGGCCGGGCAGTCCCTGGGCGTGGGCACGCGGGCGGACATCGCCGACTACCACCGGCTCAGGGGCGAGCAGGTGGCGGCGGTGATCGCGGACTCGGGGCTGGTGCCGGTGGCGGTCGAGGGCTGGGACAAACCGGCCTGGGCGGACCCCGAGGCGCTGGCCACCCCGCCGCGCGGCCGGCACCGCACCACCCTGCTGTCGCCCTTCGACTCGCTGATATGGGACCGGGCGCGCACCGAGCGGATCTTCGGCTTCAGCCATCGGCTGGAGGCGTATGTGCCCAGGCCCAAGCGGGTCTACGGCTACTTCGCCATGCCGCTGCTGTCGGGCGGGCGGCTGCTGGGCCGGGTCGATCCGGGCCGGGAGGGGACGACCCTGGTCGCCCGGCAGGTGTCCCTGGAGTCGCCGAAGGCCGTGGCCCCCATGGCGCAGGCGCTGCGGGAGGCGGCCGAATGGGTGGGCTGTGACGCCGTACGGGTCGAGCGCGTGGACCGCCCGGAGCTGGCCGCACCGCTCGTGGCGGCGGTCTCGGCGGCGGCCGCCTGACCGATCTCGCCGATCTCGGCTCGCCCGGGGCTCGGGGCTCGGGGCCGGGCCCCGGGGTCGAGGTCGGGCTCCGGCTCCGGCTCCGGGCTCCGGCCCCCGGGCTCGAGGATCATGCCCCGGCCCCCGGGCTCGGGCCCCGGCCCCCGGGCTTGAGGCCCGGGGCTCAAGCCCGAGCCCCGGGGCTCGGGACTCGGGACTCGGGACTCGGGGCGAGAGCCGAGGGGCAAAGGGCGACGGGCGAGTGGCCCAGCCCTCACCTGATCTCGAGGATCTTCTCCCGCATCGCGTACACCACGGCCTCCATCCTGGAGTGCAGCTGCAATTTCTCCAGAATGTTGCGCACGTGGTTCTTCACGGTGTTCTCGCTGATGAACAGCTCCTTGGCGATATCCCGGTTGTTCATTCCGGTCGCCACCAGCTTGAGCACCTCCAGCTCCCGGTCGGTGAGCCGGGGCGCGGGCACCAGCCGCCGCTCGTCGGTGCGCTGGATCATCGACTTGAACTCGGTCAGCAGCTTGGCCGCCATCGACGGGCTGATCTGCGACTGGCCGTCCGCCACCGCCCGGATCGCGGTCGAGACCTCGTCGGTCGAGATCTCCTTCAGCAGATAGCCCGTGGCCCCCGCCTTGATCGCGTCGTAGAGATCGGCTTCCTCATCGCTGATCGTCAGCATGATGATCTTGGCGCTGGGTGCCACCTCCTTGATGGCGGTGCAGGCCTCGATCCCCCCGCGCTTGGGCATCCGCACATCCATCAGGACGATGTCCGGCAGCAGATCCGCCGCCTTGTCCACCGCCTCGGCCCCGTCCCCCGCCTCGCCGACGACCTGGATGTCCTCCTCCTGGGCCAGGACGATCTCCAATCCACGCCGGAAGAGCGCGTGGTCGTCCACGACGAGGACCCGAATCGGCTCCTTGCGCGGTTCGCCGCGCGGCTCGCCCCCGTCCGGACCGACGCCATGGTCTTCACCGGCGTCGGACACGGGCCCGAAGCTGTCCGCCATCGTTCCTCCCCCTGAAGGCCATGGCCCTTGCGGTCCGCGCCCTGGGTGCACTCGGTCTGGCGTCAACCGGTGCTCTCAGTACACCGGTTGGCCGCCGGGCCATGATTTCATGCCCGGGCGGCGGAATGGTCCCGCCGTGGTCGCACGGAGGTGCCCCGGGGGGCGCGCGGGCGCTCCGGGGCACCACTCACTTCTCAGACTGGATTCGGCTGAATTTCTCGGTCAGCCACCGAGTGCGCCTCCGGCGCCGCCGGCTGCCTCTCCGACGAACGCTTCCGGCTGAAGATGAATCACCCCGTAGTCATAGCCATGCCGCCGGTAGACGACGCTGGGTCGATTGGTGTCGGAGTCGACGAACAGATAGAAGTCGTGCCCGACCAGCTCCATCTCGTAGAGAGCCTGGTCGAGCGTCATGGGAGCCGCGGCGTGAGTCTTCTCCCGGACCACCAGGGGGCCCTCGCCCTGGACTTCCAGGGGGCCCATCCGGGTGGTGGGGACGGTCTCCGTCGTGCGCTGGGGGGCGATATCGCCATGCCCGTTGATGCGCGCCGCGTTGGGCACGGTGATGGCCACGTCGCTGGCCGGAATGCGACCGTTGCCACGGCGCGTATGGCGCTTGTCGTGCTGCTTGCGCATCCGTGCCTCCAGCTTGCTGGCCGCCAGGTCCAGCGCTGCGTACGGATCGGCCGCGGCGGCCTCCGCCCGGATCACCGGGCCCCGCGAGCGGAGCGTGATCTCCACTCGGTCGGCGCGGTCGGACTGCCGCGGGTTGTGCTCCTTGGACACCTCGACGTCGAGGCTGATCACCTTGCCGTCGAGCTTCTGGATCTTATCCAGCTTCAGCTTCTCGGCCACGTGCTTCCGGAACCGCTCGGGCACCTCAGTTTTACGGCCCTTGACGACGATGTCCACGCAGAACTCCGTTCCCGGGTAGCTCCAGTCAGTATCGGAGCTGTCATCCCTTGTGCACTTGGCTCCGGCGTCTTCCGGAGCCACCGGCTTGGCGCTTTCAGCTCCTCCTTCCCACGGGGAGGATCTCAATCCCGTTTGTTCCAAGCCTCACCAGAATGCAGGCAAAACACGCCAAGCGGATGAGTGAGTCATAGCACTCGCCATTCCTCACAACCGAACATAGCTCGACCGGTCGGAAGTCGGCACCCCCTACCGGTCCGTACCTCCGATCAGGTGCTTTGCCGTGCTTATCACCTGCAACGACGCGGCTTCGTAATCAGTTCCGGTTGGTGGCCGTCAGGGTGCGGCGACCACGGCAGCGCCGATGACCAGCCCGCCGGTCGCCGTCACCGCCCGCGCCGCCTCCGCGAGCGAGGCTCCTGTGGTCATCAGATCGTCCACCACCACTACCGGGCCCGCCACCAGCAGCCGTCCGCTGCCGGGGGCCGTCCCCAGCGCCCCGGTCACATTCGCCCGCCGCTGCCGCGCGTCCAGCCCCGACTGGTCGGTCACCCGGCGCCGCTGGCACAGCACGGCCGAAACCCTCGCCGGGCGCCCGCCGGCGCGCAGCACGCTCGCCGCGGCGAGCGCGATCCGCCGAGCCGGGTCATGCCCCCGGGCGCCCACCGAGCGCCGGGCCGACGGCACCGGCACCAGCAACAGCGGCCCTCCGCAAGGTCTCGTCCCCGGTCTCGTACCCGATCCGGCGACCGGTCTCGACCCGGTTCCGGCGCTCGATCTCGACCCGGTTCCGGCAACCGATCTCGACCCGGTTCCGGCACCCGGTCCGGTACTCGCTCTGGCCCCTGGTCTCATCCCGGATCCTGTACCCGGTTTCGCCCCGCATACCGCGCCCGATTCCATGGCCGCCCGCCCTCGGGGCCCCGCACCTGGCCCGCCGCCGGGGCAGGCCGCCCGCACGGCTCTCGCCAGCGCCTCGCCCAGCGGCCGCGCCAGCCGCAGCGCTCCCCGCTCCTTGTGCGCGAGCAGCACCGCCCGCGCCTCGTCCACGTAATCCACCGCCGCATGAACCACCGGCAGCCCCGGCGGTGCCGGGCTCGGCTCCACCCGGCGCGCCCCGGTCCCCCGCAGCGCTCCACGACAACGGTCACACAGCGTGCCGCCCGGCCGACCGCATCCGGCACAGTCGGCCGGCAGCACCAGATCAGAGATCTCCTGCCACCAGCCCCGCATGAACACCACTGTCCCGGTGGTCAGGCCACCGCGCCACCCCTTGTGGACAACCGCGCACATGTGGACAACCAGCCACCCCCGATCGGTGTCCTGGCCTAAGAGCCTGTGTCATATCCCCGGCCGGGCGTGCGACGCCTGGCACGCACGCTCGCCGCGTTAGACGCCGCACGCTGATCCGACCGGGGATACGACACAGGCTCTAAGCGCCGCCGTCCCGCTCAGCCGGGGTAGACCGGAGCCGAGCCGTCCTGGTCCACGGTCTTCCAGTCGGTGTTCGGCAACAGCCGCACGATGCCGTTCTCCCTGGTCTCGGCGATCAGCGGCCGGGTCTGGTCCTCCGAGGCGCCGATCGACTGCACACCGTTCGGCCCCGGCACCTCCGGGACGTTCGCCGGGGAGCCGTCCGATTCCACGTACTGGAGCTGCTGCACCCCGTCCGACTCCCGGCCCGCGACCACCAGCCGGCTGTCCCCGGCCCAGGAGAAGGTGTCCACGTCCTCCAGCTTCGGCGCGACCGCCCGCAGCGCCCCCACCGACAGCTCCGGGGCTTCCGCGGTGCCCCGCCGCTCGATCCGGCCGAGCCGCAGCGTGGTGTGGCCGGACCGCTTGACCAGCATCGCGATCCTGGAGCCGTCCGCGGACACCCGCAGCGCCGTGATCCGGCCACCGTCCAGCTTGGGCAGCCGCACCTCGTCCGCCGGTCCGGTGCCGCCCCGCAGCCGCAGCAGCCTCGGCTGCTGCGGGTCCCGGTCGGCCACCCACAGACCGCCCAGCCCGTCCCAGCTCGGTGCCGTCAGACCGTCCTCCACGCTGCCGCCCCGGCTGCGCACCCGCACCTTGCCGCGCTCGGCCCCGGGCGCCAGCTCGGTCACATACAGCGCCGAGCCGTCGGCGGTGACCCCCGCCGTGTCCCGCTCGTCGCGGGAGACCGCCACCGAGCCCAGACCCGCCTCATCGGTGCCGAACGGCCCCGGAACCGGCTGTGGCCGGTCCTCGTCGTCTGACAGCCGGACCATCCGGTGTTCGGAGTCCACGAAATACTGGTGCCGCGGATGCCCCTCGACCCCGTCCGGGGCGTAGGCACGCGCCGCGTCACTGGAGAGGGCGCACAGCTCCGAACCGTTCTGCCGCTCCAGCCGCACCGCACTGACCTTGGACGATCCCTCGCCGAGATCCTGGACCGTGAACAGCGTCTGGGCCGCCATCCGGGCGCAGCGCGCCGCGCTGATCTGCGCGGCCCGGTCGTTCAGCCGGATCTTCAGCGCGTTCGAGTCGTCCAGCGACAGCCGCTCGTCCCGGCGGCCGAGCGCCGCACCGCGCGGGAAAGTGCTGCTGACCACCGGCTGCAGCCACCCCGTGGGGCCGTCCAGCAGCGCCTTGACGGTCGCGGTCACCGGGTCGATACGGCGCCGCACATAGACCGGATCGGCCACCAGCACGTTGTCCCCGGCCTTTGAATCCTCGGCGTCCGGGCCGAGATCGGCGAAGTAGTACTTGTTGACCGAGCGGTAGATGCGCTGGAAGTCGGACTCGCCGAGGATCAGCCCCCGTGGCGGCCCGTCGATCCGCCACTCCGAACCGCTCAGCGTGAGGTGGATGCGCTCCTCGTACGGCTGCTCATCGGGCTTGTACGCGTGGGTCTCGTCCACGACCGCGATCCGCTTGCCCGACAGCACGACCGTCTTACCGTTGCCGTCCCGGTCGCCCGGATCCGTCTCCACTCGCACGTCAGGCGCCTGCTCCAGCACAGTGGTGGCCGCGAACGGCTGCCACCGCTTGACCGCGCTCTTGGTCAGGTACTCCTTCGCCGTGCCGAAGTTCTCCTCGTCGCTCGTCGTGGCCTCCAGGAAGCCGGAGACCAGCTCCGCGGGCTGCTCGCCCTTGCCCGGGCTCACCCCGTACACCCGGACCTGCGAATCGACGTCGGAGCGCGGTGAGGAGTCCACCCGCCGCACATCGCCGCTGTCGGGCATCGAGGCGCAGCCGGACAGCAGCAGGGCGCCACAGGCCAGCAGCACGGGCGCGCTCAGGCCCCGGCCGCCCGGGCGGCGCCCACGGCGGCGGAAACGGCGACGGTCGGCACGGTCAGCGCCCACGAGGGCGGCCCTCCCCTTCGTTCGATGGCGTCGGCCGGGTGGACGCCTCCTGGCCGCCCAGCGGCCCGTCGGACGGCGTCTCCGGGGTGCCACGCACCACCCGGGCCCCATTGCCCGGCAGGGCCGTCGGATCGGCGGACGGCGCCGCGGCGTCGGCGGGCAGTGCGGACCGCGGCTGCGCGGGCACCGCCGCCAGCCGCTCCGCCGCGGGCTGCGGGGTGGCATCACCCGGACGGCGGTTGCGCCGGGAGTCCTCGGGTTCCAGGGGGATCGGCGAGCCGCGCAGCACATCCCCCGCGGTGCGCGGCAGCGTCAGCCGGAACTGCGAACCGCCGCCGGGCTCGCCCCACGCCTGGAGCCAGCCGCCGTGCAGCCGCGCGTCCTCCACCGCGATCGACAGGCCCAGACCGGTGCCGCCGGTGGTGCGCGCACGGGCCGGATCGGCCCGCCAGAAGCGATTGAACACCCGCGTGGCCTCGCCGGGCTTGAGCCCGACGCCGTAGTCCCGCACCGCGACGGCCACCGCGCCACCCGCCGTCGCGAGCCGTACGACCACATCGCGGCCCTCACCGTGCTCCACGGCGTTGACCACCAGATTCCGCAGCACCCGCTCGACGCGACGGGTATCCGCCTCGGCGATCACCGGCGCCTCGGCGCCCCGCACCAGGATCCGGGTGCCCTTGGCCTCGGCGAGCGGCTCGGCCCCGTCCACCACCCGGTGCACCACATCGCGCAGATCGATCGGCTCGGCCTCCAGCGCGGCCGCGCCCGCGTCGAACCGGCTGATCTCCAGCAGATCGCTGAGCAGCGACTCGAAGCGGTCGACCTGCCCCCACAGCAGCTCGGCCGAGCGTGCGGTGATCGGGTCGAAGTCCTCACGCGCCTCATGGATGACGTCCGCCGCCATCCTTACGGTCGTCAGCGGGGTGCGCAGCTCATGGGAGACATCGGAGACGAAGCGGCGCTGCATCCGGGAAAGCTCCTCCAGCTGCTGGATCTTGAGCTGGAGGTTCTGCGCCATCTTGTTGAACGACTCCCCCAGGCGGGCGATGTCGTCCTCCCCGGTGACCTTCATCCGCTCCTGCAGCAGCCCGGCCGCCAGCCGCTCGGAGATCCCCGCCGCCATCCTTACGGGCGTCACGACCTGCCGGACCACCACCCAGGCGATGGCCCCGAGCAGCACCACCACGAACACCCCGGCCGTGGCCAGGGTGCCCTTGACCAGGCTCAGGGACTTCTCCTCCTGCGAGAACGGGAAGAGGTAGTACAGCTGGTAGGCATCGCCGTTGTTGTCATCCAGACGCTTGCCGATGATCAACGCGGGCTCGGAGTCCCCGGAGCCCGCGTGCACGATCTTCCCGTAGCGCTCATACGGCGCCGTCCGGCCCTCGTCCACCCGACGGCGCAGATCGCCGGGCACACTGTCCGGCTGCACATCGCCGGAGGCCCGCGGCCCCCGGCTGGCCACATAGGGCGTCTCGCCGGAGTCGGAGCTGAGCGCCACCACCGAATAGGCGCCCTTGCCGCCGCTGGAGAGCTGTTCCACCAGCGCGTTCAGCCAGGCGCCGGAGTCCTGGGCACCGGCCCCGGCACCGGCACCGTCCTGGCCACGGTTGTCGCTCTTGCGGTCGGCCATCTGCTCGGCCACTTCGAACCCACCGACGGCCTGACCCTGCGCCGCGTGGCGCTTGGCGTCCAGCAGGCCGTTGCGCACCTGCCCGATGACCACCAGGCCCAGCAGCAGCACCACACCGAGCGACATCAGCAGCGTGGTGGCCACCACCCGCAACTGGATGTTCCGCCGCCACAGCCGGGCAGCGGGCAGTAGCGGACGGCGCACCCACCGGCCGAACAGTCGGATCACCGGGTGGGCCGGCCCTCCGGACGCCCCGTCGGGCAGCAGATGCCCGCCGCTCCACAACCTGCGCAGCAGCGGTATCTCGCCCGCCGGGTCGGGCCGCCCCATCCGGGCACCCTCCGGAGCCCCGCCGCCCGGTCCACCGGGCTGCGGCGCCGTACCACCGGTCATCTCAGCTGGGCCCGGCCTTGTAGCCGACACCACGCACGGTCACGACGATCTCCGGCCGCTCCGGATCCTTCTCGACCTTCGACCGCAGTCGCTGCACATGCACATTGACCAGCCGGGTGTCGGCGGCATGCCGATAGCCCCACACCTGCTCCAGCAGCACCTCGCGGGTGAACACCTGCCACGGCTTACGGGCCAGCGCCACCAGAAGATCGAACTCCAGCGGCGTCAGCGCTATCGACTGGCCGTCCCGCTTCACCGAGTGCCCCGCCACGTCGATCACCAGATCGCCGATGGCCAACTGCTCCGGCGCCGGTTCCTCGGAACGCCTCAGCCGCGCCCGGATCCGGGCCACCAACTCCTTCGGCTTGAACGGCTTGACGATGTAGTCATCCGCCCCGGACTCGAGCCCGACCACCACATCGACCGTGTCGCTCTTGGCCGTGAGCATGACGATCGGCACCCCGGACTCGGCCCGGATCAGCCGGCAGACCTCGATGCCATCCCGTCCGGGCAGCATCAGATCGAGCAGCACTAGATCGGGCTTGGTCTCACGGAAGGCGGCAAGAGCCTTGTCGCCGTCCGACACGAACGACGGTTCAAAGCCTTCGCCGCGCAGCACGATGCCGAGCATCTCTGCCAGTGCGGTGTCGTCGTCGACGACAAGGACGCGTCCCTTCATACCGACATCATCCCATTACCCGATCGTGACCTGGCCCACAGCTCGGCGATACCGTCCGCGGTGACCGGAGAGATCACACCGTCCTCGGTGACGATCGCCGTCACCAACTCAGGTGGTGTGACGTCGAAGGCCGGATTGTGGGCCTGTGTGCCCAGCGGAGCGACCGGCACTCCGGTGCCCGCCTCCTGCCCGGCGATGGGAACATACGGAATTGTGATGTCTGTCACTTCATATCCAGGGCGCTGTTCGACCTCGATCGCGGCTCCGTCGGGGGTGGCCGGGTCCACCGTGGTGGTCGGGGCCACCACCACGAACGGCACATGGTGGTAGCGGGCCAGCACCGCGAGCGGATAGCTGCCCACCTTGTTGGCCACCGAGCCGTCCGCGGCGATCCGATCCGCGCCGATCAGCACCGCGTCCACCTCACCGGCCGCGAAGAGCGAGCCCGCCGCGTTGTCGGCGAGCAGCGTATACGCCATACCGGCACGCGCCGCCTCGTACGCGGTCAACCGCGCCCCCTGGAGCAGGGGCCGGGTCTCGTCCACCCAGAGTCGCCGCAGCTGCCCCGCCCGGTGCACCGCCTTGACCACGGCGAGGGCGGTCCCCTCGCCTCCGGAGACCAGTGCGCCGGTGTTGCAGTGGGTGAGAATCCGATGTCCCCCGGCAGGCAGCAGCTCCTCGAGGAGCGCCTGACCATGGGCGGCCATGCGCCCGCTGGCCTCGGCATCCTCCCGGTGCAGGGCACGGGCCTCGGCGAGGGCTGCGGCGGCGGCCTGAGCGTCGCCCGCGTCGTCCCGGAGCGCGGCGTGATACGCGGCGACGGCCCGGCGAACGCCATAGGCGAGGTTGACGGCCGTGGGACGGGCATGGGCGAGCGATTCGGCGGCCTCGTCCACATCGAAGCCGCGGGCCGCGGCGAGCGCGATCCCATATGCCCCGGCGAGGCCGAGCAGCGGGGCGCCGCGCACGGCGAGGGAGCGGATCGCCTCCACCAGCGCCGGCACATCGGTGCACACCAGATCGACCTCTTCGGCGGGGAGCCGGGTCTGGTCGAGAAGTACCAGTACGGGTCCCTCCGGGGGCTCCTCCCAGCGCAGCGCCAGGGCGGTGGGAGGTATGGAGCCTTCCGGGGACACCGGATGCTGATCAGCCATCCGCCCAGTTTGCCCTGTGCGCCACCGACTATTGAAGTGCCGGACCGCCCCCAGTGACCGGTACGGGGTGGAAGGCACCGTGACACGATGGCTGACATCCGCCCGCCGCGGACGCCGCGGCCGGTCAACGAACAACCTACGGAGCGACGATGAATGACTCTCCGGGCTGGGCCCCGCCCGGATCGTCCCCTTCCGACGAACCGGACCACGGCGCTCAGCAGCAGGGCGAGCCCGGCGATCGGCCCGCCCCGGAGCAGCGAGCATGGGGCGAACAGTGGGCCCGCCGCCAGCCGCCGCCCGGCCGCTGGGCCGCGACGGGACGCCGCACGCCGCCGCCAGTGCCGCCCGCTCGCACGCCGGGTGGAGGATGGGGCTCCGGCCGGCGTCAGCCGACCGCTCCCCGCCCCGGTGTCATTCCGCTGCGGCCGCTGGGCGTCAGCGAGATCCTGGACGGCGCGGTGGCCATCATGCGCGCCCACTGGCGCACGGTCCTCGGCATCTCGCTGATCGTCTCGATCGTCACCCAAGGTCTGATCACGGCCGCCACGGGACTGTGGTTCAACGACGGCCGCGGGAACGAGGGCAATGTCCTCGACGATCCGAACGCCACTGTTGGCCAGGCGCTCCGCGCTGTCGGCGACACCCTCGGGGACAGCGGAGTCACCCTGCTGCTCGGCGTTCTCGGAACGATCGTCACCACCGCCCTGCTGACCGTGGTCGCCGCACGGGCGGTGCTGGGCCGGAACGTGTCCACCAAGGAGGCATGGGCCGGTGCCCGGCCGCACCTCCTTCAGCTCTGCGGACTGCTCCTGCTGATCCCCGCCATCGCCGCGGCCGTCATCGCCGCCGGTATGACGCCGGGTCTGCTGCTGGCCGTCGCGGGCGTGCCGAGCGAGGGCGCCGCGCTGGCCTCTCTGGGCGGGCTCGCCGCGGCATGCGTCGCCGCTTGGCTCTGGGTCCGCTTCAGCCTCGCAGCCCCCGCGCTGATGCTGGAGAAGCAGGGGATCATCAAGGCCCTGCGACGCTCCTTCAAGCTGGTGCGCGGCTCGTGGGGCCGTGTCTTCGGCATCCAACTGCTGGCCGTCGTCCTGGTCTTCATCGTCGGTGCCATCGTCGAGATTCCCACCAGCCTGGTCGCCATGGTGATCGGCGGGGACAACGCGATGGACTGGCTGTCCGGCGAATCCGTCTCCGTCGGCTGGACCTTCCTGATCGTGGTCGGCATCGGCGGAGTGATCAGCTCGACCATCACCTTCCCGATCAGCGCGGGTGTGACGGCCCTCCTCTACATGGACCAGCGCATCCGACGCGAGGCCCTCGACCTCGAGCTCGCCCGCGCCGCGGGGATGCCGGGAGACTCGGCAGAGGGTCATGGCGAGGACCAGCCGACCGTCGGCTCCACGTCCTGGAACTGACGGCGTCACACCAGGCGAGGACGAACGGGCCGTCAGCCTACGCCCCCTCACCGCACAGCCCGTCATGCTCACAGGCCCTCACCTCCCCCTCCGCCCGCTCAGCGCATACGTCTGCTGCCTCTTGGGCCTCTTGACTGGTCGTCAACGGGCCGCCTGACCGACCCTCACTGACTACTCTGCGTGACCCCACCCACGTCACGCCAGAGCGCTGATGCCTTTTCACTCGATCCGGTGGAACATCCGATCGAGTGG
>NZ_JANIAA010000022.1 GCF_024505145.1 Streptomyces rugosispiralis | reverse complement strand
TGTGATCCGTCCGTCAGGTGCGATCGGTGCGGCGGGTGTGGCCCGTATCACGGGCGTACCGCCGGTGTGATCCGTGTCGCCGGTGTGACCCGTACCGCCCTCCGCCCGGCGGCCGCTGTCTGACGGCCGCCGAGCGGGGCACTCGGGGGCCATGGCCGGTACGAAGAGTCCCGAGGACGCGTACACCGCCGCCCCCTTCGTCCCGCGGGGCGCCGACCTGGACGCGCTCCGGGAGGCGGCGGCCGGATGCCACGGCTGCCCGCTGCACCGCGACACCACGCAGACCGTCTTCGGCGCCGGGGACCCGGACGCCCGGGTCGTGCTCGTCGGCGAGCAGCCGGGCGACCAGGAGGACCGGCAGGGCAGGCCCTTCGTGGGCCCGGCGGGCAAGGTCCTCGGCCGGGCCCTGGACGAGGCCGGTATCGACCCGAATGAGACATACATCACCAACGCGGTCAAGCACTTCAAGTTCACCCACGTCCCCGAGCGCGGCAAGCGGCGCATCCACAAGCCGCCGAGCCTGCGCGAGCTCTCCGCCTGCGGGCCCTGGCTGGAGGCCGAGCTGGAGCTGATCGGGCCCGAGGTGGTCGTGGCGCTCGGCGCCACGGCGGGGAAGGCGCTGCTGGGCTCGTCGTTCCGGGTGACCGAGCAGCGTGGGACGCGGCTTGAGGGCGATCCGTCGGGACCGGCGCGCGGCGCCCTGATCGTCCCCACGATCCACCCCTCCGCGGTGCTGCGGGCCGATGACCGGGAGGCGGTGTACGAGGGGCTGGTGGCCGATCTGAGGGTCGCGGCGGAGGCGCTGGGCTGAGCCGGCCCGGACCGCGGTCGTGTACGAGGCCGCCCGGACGCGGTCGCCTACGGGCCCGGGGCACGCGGCCCGGGGCACGGGGGAGCGGGGGCGCTGACAGACCCCCTGGGTATCGTCGATCGCATGCCCCTGCGTTGTGAACTTGACCCCGAGACCACCCCCGAACTGCTCGACTCCGTCTGCTCCCTCTGGGCCGACGTATCGAACGCGGGGGGCGCCGTCGGCTTCGTACCGCCCGTGGCCAAGGACGACATACGCTCCGAGCTGCTCAAGCACCTGGCCGCGATGACGGAGGGCCGGACCCGTCTGCTCCTGGGCCGCGACGAGGACGGCGCGGTGGCTGCCACCGCCTTCTTCACCTTCAACACCCACCGGCTGATGCGCCACTGGTGCTGGCTCTACACCGTGATGGTGCACCCCTCCCACCAGGGCAAGGGATACGGCCGCGCCCTTATGGCCGCCGCCGAGGACGCCGCACGCGATATGGACGGCATCCGGGGCATACGGCTCACCTGCCGGGGCGGCACCGGGGCGGACCTCTTCTATGAGCGGTGCGGCTACAAGGAGGTCGGGCGGGTGCCCGGCGCGATCAAGGTCGCGGACGACGACTTCCGGGACGACATCACTATGTGGCTGCCGCTGAATTGATCAGAAACCGGCCGTGGTTCACTGGGAGGACAGGTTCTTCCGGCGGAAGCCTTCGGAAGCCCCGGAAGACCCCCAGCAGAACTCCCCAGCAGAACTCCCCACAGAACTCCCCGCAGAGCTCCCAGGAGAACTCCCAGGAGAGAGAGGACGAGTCGTGTCCTTCACGCCGAGCGCCGCGTTCCGCTACACCCTCATGCGCCTGGGAATCTTCGTCGGCTCGTTCCTGGTCATCTGGGGCCTGGTCTACTTCCGGGTGCTGCCCTCCGGTCTCGGCAGCTCCAATCTCTTCTGGGTGATGCTGCTCGCGCTGGTCATCTCCGCGCCGCTCAGCTGGATCGTGCTGCGCAAGCAGCGGGACGCCTTGGCCGTCGAGGTCGCCGAGAAGGTGGACCGCGCCAAGGAGCGGCTGGCGGCGAACCAGAGCCAGGAGGACGGCGTCTGACCGGCGCCGGGCTGTAACCCTCCTCACACCACCCCGCACCCTCCACCGACGCCCCTTGGGCCAGTTTCCGCTGGCGCAAGGGGCGTTGATGTCTTTTGACCCCTCAGATGCGCTCGGCCGCCCCCAGGTGCCCTCAGAAGTCAAAGATTTCCTTTGGGTTCCCCAAAGCGGCGGTGTTAACGTACTTGTCATGAAGACAGCAGCCGCGCCCCACATCGCAGCGAGCGTTCCGCTCGTGGCGCGCCTGCACATCGATCTTTGCCGCTGCCTGTCCGCGGCCTGTCGTCGCCGCTGATCCATCTCGCGCACAGCGGCCGGAGATCCCGTACGGACTCCTGGCTTTCTCCCGCCCTCTTACCTCCACCGGAGTGTGTCCGTTGTCGTCCGCCCTCAAGGCGTCCCCCCAGGGGTCGTCGTCCTTCCGCCTGCCCAAGGTGCCCTTCTGGGCGCAGATCCTGCTGGGCCTCGTCCTCGGTGTGGTGCTCGGCTGGATCGCCCGCAGCGGTGATGTCGGCTGGCTGGTCACCACGCTCGACAAGATCGGCACCATCTTCGTCCAGCTGCTGAAGCTGGCCGTCGCGCCGTTGGTGTTCTTCGCGATCCTGATCTCGATCACCAACCTGCGGAACGTCAACAACGCCGCCCGGCTGGCGACCCGCACCCTGCTGTGGTTCATGGCCACCTCGCTCATCGCGGTCGCCATCGGCCTGGCGATCGGCCTGGTCACCAACCCGGGCGCCGGGACCGACCTGACCCCCAAGGACGGCGCCAAGCCCGACCACGCGGGCTCCTGGCTGGACTTCCTCACCGGCATCGTGCCGACCGACGTCATCACCCCGTTCACCGAGCTGAACGTGTTGCAGATCGTCTTCATCGCCGCCGTCGCGGGCGTCGCCGCGCTCCAGCTCGGCGAGAAGGCCCAGCCGATCCTCACCCTGAGCCAGTCGGTGCTCGAACTGCTCCAGAAGGCCCTGTGGTGGGTCATCCGCCTCGCCCCGCTGGGCACCCTGGGCCTCATCGGCACCGCCATCGCCGACTACGGCTGGAACCTGATCGGCAAGTACGCGACCTTCACCGCCGACATCTACATCGGCTGCGCGCTGGTGATGTTCGGCGTCTACCCGCTGCTGCTGGCGACGGTCGCCAAGGTCAACCCCCTGAACTTCTTCAAGGGCGCCTGGCCCGCCATCCAGCTCGCCTTCGTCTCCCGCTCCTCGGTCGGCACGATGCCGCTGACCCAGAAGGTCACCGAGCGGCTGGGCGTCCCCAAGGAGTACGCCTCCTTCGCGGTGCCCTTCGGCTCGACGACGAAGATGGACGGCTGCGCCTCGATCTACCCGGCGATCGCCGCGATCTTCATCGCCCAGATCTTCGATGTGCACCTCGGCGTCGGCGACTACCTCCTGATCGCCTTCGTCTCGGTCATCGGCTCCGCCGCCACCGCCGGCCTTACGGGCGCCACGGTCATGCTGACCCTGACCCTCTCCACCCTGGGCCTGCCCCTGGAGGGCGTCGGCCTGCTGATGGCCATCGACCCGGTCCTGGACATGATGCGGACCGCCACCAACGTGGCCGGGCAGTCGCTGATACCGGTGATCGTCTCGGCCCGCGAGAAGATCCTCGACCACGAGGCGTACGCCCACGCCAGCGCCTCCCCGCTGGAGGACCGCGACGAGCCGGAGCCCCAGCTGGCCGCCGCGTAACACCCGCCGAGCGCCAAGCGGTGCCCCCGGACCTTCCGCGGTCCGGGGGCACCGTGCTGTTTCACTCGCCCGCCGCGGCCTCCCGGCCCACGACGGCCACCACCGGCAGCCGACCGTGGCAAACCTCCCGCGTCAGACGAGCCGGGCGGTGAGCAGGGGGAGGGCGTGGGTGAGTTCGCGTTCCCAGTAGGGCCAGGTGTGGGTGCCGGGGCCGTAGAGGTGGGCGGTGACGGCCAGGCCCTGGGCGCGGGCGCGGCGCACATAGCGCTGGGCCATCTCGCCGAGGCCGCGCTCCAGGGCGTCCTCGGGGCGGTCCGGCGGGTCGAGGGGGCCGGGGGCGCCGTTGCCGCAGGCGACGTAGAGCGGATAGCCGCGGGGGAGCCGGGGGATGAGGGCGTACGGATTGTGGGCGTCCCAGAGCGCGGACTGGGCGGCGGGGTCTCCCCAGAGGGCCATCGGGTCGGCGCCCTGGCCCGTAAGGATGGCCTGGACGCCGGCGGGGTCCAGGGTGGTGTGGATGACCCCGCTGAAGGACGCCGCCGCGCGGAAGAGGCGGGGGTGGCGGGCGGCGTAGGAGAGGGCGCCGAAGCCGCCCATGGACAGACCGGCGATCGCCCGGCGGCCGTTGGCCCGCAGGGCGCGCTCCAGCAGGGGGCGCAGCTCGGCCAGGTGGAAGGTCTCCCAGGCGGGCGGGCCGTAGTGGCCGCCGTTCCACCAGTTGGAGTAGAAGCCGGCGGGGCCGCCCTCGGGGGAGACGATCAGCGCCGGGGTGGCGGCGGTGATGGCCTCGACATCGGTGTTGCGGGTCCACGCCTCCCAGCCGGGGCCCGGGTCGCAGCAGCCGTGGAGCAGGTAGAGGACCGGCCAGCGGTGGTGGGGTCTGCGGTCGTAGCCGGTGGGGAGGAGGACGCGGGCGTGGCCCTCGCGGCCCAGGGCGGGCGAGTCGACCGTCAGGTCCAGGACGCGCTCGCCGACGCGCTCCGCGGCGACGAGGCGTGCGCGGGCGGGCGCCCCGCGTCCGGCAGGGGCTTCCGGGGAACGGGCCTTCGATGCGCCGGGCTCCGGGGCGCCGGGCTCCGGGGAACGGGCTTGTGCGTGGGCGGGGAGGAGCGGTGCGGCGGCCAGCGCGGTCAGCGCGGCGAGTGTGCGACGGCGGTTCGGCATCGTTCGTTCTCCTTCGCGGCACTGCGTTACGGAGCTGAACGGGGCACGGTGCGTGGTCAGTTGAAACTTTGATGTCGTCGGGCGGCCGTGGCAAGAGCGCTGACAGTGGTCCCACGTAGGCTTGTCCGCGATATGTGTGCGGGGGCACGATCGAAGGGGGCGGCCTGCGTGGGCGGGGCGACGGGGAGCAAGCGCGTGCCACGGGCGGTGCGTGAGCAGCAGATGCTGGACGCGGGGGTGCGGGCCTTCGCGCGCAGCGGCTATCAGAACGCCTCGATGGACGACATCGCCGAGCTGGCCGGGGTCTCCAAACCGCTGGTCTATCTCTATCTCAACTCCAAGGACCAGTTGTTCACGGCGTGTATACGGCGGGAGGCCGCGGCGCTGGTGACCGCGGTCCGGGCCGCCGTGGAGCGGGACGCGCCCGCCGACCGGCAGTTGTGGAGCGGGCTGAGCGGCTTTTTCGCGCACACCGCGGAACATCCCGACGGCTGGACGCTGTTGCATGCGCAGGCCCGGACGCAGGGGCGGTCCTTCGCCCGTGAAGTGGTCGTGATGCGGGCGGAGATCGTGGAGTTCGTGACGCAGCTGATCGGCGCGGCGGCGCGGGAGCAGGCGCGCGGCGAGGCACGCGCCCGGACCCTCGCGGGCACCGAGGTGTCCGGGCTCGCGCACGCGCTGGTGGGCGCGGCCGAGTCGCTCGCCGACTGGACGGCGGACGGGCGGGCGGGTGGGCCGTCGGCCAAGGAGGCCGCGGCCACCCTGATGAACTTCGCCTGGGCCGGGCTGGGGAATCTGTTCCAGGGGCAGGGGTGGTCGCCCGAGCGGCCCGGCTGACGGGCAGGGCGACGCCGTACGGGTCGGCCGGACCCTACGCGGCGCAGTTGCCCCGCGTCGGCTCGTCCGCCAGCCGTCCGGCCATCCACTCCAGGGCCGTCGGTATCCCGGTCACCGCCGTGGTGACATGGTCCAGCGGATAGTCCTTCCACTCCACCGGCACACCCCGGGCGCACCAGCGGTCGCGCAGTGCCGCGCCGACCCGGTACGGGATCAGCTCGTCCACCACGCCCTGGTAGAGGTAGACGGGGTGGTCGGGGGTGCGGGTGCCCAAGAAGGAGCCGCGCAGCGCGAGTTGCCAGGCCGGGCTGGCCAATGGGTCCCTTACGGTCACCTCGGACCTGTGCTGGAAGAGCCCGCCGATGGTGCTGAGCGACAGGCAGTTCCGCTTCATGAAGTCCGCATAGCCGCGGCCCCGGTCGTTGAGGTACGAGTCGAGCCGCAGCGCGGGGAAGGCCGCGTCCTGTCCGGTGAGCGCCATAAGGGCGAGCCCGGCGCCCGGTCCGCCGTCGTTGTACTCCAGCGTCGTGGGGAGGTCGGCGGGCACGCCCCCGGCGACCGTGCCCTTCAGCCGCAGCTCGGGGGCGTACGAGGCGTGCAGTTCGGCGGCCCAGCCGGCCGCCTGGCCGCCCTGGGAGTAGCCCATGATGCCCACGGGCGCGGCCGGTGAGAGCCCGGCCTCCGGAAGACGCTGGGCGGCACGCGCCGCGTCCAGTACGGCATGGCCCTCGGACCGGCCGACCGTATAGGTGTGGTCGTCCGGGGTGCCCAGGCCCTCGTAGTCGGTGACGG
This sequence comes from Streptomyces rugosispiralis, assembly GCF_024505145.1. Classification (GTDB taxonomy): domain Bacteria; phylum Actinomycetota; class Actinomycetes; order Streptomycetales; family Streptomycetaceae; genus Streptomyces; species Streptomyces rugosispiralis. Next base: position 144,463 of record NZ_JANIAA010000022.1, on the reverse strand, counting down.
CCACGGCCCAGCCGCGGCGCAGCGCGAGGTCGATCAGCTGGGCCTCGCTCGAAGTGCCCTGCGGGAACCGGCCGGACACCGCGCAGTCGTCGGCGAGACCGACGGCGCCGATGCCCCAGGTGAGGAGCGGCCGCGGACCCTGTTTGCCGTCGTCGGGGACGAGGACCGTGCCGGAGACGACGTCGGGGCGGCCGGTCGCGGTGGTCGAGCGGTAGGTGATGTGCCATGCCTTGGCGGCGGTCGGCCCCCCGGGCCGGGTGCGGAAGGCGGTGGGGGCGGAGGCGACGATGTCGCCGGGTCTGCCGGGATCGGCGGCCGGGGCGCCCGACGCGGCGGCCGGGGCGGCGGGCAGCGCCGAGGTCAGGGCGAGGGCGGCGAGGGCGGCGAGCACGGTAGTGCGGATGCGCATACGGCTCTCCCAACGGTGCGGGCGGTGCGCCTTGGCGATGCTGAGTCGCTCTGGGAGGACCGTAGGGACGGGCGGGATGTCTGTGGCTGACCGCGGCGCTCAGAAGTGCTGACTCCACGTCTCATGTCGGTATGCGCCCGGTGTTGTCCCGGTCCAGCGCCGGAACGCCCGGTGGAACGCCGTGTCCTCGGAGAAGCCCAGCCGTACGGCCAGATCGGAGATGGGCTCGACCCCGTCGGCCAGGCTGCTGACCGCCTCGTCACGCCGCACGGTGTCCTTGAGCTCCTGGAAGGACGTGCCCTCCGCACGCAGCCGCCGCCGCAGCGTCGCCGGGCTGACCGCCAGCCGGGCGGCGACCTCGGGCAGCTCCGGGAGGTGCGCGGTGTGCCGGGCGCGCGGGCCGTCGGCCGGGCCGCCGCGCGTCCGCAGCGCGCCGGTGAGCGCGTGCCGCACCTGCTCGGCGACGGTCGTCCGGTAGTCGCGGCGGCTGAGCAGCCCGGCGGGCGCGTGCCGCAGCAGCGTCTGGAGCGTGGACTCGTCCTGGACGACGGGGGCGGTCAGCCAGCGGTCGTCGAAACCGGCCGCGGTGCGCGGTGCCCCGAACCGGGGCGAGCAGCCGAAGAGCGGCTCGTAGTCATCGGCGTACGGGGGCGGGGGGTACGCGAACTGGGCCCACAGCAGCGGGATCCGGCGCCCGATCAGCCAGCCCGCGACCCGGTGCCAGATGAGCATGAGCCATTCGGCGACGATATGGCTCTCGGCCGCCGTAAGGGCGTCCTCATGCGGGCCCAGCCCGCCGCGCAGGGCGAACACCGCCTCCCGGTCCCGGCCCGCGGCGCGCTCCAGGGCCAGATCGGGGCCGCCGGGGAAGAGCCGGTAGAAGCGGGCGCCGCGCTCCACCGCCGTGCCGAGGTCGGGGCAGCCCAGCGAGGCGTAGCACATCATCGCGAAGGTGCCGGGCCGGCTGCGGATGGTCCCCAGCCCCAGGAACTCGTCCCCGGTGGCCCGGTGCAGGGCGCGCACCAGCCGGGCGAACTGCTCGGGGGAGACGCGGGCGCGGTCGTCGGTGAGCAGCAGCGGGGGTATCCGGGCCCGTTGGAGCAGGGGGACGGTGTCGAGGCCGAGCCGCTGCGCACCGCGCAGCGCGGCCCGCACATGGTGCACCGTCACCGTCCGCCGCCCGTGCCCCATGGTCAAAACCGTAGCCCGAGCGGGTACGCCGCGTCAGCGGTGCGTCGTGGAGCCCCTACACGGCGTGAGCACCGTAAGGGCGACGTGGGCGCTTCAGGGGGCAGCGTGAACGCTTCGGGGGAGGGCGGCGTGAACGCTTCAGAAGCGGCGGAAGCGTCTCGGGGCGGCGTGATGAAGCGTCTTGAGGAGAGGGCGTGCGGCCCGTACGGGCTATCCTCGACGAGCCCCGGACGGACGTGTGAGAGCGGTGAGCGACATGGCCACGACCCGACGGCCCGCGACGGCCGAATGGCTCGGTCTCGAGCCCCATCCGGAGGGCGGCTGGTACCGGGAGACCTGGCGCAGCGATGTCACGGTGCGGCCACCGGGGTACGACGGCGAACGCGCGACCGCCACGGCCATCTACTTCCTGCTGACTCCCGGTGAGGAGTCCCGCTGGCATGTGGTGCGCTCGGCCGAGCTGTGGCTGTGGCACAGCGGCGGCCCGCTGCGGCTCCGGCTGGGCGGTACGGGCGACGCCCCGGAGGCGGCCCCGACGGAGGTGCTCCTGGGCCCCGATGTCGCCTCCGGCCAGCGCCCCCAGGTCGTCATCCCGCCGGGCGTCTGGCAGGCGGCCCGTCCGGAGGCGGACGAGGAGGCCCTGGTGAGCTGTGTGGTCTCCCCGGGCTTCGACTTCGCCGACTTCCGGCTGCTGGAGGACTGATCGCATCCGGGCGCACGTCCGAGGACCGACCGTCCCCGGGCCCCGAACCGTCCCCGGACTCCTGAACCAGGAGCCCCGTGCCCCCGAACCAGGAGCCTCCGGGCCCCCGAACCAAGAGCCTCCGGGCCCCCGAACCAAGAGCCCCGGAGCCCGAAGCCACGGGCCCAAAAAGGCAGGAGCCCCGCCTCCCCGACAGGCGGGGAGCAGGGCTCCTTGGGTGGTGCTGCTTGATCAGACGGGGCTGACGTTCTCCGCCTGCGGACCCTTCGGGCCCTGAGTGACGTCAAAGGTCACGGCCTGGTTCTCCTCGAGAGAACGGAAGCCGGTCGCGTTGATCGCGGAGTAGTGAACGAAGACATCGGGGCCGCCGCCGTCCTGGGCGATGAAGCCGAAGCCCTTCTCGGCGTTGAACCACTTGACGGTTCCGGTAGCCATAAGCCCTCCTTGGGCCAAAGGGTTGCCCTGCTCCAGAACCTGCAAGAAGTCTGAAAACTACAAAAGCCTGCGGTTACATGCTCCGCAGGCTCTGTACTGCAAGGAAACCAAACTGCAACTTGCGGCGAGCCTAGCACGCTCCGTGTCCGCGAGGAAAGAGCCGAAGATCACGAAAACGAGGGGTTTCCCGAGCCTCTGAGGTGGATAAGATCGCAGGTCGAGCGCTTACGTGCCAGTCAGCGCAAGGCTACCGGACCACCCCGCCGCCATTACCCGGGGCGAGCGGGGCTAGCCTCCGAGACGTGGACAATTCACCGAGTTCCCCCTCGCGGAGTACACAGGACGCCTCAGAAAGCCTCAGACCGCCCGGCGGCCATCGGCGGAGTCGGCCAAGAGTGGGGCACATCCAGTACCTCAATTGCATGCCGTTGTACTGGGGCCTCGCCAGGACCGGATCCCTCCTGGATTTCGACCTCACCAAGGCATCTCCCGACGCCCTGAACGACCTGCTGGTCCGTGGCGATCTCGACATCGGCCCGATCAGCCTGGTGGAGTATCTGCGCAATGCCGACGATCTCGTCGCGCTCCCGGACATCGCGGTGGGCTGTGACGGGCCCGTCATGTCCTGTGTGATCGTCTCGCAGTTGCCGCTGGAGCAGCTGAACGGGGCGCGCGTCGCACTCGGTTCCGCCTCGCGCACCTCCGTACGCCTGGCCCAACTGCTGCTCGCCGAGCGGTACGGACTCGCCCCCGACTACTACACCTGCCCGCCCGACCTCAGCCTGATGATGCAGGAGGCCGAGGCGGCGGTGCTGATCGGCGATGCCGCGCTGCGGGCCAACCTCCATGACGCGCCCCGGCTGGGCCTGCGGGTCCACGACCTGGGCCAGATGTGGAAGGAGTGGACCGGGCTCCCCTTCGTCTTCGCGGTGTGGGCCGCCCGCCGTGAGTACCTGGAGCGGGAGCCGGAGATCGTCCGGCAGGTCCACGAGGCGTTCCTGTCCTCGCGGAACCTCTCCCTGGAGGAGGTCGGCAAGGTCGCCGAGCAGGCGGCGCGCTGGGAGCAACTCGAGGCGTCGGTGCTGGAGCGCTACTTCACCACCCTCGACTTCAGCCTCGGCCAGGCGCAGTTGGAGGGCATCGCCGAGTTCGCCCGCCGTACGGGGCCGACGACCGGATATCCCGCGGACGTCCGGGTCGAGTTGCTGGGCTGACCTTCCCGACCGCACGACCTGCGGTGGATGGCCGGAACACCCCCTAAGCTGGATCGGCGCACGGAGGGGGAGGCAACGCGATGGATCCGCTGGGAGCGGACGATCCGCAGGTCATCGGCGCCTATCGGCTGCTCGGTCGGCTCGGTTCGGGCGGTATGGGCCGGGTCTTTGTGGGCCGCAGCGCGGGCGGGCGCACGGTCGCGGTGAAGGTCGTGCACGCCCATTTCGCGCTGGACGAGGAGTTCCGCGCCCGTTTCCGGCGCGAGGTCGACGCCGCGCGCCGGGTCGGCGGCGCCTTCACCGCGCCGGTCCTGGACGCCGACCCGGAAGCACGTATTCCGTGGGTGGCCACCGGCTATGTGGCGGGCCCGCCGCTCAACCAGGCCGTGTCCGACGAGGGGCCGCTGCCCGAGTCGTCGGTGCGGGCGCTGGGCGCGGGGCTCGCCGAGGCGCTGGCCGCGGTGCATGCCCTCGGCCTGGTCCACCGCGACGTCAAGCCGTCCAATGTGCTGCTCGCGCTCGACGGTCCGCGGCTGATCGACTTCGGCATCGCCCGCGCCACCGAGGGCACGGTGTCGCTGACCTCGACCGGCGCATCCATAGGCTCGCCCGGCTATATGGCGCCCGAGCAGATCCTGGGCGAGAACGTCGAGGGCGCGGCCGATGTCTTCTCGCTCGGCGCGGTGCTGGCGTACGCGGCGACCGGTGAGCCGCCGTTTCCGGGCGACACCTCCGCCGCGCTGCTGTACAAGGTGGTGCACGACGAACCCCGGTTCGGCCGCGAGCTGACCGGAGAGCTGCGCGATCTGGTCGCCGCGTGCCTCGCCAAGGATCCGGCCGACCGCCCCACCCCCGAGCGGATCGTGCGGCGCCTCGCCCCGGAGGACGGCGCCTCGGGGCTGGCGCGGCCGGGCTGGCTGCCGGGGGCGCTGGTCGAGCGGGTGAGCCGGCAGGTGGTGGAGCTGCTCGACCTGGAGGCGGAGGCCATCGCCCCGCCGTCCGCGCCCGAGCCGACCGATGCCCGGCCCTCCGACTCCCGGCCGTTCGATGCCCGGCCCTCCGACTCCCGGCCGTCCGATGCCCGGCCCTCCGACTCCCGGCCCTCCGATGCCCGGCTCTCCGACTCCCGGCCGTTCGATGCCCGGCCCTCCGTCACGGAGCCGCCCGCCGCCGAGCCCTCCGCCGCCGCACCGCCCGCCGAGGACCGCCCGACCCCGCCGCCCGCCCCGGCCCTGGGCCCCGCCCCGGCCGCGCCCACGCTCGGCGCCTTCGGCCCGCCCGACCCGTCGTACGCCGACGGGCTGCCCGGGAGAGACCGGCCCGCCGCCCACCCGCTCCCCGCCCCACCGTCGTCGAAGCCGGGCGGCGGCCGCAGCGTCTCGCTCTCCGCCGCCGTCGGCGGTAAGAACCGCCCCAAGGCGCTGAGCTGCACGCTGGTGCTGTCCGTCGCGGGCGCGCTGGCCGCCGCGACGACCGCCGCCGTGCTCTTCCGGGTGCTCCCCGGCGGCTCCGACGACAGTGCCGACCAGAACGCCGGGAATCCCCGTCCGTCCGCCACGGAACAGGATCAGGGAACCGGGGACACCGGTTCCGGCAAGAGCGATGTGCCCAAGGCGTTCATCGGCACCTGGCAGGGCGATCTGACCTCCGACTCGGGCATCCCGGTGGGCACCCTGACCATCACCTTCCGGCAGGGCCACACCGGGCAGGACGTCGCCAGTGGCCGGGTCAAGCTGTCGGTGCTGCGCTGCGACAGCACATGGAAGCTGGTCTCGGCCGCCCCGAAACAACTCCACCTCGACGCGCGCCTCAAGGGCTCCGAGCCCCAGCAGGGGTGCAGCGACGCCTCGACGGACGAGCAGTTCACCCTCACCTCCGACGGAACGATCAGCTACGAGGCGAAGGACAAACAGGCGGGCGATCCGACGGGCACCCTCCGCAAGATCAAATGAGCGCGGGGCGACGGATGCGATGGGTACAGACGCTGCGGATACGGGGTCACAGGTGTGCCTGACACGTACTCGTACGGGCGTACAGGCCCTGGCGTACTCTGGGTCGGTCCACCCATAAACCTCCGAAAGGTACGCCCCGGTGACCGCAAACGCAGAGGTGCAGGCAGTCCTCGACCGCGCCGCCGACGGGGGTCGGATCACCCCACAAGAAGCGCTCGACCTTTACCGCTCGGCTCCGCTGCACGCGCTGGGGGCCGCGGCCGACGCGGTCCGGCGCCGTCGCTACGCGGGCACCGAGCACATCGCGACGTACATCATCGAACGGAACATCAACTACACCAACGTCTGCGTGACGGCATGCAAGTTCTGCGCCTTCTACGCCCCGCCGAAGGACACCGCGAAGGGCTGGACCCGCGACCTCGACGACATCCTGCGGCGCTGCGCGGAGACCGTCGAGCTGGGCGGCACGCAGATCATGTTCCAGGGCGGCCACCACCCGGACTACGGGGTGGAGTACTACGAGAAGCACTTCTCGGCGATCAAGCAGGCGTTCCCGCAGTTGGTGATCCACTCGCTGGGGGCGTCCGAGGTCGAGCACATGTCGCGGATCTCGGGCGTCTCGGCCGAGGAGGCCATCCGCCGCATCCACGCGGCCGGTCTCGACTCCTTCGCGGGCGCGGGCGCCGAGCTGCTGCCCGAGCGGCCGCGCAAGGCCATCGCGCCGCTGAAGGAGTCCGGTGAGCGCTGGCTGGAGATCATGGAGATCGCCCACAACCTCGGTGTGGAGTCCACCAGCACCATGCTGATGGGCACCGGCGAGACCAACGCCGAGCGGATCGAGCACATCCGCATGATCCGCGACGTACAGGACCGGACGGGCGGCTTCCGCGCCTTCATCCCGTACACCTACCAGCCCGAGAACAACCATCTGAAGGGCCAGACGCAGGCCACCGTCTTCGAGTACCTGCGGATGATCGCCATCGCCCGGCTCTTCCTCGACAACGTGGCCCACATCCAGGGCTCCTGGCTGACCGTCGGCAAGGAGGCCGGCCAGTTGGCCCTGCACTACGGGGCGGACGACCTGGGCTCGGTGATGCTGGAGGAGAACGTGGTCTCCTCGGCGGGCGCCCGCCACCGGTCCAACCGGATGGAGCTGCTCCACCTCATCCGCGCCGCCGGCCGGGTCCCCGCGCAGCGCGCCACGACGTACGAGCACCTGGTGGTGCACGACGACCCGGCGAACGACCCGGTCGACGACCACGTCGTCTCGCACCTGTCCTCGACGGCGATCGAGGGTGGCACGGCCCATCCCGAGCTGACGGTGATCCAGGCGTCCTGATGCTCACGCTCCACGCGGCGCCCGTCGTCCGGGTCGCCCCCGGCGACGCGGCGCCGCTGCACGACGCCGCCGTCGCGGTTGACGGCGACCGCATCGCGGCCATCGGCCCCCTGGTGGAGCTGCGGGAGACCTATCCGCGGGCCCGGGTGCGGGAGTGGCCCGGGGAGCTGGGCCCGGCCCTGGTCCACGAGGGCCCGGTGCCGGACGCGCCCAGCCCGCGGGAGCGGATCCACGCCCTGCTGCGGCGGGGCGCGACCGCCGTCCTCGCCCACCACCTCGGCGACGCCGAGCTGCGCGCGGCCGCCCACCGGGGCGGCATCGCCGTCCTGGACCGGCCGCGCCCGCCCGCCCTCGCCCCGGCGGGCCGCGCCGACCTGGCCGTCTTCGACGCGGACGGCGCCTGCCTGGCCACGGTGGTGGCCGGGCGGCTGGTACACCGGCGCCGCTGAGCACGCCGGGCCCCGGGCGGTGGCGCGGGGCCCGCGAGGTGAACAATGGGGGCGTGAGCCGAGCATCCCTGGACAAGCAGCCGCACGAAGTCGCCGCCATGTTCGACGACGTGGCGGCCAAATACGACCTCACCAACGATGTGCTGTCGCTCGGGCAGGCCCGGCTGTGGCGCAAGGCCGTCGCGCGGGCCGTGGACGCACGCGCCGGTGAGCGGGTGCTCGACCTGGCCGCCGGTACGGGGACGTCCTCGCTGCCGTTCCGGGAGGCGGGCGCCTACGTGGTGCCGTGCGACTTCTCGCTCGGGATGCTCCGCGAGGGCAAGAAACGCCATCCGGGACTGCCGCTGACGGCGGGCGACGCGACCCGGCTGCCCTTCGCGGACGGGGTCTTCGACGCCGTCACGATCTCCTTCGGGCTGCGGAACGTCCAGGACACGCGGGGGGCGCTGGGCGAGATGCTGCGGGTGACCCGGCCCGGCGGACGGATCGTCATCTGCGAGTTCAGCCACCCCACCTGGCAGCCGTTCCGCACGGTCTACACCGAGTATCTGATGCGTGCGCTGCCGCCGATCGCGACATCGGTCAGCAGCAACCCGGACGCGTATGTCTACCTCGCCGAGTCCATCCGCGCCTGGCCGGACCAGCCCGGCCTCGCCGCCCGGCTGCGGTCGGCGGGCTGGGAGCGCCCGGCCTGGCGCAACCTCACCGGCGGCGTGGTGGCCCTCCACCGGGCGTACAAGCCGTAAGGCGGCCGGTAACCGGGACACAAGCCGTAAGGCGGCCGTACGAGCCGTAAGGCGGCCATGAGCGCTCCCGGGCCAGGGGGCGGCCCTTCGCGACTGCCGGAGTGTGGCCCCCCATAGACTGCAACTGTCCAGTGCCCGGCGCGACCGGCACGCCGTTACCGAGGCTTGGGGAGACCCCGCGTGAGCGAGACCGCACCCACCGAGAGCGCGTCCTCCGGGATCTCGGAGCGCAGCGCCGATGTGATCGTCGTCGGCGCCGGGCCGGCCGGCTCCACCACCGCGTACTACCTCGCCAAGGCGGGGCTGGACGTGCTGCTGCTGGAGAAGACGGCCTTTCCGCGCGAGAAGGTGTGCGGTGACGGCCTGACCCCGCGCGCCACCAAGCAGCTCGTGTCCATGGGCATCGACATCTCCGAGGAGGCGGGCTGGCTGCGCAACCGGGGTCTGCGGATCATCGCCGGCGGGGTGCGGCTGCAGCTCGACTGGCCGGAGCTGGCCGCGTACCCCGACTACGGCCTGGTCCGTAAGCGGGACGACTTCGACGAGCAGCTGGCGCGGCAGGCTGGTAAGGCCGGGGCCCGGCTGTACGAGCGCTGCAATGTGGGCGCCCCGATCATCGACGGGCGCACCGGCCGGATCACCGGGGTCGAGGCCAAGCTGGGCGAGGAGAAGACGCCCGTCACCTTCCATGCGCCCCTGGTGGTCGCCGCCGACGGCAACTCCACCCGGCTCTCGCTCGCCATGGGGCTGCACCGCCGCGAGGACCGTCCGATGGGCGTGGCCGTGCGGACGTACTTCACCTCGCCCCGCCATGACGACGACTACCTGGAGTCCTGGCTGGAGTTGTGGGACCGGCGCGGCGCGGAGGACCGGCTGCTGCCCGGCTACGGCTGGATCTTCGGCATGGGCGACGGCACGAGCAATGTGGGCCTGGGCGTCCTCAACACCTCGTCCTCCTTCAAGGAGCTCGACTGGCGCGAGATCCTCAAGGCGTGGTGCGCCTCGATGCCGGAGGACTGGGGCTACACCCCGGAGAACATGACCGGCCCGATCCGCGGCGCCGCGCTCCCCATGGCCTTCAACCGGCAGCCGCACTACACCCGCGGGCTGCTGCTCGTCGGGGACGCGGGCGGCATGGTCAACCCGTTCAACGGGGAGGGCATCGCCTATGCGATGGAATCCGGGCAGATCGCCGCGGATGTGATCGTCCAGGCCCATGCCCGCGCCACCGCCTCCCAGCGCGAACTGGCCCTCCAGCGCTACCCGAAGGTCCTCAAGGACACCTACGGCGGCTACTACACGCTGGGCCGGGCGTTCGTGAAGCTGATCGGCAACCCCAAGGTCATGAAGCTGGCGGCACAGCGCGGGCTGACGCATCCGATGCTGATGCGGTTCACGCTCAAGCTGCTGGCGAATCTGACGGATCCGACGGGCGGCGACGCGATGGACCGCATCATCAACGGCCTCACCAAGGTCACCCCCCGCGCCTGACGCCTGTGGGGGCTCCGGCTCGACCGCAGGGCGGCCGGCGCCCCGAAGGGGCGCGAGGAACTGCGCGACCAGCCACAACGGAGCCGCGGCTGACCAACAACGCATCGCGCACCTACAGACGTATTGCGGGCCCCCAGCGGAGCGCTACGCGCCGGGCCCGCCGCTCGCGATGACGCCGAGCGGCGCCCGGCCCGCGTCCGTCAGCCAGGCCATCCGGCCGATCCCCTCGGCCGACATGGCCGGCATCAGCACCGAACCGCCCAGGTCCTGCCCCCTGGCCACCACCGCGTCGCAGTCCGTCACCTCGAAGTACGGCAGCCACTGCGGCGGTGTCGAACGGCCCTCCTGGAGCTGGGCGACGCCGCCGAAGGAGCCCTCCCGGCCGGCGCCGGACGTCATCAGCACCGTGTACGACCCGCCGGGGAAGGACATCTCCTCGGTGTCCCAGCCGAAGATCTTGCGGTAGAAGGCGAGATCCTTCGCGGGATCGGGGGAGTGCAGCTCGGTCCAGCACAGGGTGCCGGGGTCGCTGACCGCGTCCAGCCCCGCCGTCCTGCCGGGCTGCCAGACGGCGAAGCGGGCGCCGCCGGGGTCGGTGAACTGGGCCATCCGCCCCTCCTCGAAGACGTCGAACGGAGCGAGCCGCACCGTGCCGCCCGCCTGCTCGACGGTCTTGGCGGTCGCCTCGGCGTCGGGGGTGTGGAAGTACGGCGTCCAGGCGGAGCGCGCACCCTCCTCGGTGAGCGGTCCGACGGCCGCGACGGTCTTACGGTCCAGGGTGAAGAAGCCGTACCCGCCCGCTTCGGGGCCTGCCGACTCGAAGCGCCAGCCCAGCAGGGAGCCGTAGAAGGCCACGGCCGCTTCGGTGTCGGGGGCGCCCAGATCGAGCCAGTTGGGGGCGCCGGGGACGTAATCGGTGGTGAGCATGGGGCGCTCCTTCGACGGTAGGGCGCGAAGGCGCAGGAGAGTTCTGCGGAAGAGTTCTGCCGGGGATTGCCTCGTTCTGTCCGGGACTGCCTCGTTACTCAGTCTGGCACCGGGCACCGACAGCCGCCGCCGGGCTCGACATGACGTCGCCCTGAAGCGGTGGTGACAATGAAGGCAGGGGGCGCCGTGTGCGCCAGCCGCGGCGACGCCGGACCGATGGGGCCCACGGGGCCGGATCCACCGCCGGTGGGCCTGGCAGGAGGTACACCATGACAAAGGCAGCGGACATCATGCACCCGGGCGCGCAGTGGGTACCGGAGAACGAGACGGTGCTGCGTGCCGCCCAGCTGATGCGAGAGCTGGGCGTGGGGGCCCTGCCGGTCAGCGACGCCAACGAGCGGCTGTGCGGCATCGTCACCGACCGCGACATCGTCGTCGGATGCATCGCGGAGAGCGCCGACCCCTCGGGGACGCCCGTCGGGGCGCTCACCAAGGGCACCCCGCGCTGGATCCCCGCGGACGCCGATGTCAGGGACGTCCTGCGGGAGATGGAGGAGCACAAGATCCGCAGGCTTCCGGTGATCGACCAGAACAAGCGGCTGGTCGGAATGATCTCCGAGGCGGATCTGGCCCATCACCTCAGCGACGACCTCCTCGGCAAGTTCGTGGAGAAGGTCTACGCGCAGTAGGGAGGGAAGGACGTGAGGCCGCCGTTCACGGCGGGAACGGCGGCCCCAGGGTCCCAATGCCGGCACATGACCGGCGGCTGTCTTGGCGGGTGCCTTACAGCACGCGCACGGCCCCGGTGGGCATGTCGTAGTCCAGCGGGCGCTCGACGATCCCGGTGCTCGAGTTCTGGGCGCCGATGAACTTGCCACCGCCGATGTAGACGCCGACGTGGTACGCGCTGCCCGCGCTGCCCCAGTAGAGCAGGTCGCCCGGCTGCAGGGAGTCCAGCGAGACCGAGGTGCCGGCGGTGGACTGGTCCTGCGAGACCCGCGGCAGGCTCACGCCGACCTGCTTGAAGGCGGCCTGGGTCAGGCCGGAGCAGTCGTAGGAGGACGGACCGCTGGAGCCGAGCACGTACGCCTTGCCCAGCTGCGCCTTCAGGAAGCTGATCAGGGTCGCGGCATTGCCGGAGGCGTTGCTGACACTGGCGGTGGTGGAGAGCGTGGTGCGCTCGGCGGAGCGGGACGCCTTGGCTGCCTGGGCCTTGGCCTCGGCCGCACGCTTGGCGGCCGCCTTACGGGCCGCCTCCCGGGCTTCCTTCGCCTTGCGGTCGGCCTCCGCCTTGGCCTTCTTGGCGGCGATCTTCGCGTGGGCGGCCGCCTGGTCCTTCTGGGCCTGGAGCTCGTAGTCGGACGCCGCCTGCTGGGTGGCGTCCGCGGTCTGGGCGGCCGTGCTCGCCAGCGTGGCGCTGACGGTCGGCATCTCCAGGGTGGACTCGGCGGGAGCGGCGTTGTTCTCCGTGGCGGAGGCGGGCACGGCGGCACCGGCCACCGCGAGGGTGAGGAAGCCACCGGTCACCCCTGCGCGGAGCGCACGCGTCGACGCGGCACGGCGGGGCTTCCGGTGGCTGGGTATGTGTGCGACTGGGGACATAGGTCACTGGCTACCAGGGCCCTAAGCCCCAGATCAACAAAAGTGGGGTGCGCCACATTTGACGTGCACGCGACCAAAAAACGGGCCAAATGATCTCCACAGCCCACTCACCCGGCCTGCCGGAATTTCGCGATCATGTGTCTACGCACGGCATTTGAGGGCCAAACCGGGACAGCGCGGGACCTACCACCGATGCGGCCCGCGTACAAAGGGTTCCCGTGAAATCTAGATCCACAACCCGTCTGGGCGTGGGATACCTCACTCGCTCCGACCCGCTCGTGAACGCGTGCGCGGAGCGGTGATCGCGAGCGTGCGCGAACCCGTGATCAATCGTCCCGGGACGAAGGTCACTCATGAGGATGGAAGGCGCGTATCAGCTGACGCTGTCCAGAGCAAATTTGCATGTATGTACCATGTCTTGGTAAGGGCGCAACGCGCTTACCTGTGATGACGTCTCCGAATGTCACGTCTCGTGGTCGTTCGGATGCTTCATGTACAAGATCACCGCTCATCCGACTTCATGATCCTTCGTCAGGTGGTGGAGATCACAAAGACGTTGCCGTACCCCGTGTCGCAGATCACAGACCGACGGGCATAGGATGCAGGCGAAACGGGCTTGTGAACTGCCTCACATGTGCGCGATCTTCGTGGGGCGGCGGCATGTCCGTGCGGTCCGCCAAGCAGTCATCGTCGACTGAAGGGAGCGAGGACGGTGAACGCATACGCGCCCATCCTCGTACTGGGAGCCCTCGGGGCAGGTTTTGCGATCTTCTCGGTTTTCATGGCCGCGATCATCGGCCCCAAGCGCTACAACCGGGCCAAGCTCGAAGCCTATGAGTGTGGCATCGAGCCGACGCCGCATCCGGCCGGCGGTGGGCGCTTCCCCATCAAGTACTACCTGACGGCGATGCTCTTCATCGTCTTCGACATCGAGATCGTCTTCCTCTACCCCTGGGCCGTCACGTTCGACGCCCTCGGCCTGTTCGGGCTCGTGGAGATGCTCCTCTTCGTGCTCACGGTCTTCGTCGCCTACGCCTACGTCTGGCGGCGCGGCGGCCTGGAGTGGGACTAGTGGGACCAAAGGGGCTCTAGAGGAGATAGGGGAAACATCGCATGGGTATCGAAGAGAAGCTCCCGAGTGGGTTCCTGCTCACCACCGTGGAACAGGCCGCCGGGCTGGCCCGTAAGTCCTCCGTCTTCCCGGCCACCTTCGGCCTGGCCTGTTGTGCCATCGAAATGATGACCACCGGCGCGGGGCGCTACGACCTCGCGCGCTTCGGCATGGAGGTCTTCCGCGGCTCGCCCCGCCAGGCCGATCTGATGATCGTCGCCGGGCGCGTCAGCCAGAAGATGGCCCCGGTGCTGCGCCAGGTCTACGACCAGATGCCGAACCCGAAGTGGGTCATCTCCATGGGCGTCTGCGCCTCCTCCGGGGGGATGTTCAACAACTACGCGATCGTGCAGGGCGTCGATCACATCGTCCCGGTCGACATCTACCTGCCCGGCTGTCCGCCGCGGCCCGAGATGCTCATGGACTCGATCCTCAAGCTGCACGAGAAGATCCGCGAGGAGAAGCTCGGCGTCAATCGCGAGCGTGCGGCCCGTGAGGCGGAGGAAGCGGCGCTGAAGGCGCTGCCGACGATCGAGATGAAGGGGCTGCTGCGTTGACTGAGGCTAATGGGGTCAACCCCGGGGCCAACGGGGTCAACCCGGACAAGGACCTCAACGCTGAGAACCTCCCCGGCCGCCGCGGCGACCAGGGCGAGCCCATCCGCGTCCAGCGCGGGATGTTCGGCGCCAACAACGGCGGCGACACCACCGGCTACGGCGGGCTGGTGCGCCCCGTACGGCTGCCGGGGCAGGCCACCCGGCCGTACGGGGGCTGGTTCGACGAGGTCGCCGACGAGCTCGAGGGCGCGCTCGAGGAGCAGTCGCTGCTCCCGGAGAACGCGATCGAGAAGACCGTCGTGGACCGCGGTGAGCTGACCTTCCACATCGCCCGGGAGCACCTCCCGCGGGTCGCCCGGACCCTGCGTGACGACCCGGCGCTCCGCTTCGAGCTGTGCACCGGCGTCAGCGGAGTCCACTTCCCCGGCGACAAGGGCCGTGAGCTGCACGCCGTCTACCACCTGCGGTCGATCACCCACGGCCGGATGATCCGGCTGGAGGTGAGCGCCCCGGACAGCGATCCGCACATCCCGTCGATCGTCGATGTCTATCCGACCAACGACTGGCATGAGCGCGAGACCTACGACTTCTTCGGCCTGATCTTCGACGGTCATCCCGCGCTGACGCGGATCATGATGCCCGACGACTGGCAGGGCTTCCCGCAACGCAAGGACTACCCGCTCGGCGGCATCCCCGTCGAGTACAAGGGCGCCCAGATCCCGGCTCCGGACCAGCGGAGGTCGTACAGCTGATGACTGCCCCCCATGCAACGCCTTCCGCGTCCGCGCGCGAGACGACCGAAGGCACCGTCTACACCGTCACCGGCGGCGACTGGGACGAGGTCGTGGCCGCCGCGGCGAAGGCCGACGACGAGCGGATCATCGTCAACATGGGTCCGCAGCACCCCTCCACCCACGGAGTGCTCCGGCTGATCCTGGAGATCGACGGTGAGACGGTCACCGAGGCCCGCTGCGGAATCGGTTATCTGCACACCGGAATCGAGAAGAACCTCGAATTCCGGAACTGGACGCAGGGCACCACCTTCGTGACGCGCATGGACTATCTGACGCCCTTCTACAACGAGGCGGCGTACTGCCTGGGCGTCGAGAAACTGCTCGGCATCGAGGACCAGATCCCGGACCGCGCCTCGGTGATCCGGGTGCTGCTGATGGAGCTCAACCGGCTCTCCTCGCATCTGGTGGCCATCGCCACCGGCGGTATGGAGCTCGGCGCGACCACCATCATGATCTACGGCTTCCGGGACCGCGAGCTGATCCTGGACGTCTTCGAGTTGATCACCGGTCTGCGGATGAACCACGCGTACATCCGGCCCGGCGGGCTCGCCCAGGACCTGCCGCCGGGGGCGGTCGACCAGATCCGGGCCCTGCTGAAGACGATGCGGAAGAACCTGCCCGAGTACGACAAGCTCGCCACCGGGAACCCGATCTTCAAGGCCCGGCTGCAGGACGTGGGCTACCTCGACCTCGCCGGCTGCATGGCGCTCGGCGTGACCGGCCCGATACTGCGGGCCACCGGGCTGCCGCACGACCTGCGCAAGTCCGATCCGTACTGCGGCTACGACACCTACGACTTCGAGGTGCCGACCGCCGAGACCTGCGACGCCTACGGCCGGTTCCTGATCCGGCTGGAGGAGATGCGCCAGTCGCTGCGGATCGTCGAACAGTGCCTGGAGCGGCTGGAGCCGGGCCCGGTGATGGTCGCGGACAAGAAGATCGCCTGGCCCGCGCAGCTCGCGCTCGGCCCGGACGGCCTCGGCAACTCCCTGGACCACATCAAGAACATCATGGGCACCTCGATGGAGGCCCTGATCCACCACTTCAAGCTGGTGACCGAGGGATTCCGGGTCCCGCCAGGACAGGCGTACACGGCGATCGAGTCGCCCAAGGGCGAACTGGGCGCCCATGTGGTCAGCGATGGCGGCACCCGCCCGTATCGCGTCCACTTCCGCGACCCGTCCTTCACCAATCTGCAGGCCGTGGCGGCGATGTGCGAGGGCGGCCAGGTCGCCGATGTGATCGTCGCTGTCGCGTCCATCGACCCCGTGATGGGAGGAGTGGACCGGTGACTGATGTCCAGCTGGGGATGCCGGAGCTGCCGGCCCCCGACTACCCGGCCGAGGTGCGCACCCGGCTCGAGGAGGACGCCCGGGAGGTGATCGCCCGCTACCCGGACAGCCGCAGCGCGCTGCTGCCGCTGCTGCACCTGGTGCAGTCCGAGGAGGGCCATGTCACCCGCACCGGCATGCGGTTCTGCGCCGAGATGCTGGGCCTGACCACCGCAGAGGTCACCGCGGTCGCCACCTTCTACACGATGTACCGGCGCAAGCCCTCCGGCGACTATCAGGTGGGGGTGTGCACCAACACCCTGTGCGCGGTGCTGGGCGGCGACGCGATCTTCGAGGAGCTGCAGAGCCATCTGGGGGTGGGCAATGGGGAGACCACCGAGGACGGCAAGGTCACCCTGGAGCACATCGAGTGCAACGCGGCCTGCGACTACGCGCCCGTGGTGATGGTCAACTGGGAGTTCTTCGACAACCAGACCGTCGAGTCCGCCAAGGCGCTGGTCGACGAGTTGCGGGCGGGCCGGACCGTCGAGCCGACCCGGGGCGCGCCGCTGTGCACCTACAAGGAGACCGCCCGCATCCTGGCCGGCTTCCCGGACGCCCGTCCGGGCGCCGTCGAGGCCGGTGGCTCCGCGGGGCCCGCCTCGCTGGTCGGGCTGCGGCTGGCCAAGGGGGAGGTCGCCCCCGGCCGGGTGGTCTCGCCGAGGTCCGCGGACGCCCCGCAGGACGAGGCGCCGCCGACGCATCCCAGCTCGCATGACGCGCCGCAGCGGACCTCCGCCTCCGATCCGCACCACCCGGCAGGTCCGGTCGCCGAGGAGGGGGAGTGATGACCGTGACAACCGAGATCAATGGGCACAGCCCCGAGAAGCTGCTGGCACCCGTGCTGTCCGCGTTCTGGGACCAGCCGAACTCCTGGGCCCTGCGCACCTATCTGCGGCACGAGGGCTACGAGGGCATGCGCAAGGCCCTCGCGATGGACCCCGACGCGGTGATCGCGCTGGTGAAGGACGCGGGCCTGCGCGGCCGCGGCGGCGCGGGCTTCCCCACCGGAATGAAGTGGCAGTTCATTCCGCAGGGCGACGGCAAGCCGCACTATCTCGTCGTCAACGCCGACGAGTCGGAACCGGGCACCTGCAAGGACATCCCCCTTCTCTACGCCAATCCGCACTCCCTCATCGAGGGCATGATCATCGCCTGTCATGCCATCCGCTCCGAACACGCCTTCATCTATCTGCGCGGTGAGGTCGTCCCCGTGCTGCGGCGGCTGCACGAGGCCGTGCGCGAGGCGTACGAGGAGGGCTACCTCGGCACCGCGGAACAGCGGCGGCGGAAGCTCGGGGTGGACGGACTGCCCGGTCTCGACATCACCGTGCACGCCGGCGCCGGTGCGTACATCTGTGGTGAGGAGACCGCGCTGCTGGACTCGCTGGAGGGCCGCCGCGGCCAGCCCCGGCTGCGGCCTCCCTTCCCCGCGGTCGCCGGTCTGTACGCGTGCCCCACTGTTGTCAATAACGTCGAATCCATCGCCTCGGTTCCCGCGATTCTCAACAAGGGCAAGGAGTGGTTCCGTTCGATGGGCAGCGAGAAGTCCCCGGGCTTCACGCTGTACTCGCTGTCCGGCCATGTGGCCAACCCCGGACAGTACGAGGGCCCGCTCGGGATCACCCTGCGCCAGCTGCTCGACATGAGCGGCGGGATGCGCTCGGGCCACCGGCTGAAGTTCTGGACCCCGGGTGGCTCGTCCACCCCGCTGCTCACCGATGAGCACCTCGACGTGCCGCTGGACTACGAGGGCGTGGGCGCGGCCGGTTCGATGCTGGGCACCAAGGCGCTCCAGTGCTTCGACGAGACCACCTGCGTGGTGCGGGCCGTGACCCGCTGGACCGAGTTCTACGCGCATGAGTCCTGCGGCAAGTGCACACCCTGCCGCGAGGGCACGTACTGGCTGGTCCAGCTGTTGCGCGACCTCGAGGCCGGCAAGGGGCGCATGGAGGACCTCGACAAGCTGGCGGACATCGCCGACAACATCAACGGCAAGTCCTTCTGCGCCCTCGGCGACGGCGCGGCCAGCCCCATCTTCTCCTCGCTGAAGTACTTCCGCGAGGAGTACGAGCAGCACATCACCGGCGGAGGCTGTCCGTTCGACCCGGCCAAGTCCACTGTGTGGGCCGACGAGCCGCGCTCCACTCACCTGGGGGTGAACGCATGACCGTGACCACCAACGCACCCTCGTCGGGCGGGGAGGCGGCGGTGCCGCGAGAAGATCTGGTCTCCGTCACCATCGACGGAATCGAGATCTCCGTCCCCAAGGGGACGCTGGTCATCCGCGCCGCCGAACTGCTCGGCATCGAGATCCCGCGATTCTGCGACCATCCGCTCCTCGACCCGGCCGGCGCCTGCCGCCAGTGCATCGTCGAGGTGGAGGGCCAGCGCAAGCCGATGGCCTCCTGCACCATCACC
The DNA here is from genome assembly GCF_024505145.1 of Streptomyces rugosispiralis. Lineage (GTDB taxonomy): Bacteria > Actinomycetota > Actinomycetes > Streptomycetales > Streptomycetaceae > Streptomyces > Streptomyces rugosispiralis. The sequence goes on along the minus strand of NZ_JANIAA010000022.1, from coordinate 125,791 downwards.
TGCACCGACGGGATGGTGGTCAAGACGCAGCTCACCTCGCCGGTGGCCGAGAAGGCCCAGCGCGGGGTGATGGAGCTGCTGCTGATCAACCACCCGCTGGACTGCCCGGTCTGCGACAAGGGCGGTGAATGCCCGCTGCAGAACCAGGCGATGAGCGCCGGACAGGCCGACAGCCGGTTCGAGGGCCAGAAGCGGACGTTCGCCAAGCCGGTCCCGATCTCGGCCCAGGTGCTGCTGGACCGCGAGCGCTGTGTGCTGTGCGCACGCTGCACCCGCTTCTCCAACCAGATCGCGGGCGACCCGATGATCGAGCTGCTGGAGCGGGGCGCGCTGCAGCAGGTGGGCACCGGCGAGGGCGACCCGTTCGAGTCGTACTTCTCCGGCAACACCATCCAGATCTGCCCGGTGGGCGCCCTGACCTCGGCGGCGTACCGCTTCCGCTCCCGCCCCTTCGACCTGGTCTCCTCGCCGAGCGTGTGCGAGCACTGCGCGGGCGGCTGCGCGACCCGCACCGACCACCGGCGCGGCAAGGTCATGCGGCGGCTGGCGGCGGACGACCCCGAGGTGAACGAGGAGTGGATCTGCGACAAGGGGCGCTTCGGCTTCCGCTACGCCCAGCTGCCGGAGCGGCTCACCACCCCGCTGGTGCGCGACCGCGAGACGGGGAAGCTGGAGCCGGCGAGCTGGCCCGAGGCGCTGGACGCGGCGGCCGCGGGGCTCGGCATGGCGCGCGGCCGCACCGGCGTACTCACCGGCGGCCGGCTGACCGTCGAGGACGCCTACGCCTACGCGAAGTTCGCGCGGCTCGCCCTGGACACCAACGACATCGACTTCCGGGCCCGTCTCCACAGCGACGAGGAGGCCGACTTCCTGGCCACCCACATCGCGGGCCGGGGGCGTGACCTGGACGGCGGCGGACTCACCTACACCGCGCTGGAGAAGGCCCCGGCCGTGCTGCTGGTCGGCTTCGAGGCCGAGGAGGAGTCGCCCGGCGTCTTCCTGCGGCTGCGCAAGGCGCACCGCAAGCACGGACAGCGCACCTTCTCGCTGGCCACCCACGCGACCCGGGGCCTGGAGAAGGCGGGCGGCACCCTGCTGCCGGCCGCCCCCGGCACCGAGACCGAGTGGCTGGACGCCATCGCGGGCCGCACCGGTCTGGACGAGGACGGGGAGCGGGCCGCCGAGGCGCTGCGCCAAGAGGGCGCGGTGATCGTCGTCGGCGAGCGGCTGGCGTCCGTGGCCGGCGGGCTCACCGCCGCCGTACGGGCCGCGGCCGCCACCGGGGCCACGCTCGCCTGGATTCCGCGCCGGGCGGGGGAGCGGGGCGCGATCGAGGCGGGGGCGCTGGCCGGGCTGCTGCCCGGCGGCCGCCCGGCCCACGATCCGCGCGCCCGCGAGGAGGTCTCCTCCGTCTGGGGCACCGTCGACCTGCCGCACCAGGTGGGCCGGGACACCGGCCAGATCATCGAGGCCGCGGCGGTCGGCGGGCTCGGCGCGCTGCTGGTCGCGGGCGTCGAGGTCGCCGATCTGCCCGATCCCGCGCGGGCCCTGGAGGCCCTGGACGCGGTCGACTTCGTGGTCAGCCTGGAGCAGCGGCCCTCGGAGGTCACCGAGCGGGCCGATGTGGTGCTGCCGGTCGCGGCGGTCGTCGAGAAGTCCGGCACCTTCCTCAACTGGGAGGGCCGGGCCCGGCCGTTCGAGGCCGCGCTCAAGCCCGACCAGATGACCCGCCGTCACACCCTCCCGGACGCCCGGGTGCTGCACATGCTCGCCGACGCGCTGGACGCGCCCCTGGACCTGCCGGATGTCGAGGCCGTACGCGCCGAGATGACCCGGCTGGGCACCTGGCAGGGTCCGCGCGCCACCGCCTCGCTGGAGACGGGCGGTCCGCTGCCCCGGCCGGCCGAGGGCGAGGCGGTGCTGGCCGGCCATCGGCTGCTGCTCGACCAGGGCCGGCTGCAGGACGGCGATCCGGCGCTGGCCGGAACCCGCCACGCGGCCGTGGCCCGGCTGTCGGCGGCCACGGCGGGTGAGGCGGGGGTCGAGGACGGCCGGCTCGTCCGGGTCACCGGCCCGGCCGGCTCGGTCGAACTGCCGCTGAGCGTCACCGCGATGCCCGACCGGGTGGTCTGGCTGCCGCTGGCCTCCGTCGGCGGCGGTGTCCAGCGCGAGCTGGGCGCCCGCCCCGGCGATGTCGTGACGATCACTGCCCCCGCGACGGAGGTGACCCAGTGAGGATTCTCGCCGCAGAGGACCTGTCGATGTTCGGCCGCGACCCGTGGTGGCTGATCGTGATCAAGGCCGTCTTCTGCTTCGCGTTCCTGATGGTGACGGTGCTGATCTCCATCGTCATGGAGCGCAAGGTGGTCGGCTGGATGCAGCTGCGCATCGGGCCCAACCGCCACGGCCCCTGGGGCATGCTGCAGTCCCTCGCGGACGGCGTGAAGCTGATGCTCAAGGAGGACGTGGTCGTCAAGGGCGCGGACAAGGTGGTCTACGTCCTGGCGCCGGTCGTCGCGGCCATCCCCGCCTTCATGGCGGTCGCGGTGATGCCGTTCGGCCCGGCCGGCGGTGAGGTCTCGATCTTCGGGCACCGCACCGCGATGCAGCTCACCGATCTCCCGATCGCCGTCCTCTACATCCTCGCCACCGCCTCGGTCGGCATCTACGGCATCGTGCTGGCGGGCTGGTCCTCCGGATCGACGTATCCGCTCCTGGGCGGTCTGCGCTCCTGCGCCCAGATGATCAGCTACGAGATCGCGATGGGGCTCTCCTTCGCGGCGGTCTTCCTCTACTCCGGGTCGATGTCGACCTCGCAGATCGTGGAATCTCAGCAGGACCGCTGGTACGCGGTGCTGCTGCCGGTCTCGTTCCTCATCTACATCGTCTCGATGATCGGTGAGACCAACCGGGCGCCGTTCGACATGCCGGAGTCCGAGGGCGACCTGGTCGGCGGCTTCAACACCGAGTACTCCTCGATCAAGTTCGCGATGTTCATGCTCGCCGAGTACATCAACATGGTCACCGTCTCGATGGTCGCCGTCACCCTCTTCCTCGGCGGCTGGCGGGCGCCCTGGCCGATCAGCACCTTCTGGGAGGGTGCGAACCACGGCTGGTGGCCGCTGCTGTGGTTCGTCGGCAAGGTCGTGACCTCGCTGTTCGTCTTCATCTGGGTGCGCGGCACGCTTCCGCGCGTGCGCTACGACCAGTTCATGAAGCTGGGCTGGAAGGTGCTCATCCCGATCTCGATGGTCTGGCTGATGCTGGTCGCCACCGTCCGGGCACTGCGCAACGAGAACTACGACTACCAGGACATCGTGCTCTACGTGGGCAGCGCGGTGATCGCACTGCTGCTGCTGTCCTTCGTGGTCGACTTCTTCCGCGACCGTTCGGCGCAGGCCGAGGCCGGAGCGGAACAGGGACCGGAGCCCGCCTTCGATCCGATGGCGGGAGGTTTCCCGGTGCCGCCGCTGCCCGGCCAGACCTTGCCGCCCGTCCCCCGCCGACGTCCGCGCACCGAGCGTGAGCTGATTGTCAGTGGTGGCCCCGACACTGTCAGTGACGGAAAGGAGGCCGACGGTGTCTGACTTCCAGAATCCGGTGGCCGGCTTCGGCGTGACCTTCAAGGCCATGTTCAAGAAGCGGCTCACCGAACAGTACCCAGAGGTGAAGAAGCCCACCGCGCCCCGCTTCCACGGACGCCACCAGCTCAACCGGCACCCGGACGGGCTGGAGAAGTGCATCGGCTGCGAGCTGTGCGCCTGGGCCTGCCCCGCCGACGCGATCTACGTGGAGGGCGCGGACAACACCGACGAGGAGCGCTACTCCCCGGGCGAGCGCTACGGCCGCGTCTACCAGATCAACTATCTGCGCTGCATCCTGTGCGGCCTGTGCGTCGAGGCGTGCCCCACCCGGGCGCTCACCATGACCAATGAGTACGAACTCGCCGACCGCACCCGCGAATCGCTCATCTACACCAAGGAGGAGCTGCTCGCGGGGCTCGAGGACGGGATGGTCGACTCCCCGCACGCCATCTACCCCGGCACCGACGAGCAGGACTACTACCGGGGCCTGGTGACCGAGGCCGCGCCCGGCACCATCCAGCAGGTCGCGGTCAGCAAGGGCGAGACCCCGTCCGACCAGGCCGCGGGGGACGACGAGTCGCAGGAGCGGCAGCAGGGGGTGCAGGCATGAGCGGCGGCGCTCTGGCCGCGGCGGCCTCCACCACCTCCACCGGTGAGGCCCTCCAGTTCTGGGTGCTCGGCACCGTCGCCGTGATCGGCGCGCTGTGCACGATCCTGATGCGCAAGGCCGTGCACAGCGCCCTGTGCCTGGCGGGCACCATGATCGTTCTGGCGGTCTTCTACCTCGCCAACGGCGCGTACTTCCTGGGCGTCGTCCAGATCGTGGTCTACACCGGCGCGATCATGATGCTCTTCCTCTTCGTGGTGATGCTGGTCGGTGTCACCGCCGCCGACTCCCTCAAGGAGACCCTGAAGGGGCAGCGCTGGCTCGCCGCCCTCTGCGGGCTCGGCTTCGGCATCCTGCTGTGCGCCGGGATCGGCAACGCCTCGATCAAGACGTGGAACGGGCTGGGCCAGGCCAACTCCGGCGGCAATGTGGAGGGCCTGGCCTCGCTGATCTTCACCAAGTACGTCTTCGCCTTCGAGATCACCGGCGCGCTGCTGATCACCGCGGCGGTCGGCGCGATGGTGCTGACCCACCGCGAGCGCACCGAGCGGGCCCGCACTCAGCGCGAGCAGTCCGAGGCCCGGGTGCGCACCGGCCGGAACGTGCCGCCGCTGCCCGCCCCCGGTGTGTACGCGCGGCACAACGCGGTGGACATCCCCGGTCTGCTGCCCGACGGCACCCCGTCCGACCTCACCGTCAACGCCACGCTGCGCGGCCGCGGTCAGATCCGGGACGTCTCCAGCGAGGCGCTGGCCGAGCTGGCGGCGCTGGAGCAGCGCTCGCAGCGCTGGCTGGGCCGGAAGAGCGAGACCGGCAAGCCGTCCGGGGGCGCCGGGGAGTCCGGCACTTCCGAGAACGGCGAGAACGGCGAGAACGGCGCGAACGCGGGCAGTGCGCCGAATCCGAGGGGAGTCGCCAAGTGAATCCGGTCAACTACCTCTACCTGGCCGCCCTGTTGTTCACCATTGGTGCGGCCGGCGTCGTGATCAGGCGGAACGCGATCGTCCTCTTCATGTGCGTCGAGCTGATGCTGAACGCGTGCAACCTGGCGTTCGTCACCTTCTCCCGGCTGCACGGCAATCTCGACGGCCAGATCATCGCCTTCTTCACGATGGTCGTGGCCGCGGCGGAGGTCGTGGTCGGTCTCGCGATCATCGTGACCGTCTTCCGCTCCCGCCACTCGGCCTCGGTCGACGACGCCAGCCTGATGAAGCTCTAGAAGGGGTCGCGTTCACGTGGAGAACCTCATCGGATTGCTTGTCGCGGTCCCGCTGCTCGGCGCGGCCCTGCTGCTGTGCGGAGGGCGGCGGCTGGACGGCAAGGGCCACTACATCGGCACGGTGCTCGCCGCCGGCTCCTTCGCCATCGGCGCGGTGCTCTTCGCCGACATGCTCGGCCGCGGCGAGCACGACCGGGCCATGCACAGCAAGGTCTTCAGCTGGATCCCGGTGGGCGGCTTCCGCGCGGACGTCGCCTTCCAGCTCGACCAGCTCTCCATGACCTTCGTCCTGCTGATCACCGGTGTGGGCACGCTGATCCACATCTACTCGATCGGCTATATGGAGCACGACGAGCGCCGCCGCCGCTTCTTCGGCTATCTCAACCTCTTCCTCGCGGCGATGCTGCTGCTCGTCCTCGCCGACAACTACCTGCTGCTGTACGTCGGCTGGGAGGGCGTCGGCCTCGCCTCGTACCTGCTCATCGGCTTCTGGCAGCACAAGCCCAGCGCGGCCACGGCGGCGAAGAAGGCGTTCATCGTCAACCGCGTCGGTGACGTCGGCCTGTCGATCGCGATCATGCTGATGTTCACGACGTTCGGGACCTTCACCTTCGCCCCGGTGCTGACCAACGCGGACCACGCGAGCGAGGGCAAGCTCACCGCCATCGGGCTGATGCTGCTCCTCGCCGCCTGCGGCAAGTCGGCCCAGGTGCCGCTGCAGTCCTGGCTCGGGGACGCGATGGAGGGCCCGACCCCGGTCTCGGCCCTGATCCACGCGGCGACCATGGTGACCGCGGGCGTGTATCTGATCACCCGCTCCGGCGCGATCTTCAACGCCGCACCGGACGCCCAGGCCGCGGTGGTCGCGGTCGGCGCGGTCACGCTCCTCTTCGGTGCGATCGTCGGTTGTGCCAAGGACGACATCAAGAAGGCCCTGGCCGGGTCCACCATGTCGCAGATCGGATACATGATCCTGGCCGCCGGCCTCGGCCCGATCGGCTATGTCTTCGCGATCATGCACCTGGTGACCCACGGCTTCTTCAAGGCGGGGCTCTTCCTCGGGGCCGGTTCGGTCATGCACGCCATGAACGACGAGGTCGACATGCGCAAGTACGGCGGCCTGCGGAAGTACATGCCCGTCACCTTCATCACCTTCGGACTCGGCTATCTCGCGATCATCGGCTTCCCCGGGCTGTCCGGCTTCTGGTCCAAGGACAAGATCATCGAGGCGGCGTTCGCCAAGGGCGGCACCGAGGGCTGGATCCTCGGCGGCGCGGCCCTGCTGGGCGCGGCCATCACCGCGTACTACATGACGCGGGTGATGCTGCTGACCTTCTTCGGCGAGAAGCGCTGGGCGCCGGACGAGAAGGGCCACGAACCGCATCCGCACGAGTCGCCCTCGTCCATGACCATCCCCATGATCGTCCTGGCCGTGGGATCGGTCTTCGCGGGCGGGCTGTTCAGCGTCAATGACGCGTTCCTGAAGTGGCTGGAGCCGGTCACCGGCCACAGCCACGGCGACTCCCCGCTCAGCGCCGCGGCGGTCACCGCCGGGACGATGGTGGTGCTGGTGATCGGTGTCGCCCTCGCCTGGGCGCAGTACGGACGTCGGCCGGTGCCGCGCACCGCCCCCCGCGGATCGCTGCTCACCCGGGCCGCCCGGCGCGATCTGCTCCAGGACGACTTCAACCATGTCGCGCTCGTCAAACCCGGCCAGTATCTGACCCGCGGTCTGGTCTATGTCGACCACAAGCTGGTCGACGGGGTGGTCAACGGCACCGCGGCCTCGGTCGGCGGGCTCTCCGGCCGGCTGCGAAAGCTGCAGAACGGCTATGCCCGTACGTACGCGGTCTCGATGTTCGGCGGTACGGCGGTGCTCATCGCCGCGACCCTGCTGATGAGGGCGGTCTGATTCATGTCATTTCCCCTGCTGACGGCCACGGCCGTGGTGCCCGCGCTCGGCGCGGTGGTCACCGCCGCCGTGCCCGCCGCCCAGCGCGCCGCCGCCAAGTGGGTGGCGCTGGGCTTCTCCCTGGTCACCCTCGCCCTCGCGGCGGTCGTGCTGGTCCGTTTCGACCCCGGCGGCGCCCGCTTCCAGCTCACCGAATCCCATGCCTGGATCAAGGACTTCGGCGTCCGCTACGAACTGGGCGTGGACGGGATCGCGGTCGCGCTGATCGCGCTCACCGCCGTGCTCATCCCCTTCATCATCCTGGCGGGCTGGCATGACGCCGATCCGCTGGAAGGCGCCCACCCCAACCGCCGCTGGCGGCCCACCCAGGGCTTCTTCGCGCTGATCCTGATGGTCGAGGCGATGGTGGTGATCTCCTTCGAGGCCACCGACATCTTCCTCTTCTACATCTTCTTCGAAGCCATGCTGATCCCGATGTACTTCCTCATCGGGGGCTTCGGGGACCGGGCCGGGGGCCGCTCCGAGGAGGAGACGGCCACTCAGCGCTCGTACGCCGCGGTGAAGTTCCTGCTCTACAACCTGGCGGGCGGGCTGATCATGCTCGCCGCGGTGGTCGGTCTGTACGCGGTCACCGCCGATCAGCTCGGCACCGGCACCTTCTCGCTCCAGGAGATCGTCCAGGCGCGGGCGGGCGGCCATCTGGACATGGCGTCCAGCACCGAGCGGCTGCTCTTCCTCGGCTTCTTCTTCGCCTTCGCGGTGAAGGCGCCGCTGTGGCCGCTGCACACCTGGCTGCCGAACGCGATGGGGGAGTCCACCGCCCCGGTCGCCGTGCTGATCACCGCGGTGGTCGACAAGGTCGGCACCTTCGCGATGCTCCGCTTCTGCCTCCAGCTCTTCCCGGAGGCCAGCAAGTGGGCCACCCCGGCGATCATGATCCTGGCGCTCATCAGCATCATCTACGGGGCGCTGCTGGCGATCGGCCAGCGGGACATCAAGCGGCTGATCGCCTACGCCTCGATCTCCCACTTCGGCTTCATCATCCTGGGCATCTTCGCGATGACCACCCAGGGCCAGAGCGGCGCCACCCTCTACATGGTCAACCACGGCGTCTCCACGGCCGCGTTGATGCTGGTGGCCGGGTTCCTGATCACCCGCCGCGGTTCGCGGCTCATCGCCGACTACGGCGGGGTGCAGAAGGTCGCCCCGGTGCTCGCCGGCACCTTCCTGATCGGCGGACTCGCCACCCTCTCGCTGCCCGGACTCGCGCCGTTCATCAGCGAATTCCTGGTCCTGGTCGGCACGTTCAGCCGCTACCCGGCGTTCGGCGTGATCGCGACCGTCGGAATAGTGCTGGCGGCGCTCTACGTGCTGATCCTGTACCAACGCACCATGACCGGTCCGGTGAAGGCCGAGGTGCGGTCCATGCCGGATCTGCGGGTGCGTGAGCTGGTCGTCGTGGCCCCGCTCATCGCGCTGCTGATCTTCCTCGGGGTCTATCCGAAGCCGCTGGCCGACATCGTCAACCCGGCGGTCGACCACACGATGTCCGTGGTGGACAAGAAGGATCCCAAGCCCGATCACCCCGTCGACGCGGGCTGGTTCAGCTACAGCCCGAAGTCCGACGGTGGTTCCCACGACGGTGCTTCCGGAGGTGCCAAGTGACCCACGCGGCCACTGTCCACAGCCTGTGGACAACAGCGGCGGCGGCGCCCGACAAGATCCCGTCGCCCGATATCGAGTACGGGCAGCTGTCGCCCACGCTGATCGTGCTCGGCGCCGCGATCGTCGGCGTCCTGATCGAGGCCTTCCTTCCGCGCCGCCAGCGGTACGTGGCGCAGCTGTTCGTCTCCGTGGTCGCCCTGGCCGCGGCCTTCGCCGCGGTGATCGGCCTCGCCGCCGGTGACTACGGCACCAGCAAGGCCCGTGTCGCGGCCATGGGCGCGATCGCGGTCGACGGACCGGCGCTCTTCTTGCAGGGGACCATTCTCCTGGTCGCGCTGGTGGCGGTGTTCACCTTCGCCGAGCGGCGGCTGGATCCGGTGGTGCACGGCAACCGCGTCGACTCCTTCGCGGCCCAGGCCGCCGCCGTGCCCGGCGGCGACGCCGAAAAGGCCGCCGTCAAGGCCGGGTTCACCACCACCGAGGTTTTTCCGCTGGTCCTCTTCGCGGTCGGCGGCATGCTGGTCTTCCCGTCCGCCAACGATCTGCTGACGCTCTTCGTGGCGCTGGAGGTCTTCTCCCTGCCGCTGTACATCCTGTGCGCGCTGGCCCGTCGCCAGCGTGCGCTGTCGCAGGAGGCCGCGGTCAAGTACTTCCTGCTGGGCGCCTTCTCCTCGGCGTTCCTGCTCTTCGGCATCGCCCTGCTGTACGGCTACGCGGGCACGGTCTCCTACTCCGGGATCGCGGACGTCGTCGACGGCCAGGTCAGGAACGTCACCCCGGCGCTCGCCGGGACCATGGGCAATGACGCGCTGCTGCTGATCGGCGGGGCGATGGTGCTGATGGGGCTGCTGTTCAAGATCGGCGCCGTGCCGTTCCACATGTGGACCCCCGACGTCTACCAGGGCGCCCCGACCCCGGTGACCGGCTTCATGGCGGCGGCCACCAAGGTCGCGGCCTTCGGTGCGCTGCTGCGGCTGCTGTACGTCGTACTGCCCGGGTTGCGCTGGGACTGGCGGCCGGTGATGTGGGGCGTCGCCATCGTCACCATGCTGGGCGGTGCGATCGTGGCCGTCACCCAGACCGATGTGAAGCGGCTGCTGGCGTACTCGTCGATCGCCCACGCCGGGTTCATCCTGGCCGGTGTCATCGCCACCACGCCCGAGGGCATCTCCTCCGTCCTCTTCTACCTCGCCGCGTACTCCTTCGTGACCCTCGGCGCCTTCGCGGTGGTCACCCTGGTGCGGGACGCGGGCGGCGAGGCCACCCATCTGTCCAAGTGGGCCGGGCTCGGCCGCCGTTCGCCCCTGGTGGCCGCCGTCTTCGCGGTCTTCCTGCTCGCCTTCGCCGGTATCCCGCTGACCAGCGGCTTCGCCGGGAAGTTCGCGGTCTTCAAGGCGGCGGCCGACGGTGGGGCGGGCGCGCTGGTGGTAATTGGTGTGATCTCCTCGGCGGTCGCCGCGTTCTTCTATATCCGGGTGATCGTGCTGATGTTCTTCAGCGAGCCCCGCACGGACGGCCCGTCCGTGGCCGTCCCGAGCCCGCTGACCTCGTCGGCCATCGCGATCGGCGTGGCGGTCACGCTGGTCCTGGGCGTCGCCCCGCAGTACTTCCTGGATCTGGCGAGCCAGGCGGGAGTCTTCGTCCGCTAGCCATCCCGCGTCTCGCCCCAACCGGAACGCAGGGGGCTACGCCCCTGGCCCCCCGGCCGGGCCCGGACACCAAGACGGTGCCGCGCCCGGCCGGAGTTGTTCCCCATTCCGCCCCACCCCACCTCGCCCCTTCCCGAACGGGGGCTGCGGCCCCTGCCCCTGCCGGTGCGGGGGACGTAATTCCAGCCTCTCCGGCGATTGAGGAACGGGGTCCGGGCGGAGCCCCGGCGGGGGCTGGGGGCGGAGTCCCCGGTTTCGGGGAGGGGTGGGGTGGGGGCAGGCCCGCCGCAGGCGTCGCCCCTAAGCCGTCGCCTTGGCCGCGTAGGCACGGACATCCGCATCCGGGTCGGAGCGGACCGAGGACAGGGCCTGCCGAGTGGCCGCGTCCTCCAGGGGGAGCACGCCCCCGGGGAAGCCGCCGATGAGGACCTGGTGGCGGAGCAGGCCGGCGAGTTGCCATGCCCGGTCGGCACGGAGCCGCCGGCTGGGCGCGGCGGCGACCGGCGGGGCGGCGACCGGTGGGGCGCGGCGGCGACCGGCGCGGCGGCGACCGGCGGGGCGTGCTCGCGGGGGCGTTCGGCCGGTATCGGCCGGCTCCGGGGGTGTGCTGGTCGGCGGGGTCGTATCGGGACCATGCCGACGGGGCCGGGCCGGTGGTGTTGCCGAAGCGTTGCGCCACCTGACGGCGGCTTTCCTACCGCTTCCGGCTGCGGTTTCGTGTCCGCGGCGGCAAGATCTGTCACTGTGCGGGACGGGCCCCCGGCGCGCCTGCGCGCCAGGGGCCCGGGGCGCCGGAGGGGGTCCGGCGCCGTGGTTCAGCCGGTCGGGAGGCCGGTCGGCACACCGGTCGGGAGGCCGGAGGGCAGCGACGTCGGCAGGCCCGAGGGGAGGTCGCTGGGCGAGGTCGTCTTGATGAAGGTGTCATTCTTGGCGAGCGCGTCCCAGTCGACCGTGAGGGTCTTGCCGTCCGCGCTCGCGGTGACCTTGCCCGCGCTGCGGTCGGTGTTGCCGTCGGCGCACTTGAGCATGAGCATCTTCCCGCCCATGTCGGCGTACTCGCCGTTGCAGATGTGCTTGTCGGCCACCAGAACGGCCTTCTTGCCGCTGATGGACAGGATGACGGCCCCGTCACCGGCCTTCGCCACATAGGTGCCGGAGACCTTCGTGTCCGCGCCCCCCTCCGCCGGGGCGCTCGACTCGGAGGAGGGGTCCTTGGAGGTGTCCTTCTTGTCGTCGCCACCGTCACTGCCGCATGCGGTCAGCAGCAGGGCGGCCGCCGCCGCCGCGCCGGCGATGCTCACTGCCTTCTTCACGTGCTTCTCCTCGGTCGTCCGGGATCGTCAGGGCAGGAGCACGACAAATTAGCAGCCACGTCAGGGCGTGGCGGGGACGACCTGGCCGGTCACCTCGCCCAGGCCGATACGGGTCCCCCGCGGGCCCGGCGCCCAGGCCGTGACGGTCACCTCGTCGCCGTCCTCCAGGAAGGTCCGGGTGGCGTCGGGGAGCCGCAGGGGTTCGCGGCCGCCCCAGGTGAGTTCGAGGAGACAGCCGAGCTCGTCCGGGCGCGGGCCGCTGACCGTGCCGGAGGCGAAGAGGTCGCCGGTGCGCAACGAGGCGCCGTTCACCGTCAGGTGGGCGAGCTGCTGGGCCGCGGTCCAGTACATGGCGGAGAAGGGCGGGCGGGAGATCGTGTGGCCGTTGAGGGCGACCTCCAGGCGCAGATCGAGCCCGCCGGGCTCGGTGGCGCTGTCGTCCAGGTACGGGAGGGGCGGGACGTCGCGGGCGGGAGGGCTGGTGCGGGCCGCCGTGAGGGCGTCCAGCGGGGTGACCCAGGCGGCGAGGGAGGTGGCGAAGGACTTGCCGAGGAAGGGGCCGAGCGGACGGTACTCCCACGCCTGGATGTCGCGCGCGGACCAGTCGTTGAGCAGACAGACACCGAAGACGTGGTCGTGGAACCCGGAGAGCGGCACCGGTGTATTCACAGTGGAAGGGGCGCCGACGACGAAGGCCACCTCCGCCTCGAAGTCGAGGCGCAGGGAGGGGCCGAAGACCGGAGTGGGGGAGGAAGCGTGTGGTGCGGAGGTATCGGCCGGGGGCAGATGCTGGCCCTGCGGGCGGACGACGGGCGTGCCCGAGACGAGGATGGTGCCGGCCCGGCCGTGGTAGCCGATCGGCATGTGCTTCCAGTTGGGGGTGAGCGCCTCGCCGTCGGGGCGGAAGATCCGGCCCGTGTTGGTGGCGTGGTGCTCGCTCGCATAGAAGTCGGCGTAGTCGGCCACCTCGAAGGGGAGGTGGAGCGCCACGGTGGGGAGGGGGTGCATCAGGGGCTCGATGGCCGAGCGGTGCGCCGGGTCGGTGAGCCAGTCGAGCACCTCGGCGCGCACGGCCTGCCAGACCGGGCGGCCCGCGGCCATCAGCGGGTTGAGGGTGCCGGCGCCCAGCGGCTCGGCGTGCGGAGAGGCGGTGGCGGCCGCGGCGGCGCCCACGTCGAGCACATGGTTTCCGTAGCGCACCCCGATTTTCCGCAGATGAGGAGCGTGCGGCGCGGTGAAGACGCCATAGGGGAGGTTGTGCGGGCCGAAGGGGTCGCCTTCGTGCAGATCCAGCGGGGATCGCTGCGGCATCGGGGCTGCCTCGCCTTCTCCTCGTCACTGTGGGACGCAGCACACCCTATGGCGCGGGGGGCGCGGGGCAACGCCGGTGGCCGGGGCGATGCCGGTGGCCGGGGCAACGCCGGTGGCCGGGGCGGCGCCGCTCGACGCGGGTTACGGCTCCTCTGTCCCTGGGCTGTACGTCACCGGGCTGCCCGCGGCGGCGAGTTTCGGCCCGGTGAGGCGGTTCGTCTGCGGTACGGGGTACGCGTCGCCACGGCTGGCGAAGGCGGTGGCCGCCATGCGCGGATGAGCGGGCCTCGCCCGCGGCCGTCGGCCCGCCCCATGCCGGTGACCGGCCCCGCCCGGCGGCTGGTTCGGCGGACCGCCCGGCGGACTGTCCGGCAGTCCGGCCGGCCCGCCGGGTGGGGTCCGGTCGGCTGGCCGGATGGGGTCCGGGGCATGAATGATCTGCTGCGATCGCGGTACTGCGATGTGAAGTGGTTCGGTTCGGGAGAGAACGGTGAGAGGCGCACAAGGCGGGAAGGCGCCCACAGTGATCGATACCCGACCGGATACGCTGCCTGTTGGTGGAGGCAGCGACACATCGACATTCGCGTCATTCGTAGGCAGACAGGAGTACCCCGTGAGCTTCGTCGGGCCCTTGGGGCTGAGCGTGCGGGACCGGACTCTGGAAGCCGACACCCAGGCCGGGCTGACGGCGGTCGAAGAGGGCCTGCTGGAGGCCACGAAAAGCGATGTGCCCTTCATCACGGAGGCCGCCCAGCATCTGGTGCGGGCCGGGGGGAAGCGGTTCCGGCCCCTGCTGGTGCTGCTGGCCGCGCAGTTCGGCGACCCCCATGCGCCCGGAGTGGTGCCCTCGGCGGTGGTCGTCGAGCTCACCCATCTGGCCACGCTGTACCACGACGATGTGATGGACGAGGCGGAGGTGCGGCGCGGCGTCCCCAGCGCCAACGCCCGCTGGGGCAACTCGGTGGCGGTCCTCACCGGCGACTTCCTCTTCGCCCGCGCCTCGCACATCCTGGCCGACCTCGGCCCCGAGGCGGTGCGGATCCAGGCCGAGGCGTTCGAGCGGCTGGTCACCGGTCAGATCCTGGAGACGGCGGGCCCCCGCGACGGCCGCGCCCCGGTCGACCACTACCTGGATGTGCTGGCCGGCAAGACGGGCTCGCTGATCGCCGTCTCCGGCCGGTTCGGCGCGATGATGGCGGGCGCCGACGAGAGCATCGTCAGCATCCTCACCCAGTACGGCGAGCGGCTCGGCATGGCCTTCCAGCTCGCCGACGACGTACTGGACATCGCCAGCGACAGCCATGAGTCCGGCAAGACCCCCGGTACCGATCTGCGCGAGGGCGTGGCCACCCTGCCCGTGCTCTATGTGCGGGAGCAGGCCGAGGAGACCGGTTCGGCCGAGGACCGCGAGCTGTGCGAGCTGCTCGCGGGCGATCTCACCGATGACGCGCGCCATGCCGAGGTGCTGCGGCGGCTGCGCGCCCATCCGGCGCTGGAGCGGGCCCGCCGGGTCACGGTCCGCTATGCGGCGGAGGCCCGTTCGATGCTGGCGCCGCTGCCCGAGGGCCCGGCGAAGGCGGCCCTCGAGGGGCTGTGCGACGCGGTGGTCCACCGGGCCGGGTGACCCCCGCCCGCCACCAATCCACCCCGATCGGCCCCTGACTCCCGGTGGAGCGGCGTCATACCCGAGCATTACGCCGAGGTGATCCTGCGGGCTGACGCGCCACGTCGAACGATTTGGTGGGATGAAAAGACCACCACATGGCGGGATCGGGTGACAATGGCCCGAGAGGTGGACGAGTGCAAGCTGACGAACCGCCGCCGACGACGGAGGTAGAGCACACATGGCACGGATCCGACCGACACAGGTCGCCGACGACGGCTTCTGGGATGAAGAGCGGCCATCACGAGGGAAGAAGGCCGCCCGGTACGCCGCTCCGGTCGCCGTCGCGGGCATCGCGGCGGCGACCATAGGACTGGTCCCGGCGCTTGCCAGCACCGGCGACCCCAATCTGCCGAAGATCTCGGCACAAGAGCTCATCAGCAAGATGGCGGCATCGGACGCCCAGCAGATGTCCGGTTCGGTGAAGATCACCACCGATCTGGGCATCCCCTCGCTCCCGGGTGGCGGCTCCATCGCCGACCTGGGCGGGGCGCAGGGCGGCGACGCGTCCGCCGCGCCCGAATCCAAGCTGATGGAGCTGATCTCCGGCTCCCACACCCTGCGGGTGGCCACCGACGGCCCCGAGAAGCAGCGGGTGTCGATCGTCGAGAACGCCGCCGAGTACAGCATGATCCACAACGGCGGCGAGATCTGGGCGTACGACAGCGGGAGCAACTCCGCCTTCCACGCCACCGCCCCCAAGGACGCGAAGGCCAAGGGCGACCACCGGCGGGAGATGCCGAAGGACCTGCGGGGCGCCACGCCCCAGGAGATGGCCAAGACGGTGCTCTCCGCCGTGGACGACACCACCGATGTGACCGTCGACGGCACCTCCCGGGTCGCCGGGCGGGAAGCGTACGACCTGCTGATCAAGCCCAAGCAGAACAGCGACTCCACGATCGGATCCGTCCGTATCGCGGTGGACGCGGACAACGGTGTCCCGCTGAAGTTCACGCTCTCCCCGAAGAGCGGCGGCAAGGCGATCATCGATGTGGGTTTCACCAAGGTGGACTTCGGCAAGCCCAAGGCCGGCACCTTCGACTTCACGCCGCCCAAGGGCGCCAAGGTCACCGAGGAGCCCAAGGCCGGCCACAAGGACGCCCCGAAGGGCTTCGGCTCCAAGGACTCCAAGGACTTCAAGGACGCCCAGGGCGCCCTGTCCGGGCTGAAGGTCGTCGGCGAGGGCTGGGACTCGGTCGCCCGGCTCGACACCCCCGGCGGCGCCGCGGCGCCCACGACACCCGGCGGCGACAGCGGCCCGGGTGGGGCCTCCGGCCTCCTCGGCGGCTTCGGCAAGGAGGTCAAGGGGAAGTTCGGCTCCGGCACCGTGGTCAGCACCCGGCTGGTGAACGCGCTGGTCACCGCCGATGGCAAGGTGTTCGTCGGCGCGGTCGACAAGGACGCCCTGATCAAGGCCGCCAACGCGGCCAAGTGAGGCCACTGGGCGCATAAGGCGCGGTCACGGACGACGTAGGGCGCGGATACGACGCTGAACGAAGGGGAGCCCGTGGAGCAGCGGTCCACCGAGGGGGATGACGCCGCGGTGGAGACCCGCGGGCTCACCAAGCGCTACCGGGGCGGGCAGCTCGCCGTCGACGCGCTGGATCTGTCCGTGCCGCGGGGCAGTGTCTTCGGCTTCCTCGGGCCCAATGGCTCGGGGAAGACGACGACCATCCGCATGCTCATGGGCCTGATCGAGCCCACCTCGGGCAGAGCCAGACTGCTCGGTGAGCCGATGCCGCGCGCCGCCCGGAGCGTGCTGCCCAGGGTGGGCGCCCTCATCGAGGGCCCCGCCCTGTACCCCTTTCTGACCGGCCGCGACAATCTGCTGCGCTACGACGCGGCCGACCCCACCGCCGACCCCCGCACCCGCGCCACCCGTGTGGCGGGCGCCCTGGACCGGGTGGGGCTGGCCGCCGCGGCCGGGAAGAAGGCCCGCGCGTACTCGCTCGGCATGAAGCAGCGCCTCGGCCTGGCCGCCGCGCTGCTCCAGCCGCGAGAGCTGCTGGTGCTGGACGAGCCGACCAACGGCCTCGATCCGCAGGGCATGCGCGAGATCCGCGCCCTGGTGCGCGAGCTGGCCGAGGAGGGCACCACCGTCTTCCTCTCCTCCCATCTCCTCGACGAGATCGAACAGGTGTGCACTCATGCCGCCGTGATGGCCCAGGGCCGTCTGATCGCCCAGGGCACGGTGGCCGAGCTGGCGGCGGGCAGCCGCGGCCGGCTGGCCGTCACCACCCCGGACCCGGTGGACGCGGTCCGGGTGCTCAAGGAGCACGGGGTGACGGATCTGGTGGTCCTGGACGAGCGCGTCTCCGGCGAACTGCCGGTGCCCGGCCCCGGCGTGGACGACGCACCGCTGGAGCTGGCCGATCTCAACGCCGCCCTCGTACGCGCCGGGGTGCGGGTCCGGGCCTTCGGGGCCGAACGCGCATCGCTCGAGGACGCCTTTGTCGCGCTGACCGGGGAGGGCTTCGATGTCGCGGGCTGAGGAACGGAGGGTGGCCGACACCGGTGTACCGAGGACGGCCCACACCGGCGCACCGGCCGGGCGGGCCGCGAACCCGTCCCGCCCGAACCCCCTGTGGGCCCTGGCGCTCTTCCGCTCCGAGCTGGCCATCACCCTCCGCCGCTGGCGGACCCTGGCCCTGCTCGGCGTGCTCGCGCTGATCCCGATCCTCATCGGCATCGCGGTGAAGATCGAGACCAGCGACGGCGGCGGCTTCGGCGGCGGCCGTGGGGGAGCGGGGGAGGGCCCCGCCTTCTTCCCTCAGATCACCAACAACGGGATCTTCCTGGTCTTCGCGTCACTGGCGGCGACGCTGCCGGTCTTCCTGCCGATGGTGGTCGGCGTGATCGCCGGTGACGCCATCGCCGGTGAGGCGGGCTCGGGGACGCTGCGCTATCTGCTGGTCGCCCCCGCCGGGCGGACCCGTCTGCTGCTGGCCAAATTCACCACCACCATGGCCTTCTGCCTGATCGCGACCCTGGTCGTGGCCCTCACGAGCCTGGTGACGGGGGCGCTGCTGTTCCCGCTCGGCGATGTCACGCTGATCTCGGGCATCACCGTCTCGTTCGAGGAGGCGCTGCTCAGGGCGCTCGGCGTGGCCGCCCTGGTGGCCCTGTCGCTGGTGGGGATCGCCACGGTGGGGCTGTTCATCTCCACCCTCACCAACAGCGGGATCGCGGCCATGGCCACGACGGTGGGGCTGGTGATCACCGCGCAGATCCTCGACACCATCCCGCAGCTGCACGCGATCCACCCGTATCTCTTCCCGCACTACTGGCTCAGCTTCGCCGATCTCCTCCGCGAGCCGGTCTACTGGGACGAGCTGGTCAAGAACCTGGGGCTGCAGGGGCTGTACGTGGCCGTGTTCGGCTCTGCGGCCTGGGCCCGGTTCACCGCGAAGGACATCACGGCCTGAGCGGCCTGAGCGGCCTGAGTGGCCGAAGCGCACCGGGCGGCCTGAGTGGCCGAAGCGCACCGGACGGCCTGAGCGGCCTGGGCGGCCGAAGCGGCCTGAGCCCGCGGAACCGAACACGGCACATCATCCGGGATCAGGCGCCGCCGAGCGTCCAGACCGCGTAGGCGATGGCGTCGCTGTTGCGGTCCAGGGCGGTGTCGTCGATGTTGCTCGAGGTGTCGCAGGAGCGGTGGTAGCAGCGGTCGAACGCCTGCCCCGAGGTGCCGCCCCACTTCTGGGCCTGGGCGGCGGTCTTGATGTAGTCGGCCCCGCTGAAGAGACCGCCCACCGGGATGCCCTTGTTCTTGAACGGCGCGTGGTCGGAGCGGCCGTCGCCCTCGGTCTCGATCTCGGTGGGCACGCCCTTGGCGGAGAAGAACGCCTTGAAGACCGACTCGATCCCGGGGTCGTCGTCATAGACGAAGTAGCCGGGGTTGGGCGAGCCGATCATGTCGAAGTTGAGATAGCCGTCGATCTTCGCCCGTTCGGCCGTCGGCAGGTTGTTGATGTAGTAGGTGGAGCCGACCATGCCCCGCTCCTCCGCGCCCCACCAGGCGAACCGCAGATGCTTGGTGGGCTTCGCGCCCTGGCGGGCGACGGTCAGCGCGGTCTCCAGGATTCCGGCGGAGCCCGAGCCGTTGTCGTTGATCCCGGGGCCCGCGGTGACGGAGTCGAGGTGGGCGCCGGAGAACACCACGTTGTTGGTGTCACCGCCGGGCCAGTCGGCGATGAGGTTGTAGCCGGTGGCACCGCCGGAGGTGAACTGCTGCACGGTGGTGGTGTATCCAGCGGCGTCCAGCTTGCCCTTGATGTAGTCGAGCGACGCCTTGTAGCCGGGGCGGCCATGGGCGCGGTTGCCGCCGTTGGCGGTGGCGATGGACTGGAGCTGGGCCAGATGGGCCTTCACATTGGCCACGGAGATGTCGGGTGCCGCGAGGGTGGTACGGGCGTCCGCCGTGTGCCGTGCCGATGCGGCGGCGGAGGTGGCGGGGGCGGCCGAGACCAGGGCGGCGACCGCCGTACCGGCGGCGGCCATCGTGGCCGCACGCCGTATCAGGGATCTTCGGGGGCGGGCTTGCGCGCATGAGGACATGGGGGGCTCCGGTTCCGAACGTGGACAGGACGGAATGACGTGACGCTGTGTGGTGCACGTGCCCGTGGGGCGGTGGAGCGGTGAACGTGCTGATGCTCCGGGCGTGGCTGACTCCGCGTCAAGGGCGGAAACCGGACATCACCCGCCGGATATCGGTCCCGGCCGTAGATCGGACACCTCGGCGTCCGGTACGACGTCGGTCTCCACTGTCGCCGACAGCGCCGCCGCCCGCGCGGCGGCGTCGGCCAGCGCCCGTCGCGCCCGCCGGGCGGTGCGCAGCGCGTCCCAGGTCAGCAGCGCGAGCGCGAGCCAGACGAGGGCGAAGCCGGCCCACCGTTCGGGTGGCATCGACTCGTGGAAGACGACGAGCCCGAGGGCGAACTGGAAGGTCGGCGCGACGTACTGGAGCATCCCGATCGTCGACAGCGGCAGCCGCACCGCCGAGGCCCCGAAGCAGATCAGCGGCAGCGCCGTGACGAAGCCGGAACTCGCCAGGAGCGCCGCGTGCCCGGCGCCCTCGCTCGCGAACGTGCTGCCGCCGTGCGTCCCGAGCCAGATCAGGAAGCCGAGGGCGGGCAGGAACTGCACGGCGGTCTCGGCGGCCAGCGACTCCAGCCCGTCGAGCCCGACCCGCTTCTTGGCCAGGCCGTACGTCGCGAAGCTGAAGGCGAGGGTGAGCGCGATCCACGGCAGCTTGCCGTAGCCCACCGTCAGCACGGCCACGGACACCACCCCGACGCCGACCGCCGCCCACTGCGCGGGCCGCAGCCGCTCACGCAGCAGCAGCACCCCGAAGGCGATGCTGACCAGCGGGTTGATGAAGTATCCGAGCGCGGTCTCCACCACATGACCGCTGTTGACGCCCCAGATGTACAGGCCCCAGTTGACCGAGATCACGGTCGCGGCGAGCGTGATCATGCCCAGCCGGCGGGGCTGCCGCAGCAGTGGCCGTATCCAGCTCCAGCGGCGCAGCACCAGCAGCACCAGACCGACGGCCGCCAGCGACCACACCATTCGGTGGGCCAGGATCTCCATCGCCGCGGCGGGCTCCAGCAGCGGCCAGAAGAGCGGCACCAGCCCCCAGATGCCGTACGCCGCGAAGCCGTAGAGGAGACCGGTGCGATCGGCGCGGTCCTGCTGGTCCTGCGGCGTCACGGCACCCTCCCCGACGGCATGACGAACCCCCGGCGGGCCCGTTCCGAGGGTCCGAAGGTAGCGCTGGTGAGGCCCGCCTGTCATTCCCGTATTGGAATACGGTGATGACAGGCGGGCCGTGGTGCCTACGGGGCGGGTCAGCCCTTGAGCGCGGCCGCCACCGAGTCCGCGATGGGGGTGGTCGGACGGCCGATGAGCCGGGACAGGTCACCGGGGGTGGCGTCCAGCCGGCCGCGCCCGATGGCCGACTCGACATCGGAGAGGATCACGGCGAGCGGCTCGGGGACGCCCGCGCCGGTGAGGATGGACTGGTACTCGGCGGGGGAGACGGCGCCGTAGACGATCTCCTTGCCGGACTGCCGGGCGACCACCTCGGCGTACTCGGCGAAGCCCCAGGCGGTGTCGCCGGACAGCTCGTACGCCTTGCCCTCGTGGCCCTCACCGGTCAGGACGGCGACGGCGGCGGCCGCGTAGTCGGCACGCGCGGCGGAGGCGACCCGGCCCTCGCCCGCGGCGCCCACGACGGCGCCGTGCTCCAGGACGGTGGAGAGGTTCTCGGTGTAGTTCTCGTTGTACCAGCCGTTGCGCAGCAGTACGTACGGCAGACCGGAGTCGGTGATCGCCTGCTCGGTGACCTTGTGCTCGTCGGCCAGGGTGAAGTCGGCGGCGGGGCCGCCCAGGACGCTGGTGTAGGCGAGCAGCGCGACACCGGCCTCCTTGGCGGCGTCGATCACGGCCTGGTGCTGCGGCACCCGCTGCCCGACCTCGCTGCCGGAGATCAGCAGCGCCTTGTCGCCGGCGGCGAAGGCTCCGGCGAGCGTCTCGGGCCGGTTGTAGTCGGCCACATGCAGCCGCACCCCGCGGTCGGCGAGGTCGGCGGCCTTCGCGGTGTCGCGCACGACCGCGGTGATCTGGTCGGCGGGAACCTTCTCCAGCAGCCCCTCGACGACGAGGCGGCCGAGGTGGCCGGTGGCTCCGGTGACGACGATGCTCATATGCGTGACTCTCCTGGTTCGCGGGATCAGCACACCCACCATAAGGGAAGCGCTAACCAATGGAAAGGTACCTTCGGTTAAGTAAGTGTGTGCATTCGGGGGCCGGACCGCTCCCAGGGCCCCCGCCTTCCGGCCCCCGCTCCCCGGGCCCCTACTCCCCAGGCCCCCGTTCCCCGGACTCACCCTCCCGCGACTCACCCTCCCGCGGCTCACCCTCCCGCGGCTCACCCTCCCGCGGCTCACCCTCCCGCGGCTCACCCTCCCGCGGCTCACCCTCCCGCGGCTCACCCTCCCGCGACTCACCCTCCCGCGGCTCACCCTCCCGCGGCTCACCCTCCCGTGCCGCGAGGCTGACGGCGAACGGCAGGATCGTCACCGCGACGCCCGGCAGCCGCTCCAGTGCCTTGGCCAGCGACTCCGCCGTGCCCCTGTGCAGCAGCTTGCCCAGCGGGGAGGCGTAGGTGCGGCGCGGCACCAACAGGGTCAGCGCGGTCCGCCCGTCCTCGGTGGTACGGGCCGCCAGCTCCATCACCGCGTGGCGCAGCCGCCGGTCCGGGCACTCCACGACCTCCAGCGGCACCGTCACCCCCGCCGTGGCCTCCCACCGCGCCATCAGCCGCCGGGCGTGGGTCTCGTCCACCATGAAGTGCACCGCGCGGACCTCGTCGGGCCGCAGCTCATGCGCGTACCGCAGCGCCTTGACCGTCGCGAGGTCGATGGTGTCCGCCAGGACGAAGACCACATGGCGCCGCCAGCGCGGAACGTCGTCCCCGGGGCGCTCCACCGCCTCCAGGGCGGCCGCCTCCGCGCGGTACTCGCGATTGATCCGGATCAGCGCCCAGACCCCCAGCGGGAAGACCACCACGACCAGCCAGGCGCCCTCGGTGAACTTGGTGATCCCGAAGATCAGCACCACCGCGGCGGAGACCACCGCGGTGATGAGGTTCACCGCGACCTTCCACGTCCGCCCCGGCTCCCGGCGCCGCAGGTGATAGGCGGTCATCCCGGACCCGGCCATGGTGAAGGCGGTGAACACCCCGATCGCGTACAGCGCCACCAGCCGGTCCACATTGGCCTCGGTGACCACCAGCAGCGCCAGCGCCACCACGGCCAGCGACACGATCCCGTTGGAGAAGGCCAGCCGGTGGCCGCGCCGGGTCAGCTGCCTGGGCAGAAAGCGGTCCTCGGCCACGAAGCTGGCCAGGAACGGGAAGCCGGTGAAGGGCGTGTTGGCGCCCGTGTAGAGGATCAGCGCGGTCGCCAGCTGGACGAACGCCAGCCCCAGGGCGCCCAGCACCCCGCCGCCGAAGACCAGATGGGCCTCCTGCGCCAGGACGGTCGGGGTGCCGTCGCGGTACGGGATGGCATGGGTGAAGTGGGCCAGGGTGGAGACCCCGAGGACCAGCGTGCCCAGGACGCAGCTCATCGTGACCAGCGTGCGGCGGGCGTTGCGGCCCTTGGGGTCACGGAAGACCGAGACGCTGTTGGAGATCGCCTCCAGACCGGTCAGCGAGGAGCCGCCGTTGGCGAACGAGCGCAGCACGATGAAGAGCGAGGCGCCGTAGAGCCAGCCGCTGCCCGCGGTGCCGAGGGGCACGGCGCCCGCGGCGTGCACATCGGCGTGCGGCAGCGTCCCGGTGAGCCCGCGGATCACGCCGACCACCAGCATCAGGCCCACGGCGATGATGAACAGGTAGGCGGGCACCATGAAGATCCGCCCGGCCTCCCGCAGCCCGCGCAGATTGCCGTAGGCGAGGATCAGGATCACCAGGGCGCTGATGGGCAGTTGGAGATGGTCGATACCGGTCCAGGTGCCGCCGACGAGATGGGCGAACGAGATGATCGCGTTGGTGCCCGCCGAGACCTGGACGGCGACGGTCACGATGTAGTCCACCAGCAGCGCCACGGACGCGATCTGGGCGATGTCCGGACCGAAGTTCTCCCGCGCCACCACATACGAGCCGCCCGCCCGCGTGTAGATCATCACCACATCGCTGTAGCAGAGCGTGACCACCAGCAGGACCAGCAGGATCGCCCCGGTCACCGGGAGGAGCATGGTGAACGCCGCGACCCCGATGACCGGCACCAGCACCCGCAGCATCTCCTCGCTGCCGTACGCCGTCGAGGAGATGCAGTCGGAGGCCAGCACGCCCAGCGCGGCCGGATTGCGCAGCTTCTCGCGCTGGATCCGCTCGGTGACCAGGGGCGGGCCGAGCAGCAGCCGCTTGAGGCGGTAGCCGGGGCGGTCGGGCGGCTGGAGCGGGGCGGCGGTGTCGGCCATGCGGATAGCAGAGCGGGTGCCCGGCCGGGGCGCGGTCAGACGCTCCGGCCGGGCACCCGCCTGTGCCCGTATGTACGAACGCGCCCGCTGGGCGCGCTGTCGGGGGTCAGCCCACGACGGTCCAGGTGTCGCCGCCCGCGAGCAGCGCCCCGAGGTCGCCCTTGCCCTTGAGCTCCACGGCGTTGTCGAGCTGGTCGGACATCTGGGTGTCGTAGACCGGGCGCTCCACATCGCGCAGCACCCCGATGGGGGTGTGGTGGAGGGTGTCCGCGTCGGCGAGCCGGGTCAGCGCGAACGCCGTGGTGGGCGAGGCCGCGTGGGCGTCGTGCACCAGCACCTGGTGCTCGTTCTCCGCGGTGACGGTGACCACTTCGAGGTCCCCGGTGGCCTGGTCGCGGATGACGCCCTTGGACTGGTCGGCGCCGAAGCGGATCGGCTGCCCGTGCTCCAGCCGGATCACGGCCTCCTGGGCCTGGTCCTTGTCCTTCAGGGCCTCGAAGGTGCCGTCGTTGAAGATGTTGCAGTTCTGGTAGATCTCCACCAGCGCGGTGCCCGGGTGGGCCGCCGCCTGCCGCAGCACCTCGGTCAGGTGCTTGCGGTCGGAGTCGACGGTACGGGCCACGAAGCCCGCCTCGGCGCCGAGCGCGAGCGACAGCGGGTTGAACGGCGCGTCCAGGGAGCCCATCGGGGTCGACTTGGTGATCTTGCCGACCTCGGAGGTGGGGCTGTACTGACCCTTGGTCAGGCCGTAGATCCGGTTGTTGAAGAGCAGGATCTTCAGGTTCACATTGCGGCGCAGCGCGTGGATCAGGTGGTTGCCGCCGATCGACAGCGCGTCGCCGTCACCGGTGACCACCCACACCGACAGATCGCGGCGGGAGGCGGCCAGGCCGGTGGCGATGGCCGGGGCGCGGCCGTGGATGGAGTGCATCCCGTAGGTGTTCATGTAGTACGGGAAGCGCGAGGAGCAGCCGATGCCGGAGACGAAGACGATGTTCTCCTTCGCCAGGCCCAGTTCGGGCATGAAGCCCTGAACGGCGGCGAGGACCGCGTAGTCACCGCAGCCGGGGCACCAGCGGACCTCCTGGTCGGACTTGAAGTCCTTCATCGTCTGCTTGGTGTCGCTCTTGGGCACCAGGGAGAGCGCGTGCAGAGCCGATGCCGCGCCCTCGGCGATGGTGTCAGTCATCGATGGCCTCCTTGAGGGCGGTGGCGAGCTGTTCGGCCTTGAAGGGCAGTCCGCGGACCTGGGTGAAGGAGCGGGCGTCGACCAGATAGCGGGCGCGCAGCAGCGTCGCGAGCTGACCCAGGTTCATCTCCGGCACCACGACCTTCTCGTAACCCTCCAGCACCTTGCCGAGGTTGGCCGGGAAGGGGTTGAGATGGCGCAGATGGGCCTGGGCGATCCGGTCCCCCGCGGTGCGGACGCGGCGCACCGCCGCGGTGATCGGGCCGTAGGTGGAACCCCACCCCAGGACCAGGGTGCGGGCGTCGCCGGTCGGGTCGTCCACCTCGATGTCCGGCACCGCGATGCCGTCCACCTTGGCCTGGCGGACGCGGACCATGTGGTCGTGGTTGGCCGGGTCGTAGGAGATGTTCCCCGTGCCGTCCTGCTTCTCGATGCCGCCGATCCGGTGCTCGAGACCGGGCGTTCCGGGCACCGCCCAGGGGCGGGCCAGGGTCTCCGGGTCGCGCTTGTACGGCCAGAAGACCTCGGTGCCGTCGGCCAGTACGTGGTTGGGGCCGGCCGCGAACTGGACCCGCAGGTCGGGCAGCTGGTCGACGTCCGGCACCCGCCAGGGCTCCGAGCCGTTGGCCAGGTAGCCGTCCGACAGCAGGAACACCGGGGTGCGGTAGGTCAGGGCGATCCGGGCGGCGTCGAGCGCGGCGTCGAAGCAGTCGGCCGGGGTCTTCGGGGCCACGATCGGCACCGGGGCCTCGCCGTTGCGCCCGTACATCGCCTGGAGCAGGTCCGCCTGCTCGGTCTTGGTGGGCAGCCCGGTGGAGGGGCCGCCGCGCTGGATGTCGATCACCAGCAGCGGCAGCTCCAGCGACACCGCGAGCCCGATGGTCTCCGACTTCAGCGCCACACCGGGGCCGGAGGTGGTGGTCACGGCGAGGGAGCCGCCGAAGGCCGCGCCCAGCGCGGCGCCGATACCGGCGATCTCGTCCTCGGCCTGGAAGCTGCGCACACCGAAGTTCTTGTGCTTGGACAGCTCATGCAGGATGTCCGAGGCCGGGGTGATCGGGTACGACCCCAGGAACAGCGGCAGATCCGCCTGGCGGGAGGCCGCGATCAGCCCGTACGACAGCGCCAGGTTTCCGGAGATGTTCCGGTAGGTGCCGGTGGGGAACGCGGTGCTGGCCGGGGCGACCTCGTAGGAGACCGCGAAGTCCTCGGTGGTCTCGCCGAAGTTCCAGCCCGCCCGGAAGGCGGCCACGTTCGCCTCGGCGATCTGCGGCTTCTTGGCGAACTTCTGGCGCAGGAACTTCTCGGTGTTCTCGGTCGGCCGGTGGTACATCCACGACAGCAGCCCGAGCGCGAACATGTTCTTGCTGCGCTCGGCCTCCTTGCGGGACAGCCCGAATTCCTTCAGTGCCTCGATGGTCAGCGTGGTGAGCGGCACCGGGTGGACGCGATAGCCGTCCAGCGAGCCGTCCTCCAGGGGGCTTTGGTCATAGCCGACCTTGGCCATCGGGCGCTTGGTGAACTCGTCGGTGTTGACGATGATTTCCGCCCCGCGCGGCACATCGGGGAGGTTGGCCTTGAGCGCGGCCGGGTTCATCGCCACCAGTACGTTCGGTGCGTCACCTGGTGTGAGGATGTCGTGATCGGCGAAGTGGAGCTGGAAGCTCGACACTCCGGGCAGCGTGCCGGCGGGGGCGCGGATCTCCGCCGGGAAGTTCGGCAGGGTCGAGAGGTCGTTTCCGAACGACGCCGTCTCCGAGGTGAACCGGTCACCCGTGAGCTGCATTCCGTCGCCGGAGTCCCCCGCGAACCGGATGATCACCCGGTCCAGACGGCGGACCTCCTTGCCACCGTCTCCTGATCGCTGTCCCCCGGCGGGCGTCTGCCCGCCCTGCTGATCGGCTGGTTCGGCCTGCTCGGCCGGGCTGCTGACCTGGCTGGTCACTGCTTCGGACCTCCCTTGAGGCGGCGCTCCCGGACAGTCGGTGCCGACCGGTTGTTGTCCCATGACCATCGTACGTCGGTAAGGGTGGCCTTCCTTGGTCGGATCACATGGTGGACGCCGAAAGAAGAACCATATATGTCCTGGTTTGGCACGACGTGTCCCTCCCCCCGTGCTGTCATTTCCGCTGATCCCCCGTTCAGCCTTTGGCCCCGCTTTGGCGCGCGGGAGCCTGTTTTCAGGAATTGAGAGTTTCAGGAATTGAGATAGGTGAGAACGGCGAGCACCCGACGGTGATCCCCGTCACTCGGCGACAGGCCGAGCTTCAGGAAGATGTTGCTCACATGCTTCTCGACCGCGCCGTCGCTCACCACGAGCTGCCGGGCGATGGCCGAATTGGTACGGCCCTCGGCCATCAGCCCCAGGACCTCCCGCTCCCTCGGGGTGAGCCCGGCCAGCACGTCCTGCTTGCGGCTGCGGCCCAGCAGCTGGGCGACCACCTCCGGGTCGAGCGCCGTGCCGCCCTGGGCGACCCGCACCACGGCGTCCACGAACTCGCGCACCTCGGCCACCCGGTCCTTGAGCAGATAGCCCACGCCCCGGCTGCTCCCGGCCAGCAGCTCGGTGGCGTACTGCTCCTCCACGTACTGCGACAGGACCAGCACCGCGAGACCCGGGTGGTCGCGGCGCAGCCGGACGGCCGCCCGCACCCCCTCGTCGGTGTGCGTGGGCGGCATCCGTACGTCGGCCACCACCACATCCGGTGGCGCGCCCTCGTCGGCCAGCTCCCGCACCGACTTGATCAGCGCTTCCGCGTCCCCGACGCCCGCGACCACGTCATGGCCGCGGTCGGTCAGCAGCCGGGTCAGCCCCTCCCGCAGCAGCACCGAATCCTCGGCGATGACCACCCGTACTCTGTCCGCCACGATGCTCGGCCCCCGTTTCACTCGGTTCGACGGGACCAGCATCCCAGGGTTGGGCCGCTCGCGTCGCACAGAACCGGCCGCGTCCGGTTGCGCGGAACCGGTCGCGCATGAGCCGCGTACAAGTGGAGGGGGCGCGCCGTCAGCGCGAGGGCCGTGCGCCGTCAGCGCCGGGCTCGTGTGCCGTCAGGGTGCGCCGTCAGCGCCGGGCTCGTGTGCCGTCAGGGTGTGCCGTCAGTGCCGGGCTCGTGTGCCGTCAGCGCCAGGGGAGCTCGGCGGTCACCGTGGTCGGGCCGCCCGTCGGGGAGTGGACGACGAGGACCCCGTCCACCGCGTCGATCCGCTCGGCGAGACCGGCGAGACCCGAACCCGCGGAGGTGTCGGCCCCGCCCCGGCCGTCGTCCGTGATCTGGAGCATCACCCGGTCGTCGGCGCGCCAGACGTCGACCTCGGCGGTGCGGGCGCCACTGTGCTTGCTGATGTTCTGCAGCAGCTCGGAGACGGTGAAGTAGGCGATGCCCTCGATCGCGGGCGCGGGCCGCTGCGGAAGGTCCACGGTCGCCTTCACCGGGACGGTGCAGCGCGCGGCGAGCGCGGAGAGTGCGGGGCCGAGGCCGCGGTCGGTGAGGATGGCGGGGTGGATGCCGCGGGCGAGGTCGCGCAGTTCCTGGAGGGCGAGCTTCACCTCGCCGTGGGCCTCGTCCACCATCTTGGCGGCGGCCTCCGGGTCCTCCTCCAGCTTCTCCTTCGCCAGGCCCAGGTCCATGGCGAGGGCGACCAGCCGGGCCTGGGCGCCGTCGTGGAGGTCGCGTTCGATCCGGCGCAGGTCGGCGGCGGCCGTGTCCACCACCGTGCCCCGGTCCGACTCCAGCTCCCAGACCCGGCTCGCCAGCCGGGACGGGCCCAGCAGCCCGGTCACCATGATCCGGTCGACCGAGGTCAGCGCCCGCATGATCCACGGGGTCAGCAGCAGGACCAGCACCCCGGCGGCGCAGGTCGCGGCGATCTCGAACGGGGTGTCCAGATAGAAGTTGTGTCCGTGGTCGTCCCCGAAGACCTGCAGGCCCGGCTCGTCCACGTACCGGGGGAAGACCCAGTGCCACAGCGGATAGGTCGCGAAGCCCCAGCCGTAGCAGGTGAACGCCACCGCGAAGCCGAAGGAGAACACCGCCCACGGCAGATGGATCAGCGCGTAGATCACATGCCGCCAGGAGGTGCCGCTCCTGAGCAGCGCGCCCACCCAGGCGACCGGTCCGCGCCTGCCCCCGCGGCCGCCCTTCCGGCCGAGGACGGGCTCGGGCTCGGCCACCTCCAGGCCCAGCAGCGCACGGGCGCGGGCCCGCTCGACGACGCCGAGCGCCCGGCAGCCCGCGAGGGCGGCGCCGAGCACCGGGACGCCGAGGAAGGTGATCAGCAGCCCGGCGCCGATCGAGAGCATCGAGATCGTGTAGACGAAGGTGAGGATGGCCATCGGCAGGCTGATCAGGACGTAGAGGAACTCACGCCATACGCGGCCCTGGAACGGCGCCTTCAGCACTGCGGGCACCAGATGGCCACGGGGCTCGGTCCCCGGCTCGTAGGGGCGGTATGCGGTGGCCATCGTCTCGTCCGTCCTCCGGGGCCTGATCGGTCGCTTGTCTGCTGTCTGTTGTCTGCGTTTCCCCAAGAGTCCCGGAGCGGGGCCGGCCCGGCCATCCGGCGGATCGGTCTCTTCACCGGGGGGTTAGCCCTACCTCGGGGGGCAACTTCCAGCCTCTCCGGCGTTTGCGGAGCGGGGGTCTGGGGGCGGAGCCCCCGTTTCGGGAAGGGGCGGGGTGGGGCAAAGCCCGCCATCCTCAGACTCTTCGCCGGGACCGCGCCACCGCCTCGCCCGCCGCCGAGCCGGTCCGGTGGCGCCAGGGCAGCTCGGCGGTCACGGCGGTCGGCCCGCCGGACGGCGAGTCCACCACGAACAGCCCGTCCACCGAGCCCAGCCGCTCCGCCAGGCCCGCGAGCCCCGAGCCCCCGTCGGTGGACGCCCCGCCGCGCCCGTCGTCCCGCACCTGGATCAGCAGCCGGTCCTCGGTGCGCCACAGCTCGACCTCGGCGGTACGGGCACCACTGTGCTTGCTGATGTTCTGCAGCAGCTCGGAGACGGTGAAGTAGGCGATGCCCTCGATCGCCGGTGCCGGGCGTTCGGGCAGCTCGACCGCCACCTTCACGGGCACGGTGCAGCGGGCCGAAAGCGCGGAGAGCGCGGGGCCGAGGCCGCGGTCGGTGAGGATGGCGGGGTGGATGCCGCGGGCGAGGTCGCGCAGTTCCTGGAGGGCGAGCTTCACCTCGCCGTGGGCCTCGTCCACCATCTTGGCGGCGGCCTCCGGATCCTCCTCCAGCTTCTCCTTCGCCAGACCGAGCCCCATGGCGAGGGCGACCAGCCGGGCCTGGGCACCGTCGTGGAGGTCGCGTTCGATCCGGCGCAGGTCGGCGGCGGCCGTGTCCACCACCGTGCCCCGATCCGACTCCAGCTCGGCGATCCGCCGTTCCAGCTCGTCGGAGGGGAACAGCAGCCCGCGCACCATCGCCCGGTCCACATGCGTCAGCCCCCGGGCGATCCACGGCAGCACCGGCCAGGCCGCGAACAGCGAGGTCAGGGTGATCGCGAAGGTGACCACCGACCACGGCAGCCGGATCAGGGTGTAGAGCGTGGCCCGCCAGCCGACCGGGTCCCGCAGACTCGTCCACAGCTTGCCGAGGAGACCGCTGCCCGGCTGGTACGGCAAGGGGCTGGGCTCGTCGATCCGCACCGAGAGCAGCGCCCTGGCGCGGTTCCGCTCGAACCGGCCGAGCAGCCGGCTGAACCGCAGCCCCAGGGCCAGCAGGGGCAGGCCCACCACCGTGACGGCCAACCCCATGCCCACGGCCAGCCAGGCCAGCGTGAGGACGAAGCACACGATGCCCACCAGCAGATTGGCCAGGAGATACGCGATCTCCTGCCAGGTCTGCGCGGGAAAGGCGAACGCGGGCGGGCGCGGCAGCCGTTCGTCGGCGCGGTCACGGCCGCCGCCGTGGCCGCCGCCGTCGGAGCCGTCGGGACCGCCGACGGGCCCGTCGACGAGGGAACTGGAGGTCATGACAGCAAGACTGCCCGGCCCCGCGGGGGCTCCGCCATGGTGCTACCCCCACCGCATGGCGGACGGGCCGCCCGGCCGGGCGGCGGCAGGGCCTAGACTTCCCGTCCGTACGGATCGTCGAACACGCGAGGTCGACGAGGAGCGGACAAGGACCACGAGACCAGGGAGCGAGGGGCGGACGTGCCGGAGGCGACGACCGTACGCACCACCAGCGTCACCAGCGTCCAGCTCGCGGGCGACTACTTCCACGGCTATACGGTGGTCGGACTGCTGGCGGCGATCGGCGTGATCTTCGTCGCCGTGGCCTTCGGGGCCGGGCGGCTGCTGCGGCCTGTCGTGCCCACGCCCGAGAAGCTGCTGACCTACGAGTGCGGAGTGGACCCCGTGGGCGAGGGCTGGGCCCACACCCAGGTCCGCTACTACGTCTACGCTTTTCTGTATGTGATTTTCGCCGTGGACTCGATCTTCTTGTTCCCGTGGGCGACGGTCTTCGCGGCGCCCGGCTTCGGGGCCGCCACGCTGGTGGAGATGTTCATCTTCCTCGGGTTCCTCGCCGTAGGTCTGCTGTACGCATGGAAGAAGGGCGTCCTGGAGTGGACGTGACACCGAACCCGACGCCAACGCCAACGCCGACGTCAATGCCGACGCGGACGTCAACGGCGGTCTCCGGGCCGCCGGTGCCCGCGCCCGCCCCGGTGGACCTGCCGGAGCCGCGCCGCCTCGGCCCGCTGGCCCGGCTGGCCCCCGAGCCGATGAAGGTGGTCCTGAACTGGGGCCGCCGCTACAGCCTGTGGGTCTTCAACTTCGGGCTCGCCTGCTGCGCGATCGAATTCATCGCGGCGTCGATGGCCCGCCACGACTTCATCCGGCTCGGCGTGATCCCCTTCGCGCCGGGACCGCGCCAGGCCGACCTGATGGTCGTCTCCGGCACGGTCACGGACAAGATGGCGCCTGCGGTGAAGCGGCTGTACGAGCAGATGCCGGAGCCGAAGTACGTGATCTCCTTCGGGGCCTGCTCGAACTGCGGCGGCCCCTACTGGGACTCGTACGCCGTCACCAAGGGCGTCGACCAGATCATCCCCGTCGACGTCTACGTCCCCGGCTGCCCGCCCCGCCCCGAGGCGCTGCTGCAGGGCATCCTCAAGCTTCAGGAGAAGATCGCGCGCGAGTCGCTGGGCGAGCGCTACGGGAATTCCGGGCCCGGCGCCGCGCCCCCGGTCGCGGGTCGTCCATCGGCGGCCGCGCTGCGCAGCGGGCTGGTCACGCCCCCGGGGCGGGAAGACACGCGATGACCGAGCGGAACGAGGCCAACGAGCCGAGGAACGAGACGGCGGGGCCCGGCGGGACGGCGGAGCCGACCGGGGCCGTCGGATCGAGCGGGGCCGTCGGATCGAGCGGGGCCGTCGGATCGAGCGGGGCCGTCGGATCGACCGGGGCCGTCGGATCGAGCGGGGCCGTGGAGCCCAGCGGGGCCGAGCCGACCGGGGCTGTGGGCCCGAGCGGGTCCGGCCCGAGCGGGTCCGGGCCGAGCGGGTCCGGGCAGGCGACCGGGGCGGCGGAGGGCGCGGATGTCCCCGAGGCGGAGCCCGCTGCCGAGGCCGCGGCCGAGCCCGCTGCCGAGGCCGCGCCGCCCGTGGGCTGGCTGCCGCGTTCCGCCGCCGAGCTGTTCGGCGAGGGTGCCACGGCGGAGGAGGCGTACGGCCTGCTGACCGTCGACGTCCCCGCCGACTCCTGGATCGCGGCGCTGGAGACGGCCCGCGACACCCTCGGCTGCACCTACTTCGACTGGCTGAGCGCGGTCGACGAGCCGGGCACCGGCTTCCGGGTGGCCGCGCGCGTCGTCGCCCTGGGAGCCCCCGGGGCCACGCTTGGGGCTGGGCCCGGGGCCGGGCCCGCGGTGCGCGCTCTGCTGCTGCGGACCACCGTGCCGCACGAGGCGGCCGCGCTGCCGACCGCGACCGGCGTCTACGCCGGGGCGGCCTGGCATGAGCGCGAGACCCACGAGATGTTCGGCATCGGCTTCCCCGGCCACCCCGGTCTCGCGCCACTGCTGCTCCCCGACGGCTTCGAGGGACATCCGCTGCGCAAGGACTTCGTACTGGCGGCCCGGGTCGTCAAGGCATGGCCGGGCGCGAAGGAGCCGGGGGAGTCCGAACATGGCGGCCCCAAGCGGCGCCAGATGCTGCCGCCGGGCGTCCCCGACCCCAACGAGTGGGGCCCGCTCAAGGGCCAGTTGCCCCCTGCCCCGGCGCGCCCGGCGCGCGGCGCCCGCGCGGCGGGCGAGCGCCCCGCCCGCCGCACCCGCAGCGCGACGGCGGGCTCGGCGAGCCAGCGCCCGGCGGGCGCGGAGGCCGCGGAGGCCGCGGAAGGCCAGACCCCGGCGGCCGAACGCCCGGCCCGGCGTGCGCGCAGCGCGAGCCAGGGTTCGGCGAGTCAGCGTTCGGCCGGTGCGGCGGAGACGGCGGGGGAGACTCCCGCTCCGGCGGCCGAACGTCCGGCCCGGCGCTCCCGCACCGCGGGCGAGGGTTCGGCGAGTCAGCGTTCGGCGGAGGCCCCG
This sequence comes from Streptomyces rugosispiralis, assembly GCF_024505145.1. Classification (GTDB taxonomy): domain Bacteria; phylum Actinomycetota; class Actinomycetes; order Streptomycetales; family Streptomycetaceae; genus Streptomyces; species Streptomyces rugosispiralis. The sequence goes on along the minus strand of NZ_JANIAA010000022.1, from coordinate 92,159 downwards.
GCCGAAGCCTCGGCCACGGGCGCCGCCGCCGACAAGCCGTCGGCCTCCGCCGAGCCGGTGGCGCCCGAGGCCCCGGATCGCCCGCGGCGCCCCGCGCCGCAGCGGCGCTCGTCCGACGCTCCCTGGCACCACGCGCGCCCCGCGCGGGACGAGGACGCCGAGCCGCCGCGTGAGCCGCGGGCACCGGAACCGGAAGCGGAGACCGAAGCGGCCCGAGACGGACGCGGCGGGAAACCCGAACCCGAACCCGCACCCGCCCCCGAATCCGCCCCCGACGCCCCCGGCACCGCGGCCCACCCGGACGTCACCCCGGACGCCGCCCCCGACAACGACACCGACAACGACACCGACAACGACACGAACACCGACGACCAGCCAGGAGGCGCCGCGTGAACGACGTCCTCGACGTCGCGCTGCGACTGCTCGCCCTCCTGCTCGCCTTCCTCGTGCTGCCCCTGGTCGTGGGGCAGACCGAGCACAAGGTCATGGCCCATATGCAGGGCCGCCTCGGGCCGATGTACGCGGGCGGCTTCCACGGATGGGCCCAGCTGGTCGCGGACGGCGTGAAGTTCGCGCAGAAGGAAGACGTCGTACCGGCCGGGGCCGACCGGCGGATCTTCCAGCTCGCGCCCGCCGTCGCCCTGCTGCCGTACCTCCTCGTCCTGGTCGCGATCCCGATCGGCCCCGCCGAGGGCGCGGTCGGACAGGTCCTGGACGCGGGCATCTTCTTCGTGCTCGCCGTGCTGGGCGTGGGAGTGCTCGGTTCGCTGATGGCGGGCTGGGCCTCGGCCAACAAGTTCTCCCTCCTCGGCGGCCTGCGCACGGCCGCCCAGCTCATGGCGTACGAGCTGCCGATGCTGCTCACCGCCGCCTCCGTGGCGATGGCGGCGGGTACGGTCTCGCTGCCCGGCATCCTCGACGCGTTCGAGTGGTGGTGGGTGCCGTGGCAGATCGTCGGCGGGATGGTGTTCTTCACCGCCGGTCTCGCCGAGCTACAGCGCCCGCCGTTCGACGCGCCGATCGCCGACTCCGAGATCATTTTCGGTGCGTACACCGAGTACACGGGCCTGCGGTTCGCGCTCTTCCTGCTCGCCGAGTACGCGGGCATCGTCGTCCTGTGCGGGCTGACCGCCGTCCTCTTCCTCGGCGGCTGGCACGGTCCGTCCGCCGACGGCCTCGGCTGGCTGTGGACCCTGCTGAAGACCGCCGTTCTCGCCTTCGTCGTGATCTGGCTGCGGGTCAGCTATCCGCGGCTGCGCGAGGACCAGCTGCAGCGGTTCGCCTGGACCTGCCTCATTCCGCTCTCACTGGCCCAGATCGCCCTCACCGGCGTCGTCAAGGTGGTGATCTCCTGATGGGCATCCCCGGATCCGGTCTGGCCAAGGGCCTGGCCGTCACCCTCCGCACGATGACCCGGAAGTCGCACACCGCGCAGTATCCGGACGCGCAGCCCGAGCTGCCGCCCCGCACCCGCGGGGTGATCGGGCTGTTCGAGGAGAACTGCACGGTCTGCATGCTGTGCGCGCGTGAATGCCCGGACTGGTGCATCTATATCGACTCGCACAAGGAGACCGTCCCCCCGGCCGCCCCGGGCGGGCGCGAGCGCAGCCGCAATGTGCTGGACCGGTTCGCGATCGACTTCGCGCTGTGCATGTACTGCGGTATCTGCATCGAGGTGTGCCCTTTCGACGCGCTCTTCTGGTCGCCGGAGTTCGAGTACGCGGAGGAGGACATCCGCGATCTCACCCATGAGCGGGACAAGCTCCGCGAGTGGATGTGGACGGTGCCCGCGCCGCCCGCGCTCGACCCGCGCGCGGAGGAGCCCAAGGAGATCGCCGCCGCCCGTAAGGCCGCCGACAAGCTCGCCGCCGCCGAGGCAGCGCAGGCCGCCGAGGCAGCCGCGCAGGCCGCCGAGACAGCGCAGGCCGAGACCGAGCGCGGATCCGGCGGATCCGGCGGCGAATCCGGCGGGACCAACGGGACCAACGGAACCAACGGAACCAACGGGACCGCCGGGAACGAGCACGGGAACGGAGCCGCCTCGTGAGCCCTGCGGTCCACTTGGCCGCCACCGGCCACGGGTTCCTGTCGCCGACCGGAGTCGAGATCGCCTTCCTGCTGGTGGGCATCGCGACCTTCGGCGCGGCCGTCGTCACCGTCACCACCAAACAACTGGTGCACGCCGCCCTGTGGCTGGTCGTGGCGCTCGGCGGCCTCGCCGTGGAATACCTCCTGCTCACGGCGGAGTTCATCGCCTGGGTGCAGGTGCTGATCTACGTCGGCTCCGTCGTCGTCCTCCTCCTCTTCGGGCTGATGCTCACCAAGGCGCCCATCGGCCGCTCCCCGGACGCCGATTCGGGCAACCGCCCGGCCGCGCTCGCCGTGGCCCTGGCCGCCGCGGGCGTCCTGGTGTGGGTGGTCGTGGACGCCTTCCGGACCACCTGGATCGAGCTCGACAAGGGCGTGCAGGGCTCCACCGCCGTCACCGGTGAGAGCCTCTTCCGCCACTGGGTGCTGCCGTTCGAGGCGCTGTCCGTGCTGCTCCTCGCCGCACTCGTGGGCGCGATCGTCCTCTCCCGCAAGAGCGGCGCCGACACTGGTGGCGCCGACAGTGGCCGGGGCCTCGGCCACGGCAAGGAGAAGCGCTGATGCACCTCGCCTACCCCGCCGTGCTCGCCGTCCTCCTCTTCTGCACCGGTCTGTACGGCGTCCTCGCCCGCCGCAACGCGATCCTGGTGCTGATGTCGGTCGAGCTGATGCTCAACGCCGTCAACCTCAACCTCGTCGCCTTCGACGTCTGGCTCCGCGACACCCTGCACGCGGGCCAGGCGCTGACCCTCTTCACCATCGCCATCGCCGCCGCCGAGATCGGCATCGGCCTCGCCATCGTCCTGCTCGTGTATCGCAACCGCGGCACCTCCGACGTCGACCGGCTGCGGGACCTGGCCGACCCCCCGTCGGCCGGCCAGGACCCGATGGACGACAGCATGGCAGCCCCCACTGACAACGCCGCCGACCAGGCACGACGCGCCCGGAGGCAGACCGCGTGACGACCACGACCGCCGCCGTTCTCGTCCCCCTCCTGCCGTTCCTCGGCGCCGTCGCCGGGCTTCTGCTCGGCCGCCGCGCCCCCGGTTTCGTGCGCCCCCTCGCGGTGCTGCCGACCCTCGCCGCGGCCGGGCTCGCCGTGTTCGTCGCCGTGCGGCAGGGCGGCGGAGCGGGCGGCGGCACGGCCCCGCTCACCGCCGCGACCCGGCTCGCCGACACCGGCTCGGTCCCCGTCGACCTGGCCCTCCAGATCGACGGCTTCGCCGCCCTGGTCGCGGTCCTCGTCGCCGTCGTCGCCTGCTGTGTGCAGATCTACTCGACCGGCTATCTGCGCGACGACCCCCGCTACCCCTCCTACGCCGCGCTCGTCTCCCTCTTCACCGCCGCGATGCTCCTCGTCGTCTACGCCGACGACCTGATCGTGCTGCTCGTCGGCTGGGAGATCATGGGCATCTGCTCGTACTTCCTGGTGGGCCACTACTGGGAGACCGCGGCCGCGCGCTCGGCGTCCCTGAAGGCCTTCCTGGTCACCAAGCTCGGCGACGTCCCGTTCCTGATCGGCATCTTCGCGCTCGCGGGCGACACCGGCACGTTCCGCATCAGCGAGATCCACACCCGGCTCACCTCCGAGACCGCCGGGGTGCCGCTGAACCACCCCACCCTGATCGCGCTGCTGCTGCTGGCCGGGGTCGCGGGCAAGTCCGCGCAGTTCCCGCTGCACACCTGGCTGCCGGACGCGATGGCCGGTCCCACCCCGGTCTCCGCGCTGATCCACGCGGCCACCATGGTCGCCGCCGGTGTCTATGTGGTGGCCCGGCTGCTGCCCGTCTTCGCCTCCTCGGCCGCCGCGCTCGCCGTACTGGCCGCCATGGCGGCCGTGACCATGGTCGGCTCGGCGCTCGCCGCGCTCGCCCAGGACGACATCAAACGCGTCCTCGCCTACTCGACCGTCGGCCAACTCGGCTATATGACGGGCGCCCTGGCCGTCGACGACCGCGGCGCCGCCGTCTTCCACCTCATCACCCACGGCGCGTTCAAGGCCCTGCTCTTCCTCGGCGCGGGCGTGGTGATCCACGCCGCCGGCAGCAACTCCCTGGCCGCCATGTCCCGGATGAGCGGCCTGGCCCAGCGCATCCCCGACGCCTTCTGGACGATGACGGTCGCGCTGCTCGCGCTCGCCGCCATCCCGCCCTTCGCGGGCTTCTTCTCCAAGGAGGCCGTCCTCGGGGCGGCCGAGCACGCCGCCACCGGCCACACCTCCGGCGTCCCGGCGGGCGTCGGCTGGACCGTGCTCCTCGCCGGGCTGCTCACCGCGCTCCTGACCGCCGGATACGCGGCCCGGCTGTGGCTGCTCGCCTTCCGCGGCCGGGGCGAGCCCGTCCCCGACCACGGCAAGCAGCCGGTGGCCATGAACGCCGTCCTGTGGCTGCTGTTCCTCCCCACGGCCGCCCTCGGCCTCGCCTACGGCAGGCTGCCCGACTGGTTCGACGGCGAGTCCCTCACCCCGACCCTGACCACGTCCGTGCTCGGTACCGGGCTGGCCCTCGGCGGCGCCCTCGTCATGTACGGCGCCTGGCGGCACACCTCGGCGCGGGCCCGCCGGGTCCCGCTCGGCGCGGTGGCCGCCCACCCCGAGGCCGCCGACGCCGTCTCCGAGGCCGAGGCCATCGCCACCCACGAGGCGGCCTACGGCTCCATCGCGGGCGCCAGCGACCCCGCCGACCCCGGACGGCTGCTCCTGGGCCCGCTGCACCGCCACGCGGCCGTCGGCTTCCACCTCGACGCCGTGTACGGCGCCCTGTTCGTCCGGCCCGTGCGGGCCGCCGCCCGGCTCGTCCGCTTCCTCGACCGCGAGGTCGTGGAGACGTACGTACGCGGCGCGGGCGGTGCGCCCCGCCTGCTCGGCACGGCCGTACGGCGCGCCCAGACCGGCAATGTGCAGACCTACCTCGGCGCGCTGCTCGCGGGCTCCCTCGTCCTGGCCGTGGCCGCCGTCCTCGTCGCAGCGGGAGCCTGACCCGTGAACCACACCGTCCAGCAACTCCTCCTCGCCGCCCTGGTCGTGCTCCCGCTGCTCGGCTCCGTCGCCGCCCTGCTCCCGGCCCCGCCCGGACTGCGCGGCCGCGGGCCCGACCAGGCCGTCATGCGCCACGGCGTGACCGTCACCGGCGTGGTGCTCGCCGCCGCCATCGCCCTGGCCGCCGGTTTCGACCACGACCACCCGGCCAGGATGCAGGCCCAGACCGACATCGGCTGGATCCCGGCCCTGGACATCCGCATCCACCTCGGCGTGGACGGCGTCTCGCTGCCGCTGCTCGTGCTGACCGCTCTGCTGACCTTCCTCAGCGCGCTCTACGCCTACTTCAACCGGCCCGCAGGACCGTCCCCCAAAGCCTTCGTCGCGCTGCTGCTCCTCCTGGAGTCCGGCACCCTGGCCAGCTTCGCGGTGCTGGACCTGATGCTGTTCTTCCTGGCGTTCGAGATGGTCCTCATCCCGATGTACTTCCTCATCAACCGGTGGGGAAGCGCCGAACGGGAGCGCGCCGCCTGGCGGTTCATCCTCTACACACTGCTCGGCTCCGTCGTCATGCTGCTCGGCCTCCTCCTCGTCGGGCTGAAGAGCGGCACCTTCGACATGGTGGCACTCGCCACCGACAAGGGCTCCGGGCTCAGCCACACCACCCAGTTGACCGCGGCCCTCGCCATCATCGTCGGACTCGCCGTCAAGGCCCCGATGTGGCCGCTGCACAGCTGGCTCCCGGACGCCCACACCGCGGCCCCGACCGTCGGCTCGGTGCTGCTGGCGGGCGTGCTGCTCAAGATGGGCACGTACGGCCTCGTCCGCATCGTGCTGCCGATGACCCCCGACGCGGCCCACACCTACGCGCCCTACCTCGCCGCGTTCGCCGTGGTCGGCATCATCTACGGATCGCTCGCCTGTCTCGCCCTCGCCCTCCCGTCTCCCACCACCACCCTCAACGGAGGCTCCGCGCTTTTTGAACGCGGCGGCGCCAAGGGCGACCTCAAGCGCCTGATCGCCTACTCCTCCGTCGGCCATATGGGCTTCGTGCTGCTGGGCATCGCGACCCTCACCCCCACCGGCGTGAACGGCGCGCTCTTCGCCAACATCGCCCACGGCCTGATCACCGGACTGCTCTTCTTCCTGGTCGGCGCCCTCAAGGACCGCTCCGGCACCACCGACCTCGACCAGCTCTCGGGCACCAGCGGCGCCGCCCTCTACGGCAGGGCGCCGCGCCTCGGCGGGCTGCTCGCCTTCGGCGCCGTGGCCTCCCTGGGGCTGCCCGGACTCGCCGGGTTCTGGGGCGAGATGCTCGCCATGTTCGGCGCCTTCGACCCCGCCGACGGGCTCAGCCGCCCGGCGTATCTCACCTATATGGCGCTCGCCGCCTTCGGCACCCTGCTCACCGCCGCCTACATGCTCATCGTCGTACGGCGCGTCTGCATGGGCGACCATCCGATCGAGCCCGGCACCGGGACCGAGGCCGAGCGGCCCGCCCTGGCCGACGTCCACGGCCATGAATTCGCCGCCTGGAGCCCCCTGGTGGCCCTCACCGTCCTCGCCGGACTGTGGCCCGCGGCCCTCCTCGGCCTCACCGACCCGGCCGTGCAGCAGCTCCTCGCGGGAGGCACCCGATGACTCCGAACGCCTCGAGCCTCGCCACGAGCCTCGCCACGAGCCTCGTCCAGTCCGTCGACTGGCTCGCCGTCGCACCGCCCACCATCGCGGCCCTGGCCGGCCTCGCCGTCCTCGTCGCGGACCTCTTCCTGCCCGAGCGCAGGAAGCACCTGCTGGGCTGGGGAGCGATAGCGGGACTGGCCCTGGCCGCGCTCGCCCTGCTGCCGCTGCTGGACGGCGACCGCTCCACCTTCTGCCTGACCACCGGCGCCCACGCGTGCAGCTATACGGCCGACACGTTCACGCTCGTCATCCAGTTCCTGGTGCTCGGCGGGGCGCTGCTCACCGCGCTGCTGTCCTTCAGCGCCCTCGACGATCTCAAACTCCCCGCGGGCGAGTTCTGGTTCCTGCTGCTGTCCTCCGCCGCCGGGGCCGCCCTGCTGCCCGCCTCCCGTGATCTGGCCACCCTGGTCATCGCCCTGGAAGTGGCCTCGCTCCCGGCCTTCGCCCTGGTGGGCCTGCGCCGCGGCGACCGCCTCTCCTCCGAGGCCGCGCTGAAGTTCTTCCTCTCCTCGGTCACCGCGACCGCCGTGATGCTGCTCGGCGTCAGTTTCGTCTACGCCGCGACCGGCAGCCTCCACCTGACCCGGATCGCCGGCGCCCTCACCCATGTCGACCCGCGGCTGGACACGCTCGCCCAGGCGGGTGTCGTGCTCACCCTGGTGGGCTTCGCGTTCAAGACCGCCGCCGTGCCCTTCCACTTCTGGGTGCCCGACACCTATGCCGGCGCGCCGGTGCCCGTCGCGGCGTATCTGTCCGTCGTCGGCAAGGCGGTCGGGTTCTCCGGTCTCATCCTGGTGACCGTCCTCGCCTTCCCCTCGTACGCCGATGTGTGGGGCCCGGCCGTAGCCGTCCTGGCCGCCCTCACCATGACCGCGGGGAACGCCGCGGCGCTGCGCCAGCGCCCGGAGCGCTCCTTCAGCGCCGTACGGCTGCTCGCCTGGTCCTCCGTCGCCCAGGCGGGCTATCTGCTGGTCCCGATCGCCGCGGCCGGCTACGCCGACTCCGGCCAGGACGCCTCCCGCGCCATCGGCTCCACCGTGGCGTACGCCCTGATGTACGCGGTCGTGAACCTCGGCGCCTTTGCCGTGGCCGCCCTGGTGGCCCGTACCAGCCCGGCCAACCGGCTCACCGACTACCGCGGCCTGTACGCGGCCCGCCCGGCCGCCGCCCTGGCCCTCGGCTTCTTCCTGCTGTGCCTGGCCGGGCTGCCCCCGGGCGTCATCGGCCTCTTCGCCAAGGTGACCGTCTTCTCGGCGGCGGTGGACGCGGGGCTGGGCTGGCTGGCGGTGGTGATGGCGCTGAACGTGGTGGTGGCGCTGTACTACTACCTCCAGTGGACGACGGTGCTCTTCCGCGCCCCGGAGCCCGCCGCGGAGGCGGAGCTCGTGCCCGCCACCGGGCCGGCCGTCACCCGCCCCCGCGCGGTCCCCCTTACGGCCGCCATCGCCCTCACCGCGGCCGCCGGCATCGCCCTCTCCGGTGCCCCGCAACTCGTCCTCCGGTTCGCCTCGAGCACCTTGCTGTAAGCACCCCCGCGGCCCCTGCGGGTCCGCCCCATGTGCACAAGGGAACTGGTGCCCTTCGCCTGGCGTTGACTTTTTCAGGAGGGTCCACTGGAAGGTGGAGACACCAGGCAAAGGGGTTCCCCTGCGGCACATCGGGAGGGCACACCGTGCACCGCCGGCACAACGGGCTGAAGACCGCCGTACTCCTCGGTGGTCTATCCGCGCTCATCATCGTCATCGGCAGCCTCTTCGGCCGTACCGGACTGATCATCGCGGTGATCGTCGCACTCGGGACCAACGCGTACGCCTACTGGAACAGTGACAAGCTGGCCCTGCGCGCGATGCGCGCCCGCCCCGTCAGCGAGTTCGAGGCACCAGGGCTGTACCGGATGGTGCGCGAGCTCTCCACGGCCGCGCGCCAGCCGATGCCCCGGCTCTACATCTCCCCGACCGAGGCCCCCAACGCCTTCGCCACCGGCCGCAACCCCCGTAACGCGGCGGTGTGCTGCACCGACGGCATCCTGCGGCTGCTGGACGAGCGCGAGCTGCGCGGGGTCATCGGCCATGAGCTCAGCCATGTCTACAACCGCGACATCCTGATCTCCTCGATCGCGGGCGCGCTCGCCAGCGTCGTGATGTTCCTGGTGAACTTCGCCTGGCTGATCCCCATGGGCCGGTCCGACGACGACGATGGCCCCGGCTTCCTCGGCATGCTGCTGATCATGATCCTGGGCCCGCTCGCGGCCTCCATCATCCAGCTCGCCGTGAGCCGCTCCCGCGAGTACGAGGCGGACGCCTCCGGCGCCCAGCTCACCGGCGACCCCCTGGCCCTCGCCAGCGCCCTGCGTAAGCTGGAAGCGGGCACCAAGCAGCTTCCGCTGCCGCCCGAGCCCCGTCTGGAGACCGCCAGCCACCTGATGATCGCCAACCCTTTCCGCGCCGGTGAGGGCATGGCCAAGCTCTTCTCCACTCACCCGCCCATGCGGGAGCGCATCGCCCGCCTCGAGCAGATGGCAGGGGGCCGCCGACCGTGAAAACCCTCCTGAACGTGATCTGGCTGATCTTCTCCGGCATCTGGATGGCGATCCTCTATCTCCTCGCCGGGGTCCTGCTCTGCGTCACCATCATCGGCATCCCCTTCGCGATCGCCTCCTGGCGCATCGCCGGCTTCGCCCTGTGGCCCTTCGGCCGCACCGCCGTCCCCCACCGCGACGCCGGAGCCGCCTCCTGCGTCGGCAATGTCCTCTGGCTCGTCCTCGCGGGCTGGTGGCTGGCGCTCGGCCACCTCATCACCGGCGTCGCCCTCTGCCTGACGATCATCGGCATCCCCCTGGGCCTGGCCAACTTCAAGCTCATCCCGATCTCCCTGGCCCCCCTCGGCCACGAAATCGTCCCCTCCGACCAGCCCTTCGCCCACCGCTGACGGAGGGCGCCGACAACACCAGGGGCGGCACGGCCATGCCGCACCGCCCCTGCCGCACCGGTCGGGCGCCGCCTACCGGTAGTTGACGAACTGCACCGCGAAGTCGAGGTCCTTGCCCTTGATCAGGGCGATCACGGCCTGAAGGTCGTCCCGGCTCTTGGAGGTCACGCGCAGCTCTTCGCCCTGCACCTGCGCCTTGACGCCCTTGGGCCCCTCATCGCGGATGATCTTGGCGACCTTCTTCGCGTTCTCCTGCGAGATCCCCTCCTGCAGCGAGGCGAAGATCTTGTACTCCTTGCCCGACGCCTGCGGCTCGCCCGCGTCCAGGGACTTCAGCGAGATCCCGCGCTTGACCAGCTTGGACTGGAAGACGTCGAGGATCGCCTTGACCCGCTCCTCGGAGTTGGCCCGCATCTCGATCCGCTCGCCCGACCAGGCGATCGAGGCGCCGACGTTCTTGAAGTCGTAACGCTGGGAGATCTCGCGGCTCGCCTGGTTCAGAGCGTTGTCGACCTCCTGCCGCTCGACCTTCGAGACGATGTCGAAACTGGAGTCGGCCATCTTGAGTTGGCTCCTCGTACGTAGATCCGTCAGTGGCACGGCCCAGCGGACCGCTCCGGCCAGCCTAGCGATCTCGGCCATGATCAAGCGGCGATCAACCGGGTGGCGAAGCACCCCCGCGCATCAGGTATTGTTTACGTCGTTGCCAGGGAGCAGCGCCGCGAGAGCGGGGCACCTGGCCACATCCCAGGCGGTGTGCCCGAGTGGCCAATGGGAGCGGACTGTAAATCCGTCGGCTTAGCCTACCCAGGTTCGAATCCTGGCGCCGCCACACGAGGGAAACGGCCCCCGAGCTGCGGAAACGCGGTCGGGGGCCGTTTTCGTTCATGGCCGGCCCCGGGGTTCGGCCGTGTGCTGCGGGCGCCGTGGTCGCCCGGCCCGCCGGGGTCGCCCCGTGCTGATCGGCTCCGTGGGCTCGCGGGCCGTGGAGATCGACCTGGTCGAGCTGTATCGCGACGAGACCCGGGTCTACTCTCCGTGAGCGAAGCGGATTCTGGCGATCGCGTCCGCGAATTCCTCCGGTGCCTCCTGGGGCGGGTTGTGGCCGACGCGAAGGCGTACGTCGTCGATCAGGTGGGGGAAGCGCGCGGCGTGTTCGGCGGTCGTTTTCGGCGCGCGGAGCCCGTCGTCAAGTGCGCTGACGGCGATGGTGGGGACCCGGATCCGGGGCAGTGCCGCGATGCGGTCCTCGTCGGCCTGGTATTCCGGCGCGCCCGTGGCGAGTTGGAACCGGTGCCGGTAGGAGTGGACGGCGACGGCCACGAAGTCGGGATTATGGAGTGAGGGCGCGGTCGCGGCGAATTCCTTGTCCGTGAAGTCCCATCCGGGCGACCACTCCTGCCAGAGCAGGCGGGCGAATGCCTCGCGGTGTCGTTCGAGCCCGCGGCGGCCGCGTTCGGAGTGAAGGTAGTAGTTGTACCAGAGCTTCCGTTCCTGGTCCGGTGGTGTCGGGGCGCCGCTGGTGGCCAGGTCGTGGACGTTGTAGCCGTCGACGCTGACGAGTCCCGTGATCAGGTCGGGGCGGAGCATCGCGGTGATGGTCGCGGCGCGTCCGCCCCAGTCGTACCCCGCGACGACCGGGCGGTCGAGGCCGAGGGCCTCGATCATCGCGACGAGGTCGCCGGCCAGGGCTGCCTGCTGGCCGGACCGGATCGTCGTGGGGCGCCGGAAGCGGGTGGGGCCGAACCCGCGGAGGTACGGAACGAATACCTCGGCGTCTGCCGCGGCGAGGATCCGGGCGACTCCGTCGTAGCTTCGTACGTCGTACGGAAATCCATGCAGAAGGACGACCGGAGGGGCGGCCGGGCGCCCGTGTCGTTCGTAGGCGATCTCGAGATCGCTCGTCGTGACCGTTTCGACGGGGTGCTGGTTCATTTCGCGCTCCTGAGTTGCCGTGGGGGAGGGACGTCCGCGGCAAGCGACGGGACCAGCGGTGCGCCGATGAACGCGCCGACCGGTCCGAAGGTGACCGCGGCCAGGGCTGCCGCGCACGGCGCGAACCCGATCACCTGCTGGGCGCGGCGGCGATGCCGGTCCCCGCGGCAAACTTGTCATGCCAAGTAGATTGGGCATGGCGAATGGCGAGGCGCAAGTGAGAGCCCGGCTGTCGACGGAATTTTTGATTCGTGTTCACCGCACGGACGCTCTGCGCCGGTGCGAGTACAAGCGAGGCTTGATCAACGTGTACGTACATGTGACGATGCCGGTATGACCATGGCCCTGCACGCTGCGATCGCGGAAAGTCTCCGGGAGCGGATCCGCAGCGGGAAGCTTCTCGTCGGACAGCCCGTGCCGTCGGAGGCGGAACTGTGCGCGGAGTGGAACGCTTCGCGGGCGCCGGTGCGTCAAGCGCTGGCGACGCTGCGCGCGGAAGGAGTGATCTCCAGTAGCCGCGGACGGCGCTCGACCGTCCGCGCCGACGCGGTCGGTCAGCCCTTCGACACGTTGATGTCCTATTCGTCATGGGCGCGTTCGCTCGGTCGGGTCCCCGGGCAGCGCACGCTGGAACTGGGACTGCGCATCGCCGGCTCGGAGGCCGCGGCCGCGCTGCGGCTCGACGAGGGCTCCATGGTGGTGCGGGGGCTGCGGCTGCGGACGCTGGACGACGTGCCGACGATGCTCGAGCGCGCCCTGTACGTCGAATCCGTCGGCCGGCTGTTGTTCGAGTTCGACTCGGACGCCGGATCGCAGTGGGAGTTCCTGCGGTCCCGCGGCGTGGTGTTCGCGGCGGCGTCGCACGTCATCGACGCGGTCGCCGCGGACGCGGTCGACGCGGCGTGGCTGGGCGTCCCCGAGGGCTCGCCGCTGCTCCGGCAACGCCGCACTACGACGAACGCCGAGGGCGTGGTCATCGAGTACCACGACGACCGCTATCTGCCCACCGAGGTCGCGTTCACCATCCAGAACGCCCCCGACATGCGGACGCCCCTGGTCCGCAGCACGCCACCCGGATCCACGAGGAGCCCCGAATGACCGCCCCACGCATCGACCTCGCCGTGTTCGACATGGCCGGGACCACCATCGACGAGGGCCGCTCCGGCAGCGCAGAGACGTATCCCTGGACGGAGCTCGTCGCTCCCGCGCGGCCGATGAGCGAGCTACGCGGACTCCTCACCGGACCGCCTGGGCCCGCTCCCCGGGCAGCGGCCAGGCCCTCCCGGTGACGGGGGAGACGATGATGCCGATGGATCCGACCGTCGCGGTCGTGGGGCCGGGCGCGATCGGCACGACCGTGGCGGCGGCGCTGCACGAGGTCGGCCGTACGCCGAGGATTTGTGGCCGCACCGCGCGTGAACGCCTCGAACTGCGCGTGGGCGAGGACCGCGTCGTCGTGCCGGGGCCCGTGCGGATCGACCCGGCGCGGGCCGCCGGAGCGGTCGACCTCGTCTTCCTCGCCGTCAAGTCGACGCAGATCGAGACGGCGGCACCGTGGCTGACGGGATTATGCGGTGCGGACACCGTCGTCTGTGTTCTGCAGAACGGCGTCGAGCAGGTATCGATGGTCGCGCCCCACCTCTCCGGCGCCCGGGTGATCCCCTCGGTCGTGTGGTTCCCCGCCCAGGCGCGGTCCGACGGCTCGGTGTGGTTGCGCGGCCAAGCGCGCCTCACCCTGCCGGACGCTCCGGCGTCGCGTGTGGCGCTGGAGGCTCTGCGCGGCACTCGGTGTTCGGTCGACCTGGCCATGGACTTCACCTCTGTGGCGTGGCGCAAGCTGCTGCAGAACGCGGTCGCCGGGCTGATGGTCCTCACGGGCCGCCGCTCCGGCATGTTCGCCAGGGCCGATATCGCCGAGCTGTCTCTGGCCTATCTGCGGGAGTGCCTCGAGGTCGCCCGAGCCGAGGGCGCGGTACTGAGCGACGACGTGCCGCGAGAGATCGTTGACGGCTTCCGGTCCTACCCGGCCGATATGGGCACCTCCATCCTCGCCGACCGCGAAGCCGGCCGGCCGCTCGAATGGGACACCCGCAACGGTGTCGTGTCGCGCCGCGGGCGGGCCCACGGCATCCCGACGCCGATCAGCGATCTGGTGGTGCCACTCCTCGCGGCCGCCGGCGACGGACCCGGCTGAACCCCTGGCGCCGCGGTTACGAGTGGTTGCCGGTCCAGGTGAAGGTGGCGGAGGCCCCGGAGGGGAGCTGGTAGGCGAAGGACTGGCCGCCCCAGTTGACCTTCAGCGTCTGCTGGCCGCCGGTGTCGTTGTAGGCGATCAGCGCCTTGGAGCCGTCGGGGTTCTTCCAGGCCACGTTCGGGACGGCCGAGCTGGCGTCGCCGAGGCCGAGCCGGTGTGGGCCGCCTGGGCGCCCGCTGGGGAAGCCGGCCAGGGGCCGACGGCCACCGCGACCGCCGCGAGGGCGCCCATCAGGGTGGAGCGCGGTGTGGCAGATCGATCTTGTCAGGGTCCTGACAGGTCTCATTAAAGTCGATGCCTTCCTGTGCGGACAGGGTCGGCCGGTGCGGTCACGGCCGTGAGGGGGAAGCGTGAGCCCGGTGGCCGGTATGCCCACGGCCACGTCGCACCGGAGCGCCGGTGTGGTCACGGTGCTCGGTGATGTGAATGATTCAAGGCCGGGCGAAGGACGTCAATCCTCGCGGCACGGCTTATTTCATCGCATGGCTTAAGTCATCGCGGAAAGGCGGCGCCGTTCACCGCGCGGGCGGGCTCGCGGCCGGCGCGGCTTCCGCCGGTGCCGGACCTGCCGCCGTACGGGCGGTGGTCCGTGTGGCGCGCCGTGGGCTCCGTAAGACCGCTCCTAGGGTGGTGATTCCCCCGTATCAGGACAGAGAGGGCGGATCGTGCTCAGGGGCTTCAAGAACTTCCTCATGCGCGGTGATGTCATCGTTGTCGCCGTCGGCCTGGTCACAGCGCTGGCGTTCTCGACGCTGATCAAGGCGTTCACCGACTCCGTGATCAATCCGATCATCGCCCGGCTCCAGGGCGGCAAATCGGTCGGGCTGGGCTGGCAGCTCGGCGCCCAGGGGAACACCTCGACCTACCTCAACATCGGGTCGTTCATCTCCGCCCTGATCTACTTCGTCATCTTCATGGCCGTCATCTACTTCCTGATCGTCGTGCCGTACAAGTACACCCAGCGCCGCCGGGGCGCGGAGGTCTTCGGGGAGCCGGGCCCGCTCAAGACCTGCCCGGAGTGCCTCGCCGAGGACATCCCCGAGGCGGCGCGCAAGTGCCGCTACTGCGCCTCTGACCAGCCGCGCACGAACGAGCCGCCGCAGCCGCCGCGCCCTTAGCCGCAGCCGCCGCGCCCTTGGCCGCGGCGGTCGAGGTCCAGTTCCAGCATCCGGATCGCGTTGCCGCGGAGGATCTTGTACGTGGTCTCGGGGGAGAGGTCGGCCACATGCTCGGCGGCGATGCGGCGGGTGTGCGGCCAGGTGGAGTCGACGTGGGGGTAGTCGGTCTCGAACGTGGCGTTGTCCACGCCGACCGTGTCCAGCGAGGCCACCCCGTGCTTGTCGCGGAAGAAGCAGCAGAAGATCTGCCGGTAGTAGTACGTGGACGGCGGCTCGGGGATGAGGTCGCGGACGCCGCCCCAGGCGCGGTGCTCCTCCCAGACGTCGTCGGCGCGCTCCAGGGCGTAGGGGATCCACCCCATCTGGCCCTCGGCGTAGGCCAGCTTCAGGCGCGGGAAGGAGACCAGGACGCCGCTGAAGAGGAAGTCCATCATCGACGCCATGGCGTTGTTGAAGCTCAGCGCGGCCTGGACGGCCGGCGGGGCGTCGGGGGAGGCGGCGGGCATCTGGGAGGAGGAACCGATGTGCATGCACACGACGGTCCCCGTGGCCTCGCACTCGGCGAAGAACGGGTCCCAGTAGCCGCTGTGGATGCTGGGGAGCCCGAGGTAGGTGGGGATCTCGCTGAAGGTCACCGCGCGGACGCCGCGGGCCGCGTTGCGGCGGATCTCCTGGACGGCGAGGTCGACGTCCCACAGGGGGATCAGACAGAGCGGGATGAGGCGGCCGCCGCTGTCGCCGCACCACTCCTCGACCATCCAGTCGTTGTACGCGCGGACGCACGCCAGCCCGACCTCCTTGTCCTTCGCCTCGGCGAAGGTCTGGCCGCAGAAGCGGGGGAAGGTCGGGAAGCACAGTGACGCCTCGACATGGTTGAGGTCCATGTCGGCGAGTCGGTCCTTGGGGTCCCAGCAGCCGCGGCGCATCTGCTCGCGGGTGATGCCGTCCAGGGTCATCTCGTCGCGCGAGAAGCCCACGGCGGCGATGATCCGCTTGTAGGGGAAGAGGTCGCCCTCGTACTGCCACCAGTCGGTCAGCTGGCCGTCCGGGTCGGTGGTGAACTTGTACTTGCCGCCGATATAGGCCAGTTCGCCGATCCCGGCCGTGAGGGGCTTGGGGCCGCGGTCCCGGTACTTGGCCGGGAGCCAGGTCTCGAAGAGGTGCGCGGGCTCGATCACATGGTCATCGACGCTGATGACCAGGGGCAGCTCGGTGGTGCCGTTCGTCTCGCCGGTCATCTCGCCATCTCTCCCCGGTCTCCTGGTGGTGGGCCTGTCCGTTCCCCTTCATCTGACGGTTCGTCAGATTCGATTGGCGGCAGAGTAGGGCGGATCGCTTCAACCAACAAGAGAAAGTCCCGTTTCCGCACGTACGTCCAGGGCAAACGATGAGCGACAACTGGGGAGGAAACGGTGAACGCATCGTCGATCGCACGCGGATTGGGTTCGGCAACGCGCACACGCACCTCACGCGAGGCGGGCACCCGGGCCATCGAGGCGGCGGCCCGCTGGGGGCTGGCCACCCGGGGAGTGCTCTATCTGCTCATCGGCGTCCTGGCGCTGCGCATCGCCTCGGGCGACCACGGCGAACAGGCCGACCGGGGCGGGGCGCTCCAGACACTCGCCGAGCAGCCGTTCGGCGCGGCGCTGGTCTGGGCGGTCGGCGTCGGGCTGGTCTGCATGGCGCTGTGGCGGCTGTCCGAGGCGGTCTTCGGGGCCGCGGGGCCGGACGGGCGCGCGGCCCGGAAACGGCTGGCGGGGGCGGCCCGCGCGGTCTTCTACGGCGTCGTCGCGTACTCGGTGCTCTCCTTCGCCGCCGGTGAGCAGGGCAGCGGCTCCAGCGACCGGCAGTCGAAGGACGTGACGGCACGCGTGCTCGACCTGCCGTACGGCCGGTGGCTGGTCGCCGCCGCCGGGACCGCGGTGGCGGTGGCGGGGGTGTGGATCGCGGTACGGGCGATCCGGCGCGGCTTCCGCAAGTACCTCAAGGCGGGCGCGATGTCCCGGCGGACGCGGCGGGCCGTGGAGGCGCTCGGGATCTGCGGCGGGGTGGCCCGCGGGGCGGTGTTCGCGGTGGCGGGCGGCTTCGCGCTCACGGCCGCGGTGCGCTACGACCCGGGCAAGGTGAAGGGCATCGACGACACCCTGCGGACCTTCGCCGGGACGGCGGCGGGGCCCTGGCTGCTGATGGCGGTGGCGCTGGGGCTGGCGCTCTTCGGGGTGTTCTCGTTCGCGCTGGCGCGGTGGCGCAGGGTCTGAGCGACGCTCCGGGCCGCGCGGTCCCGGGGCGGGCCTCCGACGGTGGTCCCGGGCCGGGCCGCTGCCGCCTGACACCGGGCCGGGCCGGCCTCCGCGCCTCGCACGAACGTGCCCCGCGCCTCGCACGAACGTGCCCCGCGCCTCGCAGGAACGCGTCCCGCACGTACGCGTCCCGCGCCTCGCACGACCGTGCCCCGCGCCCCGCAGGAACGCGTCCCGCGCATCGCACGTACGCGTCCCGCGCCCCGCAGGAACGCGTCCCGCGCCTCCTGCGTACGCGTCCCCCGCCTCGCACGTACGCGTCCCCCGCCTCGCACGTACGCGTCCCGCGCCTCCTGCGTACGCGTCCCCCGCCTCGCACGTACGCGTCCCCCGCCTCGCACGTACGCGTCCCCCGCCTCGCACGTACGCGCCCCGCGCCTCGCACGTAACGCGCACCGTAAGGCGCTCTTCCCGGAGGTCCCCGGCGCCGGGACGATCGGACGATGCCGACCATGAAGCCACGCGTCCGTCTCGCCGCCGTCGGGGCGGCCTTCGTCCTCGCCGCCGCCACCCCCGTCGCCGCGTACGCCGCGCTGGACGACCCGCCCGCCGCGGCGGCCTCCGGCGCCGTGGGCCGCGGCAAGCCCTACGTCGAGACCCGGCTCTTCTTCGGCACCGAGCGCCCCGACGGCGGGCCGCCCGTCACCGAGAAGCAGTTCCTGGCCTTCGTGGACCGGCAGGTCACCCCGCGGTTCCCCGCCGGCCTGACGATCCACGACGGCCGGGGGCAGTGGCGGGACGAGAACGGGACGATCGAGCGGGAGCGCTCGTACGAGGTGATCCTGCTCTACCCGGCGTCCGAGGCGGACACGCAGGACCCGCGGATCGAGCGGATCCGGACGGCGTACGAGCGGCAGTACGCCCAGGAGTCCGTGGCCCGTGCCGACGCCCCGGCCCGGGTGGACTTCTGAGGGGCCGGGCCGGGCCGGACCGCCCCGGCTCCTCACCCCTGCCCGGCGACCGCCCCCACCGCGTCCGCCACCGCCGTGTCGCCGTTGATCAGCTCCAGCGTGCGGCCCGCCGTACGGGGCTCGTCCAGGAGAGCGACCAGGACCGCGGCCACATCGTCGCGGGTGATCTCGGCGCGGCCGGCGCGTTCGGTCAGCTTCACCCGGCCCGTGCCCGGGTCGTTCGTCAGCCGGCCCGGGCGCAGCACGGTCCAGTCGAGGCCGTCCCGGGCGCGGATGTCGTCGTCCGCCGCGGCTTTGGCGCGCAGATAGGCGGCGAAGACGGGGTCGGTGTCCGGCGGCGGCTCGTGGGAGGCGCCGGTCGAGGAGACGATCAGGAACCGCCGGGCCCCGGCCCGTTCGGCCGCGTCCGCGAAGAGCACCGCGGACCGGTGGTCGACGGTGTCCTTACGGGCGGCACCGCTGCCGGGGCCCGCCCCGGCCGCGAAGACGGCCGCGTCCGCGTTCTCCAGATGCTTGACCACGTCCTCCAGCGAGGCCGACTCCAGGTCGCAGACGACCGGTTCGGTGCCCGACGCCAGCAGGTCGCCCGCCTGTTCCGGCTTGCGGATGATGCCCGCCACCTCGTCTCCGCGCGCGGTGAGCAGCCGCTCCAGCCGCAGCGCGATCTGTCCATGTCCACCAGCGATGACAATGCGCATGATCCCGACCGTACGCCGTGCGGCCTACTGTTGCTCGCCGCCGCTCTGCGGCCGCGCCTGCCGGGGCAGATCCAGCGCCGCCGCGGCCGCCGAGTCGCAGTACTCCCGCACCGCGCTGGTACGGGCCACCACCCGCCCCCGGTGCACCACGACCCTGCTGTACGCGAGCGAGAGCACCCCGGCGAGGCCGTCCCCGCGCACCGCGAGCAGTTCCGCCGGGAATCCGGCCTCCACCCGCACCTCGGCGAGCCCCATCGCGGCCCGCGCCCGCGCGCACACCGCCTCGTACGCCTCCTCCGGCCGCGATTCGCCCCGGGACGCCAGCAGAAAGGCGGCCTCCAGGGGATCGCCGCGCCCCACGGGGTTCACCGCGTCCCGCAGCGCCCCGCTGCCCGCGGCCACCCGGACGCCCGCGGCGCGCAGCAGCCGCACCGGCGCGCAGGCGCGGGTGCGCGCCCCCCGCCTGCCCTGGTGCTCCAGCCCGGCGCAGTCGCCCTGCGGGAGGCAGACGACGGTCACCCCGGCCGCCGCCAGCCGCTCGGCGATCCTCCCCGCCGTCTCCGCGGCCAGCCGGGACAGCCCGCCGCAGGGGCCGATCGTGACGCCCGGCCGCAGGCCCCCGGCCATCGCCGCGAGCCGGGCGAGGCGGGCCGGGTCGTCACCGTCCGTGTGCAGATCGACGGCGCAGCCGTGGCGCGCGGCGAGGTCGAGGACCGCCTCGGCGTGGCCGGTCGGATCCGGGTCGAGGTCGGGGCAGCCGCCGATGACCGACGCGCCCATCCCCACCGCGTCCCGCAGCATCGCCAGACCGTCCGCCCCGGCGGCGCCGGTCAGCACCCTGGGCACCGCCACCGCGCTCACCTCCGTGAGCCCGCGCAGCGCACGGCCGGCCTCCAGGACCGCCTCCAGGGAGCGCAGTCCGTGCACCCCGCCGACGCGGACATGGGTGCGCAGCGCCGTCGCCCCGTGGCCCAGTTGGAGCAGGGCGGCCTCGACGGTGCGGCGCTGGACGTCCCCGGGGGCGTACGGGACCGGGCCCGCCATGTCGGCCGTAAGGGCGGTGTCGCAGTGGGCGTGGGGTTCGGCGGGGGCGGGCAGCAGCAGATAGCCGCCGAGGTCCAGCCGGGTGCCGGGAACGAGGCTGCCCGCCGTGCCCACGGCCTCGATCCGCCCACCGCTGAGCCGGACGTCCACGGTGCGCCCGTCGGCGAGCCGGACGCCGCCGAGCACCAGGGCGGTGGGCTCACCGGGGGCCGCTCCGCCGTTCCTGGGCGGCTGTTGCGGCTGCTGCTGGCTCTCGGGCATCGCGCTCCTGGGATTCGCGCCGGGCACGCGACGGGTGACGCGCCGGGCACGCGCCGGATGCGTGCGCAGCCAAGATCACGCGGGTGCGAAGCGAAGCCTAGGACGAGGTGGGGGCGGCTTCGCGGAGGAGCCGAATAGTCGTACCGGTGTGGTGCATGAGTTCAGGGTGACGAGGGGCCGATACGGATTTCACCTTCGGCGGCCGACCGTGTAATGTCTTCATCGCTCGCCCCAATAGCTCAGTCGGCAGAGCGTCTCCATGGTAAGGAGAAGGTCTACGGTTCGATTCCGTATTGGGGCTCTGATGTGTGAGGCTTCCCGTTCCGCTACGCTGGTCGAGCGGGGAGTCACTCGCATCGAAGCGGTGTAGCTCAGTCGGTAGAGCAAGCGGCTCATAATCGCTGTGTCACCGGTTCAAGTCCGGTCACCGCTACTGACAGTAGCCGATTGTGGGGTCGGTCCTTCGATCGGCTACTCTTTCTGCGTTAATCCCCTAGTCCGTTCGTCAAGGAGCACTCACGTGGCTGCCACCGACGTCCGCCCGAAGATCACGCTGGCCTGCGTGGAGTGCAAGGAGCGGAACTACATCACCAAGAAGAACCGGCGCAACGACCCGGATCGTCTTGAGATCAAGAAGCACTGCCCGCGTTGCAACGCGCACACCGCGCACCGTGAGACGCGATAGCAATAAACTCTCATTCGAGGCCGCCCCCACTCGCGGGGGGCGGCCTCGTTTCGTTGGTAATTCAATCGCAGGAGGTGTGCGCCGATGGCGCTCGACCAGTCGTTCGTGGGGCGGACCTACCCGCCCACCGCCCCGTACGAGGTCGGCCGGGAGAAGATCCGGGAATTCGCCGAGTCCCTCGGTGACACCAATCCGGTCTACACCGACCCCGAGGCGGCCCAGGGCCTCGGCTACCCCGATGTGATCGCCCCGCCGACCTTCATCTTCACGATCACCTTCAAGGCGGCCGGGAAGCAGGTTGTCGAGGACCCGCAGCTGGGACTGGACTACAGCCGGGTGGTCCATGGCGACCAGCGGTTCGAGTACACCCGCCCGGTCCGCGCGGGGGACCGGCTGAGGGTCACCTCGATCATCGACTCGATCAAGTCGCTGGCCGGCAACGACATCCTGTCCGTCCGCGGCGAGGTCCACGACGAGGCGGGTGATCATGTAGCGACGTCGTTCACGACGCTGGTGGCCCGCGCCGCTGACGCAGAGGTGGAGGAGGAGAGCAGATGACGGCCAAGATCTCGTATGACGCCGTGGAGGTCGGCACCGAGGTGCCGACGCGCGAGTTCCGGGTGAACCGCGCCGACCTCGTGCGCTACGCGGGAGCGTCGGGCGACTTCAACCCGATCCACTGGAACGAGCAGTTCGCCAAGGAGGTCGGCCTCCCCGACGTCATCGCGCACGGCGCCTACACCATGGCCGAGGCGGCCCGCGTGGTGACCGAGTGGGCCGGCGACCCCGGCGCCCTCGTCGAGTACGGCGTCCGCTTCACCCGGCCGGTCGTGGTCCCCAACGACGACAAGGGCGCGGTCATCGAGATCGGCGCCAAGGTGACCGCCAAACTGGACGACGAGGCCCGTACGGTGCGCCTCGACATCACGGCGACCAGCGCCGGCCAGAAGGTGCTGGGCCGGGCCCGCGCCGTGGTACGGCTCGTCTGAGCCCCCGACCGCGCCCGATGCGGCCCCCGGGCGGATGAGAGCACGCCGGAGCGCGTGCGGTCCGTCCGAGCCCCTTACGGCCCGCAGGCCCGCCGGCCCCCGGATTCCCCACACCGGGGGCAGCCGCCGGCAGGAGCCCAGGGGGCGCCCCCGTACCCTTGAGCGCGTGCAGGAACTCCACGACGCCCCTCTCGCGCCCCTCACCACCTTCCGTCTCGGCGGACCGGCCAACCGGCTGCTCACCGCCACGACCGACGACGAGGTCATCGCCGCGGTCCGTGCGGCCGACGCGGCCGGGACCCCGCTGCTGGTGATCGGCGGCGGCAGCAACCTGGTCATCGCCGACAAGGGCTTCGACGGCACCGCCCTGCACATCGCCACCAGCGGCTTCGCGCTCGACGGCACCCGCCTGGAGCTCGCCGCGGGCGAGAACTGGTCGGCCGCCGTGGCCCGTACGGTCGAAGCGGGGCTCGCGGGCATCGAATGCCTCGCCGGAATCCCCGGCTCCGCGGGTGCGACGCCGATACAGAACGTCGGCGCCTACGGCCAGGAGGTCTCCGCCACGATCGCCGAGGTGATCGCCTACGACCGCCGCGCCGACGAGGTCGTCACCATCCCGAACGCCGACTGCGCCTTCTCCTACCGCCACAGCCGCTTCAAGGCCGACCCCGACCGCCATGTGGTGCTCCGGGTCCGCTTCGAACTGGAGGACGCGGGCGGGCTCTCCGCGCCCGTCCGGTACGCCGAGACCGCGCGGGTGCTCGGCGTCGAGGTGGGGGACCGGGTGCCGGCCGCCGTCGCCCGCGAGACCGTCCTGGGGCTGCGCGCGGGCAAGGGCATGGTACTCGACCCCGAGGACCACGACACCTGGTCCGCGGGGTCCTTCTTCACCAACCCGGTGCTCGACCAGGACGCCCACGCCGCCTTCCTGGCCCGTGTCGCAGAACGCCTGGGCCCGGACATCGTGCCGCCCGCCTTCCCGGCGGGCGATGGCCTGATCAAGACCTCCGCGGCCTGGCTGATCGACAGGGCGGGCTTCACCAAGGGCTACGGCACCGGCCCGGCCCGGATCTCCAGCAAGCACACGCTCGCCCTCACCAACCGGGGCGAGGCCACGACCGAGGACCTGCTGGCGCTGGCCCGCGAGGTGGTGGCCGGGGTCGAGAAGGCGTTCGGGATCCGGCTGGTCAACGAGCCGGTGACGGTGGGCGTGAGCATCTGAGGCTGACTACTCATGTGAGTAGTCAGGGCCCGCCAGCCAGCCGTCGATATCCGCCAGCATCCGCGTCCGGACCTCCTCCGGCGCGGCCGAGCCGCGCACCGACTGACGTGCCAGCTCGGCCAGTTCGGCGTCCGTGAAGCCGTGGTGCTCGCGCACCAGCTCGTACTGCGCCGCCAGCCGCGAGCCGAAGAGCAGCGGGTCGTCCGCCCCGAGCGCCATCGGCACCCCCGCGTCGTACAGCGTGCGCAGCGGGACGTCCTCCGGCTTCTCGTAGACCCCGAGCGCCACGTTCGACGACGGGCACACCTCGCAGGTCACCTCGCGCTCGGCGAGCCGGGCGAGCAGCCGCGGGTCCTCCGCCGCGCGCACCCCGTGGCCGACCCGGGCCGCGCCGAGGTCGTCCAGGCAGTCCCGCACGCTGCCGGGGCCCGACAGCTCACCGCCGTGCGGCGCCGCCAGCAGCCCGCCCTCCCGGGCGATGGCGAAGGCCCGGTCGAAGTCACGGGCGAATCCGCGCCGTTCGTCGTTGGAGAGGCCGAAGCCGACGACGCCGCGGTCCGCGAAGCGCACCGCGAGCCGGGCCAGGGTGCGGGCCTCCAGCGGATGCTTCATACGGTTGGCGGCGACCACCACCCTGATCCCGAGCCCGGTCGCCGCGGAGGCGCTCTCGACGGCGTCCAGGATGACCTCCATGGCGGGGGTCAGCCCGCCCAGGCGCGGGGCGTACGAGGTGGGGTCCACCTGGATCTCCAGCCACTGGGCCCCGTCCCGCACATCCTCCTCGGCCGCCTCGCGCACCAGCCGCCGGATGTCGTCGGCCTCCCGCAGGCAGGAGCGTGCGATGTCGTACAGCCGCTGGAAGCGGAACCAGCCGCGCTCATCGGTGGCGCGCAGCTTCGGCGGCTCACCGCCGTTCAGCGCCTCGGGGAGGTGGACGCCGTACTTGTCGGCGAGTTCGAGGAGGGTTCCGGGGCGCATGGAGCCGGTGAAGTGGAGATGCAGATGCGCTTTGGGCAAGCGGCGGACATCACGAACGCGTTCCAATCAACTCTCCGTTACTGCTAGGCTTCACTCCGTGCCGTTGGGCGCCGGGCAGGGCTTGTCCGTCATGAGACCACACAGCGGTCGAGTGAGAAGCCCCTTCGGGGGAGGAGTCACCTGCAGATACTGCCGCACAGGTCTGCGGACAGGCAGCCCGTTCTCCGAACGAGGACTGGCCTGAACACATAAGCGGGTTCCCGGCCATGGCCGGGAACCCGCTTATGTGCCTCGCGCCTTACGCGCTCGCCTCGCCCAGCAGCTTCTGCAGCCGGGAGACGCCCTCGACCAGGTCCTCGTCGCCCAGTGCGTAGGACAGCCGCAGATAGCCCGGGGTGCCGAACGCCTCGCCCGGTACCACCGCGACCTCGGCCTCCTCCAGGATGATCTCGGCCAGCTCGACGGTGGTGCGCGGCCGCTTGCCGCGGATCTCCTTGCCGAGCAGCCCCTTGACCGAGGGGTAGACGTAGAAGGCGCCCTCCGGCTCCGGGCACTCGACGCCGTCGATCTCGTTCAGCATCCGCACGATGGTGCGGCGGCGGCGGTCGAACGCCTCGCGCATCGCGGCCACGGCGTCCAGGTCGCCCGAGACGGCGGTCAGCGCGGCGACCTGAGCGACATTGCTCACATTCGAGGTGGCGTGCGACTGGAGGTTGGTCGCGGCCTTGATGACGTCCTTGGGGCCGATGACCCAGCCCACCCGCCAGCCGGTCATCGCGTACGTCTTGGCGACACCGTTGACCACGATGCACTTGTCGCGCAGCTCGGGCACCACGACCGGCAGCGAGTGGAATTCGGCGTCGCCGTAGACCAGGTGCTCGTAGATCTCGTCGGTCAGCACCCACAGCCCGTTGTCGGCGGCCCAGCGGCCGATCTCCTCGATCTGCTCACGGCTGTAGACCGCGCCGGTGGGGTTCGAGGGGGAGACGAAGAGCAGCACCTTGGTGTTCTTGGTGCGGGCCGCCTCCAGCTGCTCGACGGAGACGCGGTAGCCAGTCGTCTCGTCGGCGACGACCTCCACCGGGACACCGCCGGCCAGCCGGATCGACTCCGGGTAGGTGGTCCAGTAGGGCGCGGGGACGATGACCTCGTCGCCCGGGTCCAGGATCGCGGCGAACGCCTCGTAGATCGCCTGCTTGCCGCCGTTGGTCACCAGGATCTGGGCCGCCTCGACCTCGTACCCGCTGTCACGCAGCGTCTTCGCGGCGATCGCGGCCTTGAGCTCGGGGAGGCCGCCGGCCGGGGTGTAGCGGTGGTACTTCGGGTCGCGGCACGCCGCGGCCGCGGCGTCGACGATGTAGTCGGGCGTGGCGAAGTCGGGCTCACCGGCGCCGAAGCCGATCACCGGGCGGCCCGCGGCCTTGAGGGCCTTGGCCTTGGCGTCGACGGCGAGGGTCGCGGACTCGGAGATCGAGCCGATCCGGGCCGATACCCGCCGGTCGGTCGGGGACTGTACTGGGGGAGTAGCAGCGGTCATGGATGCATCGTCGCAGACGGGCGAAATGGGTGGCACACGGGTTTGCGGAGACTTCGCGCGCTTCTCGTTCGACGCCCGGCCGTCAAGCACGTACACTCATCCGTCGTTGGCCGATCAACAGCCGGATCCGACCGCACACTCCGTGCAGCCGGATGTATGCGGTAGGTTGGGAGTGCCGCAAAGGGTCGTAGCTCAATTGGTAGAGCACTGGTCTCCAAAACCAGCGGTTGGGGGTTCAAGTCCCTCCGGCCCTGCTACACGCACTGTGATGAGGGTGCGTGCATGCGTACGCAAGGACAAGCACCGCTGTGCGGCCGGGCCGGACGCGGCACGGCCACGACCCGGATTCAGGTGAGGACGAGTGACGGAAGCCCTTGGCTCCACCGCGACGCCTGAAAGCGGTCGTCCCGAGGATGAGGAGACGACCAAGCGAGGTCGTCGTGGTGGCAAGCGCGCGAAGAAGGGGCCCTTCGGCCGGCTCGCGCTTTTCTACCGCCAGATCATCGCTGAGCTGCGGAAGGTCGTCTGGCCCACGCGCAGTCAGCTGTCGACGTACACCAGCGTGGTGATCGTCTTCGTCGTCATCATGATCGGCATCGTGACCGTGATTGACTATGGGTTCAACAACGCCATCAAGTACGTCTTTGGCTGAGACCCTCGCGAAAGGCGGCCGCTGTTCCGGCGTCGCCCCTTTCGCACGTTCCACCCCCTTTGAAGCCAGGAAGAAGCAGCCACAGTGTCTGACCCGAACCTGAACGACGCCGCCGAGCCCGTCGAGTCCCGTGAGGACGAGCTCGACATCGTCGAGGCGGCGGACTCCGACCAGGCTGCAGCGGCCGACGCCTCGGCGGGCGTTCCCGCCGAGGAGGACGCGCTGCGCGTCGAGGACGAGGACGCCCTCGAGACCGAGGCGGCCCAGGCGGACGAAGCGGTCGAGACCGAGGCCGAGGTCGAGGTCGACCCGGTCGAGGCGCTCCGCCAGGAACTGCGCGGGCTGCCCGGTGAGTGGTACGTGATCCACACCTACGCGGGCTATGAGAAGCGCGTGAAGGCCAACCTGGAGCAGCGTGCCGTCTCGCTGAACGTCGAGGACTTCATCTATCAGGCCGAGGTCCCCGAGGAAGAGATCGTCCAGATCAAGAACGGCGAGCGCAAGAACGTCCGGCAGAACAAGCTGCCCGGCTATGTGCTCGTCCGCATGGACCTGACGAACGAGTCGTGGGGTGTCGTCCGCAACACCCCGGGCGTCACCGGCTTCGTGGGCAACGCCTACGACCCGTACCCGCTGACCCTGGACGAGATCGTCAAGATGCTCGCCCCCGAGGCCGAGGAGAAGGCCGCCAAGGCCGCCGCCGAGGAGAGCGGCGTGCCGGCGCCGAGCCGCAAGGTCGAGGTCCAGGTGCTGGACTTCGAGGTGGGCGACTCGGTCACGGTCACCGACGGCCCGTTCGCGACCCTCCAGGCGACGATCAACGAGATCAACGCCGACTCGAAGAAGGTCAAGGGCCTGGTGGAGATCTTCGGCCGGGAGACCCCGGTCGAGCTGAGCTTCGACCAGATCCAGAAGAACTGAGTCCTTCCGGACTGAGGCTCTTCACGAGAACTTCCGAACAGGTCAGACGGGCTTTTACGGCCGGTCTGACCTGCTCGGTTTTAAGGCGCACAGCTATACCCGTTATCGTTGTGCGGTATGCCTCCATCCGGATGATCCGGTTCGGAGGCGAACAACCTCTCACTAGGACCCGGAGAGAGCATGCCTCCCAAGAAGAAGAAGGTCACGGGGCTGATCAAGCTCCAGATCCAGGCCGGTGCCGCGAACCCGGCCCCGCCGGTCGGCCCCGCGCTGGGCCAGCACGGCGTCAACATCATGGAGTTCTGCAAGGCCTACAACGCCGCGACCGAGTCGCAGCGCGGCATGGTCGTGCCGGTGGAGATCACGGTCTACGAGGACCGCTCCTTCACCTTCGTGACCAAGACTCCGCCGGCCGCCAAGCTGATCCTGAAGGCCGCGGGCGTGGAGAAGGGCTCCGGCGAGCCGCACAAGACCAAGGTCGCCAAGATCACCCGCGACCAGGTGCGTGAGATCGCCACCACCAAGATGCCCGACCTGAACGCCAACGACCTGGACGCCGCCGAGAAGATCATCGCCGGCACCGCCCGCTCCATGGGCATCACGGTCGAGGGCTGACACCTCGCGCGTGCGGGCCGACAGCCCCCGCGACCCCCTGTGGCAGGGCCAAGCGCTGGCCCGGACCACGAACTCCACAGACATCAGGAGCAAGAGTGAGCAAGCGCAGCAAGACCCTCCGCGCTGCGGACGCCAAGATCGACCGGGAGCGCGCATACGCCCCGCTCGAGGCCGTCCGGCTGGCGAAGGACACCTCCACCACCAAGTTCGACGCGACCGTCGAGGTCGCCATGCGCCTGGGCGTCGACCCGCGCAAGGCCGACCAGATGGTCCGTGGCACCGTGAACCTGCCGCACGGCACCGGTAAGACCGCCCGGGTCCTGGTCTTCGCGACCGGTGACCGTGCTGCGGCCGCGGAGGCCGCGGGCGCCGACATCGTCGGCTCCGACGAGCTCATCGACGAGGTGTCCAAGGGCCGCCTGGACTTCGACGCCGTCGTCGCCACCCCGGACCTCATGGGCAAGGTCGGCCGCCTCGGCCGGGTGCTCGGTCCGCGTGGTCTGATGCCGAACCCGAAGACCGGCACCGTCACCCCCGACGTGGCCAAGGCCGTCACGGACATCAAGGGCGGCAAGATCGAGTTCCGCGTCGACAAGCACTCGAACCTGCACTTCATCATCGGCAAGCTCTCGTTCGACGAGACGCGGCTGGTGGAGAACTACGCCGCGGCGCTCGAGGAGATCAACCGTCTCAAGCCGTCCGCCGCGAAGGGCCGCTACATCAAGAAGGCGACCCTCACCACCACGATGGGCCCCGGCATCCCGCTGGACGCCAACCGCACCCGCAACCTGCTGGTCGAGGAAGACGCCATCTGAGGCGCCCCTGATCAGCGCACCACGGTGTGCAACCGCCGGGCCCCCGCACCGCGTCGATGGTGCGGGGGCCCGGCGTCTTCCGTTGTCGGTCCCCTCCGCTAGAGTCACTCTGCGGTACACGTAAAAGAGAAATAAAAACTAGGGGGAGCCGTGCGCGGTACTCATGTTGGTGCGCGATGGGCGATAGCCGCTGGAAGTCTCGTTCTGATGGTCGGCCTCACCGCGTGCGGGAGCGAGAAGTCCGACAGTGACAAGGCCGGCGACAAGACCGGCGGCGACAAGTCCGGGCAGTCCGCGATGAGCCCGCTGGCGGCGCTCAAGCTCGCCTCGCAGCAGACGGACAAGAAGAACTCGGCCAAGGTCGAGGGCACCACCAAGATGGGCGAGCAGAACTCGCAGATGTCCGGCGACATGGACTGGGCCAACGGCATCCGGGCCAACATGTCCATCACCCAGAACGGTGGCGCCATCGCCTCCTCCCCGATCGCGGGCAAGCCGATGGACGCCAAGTACACCCCGGACGCCATGTTCCTGAACATGGGCGACGAGTTCGCCGCCCAGGCGGGCAGCGGCAAGCACTGGGTGAAGTACGACTACGACGTGCTGGCCCAGAAGGCGGGCCCCTCGGGCGCCTTCCTGAAGGACCAGATGCAGAACAACAACCCGTCGCGCTCGGTGGAGCTGCTGCTCGCCACGGGCAAGGTCAAGAGCGTGGGCAGCGAGGACGTGAAGGGCGTCAAGGCCACCCACTACACGGGCACGGTCAAGGTCTCCGAGATCGCCAAGATGCAGTCCAAGGAGCTCGGCCAGTCGGACCTGGACGCCCTGCAGAAGCAGCTGGAGTCCTCCGGTATGGACACCGAGACCATCGACCTGTGGGTGGACGAGGAGAACCTGCTGGTCAAGAAGCGTGAGCAGGCGCAGAGCAACAACGGCGCCTACGACTCCACGGTCTTCTACTCGGACTACGGCACCAGCGTGACCGTCACCGAGCCGTCCTCCTCGGACACCGTGGACTTCCAGGACATGCTCCAGCAGTAGAGCCGATTTGCCTGGCCGCGGCCCGTTCGCGTAATCTCTTGACGAAGCCAAAGACCGCTGGTTGTCGCCGTGTCCCGCAAGGGATTCCGGTGGCTGAAGGATCCGCTAGCTGCGGGCGACCTGCGTAGGTGACTTAAGGTTGCACTCCCGAACGGGCCGTGGGTCCGTGCCGGTCGAGTTACGCCCCGAGCGCCTGCGCCGGGGCGTTTTCGCGTTGTCAGTCTCCTTCCTTCAGGCCGAAGCGGTCCTCATCACCCGGAAGGAGGCCGAGGCTCATGGCGAGTCCTGACAAGGTCGCAGCCGTCGACGAGATGCGGGAGAAGTTCCGCAACTCCAACGCGGCTCTCG
Organism: Streptomyces rugosispiralis; assembly: GCF_024505145.1. Taxonomy (GTDB): domain Bacteria; phylum Actinomycetota; class Actinomycetes; order Streptomycetales; family Streptomycetaceae; genus Streptomyces; species Streptomyces rugosispiralis. Next base: position 62,159 of record NZ_JANIAA010000022.1, on the reverse strand, counting down.
TAACCGCGTACACCGGTCTCACCGTCGCGCAGCTGAAGGAGCTGCGCCGTTCGCTCGGTGAGAACGCTCAGTACCGTGTGGTGAAGAACACGCTGACCAAGATCGCGGCCAACGAGGCCGGGATCAACCAGCTCGACGACCTGTTCGCGGGTTCGTCGGCCGTCGCCTTCGTGACCGGTGACCCGGTCGAGGCGGCGAAGGGTCTCCGTGACTTCGCCAAGGACAACCCCGCTCTCGTCATCAAGGGCGGTGTCCTTGACGGTAAGGCGCTGTCCGCCGACGAGATCAAGAAGCTCGCGGACCTCGAGTCCCGTGAGGTGCTGCTCGCCAAGCTGGCGGGTGCGATGAAGGCCAAGCAGTCCCAGGCTGCCGCGCTCTTCCAGGCCCCGCTGTCGAAGTTCGTCCGGACCGCCGAGGCGCTCCGGCAGAAGCAGGCCGAGCAGGGCGGTGCCGACACCCCGGCTCCCGCCGAGGCCGAGGCCGCCGAGTAATCAGGCCCCGGTCGCAGCGGGCCCGGAAGCCCGCCGACATGTACATCCGGCACCACCCGCCGAATTAGTGGAAGGACCGCCACCATGGCGAAGCTCAGCCAGGAAGACCTGCTGTCGCAGTTCGAGGAAATGACCCTCATCGAGCTCTCCGAGTTCGTGAAGGCCTTCGAGGAGAAGTTCGACGTCACCGCCGCCGCCCCGGCCGCCGTCGTCGCCGCCGCCCCGGGTGCCCCGGGCGCCGCTGCCCCGGCCGAGGAGGAGAAGGACGAGTTCGACGTCATCCTCACCGGTGCCGGCGACAAGAAGATCCAGGTCATCAAGGTCGTGCGTGAGCTGACCTCCCTGGGTCTGAAGGAGGCCAAGGACCTCGTGGACGGCGCCCCGAAGCCCGTTCTCGAGAAGGTCGCCAAGGACGCCGCCGAGAAGGCCGCCGAGTCCCTCAAGGGCGCCGGCGCCTCCGTCGAGGTCAAGTGACCCCTCGCGAGGTCGGATGACCTCGCGGCGCGCCGCCACACGCCCGTAGGACGTCCGGCGGTGCGGCCCGGTTCCACGCCAGGGGCGATCACCCGTTCGGGTGGTCGCCCTTCGGCGTTCCCGTGACGGTTACATTGCCTTATGGGCTTGTGGAGGTAGGGTGATCTTCGTTGCCCGTCGCCACGCCCTGTGACGATCTCGCCGGAGTGGGGGGCCTTGACGAACGGCACGCAGCGCGCAATTCTCAGGACGCGACGTCACACCGATCCGAAAGTCCGAGGCATGGATCGTCGGCGAAGCGGGCAGTATCGATATGCGCATCGACAGCGCGGGCTGCCGACAGGGCGTGAGAAGACAACGAGGGGCGCGCCCCTCACCGGAGGGAGAGATTGGCACTGCCGGTCTCAGAAACTCGGCGCTGGACATCAGTGTGCCAAGTGGCTACACTGACCCTTTGCGCTGCCTGTTAGCTGCTCCCTGCCCGTCACCAGGGGCATACCTACCTTCGAGCACTACCGATGAAAACCCTCTGACCTGGGATTTCATCCATGGGCTCTCGGTGGGACCGGTACGCGCGTAGTGAGTCCGAGCCCTCGGAAGGACCCCCTCTTGGCCGCCTCGCGCAACGCCTCGACTGCCAATACGAACAATGGCGCCAGCACCGCCCCGCTGCGCATCTCCTTTGCGAAGATCAAGGAGCCTCTCGAGGTTCCGAACCTCCTCGCGCTGCAGACCGAGAGCTTCGATTGGCTGCTCGGCAATGCCGCGTGGAAGGCTCGCGTCGAGGCTGCGCTGGACAGCGGTCAGGACGTCCCCACCAAGTCCGGTCTGGAAGAGATCTTCGAGGAGATCTCCCCGATCGAGGACTTCTCCGGGTCGATGTCCCTGACCTTCCGTGATCACCGTTTCGAGCCGCCGAAGAACTCGATCGACGAGTGCAAGGAGCGTGACTTCACCTACGCCGCTCCGCTCTTCGTCACGGCCGAGTTCACCAACAATGAGACCGGCGAGATCAAGTCCCAGACGGTCTTCATGGGCGACTTCCCGCTCATGACCGACAAGGGCACCTTCTGCATCAACGGCACCGAGCGTGTCGTCGTCTCGCAGCTGGTCCGCTCGCCGGGTGTCTACTTCGACTCCTCCATCGACAAGACGTCCGACAAGGACATCTTCTCGGTCAAGGTCATCCCCTCCCGTGGTGCCTGGCTGGAGATGGAGATCGACAAGCGCGACATGGTCGGTGTCCGCATCGACCGCAAGCGCAAGCAGTCCGTCACCGTCCTCCTGAAGGCGCTCGGCTGGACCACCGAGCAGATCCTCGAGGAGTTCGGCGAGTACGAGTCCATGCGCGCCACCCTGGAGAAGGACCACACCCAGGGCCAGGACGACGCGCTGCTCGACATCTACCGCAAGCTGCGCCCGGGCGAGCCCCCCACGCGGGAGGCCGCGCAGACGCTGCTGGAGAACCTCTACTTCAACCCGAAGCGCTACGACCTGGCGAAGGTCGGCCGCTACAAGGTCAACAAGAAGCTGGGTTCGGCCGCTCCGCTGGACGCGGGCGTGCTGACGGTCGAGGACGTCATCGCCTCGATCAAGTACCTGGTGAAGCTGCACGCCGGTGAGACCGAGACCGTCGGGGACAACGGCCAGTCCGTGGTCGTCGAGACCGACGACATCGACCACTTCGGCAACCGCCGCATCCGTAACGTCGGCGAGCTGATCCAGAACCAGGTCCGCACGGGTCTGGCGCGTATGGAGCGCGTCGTCCGCGAGCGCATGACCACTCAGGACGTCGAGGCGATCACGCCGCAGACCCTGATCAACATCCGGCCGGTCGTCGCCTCCATCAAGGAGTTCTTCGGCACCAGCCAGCTGTCGCAGTTCATGGACCAGACGAACCCGCTGTCGGGTCTGACCCACAAGCGCCGTCTGAACGCGCTCGGCCCCGGTGGTCTCTCCCGTGAGCGGGCCGGCTTCGAGGTCCGTGACGTGCACCCCTCGCACTACGGCCGCATGTGCCCGATCGAGACGCCCGAAGGCCCGAACATCGGTCTGATCGGCTCGCTCGCCTCGTACGGCCGGGTCAACGCGTTCGGTTTCATCGAGACCCCGTACCGCAAGGTGGTCGACGGTGTCGTCACCGACGAGGTGCACTACCTGACGGCCGACGAGGAGGACCGCTTCGTCATCGCGCAGGCCAACGCGCCGCTGACGAACGATCTGCACTTCGCCGAGAACCGCGTCCTGGTCCGCCGCCGTGGCGGTGAGGTCGACTACATCCCGGGCGACGACGTCGACTACATGGACGTCTCGCCGCGCCAGATGGTGTCGGTCGCGACCGCGATGATCCCGTTCCTGGAGCACGACGACGCCAACCGCGCGCTCATGGGCTCGAACATGATGCGTCAGGCCGTGCCGCTGATCAAGGCGGAGTCCCCGCTGGTCGGCACCGGCATGGAGTACCGCTGCGCGGTCGACGCCGGCGACGTCATCAAGGCCGAGAAGGACGGTGTCGTCCAGGAGGTCTCCGCCGACTACGTGACGGTGGCCAACGACGACGGCACCTACACCACCTACCGGGTGGCCAAGTTCTCCCGCTCCAACCAGGGCACCTCCTTCAACCAGAAGGTCGTCGTGGACGAGGGCGCGCGGGTGATCGCCGGCCAGGTGCTGGCCGACGGCCCGTCCACCGAGGACGGCGAGATGGCGCTCGGCAAGAACCTCCTGGTGGCGTTCATGCCGTGGGAGGGCCACAACTACGAGGACGCGATCATCCTCAGCCAGCGTCTGGTGCAGGACGACGTCCTCTCCTCGATCCACATCGAGGAGCACGAGGTCGACGCCCGGGACACCAAGCTGGGCCCCGAGGAGATCACCCGGGACATCCCGAACGTCTCCGAGGAGGTCCTGGCCGACCTCGACGAGCGCGGCATCATCCGCATCGGCGCCGAGGTCATCGCCGGGGACATCCTGGTCGGCAAGGTCACCCCGAAGGGTGAGACCGAGCTGACCCCGGAGGAGCGCCTGCTGCGCGCGATCTTCGGCGAGAAGGCCCGTGAGGTCCGTGACACCTCGCTGAAAGTGCCGCACGGTGAGACCGGCAAGGTCATCGGCGTGCGCGTCTTCGACCGCGAGGAGGGCGACGAGCTGCCGCCCGGCGTGAACCAGCTGGTCCGCGTCTACGTGGCGCAGAAGCGCAAGATCACCGACGGTGACAAGCTCGCCGGCCGCCACGGCAACAAGGGCGTCATCTCGAAGATCCTCCCGGTCGAGGACATGCCGTTCCTGGAGGACGGCACCCCGGTCGACATCATCCTCAACCCGCTGGGTGTCCCGTCCCGAATGAACCCGGGACAGGTCCTGGAGATCCACCTCGGCTGGCTGGCCTCCCGCGGCTGGAAGGTCGAGGGCTCCGAGGAGTGGATGCAGCGGCTGCAGGCGATCGGTGCCGACGAGGTCCAGCCCGGTACCAACGTCGCGACCCCGGTCTTCGACGGCGCCCGCGAGGACGAGATCGCCGGTCTCTTCGACTCGACGATCCCGAACCGCGACGGCGACCGCCTGGTCCAGTCGTCCGGCAAGGCCCGGCTGTTCGACGGCCGCTCCGGTGAGCCGTTCCCGGACCCGATCTCGGTCGGCTACATGTACATCCTCAAGCTGCACCACCTGGTGGACGACAAGCTGCACGCCCGGTCCACCGGTCCGTACTCGATGATCACCCAGCAGCCGCTGGGTGGTAAGGCTCAGTTCGGTGGTCAGCGATTCGGCGAGATGGAGGTGTGGGCGCTGGAGGCTTATGGCGCCGCGTACGCCCTCCAGGAGCTGCTGACCATCAAGTCCGACGACGTGACCGGCCGCGTGAAGGTCTACGAGGCCATCGTCAAGGGCGAGAACATTCCCGAGCCCGGCATCCCCGAGTCCTTCAAGGTGCTCATCAAGGAGATGCAGTCCCTGTGCCTCAACGTGGAGGTGCTGTCGTCCGACGGCATGTCCATCGAGATGCGCGACACCGACGAGGACGTCTTCCGCGCTGCGGAGGAGCTCGGTATCGACCTGTCCCGGCGCGAGCCGAGCAGCGTCGAAGAGGTCTGACGGGTCTGGCCGGGGCACTCGCCACAGGGCGCCCCGGCCTCTCCCCGGACCCCCAGTCAGACCCGAAGACACGACCCTGAAAGAGGGATTGACGACAAGTGCTCGACGTCAACTTCTTCGACGAGCTGCGGATCGGCCTCGCCACCGCTGATGACATCCGTCAGTGGTCCCACGGTGAGGTCAAGAAGCCGGAAACCATCAACTACCGCACCCTCAAGCCCGAAAAGGACGGACTCTTCTGCGAGAAGATCTTCGGTCCGACCCGGGACTGGGAGTGCTACTGCGGGAAGTACAAGCGCGTCCGCTTCAAGGGCATCATCTGTGAGCGCTGCGGTGTCGAGGTCACCCGCGCCAAGGTGCGCCGTGAGCGGATGGGCCACATCGAGCTGGCCGCTCCCGTCACCCACATCTGGTACTTCAAGGGCGTGCCCAGCCGTCTGGGCTACCTGCTCGACCTCGCCCCGAAGGACCTCGAGAAGGTCATCTACTTCGCCGCCTACATGATCACGTGGGTGGACGAGGAGCGCCGCACGCGCGACCTGCCCTCGCTGGAGGCCCATGTCTCCGTCGAGCGTCAGCAGATCGAGCAGCGTCGTGACGCGGACCTCGAGGCCCGCGCCAAGAAGCTGGAGGCGGACCTCGCCGAGCTCGAGGCCGAGGGCGCCAAGGCCGATGTGCGCCGTAAGGTGCGCGAGGGCGCCGAGCGCGAGATGAAGCAGCTGCGCGACCGCGCCCAGCGTGAGATCGACCGTCTCGACGAGGTGTGGAACCGCTTCAAGAACCTCAAGGTCCAGGACCTGGAGGGCGATGAGCTGCTCTACCGCGAGCTGCGTGACCGCTTCGGCACGTACTTCATGGGCGGCATGGGCGCCGCGGCGCTGCAGAAGCGCCTGGAGTCCTTCGACCTCGACGAGGAGGCCGAGAAGCTCCGCGAGATCATCCGGACCGGCAAGGGCCAGAAGAAGACCCGTGCGCTCAAGCGCCTGAAGGTCGTCTCCGCGTTCCTGCAGACCCGGAACAGCCCCAACGGCATGGTGCTGGACTGCATCCCGGTGATCCCGCCGGACCTGCGTCCGATGGTGCAGCTGGACGGTGGCCGCTTCGCGACCTCCGACCTGAACGACCTGTACCGCCGTGTGATCAACCGGAACAACCGGCTGAAGCGGCTCCTGGACCTCGGCGCCCCCGAGATCATCGTCAACAACGAGAAGCGCATGCTTCAGGAGGCTGTTGACGCCCTCTTCGACAACGGCCGCCGTGGTCGCCCGGTCACCGGCCCCGGTAACCGTCCGCTGAAGTCCCTCAGCGACATGCTGAAGGGTAAGCAGGGCCGGTTCCGTCAGAACCTGCTCGGTAAGCGCGTCGACTACTCGGCCCGTTCGGTCATCGTCGTCGGCCCGCAGCTCAAGCTGCACCAGTGCGGTCTGCCCAAGGCCATGGCGCTGGAGCTCTTCAAGCCGTTCGTGATGAAGCGCCTGGTGGACCTGAACCACGCGCAGAACATCAAGTCGGCCAAGCGCATGGTCGAGCGCGGCCGCACGGTCGTGTACGACGTGCTCGAAGAGGTCATCGCCGAGCACCCGGTGCTGCTGAACCGTGCGCCCACCCTGCACCGCCTCGGTATCCAGGCGTTCGAGCCGCAGCTGGTCGAGGGCAAGGCCATTCAGATTCACCCGCTCGTCTGCACCGCGTTCAACGCGGACTTCGACGGTGACCAGATGGCCGTGCACCTGCCGCTGTCCGCGGAGGCGCAGGCCGAGGCCCGCATCCTGATGCTGTCCTCGAACAACATCCTCAAGCCGGCCGACGGCCGTCCGGTGACCATGCCGACCCAGGACATGGTGCTGGGCCTGTTCTTCCTCACCACCGACGAGGAGGAGCGCGAGGTCGTCGGTGAGGGCCGTTCCTTCGGCTCCAGCGCCGAGGCGATCATGGCGTTCGACGCCCGGGAGCTCTCGCTCCAGGCGAAGATCGACATCCGCTTCCCGATCGGCACCGTCCCGCCCCGGGGCTGGACCCCGCCGGTGGCCGAGGAGGGCGCTGCCGACAACAGCGGCTCCGCCGCGGGCGCCTGGCAGCCCGGTGACAGCTTCCGGCTGCGCACCACGCTGGGCCGCGCGCTCTTCAACGAGCTGCTGCCCGAGGACTACCCGTTCGTCGACTACTCGGTGGGCAAGAAGCAGCTCTCCGAGATCGTCAACGACCTCGCCGAGCGCTACCCCAAGGTCATCGTCGCGGCGACGCTGGACAACCTGAAGGCGGCCGGTTTCCACTGGGCCACCCGCTCCGGTGTCACCGTCGCCATCTCCGACGTGGTCGTGCCCGAGGCCAAGAAGGCCATCATCGAGGGCTACGAGGCGCAGGACGAGAAGGTCCAGAAGCAGTACGAGCGCGGTCTGATCACCAAGGACGAGCGCACCCAGGAGCTGATCGCGATCTGGACCAAGGCGACCAACGAGGTCGCCGAGGCGATGAACGCGAACTTCCCGAAGACCAACCCGATCTTCATGATGGTCAACTCGGGCGCTCGCGGAAACATGATGCAGATGCGTCAGATCGCCGGTATGCGTGGTCTGGTGTCCAACGCGAAGAACGAGACCATCCCGCGGCCCATCAAGGCGTCGTTCCGTGAGGGTCTCTCCGTGCTGGAGTACTTCATCTCCACCCACGGTGCCCGTAAGGGTCTCGCCGACACCGCCCTGCGTACCGCCGACTCGGGTTACCTGACCCGTCGTCTGGTGGACGTCTCGCAGGACGTGATCATTCGCGAGGAGGACTGCGGCACCGACCGCGGCCTCAAGCTGGCGATCGCGACCACGGGCGCGGACGGCGTGCTCCGCAAGACGGAGGACGTCGAGACCAGCGTGTACGCGCGCTGCCTCGCCGAGGACATCGTCGTGGACGGGAAGGTCCTGGCCCCGGCCGGCACCGACCTGGGCGATGTGCTCATCGACGAGCTGGTCCGGCACAACGTGGAGACGGTCAAGACCCGTTCGGTGCTCACCTGCGAGTCCGCCGTCGGCACCTGCGCCATGTGCTACGGCCGCTCGCTGGCGACAGGCAAGCTGGTGGACATCGGCGAGGCGGTCGGCATCATCGCCGCCCAGTCCATCGGTGAGCCCGGCACCCAGCTGACGATGCGTACCTTCCACACCGGTGGTGTGGCCGGTGACGACATCACCCAGGGTCTGCCGCGTGTCGTCGAGCTCTTCGAGGCCCGTACGCCCAAGGGTGTCGCCCCGATCTCGGAGGCGGCCGGCCGCGTCCGGATCGAGGAGACCGAGAAGACCAAGAAGCTCGTCGTCACCCCCGACGACGGCTCCGACGAGACGTCCTACGGCGTCTCCAAGCGAGCCCGTCTGCTGGTGGGCGAGGGTGACCACGTCGAGGTCGGCCAGCCGCTGACCGTGGGTGCCGTCAACCCGCACGACGTGCTGCGCATCCTCGGCCAGCGCCAGGTGCAGATCCACCTGGTCAGCGAGGTCCAGAAGGTCTACAACTCGCAGGGTGTGTCGATCCACGACAAGCACATCGAGATCATCATCCGGCAGATGCTGCGCCGTGTGACGATCATCGAGTCCGGCGACGCGGAGCTGCTGCCGGGCGAGCTCGTGGAGCGCTCGCGCTTCGAGGGTGAGAACCGTCGTGTGGTCCAGGAAGGCGGCCACCCGGCCTCCGGCCGTCCGCAGCTGATGGGTATCACCAAGGCCTCGCTGGCGACCGAGTCCTGGCTGTCGGCGGCGTCCTTCCAGGAGACGACCCGGGTGCTCACCGACGCGGCGATCAACGCCAAGTCGGACTCCCTGATCGGCCTCAAGGAGAACGTGATCATCGGTAAGCTCATCCCGGCCGGTACGGGCCTGTCCCGCTACCGCAACATCCGGGTCGAGCCGACCGAGGAGGCGAAGGCCGCGATGTACTCGGCCGTCGGTTACGACGACATCGACTACTCGCCCTTCGGTACGGGCTCCGGCCAGGCGGTTCCGCTGGAGGACTACGACTACGGTCCGTACAACCAGTAGGTCCGCGAACGGCTGGTCGACGTTCACAGGGCGGTCACCCCATGGCGGGGGTGGCCGCCCTGCGGCTATGCTCCGGGTTGGTGTGTCCAGCGCGTGTGCATTTGTTTTGACCGGAGCCGATGCTATAGGTACGCTCTGACCTTGTGCCTGGGGTGTCCCTGGGCTCCTGTGCGCGCTTTCAGACCGCTCGGGGGCCCGAGGTGTCGACACCAACAATCTGCACTCTCTGACTTTCGCAGAGGGCTGCGGTGCGCGACACACCCGACCGCGTGGGTCGGAGAAACTCCAGGTTAGCTTTACCGAGACTGGCACACAGAAACCGGAGAAACGGTGCCTACGATCCAGCAGCTGGTCCGCAAGGGCCGCCAGGACAAGGTCGAGAAGAACAAGACCCCCGCCCTCGCGGGGTCGCCGCAGCGCCGTGGTACATGCACCCGCGTGTTCACCACGACGCCGAAGAAGCCGAACTCGGCGCTCCGCAAGGTCGCGCGTGTCCGGCTGAGCAGTGGGATCGAGGTCACCGCCTACGTCCCGGGTGAGGGGCACAACCTGCAGGAGCACTCCATCGTGCTCGTGCGTGGCGGTCGTGTGAAGGACCTGCCGGGTGTTCGTTACAAGATCATCCGCGGCTCCCTCGACACGCAGGGCGTCAAGAACCGCAAGCAGGCTCGCAGCCGCTACGGCGCCAAGAAGGAGAAGTAAGAATGCCTCGTAAGGGTCCCGCCCCGAAGCGCCCGGTCATCATCGACCCGGTCTACAACTCTCCTCTGGTGACGTCCCTCATCAACAAGGTCCTGCTGAACGGCAAGCGCTCCACTGCCGAGCGCATTGTCTACGGCGCCATGGAGGGCCTGCGCGAGAAGTCCGGCAACGACCCGGTCATCACCCTCAAGCGTGCGCTGGAGAACGTGAAGCCGACCCTCGAGGTCCGCTCCCGCCGTGTCGGTGGCGCCACCTACCAGGTGCCGGTCGAGGTCCGTCCCGGCCGCTCCTCCACCCTCGCGCTGCGCTGGCTGGTGGGCTACTCCCGCGCCCGCCGTGAGAAGACCATGACCGAGCGCCTGATGAACGAGCTGCTGGACGCCAGCAATGGTCTGGGCGCCTCCGTCAAGCGTCGTGAGGACACCCACAAGATGGCCGAGTCCAACAAGGCCTTCGCGCACTACCGCTGGTAGTCGCTACCCCATCGAGAACCGAGAGAAGACTGAGCCATATGGCCACCACTTCACTTGACCTGGCCAAGGTCCGCAACATTGGGATCATGGCCCACATCGACGCGGGCAAGACGACCACCACCGAGCGGATCCTCTTCTACACCGGCGTGAGCTACAAGATCGGTGAAGTCCACGATGGCGCCGCCACCATGGACTGGATGGAGCAGGAGCAGGAGCGCGGCATCACCATCACGTCCGCCGCGACGACCTGTCACTGGCCGCTCGAGAACGTCGACCACACGATCAACATCATCGACACCCCGGGTCACGTCGACTTCACCGTTGAGGTGGAGCGCAGCCTGCGCGTGCTCGACGGTGCCGTGACGGTGTTCGACGGCGTGGCCGGCGTCGAGCCGCAGTCCGAGACGGTGTGGCGTCAGGCGGACCGCTACGGCGTTCCGCGTATCTGCTTCGTCAACAAGCTCGACCGCACCGGTGCGGAGTTCCACCGCTGCGTCGACATGATCACGGACCGCCTCGGCGCGGTGCCGCTGGTCATGCAGCTGCCGATCGGCACCGAGGCCGACTTCAAGGGCGTGGTCGACCTCGTCCAGATGAAGGCGCTGGTCTGGTCCGCCGAGGCCACCAAGGGCGAGATGTACGACACCGTCGACATCCCGGACACCCACACCGAGGCCGCCGACGAGTGGCGCGGCAAGCTGCTCGAGGGCGTCGCCGAGAACGACGAAGAGATGATGGAGCTGTACCTCGAGGGCGAGGAGCCCACCGAGGAGCAGCTGTACGCGGCGATCCGCCGTATCACCATCGCCTCCGGCAAGGGCGGCGGCACCACCGTCACCCCCGTGTTCTGTGGCACCGCGTTCAAGAACAAGGGCGTGCAGCCCCTGCTCGACGCGGTCGTCCGGTACCTGCCGTCGCCGATCGACATCGAGGCGATCGAGGGCCACTCGGTCAAGGACCCCGACGAGGTCATCAAGCGCCGTCCTTCCGAGGAAGAGCCGCTGTCGGCCCTGGCGTTCAAGATCGCGAGCGACCCGCACCTCGGCAAGCTCACCTTCATCCGTGTGTACTCCGGCCGCATGGACGCCGGCACCCAGGTGCTGAACTCCGTGAAGGGCAAGAAGGAGCGCATCGGCAAGATCTACCGGATGCACGCGAACAAGCGTGAGGAGATCGACTCGGTGGGTGCCGGCGACATCGTCGCCGTCATGGGTCTGAAGCAGACCACCACCGGTGAGACCCTCTCCGACGCGGCGAACCCGGTGATCCTGGAGTCGATGGACTTCCCGGCCCCGGTCATCGAGGTGGCCATCGAGCCGAAGTCCAAGGGCGACCAGGAGAAGCTGGCCGTCGCGATCCAGCGGCTTGCCGAGGAGGACCCGTCCTTCCGCGTCAAGACCGACGAGGAGACCGGCCAGACGATCATCTCCGGCATGGGCGAGCTGCACCTCGATGTGCTGGTCGACCGCATGCGCCGGGAGTTCAAGGTCGAGGCCAACGTCGGCAAGCCGCAGGTGGCCTACCGCGAGACGCTGCGCAAGCCGGTCGAGCGGTACGACTACACCCACAAGAAGCAGACTGGTGGTTCCGGCCAGTTCGCGAAGGTGCAGATCGCGCTGGAGCCGCTCGAGGGCGACGGCTACGAGTTCGAGAACAAGGTCACCGGTGGCCGCATCCCGCGGGAGTACATCCCGTCGGTGGACGCGGGCTGCCAGGAGGCCATGGAGTTCGGCGTGCTCGCGGGCTACCCGCTGACCGGTGTGAAGGTCACCCTGCTCGACGGTGGCTACCACGAGGTCGACTCGTCCGAGATGGCGTTCAAGATCGCCGGTTCGATGGCCTTCAAGGAGGCCGCCCGCAAGGCCAGCCCGGCCCTGCTCGAGCCGATGATGAAGGTCGAGGTCACCACGCCCGAGGACTACATGGGTGACGTGATCGGCGACATCAACTCCCGTCGCGGGCAGATCCAGTCCATGGAGGACCGGAGCGGCGCCAAGCTGGTCACCGGCCTGGTTCCGCTGTCGGAGATGTTCGGCTACGTGGGCGACCTGCGCAGCAAGACGTCCGGCCGCGCCAGCTACTCCATGCAGTTCGACTCCTACGCCGAGGTTCCGCGGAACGTCGCCGAGGAGATCATCGCGAAGGCCAAGGGCGAGTAAGGCGGGTTCATCCGCATTTCTCACCGTTTAGGCTGGAAGCACAAGGCATCGGGGCATTCCGTCGTGGAGCGCGTTCACCGCGTTCCATGACGGGCCCCGGCCGCCGGCCCCCATACGAATACGGCGAAGGGCATCCCCCTCGGGGTCCTGGCCGGTTCGGTAAGACCACCTGAACCCATCCGCAAAGTGTGGATGCGTACAGAACCACTCCACAGGAGGACCCCAGTGGCGAAGGCGAAGTTCGAGCGGACTAAGCCGCACGTCAACATCGGCACCATCGGTCACATCGACCACGGTAAGACCACGCTTACCGCTGCGATCACCAAGGTGCTGCATGACGCGTACCCGGACCTGAACGAGGCCTCGGCCTTCGACCAGATCGACAAGGCTCCTGAGGAGCGCCAGCGCGGTATTACCATCTCCATCGCGCACGTCGAGTACCAGACCGAGTCGCGTCACTACGCGCACGTTGACTGCCCCGGTCACGCGGACTACATCAAGAACATGATCACCGGTGCGGCGCAGATGGACGGCGCCATCCTCGTGGTCGCCGCCACCGACGGCCCGATGCCGCAGACCAAGGAGCACGTGCTCCTGGCCCGCCAGGTCGGCGTGCCGTACATCGTTGTCGCCCTGAACAAGGCCGACATGGTGGACGACGAGGAGATCCTGGAGCTCGTCGAGCTCGAGGTCCGCGAGCTGCTCTCCGAGTACGAGTTCCCGGGCGACGACGTCCCGGTCGTCAAGGTCTCGGCGCTCAAGGCGCTCGAGGGCGACGCCGAGTGGGGCAAGTCCGTCCTCGACCTGATGAAGGCCGTCGACGAGTCGATCCCGCAGCCGGAGCGCGACGTCGACAAGCCGTTCCTGATGCCGATCGAGGACGTCTTCACCATCACCGGCCGCGGTACGGTCGTCACCGGCCGTATCGAGCGCGGTGTGCTGAAGGTCAACGAGAACGTCGACATCATCGGCATCAAGCAGGAGAAGACCTCGACCACCGTCACCGGTATCGAGATGTTCCGCAAGCTGCTCGACGAGGGCCAGGCCGGTGAGAACGTCGGTCTGCTGCTCCGCGGCATCAAGCGCGAGGACGTCGAGCGCGGCCAGGTCATCATCAAGCCGGGCTCGGTCACTCCGCACACCGAGTTCGAGGCCCAGGCGTACATCCTGTCCAAGGACGAGGGTGGCCGCCACACGCCGTTCTTCAACAACTACCGTCCGCAGTTCTACTTCCGTACCACGGACGTGACGGGCGTTGTGACCCTCCCCGAGGGCACCGAGATGGTCATGCCGGGCGACAACACCGAGATGTCCGTCCAGCTGATCCAGCCGGTCGCCATGGAGGAGGGCCTGAAGTTCGCCATCCGTGAGGGTGGCCGGACCGTCGGCGCCGGCCAGGTCACCAAGATCAACAAGTGACCTGACGCTCCCCGGAGCAAAGAGCCCCATTCGCCTTTGGCGGGTGGGGCTCTTTCGTATGTGGGTACCCGGCCGTCCACATCGAAGCCGCGTTCGACTTCGGGAGCGAACAGATGATGACAAATGGCAAGATCGCGGTCGCGGTCGTGGGGGGCTATCTCCTCGGGCGTACGAAGAAGGCGAAGCTCGCCGTCGGGCTGGGCATGTTGCTGGCCGGTAAGAAGATCTCGCTGGATCCGCAGCAGCTGAAGAAGTCCCTCGCCGAGGCGCCGCTGCTGAGCGGCCTCAACTCGGAGGTGCGCAAGGAGCTCGCCGACGCCACCCGGCAGGCCGCGACCAAGGCCGTCTCCGACCGGGTGACCGGCCTCGCCGACTCGCTGCACGAGCGCACGGCGCTGCTGCGCGGCGAAGGCGGGGACGAAGGCGATGGCGAGCGCGAGGAGGCCGACGCCGAGGACGAGCGGGACCGGGGCGAGGGCGAGGAGCCCGCCGAGGGGCGGCCGGAGGGCGAGGCGGAACCCGAGCCGAAGCGGAAACCGAAGCCGCCGAGGCCGCCGCGCAAGGCGGCTGCCAAGGCTCCGGCCCGCCCGGCGAAGAAGACCGCGGCGTCCGGTTCCGGTACGGCGAAGAAGGCCGCGGCCAAGAAGACCACGGCGAAGAAGGCCGCGGCGAAGAAGACCGCCAGGACCGCGGGGGGCCGCAATGGCTGACACGCTCGGCAAGCTCAAGGACGACATCGTCAAGGATCCGGCCACCGACCGTCTGAAGGACGAGCTGCGCGACTATGTCCAGGCACGGGCGACCCATGCGATCTCCGGCCTCGGCTCGGGCCTCGCCAAGGGCGCGCAGTCCCTCTCCGAGGGCAAGTCCCCGGGACAGGCCCTGATGAAGGCCGGTACGTCCCAGCTGAAGGACTCGCTCAAGGAGTCGCTGAAGGAGAAGGTCAAAGGGGTCTTCGGCAAGGGCGGCAAGGGCGGCAGGGGCAAGAGCGGGGGCGGCAAGTCCAAGAGCGTGACGGTCGTCGAGGACATCGACGTCGGGGTGCCGGTCCGCGAGGCGTACGACCAGTGGACCCAGTTCCAGGAGTTCAGCACCTTCGCCAAGGGCGTCGTCAGCGTCGAGAAGGCCGACGACACCAGCAGCAACTGGAAGGTGAAGGTCGCCAAGTCCACCCGGAGCTGGCGGGCGAACGTCACCGAGCAGGTGGCCGACGAGCGGATCAGCTGGACCACGGAGGGCGCGAAGGGCACCGTCAAGGGCGTCGTCACCTTTCACCCGCTCGGCGACAACCTCACCCGGGTGCTGCTGGTTCTTGAGTACTTCCCCAAGGGTCTCTTCGAGAAGACCGGCAACATCTGGCGGGCCCAGGGCCGACGGGCCCGGCTCGATCTGAAGCTCTACCGGAAGTTCATCATGATGCGCGGCGAGGCCACGGACGGCTGGCGCGGCGAGATCCGGGACGGCGAGGTCGTCCAGGACCACGAGACGGCCGTGGAGGAGGAAGAGCGCGAGCAGGCCGACGAGGCCGGCGAGGGTGAGGAGACCGGGGGAGACGCCGATGAGCCGGACGAGGCCGCTGAGGCTGAGTACGAGGAGGAGTCCGAAGGCGAGGAGCCCGAGGAGCCCGAGGAGGCCGAGGAGTACGACGGGGAGTACGAGGAGGAGCCGGAGGCCGCCGGAGAGCCGGACGAGGCCGAAGAGCCGGAAGAGCCGGAAGAGCCCGAGGACGCCGAGGCGTATGAGGAGCCCGAGGAGTCCGAGGAGCCCGAAGAGGAGCTGGAGGAGGAACCCGGCCGCCGCACCGCCGCGGCCCGCCGCTGAGCATCCCCGGCGACCGCCGGACACCACGGGGCCCCAC
Source organism: Streptomyces rugosispiralis (assembly GCF_024505145.1). Classification (GTDB taxonomy): domain Bacteria; phylum Actinomycetota; class Actinomycetes; order Streptomycetales; family Streptomycetaceae; genus Streptomyces; species Streptomyces rugosispiralis. The sequence continues at coordinate 46,469 of NZ_JANIAA010000022.1, read as the reverse complement.
TCGGACGCGAGACGCCGGGTGGGGCCCCGGCCATGCCCCACGGCTGAGGCGGTAGCCGCACGAGCATCGCGAAGGCGCACGGGAAGTCGGGTGGGCGGCCGACTCAGGGATCCGGGGCCGTACGCGGACCGGGGATGCCGCCGAGGCGCCGCGCCGGGATGGGGCCCGGACGATGTGCGCCGGTGATGCCCCGGGGCGCCCACCGCGGGCGCCCACCGGGCGCGGACCGGGGATGCCGCCGAGCGGGCCGTGCCGGATGCGGCCCGGACCCTCGCCCCGAGGACGGCGCCCCGAGGACGGCCCTCGGGGTCGCCCACCGGGCGCGGCGGCGGAGCCTGGGCGGTGGCCGGGCGCCGGGCCCCGCCCACGCCCCCGCCTGGGCGGCGACCGGCCGCCTACGCCCGTGAGGTCGGGCGGGGGCGCCAGATCCAGGGGGTGGCGTCGGGGGACAGGCCCACCACGCAGACGCCCTGGTGGCCGTCGTCCGCCAGGAGGGCCGGGGCGCCGACCGGGGTCAGATGGCCGGGGGAGCGCAGCGGTTTGGCGTCCGGGCCGGTGCCGTACTGGACCTGGACCTCCCCGCCCAGGCCGCGGCCGGCCAGCAGCAGCGTCTTCGTCTCGCGGCGGCCGGACGGCTCGGCCACGGTGTGGGCGGCGATCGCCCCGTAGCCCTCGAAGTGCCGCACCGTGAGTGAGGTTTCGCCGTGGACGGCGGGCACGGTGGCGGTCGGGGTGCGGTAGACCAGCGCGAGCGTGCCGTCGGGCGCCACGGCGGCGCCCAGCGGATCCCCGCCCGGACGCGGCAGACCGGACGACGGGCGCAGGGCGACCGGGCCGCCGGCCCACTCCTGGGCCCAGTGGTGGACGGTGTCGCGACCGGGGGCGAGGACATGGATCCGCTCCTCGGCGTCCAGCAGCGCGGTCAGCCCGTCCTGGATCTCTGCGCCGCCGAGCCGCTGCCAGGGACCCCAGTGCCCGCTCGCGTCCCGTATCCGGGTGGCCAGGCTCTTGTCCGCGGTCCGTACGAAGAGGTGCACCCGGCCGTCCGGGGTGGCCACCGCCGCCGGGCAGCCGACCCGGCGGCCGTGCTCGGGGTCGCTCTCGGGGGTGCCGAGGCCGGTCCAGGCGCGGAACGGGCCGTCCGGGCGGCGCTGCTCCAGCACCACGATCTCGCGCAGATCGCCCGCGCCCTGCCCGGCCAGCGCCGCGAACCGCAGGGCGAACAGCACCTGCCGCCCCGCGCTGTCCCGCACCGCGGCGAGCGCCGGGGCGAGCGGTCCGCCGCCGAGCCCCTGGGGCGCCCCGAACCGCGCGCTGCCGGGCGCCGTCTCGCGCCACCGCACGGCCTGGGTGCCGAGCACGCCGTACGCCACGAGGCGCCCCTGGGTGTCGGTGGTGGGGGCGGGCAGCGAGGTGGGGTAGCGGTAGTGGGTGGAGCGGATCCAGCCCTTGCGGTTCCGCAGCGGGCGCACCCCGCCCTGGCTGTAGTCGCCGCAGCCGGCCGCGTTGCCGCAGTCCCAGTCCGGCGCGCCGCCGTAGGACTTGATCGCCCGCGCCTTCTGGGCGAGCAGCGCGGGCGGCAGATTGTGCGGCCAGCGCTGGTTGTAGTAGCCGCGGAACGCGGTGGTGGTGAAGCGCGGGGCGTGCTTGTCGCGCCGCGCGGACGCGGCGACCCACTGGGCGATCGCCTTCCAGGCGAACTGCGCGACCGGGGTGTGGTCGCGGTGGTCCGAGCAGCCCGGCTGATCGTTGTCCTTGGGGTGCAGCATGTCGTGCACCTGGAAGTCGGGGTCCGGGTCCAGCGTGTGGATCAGCGTGGGCCGATAGCGGTCCATGATCCCGGCGAGCACGTCGACCAGCGTCTGATGACCGTACGAGCTAGGGTGCGCCACGGGGGAGCCGGTGGCCAGGAGGGTGCGCATCACGGTGCCCGGGGTGTTCCACAGCGCGGGGATCCGTACCCCGCCGTCCGACAGCATCGCGATGTTGAGGAAGATCAGCCGGGCGCTGCGGGTGCCGTTGGCGAGGGTGTTGGTCTCCGCGGTGACCCCGCCGGGCAGCCGCAGCACCGACCGCTGCCAGGGCGCGAACTGGTTAAGCCCCATCATCTGCGCGTACGCCTGCCGCAGCCCCTGGTGGCGGGAGGCGGAGTACGCGGCCTTGTCGGCGGGCGGGATCGGCGTCCCCGCCTGATGGTTGATCCCCCGGGCCTCACCGGCCGTGACGTAGACGCACACCACCGGGACGCCGGAGCGCAGCACATGCTCGGCGTCCGGGTTCATGAAGTACAGATCGTCGTCGGGGTGCGCCATGATCTGCAGCAGCAGCGCCCGCTTGTCGCCCACCGTCGAGGTGAACGGCTCCGCCGCGCCGGGCTCGGTGGCCCGCGCGGGCTCTGCCGTCGAGCCGCCCGAACGTCCGGCCCCGAATCCGGCGATCCCGGTGACCCCGGCGATCCCCATGGCTCCCCCGGCGGTGAGCGCCGCCAGCGCGGCGAGCGTCTGCCTGCGGGTGGTCCGCGCCCCCCGCGATGTCCATCGACTGTTCAATTTGGTGACCCTGTCACTTCGGCAGCGCGTAGTCTCCGGCTGCTCCAAGTGAAGGGACGGTCGGTGATCTTGACTGGTTGTCCGGTGGCCGGGAGGTATCGGTCACAGATCGGACACATCGCCGCCACGGGGCCGGCGGGGGCAGCCGGGTCGGCTCCTGGAAGCCGGGCTTGTCGTCACGGCACCGCCGGGCCCGCGATGTACCTGCCTTTCGCGCTGTAGGGCCACTCGTTCGCGACACAGCCCTTGAGCCCGTATATCTGCTGCATCATCACCGGCGCCCGTTTGCCCTTCCCGGGGCAGGTCTCGTGGCCGTGGCCGATGCGGTGGCCGACCTCGTGGTTGATGATCAGCGCCCGGTAGCCGCCGATGGGGCCGGAGAACTCCGGTGAGCCGGTGTTCCAGCGTTCGAGGTTGACCATGATCTGGGTGCCGGCGTCGCAGTTGACCTCGCCATGCGTGTCCAGGCCGACCGCGCCGCAGATCTCGTCGACCGTGTCCGGGGTGGCGATCTTCACCTCGAAGTCGGAGGGGCCGTCGGCGACCAGCTGGAAGGAGTGCTCGCCGTCGTTGGTCCAGCCGCGCTTGTCGGCGAGGATCGCCGAGATCTCGGCCGCGGCCCGTTTCGCGTTGACGCCGGTGCCCTTCTCCACCATGACCTTGAACCGCCGCGGATCGCTTCCCTCGCCGATCACCGCGCCGGAGGACCTCGCGGTGATGAACTCGCCGGTCGCGGTGGCGGGGGAGTCCGGGCGAGGTCTGGAGGTGGCCGAGATGGCGTCGGGCGGCGCGGCTGCCGGGGCCGTGGCGCGGGCCGCGCCCTTGCCGCCGTCGCCGCCGTTGTCGCGTAACGCGAACAGGACCCCGGCGATCAGGACCGCACCGGCGGTCAGTGCCACCGCCGCGTTCCGGGGGCGGGCGCTCCGGGTGGTGCGCCCCCGTCGTCTCGGTGGTGAGGTGGACGGGCCGGGGGCCTGCGCGGTGGAGGTCATGGGGGAGGCGCTTCCAGGGGGTGTCGGCGGGGCGGGTGAATCGGCCGCGTGCGCATGCCGCGTGAGCATGTCGGTGCCCCGGAGTGCGAGTGTGTCGTGTGTTCCCCTGGAGAGAGACGTGTGGGGAGGGTGACCGGTTGGGGCGTGTGCCCTGTTGTGCGCGGGGTCACATTGGGTGACCACGGTCGCAGGTGAGGCTGTGCCCCGGCCTCCGGTGCGCGCAGAGTTTGAAGAACCCCTCGCCAGGGGTACGCTTCCCCGCTTCCTGATTGGCATCCGGTACGGCCCGTGTGGCAGACTGTCCGGGTTGCTCGGTTGAGTGCCGATGCTGCGCGCCTCCCGCCGGGAGGACCGGAAGCGAGTCCCACAGTACTCGTCGCCCCTGATCAGGGGCGGAAGTACGGGAATCTTCCGGGAAGCGTCAGCGGGGCCCCAGCCAGGCGCCCGGTGGGTGACTTTCTCCCCCAGCAACCCCCTTCACCAGGGATCTCCGTGCGGAGATTTATGAGAAGGACTGCGACACGCCCGACCGCGTGGGTCGGAAGTGAGGTGGAGGAGGGCACGAACGCCATCGGGTCCCAGAGCGTTACGAGAGACAGGACTACGAAGTAGCCATGGCGGGACAGAAGATCCGCATCCGGCTCAAGGCTTACGACCACGAGGTCATCGACTCCTCGGCGAAGAAGATCGTCGAGACGGTGACCCGGACTGGTGCGTCGGTCGCGGGCCCGGTGCCGCTGCCCACAGAGAAGAACGTGTACTGCGTCATCAAGTCGCCGCACAAGTACAAGGACTCGCGCGAGCACTTCGAGATGCGTACGCACAAGCGCCTCATCGACATCCTCGACCCCACGCCGAAGACGGTTGACTCGCTGATGCGTCTCGACCTCCCGGCCGGCGTCGACATCGAGATCAAGCTCTGAGGTGACGCGCGAGATGGCTAAGCAGATCAAGGGCGTCCTGGGCGAGAAGCTCGGCATGACGCAGGTGTGGGACGAGAACAACCGCGTCGTCCCGGTCACCGTCGTCAAGGCCGGTCCCTGTGTCGTGACCCAGGTCCGCACCGATGACGCGGACGGCTACAGCGCCGTCCAGATCGCCTTCGGCGAGATCGACCCGCGCAAGGTGAACAAGCCGCTCAAGGGCCACTTCGCCAAGGCGGATGTGACCCCGCGCCGCCACCTGGTGGAGCTGCGTACCACCGACGCCGGTGAGTACACGCTCGGCCAGGAGGTCACGGCCGAGGTGTTCGAGTCCGGTGTCAAGGTCGACGTGACCGGCACCAGCAAGGGCAAGGGCACCGCCGGTGTCATGAAGCGCCACGGCTTCGGCGGCCTCGGCGCCGGCCACGGCACCCAGCGCAAGCACCGCTCGCCGGGCTCCATCGGTGGCTGCGCCACCCCGGGCCGCGTGTTCAAGGGCCTGCGCATGGCCGGCCGCATGGGCAATGAGCGGGTCACCACCCAGAACCTGACCGTCCACGCCGTTGACGCGGAGAAGGGTCTGCTCCTGATCAAGGGAGCGGTTCCTGGTCCGAACGGCGGCCTCGTCCTGGTCCGTACCGCGGCCAAGGGGGCCTGAGGTAACCGATGAGCACCATTGACATCCTTTCGCCGGCAGGCGACAAGGCCGGGACCGTCGAGCTCCCCACGGAGATCTTCGACGCGCAGGTCAGCATTCCGCTGATCCACCAGGTCGTCGTCGCCCAGCTGGCCGCTGCCCGCCAGGGCACGCACAAGACGAAGACCCGTGGCGAGGTCCGCGGCGGTGGCAAGAAGCCGTACCGCCAGAAGGGCACCGGCCGGGCGCGCCAGGGCTCGACCCGTGCGCCGCAGTTCGCCGGCGGTGGCGTCGTGCACGGCCCCGTGCCGCGCGACTACAGCCAGCGCACCCCGAAGAAGATGAAGGCCGCCGCGCTCCGCGGTGCCCTCTCCGACCGGGCGCGGCACGAGCGCATCCACGTCGTGACCGGCGTGGTCGACGGTGAGATCTCCACCAAGGCCGCGAAGGCCCTGCTGGGCAAGATCAGCGAGCGCAAGAACGTGCTCCTGGTCGCCGAGCGGAGCGACGAGGCCGCGTGGCTGTCCGCCCGCAACCTGCCCCAGGTGCACATCCTGGAGCCGGGCCAGCTGAACACGTACGACGTGCTCGTCTCCGACGACGTGGTCTTCACCAAGGCCGCCTTCGAGTCCTTCGTGGCTGGTCCCAAGGCCGCTGAGAAGACCGAAGGGAGCGCCGCCTGATGAGTGAGGCGACCGCTGTCACCAGCAAGACCTTCACCGACCCCCGCGACGTTCTCGTCAAGCCGGTGGTCTCGGAGAAGAGCTACGCGCTGCTGGACGAGAACAAGTACACGTTCATCGTCGACCCGCGCGCGAACAAGACCCAGATCAAGCAGGCCGTCGAGGCGGTCTTCTCGGTCAAGGTCACCGGGGTCAACACGATCAACCGCCAGGGCAAGCGCAAGCGCACCCGCACCGGTTTCGGCAAGCGCAAGGACACCAAGCGCGCCATCGTGACCCTCGCCGAGGGCGACCGCATCGACATCTTCGGCGGCCCGGTCTCCTAACGGAGATCGGAACGTCCAGAAGTCCGGAATCTTCCGAGGACTGAGAAATGGGTATCCGCAAGTACAAGCCGACGACCCCGGGCCGTCGTGGCTCCAGCGTCGCCGACTTCGTCGAGATCACGCGGTCCACGCCGGAGAAGTCGCTGGTCCGCCCGCTGCACAGCAAGGGTGGTCGTAACAACGCCGGCCGCATCACGGTCCGCCACCAGGGTGGCGGTCACAAGCGTGCGTACCGCGTGATCGACTTCCGCCGTCACGACAAGGACGGCGTCCCGGCGAAGGTCGCGCACATCGAATACGACCCCAACCGCACCGCGCGCATCGCGCTGCTGCACTACGCCGACGGCGAGAAGCGCTACATCCTCGCGCCGCGCGGCCTGACGCAGGGCGACCGGATCGAGAACGGCCCCGGCGCCGACATCAAGCCCGGTAACAACCTCTCGCTGCGCAACATCCCGGTTGGTACCACGCTGCACGCCATCGAGCTGCGGCCCGGCGGCGGCGCGAAGTTCGCCCGCTCCGCGGGTGCCTCCGTGCAGCTGCTGGCGAAGGAGGGCTCCATGGCCCACCTTCGTATGCCGTCCGGTGAGATCCGCCTGGTCGACGTCCGCTGCCGCGCCACCGTCGGCGAGGTCGGCAACGCCGAGCAGTCGAACATCAACTGGGGCAAGGCCGGCCGCATGCGCTGGAAGGGCGTCCGCCCGACCGTTCGTGGTGTGGTCATGAACCCCGTCGACCACCCGCACGGTGGTGGTGAGGGCAAGACCTCCGGTGGTCGCCACCCGGTCTCGCCGTGGGGTCAGAAGGAGGGCCGTACGCGCTCGCCGAAGAAGGCCAGCAACAAGTACATCGTCCGCCGCCGCAAGACGAACAAGAAGCGCTAGGAGCGGGTTTAGATGCCGCGCAGTCTCAAGAAGGGGCCCTTCGTCGACGACCACCTGATCAAGAAGGTGGACACGCAGAACGAAGCCGGCACCAAGAACGTCATCAAGACCTGGTCCCGCCGCTCGATGATCGTCCCGGCCATGCTCGGCCACACGATCGCGGTGCACGACGGCCGCAAGCACGTCCCGGTGTTCGTCACCGAGTCGATGGTCGGCCACAAGCTCGGCGAGTTCGCGCCGACCCGCACCTTCCGCGGCCATGAGAAGGACGACCGCAAGTCGCGTCGTCGCTGATCAGCGGAAAAGACTCATGACAGACACTGAAGGGACAACCATGGAAGCCAGGGCCCAGGCGCGGTACATCCGCGTCACGCCCATGAAGGCCCGCCGCGTGGTGGACCTCATCCGTGGCATGAGTGCCACGGAGGCCCAGGCGGTCCTGCGTTTCGCCCCGCAGGCCGCGAGCGTGCCGGTCGGCAAGGTGCTGGACAGCGCCATCGCCAACGCCGCGCACAACTACGACCACACCGACGCCGACAGCCTCTTCATCTCCGAGGCGTACGTCGACGAGGGCCCGACCCTGAAGCGGTTCCGTCCGCGTGCCCAGGGCCGCGCCTACCGGATCCGCAAGCGGACCAGCCACATCACCGTGGTCGTCAGCAGCAAGGAAGGAACCCGGTAATGGGCCAGAAGGTAAACCCGCACGGGTTCCGGCTCGGCATCACCACCGACTTCAAGTCGCGCTGGTACGCCGACAAGCTGTACAAGGACTACGTCAAGGAAGACGTCGCCATCCGCCGGATGATGACGAAGGGCATGGAGCGTGCCGGTATCTCCAAGGTGGAGATCGAGCGCACCCGTGACCGGGTCCGCGTCGACATCCACACCGCCCGGCCGGGCATCGTCATCGGCCGCCGCGGCGCGGAGGCCGACCGTATCCGCGGCGAACTGGAGAAGCTGACCGGCAAGCAGGTGCAGCTGAACATCCTCGAGGTGAAGAACCCCGAGGTGGACGCTCAGCTGGTGGCCCAGGCCGTCGCCGAGCAGCTCTCCTCCCGCGTCTCCTTCCGCCGTGCGATGCGCAAGTCGATGCAGAGCTCGATGAAGGCCGGTGCCAAGGGCATCAAGATCCAGTGTGGTGGCCGTCTCGGCGGCGCCGAGATGTCCCGCTCGGAGTTCTACCGCGAGGGCCGGGTGCCCCTGCACACGCTCCGCGCCAACGTCGACTACGGCTTCTTCGAGGCCCGTACGACCTTCGGCCGCATCGGCGTCAAGGTGTGGATCTACAAGGGCGACGTGAAGAACATCGCCGAGGTCCGCGCCGAGAACGCCGCCGCACGCGCGGGCAACCGCCCGTCGCGCGGCGGTGGCAGCGACCGCCCGCAGCGCCGTGGTGGCGAGCGCGGTGGCCGCGGCCGTAAGCCGCAGCAGTCCGCCGCGGCCGCCGAGGCCAACAAGGGCGAGGCACCCGCCGCTCCGGCGGCCGAGCCCAGCGCAGCCGGAAAGGAGAGCTGACCCCATGCTGATCCCTCGCAGGGTCAAGCACCGCAAGCAGCACCACCCCAAGCGGTCCGGCATGGCCAAGGGCGGTACGGAGCTGGCGTTCGGCGAGTACGGCATCCAGGCCGTCACCCCGGCGTACGTCACCAACCGTCAGATCGAGGCCGCTCGTATCGCGATGACCCGCCACATCAAGCGTGGCGGCAAGGTCTGGATCAACATCTACCCGGACCGTCCGCTGACGAAGAAGCCTGCCGAGACCCGCATGGGTTCCGGTAAGGGTTCGCCGGAGTGGTGGATCGCGAACGTCAAGCCCGGTCGGGTGATGTTCGAGCTGTCCTACCCGAACGAGAAGACTGCGCGTGAGGCGCTCACCCGCGCTGCTCACAAGCTCCCGATGAAGTGCCGGATCGTTCGGCGCGAGGCAGGTGAGTCGTGATGGCGGCCGGTACCAAGGCGTCCGAGCTGCGTGAGCTGAACAACGAGGACCTCGTTGGCAAGCTGCGTGAGGCCAAGGAAGAGCTGTTCAACCTCCGCTTCCAGGCGGCGACCGGACAGCTCGAGAACCACGGCCGGCTGAAGGCCGTCCGGAAGGACATCGCCCGGATCTACACCCTGATGCGGGAGCGCGAGCTCGGCATCGAGACGGTGGAGAGCGCCTGATGAGCGAGACGAATGTGACTGAGAACGCAACGCAGAACCGCGGCTTCCGCAAGACCCGTGAGGGTCTGGTCGTCAGCGACAAGATGGACAAGACCGTCGTCGTCGCAGTCGAGGACCGCGTCAAGCACGCGCTGTACGGCAAGGTCATCCGCCGTACCAACAAGCTCAAGGCGCACGACGAGCAGAACGCCGCGGGTGTCGGCGACCGCGTCCTCCTGATGGAGACCCGGCCGCTGTCCGCGACCAAGCGCTGGCGCGTCGTCGAGATCCTCGAGAAGGCCAAGTAATTCTTCCTGCGGGCAATAGTCCGCAGGACAGTTCCGCCAGGCTCGGCAGGGGCTGGACATATCCAGCCCCTGCCGGGAACCGGCAGACGATCAGGAGATAGACGTGATCCAGCAGGAGTCGCGACTGCGTGTCGCCGACAACACGGGCGCGAAGGAGATCCTTTGCATCCGTGTTCTCGGTGGCTCCGGTCGCCGCTACGCGGGCATTGGTGACGTCATCGTCGCCACCGTCAAGGACGCGATCCCCGGTGGCAACGTGAAGAAGGGTGACGTCGTCAAGGCGGTCATCGTGCGCACCGTGAAGGAGCGCCGCCGCCCGGACGGTTCGTACATCCGCTTCGACGAGAACGCGGCCGTCATCCTCAAGAACGATGGCGACCCCCGCGGCACCCGTATCTTCGGCCCGGTGGGCCGTGAGCTGCGCGAGAAGAAGTTCATGAAGATCATCTCGCTCGCGCCGGAGGTGCTGTAACCGATGAAGATCAAGAAGGGCGACCTGGTCCAGGTCATCACCGGTAAGGACAAGGGCAAGCAGGGCAAGGTCATCGCGGCCTTCCCGCGCGAGGACCGGGTCCTGGTCGAGGGTGTCAACCGGGTCAAGAAGCACACCAAGGCCGGACAGACCGCTCGTGGTTCGAAGACCGGCGGCATCGTGACGACCGAGGCCCCGATCCACGTGAGCAATGTGCAGCTCGTGGTGGAGAAGGACGGCAACAAGGTCGTCACCCGCGTCGGATACCGCTTCGACGACGAGGGCAACAAGATCCGCGTTGCCAAGCGGACCGGTGAGGACATCTGATGACTGCCACCACCACTGCACCGCGTCTCAAGACGCGCTACCGCGAAGAGATCCAGGGCAAGCTGCAGGAGCAGTTCTCGTACGAGAACGTCATGCAGATCCCGGGTCTGACCAAGGTCGTGGTCAACATGGGTGTGGGCGACGCCGCCCGCGACTCCAAGCTGATCGAGGGCGCCATCCGCGACCTCGCCACGATCACCGGTCAGAAGCCCGCCGTCACCAAGGCCCGTAAGTCCATCGCGCAGTTCAAGCTGCGTGAGGGCCAGCCGATCGGCGCCCACGTCACCCTCCGCGGTGACCGCATGTGGGAGTTCCTGGACCGCCTGGTGTCGCTCGCGCTGCCGCGCATCCGCGACTTCCGCGGTCTGTCGCCGAAGCAGTTCGACGGCCGGGGCAACTACACCTTCGGTCTCACGGAGCAGGTCATGTTCCACGAGATCGACCAGGACAAGATCGACCGCGTCCGGGGTATGGACATCACCGTGGTGACCACGGCGACCAACGACGAAGAGGGCCGCGCCCTGCTGCGTCACCTCGGCTTCCCGTTCAAGGAGGCGTGAGCCGTGGCGAAGAAGGCTCTCATTGCCAAGGCCGCCCGCAAGCCCAAGTTCGGGGTGCGTGGCTACACGCGCTGCCAGCGCTGTGGACGTCCGCACTCCGTGTACCGCAAGTTCGGCCTGTGCCGCGTGTGCCTCCGTGAGATGGCTCACCGTGGCGAGCTGCCGGGCGTGACCAAGAGCTCCTGGTAATCGGCCCACCCGTCTCCCGCCACCGCCCTCAACGGACGCCCTGGCGGGCGAAAGATGGAATTTTGGGTTGATACCGGGCTCTCGGTAAGTAAATGGATGGCGAGGCCCACCCGTCCGCTCGCGTAGAGTGGAACGGTTGGGCGCTCGCCGCCCAGAATCCTTACTACGCCGTAGGTCCCCGCGCCGCACCCGTGCCCGCCAGTGAGCGGGTGAGAGGGATGGCGCATACAGGAAACCCCGGCGAGAGAGGCCGAAGGCCATCATGACCATGACCGATCCGATCGCAGACATGCTGACGCGTCTGCGAAACGCGAACTCGGCGTACCACGACTCCGTCGTGATGCCCCACAGCAAGATCAAGTCGCATATCGCGGAGATCCTCCAGCAGGAGGGTTACATCACCGGCTGGAAGGTCGAGGACGCCGAGGTCGGCAAGAGCCTCATCCTCGAGCTGAAGTTCGGCCCCAACCGCGAGCGCTCGATCGCCGGCATCAAGCGGATTTCGAAGCCGGGTCTGCGGGTCTACGCAAAGTCCACCAACCTGCCGAAGGTGCTCGGCGGCCTGGGCGTGGCGATCATCTCCACGTCGCACGGGCTCCTCACCGACAAGCAGGCCGGCAAGAAGGGCGTGGGTGGGGAAGTCCTCGCCTACGTCTGGTAACCAGGGAACGGAGGAAGCACATGTCGCGCATTGGCAAGCTGCCCATCCAGGTTCCCGCTGGTGTGGACGTCACCATCGATGGCCGCACGGTCGCCGTGAAGGGTCCCAAGGGATCTCTCTCGCACACCGTCGCCGCGCCGATCGAGGTCGCCAAGGGTGAGGACAACAACCTCGTTGTCACCCGCCCGAACGACGAGCGTCAGAACAAGGCCCTGCACGGCCTGTCGCGCACGCTGGTGGCGAACATGATCACCGGCGTGACCCAGGGCTACAGCAAGGCGCTCGAGATCAGCGGTGTCGGTTACCGCGTCCAGGCCAAGGGCTCCAATCTGGAGTTCTCCCTGGGCTACAGCCACCCGATCCTGGTCGAGGCCCCCGAGGGCATCTCCTTCAAGGTCGAGTCCCCGACCAAGCTGAGCGTCGAGGGCATCGACAAGCAGAAGGTCGGCGAGGTCGCCGCGAACATCCGCAAGCTGCGCAAGCCCGACCCGTACAAGGCCAAGGGCGTGAAGTACGCGGGCGAGGTCATCCGCCGCAAGGTCGGAAAGGCTGGTAAGTAAGCCATGACATACGGTGTGAAGATCGCCAAGGGCAACGCTCGCAAGGCCGCTGCCGTCAAGCGCCGTCACATCCGCGTCCGCAAGCGGGTCTCCGGTACGCCGGTCCGCCCCCGCCTCGTGGTGACGCGGTCCAACCGTCACATGGTGGCGCAGGTCATCGACGACATCGCGGGCCACACCCTGGCCTCGGCGTCGACGCTGGACAGCTCCATCCGGACGGCGGAGGGCGACAAGAGCGCCCAGGCGCAGCAGGTCGGCGCCCTGGTGGCCGAGCGGGCGAAGGCCGCGGGCATCGAGGCCGTCGTGTTCGACCGTGGTGGCAACAAGTACGCCGGGCGCATCGCCGCTCTGGCGGACGCCGCCCGCGAGGCCGGGCTGAAGTTCTGAGCCCCGGTTCCAACGCAAAGCGGAAACGAGAGAGGTAAATCCAATGGCTGGACCCCAGCGCCGCGGTGGCGGCGCCGGTGGCGGCGAGCGGCGGGACCGGAAGGACCGGCGGGACGGTGGCGCTGCCGCCGAGAAGACCGCTTACGTCGAGCGTGTTGTCGCGATCAACCGCGTCGCCAAGGTTGTGAAGGGTGGTCGTCGCTTCAGCTTCACCGCGCTGGTCGTGGTGGGCGACGGTGACGGCACCGTGGGTGTCGGTTACGGCAAGGCCAAGGAGGTGCCGGCCGCGATCGCCAAGGGCGTGGAGGAGGCCAAGAAGCACTTCTTCAAGGTCCCCCGGATCGCCGGCACCATCCCGCACCCGATCCAGGGTGAGGAGGCCGCGGGTGTCGTGCTGCTGAAGCCGGCGTCGCCCGGTACCGGTGTGATCGCCGGTGGCCCGGTGCGTGCCGTGCTGGAGTGCGCGGGCATCCACGACGTGCTGAGCAAGTCGCTCGGCTCGTCGAACCCGATCAACATCGTGCACGCCACGGTGGCCGCTCTGCGGGGCCTGCAGCGCCCCGAGGAGATCGCCGCCCGCCGTGGTCTGCCGCTGGAGGACGTCGCCCCCGCCGCTCTGCTGCGGGCGCGTGCCGGGGTGGGTGTGTGAGCATGGCCCGCCTCAAGATCACGCAGACGAAGTCGTACATCGGCAGCAAGCAGAACCACCGCGACACTCTGCGTTCGCTCGGGCTGAAGAAGCTCGGCGACGTGGTCGTCAAGGAGGACCGCCCCGAGTTCCGCGGCATGGCGCAGACCGTGCGGCACCTCGTGACGGTCGAGGAGGTCGACTGACATGGCGGAGAACAACCCGCTGAAGGTCCACAACCTCCGGCCCGCCCCGGGCGCCAAGACCGCCAAGACCCGTGTCGGTCGTGGTGAGGCGTCCAAGGGTAAGACCGCTGGTCGTGGCACCAAGGGCACCAAGGCCCGCTACCAGGTTCCGGAGCGCTTCGAGGGTGGGCAGATGCCCCTCCACATGCGGCTCCCGAAGCTCAAGGGCTTCAAGAACCCCTTCCGCACCGAGTACCAGGTCGTGAACCTGGACAGGCTGGCCGCGCTCTACCCCGAGGGTGGCGAGGTCACGGTGGCCGACCTGGTCGCCAAGGGTGCGGTTCGCAAGAACCAGCTCGTCAAGGTGCTGGGCTCCGGTGAGGTCTCCGTGGCGCTCCAGGTGACGGTCGACGCCGTCTCCGGCTCCGCCAAGGAGAAGATCACCGCCGCCGGTGGCACCGTCACCGAGCTCGTCTGAGCACGGTGCGTTTCTGACCGGGGGTGCCCCAGATATGGGGCATCCCCGGTTGGTCGTTCCAAGCGGGGCCGGGTCGCCGGTAAGGTGGCTGGCGTTGTTACCTTCCGCGCGGTACGTCTCCGCGCGGGTCTGGCTGATAAGTATTCGTCGATCCTCAAGACCGTCACCTCTCGCGAAGCGACGCGGGGGGCGCAGGAGGCACCGTGCTCACCGCGTTCGCCCGGGCGTTCAAGACGCCCGACCTGCGCAAGAAGCTGCTGTTCACGCTGGGCATCATCGTGCTCTTCCGGCTCGGGCAACATATCCCGATCCCGGGCATCGACTACAAGAACGTCCAGACGTGCATGGACCTCGCCAAGGGCCAGCAGGGGCTGTTCGGCTTGGTCAACATGTTCAGTGGTGGCGCACTGCTCCAGATCACCATCTTCGCGCTGGGGATCATGCCGTACATCACGGCGAGCATCATCCTTCAGCTGCTGACCGTGGTGATCCCGCGCCTCGAGGCCCTCAAGAAGGAGGGCCAGGCCGGTCAAGGAAAGATCACGCAGTACACCCGCTATCTGACCATCGCGCTGGCGATCCTCCAGGGCACCGGCCTGGTGGCCACCGCCCGTAGCGGCTCGCTCTTCCAGAGCTGCCCGGTCGGCGGTCAGATCGTACGGGACGACTCGATCTTCACCACCGCCGTGATGGTCATCACGATGACCGCGGGCACCGCGCTGATCATGTGGCTCGGTGAGCTGGTCACCGACCGCGGCATCGGCAACGGCATGTCGATCCTGATGTTCGTCTCCATCGCCGCCGGTTTCCCGAGCGCCATGTGGAGCATCAAGCAGCAGGGCAAGATCATGGACGGCTGGCTGGAGTTCGGCCTGGTGATCCTCTGTGGTCTGGCCATGGTCGGCCTGGTGGTCTTCGTCGAGCAGGCCCAGCGCCGGATTCCCGTGCAATACGCCAAACGCATGATCGGCCGTCGCTCGTACGGCGGTACGTCCACCTACATCCCGATGAAGGTGAACCAGGCGGGTGTGATCCCCGTGATCTTCGCCTCATCGCTGCTGTACATCCCGGCGCTGATCGTCCAGTTCTCCAATTCGAAGGCCGGCTGGGCGACCTGGATCTCGCAGAACTTCGTCAAGGGCGACCACCCGATCTACATCGCCACGTACTTCCTGCTGATCGTCTTCTTCGCATTCTTCTATGTCGCCATCAGCTTCAACCCCGAAGAAGTTGCCGACAACATGAAGAAGTATGGTGGGTTCATCCCGGGTATCCGGGCTGGTCGTCCCACCGCGGAGTATCTGAGCTACGTGCTGAACCGCATCACGTGGCCCGGTGCGCTCTATCTGGGCTTGATCGCCCTGGTGCCCACGGTGGCGCTGGTGACGCTCAATGCCAATCAGAACTTCCCGTTCGGTGGCACGAGCATCCTGATCATCGTGGGTGTCGGCCTGGAGACTGTGAAGCAGATCGAGAGCCAGCTTCAGCAGCGACACTACGAAGGGTTCCTCCGCTGATGCGAATCGTCCTCGTCGGGCCTCCGGGAGCCGGCAAGGGTACGCAGGCCGCGTACCTCGCCGAGAAGCTGTCGATCCCGCATATCTCCACCGGCGACCTGTTCCGCGCGAACATCAGCCAGGGCACCCCCCTCGGCAAGCAGGCGCAGGAGTACATGCGGGCCGGACAGCTGGTACCGGACGAGGTCACCATCGGTATGGCGGAGGACCGGATGGGCCACGCGGACGCGGCGAGCGGCTTCCTGCTCGACGGCTTCCCGCGCAATCTGGCGCAGGCCGAGGCCCTGGACGGCTACCTCCGGGACAACGAGCTCACACTGGACGCGGTGCTGGACCTGGAGGTCCCCGAGGCAGAGGTGGTCAAGCGGATCGCCGGCCGCCGCACCTGCCGCAACGACAGCGCGCACACCTTTCATGTGGAGTACAAGAAGCCCAAGGTCGAGGGCGTGTGCGACGTGTGCGGCGGTGAGCTGTACCAGCGCGAGGACGACAGTGAGGAAACGGTCCGCGACCGGCTGGAGGTCTACCACAGCCAGACCGAGCCGATCATCGACTACTACAAGGCCCAGGGCCTGGTGGTGACGATCTCGGCGCTGGGCAAGGTGTCCGAGGTCACCCAGCGGGCGATGGACGCACTGGCCGCCAAGGCGGCCTAGCGCACCGGAGCTGTCACCGGCCGCGATGCCCCGTCCGGGGCATCGCGGCCGTAGTGTTGAGCAGAACTGTTGAGCAGATACGAAGGACCGCGGAAGGCTGAGTGATGGTGGAGATCAAGACTCCCGAGCAGATCGCGAAGATGCGTGAGGCGGGACTGGTCGTCGCCGCCATTCACGAGGCGACGCGGGCGGCGGCCGTCCCCGGCGCCAGCACCAAGGACCTGGACGACGTCGCCCGTAAGGTCATCGCGGACCACGGCGCCAAGTCGAACTTCCTGGGGTACGGCGGCTTCCCCGCCACCATCTGCACCTCGGTGAACGACATCGTGGTGCACGGCATCCCGGACCGGGAGACCGTCCTCAAGGACGGCGACATCATCTCCATCGACGCGGGCGCGATCGTGGACGGCTGGCACGGCGACGCAGCCTTCACCGCCTTCGTGGGCACCGGTCACGCCCCGGAGCTGTACGAGCTGAGCCGGGTCACCGAGGAGTCGATGTGGGCCGGGATCGCGGCGGTCCGCAAGGGCCACCGGCTGGTCGACATCTCCAAGGCGATCGAGGGCTATATCCGCCGCCAGCCCCGCCCGGCCTCCGGCAAGTACGGGATCATCGAGGACTACGGCGGCCATGGCATCGGCACCCAGATGCACATGGACCCGCATCTGCTGAACTACGTCTCCAAGAAGCGCGGCAAGGGCCCCCGGCTGGTCTCCGGCTTCTGCATCGCGATCGAGCCCATGGTGAGCCTGGGCACCGCGAAGACGCACGTACTGGCCGACGACTGGACGGTCAAGACGGACGACGGCACCTGGTCCAGCCACTGGGAGCACTCGGTCGCGCTGACCGAGGAGGGCCCGCTCGTGCTCACCGCCGTGGACGGCGGCAAGGCCAAGCTGGCCGAGCTGGGCGTGGAGACCGCGCCCGACCCGCTGGCCTGATGATCGCCGCCTGACGATCTCCGAGGGCATAAAGATCTCAAAATCGGGGCATGATGCCCCGGATTCGTGTTTCGGGATGCCCTGACGTAGACTGACACGTCGGCTCTCGCATGCCCTCCCGCATGTCGCGAGCCGATCAAGGTAGCCGATCCCGAAAGCAGGACATGGCCAAGAAGCAAGGCGCCATCGAAATCGAGGGCACCGTGATCGAGTCTCTGCCGAACGCGATGTTCAAGGTGGAGCTTCAGAACGGTCACAAGGTCCTCGCGCACATCAGCGGCAAGATGCGTATGCACTACATCCGCATCCTGCCCGATGACCGGGTGGTCGTGGAGCTGTCTCCGTACGACCTCACGCGCGGACGGATCGTCTACCGCTACAAGTAGATCTCACGACCCGGAGAACCTCACACCCATGAAGGTCAAGCCGAGCGTCAAGAAGATCTGCGACAAGTGCAAGGTGATCCGCCGCCACGGCCGGGTCATGGTCATCTGCGACAACCTGCGCCACAAGCAGCGCCAGGGCTGACGCACACCGGCCGGAATCCTGCACCACTCGCAGTATCTTCGCGCGACGTCATAACTTTGCGTACATACGCAGTCACCCGTTCCCGCCTGGCGGGGACGACACCCCCGGTCGGAGGCCGGGGACCCGGGAGCCGTCCGGTACGGCGGCCGGGAGTGGTGCTGCGGAAGACCTCCGACAACCATCTGGAGCCAGATTCATGGCACGCCTCGCAGGCGTTGATCTCCCGCGCGAAAAGCGCGTGGAGGTCGCCCTCACCTACGTCTTCGGCATCGGTCGCACCCTTGCCCAGCAGACGCTCGCCAACACCGGTGTGAACCCGGACACCCGCGTTCGTGACCTGGGCGAAGAGGACCTGGTCAAGATCCGCGAGTACGTGGACAACAACATCAAGACCGAGGGTGACCTCCGTCGCGAGATCCAGGCCGACATCCGCCGCAAGGTCGAGATCGGCTGCTACCAGGGTCTGCGCCACCGTCGCGGCCTTCCGGTCCACGGCCAGCGCACGTCGACCAACGCCCGCACCCGCAAGGGCCCGCGTCGCGCGATCGCCGGCAAGAAGAAGCCGGGCAAGAAGTAGTCCGCACCGGACGCTGACAAGCGGTCCGAGCTGTAGGACCGACCACCTCCACGGGAGATTTCGAGAATGCCTCCGAAGAGCAGGACGGCCGGCGCCAAGAAGGTGCGCCGCAAGGAGAAGAAGAACGTCGCCCACGGGCACGCTCACATCAAGAGCACGTTCAACAACACCATCGTCTCGATCACCGACCCGACCGGGAACGTGATCTCTTGGGCCTCGGCCGGCCACGTCGGCTTCAAGGGCTCGCGCAAGTCCACTCCGTTCGCCGCGCAGATGGCCGCCGAGTCGGCCGCCCGCCGCGCGCAGGAGCACGGCATGCGCAAGGTCGACGTGTTCGTCAAGGGTCCGGGCTCCGGCCGTGAGACCGCGATCCGCTCGCTCCAGGCCACCGGCCTGGAGGTGGGCTCGATCCAGGACGTCACCCCGACTCCGCACAACGGATGCCGCCCGCCCAAGCGTCGGCGTGTCTGACCGGCTGAAGTAGGAGACAACAGAAACAATGGCGCGTTACACCGGGGCCGACTGCAAGCGTTGCCGTCGGGAGAAGCAGAAGCTCTTCCTCAAGGGGAGCAAGTGCGAGAGCGCGAAGTGCCCGATCGAGATCCGTCCTTACCCCCCGGGTGAGCACGGTCGCGGGCGCACCAAGGACAGCGAGTACCTGCTGCAGCTCCGTGAGAAGCAGAAGGCGACCCGCATCTACGGTGTCCTTGAGAAGCAGTTCCGTGGTTACTACGCGGAGGCGAACAAGAAGACCGGCAAGACCGGTGAGAACCTTCTTCGCATCCTCGAGACCCGGCTCGACAACGTGGTCTACCGGGCCGGCTTCGCCAAGTCCCGCGACCACGCCCGTCAGCTGGTCCGCCACGGCCACTTCACCGTGAACGGCGTCAAGACCGACATTCCGTCGGCTCGGGTCACCGTGAACGACATCATCGAGGTTCGTCCGAAGTCCCGGACCATGACCCCCTTCCAGGTGGCTCAGGCCGAGGCGGGCGAGCGGACCGTGCCGGCGTGGCTGGAGGCCATTCCGTCGCAGCTGCGGATCCTCGTGCACTCCATGCCCGAGCGCCAGGTGATCGACACCCAGGTGCAGGAGCAGCTGATCGTCGAGCTCTACTCCAAGTAGGAGGAAGAGCGGCGATACGGGCGGTACGGAGCCGTTTGGCACGTACCGCCCGTACCATTGAAGGGTTCGGCGTCAAATAGCGGGCGCCGAAGACTGGAGGCAATACCCATGCTGATCGCTCAGCGTCCCTCGTTGACCGAAGAGGTCGTCGACGAGTTCCGCTCCCGGTTCGTGATCGAGCCGCTGGAGCCGGGCTTCGGCTACACCCTCGGAAACTCCCTGCGTCGTACGCTCCTCTCCTCGATCCCCGGTGCGGCTGTCACCAGCATCCGGATCGACGGGGTCCTGCACGAGTTCACCACCGTGCCGGGCGTCAAGGAGGACGTCACCGACCTGATCCTCAACATCAAGCAGCTGGTCGTCTCCTCGGAGCACGACGAGCCGGTCGTGATGTACCTGCGCAAGCAGGGCCCGGGTCTGGTCACCGCCGCCGACATCGCGCCGCCGGCCGGTGTCGAGGTGCACAACCCCGACCTGGTCCTGGCCACGCTGAACGGCAAGGGCAAGCTGGAGATGGAGCTGACCGTCGAGCGCGGTCGCGGCTATGTCTCCGCCGTGCAGAACAAGCAGGTCGGCCAGGAGATCGGCCGGATCCCGGTCGACTCGATCTACTCGCCGGTGCTCAAGGTCACCTACAAGGTCGAGGCGACCCGTGTCGAGCAGCGCACCGACTTCGACAAGCTGATCGTCGACGTCGAGACCAAGCAGGCCATGCGGCCGCGTGACGCCATGGCGTCGGCCGGTAAGACCCTGGTCGAGCTGTTCGGCCTGGCCCGCGAGCTGAACGTGGACGCCGAGGGCATCGACATGGGCCCGTCCCCGACGGACGCCGCCCTCGCCGCCGACCTGGCGCTGCCGATCGAGGAGCTCGAGCTCACCGTCCGTTCGTACAACTGCCTCAAGCGCGAGGGCATCCACTCCGTGGGTGAGCTCGTGGCGCGGTCCGAGGCGGACCTGCTCGACATCCGGAACTTCGGCGCCAAGTCGATCGACGAGGTCAAGGCGAAGCTGGCCGGTATGGGCCTCGCGCTCAAGGACAGCCCGCCCGGATTCGACCCGACCGCCGCCGCCGACGCCTTCGGTGCCGATGACGACGCGGACGCCGGTTTCGTCGAGACCGAGCAGTACTGATCGCTGCCCCGCCGCCGGGGCTGAGGCGCTGTCCTCAATCGCCGGACGGGCTTGATCTTGCTGAGCTTGATCGAGTCCGTGCGGCGGGCGACGAAAATTTCCGGCGGGCGGCCGCTCGCCGGTAACTGACACCGGTACCTCATACGGCCGGTGCAGACATCGAGGAGATTGACCAATGCCGAAGCCCACCAAGGGCGCCCGTCTGGGCGGCAGCGCCGCGCACGAGCGGCTCCTGCTGGCGAACCTCGCCACCGCGCTGTTCGAGCACGGCCGGATCACCACCACCGAGGCAAAGGCCCGCCGCCTGCGCCCGGTCGCGGAGAAGCTGGTCACCAAGGCGAAGAAGGGCGACCTTCACAACCGCCGTCTGGTGCTCCAGACCATCCGTGACAAGAGCGTCGTGCACACCCTCTTCACCGAGATCGGGCCGCGCTACGAGAACCGGCCGGGTGGCTACACCCGCATCACCAAGATCGGTAACCGCCGTGGCGACAACGCCCCGATGGCGGTCATCGAGCTGGTCGAGGCGCTGACCGTGCAGCAGGAGGCCGTCGGCGAGGCCGAGGCCGCCACCAAGCGGACCGCCAAGGACGCTGCCGGTGACCAGGCCGTCGCGGACCTCAAGAAGGAGACCCCGGCCGCCGAGGCCACCGAGGCTCCGGCCGAGGCCGAGGCCGAGGAGTCGAAGGACGCCTGAGAGGCGTCTGATCGGCTTTCGTCGTACGGACGGGCCCGCCCCCAGATCCTGGGAGCGGGCCCGTTCCGCATGGAGAGGAACGGTTGGGTGAGTGACGAGGCGGCGCCCGGATTGGTGCGGGTCCGGCTGGATCTGAGTTACGACGGCAAGGACTTCTCGGGCTGGGCCAAGCAGCGCGAGCGGCGCACCGTGCAGGGCGAGCTGGAGAGCGCGCTGCGGACGGTGACGCGCTCCGCGGAGACCTTCGAGCTGACCGTCGCGGGCCGCACCGACGCGGGGGTCCACGCCCGCGGCCAGGTGGCGCACGTGGATCTGCCCGGGGAGCTGTGGGCCGCGCACCGGGACAAGCTGCTGCGGCGGCTGGCCGGCCGGCTGCCCCATGACGTACGGGTGTGGCGGGTGGCCGAGGCCCCGGCCGGATTCAACGCCCGCTTCTCCGCGATCTGGCGGCGCTACGCCTACCGGGTCACCGACCACCCCGGCGGGGTCGACCCGCTGCTGCGCGGCCATGTGCTGTGGCACGACTGGCCGCTGGACGTGGACGCCATGAACGCGGCCTCGATACGGCTCCTGGGCGAGCACGACTTCGCCGCGTACTGCAAGAAGCGCGACGGTGCCACCACCATCCGTACCCTGCAGCGGCTGGACTGGGTGCGCGGGGCGGACGGCGTGATCACGGCCACGGTGCGGGCGGACGCCTTCTGCCACAACATGGTGCGCTCGCTGGTGGGGGCGCTGCTCTTCGTCGGCGACGGTCACCGCCCCCCGGACTGGCCCGCCAAGGTGCTCTCCGCCGGGCTGCGCGACTCCGCCGTCCATGTCGTACGTCCCCATGGCCTGACGCTGGAGGAGGTCGGCTACCCGGCCGACGACCAACTCGCGGCCCGTAACCGCGAGTCCCGCAACAAGCGCTCCCTGCCGGGCGCGACGGCGATCGGTTCCGGCTGCTGCTGAAGCGGTGGGTGTCGGCGGACGATCACGGGGTACTCGCTACGCGCATCGTGTGCGAACGGCGGGACGGGAACAGGTCACGGCGGGGCGGCGATCGGCATGATGCGGCTTCCGGGGCCCCCGGAAGATCGATAAAATTTGCCAACCGACAACGGTCGCCGACCGCGAAGGGAACCGCGTGAGTACCAGCGAGGCCGCTGTACGAGAGCGTCTGACCAGGGCGCTTCAAGAACGCGGCGAGGAGATCGCCGATCGCTGGGTCGAGCTGCAGATGGAGCAGGCCCTGCTCGACACCGACATCGGGGAGGCCGAACTCCGCGAGGAGGCCGACGCCTTGATCGAGGCGCTGGTCCCGGGGCTGCAGAGCGGGACGCCGGTGGACCGCGTGGTGACCTCCAGCCCGGGGCTGCACGAGGCCGTGGTCGGCCTGTCGCTGCGCCGGGCGCGGGCCGGGGCCACCCCGACGGCGACCTCGCTCGCGGTGCTGGCGCTCAAGGAGGCGCTGCTGAAGGCGGTGCAGCGGGACACCCGGGACGCCGAGGAGCTCTTCGCCTCGGCCGTCTTCATGAACCGGCTGCTCGATGTGGCCGGGGCGCTGTCCTTCGAGACGTATGTCGAGGGCCGGGAGGAGATCATCCGCCGGCAGAGCCAGCAGCTGATGGAGCAGTCGACACCGGTGGTGCGGCTGTGGCGGCAGGTGCTGGCCGTGCCGCTGATCGGCACGCTGGACACCGCCAGGACCCAGGTGGTGATGGAAAATCTGCTCCAGGCCATCCAGGACCATGAGGCGCTGGTCGCGATCGTCGACATCACGGGTGTGCCGACGGTGGACACCGCCGTCGCCCAGCATCTGATGCAGACCGTCAACGCGGTGCGGCTGATGGGCGCGGACTGTGTGATCAGCGGGGTGCGCCCCTCGATCGCCCAGACCATCGCCCAGCTCGGTATCGATCTGTCCACCATCCTCACGCGGGGGACGCTGGCCGACGCGCTGGCCGCCGCGATCAAGCTGATCGACGGGCCCGGTCCCGACGGTGACGAAGGAGACGGCCGGTGACCGGTCAGCCCCAGCCCGGCGTTCCGATTCTGCGACTGGGAGACGTCCTGGTCACCGGCCTGCTCAATGAGCTCGACGACCGGACCGCCATCGCCTTCACCGAGGAGCTCACCGAGCGGATCTCGGCAGAGGGCGCCCGTGGAGTGCTCATCGACATCTCCCGGCTGGAGGTCATCGACTCCTTCGTGGCCCGGACGCTGATGGAACTGACCACGGTGGCCCGGCTGCTGGGGGCCCGGGTGATCGTGGCCGGGATGCGACCGCCGGTGGCGATCACCCTGGTGGAGCTGGGGATCGAGCTCGTCGGCGTGGAGACCGCACTCAATCCGGAGCAGGGCTTGGCCGCGCTGGGGTGGCGACAGGCACCGCAGCCCCTGGAAGGGGCCCGACGTGGCACCGCCCGGTGAATTCACCCTCGCCTCCCGCGGACCCAAGAGGCCCTCGCGGCCGGATGGCCGGCGCCCGCCCGCGCCGGCCTCGTACCCGGTGCGCACGGAGGAGGACCTGCTGACGGTCCGCCACGCCGTGCGCGCGGCCACCGTCGAGGTGGGCTTCGGCCTGGTGGACCAGACCCGTGTGGTCACGGCCGCCAGCGAGCTCGCCCGTAACGCCTATGTCCACGGGGGCGGCGGCACGGTGACCCTGGAGTATCCGCGCGACCCCCGCGGACGGCGGGGACTGCGGCTGATCGTCACGGACGAGGGGCCGGGGATCGCCGACCTCGACGCGGCGCTCACCGACGGCTTCACCACCGGCTCGGGCCTGGGCCACGGGCTGGGCGGCGCCCGGCGGCTGATGGACGAGTTCTCGGTGCGCACCGGCCCGGGTGAGGGCACGGCGGTGGTCGTCACCCGCTGGACGGTCCGGTGACCGACACCTTCACGGCGCCCACCGTCCAGGTGCGCGTAGACCACCACAGCGCCGTGCATCTGGCCGCCGAGGCGGCGCGTGGAGTGGCCCGGGAGCGCGAGCTGCCGGGGGCGCTGCCCGACCAGGCGGCGGTGATCGCCTCGGAGCTGGCGACCAACCTGGACAAGTACGCCAGCGACGGCACGCTCTATGTCCAGCCGCTGCCGCTGGGCCACGGGGTGGAGATCCTCGCCGCCGACCGCGGCCCGGGGATGTACGACCCCGAGCGCTGCCTCGCGGACGGCTACACCACCTCCGGAACGCTGGGGGTCGGGCTCGGCGCCGTCAAGCGGATGGCGACCCACTTCAGCATGCGCAGCGCCGACGGCACCCACGCGGGCACCTGGGCCTGCGCCCGACTCACCGCGCCGGGCGAGCCGCGGGCGGAGTGGCAGGGGGTGGGCGCGGTCTGTCTGCCCGCCGAGGGGGAGGAGAGCTGCGGCGACGCCCGCGCGATCGTCGACACGGACTCCGCCCGCACCGCGGTCGTCCTGGACGGTCTCGGCCACGGCCGGCCCGCCGCCGAGGCGGCCCAGGCGGCGCTGCGGACCTTCCACGCCGACCCCGACCGGCCGCTGCCGGAGGTGCTCACCCGGATGAACCGGGCGCTGCGGCACACCCGAGGGGCCGCCGTGGGCGTGCTGCGGCTGTACCCCGAGCGCGCCGACTACTGCGGCGTCGGCAACATCCGCGCCCTCGCGCTGACCCACGACAGGGTTCGGCACCGGCTGACCGGGCAGCCCGGTATCGTCGGCTGGGGAATGCCCACCCCCCGCGTCCACGACTTCCCGCTGCCCCAGGGCGGTACGGCGGTGCTGCACAGCGACGGTATAGACGCCCGCTGGTCGCTCGACCCGCCCCCGTCCGTGCTTCGCCTCCCGCCGCCCCTGCTGTCCGCCGCACTCGCCCATGGCCATCGCCGCGTCCGCGACGACGCCACGGTGCTCGCGGCCAGGTCCCCCTTAAGGCTTCCATGACGACGAGGAACCTCACCTGCGCCACGACGGCGGCGCTCAGCCGGGCCGTTCGGGCGCTGGCCCGGGAGCATGCCCTGGACCCCGCGGTCCGGGCGCGCCTCGTGCTGTCCGCCGCCGAGGCCGCCGGGGCGGCGCTGCGGGCCGGACGGGAGACCGGCCTCGAGTGGGCGTACGACCCGGCCGAGGGGTTGCTCACGGTGGTGCTGCGAACCCCGGGCGATACGGGTCCGGTGACGGCGGATCTCCCGATGGCCCCCGACGAGGCGGCCGAGGGCGAGGTGGTCTGGCGCCTCCCGGCGGCACCCCCGTCCGACGCCGCGCAGGAGGCGCCCGACGAGGACGCCCTCGCCGCGGAGGAGCTGCGCGTGGTGGTGGCCGCCGCCGACGCGCTCACCTCCGAGCACCGCCGTCTCAAGGACGAACTCGCGGAGACCAACAGCGGGGTGCTCGCCCTCTACGTCCAGCTCGACGAGCGGGACAAGCAGTTGCGCACCGCGCACGGCCAGACCCTGCGGGAGCTGGAGGACGCGCTGCGCCCGGCGCCCATCAAGGCCGACGGTCTGGAACTCGCCGTGCACTACGAACCGGCCGGCACCGACGCGCCGACCGGCGGGGACCTGTACGACTGGTTCGTGCTGCCCGACGGCACCGTCCACATCACCATCGTGGACGCCCTGGGCCACGGGGTGACCAGTACGCGCAGCGCGCTCAACGTCACCCACGCGGTGCGCACCCTGGCCCTGGAGGGCCATCGGCTCGAGTCGATCGTGGCCCGCACCGACGAGATCCTGCGCCCCTTCGACCGGTCGGTGATGGCCACCGTGCAGCTCGCCCGGATCGATCCGGCCACCGGTGAGCTGTGGCTGGCCAATGGGAGCCATCCGCCGGCGCTGCTGCTGCGCCGTGACGGGGCGGCCCGGTATCTGGAGGCCCGGGGGCGCGGCATCGGCTTTCCGCTGCCCGGCAGCGAGACCCCGCTGACCGAGCGGCTGGCCCCCGGGGACCTCCTCCTGCTCTACACCGACGGTCTCACCGAGAGCCGCCGGGACCCGATCGAGGGCGAGGAGCGCCTGATCGAGGCCGCGCACAAGCATCTGCAGAGCCCGACGGAGGAGGTCCCCGGCGCCATCGCGGAGGATATGCACACGGTGATCCTGCATCCGGATGACACCCTCGCGCTGGCGGTGCGGCTCACCGGTCAGTGATCGGCGGCCGGGCCCAGGGTCCTTCCCACGGAGATCCGTCAGAAGGACCCCAGGCGCTGCCCCGGGACACGGCCCCGCCGGAGGTCCCGCTGACGGGGGACCGGAGGCGGGAGCGGGCGCTCGTCGTGCGGCTGGGCACGGACCAGTTGCTCGAACAGGGGACGCGCCGCGACCAGCGCCTCCCGCATCCGCTCCGTGGCCGTCTCGTTCTCGTGCACCCGTGCCGCCATGGCGTGCAGCCGGCGGTAGCCCTCGATCTCCTCGGGGTGACGGACGGACAGCGCGTCCATCCGCTTCTCCTCGGACTCGGCCGGATAGCCGCGGTCCACGGCCAACGCGCCCAGCAGCCGGTCGGCTTCGCGCAGCGCCCATCCGGGGGAGTCCACGAACCGCTCCTGTAGGCCCGCCCACCGCGCCGCGTACTGCTCCCTCGCTTCCGAGGGCAGGCTTCGGACCGGCAGTTCGCCCTTGCGGCCCTGCCGCACCGAGGGGGCGATCACAAGGCCGGCCATGGCGGCCAGTGCCGCCAGCAGGATGATGAGCGTGACTGTTGACATCGCTGTGCCTTCCGCAGAGATTTTCCTCGCTCGAGGCTGTTATCACCGAGTGTTACCGGTGATCTGGGCGGCAAACACGGCACCTTTGGACCGAGTCCCTCAATTCCCTGTGGTGACGGAGATGATGGCGAGGTCACCGGTGCGGGTGAGGTGGGGGCGGACACCGTGAGTGATCGGGAAGAGGTCCGTTTTGTCGCGGTCCACGATGTCGCCGACGACGCGTCCGATCCGGATCGGGGTCCCGCCCCGGGCGGACTTATGGAGCGTCAGGGTCCACCCGGCGGCGCCCTCTTCGCCGTCGCGGGCCTCCCGGATCCGCTCGTACGGAACGGTGAAGCGGAACCGTCCGCCGTCGAGCGCGGTGACCCCGGTGAGGAACGGGCGGGCCGGGCCCTTGGACGGGGTGGCCACCGCGGTCGGGGCGGCGTCGGGCCCGAAGCGCGCCCCGTGCAGGGTGCCTTCGACGGCGAGCCCCTCGGCGTCCAGGCGGATCACCCGGGCCTCGGCGTGGGCCGGGCGCCGCCAGGCGCGCAGCGCGAGATAGCCGTCGACGGTGGAGTAGGGGATCCACCAGGTGAACGGGGAGCCGGGCAGCGGCTCCAGGTCCAGCAGCCCGCGCCCCTCGGCGAAGCGGCAGCCGACCCGGCGGCGCACCCCGTCGGAGGGGCGGATCACATGCAGATCCCAGCGGCCCTCGTCGAGGTCGAGCGTCGCGCGGTCGAGCGTGGCCGTCCAGGGTGCGGACGGCGCGCCGCCGACCGGGGGCAGCAGCGGTACGCGGAAGGGGGGCTCGTCGCTCTTGCGGCGGGTGACGGTCAGTTCGAACTCGCCGCCGTGCAGACCGGCGGGCTCCAGCAGCACCGACAGATCGCCCTCGGCGGTGACCCGGCAGGACGCGACGGGCCGCAGGGGCTTGCGGATCAGTTGCTTGACCGCGTCCTTGAGGGTGCCGGTCAGCGGCGCTCCGGCCGTACGGCCCCGCAACGGCACGGCCGTACGGCGCCGGTGGGCCGGGGCCGCGGTGGAGCGGGCGGTGTGCAGCTCCTCGATGAGCCGCTCGTAGCCGGCCGCCACGCGTTCGGGCGCGTATCGCTGCGCCGCGATCCGGGCCGCCGCGCCCATCGAGCGGCGCAGTTCGTCGTCCTCGATCAGGGTCAGCAGCCCCTTGGCGATCCCGTCGGCGTCGCCGACCGGCACCAGCAGCCCGTCCCGGCCATCGGTGATGATCTCACCAGGACCGTGCGGGCAGTCGGTGGCGACCACGGGCACCCCGCAGTGCATCGCCTCGACGATCGTCATGCCGAACGACTCCTCGCGGGAGGTGACGGCGGCGATCGCGCCCTTGGCCCACTCGGTCTCGATGGGGGAGTGGGCGCCCATCAGGGTGATGTGGCCGGCCAGTCCGAGCTCGTCGATCTGGCGGCGCAGCGCGGGGAGTTGGGGGCCGCGGCCGTAGATGCGCAACCGCCAGTCGGGGTGTTTGGCGGCCACCGTCTCCCAGGCGGCCACCAGCAGGTCGTAGCGCTTGACGGGGATCAGCCGGCCCGCGGCCACGACGAGTTTGGCGCGGCCGTCGGAGGGCTCGATCCCGGTGGCGGGCACCCCGTTGGGCAGGGCGGTCAGCCGGGTGCCGACACCGGGGAGGTGGGCCCGGTGGGTGGCCGCGTCGGCCTCGGAGACGGAGGTGTACGCGTCGAGGTGGGGGATGGCGGCGTCGCAGGCGGCGCGGATCTCGGCGCGGTGGGTGCCGTAGAGGCGGTGCTCCTGGCCGATCCGCAGAAAGCGGCCGGTGCGGCCGAGCGCGGCGAGATAGATGACCAGGCCGGGGCGGGTGGCGATGACGACATCGGCGTCGGTGCGGTCGAGGTACTCGGCGACGCGTTCGTCGGTGAGCGCGTTGAAGTTGGTGGTGCCCTTGGCCTCGGCGGCGGGGATGTGGGCGCTGGGCCGGGTCAGCAGCGGATGGCCGAGGTCGGCGGCGCGGCGCCCGGTGTGGGGTGGGTTCTCCTGGGGGCGCAGATCGATCAGGGGGCTGAGCCGCACGGCGGGGTGGAGGGGGAGGTTCGGGGTGTCGATGGTGCGGATCAGGGAGACGATCTCCACGGTGTGGTGGGCGGCGAGCGCCCCGGCCACATTGAAGGTCGACCGGATGGTTCCGCCGATGCCATAGGCGTTGTGGAGCAGGAAAGAAATCTTCATGGTGATGTACGCGCGGCAGGCTGAACTGCCGCGACGTGCCCTCCCCTCCGAGGCCGTGCTTCGTTTCTGGTTCCGAGCCAGGCTGCATTGCGCCGATATGGGGCCGGTGTGATGCCGGTATGGAACCAGTAAGGATTGATCGGTCCGTAAGACTGGCTGGGGCCGCGAAGGTTGCTTATGCGCGTGGTGATATGGGATCCACCACATTGGCGAAAGGGATTACAACCTTTCCCGGGGTCTGGGAGTCTGCGGGGTGTCCGTGCGGTGGCCGTACGGGCCCGATACCGACCAGGGGTGGACAGAGGAATGAACGACTCCGGTGCGAAGCGGACCGTGGGCGTGGCCATCGCGGTGGTGGCGGCGCTGGGGCTGATGACCGGATGCGGCAGCGACTCCGGCGACGGCAAGGCGGACGGCGCGAAGCAGGCGGGCAGCGCCGGGCGGAACGGCGGCGCCTCGCAGGGGGACGAGGCCGCGAGTTCCGACCCGGCCGCGAAGCCGCTGTCCGCGTCCGCCCTGGAGCGGGCCGCCCTGACCAATGGCGAGGTCAAGGGGCTCGAGGTGCAGAAGATGACGGACAAGGAGGTCAGCGAGGGCGGCTCGGCCAAGACCGGCAAGGCCGCGTGCCAGCCGCTGGCCGCGCTGATCGGGACCCGGTACGACCCGGCGCCCAAGGCCAGCGTCCACCGCGCCTACGCCACCGACCTCACCAAGGCGCAGATCGGCTCCACCGGCCTGATCCGGATCTCCTCCTACGCACCGGGTGACGCCGAGCGCACGGTGAAGGACCTGCGCGACGCCGTAAGCGCCTGTCGGGGTGGCTTCCCGGCCGAGGACGGCACGGGCGTGAAGGCGGACGTCACGAAGGTGACACCGCTGGACGCGCCGGAGGCCGGGGACGAGGCGGTGGCCTTCAGCCTGCACGACGCGGGCAAGGAGAACGCCGTCATCAAGTTCACGGTCGTGCGGACCGGGCCGCAGGTGACGGTGTTCTTCGGGGTGAACATCGCGGACCCGGCGAAGTCCGAGATCCCGACCGCGCTGGTGGACGCGCAGGTGGCGAAGGTGGCGAAGGCCACGAAGGGCGCCGCGTCGTAGCGCCGCCCGGCGGCCGGTCTTCCGTCGGCGGTCCGGTCTCAGTTGGCGGCGGAGGCGGCCGAGGCGGCCTCCGCCGACGCCTGGGCGCTGCCCCGGGCCAGGATCTGGCGGAAGGTGTAGTCGGCCACGTCGCGGCCCGCCTGGAGGGCGGCGGTGTCCGACGAGGTGACCGCCTTGCCCGACGTATAGCCGGAGATCGTGAAGTAGGCGTACCGCCCGATCGCGTTCGCCGAGCTCTGGCAGGCCGTCCGGCGGCAGAAGGCCGGGACGCCCCCGCCGGAGAGCGAGGCGACGTTCGGCTGGTACCCGTCCTTGGCCTTCTCGGCCGCCGCCTTGCCGTCGAACACGGCGACACCGACCGTCACCGCGACGCCGTCCCGGGTGAAGGTGGCCCGCAGCAGCTTGCGGCAGCCGTTGTTCGCCAGCACCGGGCCGAGCGCCCCCTGGGTCGCGGCCGAGCAGCTGGTGGTGGAGGCGGACGCCGCCTTGGTGT
This sequence comes from Streptomyces rugosispiralis, assembly GCF_024505145.1. Classification (GTDB taxonomy): domain Bacteria; phylum Actinomycetota; class Actinomycetes; order Streptomycetales; family Streptomycetaceae; genus Streptomyces; species Streptomyces rugosispiralis. The sequence continues at coordinate 15,959 of NZ_JANIAA010000022.1, read as the reverse complement.
ACGAGCGGTCGTCCTTCGCGGCGCTCTTGTCGGGGAAGAGGCTGCCCGCGCTCAGCGGCGCCCTGTCCCGCCGGGCGCTGGAGATGATGTCCAGCGGCTTCGGCGGCGCGGGCGGGGCCACATCGGAGAAGGTCGGCTCGGGCGTCGCCGACTCGCTGGGCAGGTCCTGCGGGGTCGGCAGCCCACCGGCCGAATCGCCGCCGCCGCTGTCCTTGTGGCCGCTGCTGACCACGGCGGTGGCGACGATCGCGGCGACGGCGGCGGTCGCCAGCGCCCCGCCCCCGATGAAGAGCAACTTGCGGCGGCGGTTGCGCGCGGCGGACTGATCGGCGAGCGCCGCCCAGTCCGGCGTCGACGGCTGAGGCGCCTGAGAACCCCCGGGCCCGTAAGGCCCCCCTTGCCCAAAGCTCATGGCGCGCATCTTAGACCGGCCGGGTGACAAGGTGGCCCCACCGGCGGCCCCTCTTCCACCCCACCCCCGGCCCGGCCCGGTCCGCGCCCACCCCCCGACGAAGCCCTCCCGGCGGCAGCCGGGGCCCGTGGGAGGCGTCCGGACCGGGCCGGGGCCCGTGGGAGGCGTCCGGGCCCGGCCGGGCCCCCGGCCCCGAACGGCGGGCCGCGGGCAGGTTCGCGGAGTGGCGCGGGGGCGTTTTGACCGGCGTGAGGGCGTTTTGGTCAACGTGGGCTTCCCGCCCCCCGGCCCTCGCGTACGAGGGCGGGAAGCCCTGATGCCGCCGTCGGCGCGGGGGAGGCCCTCGGTGCCCCGTGGGCAGGCATCTTCGGTCGGTGGCCGGGACCCGTGGGGGGCGTCCGGGCCCGGCCGGGGCCCGTCGGGGCGTCCGTCGGGGCGTCCGGACCGGGCCGGGGTCCCGGGCCTCAATGCGGCGCGTGGCCGGGTTCGCGGTGGCGCGGGGGCGTTTTGACCCGGGTGGGGGCGGGCCGGTATTCTGCCAGTTCGTTATGCGTATTGGCTTGCTCGTTCTCACGTGAGAGGCCGTTACGCCGGTCCACCGGGCCGATGACCAGCGGCAAGCACTCGGCATGCGTCACCGAGGTGCGGCCACGGCTGTCGTGATCGTCCGGGTGGCCTTGTCCGGACCTGTCCTCCCGGCCCTCGCGGGCCCGGGGAGACTCCACTCACTGAAGAAGCGAAGGCTACGACCGTGCGTACGTACAGCCCCAAGCCCGGCGACGTTCAGCGTCAGTGGCATGTCATCGACGCCACCGACGTGGTTCTGGGCCGCCTGGCCACCCAGGCCGCCACCCTCCTGCGGGGCAAGCACAAGCCGGTGTACGCGCCGCATGTCGACGCTGGTGACTTCGTCATCATCATCAACGCCGACAAGGTGCACCTCTCCGGCAACAAGCGGACCCAGAAGATGGCGTACCGCCACTCCGGCTACCCGGGTGGTCTGCGCTCCATCCGCTATGACGAGCTGCTGGAGAAGAACCCGGAGAAGGCCGTCGAGAAGGCCATCAAGGGCATGCTCCCCAAGAACACCCTGGGCCGTCAGATGCTCTCGAAGCTGAAGGTGTACTCGGGCGACCAGCACCCGCACGCCGCTCAGCAGCCGGTTCCGTTCGAGATCACCCAGGTCGCGCAGTAGTCCCGGCCACCCCTTACGACGAAGAGAATCTGAGGAGCATCGTGGCCGAGACCACCGCCGAGACCCCCCTCGATGTCGAGGAGTACACCACCGAGAGCGTCGAGACGGTCGAGTCGGAGTACACCTCCGAGTCGCTCGCTTCCCGCTTCGGTGACCCGCAGCCTGCCGCCGGCACCGGGCGCCGCAAGAACGCCGTGGCGCGTGTCCGCATCGTGCCGGGCAGCGGGCAGTGGAAGATCAACGGTCGTACTCTCGAGGAGTACTTCCCCAACAAGGTGCACCAGCAGGAAGTCAACGAGCCCTTCAAGGTGCTCGAGCTGGACGACCGCTACGACGTCATCGCCCGCATCTCGGGCGGCGGCGTCTCCGGCCAGGCCGGGGCGCTGCGCCTGGGCATCGCCCGTGCGCTGAACGAGGCGGACGTGGACAACAACCGCGGCCCCCTCAAGAAGGCCGGCTTCCTGACCCGTGACGACCGCGCCACCGAGCGTAAGAAGGCCGGTCTGAAGAAGGCCCGTAAGGCGCCGCAGTACAGCAAGCGCTGACGCCCATCGCGGCACCGCTGCTTCACCCGAACGCCCCGGCGGCACCACCTGTGCCTCCGGGGCGTTCGGCTATCGCCACCGGGGGGCGTATACCTACAAGCAAGCTTCTGCCCCCCAGCTCGTAACTTCGGAGGACACCAGTGGGACGACTCTTCGGTACGGATGGTGTGCGCGGCGTCGCGAACGCCGATCTGACGGCTGAGATGGCGCTCGGCCTGTCGGTAGCGGCGGCGCATGTGCTCGCCGAGGCGGGAACCTTCGAGGGCCATCGGCCGGTGGCGGTGGTCGGGCGGGATCCGCGAGCGTCCGGGGAGTTCCTGGAGGCGGCCATGGTGGCGGGGCTGGCCAGCGCCGGGGTGGACGTACTGCGGGTCGGCGTGCTGCCCACGCCCGCCGTCGCGCATCTGACCGGGGCGCTGGACGCGGACCTCGGGGTGATGCTCTCCGCGAGCCACAACCCGATGCCCGACAACGGCATCAAGTTCTTCGCCCGCGGCGGCCACAAGCTGGCCGACGAGCTGGAGGACCGTATCGAGACCACCTACCGCGCCCATGCCTCCGGCGAGCCGTGGGACCGGCCGACCGGCGGCGGGGTGGGCCGGGTCCGGGACTACGACGAGGGCTTCGACGCCTATGTGGCCCATCTGGTCGGCGTCCTCCCCAACCGGCTCGACGGCCTCAAGGTCGTCATCGACGGGGCGCACGGCGCCGCCGCCCGGGTCTCCCCGGAGGCGTTCGCGCGGGCCGGGGCCGAGGTCGTGACGATCGGCACCGACCCTGACGGGCTCAACATCAACGACGGCTACGGCTCCACCCACCTCGCCCGGCTCCAGGCGGCCGTCGTGGAGCACCGCGCGGACCTCGGCATCGCCCACGACGGGGACGCCGACCGCTGTCTCGCGGTGGACGCCGTGGGCCGCGAGGTCGACGGCGACCAGATCCTCGCCGTCCTGGCCCTGGCCATGCGCGAGGCGGGCGAGCTGCGCGGGGACACGGTGGTCGGCACCGTGATGTCCAACCTCGGCTTCAAGCTGGCCATGAAGCGGGAGGGCGTCGAGCTGGTCCAGACGGCGGTCGGGGACCGCTACGTCCTGGAGGAGATGAAGTCCCGCGGCTACGCCCTGGGCGGCGAGCAGTCCGGGCACGTCATCGTCCTCGACCACGCCACGACGGGTGACGGCACCCTCACCGGCCTGCTGCTGGCGGCCCGCGTCGCCGCGACCGGCCGCACCCTGGCCGACCTCGCGGGCGTCATGGAGCGGCTGCCGCAGGTGCTGGTCAACGTCCCCGACGTGGACAAGTCCCGGGTCTCCTCCAGCGGGGATGTGGCCGCGGCCGTCGCCGAGGCCGAGCGCGAGCTGGGCGAGACCGGCCGGGTGCTGCTCCGCCCCTCGGGCACGGAGCCGCTGGTGCGGGTCATGGTCGAGGCCGCCGACATCGAGCAGGCCCGTTCGGTGGCCGGGCGCCTGGCGGACGCGGTCAAGTCGGCCTTGGGCTGAGCGCTCCGCGGGAAGCGGCGCGAGGTGCGGTCGTTCATCCGCGGCCGCGTCGTGGCTGGTCGCCCACGTGGCGGAGCCGCACAACGACACAGCTGTGGCGGAGCCGCACAACGACACAGCCCCGCGGCCCTTCGGGGCGCGACCGAACCGCACCGGACTTCTCGCGCCGGAGGAGCTGGAGAATCCAGCCCCTCCGGGGGCACCTCCCAGCGGTAGCCGGGGGAGCTTGAGGAGCGGGGTCCGGGGCGGAGCCCCGCCACGCGGCGGAGCCGCATATCGACGCTGCGGGAAGGGGCGGGGTGGGGGCTACCCCCGCCGCCCCCACAACACCTTCTGCGTCATCAGCGTCAGCGTCCCCGCCACCACGATCCCCACCAGATTCAGCAGCAGCTGCTCCGTCGAGCCCCACATCTGGTCGATCTCGCCGTACCCGAGCGCCACCGCCGCGTTGGCCGCCGCCGGCACCGTGGTCACCGAGATCGCCACGCCCACCAGCGCGCCGGACTTCGCCGAGGTCAGCGAGAGCGTCCCGGCGATCCCCGCGAGCACGGCGACCACGAACGAGAACATGTCCGGCTTCCAGATGAAGTCCGTGTTCGGCCGGGCGCGCTCCAGCATGTCCTTGCCGAAGAGACCCACCGCGTCCATCGCGACGCTGAAGCCGGTGGTCAGCGCCATCGCCGCCGCGAACCCGACCAGCAGCGCGATCGCCGAGCGGGCGGCCAGCCGCGGCGCACGCCGCACCAGCGCGGTGCACAGCCCCGCCAGCGGCCCGAACTCGGGGCCGACCGCCATCGCGCCGACGATCAGGATCGCATTGTCCAGCACCACACCGCAGGCCGCGATCATCGTCGCGAGGACGAGGAAGGCGAGATAGGTGACCGAGAGCGTGGACTCCTCGTGGGTGGCGTCCGCCAGGTGCTCCCACAGGACCGCGTCCGCGCCCTCGCCCGGCGCCTCCTCCTCCGCCTTGTCGGCGCGCTTGGACAGCGACAGATCGATGTTCTCCACCGCGATCGAACCGGCCTCGTCGAGGCCCAGCTCACGCAGCTCGCCCAGCAGGGCGTCCCCGGCCTCGCGTGCCACGTCGCACATGACGACGTCCCCCGCGGGGTCGCGGGCGGCGCCCGGCAGCACCACCAGATGGGTGGTGCCGACCGTCTTCTCGATCGTGCGCACCACGTCCTCGGTGCGCTCGGCGGGGACGATCAACCTCAAGTGCAGCATGGCCCGACGCTCCTCACAGCTTGCGCAGGGACAGCCGCTGCACCTTGTGATCCGGCCCCTTGCGCAGCACCAACGTGGCCCGCCCCCGCGTAGGCTGCACATTCTGCTGCAGATTCGGCTTGTTGATGGTCCGCCAGATCATCCGCCCGTAGTCCAGCGCCTCCTCCTCCGAGACCTGGGTGTACTTGCGGAAGTACGAGGACGGGTCCTGGAAGGCCGTCTCCCGCAGCTTCTTGAAGCGGCCCAGGTACCAGCGCTCGATGTCCTCGGTCCGGGCGTCCACGTACACGCTGAAGTCGAAGAAGTCCGCGAGCCCCACCCGGGTCAGCCCGTCCTTGCCCGGCAGCGCGGGCTGCAGCACATTGAGCCCCTCGACGATCAGGATGTCGGGGCGGTGCACGGTCAGCCGCTCGTCCGGCACGATGTCGTAGATCAGATGGGAGTAGACCGGCGCCGACACCTCCGCCCGGCCCGCCTTCACATCGGCGACGAAGCGGGTCAGCGCCCTGCGGTCGTAGCTCTCGGGGAACCCCTTGCGGGACATCAGCCCGCGGCGCCGCAGCTCGTCGTTGGGGTACAGAAAGCCGTCCGTGGTGACCAGCTCCACCCGCGGATGCTCGGGCCAGCGGGCCAGCAGCGCCTGGAGCAGCCGCGCGGTGGTCGACTTGCCGACCGCGACGCTCCCCGCCACGCCGATCACGAACGGCGTACCGGGCTGGGCCCCGTTGCCCCGCTTGGTGTCGCCCAGGAAGGTGTTGAGCGCGCCGCGCAGATTGCCGGTGGCGGCCACATAGAGGTTGAGCAGCCGGGACAGCGGCAGATAGACATCCCGCACCTCGTCGAGGTCGATGACATCGCCGAGTCCCCGCAGCTTCTCGACCTCGTCGGCGGTCAGTGGCAGCGGCGTCTTGTCCCGCAGCGCACTCCACTCGGCGCGGGACAGGTCCACATACGGAGTCGCCTCGCCGCCCCGCCGCTGCGGGCCGCGCACGGTGCGCGCCTCGCGCGCGGTTGACGTGATCACCCTCTCATTGTCGTGGCAGGGACCCGCCGAGTGAGCGGTGTTGAGGCGTGGGGTCGGTCACCCCGGGCCCGGGGCCGGGGGATGTCACCCCGGGCCGGGGGATGTCACCCGGGGAGCACGCCCGAGACGGAGTCGGTCGGGGTGGTCCTGGACGCCTCCGGGACCCTCACCTTCACGGGCTTGCCGAAGTCGGTCAGGTTCATGGTGGTGGTGACGTTCGCCGTCTGCAGCATGGCCGTCAGTTCGACCCGGGCCGGTCGCCCCTCCTCGTCCACCCAGACCAGCACGGACGCCGGCAGCCCACCGCCCAACGCCTTCCGGACCGTGTCGAGCTGCTTACGGCGCTCGTCCACCAGGCCGAGGGTGAGCGCCCGGTAGTCGAGCGTGCCGCCGTAGAGGTGCACCGGACGGCCGTCGATCGTGGTCGTGCCCCGGTCCGACACGTCGCGGATGGCCGATACCTGGCGCAGCACGTGTTCGGGGTCGTTCAGCGGGGCTCGCAGCAGGGAGTGGGCCCTGGCCTGGTCGCGGTCGATGACCGCCCAGTGGCCCTTGGGAACGGTCTGGGTGAGATAGACCTTGCCCCCGCTGAAGACCTCGTCCATGTGATCGACCGCGCCGCCCGGGAAGTCGACCGACAGTTCGCCCTTGCCGGCGGCCAGGTCGAACGGGCCCGCCAGGGAAAGGGTGAATTCCTCACCCCGGCCGCGGGTCACGATGGTCTCGTCGATCCGGGCGCTGGTGGCGCGGGCCTTCTTCACGGCGGCGCGGACGATGTCGACGGGTCTGCCATCCGTGCCATCCGTGCCTTTTGTTGCGGACGCTTTCGCTCCGGCCCTCCCGCCCGGCTTCTCGGTGACGCGAGCCTCCTCGTTCGAACCCGATGAACAGCCGGTGCCGAGCGCGAGAAGCAGCACGGCGGCGGACGACATGGCGATACGACGCACGATCCCCCCCCCGGGAATGTGAAAGTGAAAGGGCGGCCCCCCGGCCGCTCGTGCGCATTATGCATGGCATGAGAGGGGCCTGCGCGTGGCCGGTGGTCGGCCTGTCGCCCCGGGGGTCGTACGCTGCGTCCATGTGCGGAATCGTTGGTTATGTGGGAGGGCAGTCGGCCCTCGATGTCGTCCTCGCCGGGCTCAAGCGGCTGGAGTACCGCGGCTATGACTCGGCGGGCGTCGCCGTGCTGGCCGACGGGGGGCTGGCGGCGGCCAAGAAGGCGGGCAAGCTGGGCAACCTGGAGAAGGAGCTGGCCGACCGGCCGCTGCCCACCGGGGGCACCGGCATCGGCCACACCCGTTGGGCCACCCACGGTGGCCCGACCGACGCCAACGCCCATCCGCACCTGGACAACGCGGGCCGGGTCTCCGTCGTCCACAACGGCATCATCGAGAACTTCGCCGCGCTCCGCGCCGAGCTGGCCGAGCGCGGCCATGAGCTGGCCTCCGAGACCGACACCGAGGTCGTGGCGCATCTGCTCGCCGAGTCGTTCTCGTCCTGCGGCGACCTCGCCGAGGCGATGCGGCAGGTGTGCCGCCGGCTGGAGGGCGCCTTCACGCTGGTCGCGGTGCACGCGGACGCGCCCGATGTGGTGGTCGGGGCACGCCGCAACTCGCCGCTGGTCGTCGGCGTCGGCGAGGAGGAGGCGTTCCTCGCCTCCGATGTGGCCGCCTTCATCGCCCACACCCGCGAGGCCATCGAGCTGGGCCAGGACCAGGTCGTGGAGGCCCGCCGGGACGGTGTGACCGTCACCGACTTCCACGGGGCGCCGGCCGAGGTCCGGCCGTACCACGTGGACTGGGACGCCTCCGCCGCCGAGAAGGGCGGCTACGACTACTTCATGCTCAAGGAGATCGCCGAGCAGCCGAAGGCCGTCGCGGACACCCTGCTCGGCCGGATCGACCTGGCCGGGAACCTCTGCCTGGACGAGGTGCGCATCCCGGCCTCGGTGCTGCGCGAGGTCAGCAAGGTCGTGATCGTGGCGTGCGGCACCGCGTACCACGCGGGCATGATCGCCAAGTACGCCATCGAGCACTGGACCCGGATCCCCTGCGAGACGGAGCTGGCCAGCGAGTTCCGCTACCGCGACCCGATCCTGGACCAGCGGACGCTGGTGATCGCCATCTCGCAGTCCGGCGAGACCATGGACACCCTGATGGCGCTGCGGCACGCCCGTGAGCAGGGCGCGAAGGTGCTGGCCATCTGCAATACGAACGGCTCCACGATTCCGCGCGAGTCGGACGCGGTGCTCTACACCCACGCCGGTCCCGAGGTGGCCGTCGCCTCCACCAAGGCGTTCCTCACCCAGCTGGTGGCCTGCTACCTGGTGGCTCTCTACCTGGGCCAGGTGCGCGGCACCAAGTGGGGCGACGAGATCCTCTCCGTGATCCGCGAGCTGTCGGAGATCGCGACGCAGGTGGAAGAGGTCCTGGAGACCATGGAGCCGGTCCGGGAGCTGGCCCGCACCCTGGCCGAGAAGAACACCGTGCTGTTCCTCGGGCGCCACGTCGGCTTCCCCGTAGCCCTGGAGGGCGCGCTCAAGCTCAAGGAACTCGCGTACATGCACGCGGAGGGGTTCGCGGCGGGCGAGCTCAAGCACGGGCCGATCGCGCTGATCGAGCAGGATGTGCCGGTGGTCGTGGTCGTCCCGTCGCCGCGTGGGCGGTCGGTGCTCCACGACAAGATCGTCTCCAATATCCAGGAGATCCGGGCCCGGGGCGCCCGCACCATCGTGATCGCCGAGCGCGGCGACGAGACGGTCGCCCCGTACGCCGACCACCTCATCGAGATCCCCGCCACGCCCACGCTGCTGCAGCCCCTGGTCGCGACCGTGCCGCTGCAGGTCTTCGCGTGCGAGCTGGCGACGGCGCGGGGCAACGAGGTCGACCAGCCGAGGAACCTGGCGAAGTCGGTGACGGTCGAGTGAGCCGTCGAGTGGTCCCTCGGATGACGCCGTGATCATCGGCGTCGGTATCGACGTCGCCGAGATCGACCGCTTCGACGACGCGCTGCGGCGCACCCCCGGCATGGCGGACCGCCTGTTCGTCGAGCGCGAGCTGTGGCTGCCGAGCGGGGAGCGCCGCGGCATGGCCTCCTTGGCCGCCCGCTTCGCGGCCAAGGAGGCGTTGGCCAAGTCCCTGGGCGCCCCCGGCGGCCTGCGCTGGACCGACGCCGAGGTGCTCACCGAGCCGAGCGGCCGCCCCCGCCTCTCGGTCCGCGGCACGGTCGCCGTGTGCGCGGAACGGCTGGGGGTGCGGGGCCTGCACGTCTCCCTGAGCCATGACGCGGGGGTCGCGTCGGCGGTGGTGATCGCGGAGGGGTGAGGCTTCCGCGGGTTCCGCTGGGTGCGGGTGCGCTGGTCTGATGGGTGCGGGGTGCGGGTGCGGGGTCTTCGGTGCGGGTGCGTGGTGGTTGCTGTGGTGCGCCCGTTGTTCGTGGTGGGTGCCGGGGGCGGGGCCTCCGGGGCGGCGCCCTGGACCGCACATTTACGGCGCCGTTGGCCGGGGGCTTGCGTGGGCCGGGGATTGGCGCCACAAATATGCGTGAGCGTCCAGGACCCCACCCCTCCGACCCCACCCCCTCCCGCCGTCTGGCGGCTATCCGCCGGTGACAGCGACCACCCGCGCGGTGCTTCTCGTGACGAGGACCTTGAACAGGGTGCCCATACCGTCGTATCGTTCCGATGCGGATCGGAACGTATTGAGGGTGATCACTATGCGAGCAGCGGTTGTGCAGCCGTCCGGGGTGCTTGGCCTGATCGATGTGCCACAGCCGGCACCCGGGCCCGGCCAGGTACTCGTCGAGGCAGACGTGATCGGCGCGGGCTATGTCGACGTCATGCTCAGCCGAGGCGAGTACCGGGGCATTCCCGGTCCGGGCTCCGTGCCAGGGGTGGAGGTCGTCGGCCGAGTGCAGGAGGCCGGACCGGGTGCGCCCGGCGAGCTGGTCGGCCGGCGGGTACTGGCCCTGCCCGGCCTCGGCGGTTACGCCGAGAGAGTCGTCGTCGACGCGGACCGGGTCCTGCCGGTGCCGCAGGAGGCCGACGCCGCCGAAGCGGTCGCGCTGGGTGTGAACGCACTCGTCGCCGAGATCGCGCTGCACCGAGCGGGGATGGCGGCAGGCGAACGCGTTCTCGTCCGCGGTGCGGGCGGCGGAATCGGTTCGCTGGCAACACAGATCGCATCCGCTCGTGGGGCCGAGGTCACTGCGGTCACTTCCTCAGCGGCCCGTGGCGAGCGTCTGCTGGAGTTGGGCGCCGCGCGGATCGTGAACCGGACCGCCTCCGCCGTCCCCGACCAGACCTACGACGTGATCGTGGACACGGTCGCGGGCCCGGACATGGGCCGGTACCTGAAGCTGCTGCGCGACAACGGACGCTATGTGATGTGTGGCGGCGCCGGTGGCGCTCCGGACGAAGACCTTCTCGCCACGCTGCTGAGCGAATTCCACAAGTCGCCGACGCTGCTGGCGTTCAGCCTGAACTCGGTGACACCACAGGAGTTGCGCCGCTCCTGGCGGGAGATCACGGCGCTGTGGGCCGAGGGCCCGCTCTCACCCGTGCTCCACCAGCGTCTTGCGCTCACCGACGCCGAGCACGCCCTGGAGCTGCTGGAACGCGGAACACCGTTCGGCAAGGTGGTGCTGCTTCCTCGGTAAGGTGGGCGGATCACGGCGGCAGCAGGGAGGTGCGATGGCACGCCGACGCGACGAGCGCATCGACCACGCCGTGCTGGCCGCGGTGTCCGAACTGCTGCGGGAGGTCGGCTACTCGGCGCTGACCATGGAGGCCGTCGCCGCCCGCGCGGGCACCACCAAACCGGCCATCCGCCGCCGCTGGAAGAGCCAGCAGCACCTGGTCGTCGCGGCCATGGCGCACGAACGAGTCGGCGTCGTGGAGATCGACACCGGCTGCCTGCACTGCGACATCGTCGGGCATCTGGAGGCGCTGCGCGTCGGCATGGCCGATCCCGCCCTCAGCCGCGTGATCCCCGCACTGCTGGCCGACCTCGCCAACGATCGCCAGCTGCACGAGGAATTCCTCGCCATCTTCTGGGAACCCCGCAGGGATGCCTGCGTGGTCTCTCTGCGCAGAGCGCAGGAACGGGGCGAGATAGCCCAGCTCGACATTGACCTCCTGCTGGACCTGTTCGCTGCGCCCATCGTCTTCCGGGCGTTGTTTCGCCATGCCGAGCTGGGACCGGACTTCGCCGAACTCGTCACCCGTGCCGTGCTCGCCGGGGTGGGTGACACCAGGCGGTCCTCCTGCACGCACCCAGTTGGGTAGCGGGCGTTTTGGGCCCACCGAGGGGTGACCTCTCCGGCCCTGCGGCGCGGGTTCCGCTGGGTGCGGGTGCGCTGGCCTGATGGGTGCGGGGTGCGGATGCGCTGGTCTGATGGGTGCGGGTGCGGGGTCTTCGGTGCGGGTGCGTGGGTGGTTGCTGTGGTGCGCCCGCTGTTCGTGGTGGGTGCCGGGGGCGAGGCCTCCGGGGCGGCGCCCTGGACCGCACATTTACGGCGCCGATGAACGATGACCGTTGGGCGGGCCGGAGATTGGCGCCACAAATATGCGTGAGCGTCCAGGACACCACCCCTCCGACCCCACCCCCTCCCGCCTCGTTCGCGGCCATCCGCCGGTGGCCCCGGTCACGATTCGCCGCCGTCCTCGTCGTGGACAGGTAGTCGTCTGCTCTGCCTTGCGGTCGCCCGGCAAAGGACAGCTCGCGCGGGCCGTCCCGTTCCTACGCTCGGCGGTGACTACACCCGTAACACCGCCTGGTACCGGGCCCGACTCGCGCAGACGCTGTTCGACACGAATGAGGTGGAGGAGGCATGCCACGAGATGATGGGCATACTCGACGCTGTGGCGGGGTGGCCTCGGAGAAGCTGCGTCGCCGCCTGCATGCCTTCGAGTGGATCACTGTCCCCGCTGTGCAGGACGCCGTGGAGCGTATCCGCGAGACAACGAGAGGGGGCGACTGATGACGAGACCAGCGACGATCTCGATTGAGCGCATGGACGGTGCGGCTGCGGCGCGGGCCGAGGACGCATTCACTCTGGTCTATGCCGAGGCGTTCGCCGAACCGCCGTACGACAAGACTTCGGACTCGGTCGACGCGAACTTCCGGCGGTTCCGTTCACAGGTCCGTAAGAAGACCTTCTCGGCCGCACTCGCCCGCACGGGCGACGGTGAGCCGGTCGGCATTGCCTATGGCTATCCGCTGAGCCCGAGCACCGGCTGGTGGGACCGGCTCACCACACCGGTCAGCGATGAGCTGCGTCGTGAGGACGGACGACGGACGTTCGGGCTCATGGAGCTGGCCGTACGGGCCCCGTGGCGCCGTCTGGGGGTGGCACGCCGGATGCACGAAGCGGTGCTCACCGACACCACGGCGGAGCGCGTGCTGCTCAACGCAAGGCCGGACGTCGAGGCGGCGCAGGCCGCGTACCGGTCGTGGGGGTACCGCAAGGTGGGGGAGGCCCACCCCTGGGATGGCGCCGCCCTGCATGACGTGATGGTGCTCGAACTGGACGTGGCAGGCCGCTCCGGGCGCTGACGTCGCAGGACCGGCGACGCCTCACCCGGCCGGTTCATTCGTGCCTACGATCAGCCGGTGACCGACCCGCAACCGCAATCCGCTCCCGTCGCGTTCTGGGTGCCCCGCCGACTCCGCATGGTCCGGACCGACCCGCCGCGGGTTTCGCCCGAGCATCAGCGGGCCGCGGACCGTATCTGGGGCGAGATGGCCCGCGCCAACCCGACCGGTCTTTTTGACGGGCCTGTCGTCGCCTGCACCTCACTGGACTGGGACGAGCCTCACCACATCGTCCTGTCCTGGGCGCCGGTGACGTACCGGCACTACGCTCTGCGCCGTGTGCCGGGGGCGTCCGCCCTGCCGTCCCTGTTCGTCGCCGTCTTGCAGCCCACGGACGACGGACGGCTGCTGGTGGGCCGCACGTCGTCGTGGACGGCGGCTCCCGGCCGCTGGCAGCTGCCGGGCGGATCGGCCGAGCCGCCCGCCGACCACGAACCGCTGGATGAGGCGGCCCTGCGCCGCCACGCCGCTCGGGAACTGGTCGAGGAGACCGGCATCGACGCCGCGCCGCACGATCTTCAACTGTGGGCCGTCACACGCGGCGGGCGCGGGACCATCGGCGTCTTCTTCCGCGCCCCGGCCCGGCCCGCGTCGGTGCTGGCCGAACGGTTCATGGCCACGGTGGCCGCGGAGACCGCGCTCGGCCGTGAACCCGAGTTCGCCGAGACGGCTCTCCTCCACTCACCCGCCGACCTGGACACCATCCCCGGCCCCCACGCCGACTACCTCGAACTTGTCATCCGGCGGTACGCGGAGGCAGCATCCGCCTGGCCCGACGACTCGCCGGGCCAGGCATAGGAAGTACCGCGTCCGCTCGTCGGGCCGGTCGGTTGTCGGCGGCGGTCCTGCACGACCTGATGGTGCTCGACCTGTGGGGAGCAGGCGGGTAGCCGCAGGACGGCGGGAGGGGGTGGGGTCGGAGGGGTGGTGTCCTGGACGCTCACGCATATTTGTGGCGCCAATCCCCGGCCCACCCAACGGTCATCGTTCATCGGCGCCGTAAATGTGCGGTCCAGGGCGCCGCCCCGGAGGCCCCGCCCCCGGCACCCACCACGAACAGCGGGCGCACCACAGCAACCACCTCGCACCCACACCCAGCGGACCCCGCGGAAGCCTCAGCCAAGTACGTCCCGCCACGTGTCCGTCAGTGCCGTTGACAGTCGTACGCGGCGATGGGCGCGCCGTGCGGGGCCTGCACGTCTCGCTGAACCATGACGCGGGGGTCGCGTCGGCGGTCCTGATCGCGAAAGGGTGAGGCCCGGGGCCTGTGACCCGCCCCTCCGCATCATTGGCGGCCACCCGGCCGTGACCCAACGCAGTTCACAGCCCTGTCCGGCCAGGACCTGAGCAAGTCTTCACAGGCTGGCTGTACGACAAGAACAAGCCGAAGCGAGAAGACGCGTCAGCTGACGTCCTTCTCGATCGCCTCGAAGATGTCCGCGTCCGTCTCCTGCTGCCAGCCGGGAAGATCCGGCCAGTCGGCGACGTACCCGGGCTTCGGGTCCTCGAAGTGCCGGTACATCTGCGCGGTCCAGCACGTAGCGACGAAGCGCCCCTTCTGCTCCCGCGTAAGCCGCCCGGCGTGCCCCTCGCTCACCTCCAGGAACTGCCTCACCTGCTCGTACACCGCCCCGGCAGCCGCCCGCTCCCACTCCGGGGTCTCCTCCCAGGGGGTCACATAACCCGGCTTGGGCTCCCCGGGAAAGTGCCGCCGCACCCCCGCGATCCACGCCTCCCGGAACAGCCGGGCACCCTCGGTCCGTGACATCCCTGCCCCTTTCGTCAGTTCACACTCAATGCCTTGATCTCGGCATCCAACTCGGCAACCCGCACATCGCGAGCGAGGGACCCGAAGTCCGTACGCAGGGCCTGGAGTCTACGAGCGACGTAACCGGAGGATGATTCTCGCGCCAGATGAATCGCCTTGCGGGCGTAGACGACAACCTGCTCCGGGTCCTTGCGCTTGACGCCGATGGCGGCCAGATTCGCGAGCACGGCACCTCGGCGCCGAAAGGACTGGCCCTCTGCCAGGGCACCTTGCTGAAGGGCGCTCTGAAGCACCTGCTCAGCGAGGTCGAGCCGACCCAACTGGACGTACCGAGCGCCGCGCTCCTCCGCGAGCCGGGAGCCATCGAAGCGGAGCCACCCGCCGTTCTGTGCCGATCCGTTCATGTCCGCGACCTTCTCGGCCTGCTCGAGTGCACTTTCGCACGCGGTCAGAACTCCCAGTCCCGCGAACGCCTCAGCCCGTACCGCAGCGACCCAGTGTCGTGTCGACAGGCAACTGTCCCCTCGGCGAGCAATGCGCTCAGCGACCGACAAGATGTCCGCGGCCTCCCGGTAGCGACGCTCGTACACGTCGACGTACGCATGCCGAATGAGAGCACAAGCCCATAGATCGAACGACCCTGCTTCCTTACCGGCCGACGCGGCAAGCGTGTACGAAGCCGCCGCGTCGGTATACCGGTTGCCGTCGAAAGCCAGCTCACCGGCAAGCTGGAAGAGGTCCGCCGCGGCGCCGCACAGAGCTTGCCCGTCCTTGCCGGAGCGTCCGTCCAGGGCTTGGGTGAGGGCAGCGAGCTGTGCGGAGACGATGGGATGCACAGCCCCTTTGGCACGGGCGAGTTGATATACCTGCCACAGGTGGTTGTTCATCCGGATGAAGTCGCCGGACGCTCGGCGGTGCACTCCTTCCGCGAGCGCCTCCGACTCCTCGGCCGGCAGACCGGCCAGTGCCCCGGCAACGGCAAGTACGCGTAGGAACTCGCGTCGAATCATGTCGTCGGTATCCCCCGAGCCGTAGTGGTCGACTGAACACGACACTACGGGCTCCTGGAACGTGGCTTGGGGTTTGGTGACCCAGGCGTCCAGTTCGGCAAGGTCGAGTTGCAGCGCTGCTGCGTACTGTGGACGCAACTGGGGCTGGATCTCAGTTTTCCCGCTCTCCCAGCGGCTGATCGTTGTGCGGTCCACACCGACGACGTGAGCGAGCCCCTCCTGGCTGTACCCCAGTGCTTTGCGCCGCTCAGCTAACCCCATGGGGCTCCCCTTCCCCGCTCCGCGGACCGCCACTCGACGTGTGCACACCCTGCACGCTTCTGCGTCACCTCTGCCGCATGGACGCCGTGGAGCGCACCTGCTCGGAGCGGTTTCCTTGACGTTGTCAGCATCAAGAACTGGCGTGAGCCACGACAAGATGCGGTCGTGATGGCGAGGCACCAGCCACCGGCCAGACGACAGAGCCGCCGGGCTGGCGGTACCCCGCCCCGGAAGAAAGATCCCGTCCATGACCACGACGAGACCCAACGCCATCGGCGCGCCGGGCTACAGCGAAACGATGCCGTGCGAACCGACGTCAGCGAGCCGCGCTCGCCGACTCGTCCGTGCAGCGCTCCACACCTGGGACCTCGGTCACCTCATCGACGACGGGACGCTGATCATCTCCGAGCTGGTCGGCAACGCCG
>NZ_JANIAA010000021.1 GCF_024505145.1 Streptomyces rugosispiralis | reverse complement strand
CCCTTGGCCTTGCGGTGGTCGGACTCAGAGGACAGCAGTTGCCCCAGCTCGGGGCCGTGGGTGCGGCGAGCAACTTCCCCACCCCGCCCTTCCCTGAACCCGGAGGCGCCGCCCCGGCCCCCGCTCCTCAATCGCCGGAGGGGCTTGCAGGTTGTGGGCAATCGTTCCGCGGAGGGGGCACCTCCCAGCGGTAGCTGGGGGAGGAACGGGTGGGCACAACCCGGCCACAGGGCCACGCCTGGCGACGAAAGCTCAGGGGGCTCAGGCCCAATTCGGGAAGGGGCGGGGTGGGGGCTAACCATCCGTCGGCCGCCAGCGTCGCACCCGGTGACCACCACCCAAGTCGTCCCAGAGCGCCCCCGGCTCCGCCGCGTCCACCCAGTCCTCGGCCACCGCCACCGCCCCCACCCCCTCCGCTTCCGGATCCGGCTCCAGCGCCGCCGCCATCAGCGCCCTCGTATACGGGTGGCCCGGAACCGCGAAGACCGCGTCCGTCGGGCCCTCCTCCACCACCACCCCGTGCCACAGCACCACCACCCGGTCCGCGATCCCCCGCACCACCGCCAGGTCATGGCTGATGAACAGGCAGGCCAGCGCACGCTCCCGGCGCAGGTCGTCCAGCAGCCGCAACACATCCGCCTGTACGGACACATCCAGCGCCGTCGTGATCTCGTCCGCGATCAGCAGATCGGGCTCACCGGCCAGCGCCCGCGCGATGCCGATGCGCTGCCGCTGGCCGCCGGAGAGCTGGGCGGGGAGTCGGTCGGCGAAGTCGGGGTCGAGGCGGACGTCGGCGATCAGCCGACGGGCGCGCGACGCCGCCTCGCCCCGCGACCCCGCCGTACCGAAGAAGCGCAGCGGCCGCCGTACCGCGTCGCCCACCGAGCGCCGCGGATTGAGCGAGGTGTCGGCGTTCTGGAAGACGAGCTGGACGGTGCGGCGCAGGGCGAGCGGGCGCCGCCGCGCGGGGGCGCTCAGGTCCCCGTCACCGCCGGACAAGCCGCCGGACAAGCCGCCGGGCGGGCCACCGGGCTGGCCACCGGGCTGGCCACCGGTCCCGTCATCTGACGCACCGCCGGACGAGCCGCCCGACCCGCCGCCCCCAGCCGCGGCCCTCATCGTTCCGCCCGACGGCACCCGCAACCCCGCCAGCGACCACGCGATCGTCGACTTGCCGCTCCCCGACTCGCCCACCAGCGCCAGCACCTCACCGCGCCGCACGCTGAAGGAGACCCCGTCCACGGCACGGCTGGCCCCGTAGTCGATCGTCACCTCCCGTACATCGACCACGTCGACGGCATCGACCGCGTCGGCCGCGTCCACCGCGTCCGCCCTCGGCCGGATCTCCCGCGTACCGTCCTCCCCCACCACCGCCAGCCCCGCGTCCGCGATGCGCGGGACGCTGGCCAGCAGCCGGCGGGTGTACGGGTCGGCGGGGGCGGCGAAGAGCCGCCGGGTGGGGGCGGCCTCGACGACCCGCCCGGCGCTCAGCACGCACACCTCGTCGGCCATCCGCGCGACCACGCCCAGGTCATGGCTGACCAGGACGGCGGCGAGGCCGAGTTCCTCACGGAGGGCGCCGATCAGGTCCAGCACTCCGCGCTGGGTGATCACGTCGAGGCCGGTCGTGGGCTCGTCCAGCACCAGCACCTTGGGCCGGGCCGCGATCGCCATGGCGATGGCGACACGCTGCTGCTGCCCGCCGGAGAGTTCGTGCGGATAGCGGCGGGCGAGTTGGCGCGGGTGCGGCAGCCGGACCTGCTCCAGCAGGTCCGCGACCGGCACCTCGCCGCCCGCCTCCGCGATCTGCCGTCCGATCCGCATGGACGGCGTCAGGGCCTGGCCCGCGTTCTGCGCGACCATCGCGACCGTACCGCCGCGCAGCCGCCGCAACTCCCGCGCGGACAACGCGAAGACGTCCTCGCCGGCCACCGCGACCCGCCCACCCGTGATCCGCGAGCCATGCCGCAGATGCCCCAGAAGCGTCGCGGCGACCGTCGACTTGCCGCTGCCCGACTCGCCGACCAGGGCCAGCGTCCGGCCGGGGCTCACCTCGAGCGACACCTCCCGGACGACGGGCACCTCGCGCCCGCCCGAGCGGTACGCCACGGACAGCGTGTCCACCGACACGATGGGGGCCTTTGGCGACGTGGTCATCAGACGCCCTCCCTGATCCGGTCCACGCCCCACGCCTTCGACAGGCCGTCGGCCGCGAGGTTGAGCCCGACCACCATCGTGGCCAGACCGATGATCGGCGCGAGGCTCGCCATCGGCACCACGGTGATCGCGGTGCGGTTCTCCGAGACCATCAGCCCCCAGTCGGGAGTGGGCGGATCCGCGCCGAAGCCGAGGAACGACAGCGAGGAGATCAGCAGCACCACCCACGACGCCCGCATCGCGAACTCGACGCACACCACATCGCTGATGTTGGGCAGCACCTCGCGCCGCAGGATCGCCCAGGTGCCCTCGCCCCGGGCGCGTGCCGCGGTGACGTAGTCCTGCGGCACGACGGCGAGCGCGGCGCCCCGCACCACCCGCACCACCTGGGGAACGCAGACGACGGCGATGGCCAGCACGATGACCGAGGACCCGGTGCCCAGCGCGGTGACGATCACCAGCAGGACGAGGATCGCGGGGATGGACAGCACCGCGTCCAGGACGCGCATGACCACATCGTCCAGCCAGCCGCCGCGCAGCGCGGCCGCGCACCCGAGGACGGTGCCGAGGGCGATGGTGATGAGGGTCGCGGTGACGGAGACGCCGAGCGCGTACCGCCCGCCGTACAGCACCCTGGTCAGCACATCACGCCCGTACTGGTCGGTGCCCGCCCAGTGGTCGGCGCTCGGCCCGAGCAGCGCGTGCGAGGCGTCGCCGGTGGTGGGGTGGTACGGCGTGAGCAGCGGGGCGAGCAGCGCGACCACCACATGAACGGCCACGATCGCGAGCCCGACGACGGCCGGGCGGGAGGAGCGCACCGTGCGCCAGGTGCGGGCGGCGAAGCCGGGCCGTACGGGCGCCGGGCCCGCGGCGGATGTCGGGGCCACGCCCAGAGGCTCCTTCACAGAGCTCATCGGATCCTCCCTCCTCGGGTGCGGAGCTTGGGATTGAGGGCCATGGACCCGAGGTCGGCGGCGAGGTTGCAGACCACGTAGACGACCGCGCTGATGAGGGCGATGGCCTGGATGACCGGCAGATCGCGGTTCTGCACGGAGGTGAGCATCAGCTTCCCGATGCCGGGATAGTTGAAGACGTTCTCGACCACGGCGACGCCGCCCACCAGCCACGCCACATTGAGCGCGATGACGTGCAGCGTGGGCAGCAGGGCGCTGGGCAGCGCGTGCCGGGTTACCACGCGCCAGGTGGTCAGCCCCTTGAGCCGGGCCGTCGTGACGTATTCGCTCGCCATGACGTCGATCACCGAGGTACGGGCCATCCGCACGATGTACGCGGCCATGACGATCGCGAGCGAGGCGGCGGGCAGCCACACCGCCGGGAGCAGCTGCCCGACCCCGGCCCCCGGCCCGTACAGCACCACGGCGGGAAGCACCGGCACGGTGACGGAGAACGCGAGCACCAGCACCGTGGCCACGACGAATTCGGGGACGCTCATCCCGACCAGGCTGACCGTGGAGATCAGATGGTCCGGCCAGCGGTCGCGGTAGAGCCCGGCCACGACGCCGAGGACGACGGACCCGGTGACCGCGAAGAGGACGGTGACGACGGCGATCAGGGCGGAGTTGCCGAGGTACTGGGCGACCTCGCCGCCCACCGGCTTGGTGGTGACCAGCGAGGTGCCGAAGTCGCCGTGCGACGCGCCCTTGATCCAGTCGGCGTACCGCTCCCAGGCGGGCTGGTCGAGACCCATCTGCTCGCGCAGCGCGGCGACCGCGTCGGGGGTGGCGTCCCGGCCGAGCACCTGGGTGGCGACATCGCCGGGCAGCGCCTGGACGGCCAGGAAGACCATGACCGAGGAGAGCAGCAGGGTGCCGAGCGCGGCGACCACACGGCGGAGGAGGAAGGAGAACATCACGCCCCCTTCAGCCCGATGCGCAGATAGTCGAACTCGAAGCCGTGCTCGGCGTAGCCGCGCACCTTCCGGGAGATCCCGACGAGCCGGTCGGCGAACATCGGGGTGATCGCCCCGCCCCGCTCGACGACGAGCGTCTGCGCCTGTCCGTACAGCTCGCGCCTGCGGCTCTCGTCGATCTCCCGGCGGGCCCGGTCGAGCAGCGCGTCGAACTCCTTGTCCGACCAGGCGGTCTCGTTGTACGAGGAGCCGCCGCGGAAGACCTGGTTGAGGAGTTGGTCGACGGGGCGGCCGGTGTACCAGTAGGTGGCCATGAGCGGCTTCTTCATCCAGATCTGGGTGTAGTACGAGTCCGCGGCCGCCGTCTTGACCCGGATCCGGATGCCCGCGCGCCCGGCCGACTCCTGGTAGGCGAGGGCCATGGGCGTGAAGATCGGGTCGTACGAGGAGGTGTAGAGGTCCACCGCCAGCCGCTCGTGCCCGGCCCGCTTCAGCAGATGGCGGGCCTTCTCGGGGTCATGGGCGGGGTGGGTGGCGATATGGGCGGGGTCGTTCGGCGGGACGGGGTTGTCCCAGCCGGCCGTGCCCGCGCCCTGGAGTGCGGCCTTCAGGATGTGCGCGGGGTCGTAGGCGAGCTTCATCGCCTGCCGCACCCGTGGATCGGTGAAGGGCTTCTCGGTGGTGAGCATCGGCAGCACGTACCACTGGGCGTTCTCGGCGCGGGCGATGGTGGCGCGGTCGGAGGCGGCGATGACCCGGGCGGTGGCGAAGTCGAGATTGGTCTGGGAGAGCAGATCGACCTGCCCGGCGAGCAGCGCGTTGGAGCGGGCCTGCATATCGGCCACGGTGTAGAAGTCGATCGCGTCCAGGACCGGGCGCCCGGCCCAGTGGTCGGCGTAGGCGGTGACCCGGCCGGGCCCGGCGGCGGTGAAGGAGGCGAGCCGGAAGGGGCCGGTGCCGATGCCGGTGCGGCCGATGGAGGCCGCGCTGCCCTCGGGCACGACGTAGCAGTTGTAGTGGGTGAGCAGGCTGGGAAACTCGGCGTGCGGGCTCTTCAGGGGGACGACGAGGGTGTGGGCGTCGGGGGTGCGCAGCCGCCCCGGGTCGACCAGCGGGGACAGCACCGGGGCCTGCGGGGACGCGGTCGCCTTGGCGAGGATGTGGCGCAGGGTGTACGCGGCGTCGGCGGAGGTGAAGGCGCGGCCGTCGTGGAAGGTGACGCCGCGGCGCAGCCGGAAGGTCCAGGTGGTCGCCTTGGCGTCGGGCTCCCAGGACTCGGCGAGGTCGGGGGCGACGGTGCCGTCGGGCGCGATCCGGACCAGGCGGTTGTAGAGCGCGCCGAGGTACTCGTACGCGGACAGCGCGCTCGCGGGGTCGAGGGTCTCGGCGTCGGAGGCGGGCGGCCGGGCGATGCGCAGAGTGCCGCCGCGGTCGGGCCGCCCGGCCGGGCCGCGGGTGGGCACGGCCCTCGACGGGGAGGCGGAGGCCGCTCCCGAGCAGCCGGTCAGCGCGGCGGAGCCGCCGAGCGCGGCGACGGCCGCCGCGGCGGTGGTCAGGACCGACCGCCGCGGTATCCCGGCCGCGGCGGGGGCTGCGCGGTGGGCGATCTCGGACAACAACGGGGACATGAACGGGGGCACCCTTCCCTTATTCGTTCAGCGGAACGATTGGGTGAAGTGCGTGAACGATAGCCATGCAACCCGTTCAGGCCAACCCTTCTCTCGCGGAAATTAACACCGGAAACAGAGTCGTTATCCGGCGCGGAGCGCGGTGCTGGGCGTGGCGCGCGGCCGGCGCGGGGCGCGGCGCACGGGCGGCGCACGGAGTCGCGGCCCCACCGCCCGGCACCCCCGCACACCGTCCACGTGGTGAAAAACACCGAGCGGCCCCGGATACACCGCCGTATGGTTGCCGACATGCAGGTGATCCAGTCCACGAAGCTCGCCAACGTCTGCTACGAAATCCGTGGCCCGGTGCTCGAGGAGGCGATGCGGCTGGAGGCGGCAGGACACCGCATCCTCAAGCTCAACACCGGAAATCCGGCGACCTTCGGCTTCGAATGCCCCCCGGAGATCCTCGAGGACATGCTCCGCAACCTCGGCGACGCCCATGGCTACGGCGACGCCAAGGGCCTGCTGTCCGCGCGGCGCGCGGTGATGCAGCACTACCAGACCCAGGGCATCAACCTCGACGTCGAGGACATCTTCCTCGGCAACGGCGTCTCGGAGCTGATCCAGATGTCGATGCAGGGTCTGCTGGACGACGGCGACGAGGTCCTCGTCCCGGCCCCCGACTATCCGCTGTGGACCGCCGCGGTCTCGCTCGCCGGCGGCACCGCCGTCCACTACCGCTGCGATGAGCAGTCGGACTGGCTGCCGGACCTCGCCGACATCGAGCGCAAGGTCACCGACCGCACCAAGGCGCTCGTCATCATCAACCCGAACAACCCGACGGGCGCCGTCTACGGCGAGGAGATCCTGCGCGGCCTCACCGACATCGCCCGCCGCCACCAGCTGATCGTCTGCTCCGACGAGATCTACGACAAGATCCTCTACGACGGCGCCACCCACACCCCGACCACCGCCGTCGCCCCGGACCTGATGACCCTCACCTTCAACGGGCTCTCCAAGGCGTACCGGGTGGCGGGCTACCGCAGCGGCTGGCTCGCGGTCTGCGGCCCGAAGTCGCACGCCGCCAGCTATCTGGAGGGGCTGACCATCCTGGCCAATATGCGGCTGTGCGCCAATATGCCGGCGCAGCACGCGGTGGCCACGGCGCTCGGCGGCCGTCAGTCGATCAACGACCTGGTGCTCCCCGGCGGCCGGCTGGTGGAGCAGCGGGACACGGCGTACGAGCTGCTGACCCAGATCCCGGGCGTCACCTGCGTGAAGCCCAAGGGCGCGCTGTACGCGTTCCCCAAGCTGGACCCCAAGGTCTACAAGATCAAGGACGACCGGCAGATGGTCCTTGATCTGCTGCGCGCCGAGAAGATCATGATCGTCCACGGCACGGGGTTCAACTGGCCCGAGCCGGATCACTTCCGCATCGTGACGCTGCCCGCCAAGAAGGACCTGGCCGACGCGGTGACCCGGATCGGAAACTTCCTGGACGGATACGGCCAACCCTGATCTTTTAGTTACCGCTCAACTTTAGACAGAGTCTAAGTTAGGATGGCCTCCTCATCTCCTGGAGGCCATCCATGTACGAACCGATCCGCACCAAGTCGGTCCACAGCATGGCCGCGCCCAAGCCCGACTTCCCGCACCGCTCCCGCGAGGAAGAGCTGGACATCCGGCTGGCCGGACATCTGACCGCACTGCTCACCGTGACGGACGAGCTGCGCACCCTCACCCCGGACCCCACCCTCGACGACGCCGCGCAGCGCCTCGCCGAGCAGGCCACCCGCCTGCGCGACGGCCACGCCCCGCTGCGCGCGGCACCCACGGCGGCGGCCACGGACCCGGCGCATATCGCCGCCCTCCACCAGCGCGCCCACACCCTGGCCGGATGGGCCCTGGTCGTGGCCACGTCCCGCGACGACACGGCGGCCACGACGCTGGCGGCCGAGCGCATGCGCTCCCACGCGACCGCCCTGGGCCTCGCGGCCTGAGCGGCCCCGGGCCGGCTGACCGGCCTCGGCCCGCCTGAGCCGTCACTCAGCCGAGGCCGAGGGGTGAGCTGGCCTCTGCCGAGGCCGAGGTGAGATGGGCGTACGGGCGCCGGGGCCCGCGCTTTCCGGCGCGGGCCCCGGTCCGCGGAGCGGGGCGGCTCAGCCCAGGCGCTTCACCAGCGCGTGGTACTCGTCCCACATCTCCTTGGGCGTGTGCTCACCGAAGGTGTTGAGGTGGTCGGGCACCAGCCCGGCCTCGTCGCGCCAGACCTCCTTGTCGACCGTGAGCAGCAGTTCGAGCGAGGCGTCGTCGAGGTCCAGACCGTCGGTGTCCAGCGCCTCGGGCGTCGGCAGCACCCCGATCGGGGACTCCACACCCTCGGCCTTGCCGTCCAGGCGGTCGACGATCCACTTCAGCACCCGGCTGTTCTCGCCGAAGCCCGGCCAGACGAAGCGCCCACCGGCGTCCTTGCGGAACCAGTTGACGTAGTAGATCTTCGGCAGCTTGGCGGCGTCGGCGTCCTTGCCGACCTTCACCCAATGGGCCATGTAGTCGCCCATGTTGTAGCCGCAGAACGGCAGCATGGCGAACGGGTCGCGGCGCAGCTCGCCGACCTTGCCCTCGGCCGCGGCGGTCTTCTCGCTCGCCACGTTGGCGCCGAGGAAGACACCGTGCTGCCAGTCGAAGGACTCCGTCACCAGCGGAACGGCGCTGGCCCGGCGGCCGCCGAAGAGGATCGCCGAGATCGGCACGCCCTTGGGGTCCTCCCACTCGGGCGCGATGATCGGGCACTGACCGGCCGGCACGGTGAAGCGGGCGTTGGGGTGGGCCGCGGGCGTCTCGCTCGCCGGGGTCCAGTCGTTGCCCTTCCAGTCGGTCAGATGGGCGGGCGGCTCCTCGGTCATGCCCTCCCACCACACATCGCCGTCGTCGGTGAGCGCCACGTTGGTGAAGACCGAGTTCCCCCACAGGGTCTTCATCGCGTTGGCGTTGGTGTGCTCACCGGTGCCGGGCGCGACACCGAAGAAGCCCGCCTCGGGGTTGATCGCGTACAGCCTGCCGTCCTCGCCGAACCGCATCCAGGCGATGTCGTCGCCGATCGTCTCGACCGTCCAGCCGGGGATGGTCGGCTCCAGCATCGCGAGGTTGGTCTTGCCGCACGCGCTCGGGAACGCCGCGGCCACGTACTTGGCCTCCCCGCGCGGCGGCGTGAGCTTGAGGATCAGCATGTGCTCGGCGAGCCAGCCCTCGTCCCGCGCCATCACGGAGGCGATGCGCAGGGCGTAGCACTTCTTGCCGAGCAGGGCGTTGCCGCCGTAGCCGGAGCCGTACGACCAGATCTCCCGCGTCTCCGGGAAGTGCGAGATGTACTTGGTCGAGTTGCACGGCCAGGGCACATCGGCCTGGCCCGGCTCCAGCGGGGCGCCGAGGGTGTGGACGGCCTTGACGAAGAAGCCCTCGTCCCCGAGGACGTCGAGGACCTCCTGTCCCATGCGGGTCATGGTGCGCATGGAGACCGCCACATAGGCGGAGTCGGTGATCTCGACGCCGATCGCGGACAGCGGCGAGCCGAGCGGGCCCATGCAGAAGGGCACGACGTACATGGTCCGGCCGCGCATCGAACCCCGGAAGACGCCCTGCTCCCCGGCGAAGATGGCACGCATCTCGTCGGGGTGTTTCCAGTGGTTCGTCGGGCCCGCGTCCGCCTCCTTCTCGGAGCATATGAACGTACGGTCCTCGACGCGCGCCACATCGCTCGGATCGGAGGCGGCGTAGTACGAGTTGGGGCGCTTGATCGGGTCAAGGCGCTTGAAGGTGCCCTTCTCGACGAGCTCCGCGCTCAGGCGGTCGTACTCCGCCTCCGAGCCGTCACACCACACCACCCGATCCGGCTGGGTGAGGGCGGCGATCTCGCCGACCCAGGAGACAAGCTCCTGGTGGTTCGTGGGGCTCGGGGTGGTCGTGAGGGAGGAAGCCACATTGCTGGGCGCCACGATCGCTCCATCCCGCCGGAGCCGCACGCGCTCCGGCGTCTTGATTGAGGGTTTGGACGGATATGTGCACTCATATCCGATTATGGAGACAGCTACCCCTTGGGGGCTGCGACCCGGATGCTCAGCTCATCCGGTGCCGACCGCGCTCATTTGATCATCCGACTGTACGGGCCATCTGTCCAGTGGGCGCCTTGGTGACCATCACCACTCGACATGGACCGGTAACTTACGGTGCGTAGGTAGCATGAGCGCCATGACTGCCGCCGCGCCCGACGCCGCCGTTGAGAATCCCCCAGGGCCCCAAGCGGTCCCGCCGCTCCCGCTGAAGCCGATGCTGCGCGGCTGGCTGCACGCCGCCATGTTCCCGGCCGTGCTGGTCTCGGGTGTGGTGCTGACGGCCCTCGCCGACAGTCCGCGCGGGCGGCTGGCCTGCGCCATCTACACGCTCACCGCATGCGCGCTGTTCGGCACCAGCGCCCTTTACCACCGCGGCAACTGGGGTCCGCGCACCGCCGCGGTGCTGCGGCGGCTGGACCACGCCAATATCTTCCTGATCATCGCGGGCACCTATACGCCCTTCACGCTGCTGCTGCTGCCACACGGCAAACAGCAGTTGCTGCTGTGGCTGGTGTGGGCCGGGGCGCTCGCCGGAATCGCCTTCCGGGTCTTCTGGGTCGGCGCCCCGCGCTGGCTGTACACCCCGTGCTACATCGCGCTGGGCTGGGCGGCCATCTTCTTCCTGCCCGATTTCCTGCGCACCGGCGGCATCGCCGTGATGACGCTGATCATCGTCGGCGGGCTGCTCTACAGCGTGGGCGCGGTCATCTACGGCACCAAGCGGCCCAACCCCTCACCCCGCTGGTTCGGCTTCCACGAGGTGTTCCACAGCTTCACGCTGGCCGCCTTCGTCGTGCACTACGTCGGCATCTCCCTGGTGGCCTATCAGCACGCCTGAGCGATCGATCACCCGGTAGACGTTCGCGATGGAAACTCGCGATTGACAGCCCACACCTTTTGAGAGTTACTGTCATTTGACGGTAACTCTCGGAGGTGTGCCATGCCCGCTGCCCCGGATCCCCGTTCGGCTCCCCGCCCGGATCTACGCCCGGATCCCCGCCCGGATCTACGCCCGGATCCACGTCGCTGGTGGACCCTCGCGGCCCTCGTCGCCAGCACCCTGGTGATCGGATTCGACACCACGATCCTCAACATCGCCCTGCCGACCATGGCCTCGGCCCTCCACGCCGACATCGGCGAACAGCAGTGGATCGTCGACTCCTACACGGTCGTGTTCGCCGCCGCGATGCTTCCGGCGGGCCTCATCGGCGACCGGTTCGGCCGCCGCCGCATGCTCATCACCGGTCTGCTGATCTTCCTGGCCGGGGCGCTCATCGGAGCGCTGGTCTCCACCCCCGCCCCGGTGGTCGTCGCGCGCCTGGTCATGGGGCTGGGCGCCGCGCTGGTCATGCCGCTGTCCATGGCCGTCCTGCCCACCTTCTTCGGCCCCGGCGAACGGTCCAGGGCGATCGCGGCCCTGAGCGCCGCGATGGGGCTCGGCATGCCCCTCGGCCCGCTCGTCGGCGGCTGGCTCCTCGACCACTTCTGGTGGGGGTCGATCTTCCTGATCAACATTCCACTTGTCGCGATCGCCATCCTGGCCTGCCTCTTCCTGCTCCCCGAAACCCGCGACCCGGCGGCCCCCAGGATCGACCTCATCAGCACCGCGCTGAGCGTCGGCGGGCTCATCGCGCTCGTCTGGGGCCTCATCGAGGCCCCGGCCCGGGGCTGGAGCCATCCGCTGATCCTCATCGCCCTCGCCGCGTCCGTCGCCCTGCTCACCGGGCTCACCCTGCGCGAGCGGCAGTCGGTACGGCCGATGCTGGACCTGGGGCTGCTGTTCCGGCCCGCGTTCCTGTGGAACGCCGTCGCCATCACGCTGGTGGGCTTCTCGCTGCTGGGGCTGCTGTTCGTCCTGCCGCAGTACCTCCAGACCGTCCTCGGCAACGACGCCTTCGGCACCGGGGTGCGGCTGCTGCCGATGATGGCCGGGCTCCTGCTGGCGGCCCGCGCCGCCACCCCGCTCGCCGCCCGCTTCGGCCCCCGGCCCGTCATCAGCGGCGGGCTGCTGATGAGCGCCGCCGCCGCGTTCCTCGGCTCCAGGACCGAGGTGGGTGACGGCTACGGCATGACCGCGCCCTGGCTCACGATCACCGGACTCGGCTTCGGCCTCGGC
The DNA here is from genome assembly GCF_024505145.1 of Streptomyces rugosispiralis. Taxonomy (GTDB): domain Bacteria; phylum Actinomycetota; class Actinomycetes; order Streptomycetales; family Streptomycetaceae; genus Streptomyces; species Streptomyces rugosispiralis. The sequence goes on along the minus strand of NZ_JANIAA010000021.1, from coordinate 141,560 downwards.
GTCGTCCCGGCCATGGACGCGGCGCTCGGTGCCCTGTCCCGGGACCGCGAAGGCACCGGCTCCGGGCTGCTCATGACGCTGCGCCAAGTGGGAGGCACCATCGGCGTCGCCCTGCTCGGCAGCCTGCTCGCCGACGCGTACAGCACCCGGCTCGACACCACCGGGCTGCCGTCCGCCGCGGCCGACGCGGCGGAGGGCTCGGTGGTCGCCGCCCACGCGGTGGCCGGGCGGCTCGGCGATCCGCACCTCGCCGCGTCGGCGGACGCCGCGTTCGTCCACGGCATGGACGTGGCGCTCCTGGTGACCGCGTTCACCTCCCTCGCGGCGGCCGTGCTGGTCGCGTTCCTCCTGCCCCGTGCGGTCTCCGCCGATCAAGGCGCCATGGTCCCGGAGACCACCGATGCCCGACAATGAGATCCATGGCTTCCGCACGTACGACGTCCGCGCGGCCCAAGCTCGGGCTGCGCGAACGCAAGAAGATCCAGACCCGGCAGGCGATCCGGCGCGCCGCCTACCGGCTGTTCACCGAGCAGGGCTACGACGCGACCCCGGTGGACCGCATCGCGGAGGCCGCCGACGTCTCCCCCAGCACCGTCTTCCGCTACTTCCCCACCAAGGAGGACATCGTCCTCTCCGACGAGTACGACGATGTCCTGCTCGCCGCGCTCCGGGACCGGCCGCTGGACGAACCGCCGGTCGCCTCGCTGCGGCGCGTCCTGCTCGAACTGTTCCGGCGGTTCGCCGGTGACGAGCGGCAGGAGATGCTGGTCCGCCTCACCCTGATCCGCCAGGTACCGGGGCTGCGCGCCCGCATGAGCGAGAGCATGTCCCGGACCGGCGCCCTGCTCGCCGAGGTCCTGGCCGAGCGCAGCGACCGGTCGCCGGAGGACTTCGAGGTGCGGGTCGTGGTCGGAGCCGTCCTCGGCGTCCTCCAGGAAGCGCTCTTCCACTGCGTCGACCAGGGCGCGGCGGAGGACTCGGCGGTGGCGGCCATGGAGGAAAGCGTCGACCGCGCGTTGGACCTGCTGTCCCGGGGCCTCCCGCTGTAGCCACGCCCCGACGCGCGAGCCCGGCCTCGTACGTCGGCGGGTCCGGTTCGGACCCCGGTCAGGTCCGGTCCCACCTCCGGTCAGCCCCCCAGCTTGGCCGTCAGGGCTTCGACATCGGCCGTGGGCGCGTCGCAGGTGAAGCCGCGGCAGACGTAGGCCGCCGGGCGGCCCTCCAGGAGGGGGCGGTCCTGGAGGAGCGGGATCTCGCCGGAGCCGGGCTCGCCGACCGCGACGACCGCCCCGGGGGCCGTGGCGAGCAGCGCGGCGCGGTGCAGGGCGCGGGTCGCCGGGTCGTCGTCGGAGCCGACCACGGCCACCTCGCGCGGCCCGTCGAGCCGGGCCTCGGCCACCGCCAGGCCCCAGCCGATGAAGCGGGGCACCCGGGGGCCGAGGGCCCGCACCACGGCGAGGGCGCGCTCGGCGCCCTCCCGGTGACGGGCGCTGCCGGTGATGGCGGCGTAGGACAGCAGCGCCCCGGCGGCGGCCGTCCAGCCGGAGGGTGCCGCGTTGTCCGTCGGGTCCTGGGGGCGGCGGATGAGCGCCTCGGCGTCATCGGCGGTGTCGAACAGCGTCCCGTCCTCGTCGGTGAACCGGCTCAGCACGGTGTCCAGGAGCAGCCCGGCGAACTCCACCCATGCGCCGTCGCCGGTGACGGCGGACAGCGCGAGGAAGCCCTCGGCCACATCCGCGTAGTCCTCGAGCACGCCCGCGTGGCCCCCCGCGGTGCCGTCGAGCGAGGTGCGGGCCAGCCGCCCGCGCTGGTCCATGTGGATGCGCACCAGCAGTTCGGCGGCCTCGGTCGCGGCGTTCACCAGGTCGGGGCGGTCGAAATAGGCACCGGTCTCGGCGAGTGCCGCGATGGCCAGCCCGTTCCACGCCGCGACGATCTTGTCGTCGCGCCCGGGACGCGCCCGCAGCTCCCGGGCGGCCAGCAGCCGCTCCCGTACGGAGGCGACGCGGGCGGCGTCCGTCAGCCGCTCCCCGTCGGGCAGCTGGAGCACGGAGGCCCCCTGCTCGAAGGTGCCCTCCCGCGTGACGCCGAAATACCCGGCGGCGAACTCCGCGTCGGCCTCCCCCAGCACCTCGCTCAGCCGCTCGGGGGTCCACACGTAGTAAGCGCCCTCGACATGGCTGCCGGTGCCGTCGTCGCTGTCGGCGTCCAGCGCGGAGGCGAAGCCGCCCTGCGCGGTGCGCAGCTCGCGGACCATGAAGTCCGCCGTCTCCACGGCGACTCGGCGCGCGAGGTCCGAGCCGGTGGCCCGCCACAGATGGGCGTAGACGCGGCACAGCAGCGCGTTGTCGTACAGCATCTTCTCGAAGTGGGGCACGGTCCACATGGCGTCGACGGAATAGCGGGCGAAACCGCCGCCGAGCTGGTCGTAGATACCTCCGCGCGCCATCGCCTCGCAGGTGGCGGACACCATCTGCAGCGCGCCCTCGGAGCCGGTGCGGGCGTGGTGGCGGAGCAGGAACTCCAGCGCCATGGACGGCGGGAACTTCGGCGCACCGCCGAACCCGCCGCGGGTGGCGTCGAATTCACGGGTCAGGGTCATGAGCGCGCTGGCCAACTCCTCCTCGCCCGGCGGCTGCGGCGCGTCCGAGCCCAGGGCGATACCGCCGCGCTGGGACAGGTCCTCCACGATCCGGCCGGCGACGTCCCGCACCTCGTCACGGCGGTCCGACCAGGCGGCGCCCACCCCCTCGAGCACCTGCAGGAAGGACGGCATCCCGGGCCTGGGCCGGGGCGGGAAGTACGTGCCGAAGTAGAACGGCTGGGCCTCGGGGGTCAGGAAGACCGTCATGGGCCAGCCACCCTGGCCGGTGGCGGCCTGCACCGCCTCCATGTACACCGCGTCGACGTCCGGCCGCTCCTCGCGGTCGACCTTCACCGAGACGAAGTGGGCATTGAGATAGTCGGCGGTCGCCTTGTCCTCGAACGACTCGTGCGCCATCACATGGCACCAGTGGCAGCTCGAATAGCCGACGCTCAGCAGCACGGGCACCCCGCGGCGACGCGCTTCCTCGAACGCCTCGTCCGACCACGGCCACCAGTCGACCGGGTTCTCGGCGTGTTGGAGCAGATAAGGGGACGTCTCGTGCGCCAGACGGTTCGGCATGGGTCCATCCTCCCCCACCCGGCGAGACAGGCGAAGTTATCCACAGGGGAGTTATCCACAGGACTGCCGGATAAGAGCCAGAAACGGAAGACTGAGGGCACTGCTGCAGGAGGGGGATCACCATGCCGGCGTCACTGGCGGTGCTGCGGGACAGCCACCGGACGGAAGTCGAGCGGCTGCTGTCGCGGGCCGTGGAGGAGGAGGTGCACCGCTCGGGCGGGCGCACCGACGGCGGGGTGCTGCTCGGCCGGGCGCGCGGCGCGCTCGACGAGATGGCAGCCACCGCCGCGGAGGAGTACGGGGCGTATGTGCGTGCGCTGGACGAGTCGGACGCGGACAGCCGACCGCTCTCCGCCCGGCTGTCGCGCGGGCAGCTGGGCACCCCGGCGCTGGCCGCGGCGGTCGCCGCGGTGGCGGCCTTCGGCGCGGATCTCGGGTTCGGCACCTCGGCGGGCACGGCGCTGGGCGCGGGGGTCACGGCCGCCGTGGCGGGGTCGGCCGCCGCCGTCCTCAAGCTCACCGCGAGCCACTGGCCCGCCGCCCACCGCCAGGCCGCGCTGCGCAACCAGCCCGGTGGCGCCGAGCAGCTGCGGCTGCAGTGGCTCACCGCGGTCGAGGTGCGGGGCATCCGGCCGTTCATCGACCAGCACCGGATGACCACGGCCGCCACCCGTCAGAGCGGCGGTTCGGCCAAGCGCTCCGCCACCGGGCAGCCGAAGCTGCGCGGCGCGGACCGCAGCCAGGCGGCCCGCAGGCGCACCGTGCTGGAGCAGTCCTTCGCCCATCTCCCCGAGGCGGACGGCCCGTTCGCCGGGCGCCATGCGCAGATCACACAGATCGCGCAGTGGGTGCGGCAGGCCCGCGCGTCCACCGAGACCAAGCCCACGGTGGTGCTGCTGGAGGGCCCACCGGGCTCCGGCCGGACGATGCTGGCCGTGCGGGCGGCCCACCATCTGCGCGATGAGTTCCGCGGCGCGTGCCTGGTCGATCTGCGCGGCGACAGCCCCGAGCAGGCCCCACTGCCCACCCGCGACGCGCTGCTGCATCTGCTGAACCGGCTGGGCGCACCCCGTGACCAGCTGCTCTTCCGGGAGCGTTCCTCGCAGGACCAGCACATCCGACGGCTCACCGAGCTGTATCACCAGTATCTGACCGGGCTGCCGGTCACCATCGTGCTCGATGACGCCCGCGACGCCGAGCAGGTGCGCACGCTGATCCCCGAGCGGTCCGACGGCCTGGTCCTGATCACCTCGCGCACCCCGCTCGGCCTGCCGGACGACCTCGCCGCCTGGGTGCACCGGATCGAGGTGGGCCCGCTGGACGAGCCCGGCGCCGAGGAGCTGCTGCGGGCCTCCGCCGAGGAGCCCACCGGCGCGGGCCCCTACGACGGGCAGTCCGTGGAGCGGATCGCCGAGCTGTGCGGGCGGCTGCCGCTGGCGCTGCGGATCGCGGGCTCCTCGCTCGGCCCCCGCTCCCCCGCCGCCCTGGTCACAGAGCTGGAGGCGTACGGCCCGGTGGGCGCGATCGAGCGCACCCTGTGGCTCCGGTACACCGACCAGCAGGAGGGCGCCCGGCGGCTGCTGCGCCGGCTGGCGCTGGCCGGGCGGGCCAGTCTGGGCGGCGCGGCGGCCGCGGCGCTGCTGGACGCCGATGAGCAGGAGGCCGGCCGCCATCTGGAGGCGCTCGGCCGGGCCGGGCTGATCCAGCATGTGCGCGGCAGCCGCTATCGCCTCCATGACCTGGTGCGCTCCTTCGCCCACGCCCGGCTGCTGGACGAGGAGCAGCCGGAGCAGCGCACCGCCGCGCAGGAGCGGCTGATCCGCAGCTACGCCGAGCTGGCGGACTCGGTGATCCGGCTGGTCGACGGCAAGACCTCCACCCGGGCCGACATCTTCGGCAGGGGCGCGGCCCATGGCTTCGCCTCGCTGGACGCGGCGCTGCGCTGGCTGGACGACGAGTCGAGCTTCATCACCGCCGCGCTGCGCCATGCCGAGGGCGTGGACCAGTCCGCGGTGCTCCACCTCCTGGGCGCGCTGTGCGACTACTGCCTGCTGCGCGGCGATCTCTACCGGCTGGGCGAGATCAGCGAGCTCACCCAGGCCGTCGACCAGGGGCTGCTGATGCGGTCCGTGCAGTGGCGCACCGGTATCGCGGCCCGCCAGCTCGGCGAGCTGGACCAGGCGCGCACCACGCTCTCCTCGGTGGTGGACCTGTATTTCGAGGCCCAGCACCAGGCGGGCGCGGCCCGCGCCCTGTGCAGTCTCGGCATCACCCTGCACCACCAGGGCAATCTCGTGGAGGCCGCGGCGAAGCTGCGCGAGGCGCTGGAGCTCCAGGGCGCCGATGAGCTGCGCGGCGACCGGGCCTGGACGATGCACGCCCTGGCGGCGGTGGAGCGCGACCGCGGCGGGCTGGCCGAGGCGCTGGAGCTGCTGGGCGAGGCCCTGGAGCTGCACCAGGAGAGCGAGAGCCTGCACGGCCAGGCGTGGGCGCACTTCCAGCTCGGCCAGGCATGTCTGCGGATGGGCGATGTGCCGCGCGCCGAGACCGAGCTGGGGGAGGCGCTGGACGCCTACAGCCGCACCCACGACCAGCGCGGTGAGGCCTGGGCCCTCACCCAGCTCGCCCGGGCCCGGCTGGTCGCCGGGGAGGCGTCGACCGCCGTCGACCAGCTCCGCCAGGCCCTGGCCCGCCACCGGGAGAACGAGGACGCGCGGGGTGAGGCCTGGACGCTGTACTACCTGGGCCAGGCGCTGGAGGAGCGCGGCGACCACGACTCGGCGGTGCGCGAGCTGGAGCGGGCCCGCACGATGTTCAGCCGGATGCGGGATGTGTACGGGCTGGCGTGTGCCCGTCACCACTCGGCGCGGGTCACCCGCGATCTGCGGGCGGCGCAGACGGGCTCGCTGCGCAACAGCGGCTTCGCCCGGCAGCTGCTCCAGGACGCGCGGCAGGACTTCCGCCGGGTGGGCGTGGCCCATGGCGAGGCGTGGTCCTGTGTCGAGCTGGCGGTGATCGACGCGGGAAACGGCAAGGCGGCGCAGGCGCTGGAGCTGGTCGACGAGGCGGCGGTGCTGTTCGCGGGGTACGGGGACCGGCGCGGCCGCTCCTGGGCCCGGTTCCTGCGCTGCACCCTGCTGCCGTTCGCCTCCGCGGGCGGCTCGGTGATCGGCACGGCGGTGGCCCAGGAGGAGCTGGCGGAGCTGCTGCGGGAGATGCGTGAGGAGGGCACGGCGGGCGATTCCCGGCTGGAGGGGTGCGCCGAGGCGTTCGCGCTGGTGCTGGAGCGCGGCGTCGAGCCGGAAACGGGATGGCAGGCATGGCAGCTCGGCACAGTGCCGAGCCGCCACTCGCGCGAGGTCATGGCCGTACTGCCGGACCGGCCCCGCGCCTGAGCACGAGAGGCACCGAGGGCACGAGGGGCATGGAAGGCGCGGGTAAGCACGGAGCGGGGGCCTCGCGGTGAGGTCGAGGTCCGGCCGGGCCGTGGGGTCCCGCGCGTGGGACACGCGGTCAGGCCCGGCCAGGGGTCAGGCCGTGCGCTCTTCGCCCTTGGCGCCTTCGGTGGTGGTGGCCGCCGCCGGAGCCTTGCCGGGCTCCTCCGGCGCCTCCTCGAAGTTCACCCGCTTCATGTGCTTGTTCATGGACTTCATCAGCAGCCACACCGCCGCGCCGATCACGGCGAAGACGATGAAACCGAGGACGCCCGGGGTCACCTTGTTCTCGTCCAGGTCCTTGGCGAGCGGGACGAGATGCGTCATGGCGAGGGTGCTGGTGGCGCTCATCATGGGCTCAATTGTTGCGGATGCCCGCGAAGAGGTCGTCCTCGGGGAGGGAAGTGTCCACGAGCGACTTCGCGAGCTCGTACTCCTCGGTGGGCCAGACCTCCTTCTGGATGTCCATGGGCACCCGGAACCAGCCGCCGTCGGGGTCGATCTGCGTACGGTGCGCGATCAGCGCCTTGTCGCGGATCTCGAAGAAGTCGGCGCAGGGCACATAGGTGGTCAGGGTGCGCTCCGGCCGCTCGAACGACTTCCAGCGCTCCAGCCACTCCCCGTACGGCGAGTCCAGCCCGCGGGCCAGCAGCGCCTCGTGCAGCGCCACGGTGCGCGCCCGGTTGAAGCCCTGGTTGTAGTAGAGCTTCTGCGGCTGCCAGGCCTCCCCCGCCTCCGGGTACTTCTCGGGGTCACCGGCCGCCTCGAAGGCCACCATCGAGATCTTGTGGGTCATGATGTGGTCGGGGTGCGGATAGCCGCCGTTCTCGTCATAGGTGGTGATCACCTGCGGCTTGAACGTGCGGATCAGCTTCACCAGGGGCTCCGCCGCGGCCTCCACGTCCTGCAGTGCGAAGCAGCCCTCGGGCAGTGGCGGCAGCGGATCGCCCTCGGGCAGTCCGGAGTCCACGAAGCCCAGCCACTCCTGCCTGACGCCGAGGATCTGCCGCGCCTCGTCCATCTCCTTGGCGCGGACCTCGTGAATGTGCTCCTCGATGTAGGGGTCACCCTGGAGCTTGGGGTTCAGGATGGAGCCGCGCTCCCCGCCTGTGCAGGTGGCGACCAGCACGTCCACCCCCTCGGACACGTACTTGGCCATGGTGGCCGCGCCCTTGCTCGACTCGTCGTCCGGGTGCGCGTGCACGGCCATCAAACGCAGCTGCTCAGTCAAGTTGGATCCTCAGTGATTCGTCGCGGAAGACGGCTTCTATAGTGACCTAAACCGGGGACGAATAATTCCGATCTCTCCCCCAGCAGGAGGAACGCCCATGACCGCGGTGCGCGAGGGGCTGCCCGACGGGCGTTACGGCCGGTCCGCGGACGCGCGTGCCGACCGGACGCTGAAGATCGTCGGCGCCGTGCTCGGTGCCGGGCTGCTGGCCCTGATCGCGTGGTTCGGGTACGACTACATCGCCGGTCAGGACGTCAGCGGCCGGTTGACCGGTTTCAAGGTGGTCGCCGACGACGCCGTCGAGGTCCGGCTGGAGATCAGCAAGGAAAAGGACGCGACCGGCGTCTGCACGGTGCGTACCCTGGACAAGTACCACGACGAGGTGGGTCGGAAGGACTTCACCTTCGGCCAGCGCCAGGAGGACATGGTCAAGGTCGTGACCGTACGGACCACGACCCGGGCGACCAGCGCCGAGTTGATCGGCTGCGAGCCTGTTCGATAATCGAACGGGCCGTGTCGGGCACCTGCCCCGATCTGACCAGCGCTGACGCGTTTCCTACGCATTGCGCCCAGTTCCCTCCTCCCCGTTTCTTGCCGGAATTGTTAGGCTCGTGGTTTCGCCCGGCTACGAAGGCGCACCCTTCTGAGTAGGGCGTTCATTTGTATTCCCAGCACCGACGAGGAGCACCTGTGACCCAGACCAGCGAGAACGTCACCTGGCTGACCCAGGAGGCGTACGACCAGCTCAAGGCAGAGCTGGAGTACCTGTCGGGTCCCGCACGTGTCGAGATCGCGAAGAAGATCGAGGCTGCCCGGGAGGAGGGTGACCTCCGGGAGAACGGGGGTTACCACGCCGCCAAGGAGGAGCAGGGCAAGCAGGAGCTCCGAGTGCGTCAGCTGACGCAGCTCCTGCAGCAGGCGAAGGTCGGCGAGGCCCCCGCGGACACCGGCGTGGTCGCCCCCGGCATGGTGGTCACCATCGCCTTCGACGGCGACCCCGACGACACCCTGACCTTCCTGCTCGCCTCCCGTGAGTACGCGAGCGCGGACGTCGAGACCTACTCGCCGCAGTCCCCGCTGGGTTCGGGTGTGAACGGCAAGAAGGTCGGCCAGGACGCGGAGTACGAGCTCCCCAACGGCCGCACCGCCTCCGTGCGAATCCTGGAGGCCAAGCCCTACCAGGGCTGAACGCCCGGCGTGGAGCCCCGGCCGGACGGCCGGGGCTCCCCCGTACTCCCCTCACCCCCGCTCACCCCCGGGCGCGGGTACGTCTCACCCCTCACCCCCGCACCCCCGTTGTCCCCCGAAGTACCGTCAGGCGGTCGCCGAGCGGTACTTGCGCACCGCCAGCGTCCGGAAGACCACGATGATCAGGGCCGAGTAGATCAGCGACGCCCAGACCGGGTGCTGCATCGGCCAGGCGCCGGACTGGGACAGACCGGGGTCGCCGAAGAGCCGGCGGCACGCCTGCACGGTGGCGCTGAACGGATTCCATTCGGCGATATGCCGCAGCCAGGGGGTCATCTGGCTGGAGTCCACGAAGGCGTTCGAGATGAACGTCACCGGGAACAGCCAGATCAGACCGCCGGACGTCGCCGCCTCCGGGGTGCGGACCGACAGCCCGATCAGTGCCCCGATCCAGGTGAAGGCGTACCCCAGAAGAAGCAGCAGGGCGAAGCCGCCCAGGATCTTCCCGACGTTGGTCGAGTCCGCGAAGCCGGGGCGCCAGCCCACGATCAGCGCGACGACGGCCAGCACCACCAGGGTGAGCGTCGTCTGCACCAGATCGGCGAAGGTCCGACCGGTGAGCACCGCGCCCCGGGCCATCGGCAGCGAGCGGAACCGGTCGATCAACCCCTTGTGCATGTCCTCCGCGATCCCCGCGCCCGCGCCCGCGGTGGCGAAGGTCACGGTCTGCGCGAAGATCCCGGCCATCAGGAAGTTCTTGTAGACGTCCGGGTCGGTGCTGTTGCCGATCTTCATCGAGCCGCCGAAGACGTATGTGAAGAGGACCACGAACATCACTGGCTGAACCAGCCCAAAAAGGACCATCTCGGGAATTCTGGTCATCCGGATCAGATTCCGTCGGGCGATGACCAGGGAATCGCTCATCGTGCTCATTTCGCCTCCCCCTTCCCGGCGCCATGGCCGGTGAGCGAGATGAATACGTCGTCCAGGGTCGGGCGGCGCAGCCCGATGTCGTCGATCTCGACACCGCGGGTGTCCAGTTCGCGGATGACCTCGGCGAGCAGCTTGGCGCCGCCCACAACCGGGACGGTGACCTTACGGGTGTGCTCCTGCACGGCCGTCTCGCCCTTGCCCAGGACCCGCAACACTTCCTCGGCCGCCGCGATGCCCTCGCGCTCATGCACCACGACCTCCACCCGCTCGCCGCCCGTACGGGCCTTGAGCTGGTCGGAGGTGCCGCGGGCGATGACCCGGCCGCGGTCGATCACGCAGATGTCATGCGCCAGATGGTCCGCCTCCTCCAGATACTGCGTGGTCAGCAGCAGCGTCGTACCGCCCGCCACCAGCTCCTGGATGACCTCCCACAGCGCCTGCCTGTTACGCGGATCCAGACCGGTGGTGGGCTCGTCCATGAACATCACAGGCGGGCTGACCACCAGGGCCGCGGCGAGGTCCAGCCTTCTGCGCATCCCGCCGGAGTACGTCTTGGCCGTGCGATCGGCCGCATCCGCGAGGCTGAACCGCTCCAGCAGCTCACTCGCGCGGGCCTTGGCCTCCCGCGCTCCCATCTGGTAGAGCTGGCCGACCATTTGGAGGTTCTCACGGCCGGTCAGATATTCGTCCACGGCGGCGAACTGGCCGGACAGCCCGATGGAGCGACGGACCTCGTTGGGGTTCTGGAGCACATCCACCCCCGCGACCACCGCCGTTCCGCTGTCCGGGCGCAGCAGCGTGGTGAGCACGCGCACCGCGGTGGTCTTGCCGGCGCCATTGGGGCCGAGCAGTCCGAGCACGGTTCCTTCCGGTACGTCGAGATCGACGCCGTCCAGAGCCTTTACGTCACCGAAGGTCTTCACCAGACCCTCGGCGTGAATAGCGCCTGGCATGTTGGCACTCCCGGGGTTGGGTCAGTTCCACACTTAATCAAGGCATAAGTCCGCCCATATGGGCAGCGCTCGGCAGCAACTGGACGGCAATCGTAATCCAGACGCGATACATCGCGACATACGCGAGACGAATAAAATGAAGAACGCGAGCCGCGGAGGGGGACGGAGCGGGGACCCCTACCCCCGTTACCCCCGCTACCCCCGTGAGAGCGGACCCGTTGCCGGGCTCAGGCCCAGACCCGCCCCAGGCGTTGAGCCATCACCGGGCACCCGGTCCCGACGTCACGCCATCACCGGGCACCCGGTCCCGATGTCAGGCCATCACCGGGCACCCGGTCCCGATGTCAGGCCATCACCGTGTACCCGGCGCCGCGCAGCGCCCCCCGCACGTCCTCGCAGTGGTCCGGCCCCTTCGTCTCCAGGTGCAGCTCCACCTCGGCCTCGCTCAGCCCGAGCCGCGGGTTGGTGCGGACATGGCTGACGTCGAGCACATTGGCGTCCAGCGTCGACAGCACCGCCAGCAGCGTGGCCAGCGCGCCCGGCCGGTCGGTGAGCCGCAGCCGCAGCGACAGATAGCGCCCCGCCGCGGCCATGCCGTGCCGCAGGATGCGCTGCATCAGCAGCGGGTCGACGTTGCCGCCCGAGAGCACCGCGACGACCGGCCCCTCGAAGGACTCCGGCGCCGACAGCAGCGCGGCCACCGGGCTCGCGCCCGCGGGCTCCACCACCAGCTTCGCCCGCTCCAGGCAGAGCAGCAGCGCACTGGACAGCTCGTCCTCGGTGACCGTACGGACCTCGTCGACGAGGTTCTCGATGATCTGGAACGGCACATCGCCCGGCCGCCCCACCTTGATGCCGTCCGCCATCGTCACGGGCGCGTCGATCGTCACCGGCCGCCCGGCCGCCAGCGACGGCGGATACGCCGCGGCGCCCTCCGCCTGCACCCCCACCACCCGCACATCCGGCCGCAGCGACTTCACCGCCACCGCGATCCCGGCGGCCAGCCCGCCCCCGCCGATGCCCACCACCACGGTGCGCACCTCGGGGCACTGCTCCAGGATCTCCAGCCCCACCGTGCCCTGCCCGGCGATGATGTCCGGATGGTCGAAGGGATGGATGAAGACCGCGCCCGTGCGCTCGGCGTACTCCTTCGCCGCCCGCATCGTCTCGTCCACGATCTGACCGCACAGCCGCACCTCGGCGCCGTAGTCCCGAGTGGCGGCGATCTTCGGCAGCGGAGCGCCCTCGGGCATGAAGACCGTCGAGCGAACCCCCAGCAGCGAGGCCGCGAGGGCGACGCCCTGCGCATGGTTCCCGGCGCTCGCCGCCACCACCCCGGCCGCCCGCTCCTCCGGGCTCAGCCCCGCGATCCGCACATAGCCGCCGCGCAGCTTGAACGACCCCGTGCGCTGGAGGTTCTCGCACTTGAAGTGGACCGGCGCGCCGACCAGTCCGGACAGATAGCGGCTGCCCTCCAGCGCGGTGAGCCGGGAGATCCCCGACAGCGTCTTCTGCGCGCTGCGGACGTCGTCGAGGGTGATCGTCGTCCCGGACCGCTCGGAGGCGGAACCTCCGGATACGGAACCCTCGGACGCCGGAGCGGGAGCCGGAGCCGGAGCCGGAGCGGGGTCGGACGCGGAGGCGGGAGAGGTGAGGTGCGAGGCCGGGCCGGACCCGGAGCCGGGCCCGTCCTCGTCGCCGTGTCGTGCAGCCATGGTCCCCAGTCTCGCAGCTCACCCCCGGCAGGCCCCGGCGGGCCGAGCCGGTGGCGGGGCCGGCCGCGGGCCGGTGGTCGAGTCGGCCCCGAGCGGGTGCCGGGCCAGGGGCCGCCGACGGGCCACGGCGCCGGGGAACGGCTGAGAACGGCAGGTTGTGGCTCGGGGGCCGTCAGGTTTCTGCAGCCCCCGTACGGGCAGGCCCCCAGCCGCGTACTCTGTGCCACATCCCACAGACCACCGCATGAAGTGAGCCCTAGGCCATGCCCACCCAATCGGACATGACGACTCAACTCGACACCGGCGTACTGGACGCGCTCCAGCATCAGGTCGCCGTCTTCGCCCGCCGTGCGGAACAGACCCGGCTCGGCGGCGTCGGCCAGGCCCGCAATTCCATGGACCGAGCCGCGTATCTGCTGCTCAACCGGCTCGACCAGGAAGGCCCCATGGGGGTCAAGGCACTTGCGGGGAGCATGGGCATCGACTCCTCCACCGTGACCCGCCAGGTCGCCCCGCTGGTCGACTCCGGCATGGTGAAGCGCACCTCGCACCCCGAGGACGGCCGGGCGGTCGTGCTGCAGCTCTCCCCTCGCGGCAAGGCCCGCCTGGAGGAAGTGCGTTCCTCACGACGCGATCTGATGTCCCGCGTGACCGGCGACTGGACGGCGGAGGAGCGCGATCTCTTCTGCGACCTGCTGACCCGCTTCAACATCGCCCTCTCCGCCGCGCACAGCACGGTGCCCCAGGCGGCGCCCGCCACCTGACCCGGCGCAGACATCTTGACCAGGTGCCTGTGCCTGCCGTGTCCTGAAAGGAACGGGAGGCGGAGGGCGTGGTGCGAGAGCGGCGGGCAGCACGGGATGGCCGCCGGGCCCGGGAATTCGAGGCATTCGTCGCGGGCGCGGGTGGCCGGCTGCTGCATGCGGCCACACTGCTCACGGGGGAGCCGACGGGGGACACCGAAGCCGCCGAGCGCCTGCTGACCGCCGCGCTCGCGCGCACGTACGCCCGTTGGGACCGGCTGCGCGGCGAGGATCCATACGACCACACCCGCCGTACGCTGGCCGCCCTGTTCGCCCACCGGGGCCACCGCTACCGCCGCCCGCGCGGCGGCACCCTGGCCCGGCTCACCCCGCAGGAGCGGCTGGTGCTGGTGCTGCGGCTGTACGAGGGGGTCGCGGAGGAGCAGACGGCGGCGGCGCTCGGGCTCCCGGTCGAGCGGGTCCGGGCGATCTGCACCCGCGCGGTCACGGCGATGCGCAGCGCGGCGGCCCGGCCGGGCACGACTGGAACGCGTCCGTCCGCCGGAACGGCACGCTCCGCCGGAACGTCGCCCTCCGGCGGAACGTCGCTTTCCGGCGGAACACCACCGTCCACCGGCACCACCGGCACCACCGACCGCCGGGCGGCCACCGGCGCGACGGGGGCAGGAACCGACGCGGGAGCCGGGGCCGCCGAAGCAGGGGCCGGGCGCGCCGACGCGGGAGCCGGGGCCGAGGCAGGAGCCGGGGCCGCCCCATGAGCTTCCCGGACCGCAAGGAGACCGAGGTCCGCCGGATGCTGGAGGGCCCGCATCCGGCGCTGCCGCCGGATCTGGCGGGCCGGGCGGCCGAACGGGGGCGGCGGATGCTCCACCGCCACCAAGTCGTACGCACCATCGGCTGGCTGCTGCTGCTCGCCGCGGTCGTCGCGTTCGGCGTCTGGGCGGCGATCGTCGAACCGTGGGCCGCGCCGCCGCCCACCGACACCACCCCTCCCCTCGAGGGGTGGTGACCCCTCAAGGGGACACCTCGAGGGAAGGTGACAGCCTCAGAAATCCGCAGCCCAGGCGTCAGCCCGGAGCTGGTCTTCAGCCCGGAGCTGGTCTTCAGCCCGAAGCTGGTCTTCAGCCCGAAGCTGGTCTTCAGCCCGAAGCTGGTCTTCAGCCCAGAGCCTGGCTCAGATCCATCAGCAGATCGTCGACCGACTCGATGCCCACCGACAGCCGTACGAGATCGGCCGGCACCTCGAGCGCCGAGCCCGCGGCCGAAGCGTGCGTCATCCGCCCCGGGTGCTCGATCAGCGACTCGACGCCGCCGAGGGACTCCCCCAGCGTGAACAGCCGCGCCCGGTCGCACACCTCGACCGCCGCCTCCTCGCCGCCCGCGACCCGGAACGACACCATGCCGCCGAAGGCGCGCATCTGCTTGGCCGCGATCTCGTGCCCCGCGTGCTCCAGCAGCCCCGGGTAGTAGACCTGGGTCACCTTGGGGTGCGCGGTGAGCATCTCCGCGATCCGCGTGGCGTTCGCGCTGTGCCGGTCCATCCGGACGGCGAGGGTCTTGATGCCGCGCATCACCAGCCAGGAGTCGAAGGGCCCGGCGATGGCACCCATCGCGTTCTGGTGGAAGGCGAGTTCGTCGCCGAGGCCGGGGTCGGAGACGATCAGCGCACCGCCGACGACGTCCGAGTGCCCGCCCATGTACTTGGTGGTGGAGTGCACCACGACGTCCGCGCCGAGCGCGAGCGGCTGCTGGAGGTACGGGCTGGCGAAGGTGTTGTCCACCACCAGCCGGGCCCCCGCCTCGCGGGCGACATCGGCGACGGCGGCGATGTCGGTGATGCCGAGCAGTGGGTTGCTGGGCGTCTCGACCCAGATCACCTTCGTACGGGGGCGGAGCGCGGCCCGTACCGCCGCCGGGTCGGAGCTGTCGGCGACCGACCACTCCACGCCCCAGCGCTCCACGACCTTCGCGAACAGGCGGAACGTACCGCCGTACGCGTCGTTCGGGATCACGACGTGGTCGCCCGGCACCAGGAGCGTGCGCAGCAGGCAGTCCTCGGCGGCGAGGCCCGAGGCGAAGGCCAGGCCGCGGCGGCCGCCCTCCAGCGCCGCCAGGTTCTCCTCGAGCGCGGTGCGGGTGGGGTTGGCGGAACGGCTGTACTCATAGCCGCCCCGCAGACCCCCCACGCCGTCCTGCTTGTAGGTGGAGACCTGGTAGATCGGGGGGACGACGGCGCCGGTGAGGGAGTCCGCCTCCTGGCCCGCGTGGATGGCGAGCGTCTCGAAACTCTGAGGATGCCCCTGGGGGTGCTGGTGGCTCATGAGCCCGAGCGTAACGCCCGAGGCGCCCGTGCTGGATTCAACGACCGCCGGGGCGCATAGGCTGGACCACAAGCCGTTCCGCACCACAAGCCGTTACGGGCCTTCACACGGGGACACCTCATGGAGCTTCTCATCTTCCTCATCGCCATCGTCATGATCGGCGGGCTGATCGTCGTACCGGCATTGCGGCGGATGCGCGGGAGCCGCGGGGCCGTGCAGGGCGCGATGCGCGCCTCGGACCCACAGGAGTACGGCTTCGTCCCGCGCGAGCGGCTGGACGTACGGCTGCCCGGCCCGGACCGGCAGCTGATCGACGCGCTGGAGGAGGTCCAGGCCCGGCAGGACTGGCAGCCGGCCGCCCGCCTCCTCGCCCTCACCGACGCCACCTCGGAGCTGCGCTGGCAGCGGGTGCAGACGCTGGCCGGGGCGGCGGCCTTCGAGCTCGCCCAGGCCCCCGGCCAGGGCGGCATGTGGCTGCGCACCTGGCGGGTGGCGGCCCCCGAGGACCCGGGCGCGGCGGCGGTGCACGCGGAGTTCCTGGTCCGCCAGGCGCTGCTCGACCCGTCCTCGCAGGACTTCCGGATGATCCTGGAGGAGGCCCGGGACGTCTGCCACGAGGCGGCCCGGCTGGCCCCGGAGGACCCGGTGCCGCACATCATCGAGCTCGGCGTGGCCCGCGGTCTGGCCTACCGGCAGGCCGACTTCGAGGAGCTGTGGACCAAGGTCACCCAGCTCGCCCCGCACCACATGGGCGCCCATCTGGCCGCCCTCCACTACTGGTGCGAGAAGTGGCACGGCTCCCAGGACCGCGCCGACGCCTTCACCCACGCGGCCGCCGCCTCCGCCCCCGCGAAGAGCCTCCTCCCCGCCCTGCCCCTCTTCGGCGTCTTCGAGCACCTGCCGGAGGCCAACCTCGTGCGCACCCTCTACCGCAGCGAGGTGATCACCAAGGCGATGGAGGGCGCCCTCTACGCCGTCCGCCAGGCCCCCGCCGACCACCCGGTACTGCCGCACGTCCGCCACCTGCTGGTCTTCTTCCTGGTCCGCGCGGAGCGCTACGCGGAGGCCCTGGAGCAGCTTCGCCACGTGGACGGCCACGTGGGCGCGGTCCCGTGGTCGTACGGGACGGATCCGGCGGCCGAGTACACCGTCTACCGGGCGCTGGCGGTGGCGGGCTGGGAGGGCGGCGGCGGCACCCCGGCGACGCTGCCGCGGTGACACCACCCCGGTGACCCTGCCGCGGTGGCACCACCCCGGTGACCCTGCCGCGGTCGGGCGGGCCGTGAGGGGCCCGGAATTCCCGCACCCCCGTACCCGTTGAAGTGAAAGCACGCCGCGCGAACGTGGCAGCCGCCGTACCCGTCCCGCGAGGAGCCCGAACATGCTGTTCAGCCGCCACAGGAACCACCTCCCCACCGCCGAGGAGGCGCTGAAGGGCCGGCCCGAACCGGGCTTCCGCGTCCCCGACCGCCACACGGTCCTCGGCAACCCCCTGACCGGCCCCTATCCGGAGGGCCTGGTCGTCGCCGACTTCGGACTGGGCTGCTTCTGGGGCGCGGAGCGGAAGTTCTGGCAGGCCCCGGGCGTGTGGACCACCCTCGTCGGCTACCAGGGCGGCCACACCGAGAACCCCACCTACGAGGAGGTCTGCAGCGGCCTCACCGGCCACACCGAGGCCGTCCGCGTCGTCTTCGACCCGAAGATCACCTCTTACGCCACCCTCCTGAAGCTCTTCTGGGAGTCCCACGACCCCACCCAGGGCTTCCGCCAGGGCAACGACGTCGGCACCCAGTACCGCTCGGCGATCTACACCCACTCCCCCGAGCAGCAGTCCCGGGCCGAGTCCTCCCGCGCCGCCTACCAGTCCGTCCTGACGGGCTCCGGCCACGGCGAGATCACCACCGAAATCCTCCCCGCGGGCCCCTTCTACCCGGCCGAGGCATATCACCAGCAGTACTTGGACAGGAACCCCGGCGGCTACTGCGGCATCGGGGGCACCGGGGTCGCCTGCCCGATCGGTGTCGCCCCGGCCGGGGGATGAGCACGTAGCGGCTTCCGGCCGGCCCCGTCCCCACCCCCGTCATCCAGTGACAGCCGGGCCGAGGGTGTCAGCCGTTGTCACCATGTCCGCCGCCGGCGGGGGTCTTGGAGAAGGCGTCGTGCCAGGCGGCCTTCGCTCCGGAGTCGCCGATCCGGTACACGTCCACGACGGCGCCCGCGGCCACCGCGACGGAGAGCACCGCTACCGCTACCCGGAGCACCAGCGCGGACCGGGACGTGACCGTCCGGGTCCGCTCCCCGGGGGCCGCCGCCACCGACGCCGACCTGCGGGTCGTCCACCAGACCGCCACCGCCAGCACGAACAGGCCCGCGGCCCAGGGAAGCAACCCGTCGCCCAGTTCGGCGTGCCTGCGCACCAGCGCGTTGCTGTCGACGTGCTCCTCCAGCCACTCGCCGGCGTTCGTGGCCACGGGCACGCTCGCCAGCGTCACGAGGGCCAGCAGTGGAAGAACAATCCCCATCCGCCGGGCCGCACTCGGCCAGACCGCGCCGACCACGACCGCCAGGGCGCTCAGGGGAACGAACACGACGACGAAGTGCACGACCAGGACGTGTGCGGGCAATCCGTTGACAACGGTGAGGCTCATCGGGGGTTTCCTCCAGAAATAGCCATGAGCGGTCGGCGCAGCACATGGGGCCCGTATGCCGGTCTGTGAGGCGCGCCAGACTGTCACGAGAAGTTCTGAGCTTCCTCTGAATCCACCCTCTTCCGGAGGTCCGCGCCGGGCCCGACACCGCCGCCCGGCCCCGCGCCCGCCCCTACCGGCAGCCACGACCGACCACGCCGGACGGGTAGCGCAGAAGAACAGGTAGCGCAGAAGAACGGACAGAATAGACAGGGGGGATAAACCGGGCTTCAACGGCGCGGCGGCGGAGCGCGCAAGAGGCGGTGGCCGATGACGGGCGACGGCGGCAGCGATGGCAGGGGCGTATGGGGCTGCGCCCCGGCGCGGCTGGGCGAGCTGCTGGATCTTGTTGACGAGGCCGTCGTCATCTGCGACCGGGTCGACGGGCCCGTCCGCGGGTTCAACCGCGCCGCCGCCCGTCTCTTCCCCGGGCTGCGCCCGGGGAGCCCGGTGAGCATGTCGTCGGCGGCGCCGCTCGCCCGTGCCGCCGCCCGCCGGGCGGAGCGTTTCCACGCCGTCCACGGGGGCCGCAGGCTCCGCGGTCGTCTGCACACGGCCGGTGGACCGGCGGTATGGCTGGTCCACCAGGTCAGCGGCGCCCAGGAGGCAGAGGCCGCGCTCTTCGAGGAGCGCGACAGGTCCGCCTTCCTGGAGGAGACCACCCGGCGCCTGGGCGCCTCGCTCCATCACGGCCGTAGCGCCCGCGCACTCGTGGAGATGGTGATCCCGAGGCTGGCGGACGCGTCCGTGGTCGTCCTGCCCGCGAGTGGACGGCGTACGCGCTGGCACCGGGCGGGTCCGGGCGATGCCCGGTCCGCCGGGGAGGTGGCGGTCGAGACACTCGAGCGGGTGCCCAAGGTCTCGGACGCGCTGTACGGGCTCCAGCCGCGCCCCGCCGTCATACGCCCCCGGGAGCTGGCCGCGCTCGACGACGTCATGCCGGGTGAGTTCGTTCGCGGCGAGGAGGCGCTGGTGGTCCAGCTCGGCGCGGGAGGGGTACCGGCCGGTGCGCTGATCATGTTGCGCGGCCCGGAGCGCGCCCGCCTGGAGGCCGCGGACATCGAACTGGCGCATCGGTTCGCCGAACGGGCCGGACTCGCGCTGGCGACGGCCGCGCTCTACTCGCAGCAGGCCCACACCATGGCCGTCCTCCAGGCCGGCCTGGCTCCGGAGCCGCTGCCGGCGGTCGACGGGCTCAGGCTCGGCGCCGCCTACCGCCCGGCCGCGGAGGCGCTGCGCATCAGCGGCGACTACTACCACGTGGCGCCTTGCCCCGCGGGCGGGGTCACGTTCTTCTTCGGCGATGTGTCCGGCAAGGGTGCGGAGGCCGCGGTGCTGGCGGGGCACGTACGGCAGAGCATGCGCACCCTGGCCATGGTCAGGAGGGGGCCCGATCCCCTGGGCGACCTCCAGTTGCTCAACGATCTCGTCATCAGCGCGGGCCACCGCTTCACGACCCTGGTCACGGGCTCCGCCCGGCCCCGCGGCGACGGCTCGGTGAAGGTGGAGATCGCCAGCGGCGGCCATCTCTTCCCGCTCACGCTTCGTGGCGACGGACGGGTGGAGGAGATCGTCTGCGAGGGCATGCTCGTCGGGGCGGTGCCCGATCCCAGTTTCGGCCGTACGGAGTTCCGCCTCGAACCCGGTGAGCTGATGCTCCTCTACAGCGACGGGCTCACCGAGGCGCGAGGTGGGGTGAGCGGGCGGGAGATCTACGGCGACGAACGCCTCGTCGACGCGCTGGCGAGCTGCGTCGGCATGCAGGCACCGTCGGTCGCCGAGCGGCTGGAGCTCCTCACGACCGAATGGCTCGCCGGCCGCCCGCACGACGACATCTCCCTCCTGACGCTTCAGGCGCCTCCCCGCCGTGGCTCACCACCGCACCGTCGGTCCGAGAGCCCCGAGAGCCCCAAGAGCCCCGAGGGCCCCGGCGGGTCCGCGAGCGCCGGGGAGCCCGGCAGCCCATGAATGCGAACGGGATCACCGACGCCGTCCGGGCGGACTTCGACGCCTGCCTGGCGGACGCGGACGAGGGCGGAGCGCTGGAGCTGGCGGTCGGTCTGGTGGCGAGCGGCGTGAGCGCGGAGGACGTACTGCTCGGACTGGTGGCACCCGCCCAGGTGAGGGTCGGTGAGAGGTGGGCGTCCGGCGAGTGGACGGTGGCGCGGGAACACGCGGCCACCCATGTCAGCAGGCTGACGGTGGACGCGGCCGCGGCCGCGGCCCCCGTGAGCGGCGGTTCACCGGGCCAGGTGCTGGTGGCGTGCGGCGACGGCGAATGGCATGTGCTGCCCTCCCACATCCTCGCCGAGGTGCTGCGCCTGCGCGGCTTCCAGGTGCGCTCGCTCGGCGGCTCGGTCTCCCCGGGCGAACTCCTCTCGTGCGTCCATCAGACCGGCCCCGACGTCGTCGCCCTCTCGTGCACGCTGACGTTCAACCTCCCGCACGCACACCGGCAGATCGAGACCTGCAGATGCGCCGGTGTCCCGGTGATGGCGGGCGGCCCGGGGTTCGGCCCCGAGGGCACTTGGGCGTACGCGCTGGGCGCGGACCTGTACGCGGCGGACGCCCGCGACGCGGCGGAAGCGCTGCTTCGCCGCTGGCCGCCGGTGCGGTGCGGGCGGTCCTCGGTCCAGGCCGCCGCGGTGGAGGAGTACGCGGTACTCGTCAGACGACGGCCCGAACTGCTGGCGCACTTGGCATACGTACTGCGTGATGTGTTCCCCGGCCTGCGGGCCCGCTCGGACAGCCCAAGCAGCACGGACAGCCCAGGCACCTCGGGCAGCTCGGACACCTCGGTCAGAGAGCACGAGGAGGGCACCGACTTTCTGGGCCGGTTGCTGGATTCCCTGGCGGCGGCCGTGTTCGTGGACGACGACCGCGTGTTCACCGGGCAGCTCGCCTTCGCCACGGCGTACTTCTCCGCCCGCTCGGTGGAGCCCCGCTGCCTCGTCACGATGACGGACGCCCTGGCCGACCGCCTGCACGGGTCGCCCCGCACCCTCGACACCCTCGCGGCGGGGCGCCGATCCCTCGTCACACGGGAGACGGACTCCCGCCGTCCCGAATGAACGGCGCCGCGCGTACGTCCATCACCGTCGAGGTACGCCCCTGAAAGGCATTCGCCAAGGTCATTCGTCAAGGGCATTCGCCAAGGGCGAGACGTATTTCATCAGTTGAGGGACAATCACCGGCTATGGCAATCGATTACAGCAAGCGTCCGAAAATCGACTACCGCAAGCGCCCCACGGCGTCAGCTCCCGCGATCAGCCTGGAGAAGGTCGCCGCCCAGGCTCCGGGGCTGGTCAGCCTCTACAAGACCGCCGCGGTCTCCTTGGCCAAGCACGAAGCCGCTGGGCAACGGGCCGCGGTGTACCTGGTGCTGGACCGCTCCGGAAGCATGCGCAAGTACTACCGGAACGGCTCCGTACAGCACTTGGCCGAGCAGACACTCGCCCTCGCGGCGAACCTCGATGACGACGGGGTCGTACCGGTCGTCTTCTTCTCCACGGACATCGACGGAACCGCCGAGATCGGCCTCGACGCCTACCAGGACCGGATCAACCCCCTGCACGACTCGATGGGCCACATGGGCCGCACCAACTACCACGTCGCCATGCAGGCCGTCATCGACCACTACCAGGCATCCGGGGCCGACGACCCGGCGTTCGTCGTCTTCCAGACCGACGGCTCCCCCACGTCCAAGGCGGCGGCGGAACACATACTGTGCACGGCCGCGAGCCTGCCCATCTTCTGGCAGTTCATCGGGTTCGGCGACGACGAATTCCGCTTCCTGCGCCGACTCGACGACCTGCCGGTGCCGAGCCGCCGCGTCGTCGACAACGCCGGCTTCTTCGCCACGGGGCCGACGCCGAAGACCCTTTCCGACACCGCCCTCTACGATCAGCTACTCCATGAATTCCCGCTGTGGCTCGACTCCGCCCGCTCCGCCGGCGTCTTGAAGGACTGAGAACCGCCGCTTCCGCCCAGTGCGGCGACGCGGCGAGGTGCGAGCCGTCCTCGCTACTGGCCGGACGGCGCCGGTGCCGGTGCGAGGCCGTCCTCGACCAGGCCCGCGAGGACCGCCTCGCCGAGGGCGTGGACGGCGGACTGGGGGCGGACCATGACGGTGAACTCCTTGATGCGGCCGTCGTCGGCGAAGTGCAGCAGATCGATGCCGTGGATCTCCTTGTCGCCGATCCGGGTGCGGAAGAGCAGCGCCGCCGACTGTGCGGCGACGCCGTCGGTGCTGGTCTGCGCGGTGCCGGTGTAGTCGCCGATGTAGCGGAAGTCCTGGAAGGTGCGCAGCAGGACCCCGAAGAGGCCCAGCACCATCGGCTTGCCCTCGAAGGGGGTGAACTTGACGGGGCTGTAGAAGCGGATGTCCTCGGTGAAGAGGTCGTCCAGGGCCGCGAGGTCCCGGTTGTCGATGGCGGTACGGAAACGGTCGGCAGTGGTCATCGCACACCCGCCTGCTTTCATAGTCATGGATGTGAGTAGTCATTTTCATGACTATCATGGTCGCGTGTCCAGCGACAGAGGCATGCGGAGGCAGCATGCAGACGCATACGGAGGCACGGAGACGTGAAGGAGGCGATCCGATGGCCCTGCGCCACGCCGTGCTGGCGGCACTGCTCGAGGGGGAGCTCAGCGGATACCAGCTGACCAAGGCGTTCGACATCGGCGTGGCGAACTTCTGGCACGCCCAGCCACAGCAGCTCTACGCCGAGCTGGCCCGCCTGGAGAAGGACGGGCTCATCGCGGGCCGGTCGGTGGTCCAGGAGACCCGCCCCACCAAGCGGTTGTTCCATGTGACCGAGACCGGGCTGGCGGAGCTGGAGGAGTTCACGGCGGCGTTCGCCAAGCCGACCTTCATCCGGGACGACCTGCTCGTCAAGGTCCAGGCCGCCGACCACGTCGACACCGAGACCCTGATCGCCCAGCTCGCCGAGCGTGCCACCTTCGCCGAGGCCAAGATCCAGCTCTTCGGCAAACTGCTGCGCAAGCTGCGCGGTGACCTCACAGAGGAGGAGTTCCTGCGCCACGGCCACCGCATCGGCCCGTACCTGACGTGTCTGCGCGGCCTGGCGCTCGAACAGGGCAACCGCGACTGGTGCGAGCGCACGATCACGATCCTGCGAGAGAGGCAGCACAGCCGTGCCCGACACTGACGCGCCGTACAGCCGCTATGTCGCGCTGGGCGACAGCCAGACCGAGGGCCTGGGCGACGGCGACGACGTCACAGGTCTGCGCGGGTTCGCCGACCGCCTCGCCGAGCACCTCGCCGACGCGAACCCCGGCCTCTCGTACGCCAATCTCGCCGTACGGGGCCGTCTCGCCGCGCAGGTCCACGCGGAGCAGCTCGCGCCCGCCCTGGCCCTCCGCCCCGACCTGGCGACCGTCGTCGCCGGTGTCAACGATCTCCTCCGCCCCCGCTTCGACGCCGATCACACCGCCCACCACCTGGAGGCGATGTTCGCCGCGCTCACCGCGCGGGGCGCCCGCGTCGCCACGCTCACCTTCCCCGACGCCGCCCGCATCAGCCCCCTGGCGCGCCCCCTCACCCCGCGCGTCATGGCCCTGAACGAGCGCATCCGCGAAGCCGCCCGGCGCCATGGCGTCACCGTCGCCGAGACCGGCCACTACCCCGTCGTCACCGACCCCCGCCTGTGGAGTCACGACCGCCTCCACGCCAGCCCCATCGGCCACCAGCGCATCGCCGCCGCCCTCGCCCACACCCTCGGCCTCCCCGGCTCCGACGACACCTGGAGCCACCCCCTGCCGCCACCGGCGACGCCCGCACCCACCGGATGGCGTGCCGCCACGGACGAACTCCGCTGGACCGCCACCTTCCTCGGCCCCTGGCTCACCCGCCGCCTCCGCGGCCGCTCCTCCGGCGACGGCCGCACCGCCAAGCGACCGCGGCTGGGGCCGGTGCGTGCCGAGACGTCCGAGCCGGGGTCTGGTGGCGAGCAGGTCGGCGAAGGCCCGTGAGCGAAGGGTGGGGTTGTCCGAGGCGCCGACCGCCTTCCGCGAAGCCATGAGACGCGCCCCCGCGTAGGGCCTGCCCCACCCCGCTTCGGGGGTTCATCGGAGTGTCCGAGGCCATCGCCGCGTGATCCGCTGGCTCATACGGAAGTCGCGCGACAGAAGGCGGACAGGTGAAGGCTCGGATCGGATATTCCGCATGGATCGCCGGTGTGGTCCAGTTCTTCGTGGTCCACGCGATCGTGGAGTCAGCCTGGGCGAGACCGTACAGCTGGGCGCGGAACAACATCAGCGACTTGGGGAACGCTCACTGCGCCATGCAGCGGGAACCCGAGCCACGGTATATCTGCTCTCCCGAACACGGCCTGATGAACGTCTCGTTCATCGTTCTGGGAACGCTCCTCGTCGTCGGCGCCGTCCTGACCGGTCCCCTGTGGCGCCGGGCCGCGACCGCCACCGTGGCCCGGTTCCTCCTGGCCGGTGCCGGTCTGGGATTCGTACTCGCCGGGCTGGCGCCCGCGGACGTCCACGAGAACCAGCACGTCCTGGGTGCCCTGCTCATCATGGGAACGGGCAACATCGGCCTGCTGTGGGCGGCAGCCGGCCTGGCGAACGACGTCGCACGTCCACTGCGTTGGGCGACCGGCCTGCTGGGCATCACCGCGATCACGGCCTTCGGGCTCTTCCTTTCCCGCCACTACCTGGGACTGGGTATGGGAGGCATGGAGCGAGTCGCGGCGTTTCCGCTCCTGGTGTGGACGTTGGCTGTCGGTGCCGCGCGGTTCGCCGGGGGCAGTTACCCGCCGCGTGGCAGCGGGACATCGGCGATGTGGCCCCGCTCGCCCATGAGATCCACGCGCCCGTAAGCGCTGGGCCGTCAGGCGGGGGCAGTTCGGGTCGCGATGATCACCACCGTCGTGTACGGCATGGTGAAGCGGCCGCCCATCGCGTCGATGGCCGCGCCAACGCCCTCCAGCACCTCCGCCAGCCCGGCCGGAGGAAGCCGGGTGAAGGCGCCCTGGGTGGGGATCTGCTCCAGCCAGGCGTCCCGGGTGTAGGTCCACTCCCACTCGAACCGCCACTGTTCCGGTTCGCCGAGCGCGCCCGCCGCCCGTATCCCGTCCACCGCCTTGGCGAGGATCGGCTGATACCCGTCCAGGCCGCCCCGCGTCACCGCGCGGAAGTCGAACGGCGCGTCGGGCATCACCCGCCGGCAGACCTCGGCGACGGCGTCCGCCAGCTCGGGTGGCAACCGGAAGACGTTCCAGAACGCGGCCAGCCGGGCGCCGGGCCGCAGCACCTGGGCGGCCTTGGCCGCCCCCGCGACCGGATCGATCCAGTGCCACGCCTGGCCCGCGATCACGGCGTCGAATTCCCGGCCGGCCGGATCCCAGGCCTCGAACGTCGCGACCTCGACCTCCGTCCCGAGCCGCCGCGCCACATCGGCCATCCGCACGTCCGGCTCGACGCCGAGCACCGTGCGGCCGGTCTGCTGGAACTGCCGGGCCGCGATACCGGTGCCACAGCCGACGTCGAGGATGTCCAGGGCATCGGGACCGCCGGTGGCGATCCGGTCCACCATGGCCTGGGGGTAGCGGGGCCGGGCCTGGTCATAGCGTTCGGCGTCCACGCCGAACGACTCGGCCAGCTGCCGATGTTGATGGGGTTCGTTCCCGGAGAACGGTAGAGTGGGCATGCGCCCACTATGAGTGGGCACTTGCCCACTCGTCAACCGGGCGGGCGCACAAGCGAGGTGAGGAGGGACGCACGGTGCCAACAGGGGTGGCCATGCGTGACGTACGCGAGCAGTTGTTCCAGGCCGCCGAGCGAGTCCTGCTCCGGGACGGGCCGAGCGCGCTGACCAGTCGGGCGGTCACCACGGAGGCGAACTGCGCGAAGGGCGTTCTGCACCGGCACTTCGCCGACTTCGACGCCTTCCTCGCCGAGCTCGTACGGGATCGCGTCGCCCGGCTCGACCACCAGTCCGCCGCCCTGCGCGACGCCGCCGGGACCGGCAGCGTGGCCGACCGCCTCGCCGCCGCGCTGACCACCCTGTTCGAGTCGGTCGCCGTGGCCATCGTCAGCCTCGTCACCTCGCGGGACGAACTACGCGCCCGGCTCCGCGAGACCACACCGACCGGCGTGCCGCTCCTGACGGAAGCCACGGCCATGATCGCCTCCTACCTCACCGCCGAGCGGGAGCGGGGGCGCATCGCGGCCGACGCCGACATCGACGCGCTCGCCCCCACGGTGATCGGGGCCGGGCATCTGCTCTTCGCGGACCGCGAAGCCGCGCCGCCGGACGCCGGGGCCGTCCGCAAGATGGTCACCACCGTCATCGCCGACGCCGTACGGAAGCCGTAGCCCTGACACCCGGCTTGTGAGCCCGCCCATGGACAGCGTGGCCGCTCGTCGCGACGCCATCCGCGAGGCGGCCGCCGGAATGTTCCGGCTGGTCCCCGACCGGAAGTGAAGGTCCGCACCGCCAAGGGGCCACGCTGCGCAAACCCCGATCACGCCCGGCCCCCATCGGTCGGCCGCGCCCCCATCGGTACGATCGGTGCGGAACAGGAACCCATCCCATGGGGGTGCAGGTCATGTCCGAGTCGACCGTGTCCGGGGCCGGGGGAAGTGACTCGCCCGCCGTCGCGTTGGGGCCCACCGCGCTTGTTCTCGGTGTGTTCTCCGTCGTGGGCGCGTGGGTGCCCGCGCTCGTGCTCGTCACTCTGCCGTGGACGATCATCGCCGGGGCGCTTGCCGTCGTTCTCGGGGCCATGGGTGTTCACCATGCCCGCCGCGGGGTCGGGCGGCTGTGGATCGCCGTCGCCGGAACCGCCCTCGGCGCCGTTGGGTTCGTCGGCTTCACCGCCCTTCTCTGGTCCTTCGGCGGCTGACCACACGTCGGTGCCCGACAGCCACTAGCCCCCGCGACAAGGTCGTCAGCCCCGGAGCCCCGGAGCCGGTCGGCGGTCGTCACCACACCACCGGGACCTGCTCGAAGCTGTCCGTGAGCACTCCGGCGCGGCGCGCCAGCTCGGCGGACGGGACGGCCAGGGCCAGGCCGGGGAGGCGGTCCAGGAGGGTTTCCAGGGCGACGTGCAGTTCGGTGCGGGCCAGGGCCTGGCCTATGCAGGAGTGGGCGCCGGCACCGAAGGCGAGGTGACGGTTGGGGGTGCGGGTCAGGTCCAGGTGGTCCGGGTCGGGGAACATCCGCTCGTCGCGGTTGGCGGAGGCCACGACCGACACGGTGGTGCTGCCCTTCGGGATCACCTCGCCGCCCAGTCGGGCGTCCTCCGTCAGATAACGCGGCATGCCCGGACCGCGGTTGACGTCGAAGCGCAGCAACTCCTCGACGGCCGGGCGGATCAGGGAGCGGTCGTCCAGCAGGCGCTGCCAGCGGGAGCGGTCGTCCAGCAGGACCGGGACCAGCTTCCCGATGACGCTGGACGTCGTCTCGTGCCCGGCGTGCATCAGGCCCTGCGCGATCTGGACCAGGACCGCCTCGGGCGGGCGGGGGTCGGCGGCGTCGGTGATCTCGATCAGCTTGCTGAGCAGGTCGTCTCCCGGTGCGCTCCGCGTCCGGGCCACATGCTCACCCAGATACACCAGAAGCTCCTCGCGGGCGGTGCGGGTCTCCTGTTCGCCGTAGCGGTCCCCGCCGAACAGGGCGCCCGACCAGTACGCGAAGCGGTCCCAGTCCGCCTCCGGTACGCCCAGCAGGGCGCCGACCACCCGCGCCGGGAACGGATACGCGAAACCAGCCCAGAGGTCGGCGGGGGTCGGGCCGGCCTCCATCGCGTCCACCAGGGCGTGGCCGATGGTGACGATCCGGGGGCGGAGCGCGGTGACCCGCTTGGCGGTGAGCGCCTGGCCCACCAGGCGCCGCCAGCGCTGGTGCCGTTCGCCCGTGCCGGTCCCGTCCGGCCCCGCCTCGCTCACGTCACGGGGGAAGCGGGGATCGGACAGCATCGCGTGCACATCCTCGTACCGGGTCAGCACCCGCACCGGGGCGCCGGTGGAGCGCAGCCTCAGCTCCGGGATGGGGCAGCCCTCCGCCCGTAGCGCCGCCCACTCCTTCGGCGGTTCGAGGGGGTGCTCGGTGGCGAACGGGAAGTCGCCGAGGGGGCAGCGTGCTTCCGCGCCTTCCGGCTTCGCGCCTTCCCGTTTCGCGCCTTCCAGCTCCACGCTTTCCGGCTCCGCGCCTTCCGGTTTCGTCTCGTTCGCCACTTCTGCTTCATCCACGGAGCGCCTCCAGAGCCGTACGACCTGCGGCGAACAGTTATGCATCACTCATGGGTGAAGTCAAAGAGGCCGCCGGTCATGGCGGTTGGCGGCCTCGGCGGTGGTCTTCAGATCGCTCAACCACGCTTCGAGGCCCTGGCCCAGGGCCTCGGTCGCGGTGGGGACATCCGCTTCGACCTGGTCGCCCCGCCACGTTTCCTCGGTGTGGACCCGGACGCCTCCCCCGACCTTGGTGAAGGTCCACACATGGACGCCCTCGTCGATGCGCAGCCCTTCGCCGATCGCGGGTCCGCTCCACCGGATGCAGGAGTCGCGCTTGAGCTGATGAACGGTGGAGGTGATGTCGAGGGTGGTGGCGGGGGTGGTCGGGGTGGCCGGCGCCGGGGTGGTCCACCGGAACCGGGAACCCTTCCGGAGCGGGCCGGGGTCGAGGCGTTCCATGGTGCGGACGGAGGGCTGCCAGCCCGGCCAGCGCTCCACGTCGGTCTGCAGCGCGAAGACGGTGCTCAGCGGAGCCTTGATCACGACGTCGGACCGGTAGCGGATCCGGGCCGTGGGGTCGACGCCCTCGCCGCGGCAGGTGGAGGGGTCGTTGTGGTGGGCGGCCTGGGCGGCCTTCGCTCTCGCTGGTGCGGCTTGGGCCTGCGGGGCGGCCGTCCCGAGTACGCCCGCGGCGGCGAGCGCGATCGTGAGCGCGGTGGTGCGTACGTGGTTCCGCGAGGGCGACGGGCGGTTGCCGGACATGGGTTTCCCTTCGTCGTGGGCGAGTTGGGTAAAGCGGTCGGTGGAACGCGTCGAGGGGAGGCGGCCCGCGGGTCAGCCCCGCGCGCTGATCCTGAACACCGGGAATCCAGGCGCGATCTCCAGCAGCTTCTCGTCGCTCGATTGCGCGTCGACACCGTCGAAGAAGCGGCCGACCTCCCACGCCCACTTCTTCAGGTACAGCCGCAGGATCTCCGGCTTCACGCCGTCCTCGACCTCGACGGCGGTGAACGGCTCCACCCTGCGGCCCAGCCGCAGTTCGCCGCCGCCGGCCGCGCGCATATTGCGCACCCACTGGGTGTGGCCGCGCGGGGCGACGAGGTAGCGCTCGCCGTGCAGGGTGAGCGGGTTGACCGGGGTGGTGCGCCACTCGCCGCTCTTACGGCCGCGAACGGCCAGGATCTGGCTCCCGGCCAGGCCGATGCCGAGCTTCGTCAGGCGCTTGGCGAGGCCGTTGAAGATCCTGTCGAACTTGCTGGGCTTGAGGTTGCGGAGCTCGGTCATGTCATCCCTCTTCGACTCCCGGCGTGCGAGAGTGGTGTTCAGGCGGCGAGAGCAATGCTCTCTGTTGAGATCACTGAACACCGAACCCCGCCCACAAGTCAAGAGCAGTGCTCTCGGAGTCGTGCGCCGCTCTCGTCCATGGCACACTGTCGGTATGAACGCCAGTCGGACAGCCAGGGACCGGGCTCGGGCGGAGCTCACGCAGGAGATCAAGAACGAGGCCCGGCGACAGCTCGCGGTGGACGGCGCCCAGAAACTCTCGTTGCGCTCGGTCGCCCGGGAGCTGGGCATGGTGTCGTCGGCCCTCTACCGCTACTTCGCCAGCAGGGACGAGCTGCTCACCGCGTTGATCATCGACGCGTACGACGCGATGGGCGAGCAGGCGGAGAAGGCCGCGGAGGGGGGCGCGCCGCGGGAGCGCTGGCGCAAGGCGTGTCACGCGGTCCGGGACTGGGCGCGGGCCAACCCGCATGAGTACGCCCTGATCTACGGTTCGCCGATCCCGGGATACGCCGCCCCGCAGGACACGGTCGCCTCGGCGGCGCGCGTACCGCTGGTCCTGATCAGGCTCCTGCGGGAGACGAACCCCGTGCCCGCGTTCGAAGGCCCGCCCCTGACCGACGGCCTGGCCGGTCAGTTGCGGGCACTGGGCGAGCTGGTCGCGCCGGACGGCGAGCGGATCGCGCCGGATCTGCCGCTGGAGACGCTCAACCGCGGCATCGTGGTGTGGACGCAGTTGTTCGGGATGCTGAGCTTCGAGCTGTTCGGTCAGTTCGTCGGCAGCGTGGACCCCACGGACGAGTTCTTCGACCACGCGATCGAACAGCTCGCCGACTTCCTCGGGCTTCCGCCGGCCCGTTGACGGGTCACGGGCGGCGGGCCGCCCACAGAGTGCGCTCGGCGCGGACGGCGAGGTCGTCGCGTCGCAGCACGCCGTCCGGGCCGTCGCTGTCGATGAGGTGGTCGAGGGTGGCCAGGTCTTCGGGGCTCAGGCGCTCCGCCACATGGGACCGCATACGGCGGAGGAACGCCTGGGCGTAGCGGCCGGTGGGCTCGGGCAGCGGGGGACGCAGATCGATGGCGAAGGGGTGTTCCGTCACGACGGTGAATCCGGCGCGGGAGAGGCGAGGGCCCCAGTCGGAACCCAGCTCCGGCATCCGCTCGGCGTGTTCCTGGGCCTGTACGGCGTGGCAGCGGGCTTCCAGGCCGGGCCGCCCGCGGCCGACGTCCTCGGGGAGGAAGCGCGGGAAGCCGGCCATCTCGATCACGGCCAGGAGACCGCCGGGGCGCAGCCGCTCGAAGACCTCGCGCAAGCCCCGGTCGGGGTCGGCGAGGTGGTGGACGGACGCCGACGCCCACACCAGGTCCACGGGACCGAAGTCCGGCCAGGTGCCGTCGAGATCCGCCTGGACGGTTCGGACGCGGTCCGCCACTCCGCGTGCGCGGGCCTTGCCCCGCAGATGGTCCAGGAGGTCGGGGGACCGGTCGACGGCGATCGCCTCGGCGATCTCGAAGCGCCCGAGCAGGGCGAGGGTTCCGGTGCCGGTGCCGCTGCCCAGGTCGAGGAGGCGGCGGGGCGGGTCGTCGCGCGTCAACTGGGCCAGCCGAGACGTCACTTCGGACAGGTAGGCGTGCAGGACTTCGGCGTCGAGATCCAGGAGTTCGGCCCAGCCCGAGTCGCCCGCGTCGCCGTGGTGATGGTGATGGTGCTCGTGGTGGTGCTCGTGGTGGTGGTCCGTCATGTTTCGAGCGTAAGTGGACCTTGCCTCAACGACATACCATCTTGCGTATGACGCAAGAGGGCAGCGCATCAGTTGAGCGCGATAGCGCGGGCCCTGGGGACCAGTCTGGATCAGCTGGTGGAGTCGACCGCCGACGGCGACGTGATCATCCGGCCGCAGCATGACGCGGCGCGCGGGCTGACCACCTGGATGCTGAACCGGCAGCCCGGGGTCACCGTGGCCAAGCTGCGCCTCACCAAACCGGCTCCGGCCAGCGCCGAGGCGCTGAAGGTCCATCCGGGCAGGGACTGGTTCACGGTCCTGTCCGGGGCCGTCACGCTCGTCTTGGGGGATCGGAGGATCGTCGTCGGTGTCGCCGGCCGTTCCGCTGCGTCCCGTCAGACCGGGTTGGCGGCGGACTGGGCGCGGGACAGGGCCACGTCGAGGACGACCAGGAGCGCGTCGCGGACCGAACCCGTCTCACGGGCGTCGAAGACGATCAGCGGAACGTGCTCGGAGATGTCCAGGGCCCAGCGGACCTCGTCCAGATCGTGCTGGACCTCGCCGTCGAAGGCGTTGATGGCCACGGCGAAGGGGATGTCCTTGTGCTCGAAGTAGTCCACCGCCGCGTAGCAGTCGTCCAGACGGCGGGTGTCCACGATCACCAGGCCGCCGAGTGCGCCCTCGACCACGTCGTCCCACATGAAGCCGAAGCGGTCCTGGCCCGGCGTGCCGAACAGATACAGCTTCAGCTTCGGGTCGATGGTGATCACGCCGAAGTCCATGGCGACCGTGGTGGTGGTCTTGCCGGGGGTGTGGGTGAGGTCGTCCACGCCCGCCGCGACCTCCGTGATCAGCGCCTCCGTGGTCAGCGGCCGGATCTCGGAGATCGCGCCCACCGCCGTGGTCTTGCCGACCCCGAAGCCACCGGCGATGACCAGCTTGACCGGCAGTGGCGGTTCTTCAACCGCTGTCGCGGAGTGAGCCCCGTGAGTCGGGGACGGCACGGAGACCATCGATAACCCTTCGCAGTACGGAGATGTCGTGGACGGTCCCGGCGTTCGGGACGTGGACCGCCAGATGTCCCGCGGCGCACAGGTCCTCCGCGAGGACCCGGACCACGTTGAGGTGCAAGTGCAGCCGGGCGGCCAGCTCCGCCACCGACTGGGGACGTCGGCAGGCGGCGACGATGTCGCGGCGTTCGAAGGCGAGCGACCGCAGGGCGGACAGCCCGTCCGGCGTCGCCACGATCTGGGTCTCGACCGGGAGCGGTGGCGCGGCGCCGCTCCCGGCCACCCTGCCCGCGGTCAGCAGGAACGGGCGGACGGCGGAAGCACGGACGGCGGGCTCGACGGGCCCGGACAGCTCGACGAGTTCGGGCGCCTCGACGGGCTCGGGCGGCTCCGGCCGCGCTTCGGGGCGGTCGGCCTGCCCGGCCGCCCCTACGGGCCCGTCCCGCTCCGGCGTCTCCCCGGGCCCGGTCCGTTCGACCGGCTCGGGCGGCTCCGGGGCGGCCCGGACGCCGTCCTCCGCCTCGTGCCCCGCCGCCTCCCGCGCTGCCGCATCGTGCGGTACCGCATCGTGCGGTACCGGTTCACCGGCGACCATCTCGACCCCCCTCCTCCATGCGCCGCTCGCCCCGTCAGCCGACGGACCCGGCGCTCTTCTTCAGCTCCATGACGAGCTGCGGGGTGAGCGCGGTCCCGGCCCGGTTGGCGAAGAGGGTCATCTCATACGCGATGTTGCCCAGCTTCGCCTCCTTCGTGGTCACCACGCCGAGCACGGCACCGCAGCCGATGGACGACACCAGTACATGGCCGCCCTCGAGATCGATGATGACCTTGTTGAGATCGCCCAGGCCGTAGTTTCCGGAGGCGCCGGCGGCGAGGCTGGTGACACCGGAGACGATCGCGGCGAGCCGCTCGGAGTCGGCCTGTTCCCGCAGTTGGGAGACGGCGATCAGCAGACCGTCGGAGGAGACCGCGATGGCGTCGACGACACCGGCGGTCTGGGTGGCGAATCGGTCCAGCAGCCAGGTGAAGTCGGCCGCGGCGGCCCGCAGATCGGTGGCTTCCCGCTCAGCGGTACCGCTCTTATCTGTCGGCGTGGTCACTGCCCGACTCCTTCCGGGGTCGCTGATGTGTCGATGGCATGGCTTCGGCCGGGGCGGCGGCGGCGCTGTCCTGCTCCGCCCTGCGTACGGCCGCCTCGAACTCGTCAAGTTCGGAGCGAACCGCGTCGGCGTCGGCGGGTCGGCGCGTCGCTGGGATCGCCCGGTCGGCCGGTGAGGTGGTCTTGTCGAGCGTCGCGCCCCGGACCCGGCGGCGGAGGGGACGGGAGCCGGGGGCGGCGGCCTGGGCGGCGTTCGGCTCGTTCGCGGTCGGCGTCCCCTTCGCGGCGCCGGCCGGCTCCGCGTTCGTACGGGACGTCGCCGGGACGCGCCGCGGCAGACCCGACTCCGTCACCGGCACCGCCGGGCGCCGCTCGGGCGCGGTGGCGGAGGCCCGTACCGGCGAAGGCGCGGTGGCGGGCGCGGACGCGGGCTCCCGCCCGGCTCCCGCCGCGCCCTTACCCGGCCCCGGCCCCGAAGCCGCGACCGACCCCGTGCCCGATGGCTCCTCCCCCGCCCCCCGCGCCACCAACAGCGCCGACGGCACCCACACACTGCCGGTGACCCCGCCGCCCGGCGTACGGCTCAGCGTGACCCGGATGCCCCAGCGCCGGGCGAGGCTGCCGACCACGAAGAGGCCGAGCACCTTGGTCGGTACGAGGTCGAGCCGCTCGCGGCGCACCAGGCGGGCGTTCTCCTCCTCGAGGCGTTCCCCGGCCAGGCCGAGCCCGTGGTCGATGACCTCGATCAGCGCCCCGCCGTCCGCCGTGACATCGGTGCCGGGCCGGACGACAACCTCGACGGGGGTGTCGGACGGGGAGAACGAGACCGCGTTCTCCAGCAACTCGGCCAGCATCAGCGTGAGGTCGCCGGTGATGTCGGGCGCGACCGTGACCTCGGTCTCGGACCGCAGGGACACCCGCTGGTACCCCTCGATCTGGCCGAGCGCCGCGCGGATGACATCGGCCAGCGTCGTCGGCCGGGCGTCCAGCTCGGCCTCCCGGATTCCGGCGAGCAGCATCAGGCTGTCGGCGTTGCGCTGGAGGCGTACGGCGATGTGGTCGATGCGGTAGAGCCGCTCCAGGATGTCGGGAGAGGTCTCATCGCGTTCTACGGCGTCGATCAGGGTGAGCTGGCGGGTGGTGAGGTTGCTGACCCGGCGGCCGACGTTGCCGAACATCTCGCCGACGTTGCGGCGGCTGAGCACCTGCCGTTCCAGCAGCGCCGCGGCGGTGACCTGCACCTGGTTGAACGCCTCGGCCAGATCGCCGATCTCGTCGCGCACCGGGACCGGGATCGGCCGGGGCCGCAGCGGGGTGGTGTCGGTCGTGTCGTCGTCCTCGTCCTCGACCTTGGCGAGCTCCTCGTCGGCCACCGCGACCACCTGGTGGGCGGCGCCGGTGAGGGCGGCCAGGGGGCGTACGACGGAGCGCCGGACCAGGAACGAGAACGTCAGCCAGGCGGCGAAGCCGAGGACGGCGAGGGCGAGCAGGGCCAGCGCCTTGTACAGGGCGTCGCTGGAGGCGCCCTCGGCCCGGTCGGCGATCTCGCCGATCAGCGAGCGGGCGATCCCGAGGCGGGCCTCGGCCTGCCGGTTGCCCTGGGCCATCGCCGCGCGGAGCTGCCGTGTCGACTGGCCCTGGAGGGAGCTGGGGTCGATCTGGAGCTGGGCGAACCGGGCCTCGATGCCGTTCGCCTCGGCGTTCCGCTCGATGCCGTCGAGGCGCAGGACCTGATCGGGGTCGGCGATCCTGGCGAAACGTTCCGACTGCTCCTCGTAGACCCGGTGGGCGCCGACCGCGCGGGTGTACTCGGTGACGCCGTTGGCGTCCCTGGTCTGGGCGGAGAACACTCCGCCCTCGAAGGCCGCGTGGGCGGCGTCGGCGCGCATCACGGCGTCCACCAGCTCGACGGCGGAGGACGAGGGGCTGTCGGAGAAGTGGTCGAGCCCGATGCCGTCGATGAGATAGCCGACGGCGGCGGCGTACGCGGGGTCGATACCGGCGGCGGGCACCGCGCCCCGTTCCACCTTCTCCCGCAGCACGCTCAGACGCTTGACGTAGCCGAGGGCCTGGGCCTCGTCCTTCGGCAGGGCGGAGCCGAACGCCGAACGCACCTCGGCGGCCCGCTCATCGGTGACCCGCTGCGCCCGGCGGTAGTCGGCGGTGGACGGGAGGGTGGCCCCGGGGCGGACCGACTCCTGCTCGACGGAGAGCAGGAGCGCCTCCCGGTGCTCGGCCTGTACGTCGTTGACCAGCCGGGCCACCTGGCCGCTGTCACGCACCCGCCCGGCGATCCGGTCGGCGTCCAGGGCCTGCTGCACCTCGCCGTTCACGGCGAGGCCGAGGAGTACGCCGACGACCGTCAGCGGCACGATGACCAGGACGTTGAGCTTCCGCCGGAACGGCCAGCGGTCGAGGAGCGCGCCGAGGGCTTCCGTCCTACGGCCCGCCGCGCGGCCCGCGTCGCGATCCGTCGTACGCCCCGCCGTGGGCCCCGTCGTGCTCCGGGACCGCGAACTCGGCGGCGACGCCTGTCCGGACGGCTCCTGGTCGGCTGGCGGGTCCGCCGTGTCCACAGACACCCAGGTCCTCCTTCGATGTGCTCCTGAGCGGTGACCGAGGTGTTGTTGCCGCCGATCGCCGACACCGGGAAACGGGACGTCGGCGAAGGCGATTCCGGCCGGCATGCGAGCGATGGAATCGCGCCACATGTCTGACCGGGCGTGAACACTACCGCTTGCGCGCACACGCGCAAGACATGGCCTCTCAACGACCACGGAATTTCCACGATTTGCAGGGTTTAGGTCATCTACGGTCATCTACGCATCCCCCGGCGCCCCGCCAATCGCCCAACCGGTGGCCGGGAGATGGCCAGCCGGTGGTCATGGGGTGGAGACCGAGCGTGGTGGGTGGGCTGGCTTGTTCACGACTGTGCTCGATGGGGTCACGGGTTCCGAAGGGGGCTGCCCGGCCCGCCACCGCCACCCGTAACCTGTCTGCTCCCGGCCCCTGGCCCACCCTCGGTCCGTCCCCGGCCCGTACCCTCCGTACCACTCCGTGCCCTGCGAGGAGACCCGTGCACCCCACCCGCAAGGCGGCCCTGACGGCCATCGCGCTGCTGGCCGTGGCCACCGCCGGCTGCGAGCCCGGCGCCGCCTCCACCACGACCCACCGGACCGCCGAAAAGCCCGGCTGCCCGACCGTCCTCTCCAGAGCGAAACAAGCCGTCAAGAAGGCGGAGGCCGTCGACGCCCCCTGGAAGGGCCCCACCACCGGGCCCGCGGCGGCCGGGCACGGCAAGAGCATCGTCTTCATCGCCCATGACCTCTCCAACCCCGGTCCGGCCGGAGTCGCCCAGGGCGTGCAGGAAGCCGCGAAGCTGCTGCGGTGGAGCGCCCGCACCATCAACGGCCAGGGCACCCCGGACGGTTACCGGTCGGCCTTCAAGCAGGCGCTCGCGCTCAAACCGGACGGCATCGCCATCGCCGGTTTGGACGCCGCCGGCGTCGCCGACGGAATCAAGGAGGCCAAGGCGGCGGGCATTCCGGTGATCGGCTGGCACGCCGCCCCGACCCCGGGCCCGGACGGAAGCCCCGGTCTCTTCACCAACGTCACCACCCGGGTCGAGGACGTCGCGAAGATCAGCGCCGACTGGATCATCGCCCACTCGGGCGGCCGCGCGGGCGTGGTGCTGTTCACCGACCGCACGGTCTCCTTCGCGAAGCACAAGTCGGACCTGATCAAGAAGGAGCTCGCCACCTGCTCCGACGTCAAGCTGCTGAGTTACCAGAACATGCCGATACCCGAGGTCAACAAGCGCGCCATCGGGGAAGTCCGGTCCCTGCTCTCCCGCTTCGGCGACAAGTGGACGTACTCGGCCGCCGTCAACGACCTGTACTTCCGCCACACCGCGGCCGCCCTGCGCGCCGCGGGCAAGGACGGCGCGGGCGCCCCGTTCAACATCGGCGCGGGGGACGGCGACCCGTCGGCCTTCCAGCGCGTCAACGGCGAGCGGTTCCAGGCGGCCACGGTGCCCGAGCCCCTCTCCGAACAGGGCTGGCAGATCGCCGATGAGTTCAACCGCGCCTTCGCGGACAAGCCCGCCAGTGGATACGTTCCCCCGGTCCACATCACCACCGCCGCGAACAGCGGTGGCGCCCTGTCGTGGGACTCCGAGGGCTATCGGCAGGCGTATCGCGAGATCTGGGGGAAGTAGCCGGGGAAAGCAGGCAACAGGGCGTGGGCGAAGGGGAGGGCCGGGGCTCGTGAGGGGAGCCCCGGCCCGGTGAGACCTGGTCCTGCCCGGTCTCAGTCCTGGTGGACCTCGTTGCTGCCCGGACCGCCGGAGAGGGTGTCATTGCCCTGGCCGCCCCACAGCACGTCGTCGCCGCTGTTGCCGAAGAGGGTGTCGTCGCCCTCCTCGCCGTAGAGCTGGTCGTCGCCCTGGCCGCCGTAGATCTCGTCGGTGCCCTTGCCACCACGGAGGATGTCGTTACCGGCGTCGCCGCGCAGGACGTTGTCCTCGTCGCCACCGGTGATGGTGTCGTTCCCGGCGCCGCCGTGGCATTCCTGCGCGCAGTTGGTGATGGTGTCGTCGCCGTCGCCGCCGTAGGCGCCGAAGCCCATGACCCCGCCGCCACCGTCGATCTTGTCGTTGCCGCCCTCGCCGTAGAACACGTCCGCGGCGTTGCCCTGGAGGACGTCGTCGCCGGCACCGCCGTGAATTCCGCCGTAGGCCGAACCATCGGGGTCGATCTTCGCGGTGTCGTCGCCGTCACCGAGATCGACGTCGAAGTCATCGGAGTCGTCGGAGTTCTGCGGGATTTCCACCGCGCACCGGGCGACGGTGTGATCGCTCGCGGTCGGGTAGGCGCACTCGTCCCAGTTCGCCGCCTCCGGGTCGATCGTGATGTCACCCCGGTCACGGAAGGTGAGGACGTAATAGGACTCGAATTCCCCACGGCTGACGATCTGTTCGGAGACCGTGAGATTGTTCTTCTGTCCCGCGGCGGCCTTGTACCAGAGCTCGCCGTCCTCGTGGACGAGAGAGCCCGAGGCCGTCGGGGCCGCCTGGGCGGCGGGCGCGGCGAGCGCGAGTCCGCCCAGGGCGAGAGCGAGGGTGGCCGTGGCGGCCAGGGTTCGGTACCTGCGCATAGGGAATTGGCCCTTCGTGCAATCAGTGCCGATCGGGCCGGCGGGAAAGGCGGTGCGGTCACCGGCGCCGGCGATCGGCTATTTGGTGTTTCCGATCGCCCCGGTAGACCGTGATGAACGGCAAGCGGTTGCTCCGGGAATTCCCTAGTTTCCCGAGGGCTTTCCGCAGTCGCAGGTCATGGGGTTATTCGAAGGGGGTCGCACAAGAAATGAGGACATCTCCGTAACCAGCCTTTCCGGGTCGCTTAACCCCCCGTTCACCCGGGTCGCGGCCGGAGGTCATCGGACGGGAGGTGCCGGGCGGACCCGGCCGCGGGGCGGTGGACCATGGGCCCGTCCCCGGTATGGCGACCGCTCCGGAAAGCCGCCGCGAGAATGTCACCAGGAGAAAGCTCCACGGGAAACTGATCCGGATTCCAGTAAACATTTCCTGGAGAACATCTCCGGAATCCGTGGAGTTTTGGCGCGGCCGCCTGTCAAGATCTTCCCTCATGCCTTCCCCGTTCACTCAGGAATATCAGGGATTCTCGTGCGGAAAATGAATGCGGCCGCCACCGTGGCCGTCGCGGTACTGGCTCTGGCGCTGACCGGCTGCGGCAACGACGACAAGGACACCCGGTCGTCCGGCGCCTCCGACAAGACGGCGTCCGCCCAGAAGACGGACGCCGCCGAACGCGGCACCGCGTCCGCCGCCCCCACCAGCGCGAGCCCCAGCCCGAGCCGTACGAAGCCCGCCAAGAGCCCCAGCGCGAGCCCGAGCAGCCCCCGGGCCACCCGCACCGCCGACGGCACCACCCCGGCCCCGCGCCGTACGGCCCCGAAGACGCAGGCCCCCGCGCCGACCCGGGCGGGCGCCCCGGCGAGCGTGCAGGGCACCTGGTACTCCACGGTGCGCGACCCGAACGGCAAGCCGCTCGTGATGACCGTGTCCGGCGGTTCCCTGAGCGTGGGGTACCAGGGCAAGTCCTGCCCCGGGACGATCAGCGCGAGCATGGCCGTCACCATGACCTGCCAGGGCGAGACCATCTCCGGTGGCCACGCCGTGGTCAGCGCGGACGGCCAGAGCCTCACCGTCAACTGGCCGCAGGGCAACCCCGACCGCTACGTCCGCCCGTGAACCGGCTCCTCGCCGACGCGGCGCGCGTCAGTGGGACCGGCCGGTGTTGAGCCGGGCGGCCTGGCGGGTCAGGTAGTCGCGTTCGGCGAGGTTGGGTGCCTGGTGGGCCGCCTCCGCGTACAGCCGGGCCGCCGTCGCCAGGTCGCCGTCGCGCTCATGGAGGTACGCCGCCACCGCCGCGCGGCGGGGCAACGGGTGTCCCCCGCTCGAAGAGCTGGGGGAAGCCGCGTCCAGTTCCGCGAGCGCGGCCAGCCCGGCGCGCGGGCCGTCCGCCTCGCCGACCGCCACCGCCCGGTTGAGCCGGACGACCGGGCTGTCGGTCAGCCCCGCGAGCTCGTCGTACCACTCCACGATCTGCACCCAGTCGGTCTCCTCTGCGGTGGGCGCGTCGGCGTGGAGGGCCGCGATCGCGGCCTGGGCCTGGAACTCGCCCAGCCGGTCCCGGGCCAGCGCCGCCTGAAGGATCTCCACCCCCTCGGCGATCGCCTCGGTGTCCCACCGGGAGCGGTCCTGCTCGGCGAGCGGCACCAGACCGCCGTCGGGCGCGGTCCGGGTGGCGCGCCGGGCGTGGTGGAGCAGCATCAGGGCGAGCAGCCCGGCCACCTCGGGGTGGTCGATGGCGGCCGCGAGCTGCCGGGTGAGCCGGATGGCCTCGGCGGCGAGGTCGACGTCGCCCGAGTAGCCCTCGTTGAAGACCAGGTACAGCACGCGCAGCACGGTGGCGACGTCGCCGGGCCGGTCGAACCGTACGTCGGCGACGGTGCGCTTGGCCCGGCTGATGCGCTGCGCCATGGTCGCCTCGGGCACCAGGTACGCCTGGGCGATCTGACGCGTGGTGAGGCCGCCGACCGCGCGCAGCGTGAGCGCGACGGCGGACGACGGCGTCAGCGACGGGTGGGCGCACAGGAAGTAGAGCTGGAGGGTGTCGTCCACCGAGGCCGCGGGGCCGGGCGCCGGTTCCTCCTCGACCACGTCCTCGCGCCTGCGGCGGGCGGCATCCGCGCGGGTCGCGTCGAGGAACTTGCGCCAGGCCACGGTGGTCAGCCAGCCCTTCGCGTCACGCGGGGGGTCGGCCGGCCACACGCGGACCGCCTCGATGAGCGCTTCCTGCACGGCGTCCTCGGCCGCCGCGAAATCGGCTCCGCGGCGGACGAGGGCGCCGAGCACGCCCGGCGTGAGGCTCCTGATCAGGGCCTCGTTCATCTGCGTCACTTGAAAGTGCACTCCGTGGTGCTGGGCTCGGCGGCCAGGAACGGGCGCACCTCCAGCCACTCGTGGATCGGCTTCCCGTCCTTCCCCGGAGCGGCGGACAGCTCACCGGCCAGTTCGACGGCGCGCTCATGGCTGTCGACGTCGATCACCATCCAGCCCGCGATGAGGTCCTTGGTCTCGGCGAACGGACCGTCGGTGACCGGCGGCCGCCCCTCACCGTCGTACCGCACCCACGACCCCTCGGGGGCGAGCGCCTGGCCGTCGACGAACTCGCCGGTCTTCTCCAGCCGGGCCGCGAAGTCGTTCATGTACCGCATATGCGCCGAGATCTCCTCCGGCGTCCACTGGTCCATCGGCACGTTGTTCACCGGAGCCGGAGCGCCGCGGTAGTGCTTCAGCAGCAGGTACTTGGCCATCGTGGTTCTCCTTGATGCGGATGCGACCCATTGTGGTCGCGTTCACCCCGGGGACGGAGCCGGTCACGCGTTCTCGACATCCCGGTCCGAAGATTTTTTTCGCTGCTCCTCGATCCGGTGCAGCACCGAGTCCAGATGCGCCTCGGAGGCCGCTCGGGCCGCCTCCGGATCGCGGGCCTCGATCGCCCGCAGGATGGCCTGGTGCTCCTCGATGGTGGCGCGCCGGCGGGCGGCGGACAGCGAGGTCTCGCGCCGACCGGGCTCGCCGATCTCGTAGACCCGGTCCAGCAGCCGCAGCAGCAGGGGGTTGCGGGTGTACTGGGCGATGGCGCGGTGGAAGGTGCGGTCCAGGTCGGTGAACTCCTGCCGCGTGGGCTCCCGTCGCATCGCGTCCAGCAGGGCGTGCAGCTGGACGATGTCGGAGGGGGTGGCGCGGCGGGCGGCCCGCGCGGTCACCGAGGGCTCGATGCACGCGCGCACCTCCATGACCTGCAACAGCTCCGCCGTGGCATCGAGCCCCGAGGCCAGGATGTCGCCGCGCGGGGTGGCCCCCGGGTCGAGCACGACGGTGCCGGAGCCGGGGCGCCGGGCGACCAGTCCGCGCGAGGCGAGGGCGCGCAGCGCCTCGCGGACCGAGCCCCGGGAGACGCCGAGGCTCTCCGCGAGCTCCCGCTCCGGCGGGACGCGGGAACCGGGCGCCAGCTCTCCGCTCAGGA
The DNA here is from genome assembly GCF_024505145.1 of Streptomyces rugosispiralis. Classification (GTDB taxonomy): domain Bacteria; phylum Actinomycetota; class Actinomycetes; order Streptomycetales; family Streptomycetaceae; genus Streptomyces; species Streptomyces rugosispiralis. The sequence goes on along the minus strand of NZ_JANIAA010000021.1, from coordinate 99,224 downwards.
TCAGCCGCTCCAGGCCGACGGCCAGGGCGTCCGGCGTCGACAGGGTGGAGTGCCGCAGTTGCCGCCAGTCCATCTCCTGGCTTTCCTCCGCCTTCTTCAGCCTTCTGAGCTTTCCGGTCCGGTTCTTCGGCTTTCCTCAGCTTTTCCGGTCCGGTCGGTGGTCCAGAGTCTCACACCCGGCGGGCGTCTCCCCGGCGTCCTCCCAGCCTCCACCCGGCCTCCGCCCTGTCGCCGCCGCGAGCGGATTTAACCAGGTGGTGACGGGTGGGCAACCGGAGCCACCGGGTCCGCGCGCTAGCGTCCACCGACATCGATTTGGTCCTACCAATGGACCAACTGCGGTCCCTGCGCCATCCTGGCCACACCGCAGCGCGCACGCCCCGACATCCCCAGCAGTGAGGCATTCCGCCATGCGCCAAAGAACGAGCGGACCCAGCGACCGGCCCCCACCCACCCGCCACCGACCGCGCGCCGCCGCACTCGCCGCCCGGGTGCTGTGTCTGCTGGCCGCCGGTGCCACCGCCGGCTGCGCCTCCCTGGCCTCCCCCACGGCCGAGGTGGGCGCCGACCGGATGACCGACCCCCGGCCCGCCCGCGACGGCGGAACGCTGACCATCGCCCTCAAATCGGACCCGGACAAGCTGGATCCCACCCTTGCCAGCACCGCCGTGGGCCGGACCGTGTTCACCGCGATGTGCGAGAAGCTCTACGACGTCGACGGCGCGAACCGGATCGTGCCGCAGCTCGCCGCCGCCCCGCCCACGACGAGCGACGGGGGCCGCACCGTCACCATCCGGCTGCGGCGCGGCGTCCGGTTCGCCGACGGCACCCGGATGGACGCCAAGGCGGTCAAGACCTCCCTCGACCGCCACCGGACGCTGACCGGTTCCGTGCGCGCGAGCGAGCTGAAGCTCCTCACCTCGGTCCAGGCGGTCGGCGACGACACCGTACGGCTGCGGCTGACCAAGCCGTACGTCCCGCTGCTCGCGCTGCTCGCCGACCGCGCGGGCATGGTGATGTCCCCCACCGCGCTGAAGCGCTACGGCAAGGGGTTCGCGAGCCACCCCACCTGCGTCGGCCCGTTCCGCTACGCCGAGCGGGTGGTGGGCGACCGCATCGTGCTGGACAAGGACCCGAACTACTACGACGCCGACGCCGTCCATCTGCGGCGGGTGATCTACCGCACCATCACCGACGGCAACGTCCGGCTGGCGAACCTCCAGTCCGGCGACATCCAGGTGGGCGACCAGATGGACCCGGTCCAGGTGGGCCGGGCGCTCACCGAACCCGGGCTCCAGCTGTTCCACTCCCCCTCGCTGGGCTACTACGGACTGACCCTCAACATCGGCAACACCAAGGGCGCCGGGGCGCCGCCGGGCCGGATCGACACCCCGATCGCGCGGGACGTACGGGTGCGCGAGGCGTTCGACCTCTCCCTGGACCGCGACCTGATCAACACCATCGTCTTCCAGGGCCGCTACCGCCCCACCTGCGGCCCGCTCCCCTCCGGCACCCCGTACGCCACCGGGTCCCGCTGCCCGGCCCGCGACCTGGCCAAGGCCAGGCGGCTGCTCAGGGCCGCCAGGGTGACCACCCCGGTCCGGGTGCGGCTGCAGATCAGCACCACCCCGGAGGACAACCGGCTGGGCCAGGTCATCCAGGCCATGGCCAAGGAGGCGGGCTTCGCGGTGAGCCTGACGCCCACCGAGTTCGCCACCGGCCTGGAGCACTCCCGCGCGGGCGACTTCCAGGCGGCGACCACCAACTGGTCGGGGCGGCTGGACCCGGCGGGCAACATCGACGTGTTCGCCGGCACCGGCGGCGCCCAGAACTACGGCGGGCTCTCCGACCCCGCCATCGACCGGCTGATCGCCGAGGGCGGCGCCACCGCGGCCAAGCCGGCCCGCAAGAAGATCTACGCCCGGCTGGTGGAGCGCGTCCGCGCCGCGCACACCGTGCTCTATCTGATCCAGCCCACGAACTACGTCTCCGTGACGAAGAAGGTCGCCGGGCTGAAGGTCTTCGGCGACGGGCTGATCCGGGTGAAGGACGCCGGATATGTGAAGGGAGGGAGCTGATGTCGTATCCGATCCGCCGCCTCGGCGAATCGCTGATCACCCTCTTCCTGGTCAGCGTCGTGGTCTTCGCCGGCGTACGGGCGCTGCCCGGCGACACCGCCACCGCGCTGGCCGGGGAGGAGCCCACGCCCGAGGCGATCGCCCAGATCCGCGAGAGCTACGGGCTCGACGACAACATCGTGGTGCAGTACGTGCGCTATGTGCGGCACGCCGCCACCGGCGACCTCGGGGTCTCCTCCCGCACCGGGCTGCCGGTCCTGGACTCGGTGCTGGAGGCGCTGCCCGTCACCCTCGAACTGTCCGCCCTGTCCCTGCTGCTCGCGGTCGTGGTCGGCGTGGGCGCCGGGGTGGTGGCGGCGGTCCGGCGCGGACGGCCCGAGGAGTGGCTGGTCAACGCGGTGGCGCTGCTGGGGCTTTCGGTGCCCGCCTTCTGGCTCGGCATCGTGCTCGTCCTGGCCTTCGCGATCGCCGTCCCGGTCTTCGCCGCCTCCGGTTTCGTGCCGTTCGGCGTGGACCCGATGGAGAACCTGCGCCATATGGTGCTCCCGGTGATCGTCCTCGGCTCCGGTCTGGCGGCGGTCGTGATGCGGCAGACGCGCGCGGCCATGCTGGGCTCGCTGTCCGCCGACTACGTGCGCACGGCACGCGCCAAGGGGCTCTCCCGGCGCCAGGTGATCATGGGGCACGCCCTGCGCAACAGCCTGGTCACCGTGGTGACCGTGCTCGGGCTCCAGCTCGGGCACCTCATCTCGGGCGCGGTGGTCACCGAGCAGATCTTCGTCCTGCCGGGCTTCGGCAAGCTCACCATCGACGCGGTCTTCTCCCGCGACTACGCCATGGTGCAGGGCGTGGTGCTGTTCACCTCGACCGCCTACATCGTCGTCAACCTCCTGGTCGACCTGGCCTATTCGGTGATCGACCCCCGTATCCGGCTCGGAGGTGCCCAGTGAGAATCCGGTTCGGAGCTGCCCCGTTGAACGGCGCACGGTTGAGCATCGGCCTCGGAGGTGCCCAGTGAGCGCCGCCGCCACCGCCCTTCCCGCCGCCGAGGAGCGAGAGCGGGCCCCGCTCGCCCCGCTGTCCCGGCTCCGGCTGCTGACCCGCAACAAGCTGGCCCTCACCGGGGCCGTGGCCGCCGCGGTCCTGGTGCTGATCGCGGTGTGCGCACCGCTCATCGCGCCGTACGACCCGGCCCGCCCCGACTTCGCGGCCGCCCTCCGGCCGCCGGGCTGGGCCCACTGGCTGGGCACCGACGACCTGGGCCGCGATCAGCTCTCCCGAGTGGTGTACGGGGTGCGGGCCTCGCTGCAGATCGGGCTGCTCGCGGTGGCGCTGGCCTTCGCGGCCGGAGTGCCGCTCGGGCTGCTCGCGGGCTACTACGGGCGGTTCGCCGACTCGGTGGTCTCCCGGCTCACCGACACCCTGCTCGCCTTCCCCTTCCTGGTGCTGGCGGTGGGCCTGGCCACGATCCTCGGGCCGTCGCTGCTGAACGCCACGATCGCGGTCGGCGTCTCGCAGATCCCGGCCGTCATCCGGATCACCCGGGCGGAGACCCTGCGGCTGAAACACCTCGACTATGTGGCGGCGGCCGTGGCCAACGGCGGCGGCGACGGCACCGTGCTCTTCCGCCACATCCTCCCCGGCGCGCTGTCCGCGCTGACCGTCCAGGCCACCGTGGGCATCCCCACCGCGATCATCGGCGAGGCGCTGCTGAGCTTCCTCGGCCTCGGCGTCCAGCCGCCGTCCCCCTCGCTCGGGGTGATGCTCTCCAGCGCCCAGGCGTACATCGCCGCCGCGCCCTGGATGGCGGTCTTCCCGGGCCTGGCGATCATCGCCGCGACGCTCGCGTTCAATCTGCTCGGGGACGGGCTGCGCGACATCCTCGACCCCCAGGGAGACAGCCGATGACCACGCCCACCGCGCCGTCCACCGCGCCGTCCACCGCGCCGTCCACCGCGTCCCCTGCCCTGAGCGTCCGGGATCTGTCCGTGGTCTTCCGCACCCCGACCCGCGTGGTCCACGCGGTGGACGGGCTGTCGTACGACATCGCCCCCGGTGAAGTGCTGGCCGTGGTCGGCGAGTCGGGCTGCGGCAAGTCCGTGACCTCCACCGCCGTCATGGGGCTGCTGCCGCCCACCGCGAGCGTCGGCGGCTCCATCCGGCTGGGCGGACGCGAGCTGGTGGGAGCCGACGAGAGCGAGTTGCGGGACGTCCGCGGCCGGGAGCTGGCGATGATCTTCCAGGAGCCGATGACCTCGCTGAACCCCGTCCTCACCATCGGCCGCCAGGTCGGCGAGGTCCTCCGGCGCCATCAGGGGATCGGCCGCCGGGAGGCGCGCGAGCGGGCCGTGGACCTGCTCGACCTCGTCGGCATCCCCGCCCCCGCGCAGCGGGCCCGCGACTATCCGCACCAGCTCAGCGGTGGAATGCGGCAGCGGGTGATGATCGCCATCGCGATCGCCTGCGACCCGGCCGTGCTCATCGCCGACGAGCCCACCACCGCGCTGGACGTCACCGTGCAGGCGGGCATCCTGGAGGTGCTGCAGTCCCTGCGGGAGCGGCTCGGCACCGCGATCGTGCTGATCACCCACGATCTGGGCGTGGTCGCCGACATCGCCGACCGGGTGCTGGTGATGTACGCGGGCCGGGGCGTCGAACAGGCCCCGGTGGACGAGCTGTTCGGCGCGCCCCGCCACCCGTACACCCGCGGGCTGCTCGGCGCGGTGCCGGTGCCCGGCCGGCGGCGGGCGGAGGGCGGGCGGGGGCGGCTCCAGGAGATCCCCGGACTGGTGCCGAGCCTCACCGAACAGCCCGACCGCTGCACCTTCCAGCCCCGCTGCTCCTACGCCGACGAGCGGTGCGGGGAGCAGAGGCCCGCGCTGCGGGCGTTGCGCGAGCGGGATGAGCGGCGCGAGGGGTACGAACGGTACGGGCGCTCTGAGCGCGCTGAGCCACACGAGGCCGCGTGCTGGTATCCGGTGCCGGTGCACCCCGAACACCCCGAACACCCCGGACAACCTGAACAACCTGAACAACCTGAACGCCGCGAACGTCCCGGACACCCCGGACACCCCGGACAGGAGGCCGCCTCATGACCGCCGCCGTCGCGCCCGCGCAGGCGTCGCGGGCTGACGCAGTACTCGACATCAACGGCCTGGTCCGCCACTTCACCGGTCCCGCCGGCACCGTCAGGGCGGTCGACGGGGTCAGCCTCAGCATCGGCCGGGGCGAGATCGTCGGCCTGGTCGGGGAGTCCGGCAGCGGCAAGTCCACGGTGGGGCGGTGCGCCGTACGGCTGGACCGGCCCACCGCGGGCCAGGTGACGATCAACGGCCGCGATGTGACCCGTCTTTCGAAGCGGGCGCTGCGGCCGCTGCGCAAGGACTTCCACCTGGTCTTCCAGGACCCGTCCGCCTCGCTCGACCCCCGGATGACCGTGGGCGCCATCGTCGGCCAGCCGCTGCGGCTGCACCGCCTGGCCTCCGGCGACGCGCTGCGCGACCGGGTCGCCGCGCTGCTGGCCCAGGTGGGGCTGCGGCCCGAACTGGCGCGGCGGCGGCCCCATGAACTCTCCGGCGGGCAGCGGCAGCGGGTCTCGATCGCCCGCGCGCTGTCGGTCGATCCCCAGTTGCTGGTGGCCGACGAGCCGACGTCGGCGCTGGACGTCTCCGTCCAGGCGTCGGTGCTCAATCTGCTGGCGGACCTCCAGCGGGAGCGGCGGTTCGGCTGTCTGTTCATCACCCATGACCTGGCCGCCGTGGAGTACCTCGCGGATCGGATCGCCGTGATGTATCTGGGGCAGCTGGTGGAACAGGCCCCGGCCGCCGAGCTGTTCGCCGACCCCAAGCATCCGTACACCCAGGCCCTGCTGTCCGCGGCCCCGGTGCCGGACCCGGCCGCGCAGCGGTCGCGCGCCCGGATCGTGCTCAGCGGGGAGCTGCCCAGTCCGCTGGATCCGCCGAGCGGCTGCCGCTTCCACACCCGCTGTCCGCTCGCCGTCGACCGCTGCCGCACCGAGCCGCCCGTGCTGCGGCGGCTCGCGGAGGGCAGTGGCCGTCGCCAGGTCTCCTGCCATCTGGTGGCGGACGACGGCACCGCGCCCGATGCCTCGGCCCCCGAGAACGCCGCTGCCTTCCGAGGACCGTGAGCCCCGCCCGCACACCCGTATCCGCACTCGCACCCGCACCCGTATCCGCACCCGTATCCGCACTCGCACTCGCACCCGCACCCGCACTCGCACGCGCATTCGTACGAGACCAGGAGCCTGCCGACATGTTCACCACCCGGCCCACCCTGCAAGGCACCCATGGCATGGTGTCCTCCACCCACTGGCTGGCCTCGCAATCCGCCATGGCCGTCCTGGAGGACGGCGGCAACGCCTTCGACGCGGCCGTGGCCGCCGGGTTCGTCCTGCATGTGGTCGAGCCCCATCTGAACGGGCCCGCCGGTGAGGTGCCGATCATCCTCGCCCCGGCGGGCGGCGAACCCACCGTGCTGTGCGGCCAGGGCCCGGCCCCCGCCGGGGCCACCATCGACCACTACACCGGGCTCGGCCTCGACCTCGTCCCCGGCACCGGCCCGCTCGCGGCGGCGGTGCCCGGTGCGTTCGACGCCTGGATGGTGCTGCTGCGCGACCACGGTACGAAGCGGCTCGCCGAGGTGCTGCGGTACGCGATCGGCTACGCCGAGCACGGCCATCCGGCGGTCGAGCGGATCGGGGAGACGGTCGAGACCGTGCGGGAGCTGTTCGAGACCGAGTGGACCACCTCGGCCGAGCTGTATCTGCCGGACGGGAAGTCCCCGGCCGCCGGACGGCCGCTCACCAACCCCGCGCTGGCCGCCACCTGGCGGCGGCTGATCGCCGAGGCGGAGGCGGCCGGGCCGGGGCGCGAGACCCAGATCGAGGCGGCCCGCCGGGTCTGGCGCGAGGGCTTCATCGCGGCGGAGCTGGCGGACGCGGCGGCCCGGCCCGCGATGGACTCGTCCGGGCAGCGCAACGCCGGGACCATGACCGGGGACGACCTGGCCGCCTTCGAGGCCACGTACGAGCCGCCGGTCCGCCACTTCTGGAACGGCTGGACCGTGTGCAAGGCCGGGCCCTGGAGCCAGGGGCCGGTACTGCTCCAGCAACTCGCCCTGCTGCCGTACGGGCTGACCGAGGCCGACCTGGGCACGCCGGACTTCCTGCACCTCCTCATCGAGGGCGGCAAGCTGGCCATGGCCGACCGCGAGGCGTGGTACGGGGACGCCGCCGACGTGCCGCTGACGGAGCTGCTCTCGCGTCCGTACAACGACGAACGGCGGGCGCTGATCGGCGAACGGGCCTCGTACGAGCTGCGCCCCGGGCACCCCGGGGGCCGTACGCCGCGCCTGAGCAAGCAGGCGCTGGCCGCGGTGGCCCGCGCCGCGTCCGGGGCGGACGGACCGGCCGCCGGGCCGGGCGGCGGCGAGCCGACGGTCGGCGGAGGGGACCTGGGCCTGGGCCTGGAGGGACCGGTGCACGGCGATCCGGCGGTCGGGCCGGACGGGGTGACCCGGGGCGACACCTGCCACCTCGACGTGGTGGACCGCTGGGGCAACATGGTCGCGGCCACGCCCAGCGGCGGCTGGCTGCAGTCCAACCCCGTCATCCCCGCGCTGGGTTTCCCGCTCGGCACCCGGCTCCAGATGACCTGGCTGGACCCCGGCCTGCCCAACTCCCTCACCCCCGGCCGCCGCCCCCGCACCACCCTCACCCCCTCGCTCGCGCTGCGCGACGACATTCCCGTCATGGCCTTCGGCACTCCCGGCGGCGACCAGCAGGACCAGTGGAGCACCCACTTCTTCCTCGGCGTCGCGCTACGGGCGCGGGTGCGCTCCGGGCTGGATCTGCAGGGCGCGATCGACGCCCCCAACTGGCACCAGGAGTCCTTCCCCGGCTCCTTCCACCCCCGGGCGATGACGGCGGGCCGGGTGGTCGTGGAGTCCCGCATCGGCGAGCCCGCGGTAGCGGAACTCCGGCGCCGCGGCCACGATGTGGTGGTCGGCGGGCCCTGGTCGGAGGGCCGCCTGTGCGCGGTCGCCCGCGACCCGGAGACGGGCGTCCTGCTCGCCGCCGCCAACCCGCGCGGTGCGCAGGGCTACGCGGTGGGCCGCTGACCGCCGGGGGCGGCGCGTGCGCGGGCCGGCTAAGGGTGTCCGACGGACCATGACGCCTGCGGCGGGCTGCTTTCCCCTACCCGCCCCTTCCCTCAACTGGGGCTCCGCCCCAGACCCCGGCAGGACGACCCCGGACGCGCACGGTCATCCGCCACGCCGCCGCCCCGACCACCACCGGCCCCCGGTACAGGTGCTCACGACGACGACGGCCGACCCGTCGACCCCAGAATCCGGCGCGGAGCCCCACCACGCGCCGGAGCCGCACGCCCCAGGAAGGCGCGGGGAGCGGAATGGTCCGCCCGCCCAAACATCCGCCACGCCGACACCCCGACCGCGATCAGCCACCGGTACACGTGCCGGAGGCTGAGGGCTGGCGCGGAGCCCCACCACGCGGCGGAGCCGCATATCGATGCTGCGGGAAGGGTCCGCCGGACGGCGTGGTCGCTAGTGGGCGTACCCGGTGGGGTCCGCGGACCGCAGCTTCTCGGCTCGCTTCAGCGGGTCGTAGCCGGGGCCCACGCCGTCGGCCAGGATCACATCGCCGTGGATGTGGTCGGTGCGCAGCGCCAGGATGTCCTGGTAGGCGGGCGACGCGTACCACTCGCGGGCGTCCGCCATCCCGCCCGGGAACTCGATCAGCACCACACTGCCCGGCCACTCCCCCTCGACCACCTCCAGCGTGTCGCCGTGGATGAGGAACCGGCCGTGGAAGGGGTCGAGGGTGGCCTGGATCCGCTCCAGGTACTCGATGACGTCGGGGTGCGGGCTGCGGCCGTGCAGATGCGCGAGCGCGTAGGCGGCGGGCATGGCTCCTCCAAGTGTTCCAGGCAGACCGGCGGACGCGGATCAGCCTGCCGCGCCCCGCCCGGAGCGTCGATTACCCCCGAGGTCATGGCCGTGGCACCGGTCCCCGGCCTCAGTCGAAGATGCCCAGGTCCTCCCGCATGATCCGGCGCATCGCCGAGAGCCGGGGCTCGGCCTCCTTCAGCTCCAGCAGCGCGCCCGCCGCCGTCTCGCCGTCGTACTGCAGCCCGCGATCGATCCGTTTGGCCATCGCGTCGATCCCGGCGAGCACCGCATTGAGCTCGCGGGACGCTTCCAGGACCCGCTCGGGGACGATCATCTGGGCCTCGGCGTAACGGTCCCGGTAGTCGCGGCGGGCCTCCTCGAGCCGGACGCGGTCCTCGTCCGCGTACACGTCGTCGCGGATCCGGTGCAGCGCGTCCTTGAGGAGGGTGTGGAACTGCCGGGATGCGCGGTTCATCGCGGTGTAGGCGGCCCGGCGCTCCTCGAAGCGGCGCCGCCGGTCCTCGGTGAGCGCGTCCTCCACCCGCTGACGTGCCGTCATGCGCTGCTGGAGGAGGGGCGCGAAGAGGGTGCCGAGGATGCCGACGACGGCGGTGATCATGGCGGCTATGACGGTGGACACCGGGCGAGCCTAGCCGCGCCCCCTTCCGGTGGCCTCCGGCGTTTCCACAGGTTTTCCACAGGCAGGGCCGAGCCCTTTCCGAAACCCAGGCGATCAGAACTAATGTGCTGTTTCATGCACACCCCGCCCTCCGACGTACGCGCCGACCACGCCGACCGCGTCGATCGTGCCGACCGCGCCGACGATGTTCTCGCCCTCGCCCGGCTGGCCACCCGGCGCGGGGCGGTACGGGAGATGCTCGGCTGGCTGGCCCGGCGGACCGGGGGTCCGGCCATGCTGGTCGGGGGCGCGGGGCGGGTGCTGGCCGGGCCGGGCGGGGAGCACGACCCGGCGGTGGCGCGGCTCGCGGCCGACGCCGCCGCCGACGCCGCCGCCGAATTGCACCGGCGCGGGGCGGCGTCCGCCGTGCTGGGCGGGGGCGAGGGACCACCGGTGCATCTGATCGCGCTCGACACCGACCCGAGGACGTATCTCGCCGTCGTCGGTCCGGACGATCCGCGCTGCGGAACGCTGCTCGCCGACGCCGCCCGCACCCTCGCCCTGTGCTGGCGGCTGGAGCAGTCCGAGCGGGCGCGGCGCCGGATCGAGTCGGCCGAGGAGCACAGCCGGGAGGCCGTGCTGCACCTGCTGATGGTGGGCAGCGTGCCCGCCGCGCAGCGGATCGCCGGGGCGCTGCGCCCGCCGCTGCCCGCGGTGGTGCGGATTTATGTGATCGAGTGTCCGCCCGCCCGGCGGCGCGAGATCGTCCGGCGGATCGACCGCGAGGCGGGGGGCGGGGCGTGGATCGTGCCGTGTCCGGTGCGCCCGAACCACATCCTCGCGCTCGTACCGCCCGAGCCGGGCCCGGCCCCGGCCGCGGCGGTGAGCGGTGCCCCGCGCGGAGGCCCGGCGCCACTGGATCTGCTGATCGTCAGGCTGGTGCCCGAGTGCCGGGTCGGGGTGAGCGCCGCGGTCCCGCTGCGGGACACGCCGACCGCGTACGAACAGGCCATCCACGCGCTGGCGGTGGCCCGTAACGCGCCCGAGCACCGCGCGGGCTTCGGCGGCGATGTGGATGTGACCGTCCTGGCGGGCCCGGAGGGCTATGTGTGGGCGAGCGAACTCCTGGCGCCCTGTCTGCGGTACGCACCGGCCCGTCGCGCCGACCCCGGCCCGCAGGAGCTGCTGGGCACGCTCGGGTCGTGGCTCAGCTTCGGCGGGGCGGCCAGCCGCCATCTGAAGATCCACCGCAATACGCTCGCGGCGCGGATGCGCCATCTGGACGAGCTGCTGGGCGTGGAGGTCAGCCGCAGCCTGCCCGCGCAGTCGGCCCTGTGGCTCGCGCTGCGGCTGCACACCGCGCCCCAGGCCGCGGCGGCCCGCGCCCAGGCCCCGCCGGGGCACATCGCCACGCTGGACGCGGTGCTGGCCACCCCCGCCGCGGGGACCTGGGCCCGGGCCCAGCTGCGCCCCCTGGAGCAGGCCGGTCCGACGGCCGGTCTGGAGACCATACGCACCTGGCTACGCGCCGACGCCCGCCTCCCCGCCGCGGCCGCCGCCCTGGGCATCTCGCTCCCGGGCGCCCGCAAGCGCCTGACCAGGGCGGAGGACGTTCTGGGCCGCTCCCTGCTGACCGCGCCGAGCGCGAAGTACGAACTATGGCTCGCGATGCGGGCTCTGGGCTCGCTCTGAGACGGGGCGACCGGACACCGGGGCCGCGCGGGCGCGGCCACCGTTCGCCGTCGTACTCACCGTTCACCAGAGCACTCACCGTTCGAAGGGGAACCGCCCGGCGTGCTCACTGTGCACATCGTTCCTCGCCGCGGGTGGAGCGGGCGCCTATTGTCCTGGACAAGCCACGACGGGCCGCGCCGAGCCCCACCTCTCGCCGAGGGCTGAGCGCGCGTTCCCCCCAACCCGCACGGCACCACGCCCGGCCACCCCGCCGGGCCTCATGAGCCGGGGCCGGCCGCCGCGCGACGACGGGGGTGTCGCGCGCGGCCCGCCCCTGTCCCCGTGGAAACCGGCACAGGCGCACCCACCCATGCGAGGGAATGAGCCGGCCCAGATCCGCATCGCCTGAGCGCGATCGCCATCACCCCCGGACCGCCCTCACGACCCCAGGATCGACGTCAGGAACTCCCCGGTCCACGCCAGCAGCTCCCGCCCCACCAGCGGCTTCCCGCCGATGCGGGCGGTGGCGGGGCGGGGCACCAGGACCTGCTTGGTGGTGGGCTTGATGACCGAGCGCTGGTAGAGGCGCTTGAGGCGCAGCTCCTGGGATTCGCGGAGCTCCACCGGGGAGAAGCGGATGTTGGAGCCCTGGAGGGTGATGTCCGTGACCCCGCAGGCGCGGGCCAGCAGCCGCAGGCCGGCGACCAGGAGGAGGTTCTCCACCGGCTCGGGGAGCTTCCCGTAGCGGTCGGTGAGCTCCTCGCGGACGGCGCGGATGTCGTCCTCGCTGTTCGCGGAGGCGATCGCCCGGTACGCCTGGAGGCGCAGCCGCTCGCCGGGGGCGTAGTCGTGCGGAACGTGCGCGTCGACCGGAAGCTCGATCTTGACCTCCAGCGGCGCCTCCGCGGGCTCGCCCTCGCCCGCCTCGATCGAGGCGCGGTAGTCGGCGACGGCCTCGCCGACCATCCGGACGTAGAGGTCGAAGCCGACGCCCGCGATATGGCCGGACTGCTCGCCACCGAGCAGATTGCCCGCGCCGCGGATCTCCAGGTCCTTCATGGCCACGTACATGCCCGCGCCCATCTCGGTGTGCTGGGCGATCGTGGCCAGCCGCTCATGGGCGGTCTCCGTGAGCGGCTTCTCGGGCGGGTAGAGGAAGTACGCGTAACCGCGCTCGCGCCCTCGCCCGACCCGGCCGCGCAGCTGGTGCAGCTGCGAGAGGCCGAAGTTGTCGCCGCGCTCGACGATCAGGGTGTTGGCGTTGGAGATGTCGATACCGGACTCGACGATGGTCGTGGAGACCAGGACGTCGGACTTCTTCTCCCAGAAGTCGACCACGACCTGCTCCAGCGTGCCCTCCGACATCTGCCCGTGGGCGGTGGCGATCCGCGCCTCGGGAACGATCTCGCGCAGCCGGGCGGCGGCCCGGTCGATGGACTCCACCCGGTTGTGGATGTAGAAGACCTGGCCCTCGCGGAGCAGCTCGCGCCGGATCGCCGCGCCGATCTGCTTCTGCTCGTACGGCCCGACGAAGGTCAGCACCGGATGGCGCTCCTCCGGCGGGGTGGTGATCGTGGACATCTCGCGGATGCCGGTGACCGCCATCTCCAGGGTGCGCGGGATGGGCGTGGCGGACATGGTCAGCACGTCCACATTGGCGCGGAGCTTCTTCAGCTGCTCCTTGTGCTCGACGCCGAAGCGCTGCTCCTCGTCCACGATGACCAGGCCCAGGTCCTTGAACTTGGTTTCCGAGGAGAAGAGCCGGTGGGTGCCGATGACGATGTCGACCGAGCCGTCCCGCAGCCCCTCGAGCACCGCCTTGGCCTCGGTGTCGGTCTGGAACCGGGAGAGCGCCCTGACGTTGACGGGGAACTGGCCGTACCGCTCGCCGAAGGTGCCGAAGTGCTGCTGCACCAGCAGGGTCGTGGGCACCAGCACCGCCACCTGCTTGCCGTCCTGGACCGCCTTGAAGGCCGCGCGGACCGCGATCTCGGTCTTGCCGTAGCCGACGTCGCCGCAGATCAGCCGGTCCATCGGAACCGACTTCTCCATGTCCTCCTTGACCTCGGCGATGGTGGTGAGCTGGTCGGGGGTCTCCGCGTACGGGAACGCGTCCTCCAGCTCGCGCTGCCAGGGGGTGTCCGCGCCGAAGGCATGGCCGGGCGCCGCCATCCGGGCCGAGTAGAGCTTGATCAGATCGGCGGCGATCTCCTTGACGGCCTTCTTGGCACGCGCCTTGGTCTTGGTCCAGTCGGCGCCGCCGAGCCGGTGCAGGGTCGGCGCCTCGCCGCCCACGTACTTGGTGACCTGCTCCAGCTGGTCGGTGGGGACGAAGAGCCGGTCGCCGGGCTGGCCGCGCTTGGCCGGGGCGTACTCCACCACCAGATACTCGCGGGTGGCGCCCTGGACGGTGCGCTGCACCATCTCGATGTAGCGGCCCACGCCGTGCTGCTCGTGGACGATGAAGTCGCCCGCCTCGAGGGTGAGCGGATCGATCGTCTTACGGCGGCGCGCGGGCATCCGCGCCCCGTCCTTGCCCGCGGCCTTCTGCCCGGACAGATCCGTTTCGGTCAGCACGGCCAGCTTCAGGGCCGGGTCGATGAAGCCGTAGTCGATCGAGCCGCAGGCCACATGCACCACGGACGGCTTGATCTCGGTGAGGTCGCCGTCCAGCCGGGCCGCGATCCCCTCGCCGCCGAGCACCTCGACGGTGCGGGAGGCGGGGCCGTGGCCCTCGGTCACATAGACCGTGCGCCAGCCGTCGGCGAGCCAGCCCTTGGTGTCGGCCAGCGCGCGGGCGGTGTCGCCGCGGTAGCTCTCGGTGGCGTGCATGCCGAGCTTGACGGTGTCCCCCGCCGCGTCAGCGGCAAGTGTCTGCGTCAGTTCCTCGTCGGCCGCGAAGGGACTCACCGACCACCACATCATGCCCAGCTCATGGGCGTGGTCGCGGATGTCCGCGATGCTCCACAGGGAGGCCGCGCCGACGTCGATCGGGGCCTCCCCTCCCCCGGCGGTGGCCGCCCAGGACGCCTGGAGGAACTCCTGGCTGGTGGCCACCAGGTCCGCCGCCCGGGTGCGCACCCGCTCCGGGTCGCAGACGACCGTCATGCTGCCCTTCGGGAGGACGTCCAGCAGCAGCTCCATGTCGTCCACCAGGACGGGGGCCAGGGACTCCATGCCCTCGACCGCGATCCCCTCGGCGATCTTGCCGAGCAGCTCGCCCAGCTCGGGATGGGCCTCGGCGAGGGCCGCGGCCCGCTCCCGTACGCCGTCGGTCAGCAGCAGCTCCCGGCAGGGCGGGGCCCACAGCCCGTGCTCGGCGACCTCGAGCGAGCGCTGATCGGCCACCTTGAAGTAGCGGATCTCCTCGATGTCGTCGCCCCAGAACTCGATCCGGAGCGGATGCTCCTCGGTCGGCGGGAAGACGTCCAGGATGCCGCCGCGCACGGCGAACTCGCCGCGCTTCTCGACCAGCTCGACCCGGGAGTACGCGGCGGCCACGAGCCCGTCCACGATCTCCTCCAGATCGGCGGTCTGCCCGGCCCGCAGGCTCACCGGCTCCAGGTCCCCGAGCCCCTTGACCTGCGGCTGGAGCACGGACCGTACGGGCGCGACCACGACCGAGACGGGACCGGCCGCCGGGTCGTCCGGGCTCGGATGGGCCAGCCTGCGCAGCACCGCGAGGCGCCGCCCGACGGTGTCCGAGCGCGGGGAGAGCCGCTCGTGCGGCAACGTCTCCCAGGACGGGTACTCCACCACCCCGTCCGGCGGCAGCAGCGAGCGCAGCGCCGCCGCCAGGTCCTCCGCCTCGCGGCCGGTGGCCGTCATCGCGAGCACGGGACGGCCCGCGGAGCGCGCCAGCGCGGCGATGGCGAACGGGCGGGCGGCGGGTGGGCCGACCAGATCGACGTGGGGGCGGTGGCCGTCGGCGGCGCCGCGCACCGCCTCGGCGAGCGCGGGGTCCCTTACGACGGCGTCGAGCAGACCGGTGAGGCTCATAAAGGGGTATTCCATCCCGGAGGCGGACAACGCGAATGACCCGACACGTCTCACGGGCCGGGGGTCTTCCAGAGTACGGCCACCCACCGACGGCGTGCGCCGGACGCGGTCCGCCCCTCCGCCTACCGCGCACCCCCGGTGCGGGATCAGTCACCGGGGGTCGACCCGCGCCCTTCGCATGGCGGCGCCAGGATCACAGAGGCCAGGGGGTCACCTGGACGATGTACAGACAGCGACCTGCGCGCGTGCGGTCTGCATGATCTCCCGGATCTCATCCATGGCCGCCTGCCACTTCGGGTCCTCTTTGTCGAGCGCCTGAGCGGCGTGCTCGGCGGCGTGCAGGCGCCGCGCTACGTCGGGAAACCGCTCGATCTCGATCACCGTGGCCCACTTGAGCTGGAACATTGCGATCGGCCCGAAACTGTTGGATTGGGTGGCCATCGTGAAGACCGTGTCCCGCTCGGACGTCATCTCCGCCGGGCGGGAGGGCGCGACCTGCGCGAGTGCGGCACGCAGCGCGGGGAAGGTCTTATCAGGTCTGGGGATCAGCGCCCCACCATCGTGAACCGGCTGCGTGGTCATCTGTCCTCCGCCATCCAAGGGTGCTTCGATCACCGTACGGCAAGCGGGGGTGACGGGTGAGGCGGTTACACCCTTGCCGCCCCCGCCGTCACGCGACCTCGGCCCGCGCGAAGGCGGCACCGGCCCCCGGGTCGAGCCACACCAGCCGCGCGGAGATCCCTTATTCACCACGTCATGCAGGGCATCTGGCGAAGGAACGTCCGTGTCCACGTCCACCGACAACTGGCAGAAGTCGTCGTTCAGCGGCAACGCGGCGAACTGCGTCTACGTCGCCCTCGACGGCGACAGTAAAGTCCGCATGCGCGAGAGCGACGCGCCCGGCACCACCCTCGCCACCACCCCCGCCACGTTCGGGGTCTTCATACGCGCCGTCAAGGCGGGCGCGTTCGATCGCCTCACCACCGGCTGACGCCCCCGGTCCCGGTGCACTCCCTCGTGAGCGCACCGGGGCCGGAGACGCACCGCACAGCCCGTCCGGCCCATCACGACGGGCGGCCGGACACGCCCTGTGAACACACTGATGCACATGGCAGAGCGAGACCCGCGCCCGTCGCCCACCAGGACGAGCCCCCGCCCCCGGCCGCCCAAGCCGGCCGAGGCCGCCCGGCACGCGTGCGAACAGCTCGCCTCACTGATCGTCCATGAGCCCGAGGGCGTCAGCGGCGTGGCCCGCCAGGAGGACGGCTGGCTCGTCAGCGTGGACGTCCTCGAGGTCGCCCGGATCCCCGACACCACCAGCCTGCTGGCCACGTACGAGGTGCGCATCGACGAGCGGGGCGAACTCCAGGAATACCGGAGGGTCCGCCGCTACCGGCGCGGCGCGGCCGACGACTGCTGAGACGACTGGCGAGACGACAGCCGAAAGGACGCCCCGCGATGCCCACTGGCACTTATACGGAAGAGGTCGTCCGCATCCAGCGGACCGGCACCCTCTACGACTGCCTGGAACTCATCCTCGACCGGGGCATGGTGATCGACGTCTTCATCCGGGTCTCCCTCGTCGGCATCGAGATCCTGAAGATCGACGCCCGGATCGTGGTCGCCAGCGTGGACACATACCTCCGCTTCGCCGAAGCCTGCAACCGCGTGGACCTCGAATTCGACCGCAGCAAGACGGTTCCGGAGCTGCTGGGCGGGGTGGCGGGCGGCGGCGGGAGTCCGGCCGGGCGGATGGCCACGGGCCTCGGCAAGAAGAAGGCCAAGAAGGCGGTGGCGGGCGTCGGCGAGAAGGTCAAACGGGCCGTCGGGGCCGATGACGACGAGGAGGAAGAAGGGGAGCGGGAGGAGCGGGAGAGCCGCCCCCGGCGGCGCGCCGCCCCCACCCGCCGCCGTTCCGCTTCCGCGTCCGAGCCGTCCGAGCCGTCCGAGGAGGACTGATCCATGACCGCGCCCGCGCCCGCACCTCGGAGCGTGTACGTCTACGGCGTCGTCCGCGCCTCCCACACGGTGCCGCCCGGCCGCATCGGAGTGGGCGAGCGGCCCGCCCCGGTCCGTACCGTCCGGGCCGGAGCGCTGGCCGCGGTGATCAGCGACGCTCCGGCCCGGCTGCGCGCGAAGCGCCGCGACCTCCTCGCCCACCAGGACCTCGCCCTGACGCTGGGGCGGGACGGGCCGGTGCTGCCGATGCGCTTCGGGATGGTCGCCCCCGACGAGGAGTCGGTGCGGCGGCAACTGCTGTCCACACAGAACGACTGCCTGGCCGCGCTGGAACGCGTCGAGGGGCGCGTCGAGATGAACCTCAAGGCGCTGCCCACCGAGGCCGACCTGGGCTCGCTGGTACGGGAGGATCCCGAGGTGGGCCGGTTGCGCACCGCCGCGCGCCGGGCCCCGGGGTACGAGGCCAGTGTGCGGCTCGGCGAGGCCGTGGCACGCGGGCTGAGGCGCCGGGCGGCGGCGGCCGCGGCCACGGTGCTCGCGGAGCTCTCCGCCGTGGCGGACGCCACGGTGCACGGCCCGGAGGTCGAGGGCTGCGTGCTCAACGCCTCGTTCCTGCTGGACCGGCGCGAGCGGCGGCGGTTCGAGGACGCCGTGGAACGCCTCGCCGCCGCCCAACGCGACCGGGCCGAACTGCGGCTCACCGGCCCGCTGCCCTGCTACAGCTTCACGGAAGGCCGGGCCTGAGATGGGCGTGCTGAGCCAGGTCGTCCTCTTCCCGCTGGCGCCGGTGCGCGGGGTGGTGTGGGTCGCGGAGCGCGTGCGGGATCTGGCGGAGGAGGAGATGTGCCATCCGTCGGTGCTGCGCGCCCGGCTCGCCGCGCTGAACGAGGCCCTGGAGTCGGGGGCGATCGGCCCGGAGGAGTTCGACCGGGAGGAGGACCGGCTGCTGGAGCTGCTGGAGCGTTCGGGCGGCCGGGGAGGAAGGGCGACGGTGCGGCGCCATGGCTGAACGCGATCTGGTCCACCCCGCCTCCGTGGCCACCGAGCGGCACCCCTCCGACCTCGCCGAGATCCTGGAACGGGTCCTGGACAAGGGCATCGTGATCGCCGGGGACATCAAGATCGACCTGTTGGACATCGAACTGCTCACCATCCGGCTGCGGCTGTTCATCTCCTCCGTGGACACCGCCCGTAAGGCCGGCATCGACTGGTGGGAAACCGACCCCGCGCTCTCGTCGCGCGCCGCGCGGGACACCCTCGCGCAGGAGAACGCGGAACTGCGGACGCGGCTGCACGCCCTGGAGTCACGGATCGGCGCGGAGGAGCCGAGCACGGTCGGCGCGGCCGAGGAGGAGAGGCGGCCATGACTGAAATCCCCGCCCTCACCTACGCCTTCGCGGTCTGCCGAGGCGGCGGCCTCACCGTGCCGCCGGAACCGTTGGCGGAACTCCCCGGGCTCGGCACCGGCGCCCCCGTCCGTACGGTCGCGGCGGGCCCGCTCATCGCCGTGGTGCAGGACGTGCCCGCTGCCGGGTACGGCGAGGAGGCGCTGCGGCGGCGGCTGTCCGACGGCGCCGAACTGGAGCGCTGCGCCCGCGCCCACCACTCGGTGATCACGGCGGCGTCGGCGCTCGCCCCGGCCGTTCCACTGCCCCTGGCCACCGTCTATCTCGACGACGGCCGGGTCCGCGAGGCCCTGGGCGAGCGGGAGACGTCCTTCCTGACCGCCCTGGACCGGATCGCGGGCCGGGTCGAATGGGGCGTCAAGGTCTACGCCCCGGCGGGACCGCCGCCCGCCCCGGAAGCGGCCCCGGCAGCGGCCCCGGGGGACGGCCCCGGCAGCGGCCGCGCCTATCTGGACCGCGTCCGCACCCGCCGGCACGACCGGGAACAGCGCCACACCCTGGCGCTGCGGGCCGCCGAACGGGTGGACACCGTCGTCCGGGGCCTCGCCGTGGCCGCGCGCCGACTGCGCCCACACGGCGTCGAGGTGACCGGGAAGCACCGCACCCATGTGCTGAACGCGGCCTACCTCCTCGACCTGGGCCGGGAGCGCGAACTGCGCGCCGCGCTCGCGTCGTTGCGCCACGACGAGACGGACGTCCAGATCGAACTCTCCGGACCGTGGGCGCCGTACTCCTTCGCGGACGGGGGAGTCACGGACGCGAGGGCGACCCCATGACCACGCCCGCCTGGGAGGCCACCCCGGCGAGAGCGCGGTGGGCAGCGACCCCCGCCGCCACCGCCCGCGAAGAAGCCCCCGAGTGGGGAACCGCCCCCGCCGAGGCCCTGGGCCCGCTCGGCGTCCCCCTGGTGGACCTCCTGGACCGGGTGCTCGCCACCGGCGTCGTCATCACCGGCGACCTGGTCATCGCGATCGCCGAGGTCCCCCTCGTCCGCCTCTCCCTGCACGCCCTCCTCTCCTCGGTCAACGAACGGGTGCGGGCGCCATGGACCGACAGCGGCCCGCTATGAGCACGCCGGTCCCCTCCCCCCCGTCCCGCGTGGACATCGACCGCGACTCGGTCGGCCGCGACCTGGTGGCCCTGGTGCTGACGGTCGTCGAACTCCTCCGGCAGCTGATGGAGCGCCAGGCCATCCGCCGCATCGACGCGGGCGGCCTCACCGAGGACCAGATCGAGCGCATCGGCACCACGCTGATGCTGCTCGACCAGCGCATGACGGAGCTGTGCGACCAGCACGGCCTGACGCCGGAAGACCTCAACCTGGACCTCGGCCCCCTGGGCACCCTGCTCCCCCGCGACTGAGGCGGGGGCAGGTCAGCCGCCGAGGGCTTCCGCCATGCGGTCGAGGTCGGTGAGGAGGGCGGCCAGGCGCCGCCGCGGGAGGGCCTCGACCATCGTCCGTTCGATGGCGTAGACGGCGGACCGGGCCACGTGGAGCCGTTCCCGGCCGCGCTCGGTGAGGTGGGCGGGGAGCGCGCGGCCGTGGTCCGTGGTGGCGGGCCGGGAGATCAGGTCCGCGTCCTGGAGGCCGCGGAGGACCACGTTCATGGACTGCCGGGTGACGAACGTACCGCGGGCGAGTTCGGCGTTGGACAGGCCGGGCCGCTCGTCGAGGAGTTCGAGGCAGGCGTACTGCGGCACCGTCAGCCCGTGCTCGCGCAGCGCCTTGTCCATGGCGCCGCGCAGCGCCGCGGCGGCGCGTTTGAGGCGGTAGCCCACATGCTCGGTGACGTCGTCGGCGGGGTGCGGCGGGGCCACGGGAGTCCGGTCATCCATGTCAGGATTTTGACATGGGGAACCGCCGTGCGTACAGTCCAGTAATGTCAAAGTCCTGACATCGAAAGCACTGACTCAGCCAACAACCGGGGAGGACCCATGCCCGCCACCATCGACGGCCCCGACTTCATCGCCCTGCAGGTACGCGATGTCGAGGCGGCGGCCGACTTCTGCGAAACCCACCTCGGCCTACGGCGCGCACCGGCCTCGCCGCCCGGCGCGGTGGTGTTCACCAGCGAGCCGATCCCGTTCGCCGTCCGCGAGCCGCTGCCGGGCGTGGACCTCGACGACGTCGCACGGCCCGGTCTCGGGGTGGCCCTGTGGTTCCGCACCACGGACGCCCAGGCGCTGCACGACCAGCTCGCCGCCGCCGGGGTGCCCATCGTCAGTCCGCCCCAGGACAGCCCCTTCGGCCGCACGTTCACCTTCATCGGCCCGGAGGGCTACGCCCTCACCGCGCACGGAGGCTGACCGTGGCCGCCGTCGTCCTCACCCCGTCCGGCCCCTTCTCGCTCGCGGCGAGCATGCGCTTCCTGGAGGGCTTCACCCCGGCGAGCTATCAGGGCACGGCGGACGAGGTGCTCCGCCTGGCCTTCCCCGCCGACGACGGCCACTCGACGGTGGCCGCCGCGGTGCGGCAGGAGGAGACGGCGGAGGGAGCGGCGGGCAGGGTCCGGGCCGAGTTCACCATGTATCCCGGCACCCCGGCGGACCCCGCGTCCGCCGGGACCGGCCCCGGGACCGGCCCCGGGTCCGGCCCTGGCTCCGGCCCCGGCCCTGACTCCGGCCCCGGCCCTGACTCCGGCCCCGGCCCCGGCTCCGGCGAGGCCGTCCGGGCCCAGCTGGCCCGCATCCTCTCGCTCGACGTCGACGGCAGCGGCTTCCCCGGACTCGCCGCCGACCCCGTGGTGGCCGGGCTCATGGCGGACTATCCGGGGCTTCGGCCGGTGTGCTTCCACTCGCCCTACGAGGCCGCCGCGTGGGCGGTCATCGGCCACCGCATCCGCATGACCCAGGCCGCCGCCGTCAAGGCCCGTCTCGCCGAGCGGCACGGACGGCGCGTCCGGATCGAGGGAAGGACCCTGTACGCCTTCCCCACCCCACCGGCCCTGCGCGCGATCACCCGCGCCCCCGGCCTGACCGAGGTGAAGATCGAGCGGCTGCACGCGCTGGCGGAAGCGGCCGACGCCGGTGAACTCGACGCCGCGCGGCTGCGCTCGATGCCGGTGGACGACGCCCTCGCGGCGCTGCGCGCCCTCCCCGGCATCGGCCCGTTCTCCGCCGAACTCATCCTCATCCGGGGCGCCGGGCACCCCGATGTCTTCCCGCGTCACGAACCGCGGCTGCACGCGGCCATGGCCGACGCGTACGGCCTCGACGAGGCCGCCTCGGGCGACATCCGCCGGCTGGCCGGTATCGCCGACCGCTGGCAGCCCTACCGCAGCTGGGTCGGGCTGCTGCTCCGCGTCCGCGCCGCGGAGATCGGCGGCCGTACGTCGTAACCACGCCGAAGAGCCGGTCCGCCCCCCGTCCGCGGACCGGCTCTTCACCGGTGGCCGACGGGGTCAGCCGTTCTCGACGACCATCACCGCGTTGCCGTCCGCGTCCCGGAAGCTGAACATCGGCGGCACCGGGGCGCCCCAGCGCTGGACCTCCGGGTCGGTGTCGACGCCGCGTTCGCGCAGCGCCGCGTGGTCGGCGTCGATGTCCTCGGAGGTGAGGATGACGCCGGTGTCGTAGCCCGGCCCCTGCCCGCCCTCGCGCGGCAGGACGAGCGCGATCCCGGTCGGGGCGCCCGCCGGGGCCACCTCGATCCAGCGGTGACCGTCGCCGAAGGGGATGTCCGCGCGCTTCTCGAAGCCGAGCGTGCCCACATAGAACTCCAGCGCCCGGTCCTGATCGGCTACGGTGACGGCAACCCGGCCCACCTCGGTGAAGCGGGCGCCTTTCGCGGTCTCGGTCATGGTGATCTCCCTTGGAGTGTTGCGTTCACCTCCAAAGACCCCGGACCACCCCGAAACTCATCGGTCCCCCGATCAGCGATTGACGAAGGTGAGGCTCTTCTCGTCGTAGCGGGTGCCGGCGATCTGGTCGGCCGGTGCGGCGGCGTCGATCGCGGCCAGTGTGCCGGAATGCGCCGACACCGCCCCATCCGAACCGTGCGGTAACAGTTCTAGTGAATTCCTCGAATTCGTCCGGCTAGCTTTCTCGTCGAGGTGGAACGCCCACCGGATCGGAGTGTACGGACATGCGCTCTCGTCGCCTTGCGTTAGCCGCGGCAACCACCCTCGGAGCCCTCGCCCTCACGCTGGGAATCGGCGGAACGGCCCAGGCCGATGGCCGTCCTCCGCTCACCAGGGCCGAATGCTGGGCCTCTGGAGGCATAGTCATCCCGATCAATGTCGTCGGGGAGATCTGCCTGTGGCACAACGCCGACGGCACCACCGACTCCGCGCAGATCACCGACCCGTGGGGCATCAACTGACCTGAGTGCCTGTCGCCAGACATGACCGGCCCGGTGCGCTCCCCCGTCGCGCACCGGGCCGGTCGGTGGGCCGGCTGCCCTGGCCCCCGTCGAGAGCAGCCGGCCTCATTTCCCCCGTTGGCTTTGCTATTCCGTGGCGATCGCGTTCAGGACGTTCATCCGCGCCGCACGGAAGGCCGGGACCAGGGCCGCGATCAGGCCCACGACGGCGGAGCCGATGAAGACCGTGATGATCGTCGGCCATGGGATCTCCAGGGTCTTCAGACCCTCGAGCGCCAGCAGCTTCTGCGCGGTGGTGCCCCAGCCCATGCCGAGCCCCAGGCCCAGCAGGGCGCCGAAGAGGGCGATGACCACGGACTCCAGGCGGATCATGCGGCGCATCTGGCGGCGGGAGACGCCGATGGCGCGCATCAGGCCGATCTCACGGGTCCGCTCGACGACCGAGAGGGCCAGGGTGTTCACCACGCCGAGGACAGCCACGATGATCGCGAGCGCCAGCAGGCCGTAGACCAGGTTGAGCAGCTGACCGACCTGGTCCTTGACCTCCTTCTTGTAGTCGGTCTGGTCGCGCACCTTCACCGACGGGTAGTGGTGCAGCCGGGACTTGAGGGAGGCGTACGCCTGCTTCTCCTGGCCGTCCTTGGCCTGCGCCAGCATCATGACGTCCGCCGGGATCAGCTTGGCGGGGACATAAGACTTGACGGTGGCGATGTTGGTGTACATCGCGCCCTTGTCGAGGCTGACATCGTCCGAGGTGATCGCGGCGACGGTCAGCTTGGCGGTGCGGCCCTCCTTGAAGGCGACGGTGAGGGTGTCGCCCTTCTTCACCTTGTGGTCCTTGGCGAAGCCCTCCGGCACCGACATGGCGTCCTTGCCGTAGGCGGCGGACAGGTCGCCCTCGACGACCGGGGTGCGCAGGTCCTCGGCGTACGTCGGGCTGGCGGCCGAGAGGTCCTTGGTGACCGTCTTGCCGTCGGGCAGGGTGAGCTTGGTGCCCTCGATGTCCTTGGCCTCGCTGATGTGCTTCAGCCCCTTGGCCTGGCGCACCGCGTCCGCGATCCCGTTGGTGATCGGCTGGCCGGTGTCGGACTGGATGATGAAGTCCGCGCCCACCGACTTGTCCAGCTCGTCGGTGGCCGAGGCGACCATCGAGGAGCCCACCACCGACAGACAGGCGACCAGCGCCAGGCCGATCATCAGGGCCGCGCCGGTGGCGCCGGTGCGCCGCGGGTTGCGCAGCGCGTTGCGCTCGGCCAGCCGCCCCATCGGGCCGAAGATCCGCAGCACGATGGTGGCCAGCACCCGGACCACCAGACCGGCCAGCAGCGGGCCGATCACGATGAAGCCGATGAGCGTCAGCACCACGCCGAGGCCCAGGAACATCGAGCCGTCGACCGCCTTGTCCGCGTTCCCCGCGACCACCAGGGAGGCCGCGCCGCCCGCGGTGAGCAGGGTGCCGATCGCGCCGCGGATCCATCCGGCCTTGCTGTCCGCCGGGGTGCCCGCGTCGCGCAGGGCCGCCATCGGGGAGATCTTCCCGGCCCGGCGGGCGGGGATGTACGCCGCGATGACGGTGACGACGACGCCGATGCCGACGCCGATGATGGGCGTGGTGGCCTTCACCGTGAGCTGGTCGGTGCTCAGGTGGAGCCCCGCGCTGCCCATGATCTTCATCAGGCCGACCGCGAGGCCGACCCCGCCGAAGACAC
This sequence comes from Streptomyces rugosispiralis, assembly GCF_024505145.1. GTDB lineage: Bacteria > Actinomycetota > Actinomycetes > Streptomycetales > Streptomycetaceae > Streptomyces > Streptomyces rugosispiralis. Next base: position 74,532 of record NZ_JANIAA010000021.1, on the reverse strand, counting down.
CGAGGATCGAGCCGACGATGCCGAGCAGCAGCGCCTCGATCAGCACCGACCGGTTGATCTGCTTCCGGCTGGAGCCGATGGCCCGCATCAGGCCGATCTCACGGGTGCGCTGGGCGACCAGCATCGAGAAGGTGTTGACGATCAGGAAGATGCCGACCAGGACGGCGATCCCGGCGAAGCCGAGCATCGCGTACTTCATCACGTCCAGGAACGAGCCGATGTTGTCCTGGGACTCCTTGCTGGACTCGGCCTTCGTCTGCACCTTGACCCCGGTACCGAGGTCGGCCACGACGTTCTTCTTCAGCTGGTCGTGGCTGACGCCCGCCTTGGCGGTGAGCGAGTAGCTGGAGTAGACCCCGGGGGCGCCGAGCAGCTTGCGCTGCGCGGTGTCGGTGTCCGTGTAGATCAGCGTGGCGCCGGGGTTGGTCACCTGGAACGTGGCGATGCCGACGATCTTCGCGCGGAACTCGCCCGGGATGGCGATGATCCGCAGCTCGTCGCCGAGCGTGAGCTTCTTGTTCTTGGCGGTGTCGGCGTCGACCATCACCTCGGTCGGGCCGCGCGGCGCGTGGCCGGAGGTGATCGCGACCGAGCGCTTCTCGGTCGGGTCCCAGTTGGTGCCGATGGTCGGGGCGCCGGTGTCCGAGCCGATGCTGTTGTCGTTGCGGTCGGCGGCGGTGATCGACTGGCTGGTGGCGTCGCCCAGCACCGACTTGACGCCGTCCACGTGCTTCAGCCGCGCCAGCTCCGAACCGGGCAGGGTACGGATCCGGCCCTGCCGGGTGTCCTTGTCGCTGACGCCCTTGGGGCTGACCGTGACATCGGAGGCCGTGCTCGCGAAGAGCTTGTCGAACGTGGCGTTGGTGGTGTCGGTGAAGACGAGCGTGCCGCAGACGAAGGCCACCGACAGCAGCACGGCGATCGCGGACAGCGCCATCCGCCCCTTGTGGGCGAGGAAGTTGCGCAGTGAGGTCTTGAGGACGGTCATGACACCCGTCCTCGCGCGTCGAAGTCCTCGGGGGTCCGGGGGTCGCCCCCCGGCGATAGATGCAGCATGCGCTCCAGGACCAGGTCGGCCGTCGGGTTGTACATCTCGTCGACGATCCGGCCGTCGGCCAGGTACAGCACCCGGTTGGCGTAGGAGGCGGCGACCGGGTCATGGGTGACCATCACGATGGTCTGGCCCAGCTCGTCCACCGACCGCTTGAGGAAGCCCAGCACCTCGGCGCCGGCCCGCGAGTCCAGGTTTCCGGTCGGCTCGTCACCGAAGATGATCTCGGGGCGGGCGGCGAGGGCGCGGGCCACGGCGACGCGCTGCTGCTGACCGCCGGAGAGCTGGTTCGGACGGTGCTTGAGCCGGCCGGCCAGCCCCACGGTCTCCACCACCTGGTCCATCCAGGCCCGGTCGGGCTTGCGGCCCGCGATGTCCATCGGCAGCGTGATGTTCTCGATCGCGCTGAGCGTCGGCAGCAGGTTGAACGCCTGGAAGATGAAGCCGATCCGGTCCCGGCGCAGCCTGGTGAGCTTCTTGTCCTTCAGCTTGGTGATCTCGGTCTCGTCGATGAAGATCTGCCCGGAGCTGACGGTGTCCAGCCCGGCCAGGCAGTGCATCAGGGTCGACTTGCCGGAGCCGGACGGGCCCATGATCGCGGTGTACTGCCCCCGCGCGATGTCCACGTCCACATGGTCCAGCGCGACCACCCGGGTCTCCCCGGAGCCGTACGCCTTGACGACCTGACGCGCACGGGCGGCGACGGCCGTATGTCCTCCGCTGCCCCCGGTCCTGGGAATCGATACAGCCGTTGTCACGGTCTTTCTCCTTCGATGTCCGATCGACGATCTCTCGTTCCCCGATCGCCGCATCAAGATTGCCGCGATCCGGGAACCTCCGCGATGGGGAATGACTCCCTCTTAGCGGTAGGGCTAGCCCCACCCCCTCGGTCGCGCAGCCCGTAGCAACCTTATGAAGTGGGGACGACGGGCTCCTCATCCGCCCGGACGAACCGGGAGTAGGAGTACAGGGTGGGCATCCCCTAGGGGAGTGAGTCCTGGGTCTGACCCCGGACTCGGGGTCGATGCTGCACCCTTCCGCCACGTCAGGTTCAAACCGGGCCTCCTGGACAGCCCGGATGCGTTCTTCCGCCAGCCTGCCCCGGCATGGAATCGTGGGTCGTACAAGAATCGTGCGCACGCGAGTCCGGCGTACGAACAACAGGGACATGTGCCGGCCCGGACCGGCGGAGGGAGCGCGCCACCGTGGGCGGCACCGCACGACGGCCGATGGACGCGGACCCCAGGCCCCCCGCGTCCCAGCTCCACTCCCGGACCCCCGCCCCCAGCGGCCGCCGCCCCGTCGTCGCCGCGCTGATGCTCGGCATGTCGCTGGCCGCGCTGGACTCGACCATCATCTCCACCGCGGTCCCGCAGATCGTCGGCGACCTCGGCGGCTTCTCCGTCTTCTCCTGGCTCTTCTCCGGCTATCTGCTCGCCGTCACGGTCTCCCTGCCGCTGTACGGAAAGCTCTCCGACACCTTCGGCCGCAAGCCCATCCTGCTCGCGGGCGTCGTGCTCTTCGTCATCGGCTCGCTGCTGTGCGCCGGGGCCTGGAACATGGCCTCCCTCATCGCCTTCCGGGTCGTCCAGGGGCTGGGCGGCGGGGCGCTCCAGGGCACCATCCAGGTCGTCGCCGCCGACCTCTATCCGCTCAAGGAGCGCCCGAAGATCCAGGCCAGGCTCTCCTCGGTGTGGGCGCTCTCCTCCGTGGCGGGCCCCGCGATCGGCGGGGTGCTCGCCGGATACGCCGACTGGCGGTGGATCTTCCTCATCAATCTGCCGGTCGGCGCCCTGGCGTTCACCCTGATCACGCGCCATCTCCACGAACCGAAGCGGCACCTGGAGAGCCGCCCCCGGGTCGACTGGGCCGGGGCGCTCGGTGTGTTCCTCAGCGGCGGGCTGCTGCTGACCGCCCTCGTCCAGGGCGGAGTGGCCTGGGGCTGGCTGTCCGCGCCCTCGCTCACCATGCTCGGCGGCGCCGCGGTGTGCGCGGCGGCCACCGTATGGATCGAACGGCACGCCGCCGAACCGATCATCCCCGGGTGGGTCTGGCACCGTCGCACCATCTCGGCGGTCAACGTCGCCTTCGCCGCGCTCGGTCTGCTGATGATCGCGCCGACCGTCTTCCTGCCCACCTACGCCCAGTCGGTGCTGGGGCTCGGACCGATACCGGCCGGGTTCGTGCTGTCCACGATGACGCTGAGCTGGCCGATCGCGGCCGCGCTCAGCAGCCGTGTCTACAACCGCGTCGGCTTCCGGCGCTGCGCCATCACCGGGATGACGGCCGCCACGCTGATCCTGGCCGCCTTCCCCCTGCTCCCCTACCCGGGCGCCGCCTGGCAGCCCGCGCTGATCATGCTGCTGCTCGGGGGCGCGCTCGGGCTCTTCCAGCTACCGCTGATCATCGGGGTGCAGTCGTCCGTCGAATGGGCCGAGCGCGGCACCGCCACCGCCTCGATCCTCTTCTGCCGCCAGGTCGGCCAGAGCCTCGGGGCGGCGCTCTTCGGCGCCGTGGCCAACGCGACGCTGGCCTCCCGGCTGGCCCAGGCCCCCGACGCCATCCGGCCGGGGCTGCCCGACGACCTGGACTCGGTGTCCCGCGCCCTGGAGCACCCGGGCACCCTCACCGACCAGGCGGCCGACTATCTGCGGCGGGCCGTGGACACCGCCGTCGACCACGTCTACCTGGGCTCGGCCACCGCCGCGCTGCTGGCGCTGCTGGCCCTGGTGTTCCTCGCCCCGCGCCGCTTTCCGGTACGGCCGGAGGCCGCGGCGGACGCGGAAGCCTGAACGGCGGCCTGGTCCTCGGGGCCGGGCGGTGGGTTCAGGACTCGTGGTGCGGGGCCGCCGTCGCGTCCTCCGCCACCGGCTTGCCGGTGAGGGCCGCCAGGCTGCCGCGCACATGCTCCAGATGGGCCTTGAGCTCCTCGCGCCGCTCCACGTGCTCGCGCAGCGTCCGCTCCGTCTCCCGGGCCAGCCGCTCCTCCCGGGCCCGCGCCTGGGCGATGATCTCCGCCGCCTGCGCCTGCGCGTCCTCCTGCCGCAGCCGCGCGGCCTGCTCGGCCATCCCGTACTCCCGCTTGGCGTCGGCGAGCCCCGCCTGGGAGTACTCCTCAAGCTGGGCCAGCCGGGCCGTCATCGCGTGGTCCCGCTCGGCCAGCTCGCGGCCCGCCGCCTCCCACCGCTCGGCGTGCTCGCGCTCCTGCTCGGCCAGGATCCCGGCGGTGCGCTGCCGCATGTCCTTCAGCTCCGCCAGCGCCTGGGTCCGCCACTCCTTGGCGTCCTGGCGCGAGACGGCCCGTAGCTCGTCCACGTCCACCTGGGCCGACTCCAAGGTGGCACGCGCCGCCGCCTCGGCGGCCTCACGGACCAGCTCGGCCTCGTCGCGGGCGGCGTCCCGCACCCGACGGGCCACGGCCTGCGCGGCCTCCCACTCCTCCTGCGCGGTCGCCTCGGCCGCCGCCCGCAGACAGACGACCTCCTCCTCGGCCGCCATCAGGATCAGCTGGGCCCGGTCGCCGAGGGACTCATAGGTCTGTGGGGCCAATTGGGAGATCACCTCGCGCAGCCGCTCCGCCTCGGCGGTCAGCTCATTGGCCAGCACGGTGAGGCGCGCGGCGCGCTCCCACGCCGCGTCCCGCGATTCGGACAGCTCGGCCACATAGCGGTCGACCTGCGCGGCACGGTAGCCACGGCCCCGTCCGCCGACGATGGTGAAGCCATGACGTGACACCGATGCGCCCATCCTTGGAACCCCTTTTGTCCGGTATGCAACGCGCTTCGGCGCACATCTTTATAGATGGCCTCTCATCCCCCATAACGCGACACTCCGCCCATATCCGCGGCCTGGAGCGCCGCCGGTGACAACAACGACGAGGCGCCCGCCCCCGTCACGGGGGTCGGGCGCCTCGATCGCCATTGGTTGTTCGGTCGCGCGGTTCGTCGGTGGCGCGCGGTCAGGGCCGCGCGGGCGGGCTCACAGCGGGCTCACGACAGACTCACGACGGACTTACAGCAGGCCGTCCCACATCTGCTCCAGCAGCACCGCCCACCAGTTGTCCGGCGTGGACAGCGCCGCCGGGTCCAGACCCGCGAGCTGCGCCTGGAAGTCCACGGTCCAGCGGCCCGCCTGGTCCGGCGTCAGCCCGTACCGCAGCCGCCACATCCGGCCCAGCAGCGCCATGCACCGCACGAACTCCGGCAGCCCGGTGTTCACGAACTGCGGCGGGATCGGCTGCGGCGTCGCCTCCAGCGGCACCGCCACGATGTTCGCCGTGCCGTACTGCACACACAGCTGGCGGCCGAAGTCATTGCCCATGACCAGGTAGGAACCCGCGTCCGGCGCGGACTGCACCCCGCGCTCGGCCGCCAGCTCCGCCAGCGTCGGCACCGGGCGGCCCGCCTGGGCCTGCGCCCAGAAGAACGGACCGAAGTCCAGCGGCAGCCCCGCCCACACCAGCGTCTGCGCCACCACCTCCGGAACGCCCATCCGCGACACCGCGCGCTGGTCGAAGCGGACGATGCCCTGCGGCCCGAACGCCTGGCCCAGCTCATGCGCGAGACCCTCCGGCGGCACCGGCGGAATCGGCTGCACCTGGCTGGGGTGCGGCAGCGGCACCCGGTTCGGCGCCGGACGCGCCGGGCCGTCCGCCACCTGGTGCAGCTCGCCCTGGTGCTCCAGCAGATGCCGTACGCCCTGCTGCCGGGTGGCGTGATCGCGGCCGTACGGAGCGGTGTGGCTGATCCGCACCTGCGGCCAGCTCTCCCGGATCATCCGGGCGCAGTAGCCGCCGGGCAGATCGCAGGACTCCAGCTCGGTGTGGAGCTCCAGCACCTGCTGCGGCGGGACGTTCATCGCCCGCAGCTCATGCAGGATCTGCCACTCCGGATGCGGGGTCCCGGGCGCCGAACGGCGGATCAGCTGCTGCTCCGAGCCGTCCTGGGCGCGGTAGCGCAGTACCGCCATATAGCCCGGACCCACGGTCGGCTGACCGGGGGGCGGCGGCGGATACGCGTAGCCGGGCTGCGGCGCCATCCCCGGCGCGGGCGCGCCCGGAGGCGGCGCCAGCCCCTGAGCGGGAGCACCGGCGGGCGGGGGCATACCGGGGGCGCCCGGCGCGCCAGGGGCGCCGGGTCCGCCCGGGTACGGCGGTCCGGCCGCGCCCGGCGGGGGCGGCGGCGTATGCGGACCACCCGCACCGGGGACACCGGGTGGGCCGGGCGGCTGCGGGCCGGACGGGGCACCCTGGCCCGGAGCGCCGGGCGCGCCGGGCGGCAGCGGGGTGCCGGGGGGCGGGGTCTGGCCGGGCGCACCCGGACCACCCGCGAGCATCGTCGCGGCAGCGTGCACACCGCCACCGGGCGCACCCGGCGCACCAGGCGGAGGCGGCGTCTGGCCACCGCCGTGCCCGCCGGGAGCGCCGTGGGCACCAGGAGCGCCGGGCGCGCCGGGAGGACCAGGCGGACCAGGAGGGCCGGGGGGACCGGGAGGCTGCGGGGTGCCGGGGGGCGGGGTCTGGCCGGGCGCGCCCGGACCACCCGCGAGCATCGTCGCGGCAGCGTGCACACCGCCACCGGGCGCACCCGGCGCACCAGGCGGAGGCGGCGTCTGCCCACCACCCTGCCCACCAGGAGCACCAGGGGTACCGGGAGCACCCGGCGGGCCCGGAGCACCCGGCGGGCCGGGAGGACCAGGCGGGCCGGGCGGCTGCGGCGCGCCGCCGAGGCTGTCGGAGTCGAGCTGCGAGACCAACTGCGTCGGTACGTACCCCCCGGCCGGAGCGCCGGGGGCACCGGGCCCGGACGGCGGGGGCGTGGAACCCTCACCCGGACGGGCGCCGGGCACACCGGGCGCACCAGGCGTCCCCGGAGCACCGGGCGGCGGAGGCGTCGGACCGCCGCCCGCCTTACGGGTGGCGGCGTCCGCGATGTCACTCGCGTTGGGACCGGCACCCGGACCGGCACCGGGGCCGCCCTGCTGGTGGGGGAAGTCGACGGACGGGGTGACGGCCGTGGGCGGCAGCGCGCTGCCGCCGGACATCAACTCGGTCTTGGCGTCCGGCCGTACGCCCGGCGCCGGGGTGTCCTCGTCGTCCGAGCCCGCGAGCGGCGGGGCGAAGACCGTGGCGGGCGGGGCGACCGAGCGGTCGTCGTCATCGTCGCCCTTGATGTCCGTACCGTCCCACGGCGTACCGCCGCCGGGTGTGGCCGCGTTGCCGGCCTGGCCGCCCGAGGAGGGCGTACCGGCGCCCGGCGCGGGCGGGGCCCACGGGCTGCCGCCACCGGGCGGGGGCGGAGGCGGCGCGTTCCGCCAGCCCGCACCGCCGGACGCGGCACCGGGCGCGGGCGGAGCACCGGGCGCGGAAGGGGAACCCGGCGCGGAAGGGGAAGCCGACGCGGAAGGGGAAGCCGACGCGGAAGGGGAACCCGGCGCGGGCAGGCCGTCCTGCGGCCGGTCGCCCGCGAGCGGGCGCGCGACACCGTCGGACGGCCAGTCGTCCACGGCCCCGCCCCGGTCCCGGGGCACACCCGGAACAGCCCCACCGTGAGCGGGCGCACCCGGCACGGGTGGAGCGGGCGGCGCGCCCGGCGCGCCGTGCGGCGCGTCCGGCCCGGCGCTCCGCGCCCCGTCGTCCGACGGCCAGTCGTCCACGCCCGGAGCCCTGCGGACCGGCACCCCGGGCCCGGCGGCCCCGGCCCCCGGCCCACCGGCCGACGGCCAGTCGCCCTCCGGCGGCAAGGGAGGCGAAGCGGCACCGGCGGCCGAAGCAGCGGGTGGAGCAGGCGGGCCGGGAGGCGCCGAAGGACCCGGACCCGAAGCGGAACCACCAGAGGCAGCGGCGGCATCCGGCTCCGCTCCCGCCCGCTGCCCGGGAAGGTCCAGCCGCCCCTCGGACCGGCTGTTCATCGCGTCCGCCGCCTCCTGCAGCCACTCCGGCGGAGTCAACAGGAAGGACGTCGCGTTCAAGTCGATGCGCTGCTGCCGCCCGGTGGTGGACTCGTCGCGGGAGCCGTCGGTCGTGCCGTACCGCTCCTCGTAACGGCGGATCACCTCGCCCACCGGCAGCCCCGGCCACAGCGTGGTCTCGCCGCTGTCGCGGGCGATCACCATCCGGGTGCCCTCGGCCCCGTGGCCGGAGACCGGTCCGTCCGTGCGGTCCTCGGCCCAGACCACGAAGCCCAGGTCGAACTCCCGGACTCGCGCCTCGCGCTGCTGATAGGCCGGCACATCGCCGTTGATCCAGAGTTCCGCGCGCTCCTGCGCCTGTGCGAAGGTCACCATCGCGCTCACCCCTCCACCGGGACGGCGTACGCGAATCCACCGTCCACCATCAGGTTCGCCACGGTCTCCAACTCCGGCGGATTGCCCGCCAGCCGGAGCAGGAAGGCGTCGAAGTCGTCGCCGCACGGCAGCAACAGCCGCTCCACCCGCTCCTGGACCGTCCAGCCGTCACGGTCCCGCGCGTCGTCATACGCGCAGAACCACACCGAGCCGATCGCGTCACCCTTCACCTTGACCGCGATCACCCCGCCCTGGACGAAGCCGACGCCCAGATAGTCCTTGGTGAAGTGGTCCCGCAGACACTTGTTGATATAGACGAGGTCATTGACCGCCGCCTCGTCGCGCACCGTGAAGAAGGGCTGGTCGATCAGCAGCCCCAGCTCCGGGTCCAGCGCCGTGCCGACCGGTGCGCAGCCGCCCGCCGCCTTGAGGAAGGCGCGGTACGACTCGGGCAGCCGGTAGCCGAGGTCCTCCTCGACGCCGAGCACCTGCTCCTCGGTGACGGAGATGCCCCGCATCGGCAGGCCCACATGCATCGGCCGGGTCTCCTGCAGCGGGCGGGTGCCCCGCTTCTCCTGGTCGACCTGCGCCGTGGCGAGCCCGCCGTGGTGCCGCAGCAGCGCCTTGACCTCGACCGGGATCAGCTCCATGCGCCGGGTGCCGACGACGTGGTGCCAGGTCCAGCCGTGCGGGGTGGCCACCGCCGACGCCCCGTTCCACAGCTCGTGGCCGGCGGCGTGCAGCGCCGCGTTGGCCGAGACGTAGTCGGTCAGCCGGAGTTCGTCGACGCCGAACCCCTCCGGGGGCTCGGCGATTTCGGCGGCCGCGCGCGTATACGGCGAGAAGTCCGGAAAGCCGTTTTCGTCCACGCGGACGCCCTTGGGGTGCCGAGCGGCCCGGACGGGATCCGGGAAGTGCACGACCTGCCCGGCGTAGGCCGTGTTCGGTGGCGCGGCATGCTGCCCGAGCCGACCTGTCGTCATGGCGGTTGCCCCCTGCTGATGCTGGCTACTGGGCACAGCCTATGCGGTGACGCAACAGGCCGAACCGGGCGGCCACCCGCCCCCAGCGGCCCCTCGCTCCCCACCAGGTCGTTCAGGCCCGGACTACCGCAGGACCCGCGGGATTTGGCAATCTGATCATTGCAACCGGGGGATTGCACAGGGAGGGATCCACCACATGCACATCACGCAGAGCAACGGAGGCGGCGACGGCGCCGGCCCCGCGGCCGGCGACCCCCGGCTGAGATGGAGCAGCGTCGACCCCGATGCCGGCCCACCGCCGCTCCACCGCCGCCGCGACGGCATCCTGCCCGCCGTCGCCGCCGCGCTGTCCGTCCGCGGCGAGACGCTGACCTGCACCGGAGGCAAGGCCGATCAGCCGCCGACGCTCCATCCGCTGGTGCGGGAATTCCTCGACGCGCTCGCCAGCGGCCAGCGTGAACGATTCACCGGGCGCTGCCCCGAGGTGATCCTGCTCTCCCGCCATCTGGCGCACGTCGAGGCCGGCCGCTCCAAGCGCGCCTCCCGCAAACCGCTCACCCAGGGTGAGGCCCGCCGCTCGCTCAAACAGGCCAAGCTCACCACCCGCCGGATCCGGGAGGCGGGCGACCCGCAGCACGGCAGCTACGCCCCGCCCTGTCTGTCCTGCGCCGCGCTGCTGGCCCATTTCGGCGTACGGGTGGTGGGTGAGAGCACGTGAGCCAGGCACATCAAGCACCACGGACGGCACAGGCGCCACAGATGGCACAGGCCCCGCAGGGGGCGTCGGCACGCCCGGCCCGGCGGCCGATCGACCGCATGGACGTCACCCGCTTCTCCGTCGCCGTGGACGCCGCCCTGCGCGAGGCGGGCTGGCAGCCCGGCCGCTGGGACATGCGGCGCGCCGAGGTCTGGGCCGACACCCTGCGCGCCCACACCTCCCCCGCGGGCCATCGGCACGCCGTCTTCCCGGCGGCGGTCGAGGCGTGGGCGGAGTTCGGCGGGCTGCACATCCAGCCGCCCGGGGCGGGCCGCGAGATCGCGCCGACCCCGTTCCGTATCGATCCCCTGCTCGGCCTCCACCTCGCCCGCACCCTCGGCGATCTGGGCCGGGCCCTGGAGACCGAGGTGAGCCCGCTGGGCGAGGAGGCCGACGGGCAGGCGGTGTTGACCATCGACGCGGAGGGACGGATCTACAGCCTCGACCACACCGGGGACTGGTACCTCGGCCCCACCCTGGACGCCGCCCTCGGCACCCTTGTCACGGGCGCGCTCCCGACCCGGCTGACCCTCGCGTAACGCGCGCCGGTGCCCCGTAGGGGCGCGGGGCCGTGTCGATGTGCGGCTCCGCCGCGTGGGCGCGACCGGCCACGACGGCGCCGCAGACGATCGACGGCAGCTCAGGGCACGTCCGCAGAACGCTCAGGCGCTCTTCGCCCGCTCCACGCCCCCGGCGCGCGGCAGGGGCTCCGCCCCTGGGCCCCGGGGTCTGGGGTGGAGCCTCAGTTTCGGGAAGGGGCGGGTAGGGGAACAGCCCGCCGCAGGCGCCAAGCTCCGTCGCCCCCTCTTAGGCGCTCTTCGCCCGCTCCACGCCCCCGGCGCGTCCCTCGGCCGCGGCGCGGTCCGTACGAGACGTCCCGTCCGTGTGATCCGTGTCATCCGGGCGGCCGGGGCGATCCGTACGGTCGCGTCCGTCCGGGCCGCCAGGCCCGTCCGTGCCGTCCGGGATGACCGCCGACACCCGGAAGCCACCCGCCTCCGTGGCTCCCGACACAAAGCCCCCGCCGAGCGTCGAGACCCGCTCCCGCATCCCGACCAGGCCGTTCCCCCCGCTCGGCAGCCCCGCGTCCGCGGCGCCGCGCTCCGACGGCCCGTTCTCCACCTGGACCGCGATCTCGGCGGTGCGGTGGGCCACCCGGACCCGGGCGCTCGCGCCCGGGGCGTGCTTGTGGACGTTGGTCAGCGCCTCCTGGACCACCCGGTAGGCCGTCTGCTCCACCGGAGCCGCGTACCGCCGCTCCTCGCCCTCGACCGAGAGCTCCACGGCCATCCCCGCCGCCCGGGACTGCCCGACCAGCGCCTCCAGCTCCGCCAGCCGCGGCCCCCCGGCCACCTCCACGCCCTTCCCGGCCGCCGCCGCGGCGGCCGAGGCCGCGGCCGCCACCGCCGCCAGCGGCCGCTCCTCGCCGGAGGACCCGGCGGCATCGGCGGCATCGGCGGCGCCGGCGGCATCGGCGGAGGAGGACCGGGCGGCATCGGCGGAGGAGGACCCCGCGGCGGACGCCGCCCCCGCGCCCGCCGGGGCCCGCAGCCCGTCCTCGGACCGCAGCACCCCCAGCATCTGCCGCAGCTCCGTCAGCGCCTGCCGCCCCATGTCGCCCACCAGCGCCGCGTTCTTCGACGCCTTCTCCGGATCCTTGAGCGCCACCGCCTGCAGCGCCGCCGCGTGCACCACCATCAGGCTCACCCGGTGCGCCACCACGTCGTGCATCTCCCGCGCGATCCGGGTCCGCTCCTCGTTACGGGCCCACTCGGCCCGTTCCTCCGCCCGCTCCGCGAGCAGCGAGAGCTCCCGTTCCAGACCGTCCGCCCGCTCCCGCAGGCTCTCCACCAGCCGCCGCCGCGCGCGGACGTACAGCCCCAGCAGCACGGGCGGGGCGGTCAGCCCCAGAGTGAGCACCATGGCGAACATCGGGGCCTCCCATACGGAGGTCCCCAGACCGTTCTGCGGACTGTCCCGGCGGAGGCCGATCACCGTGACGAGGAAGCTGCCCACCGCCGCCATTCCGGCCAGCAGCGCCGTGATCCGGCGCGGCACCTCGGACGAGGCGAGGGTGTAGAGCCCCACGACGCCGAGCAGCACACCCATTTCGGCGGGGGAGACGGCGATCGATATCAGCACCACGGCGATCGCCCAGCGGCGCCGCAGCACCAGCGTGGCGCCGACGAGCCCCCCGATCAGCATCCCGACGGCCACCGGAATCCGGGCATCGTGGGCGAAACTGACACCTTCCGCCGCACACTCGATCGCCGATGCCGCGGCGAGCAGGACATCGAGCACCATGCTCCGCCGCCGCGGCCACCACCACGGCCCCGCGGGCGCGCCCCGCGCGCCCGCCGCCTCTTCCCCCGTCGAACTCATAGCGCCCAGCCTACGGCCGGGCGCCAGCGCTTTTCCCGGTGACACGGCGGCGCGCCCGCCGCGCCGCCCGCGCCCCCAACGGGCCGGCACATACCGTCGCACGGAAGGCTCCTGGTACGGCATAGTGGAGGGCGCCGAAGCGGCGATCTGATCGAATTCCGGTCAGATGGCCTGCGCCATCCCCCGTGGTGTAATTGGCAGCACAGTGGCTTTTGGTGCCATTTGTCCGGGTTCGAGTCCTGGCGGGGGAGCTTCACATTCCGCCTCGGCCCCCGTCTCGCGTTCCGCCTTCCCGGGGTCTGACCTCCCGGCTCGGGACCCTCCTTCCTTTCCGCCCGGAAACCTCTCGGTATCCTGCGGGTGTCCACCCCCGAAGCCGAAGGGCACACCCGTGAGCGCCAACCGCCCGGCAGCCGTCGTCGTCCTCGCAGCGGGTGAGGGCACCCGCATGAAATCGGCGACCCCGAAGGTTCTGCACGCCCTCTGCGGCCGCTCCCTCGTCGGGCATGTCGTCGCCGCCTCCCGTGAGCTCTCCCCCGAACACCTCGTGGTCGTGGTCGGCCACGCCCGGGAGCAGGTCTCCGCGCATCTGGCCGAGATCGACGCCGAGGTGCGCACCGCCGTCCAGCACGAGCAGAACGGCACCGGGCACGCCGTCCGGATGGGCCTGGAGGAGCTGTCCGACAGCGGGGTCGCCCTCGACGGCACCGTGATCGTCGTCTGCGGTGACACCCCGCTGCTGACCGGCGAGACGCTCCAGCGGCTCGCCGCGGCCCACGACGCCGACGGCAACGCCGTGACCGTGCTCTCCGCCGAGGTCCCCGACGCCACCGGCTACGGCCGGATCGTGCGGGAGGACGCGACCGGCGCCGTCACCGCGATCGTGGAGCACAAGGACGCCACCGACGCGCAGCGCGCGATCCGCGAGATCAACTCCGGGGTCTTCGCCTTCGACGCCCAGTTGCTCACCGACGCCCTCGGCAAGGTGCGCACCGACAACAGCCAGGGTGAGGAATACCTCACCGATGTGCTCGGCATCCTGCGCGAGGCCGGGCACCGGGTGGGCGCCTGTGTGGCGGGCGACCACCGCGAGATCCTCGGGATCAACAACCGCGTCCAGCTGGCCGAGGCCCGCAGGCTGCTGAACGAGCGGCTGCTGGAGCGGGCGATGCTGAGCGGCGTGACCGTCATCGACCCCGCCACCACCTGGATCGACGTGACCGTCACCTTCGAGCCGGACGCGCTGGTCCACCCCGGCACCCAGTTGCTGGGCGCCACCCACCTGGCCGCGGACGCCGAGGTCGGGCCGGACTCCCGGCTCACCGACACCACCGTCGGTCCGGGCGCGGCCGTCTCGTTCACCGTCGCGCAGGGCGCCGAGATCGGCGCGGGGGCGAGCGTGGGGCCGTACACGTATCTGCGCCCCGGGACCCGGCTGGGGGCCAAGGCCAAGGCCGGCACGTACGTGGAGATGAAGAACGCCACGATCGGCGAGGGCACCAAGGTGCCGCATCTGTCCTACGTGGGCGACGCGACGATCGGCGAGCAGACCAACATCGGCGCCGCCAGCGTCTTCGTGAACTACGACGGTGTGAACAAGCACCACACCACCATCGGCAGCCACTGCCGGACCGGGGCCGACAACATGCTTGTGGCTCCCGTCACGATCGGGGACGGCGCTTACACCGCCGCCGGATCGGTCATCACCAAGGATGTGCCCCCGGGCTCGCTCGCCGTCGCACGCGGACAGCAGCGGAACATCGAGGGCTGGGTCGCCCGCAAGCGCCCCGGAAGCGCAGCGGCACGAGCCGCCGAGGCCGCTCGTCGGGAGGACGAGGGCCAGCAGTGACATGTGCACAGGCAGGCCGTGCGGGGCGTACGGTGAGAAGTGCACCAAAGTGACATCCAAGGAGACTTGTTGTGACCGGGATCAAGACGACCGGCGAGAAGAAGCTGATGCTCTTCTCCGGCCGCGCCCACCCCGAGCTGGCCGAGGAGGTCGCCCATGAGCTGGGCGTCAGCTTGGTCCCGACCAAGGCATTCGACTTCGCCAACGGCGAGATCTACGTCCGCTTCCAGGAGTCGGCGCGCGGCGCCGACTGCTTTTTGATCCAGAGCCACACGACTCCGATCAATAAGTGGATCATGGAGCAGCTCATCATGGTCGATGCGCTGAAGCGGGCCTCCGCACGCTCGATCACGGTGATCGTTCCGTTCTACGGCTACGCCCGTCAGGACAAGAAGCACCGTGGCCGGGAGCCGATCTCGGCCCGGCTGATCGCCGACATGCTCAAGACGGCGGGTGCCGACCGGATCCTCACGGTCGATCTGCACACCGACCAGATCCAGGGCTTCTTCGACGGCCCGGTGGACCATCTCTTCGCGCTGCCGGTACTCGCGGACTACGTGGGCGCCAAGGTCGACAAGTCCAAGCTCACCGTGGTGTCGCCGGACGCCGGCCGGGTGCGGGTCGCGGACCGCTGGTGCGACCGGCTGGGCGCGCCGCTGGCGATCGTGCACAAGCGGCGGGACCCGGACGTGGCCAACCAGGTCACCGTGCACGAGGTGGTCGGCGATGTGCGGGGCCGGGTGTGTGTGCTGGTCGACGACATGATCGACACCGGTGGCACCATCTGCGCGGCGGCGGACGCGCTGTTCGCGAACGGCGCGGAGGACGTGATCGTGACCGCCACCCACGGTGTGCTGTCCGGCCCGGCCGCGGACCGGCTGAAGAACTCCAAGGTCAGTGAGTTCGTCTTCACCAACACCCTGCCGACCCCCAACGAGGTCGAGCTGGACAAGGTGACCGTGCTGTCGATGGCGCCGACCATCGCCCGCGCGGTCCAGGAGGTCTTCGAGGACGGCTCGGTGACCAGCCTGTTCGAGGAGCAAGCGTGAGCGGCTTAACCTCCCAGGACCGGACCTAGAGGCCACTCCCGTCAGGGGGTGGCCTCAGCCGTTGGCGGAGGTGCCCTCGGCCATTGGTAGAATCGTGGGGTTGCTCGGCGAGGGAGGCCGCTTCTCACAGCGGCTGTCCGTTATCGACGCGCTCTTCGTAGCAGGTCTGTCGTGGGCCGGGTGACGCCCACACACCGTAAGCGATCTACGAGGAGTGCCCCATGGCCGAGGTCAAGATCTCCGCTAAGCCCCGCACCGAGTTCGGTAAGGGTGCCGCCCGCCGTACCCGTGCCGCCGAGCGCGTTCCCGGCGTGGTCTACGGCCACGGCGTCGAGCCGCTGCACGTCACGCTGCCGGCGCACGACCTGCTGATGGCGCTGAAGAACTCGAACGTGCTGATCCGTCTGGACGTCGAGGGCGGCAAGGACGAGCTGGTCATCCCGAAGGCCGTGCAGCGTCACCCCATCAAGATCGGCGTGCTGGAGCACGTCGACCTGCTGCTGGTGAAGAAGGGTGAGAAGGTCACCGTCGAGGTTCCGATCCTCACCGAGGGCGACCTGGCCCCCGGCGGCAACCTCCTCGAGCACCTGCTGAACGCCCTGCCGGTCGAGACCGAGGCGACCCACATCCCGGAGTCGGTCACCGTCTCCATCGCGGGCCTGGACGCGGGTGCCACCATCCACGCCAAGGACATCACCCTCCCGGCCGGTACCTCGCTGGCCGTCGAGGAGGACGCGGCCGTGCTTCAGGTGGTCGCCGCCCAGGCCGAGGCCCCGGCCGAGGAGGGCGCCGAGGGCGAGGCCGAGGGCGCCGAGGCGTAATCTGCCGCTGCTCCCTTTTCGCTTCTCCGGCCGCCGTCCCGCCCCCTGGGGTGCGGGGCGGCGGCCGTCCTCAAGGAGAGACATCCAGATGACGGACGACACGAGCCCCTGGCTTGTGGTGGGCCTCGGCAACCCCGGTGGCGAGTACGCGGGCAACCGCCACAACGTCGGCTTCATGGTGGCCGATCTGCTGGCCGAGCGGATGGGCGCCCGTTTCAAGGCGCACAAGTCGCGGGCCCAGGTCGTCGAGGGCCGGGTGGGCCCGCCGGGACCGGCGAGCCGCCGCGTCGTGATCGCCAAGCCGATGTCCTTCATGAACCTCTCGGGCGGCCCGGTGACCGCCCTGCGCGACTTCTACAAGGTGCCGGTCGGTCATGTCGTGGCCGTCCATGACGAATTGGACATCGATTACGGCGCCCTGCGGTTGAAGATCGGCGGGGGTGACAATGGCCACAATGGCCTGAAGTCGATCACCAAATCGCTGGGCGCGGACTACTGCCGGGTGCGCTTCGGAATCGGCCGTCCGCCGGGCCGGATGGATGTCGCGGCGTTTGTCCTGAAGGACTTTTCCGCTGCGGAGCGCCGGGAGTTGGACTACTTCGTGGACCGCGCGGCGGACGCGGTGGAAACGCTCATCGCGGACGGTCTTGAGCGTGCGCAGGGGACATACAACTCCTGAAAAACGCCGTTCGCCCGTTTGTTCGGCGGAAGGTTGACCGGCGGCCCGGGGATGGCGAGGATCGCCGCCATGGCTTCCACCGGTGTGACCAAGCGCAGCCGTACGCGGCGGGCGGGCGAGAGCGCGTACGGGTTCCTGTTGCTGGCGAAGAACGTGGCGATGGTGCTCGTCGCACTGCTGATCCTGGTCGCCGGGGTGTGGTCCTCCTGGGGCGACGCCAAGCCGTCGATGCTGACCAAGGGGCTTGAGCGCGGCACCGTCACGGTCTCCGACTGCGGCGACGAATGGTGCACCGGCTCCTTCGCCCCGGCCGCCGCGGGCGGCAAGTCCCGTGGCCGGGTACGGATCGACGAGGCGGTCACGAACGGGACGGGCGACCGGGTGGCGGTGGCCCTCAAACCCGGCACCGACCACGCCGTCCGCACCGGCCCCGCCGGCATCCTCCACGCCTGGGTCCCCTTCGGCGGCTCCCTCCTCCTCACCTCCCTGATCGTCGCGGGCGGCCTGGGCCTACGCCGCACAGGCTGGGCCATGGGCCTACTGGGCGCGGCGCTGCTGGGGGCCTCCTTCGCCACGCTTACGCTGTAGCGTTCACCGGGTCCCCCTGCTGCGTCTGGGCTGCCGCTTCGTCCCGGGACCGTCCCACCGTGGTACGACCGCCCCGGCGGCTCGGGCCGTCCGGCACCGCCGGACACCGACGTTGAGGTGCTCGCCATCGCGGCGGGGATGAGGTGCCGTACCCGGCGCACCCAGAAGCCATGCCGGGCGGCGACGGAGCACACGCGGACAGTTCGGCACCGCCGGACACCGACGTTGAGGTGCTCGCCATCGCGGCGGGGATGGGGTGCCGTACCCGGCACAGAAGCCCCGCCCCGAGTGGCCCCGAGGGGGAAGTGGGCCGCTCCTCGAAGGGGCCGATTGGGCGCGGCCCTGGGCTGCGGGGGTGGCAGCGGCGGAGCCTGCTGCCTGGTGGGGGGCCGGGGGCGGAGCCCCCGGAGACTCATTACCCCACGACACACGGGGCGGGGCCCCGCTCCCAAAGGGAGCGGGGCCCCGCCCCGTGTCACGCCGTCGTCAGCCCGTGTTGCGGAGGCCCGCGGCCACCCCGTTGACCGTGAGGAGGAGCGCGCGGGCGAGCAGGGGGTCGGGGTCCTCGCCCCGCTCGGCCGCGGTGCGCTGCCGGTGGAGCAGGGTCACCTGCAGATACGAGATCGGGTCGAGGTACGCGTCCCGGACGTGGAACGTCTGCTTCAGCACCGGGTTGGAGTCCAGGAGTTCCCGGCCACCGGTGATCCGCAGCACCTCCCGCACCGTCAGCTCGTGCTCCTCCTGGATCACATCGAAGACATGCTTCAGCTCATCCGGCACCAGCGTGTCCACGTAGTGCCGGGCGATCCGCAGATCCGTCTTGGCCAGCGTCATCTCGACGTTGGACAGGAAGTTGCGGAAGAAGTGCCAGTGCTGGTGCATTTCGTCGAGGACGCCGTCGAGCCCGGCCTCGCGGGCGGCCTTGAGGCCGGAGCCGACGCCGAACCAGCCGGGGACGATCTGCCGGGACTGGGTCCAGCCGAACACCCACGGAATGGCCCGCAGCCCGTCGAGGCCGGCGCCGGAGTCGGGGCGGCGGGAGGGCCGGGAGCCGAGGTGGAGTTCGGCGAGCTGGTCCACCGGCGTGGAGGCGAAGAAGTACGCGGGCAGGTCGGGGTCGTCGACGAGCGTGCGGTAGGCGCCGTGCGCGGCCTCGGAGACGGTTTCCATGGCCGCGTCCCAGCGGGCGAGCGCCTCGTCGGACTGACGCGGAGCGGTGTGCAGGGCGGACGCCTGCAGCGTGGCGGCCACCGTCAGCTCCAGGTTCTCGCGGGCCAGCGAGGGCACGAGGTACTTGTCGGAGATGACCTCGCCCTGCTCGGTGACCTTGATCTCGCCCTCGAGCGTGCCCCACGGCTGCGCGAGGATCGCGTCATGGGTGGGGCCGCCGCCGCGGCCGACGGTGCCGCCGCGGCCGTGGAAGAGCCGCAGCCGTACGCCATGCCGGTGGGCGACGTCGCGCAGCAGCCGCTGGGCGCGGTGGATCTCCCACTGCGAGGTGGTGATGCCGCCGAACTTGGAGGAGTCGGAGTAGCCGAGCATGACCTCCTGGACATCGCCGCGGAGTGCGACGAGCCGCCGGTAGGAGGGGTCGGCGAGCATCTCGTCGAGAAGCTTGTCGGCGATCTTCAGCTCTTCGGTGGTCTCCAGCAGCGGAACGATGCCGACCTTGGCCCAGCCCGCGTGGAGGTCGATCAGCCCGGCCTCGCGCGCGAGGACCGCGGCGGCGAAGACGTCGTCGGAGCCCTGGCACATGGAGATGATGTAGGACTCGACGATCTCGGGGCCGAAGCGCTCGAAGGACTCGCGGATGGTGTGGAAGACGCCGAGGGTCTTGGCACCGGCGGCGTCCAGCGGCGCCGGGGTGGGGGCGAGGGGGCGCCGGGAGCGCAGTTCCTTGGCGAGCAGCTTGCGCCGGTAGTCGCGCGGCATGTCGGCGTAGCGCCAGGACTCCTCGCCGAGCCGGTCGAAGAGCTGGCCGAGGGCGTGGTGATGGGCGTCGGCGTGCTCGCGGACGTCCATGGTGGCGAGCTGGAGGCCGAAGGCGGCGAGGGTGCGGATGGACCGCTCGAGCCGTCCGTCGGCGATGAGCTGACCGCGGTGGGCGCGCAGCGAGTCCTGGACGAGGTGGAGGTCGGCGAGGAGTTCGCCGGAGCCGAGGTAGTCGCGGCCGGGCTGGTGGGGGGTGTCCCCGGCGAGCCGCTCGCGGGTGTTGACGAGCTTCTGCCGCATACAGGTGGCCTTGAGCCGGTAGGGCTCCTCGGCGTTGAGCCGCTTGTAGCGCGGGCTGATCTCGGGCAGCAGTTCGAGGTCGCGCTGGAGGGAGGCGAGAAGCTCCTCGGAGGCCCCGGTGTTGCGGATGGAGCTGGAGAGCGCGGCCCGCAGCTCGTCGATGATCTCCAGCGCGTCGGTGATGCCGTGCTCGTGCTGGAGGATCAGGACGTCGCGGGTGACCTCGGGGGTGACGTTGGGGTTGCCGTCGCGGTCACCGCCGATCCAGGTGCCGAAGGTGAGGGGGCGGGTGGTGGCGGGCAGCTCGACGCCCACGCGCTCGAGCTCCGCGGTGAGGTCCTCGAGTACGTCGCCGACGGCACCGGCGTGCAGCTCGTCGAGGTAGTAGATGGCGTTGCGGGCCTCGTCGGCGGGCTCGGGGCGGGCGACGCGCAGCTCGTCGGTCTGCCAGAGCAGGTCGATGCTCTCGGCGAGCCGCAGGTCGGCGCGGCGGGCGTCGCCGCCGACGGCGAGGGTGTCGAGCAGCTCGGCGATGCGTCGGAGCTTGGTGAGGACGGTGCGGCGGGCGGCCTCGGTGGGATGGGCGGTGAAGACGGGGCGTACGCCGAGGTTGGCGACGGTCTCCCGGAGGTGCTCGGGGTCGGCGTCCTTGAGCTGGTCGGCGGTGCGGGCGAGGATCCCGCCCTCGGCGGCGCGGCGGGCGCGCAGCTCGCGGCCGCGGTGCACCTGCTCGGTGACGTTGGCCAGGTGGAAGTAGGTGGAGAAGGCGCGGACCAGCTTGGCGGCGGTCTCGAGGTCGGTGGAGCCGAGCAGCTCGGCCGCGGCCTCGCCGTCACTGCGGGTGAGGGCACGGACGCGCTCGACGAGTTCGAGGAGGTCGGGGCCCTCCTGTCGGACGAGGGTCTCGCCGAGCAGGTCGCCCAGACGGCGGATATCGGCACGCAGGGCGGCGTTGGTGTGGTCGGCACTGCTCACAGGTGCGGGCTCCTTGCAGTGAACGGGGTTCGAAGCGCGGCATCAGAGCGTGCACGGCGGGCGCCGCAGGCTGCTGACCCGGTGCTTTCGGCCATGTGCGGACCGCGCTGTCCGACGCTCCCCAGGATAGGCGGCACGACCCTGGGTGAGACCAGAGCCCTATTGCCCCGCTTCCCGGCCCTGCCATACTTACGACGCCGTAGGTTACGCATCCGTAGCCATGCCCCCGAGCCCCACGAGGGATCCCATGACTGCAAGCCCCGACGTGGTCAATGACACGCCGAAGGCCCAGGAGGCCCTGCTTCCCTCCGCCACGCTCGGCGGGGACAGCAAGCGCTCCATCGAACAGATCACCCTTCTCCTGTTCATCACCGTCCCCTTCGTCGCGCTCGTCGCGGCGGTTCCCCTGGCCTGGGGCTGGGGGGTCAGCTGGCTGGATCTGGCGCTACTGGTGTCGATGTACTACATCGGCTGCCACGGCATCACGATCGGCTTCCACCGCTACTTCACCCATGGCTCGTTCAAGGCGAAGCGGCCGCTGCGGATCGCGCTGGCGATCGCGGGGTCGCTGGCCGTGGAGGGCCCGCTGGTCCGCTGGGTGGCCGATCACCGCAAGCACCACAAGTTCTCCGACGCGGAGGGCGACCCGCACTCCCCGTGGCGGTACGGCGAGACCGTTCCGGCCCTGCTGAAGGGGTTGTGGTGGGCACATATCGCCTGGATGTTCGATGAGGAGCAGACCCCGCAGTCCAAGTACGCACCGGATCTGATCAAGGACGGCGCCATCCGGGCGGTCTCCCGGCAGTTCGTGGTGTGGACCGTGGTCTCCCTGATGGTGCCGCCGGTGATCGGCGGACTGGTGACCTGGTCCTGGCAGGGCGCGGTGACCGCCTTCTTCTGGGGGTCACTCGTCCGGGTGGCCTTGCTCCACCATGTGACCTGGTCGATCAACTCGATCTGCCACGCGGTGGGCAAGCGCCCGTTCAAGTCGCGGGACCGCTCCGGCAATGTGTGGTGGCTCGCGGTCCTCTCGTGCGGCGAGTCCTGGCACAACCTGCACCACGCGGACCCGACCTGCGCCCGGCACGGGGTGATGCGGGGCCAGCTGGACTCCAGCGCCCGGATCATCCGCTGGTTCGAGAAGGCGGGCTGGGCGTATGACGTCCGGTGGCCGAGCGAGGACCGGATCGATGCCCGCCGTCAGAAGGAGACCGTCGGAGCGGCATGATAGAGGGCGTGGCGACCGACAGTAATACCAGCGGTGAAAAGGACCGGCCGCGCCGGGCCGGCCGACCCTCCGGATCCGGAGCCCGGCGGCCCCGCCGGGTCCGGATGACCGGCAAGGAGCGCCGGGAGCAGCTGCTGGACATCGGTCGCACGCTCTTCGCCGAGCGCGGCTTCGAGGGCACCTCGGTGGAGGAGATCGCGGCGAAGGCCGGGGTCTCCAAGCCGGTGGTGTACGAGCACTTCGGCGGCAAGGAGGGGCTGTACGCGGTCGTGGTGGACCGCGAGATGCGGCGAATGCTCGACATGGTGACCACATCCCTCACCGCGGGCCACCCGCGCGAGCTGTGCGAGCAGGCCACCTTCGCCCTCCTGGACTACATCGAGGAGTACACGGACGGCTTCCGCATCCTCGTCCGCGACTCCCCCGTCGCGCAGTCCACGGGCACCTTCGCCTCCCTGATCAGCGATATCGCCACCCAGGTGGAGGACATCCTGGGCCTGGAATTCAAGGCCCGCGGCTTCGACCCCAAACTGGCCCCGCTCTACGCCCAGGCCCTGGTGGGCATGGTCGCCCTGACCGGCCAGTGGTGGCTCGACGTCCGCAAACCCAAGAAGGCCGAGGTCGCGGCCCACCTGGTGAACCTGGCCTGGCACGGCCTGGACGGCCTGGAGCAGAAGCCCCGCCTGATAGGCCACCGCAAGAACTGACGGGCGCAGTCAAGGGACAGCCTCAGTCGCGCCGGCGTCCCGCCTTCACCTCGCCGACGAACGAGGCGAAGGCGTCGGCGGGGAAGGTCAGGACGGGGCCGGTCGTGTTCTTGGAGTCGCGGACGGCGATGTGGGTACGGAGGTCCGCGACCTCGACGCACTCATTGCCCTCCGGGCCGCTGTAACTGCTTCTGCGCCAGATCGCGGCTGCCATGCCAACGGTGGATATGCGATCGCTCATGAAGAGAACTCCTGTCGCACGGTCCCCAGCAGCCGCAGTGAAACTGTCGAGTCGGCTGCCTGCGAACGAAGGTAATCGAACGACAACTTATAGGAAGACACCGCGTCCACGTCGTCAAGGTACAAGCCCCTGCGCCGCATCTCGATGTACACGACGGCCATGGAGTTGAGCGGGTTTCGTGCATCGTCCCGGCCGAGGATGACGAAGTGCCCGGACCCCGCGGCATGGGCTCCAGCCGTGAAAGGGAGTAGCTGGATATCGATGTTCGGGCGCTGCGCCATGTCGTAGAGGTGGTCCAACTGCTCGGCCATCACCGCCTCGTCACCCACGATGCGACGGAGTACGGCTTCGTCCAGGATTACCCACAGATGCAGGGGCACTTGCCGGTCAAGGATGCTCTGGCGCTGCATCCGGGCGTCGACCATGCGCTCGACCTGCTCGTTGGGGGTGCGCAGTTCAGTCGCCCGGTGGATCGCGGTCGCATAGCCACGGGTCTGAAGTAGTCCGGGTACGACGTTGTTCGCGTACACGTGCTCGTACTCCGCCTCATGCTCGAACGAGACCAGGGGATCGATCCACTCCGGTACCGCGCTGTTGCCGACCCACCAGCCCTCGGATTGCGACTTGACGACGCGCACCAGCGCTTCCCGCTCCTCTGCGGATGCCTCGCAGGCGTCGGCCAGTGCCTTGACCGTTGCCCAGCGAATACGCGCACGGTCCTGCCAAGCCTCGTATCGGCTCACTGTCGCCTTGCTCACGCCCGCACGCTCGGCAACTTGAGTCTGCGTCAGGCCGCAACGCTCACGCAGCGCGATCAGCCCCCGCGCGATCTGCATGCGTCCGGCCGGTCCCGTCATCGTGGCGGTCATCCCACGCTCCCTCCCGTCGAGTCCGCCGAGCGTATGCGGTGATGCGCATCGAGTTGACGACTCCAGGGAGTCAGTCACCCACACTGGTGAACTCTACTGACGTAAAGGCCAGTTGTTGGAATTCAATGGCAAGCTCCTCGTGAAGGTCTCAGACGCGCATGCCAATCGCCTCAAGGGAGCTGCCCATGACACCGCACACCCCCACCGCACCGGCCGTCGCCGCCGGAGCCCGGTTAGCCGACGTCGAACGGGCCTGGCGAACCGGGCGAGCCGCGGAAGTGCCCATCGGCACGGCGTGGGACGTCACGCGAGTGACCCGCACGATCGCGGCAGTCGCCCTGCACCGGCTGCGCGCGAGCGGCACGGCCCTCGGGCTCGTACTGGACGTGCCGCTGCGGGCGACAGTCGAATTCCTCTCGCCGCCAGGCTGCTCCGCGAGCTGGCCGCCGCTGACCGGCACGCGCTGCGTCGCCTCCGGCGTCATGCGCTGGCCGTCACCCCAGGCGAATGTCCGCGCCGGTCGCCGGGCCGCCTGCGGGCGGCGCTGGATCGTGGCACCGGCCACGGCGGGCCCGCTCACCACCGACGGCGACGAGTTGTGCGAGGCCGTCGCCGCCGCGCTCGCCCATCTCGCCGGAGTGTGGCTCTCCGACATCCGTACCAAGGGGGCCGGTCGTGGACCAATGCGCCGCGTCTCTTGAGGCGGTCGGCGCCGCGCTCGGCAGCGCCACACGCCCGCAGGCACTGAGTCTGTGGACGCTCCCCGGCGACGATCTCGCTTCCGCCGCCGCGGCCCGTCGACATGTGGCCAGGACGGCGCGTTCATGGGGGTTGCCCAGGGAGACCACCGAGGCGCTGGAGACCGTCATCGGCGAACTCGCCGCCAACGCGCTGGAACACACCGCCAGCCGATCGGTCGCGGTCACGCTCGCGCTGGCCGGGCGCTCGGCCATCGTCACCGTGACCGATGAGGGCGCGGGCGACATCCCGGTCACCGCTCCGCCCGAGGGGGACGACGAGCACGGGCGCGGTCTGTTCATGGTCGCGGCACTGGCGCACCGCTGGGGCGGCCGACGCTCCCGTGCGGGACTGACCGTATGGGCCGAGGTCGCCACGGAAACGGAAACGCGACTTCCGCGGGAAGGGGCTGTACCGGCACCCGGCTCACCCCGGACTGGAACGGCTGAGCATCACGGCCCGACGATGGCCTCGCCGATGACGAAGCCCTTGGCGGGGCCGTCGGGGATGACGGCGTCGGTGCCGTAGGGGACGCGGTGCTCGTCGGCGTAGACGGCCTTGTCGGGGTCGGGCGCCGTGAGGATGACGACCGTCCCTTCACCGTCGAAGTCGTCGATCAGGACGTAGAGCGGAATGCCCGCACGGGCGTAGGCACGACGCTTGCGCTTCCGGTCGCGGGCCTGGGCTTCCCGGCCCGGCGAGACCACCTCGAAGACGGCCTGGACGCCGCTCGCGTCCACTCCGAGGTCTTCCTCGTCGGGGATCTCGTCGAGGTCCTCGGGGGCGATGAAGAGGTCGGGGATCCACACCTTGCGGCGGTGGATGAGATTGCCGTCCTGGTAGGCGGCGTGGTCGCCATCCGCTAGATGGGCCTCCAGGGCCCGGCGGAGACGATTGATGATCACGGTGTGACGGCGACGGCCTGTGGGCGACACCTCGATGAACTCCTCGATGATCTCGGCCCGGTAGCCCTCGGGGAGTTCCATGGCCTTCCACGCCTGCCACAGCACCTCGTCCAGGGACACGGCCTCATGCCCGGCGGTCGAAGGCACGTCTTCCTCCAGTGCGGGGTACGGCTCATGCGCGAGAGCGGTCATCGTGAAGCACCTCCTCCATCAGTTTGGGCGCCGACGCCACTGCGGCACAAGCGACACCGTGACGCTATGCGTCCGCGAGGGCTCAATCACGGCAAACATCGAACTGATCATCCGATCGGGTGATATCAGCCGCTCGGCTCCAGGAACTCCAGCCGGTTGCCGACCGGGTCCTCGGAGTAGAAGCGGCGGTGCCCCGGCAGTTTCTCGTCCCAGACGGCCTCGGCACCGTGCCCGGCGAGGCGGGCGGCGAAGGCTTCTATGCCGACGACCCTGAGCCCCGGGTGAGCCTTGCGGGAGGGGCGGAAGTCCGGGTCGATGCCCAGGTGCAGCTGGACCGGGCCGCGGGCGAACCACAGGCCGCCGTTCGCCGCCAGGGCGGGCGGTTTGGGGACTTCCGCCAGGCCGAGCACCCCGCCGCAGTAAGCGCGCAGCGCAGTTTCGCTGCCGGGTGGAGCGGCGAGCTGTACGTGGTCGAGGGACGTGATCATCGGGCGGCCCGGTGGGCGACGACGAAGACGCGACGGAAGGGGAAGGCCGTGCCGTGGGGGGCGGCGGGGTAGGCGTCGCGGAGGAGGGCGGCGTAGCTGGTGAGGAAGCTGTCGCGGGCGGGTGGGTCGTCGGCGAGGGCGGTCAGGACCGGGCGCAGGGCGGTGCCCTTGACCCAGTCGAGGACGGGGTCGGGGCCGGTCAGGATCTGCACATAGGTGGTCTCCCAGGCGTCGACCTCGCAGCCGAGGGCGGCCAGGCGCGCCAGGTATTCGGTCGGCTCCAGGACGCCACCGGGGTCGCGGACGCGATCGGCGAGGCGGTCGCGCCATTCGGGGGCGTTGCACAGGTCGCGCAGCAGGGTGTGGCTGGGGGCGGTGAAGTTGCCGGGGACCTGGAAGGCGAAGGTGCCGCCGGGGCGCAGTCCGGCCAGCCAGGTGGGGAAGGCGTCGGGGTGGCCGGGAATCCACTGGAGGGCGGCGTTGGAGACGATCAGGTCGTAGGGCTCGTCCGGCGCCCAGTTCCGCACATCGGCCCGCCGGAGGTCGAGGCGGCCGCCGCCGGTGGTGGGGCCCGCGAGGGACTGGGCCTCGGCCAGCATCTCGGCGGAGCTGTCCAGGCCGGTGACCTGGGCGTCCGGCCAGCGGTCGAAGAGCAGGGCGGTGACGTTCCCAGCGCCGCAGCCCAGATCGGCGATGCGGGGCGGGCGGCCGGGGTCGGTGGGCAGTTCGGGGACGCGGGCCAGCAGATCCAGGAAGGGCCGGGTGCGGTGGCCGGCGTGGCGGAGATACTGCCGAGGGTCCCAGTTGGGTGCGGTGGTCATGGTCGGTCCCCCTGCGGGTACGGTCGGTACGAGTCGCCGGGGTCGCTTCCGCGCGTCCCGGCGCTTTACCGTGCTCCACGCTATCTCTTGATGTCAAGAGACTTCATGTCGACAGACCCACTACACTGATCGCCATGGAGGACGAGGTCGATCGGCTGGTCGCGGCGTGGCGGCGGGAACGCCCCGACCTCGATGTGGAACCGCTCGAAGTGCTCAGCCGGGTCAGCCGGCTCGCCCGCCATCTCGACCGGGCACGGCGGATCGCCTTCGCCGAGCACAATCTGGAGCCCTGGGAGTTCGACGTCCTGACCTCGCTGCGCCGGGCCGGGCCCCCGTATCAGCTCTCCCCCGGGCAGCTGCTGACCCAGACCCTGGTCACCTCGGGCACCATGACCAACCGCATTGACCGGCTCGCCAAGAAGGGCCTGGTCGAGCGGGGGCCCGACCCCAGTGACCGGCGCGGTGTGCTGGTCCGGCTGACCGCCGAAGGGCGTGACCGCGCCGATCAGGCACTGGCGGGGCTGCTGCACCATGAGCACGCCATCCTGGCCGAGCTCTCCCAGGCCCAGCGCGCCGAACTGGCCGCGCTGCTACGCCAGCTGACCGCCCCGTTCGACAATCTCCCCGGCTAGGTCGACCGGGCCCACCCCGGCGCGGCGGGCCAGCGCCACGGCCGCGAGCGTGGAGTGGACGCCCAGCTTGCCCAGCACATTCTGCATATGGGTGCGGACGGTGTGCGGGGAGAGGAAGAGCCGCTCGGCGACGGCCTTACGGCCGAGCCCGGCCACCATGCAGCGCAGCACCTCCCGCTCACGCGGGGTCAGCGACTCGACCAGACGCTCACTTTCGGTGCGGTGCTTACGGGCGGCCGTCAACTCCCGCAGGACGCCGGTGAGCAGAGCGGGCGGCAGATGGGTCTCCTCCCGCAGCACCCCCCGGATGACCGCGAGCAGCCGGACCAGCGAGCAGTCCTTGGCGACCCAGCCGGACGCCCCGGCCTGCAGCGCCGCCGCCGCGCGGCGCGGATCGTCGCGCTCGGCCAGCACCACGGTGCGCACCCCCGGCTGGGCGGAGCGGACCGCGCCGACGAGCGATATGCCGTCGGCCGCCCGGCCGTTCACCGCCCGTGCGGGGCTGCCATTGACCCCAGGGCCGCCATGGGCCCCAGCCCCAGGGCCGCCATGGGCTCCACCGTGCGGCCCGCCGTTCGGCCCGCCGTGCGCGCCGACGCGCGCCCCGCCATGGATGCCGCTGTGCGCCGTGCCGTTCGCCCCGCCGTACGGCAGCTCGGCCGGCACCGGAAGCGGTGGCCCCATACCGTCGGCGGCCGTGCCCAAGTCGGCATCGACCAGCAGGACGTCGAAGCGGCGCCCCTCCGCCGCCGCGCGCTCCAGACAGCGCAATGCCGCCGGACCGCTTCCGGCCGCCGCCACGTCCACGTCCTGCTCCGCCGCGAGGGCGGCCGCTAAGGACTCGGCGAAAATACGATGGTCGTCGACCACGAGAACCCGAATACGCGCCACGAACAACCCCCCACGTCGCCGGATGAAAGATCCCGGATACACCGAGAAACAGTGCGGGTACGGCGCCCGGCGCAAGGTCACCGCAACCCGCACGGCCGCCGCCGTGCCGTGATCGCTACCCCACCCCGGACGTCGTACCTGACTGTCTCGCCCCCTGATAAGCGTCGGCCCCCACCGACGCTGTACTCAGAGTAAGGCCGTGGTCTCATATAGGAAGCGGATTAGCGAAACTGACCGCTCTCGACTGTTCACTGTGGGTTTCTTGTTCGCTCTTGGGGAGTACGGGATCCACGAGCGGCAAAAATTTACCGAGAGGCGACCAAGGGCCGGTGGGTACGGCCCTCTACAGCCGTCGCGCCCCCGCACTGGGCACCGCCGGGAAGATCCGCGGCGCCCGGTGCCCGGCCGCGCCGAACGCCTCGGTCACCGCCTTGCTCACCGCCTCCGCGTCCCCCTCCGCCACCAGCACGATGGCCGAGCCGCCGAAGCCGCCCCCGGTCATCCGCGATCCGAGCGCCCCCGCCGCGTTCGCCGTCTCCACGACGAGGTCGAGCTCCTCACAGGAGATCTCGAAGTCGTCGCGGCAGGAGGCGTGCCCGGCGGTCAGCACCGGCCCGATGGACCGGGTGTCCCCCGCGTCGAGCCGCCCGATGACCTCCTCCACCCGCCGGTCCTCGGTCACCACATGGCGCACCCGCCGCCGGGTGGCCGCGTCACAGCCCAGCCGCTCCAGCTCGGCGAGCGTCGCGTCCAGCCCCTCGAAGGGCACGTCCCGCAGCGCCCGTACCCCGAGCGCCCGCGCGGCCGCCTCGCACGCGTCGCGCCGGCTCGCGTAGGCGCCGTCGCCGAGCTCGTGCTTGACCCGGGTGTCCACGACCAGCAGCCGCAGCCCCTCGGCCGCCAGGTCGAACGGCACCTGGCGCTGGCTGAGATCACGGGCGTCGAGGAAGAGGGCGTGCCCCTCGGTGCAGCACGCCGACGCCATCTGGTCCATGATCCCGCAGGGCACGCCCACGAACGCGTTCTCCGCGCGCTGGCACAGCTGGGCGATGCGCGGCGGGGTGAGCCCCAGCCCGTACAGATCGTTGAGCGCGGTGGCCGTGACCACCTCAAGCGCGGCGGACGAGGACAACCCGGCGCCGGTGGGCACGGTGGACGCGAAGTGCAGCTCCGCACCGCCGGCCGCGCCCGTCAGCAGCCCCGCCTCGCGCAGCGCCCAGACCACTCCGGCCGGATAGGCCGCCCAGCCGCCGCGGTCGCCGCCGCCCGAGCCGCCCGCGACCGGCGCAAGCTCCTCGACCCGCAGCTCGACGACCCCGCCCGGGACGTCGCCCGAGTGCAGCCGCAGCACCCCGTCGGTGCGCGGCGAGGCGGCGGCCAGGCAGGTGTGGGGCAGGGCGAGCGGCATCACGAAGCCGTCGTTGTAGTCGGTGTGCTCGCCGATCAGATTGACCCGGCCCGGCGCGGCCCAGACGCCGCCGGGCTCGGTGCCGTAGACCTCGCGGAACTCCGCCGTGACCCGCTCGGGGCCGTGCTCGTCCGTCACTGACTCTCCCTCCGCTGCGCGAACTCCCATGCGTCCGCGACGATTCCGGCCAGGTCGGCGCGGGTCGGGCGCCAGCCCAGGCGCTCCTTGGCACGCTCGGCGGAGGCCACCAGGACCGCCGGGTCGCCGCCGCGGCGCGGGGCGGCGATCTCCGGGATGGGGTGGCCGGTGACCTGGCGCACCGTCTCGATGACCTCGCGGACGGAGAAGCCGTTCCCGTTGCCGAGGTTGCAGATCAGATGCTCGCCAGGATTGACTCCGCGGCGCGCAGCGCCTCCGTTGAGGGTGGTGGTGGGAGACGGGAGGGCGGCACCGAGGGCGAGCAGATGGGCGTCGGCGAGGTCCGCGACATGGATGTAGTCGCGGACGCAGGTGCCGTCGGGGGTGGCGTAGTCGTCGCCGAAGACGGAGATGGCCTCGCGGCGGCCCTGGGCGACCTGGAGCACCAGGGGGATGAGGTGGGACTCGGGGTCATGGCGCTCGCCGTACGCCCCGTAGGCGCCCGCGACGTTGAAGTAGCGCAGGGAGACCGCGGCCAGGCCGTGGGCGGCGCACTCACCGCTGATCATGTGGTCGACGGCGAGCTTGCTGGCCCCGTAGGGGTTGGTGGGCGCGGTGGGGAGGTCCTCGGTGATCGGGACCTGGTCGGGCTCGCCGTAGGTGGCGGCGGTGGAGGAGAAGACGAGGGTGCGCACCCCGGCGTCGCGCATCGCGGCGAGCAGCTCGGTGGTGCCGCCCACATTGTTGACCCAGTACTTCTCGGGGTTCACGACGGACTCGCCGACCTGGGAGAACGCCGCGAAGTGCAGCACGCCGTCGTAGGAGGGGTCGAGCCACTTGGCGGCGTCCTGGATGCGGCCCTCGATGAACTCCGCGCCCTCGGGAACCCCGGCGCGGTGGCCGGTGGAAAGGTCGTCCAGCACCGTCACCCGGTGTCCGGCTTCGAGCAGATGCGCCGCGACCACGCTGCCGACATAGCCGGCGCCGCCGGTGACCAGGTACTTCTTCTGCTGCGCATTGCTCACTTGCTCGCTACCTCTCGCAGTCGCTCGGCCGCGGCCTCCGGCGGCACATCGTTGATGAACACATTCATGCCGGATTCGGAACCCGCGAGAAACTTCAGCTTGCCGGAAGTGCGGCGGATGGTGAAAAGCTCGAGGTGAAGTGCGAATTCACCGCGGTCGGTCATGCGGTACGGCGCCTGGTGCCAGGCGGAGATGTAGGGCGTGGGCGACTCACCCTCGCCGAAAATCCGGTCGAAGCGCTTCAAGAGTTCCAGATACATCTGTGGAAACTCTGTGCGCGCGGCCTCGTCCAGCGCCGGCAGGTCCGGGACCCGCCGCTTCGGGTAGAGGTGCACCTCGTAGGGCCAGTGGGCGGCGTAGGGGACGAACGCGACCCAGTGCTCGCCGTCGAGCACCACCCGGCGCCCGTCGGCCAGCTCATCGGCCACCACATCATCGAACAGATTCCGACCAGTGGCCGCACGGTGCTCGCCGAGCGAACGGATCATCAGCCGGGTACGAGGGGTCACAAAGGGATACCCGTAGATCTGGCCGTGCGGATGGCCGAGGGTGACGCCGATCTCCTTGCCGCGGTTCTCGAAGCAGAAGACCTGCTCGACGGCGGGGTGTTGGGCCAGCTCGGCGGTGCGGTCGGTCCAGGCGTCGAGCACCAGAGCGGCCTGTTCGGCGTCGAGGTCGGCGAAGGAGGCGTCGTGGTCGGAGGTGAAGCACACGACCTCGCACCGGCCCGAGTCCCCGGCCAGCGACGGGAAGCGGTTCTCGAAGACCACGACGTCATAGTCGGAGGCGGGGATCTCGCTGTGCCGCCCCTCGCGGGAGGGGCACAGCGGGCATTCGTCGGCCGGCGGGTGGTAGGTGCGCGCCTGGCGGTGGGAGGCGATCGCCACCCGGTCGCCGAGCAGGCGGTCGTGCCGGATCTCCGAGCGGGTCGCGATGGGGTCGAGCGGCCGCTGGTCGACGGCGTCGCGCACCGCGTCGTCGCGCGCGTCGTAATAGATCAGCTCGCGTCCGTCCGCGAGCCGCGTCGCCGTCTTCTTCACTCCGCCAGCTCCTGTCATGTGCACCTGCACCCACCCAACACAACTCAACATAATGAACCACAAGCCAACAGTGCCGTCAATGCACGGGGAAGGTGCTCGGACAAACCACAAGAATTCGGATACGTTCACCGAACGTTTCTGGTGCATTCCGTTCAGGCGATGAGGCGAGACCATGCACTATCTGGCCGAAGGGCTACGGCTCCCCACCAACGCACTCGACTACACGATCCTGATCCTGTATTTCGTCGTCGTCCTCGGCGTGGGTTTCGCCGCCAGAGCGAGCGTCAAGACCAGCCTCGACTTCTTTCTCTCCGGCCGGTCGCTGCCCGCGTGGGTCACCGGTCTGGCCTTCGTCGCCGCGAATCTGGGCGCCCTGGAGATCCTGGGAATGGCGGCCAACGGCGCGCAGTACGGGGTGTACACGGTGCACTGGTACTGGGTCGGGGCGATTCCGGCCATGGTCTTCCTCGGCCTGGTGATGATGCCGTTCTACTACGGTTCCAAGGTACGGTCCGTGCCCGAGTTCCTGCTGCACCGCTACGGGCCGTCCTCGCATCTGCTCAGCTCGATCATCTTCTCGGTCGCGTCCGTGCTGATCGCGGGGGTGAACCTCTACGCGATGGCGATCGTGGTGGAGGCGCTGCTGGGCTGGCCGCAGTGGGTGGCCATCGTGGTCGCGGGGCTCTTCGTGCTCGCGTACATCACCCTCGGCGGACTCTCCTCGGCGATCTACAACGAGGTGCTGCAGTTCTTCGTGATCCTGGCCGCCCTCATCCCGCTCACCGTCGTCGGCCTCCGGCGGATCGGCGGCTTCGGCGGGCTCAAGGACGCGCTCACGGACGCCCACGGCCCGAACTTCGTCTCCGCCTGGGGCGGCACCGGCATCGGCTCGGCCAACCCGCTGGGGGCCAACTGGCTGACCATCGTGCTGGGTCTCGGCTTCTGTCTGAGCTTCGGCTACTGGACGACCAACTTCGCCGAGGTGCAGCGCGCCCTGTCGGCCAAGAACCTCTCGGCCGCCCAGCGCACCCCGCTGATCGCCGCGTTCCCCAAGATGTTCATCCCGCTGATCGTGGTCGTCCCCGGGCTGATCGCGCTGGTCCTCCAGCCGGACATCGGCTCCGAGAAGAGCGGGCTGCAGTACAACGACGCGATTCCGCTGCTGATGAGCGAGTTGCTGCCGAACGGGGTGCTCGGGCTCGCGGTGACCGGGCTGCTGGCCGCCTTCATGGCGGGCATGGCGGCCAATGTGTCGTCGTTCAACACGGTCTTCACCAACGACATCTGGCGGGCGTACATCAGGAAGGGCCGGCCGGACGGGTACTACCTGCTGACCGGGCGGGTGGTGACGGCGATCGGGGTGCTGGCCGGTATGGGGACGGCGTTCATCGCCTCCTCGTTCAGCAACATCATGAACTACCTCCAGACCCTGTTCTCGTTCTTCAACGTGCCGCTGTTCTGCGTCTTCATCATCGGGATGTTCTGGAAGCGGGCCTCCGCCCCGGCCGGGTTCTGGGGGCTGCTGTGCGGCACGGTGGCCGCGATGATCAACTATTTCTGGCTCTACAAGGCGGACGTCATCTCCATCCCGAGCGACCAGGGCGCCAACTTCGTCTCGGCCATCGTGGCGTTCGTGGCCGGCGGGGTGGTGATGGTCGCGGTGACCCCGTTCACCAAGCCCAAGCCGGTGGAGTCGCTGGCCGGTCTGGTCTACGGCACCACCGCGCCCGGGGTGGCCGAGCCGCCGGCGCCGGGCGACGAGGCGTGGTACCGCCGTCCGGCCGTGCTGGGCTGGAGCGCGCTGATCCTCGCGGCCCTGTGCTACATCCCGTTCTCCCTGTGACCCTTCCGGGATTAAGGAGCGTGCGCCATGAGTGAGGAGTACGAATACCGGCACGAGGTCGAGGACCTGCAGCAGAAGTCGGCGACCGCGGCCCGGCTGTTCGATGTACGGCGGATCATCGGCGGGCTGTTCGTGATCTACGGGATCATCGTCCTCATCGCCGGGTTCACCGCCTCGGACGCGGATGTGCGGAAGGCGTCGGGCATCAACATCAACCTCTGGACGGGGTCGTGCATGCTCGCGGTCGGCCTGCTCTTCCTGCTCTGGATGAAGCTCAGGCCGCTGTCCGCGCCGGGGGCCGAGCCCAAGCCGGAGCCCGCCCGGCCCGGGGGCGGCCCCGGGACCGGGCCCGGGGCCGCCGAGCCCGGTGGCCAGGGACCCGGGAGCCGAGGGCCCGGGTCCGGAACGGGCTGAGAAACGCGGGCGCCCGGCCACCGCACCCGCCCACCGCGCCCGGCCACCGCACCCGGCCACCGCGCCCGGCCCGGCTCGGCACGGCTTGAGGCCTACGGGGCCGACGGGGGCGGCTGCGGCGCGGGAGGCGGCTGGGGCGGGGGCGGCGGGGTCCGGCGCGTCGCCGCGCGGTCCAGCAGCCCCGTACGCGCCGCCAGGGCCGCCGCCTCCAGCCGCGACCCCACCCCGAGCTTCATCAGCACCCGCTGCACATGGGTGCGGGCCGTGCTGGGGGCGATCCCCATGCCCGCGGCGATCAGCCGGGTGTCCTCACCCTCGGCGACCCGCACCAGCACCTCCACCTCACGCGGGGTCAGCATCCGCAGCAGCCGGGCGCCCTCGTCGTCGGGCTGGGCCGCGGGGTTGAGCAGCTCCGCGAACGCCCCCTGGAGCAGTTGGGGCGCCACCGCCGCCTCGCCCGCACGCGCCTTCATCATGGCGCGTTCTACGCCCTCGATCCGCTCGTCGTGGCGCACATAGCCGGACGCCCCGGCGGCGAAGGCGGCGGCGATGCCGCGCGGGCTCGGCACCGGGCCGAGCACCACGACCGCGACCTGTGGCCGCTCCTTCTTGATCCGCACCACCGGGTCGAACACCCCCGGCTCGGCGGGTGCCGCCGTGCCCAGCAGGCACACCTCGGGTGCCCGGCTCACCACCAGGTCCGCCGCGCCCGCGCTCGGCGCCGCCGCGGCGAGCACCCGGTGCCCGCGCAGCTTCAGCGCCGAGGCGAGCGCCTCCGCGAGCAGACGGTGATCGTCGACCACCATGAGTCGCACGCCCATGAGCTCCCCCCATTCGCTCAGGGGGGAAAGCTACACGCTTGTTCGACGTTGCGCGCCCCTTACCGGGCAGAAGCCCCTCGGAATGCCGAAATCCCGGCCATTCGTGCCTACTTGACATCCGATTGACGTCCCAATCCGATCGATGCGGCCGGGTTCCCCGGGGGCGCGCACCCCGGCGCTCCGCCGCCACACACGGCGGCGGCCCCGCCCGTACGGTGTCGTACGGGCGGGGCCGCCGTGGAGAGGCCGGGCGGACTTCGGAGCGTCAGCTCGCGCCGAAGATGATCGCCAGCGGGTCGTCCCGGTCGTAGGTGCCCGAGGGCTTGCTGGCGTAGACGTCGCCCATGTAGAGGTGCTCCCCGGAGTAGATGATCTCCGAGTAGCTGGGGCTGAACTTCTGCTCCAGCTCATGGCTGGCGACGGAGTTCTGCAGCAGCTTGGTCTTCGCGTACGACTTGGGGTCGATCCGCCAGACCGCGCCGCCGGTCTCCCAGGTGCTCTCCTGGTAGGCGAGGACCGAGCCGTCCTCGTCCAGCCCGAGCGGGGTGAGGGCGGCGCCCTTGACCCCGTCGGTCTTCCCGATCGGCTTGCCGCTCTTCAGGTCGAAGGCCACGACCTCGTTGGCCGTCGCCGCACTGGAGTCGGTGCGGTCCTCGGAGCCGAGGAAGAGGGCGTTCGCCGACTTGGAGACGGCGAGCTTCCGGCAGCCCTCGACGTTGGTCGACTCGCACTTGGCGTCGTACTTGCCGTTCTCGGTGCCGATCTTGCCGAGCACCTTGCCGGTCTTGGCGCTGTCGTCGATGGACAGGAAGTCCGAGACCGCCGAGCCGGTGGAGTCACCGGCGTCCAGGCCGATCACCAGCGGATCGGTGGAGGCGACGTGAACGTAGTCGATGCCCTGCGAGACCTTGTAGGCCGACTTCACCGCGCCCGTCTTCGGGTTCAGCGTCTGGACCTGGATCTGCGGGTTGTCGTAGTCGCCGCAGCGGCGCACCGCGACCAGCTTGTCCTCGCCGCCCGCGTAGCCGTCGTCCGAGCACTGCTCGCCCGACTTGGGCTTCCACAGGGCCTGGCCCGAGCTGGACCAGGCGGCGCCGCCGCTGGTGCCGCCCGCGGCCACGGTGCCGCCGCCGATGGTGACCTCGTCGAAGCGGACCTTCTCGTCACCCTCCTTGACGTTCCGGTGCCACAGCATCTTGCCGTTCTTCAGGTCCAGCAGCCCGACCTCGGTGCAGCTGGGGTACTTGTCCTTGGCCGACGGCTTGGCCTCCTGGTAGAGGACCGTGGTCAGCCCGTCCTTGGTGAGGTGGTCCGAGGACCAGCAGACCGCGCCGTCCAGCGGGATCGTCCACTTGGCGTCGCCGCCGCTCAGCGGATAGCCGACGATCTTGTAGACACCGGCCTTCACGAAGGTGTCGTCGGTGGTCCACATGCCCTCGACGGTGACCTGGTCGGAGACCTTGGGCATCGGGACCTTGTCGAGCAGCTTGGCGTCCACGGCCTTGGCGGGCTTGTCCCCGCCGCCCGTGGTGCCGCTGGAGGCGCCCTGGCTGGACTGCTTGTCCTTGTCCTTGCCCTTGGCCTCGCTGCCGCCGCCGTCGTCCTTGGTGGCGAACCAGATGCCGCCGACGACGATCAACGCGACCGCGACCACGGCGCTGACGATGATCGCCATGCGCTGCTTGGACTGGCCGGAGCCACCGGGGCCGCCCGAGCCTGGACCGCCGGGGTACTGGGCCTGCGACGGCTGGCCGTACTGCGGCTGGCCGAATTGCGGCTGCCCGTAAGGCTGCTGCCCGTAAGGCTGCTGTCCGTACTGCGGCTGACCGTAAGGCTGCTGGCCGGTTCCGTACGGCGACGGGCCGCCCTGGGGCGGCTGGCCGTGCCCCGGCTGGTCCGGGTAGCCGTAGCCGCCGGCGCCCGGCGGGGGCGTCTGCGGCGGCGCCGACGGCGGCGGAGGCGGAGTCTGCGGCGGCTGGCCGGGGGCCTGCGGATAGCCGTAGCCCTGCTCGCCCGGAGGCGGCGTGGGCGGCTGCTGTGGGTAGCCGTAACCGGGTTCCTGCGGCGCGCCGAAACCGCCCTGCGGCGGCTGGTTCGGCGGCGGAGGCGGCTGTGACATGCGAAATCCTTCAGGTGCGGGACCCATCGTCCGACCGGCCTCCCCCGCGATCCCGGTGGTCAAAAGCCTCCGGGAAGGAGCGAATCGGACAGGGCACCCCGCCATTGAGCGGAAGGAAGGCGGGAGTTCTTTGTATCACCCGTAAGGGGCGCATTAGGGATCGGTGTCCAGGTCATGGACCAGCTGAGACCGGCCTGTGACGCGACCGTTGCCAGGGCACGCGCCGCCGCCGCACAACCTCTTCACACGATGCTTTCAGGCCACTCACATCATGCGTCGTCGACTCATGCGCCGCAGGCCACCCACATGCGTCGTCGGCTCGTGCCCCGTCGGCTCATGCGTCGTCGGCTCATGCGTCGTCGGCTCATGCGTCGTCGGCCAGCTCCAGCCAGCGGGTCTCCAGTTCGTCCCGCTCGCCCGTCAGCTCGCGCAGCTGGGTGTCCAGCTCGGCGACCTTGGCGAAGTCCGTTGCGTGCTCGGCGATCCGCGCGTGCAGCTCGGACTCCTGCGAGCTGATCCGGTCCAGCCGCCGCTCGATGCGCTGCAGTTCCTTCTTGGCGGCGCGCTGGTCGGCCGCCGACCGCTGCCGGGCGGCCTGTTCGCCGGTCTTCTGCTTGGCGGGCGCGGCGGCGGCCGGGGCGGCCGCGGCCAGGGCGCGCTGCCGCCGCTCCAGGTACTCGTCCACACCGCGCGGCAGCATCCGCAGGGTGGCGTCGCCCAGCAGGGCGAGCACCCGGTCGGTGGTGCGCTCGATGAAGTAGCGGTCGTGGCTGATGACCACGAGCGAGCCGGGCCAGCCGTCGAGCAGGTCCTCCAGCTGGGTCAGGGTCTCGATGTCCAGGTCGTTGGTGGGCTCGTCCAGGAAGAGCACATTGGGCTCGTCCATCAGCAGCCGCAGGATCTGCAGTCGGCGCCGCTCACCGCCGGAGAGATCTCCGACCGGGGTCCACTGCTTCTCCTTGGTGAACCCGAACTTCTCGCACAGCTGGGAGGCGGTCATCTCCCGGCCCTTGCCGAGGTCGACGCGCTGCCGGATCTGCTCGACGGCCTCCAGGACCCGCAGCTTCCGGTCGAGTTCGGCGACCTCCTGGGACAGATACGCGAGCCTTACGGTCTTGCCGACCACGACCCGGCCCCCGGCGGGCTGCTGTTCGCCCTCGCTGCGGGCGGCCTCGGCGAGGGCGCGCAACAGCGAGGTCTTGCCCGCGCCGTTCACCCCCACCAGGCCGATCCGGTCGCCTGGCCCCAGCTGCCAGGTCAGATGCTTGAGCAGCACCTTGGGCCCGGCGGTGACGGTCACGTCCTCCAGGTCGAAGACGGTCTTGCCGAGCCGGGAGTTGGCGAACTTCATCAGCTCGGTGTTGTCGCGCGGCGGCGGGACGTCCTCGATCAGCGCGTTCGCCGCCTCGATGCGGAAGCGGGGCTTGCTGGTGCGGGCGGGGGCGCCGCGGCGCAGCCAGGCGAGCTCCTTGCGCATCAGGTTCTGCCGCTTGGCCTCCTCGCTGGCGGCGATGCGCTCGCGCTCGGCGCGGGCGAAGACGTAGTCGCTGTAGCCGCCCTCGTACTCGTGGACGGCACCGCGCTGGACGTCCCACATCCGGGTGCAGACCTGGTCCAGGAACCAGCGGTCATGGGTGACCACCACCAGACCCGAGCGGCGGGCGCGCAGATGACCGGCCAGCCAGGAGATGCCCTCGACGTCGAGGTGGTTGGTGGGCTCGTCCAGGACGATCAGGTCCGGCTCGGCGATCAGCAGCTGGGCGAGCGCGATACGGCGGCGCTCACCGCCGGACAGCGGGCCGATGACGGTGTCGAGTCCCTGGGGGAAGCCGGACAGGTCCAGCCCGCCGAACAGCCCGGTGAGCACGTCCCGGATCTTGGCATTACCGGCCCACTCGTGGTCGGCGAGGTCGCCGATCACCTCATGGCGGATGGTGGCCGCGGGGTCGAGCGAGTCGTGCTGGGTGAGCACGCCGAGCCGCAGATCGCCGGCGTGGGTGACGCGGCCGTCGTCGGCGGGCTCCAGCTTGGCGAGGATCCGGATGAGCGTGGTCTTGCCGTCGCCGTTACGGCCGACGACGCCGATGCGGTCGCCCTCGTTCACCCCGAGGGAGACGCCGTCCAGCAGGGCACGGGTGCCGTACACCTTGCCGACGGATTCAACGTTGACCAGGTTGGTCGCCATCACACTCCATTACGCGGATCGATCGGCATCCCAGGGTAGTCGCCGCGCGGGGCGCCTCGCTCAGGCGCCGACCACGGGCTCAGGCACGGACCCGCGCGCTCGGGCACGGACCGGCCGCTCAGGCCCGGAGCAGGCGCTCGGGCCCGGACCACAGTCGCTCGGGCACGGACCGGCCGCTCGGGCGCCGACCACGGGCTCCATTGCTCCACCCGCTTGCTCCACTCGCTCAGGCGCCGACCAGCCGCGCCCCGGGGACCGGACCGGAGGTGACCCGGACCGTGCGGCAGGTGCCCGAGGCGGCCAGCCCGGTCGCCACCGCCTGCGCGGCCTCGGTGTCCTTGGCCAGGAAGGCGCAGGTCGGGCCGGAGCCCGAGACGAGGGAGGCGAGCGCGCCCGCGTCCGCGCCGGCGCGCAGGGTTTCGGCGAGCGCGGGGCGCAGCGAGAGCGCGGCGGGCTGGAGATCGTTGGAGACGGCGGCGGCGAGCGCGGTGGCATCGCCGGTGCGCAGCGCGTCCAGCAGCGCCGGGGAGGGCTCGGGGTCGGGCACGTCGGCGACGCTCGCGCCCGCGCCGGAGGCCTCGCGCAGCCGGTCGCATTCGCGGTAGACGGCGGGGGTGGACAGCCCGCCGTCCGCCACGGCGAACACCCAGTGGAAGGTGCCGCCGGTCTCCAGCGGCGTCAGCAGCTCGCCCCGGCCGCGGCCGAGTGCCACGCCGCCGACGAGACTGAAGGGGATGTCGCTGCCCAACTCGGCGCAGATCTCGAGGAGTTCGTCCCGGGACGCCTGGGTGCCCCACAGCGCGTCGCACGCCAGCAACGCCCCGGCGGCATCCGCGCTGCCGCCCGCCATGCCGCCCGCGACGGGGATGTCCTTGGCGATGTGGAGGTGCACGCCGGGCTCGATGCCGTACCGCTCGGCGAGCGCGAGGGCGGCGCGGGCGGCGAGGTTGGTGCGATCCAGCGGCACCTGACCGGCGTCCGCGCCCTCGACGGTGATCCGGAGGGCGTCGGCGGGGGTGGCGGTGACCTCGTCGTGGAGCCCGACGGCGAGGAAGACGTTGGCCAGGTCGTGGAAGCCGTCGGGCCGCAGTCCGCCGACCGCGAGCTGGACGTTGACCTTGGCGGGCACACGGGCGGTCACGGGACGGCTCACGGGGCTCCTCGGTGGGGTTCGGGTGTTCGGTGCGGCCATTGTCCCGCGTGCGGGGGTGTGCCCGCGGCGGGCTTGTTCCCCCCCCACCCCCGTCCCGCGCGCGAGGGTGCGCCCACGGCAGGCTTGCCCCCGGCCCTCGTCCCGCGCGCGGAGGTGCGCCTGCGGCGGACTTGTTCCCCCCACCCCCTCCCGCGTGCGGGGGTGCGCCTGCGGCGAGCTTGTTCCCCACCCCGCCCCTTCCCGCAACCGGGGCTCCGCCCCGGACCCCGTTCCCGGGGTTCTCCACCCCCGCACCCCCGCCGGGGTTCCATCTCTGGACCCCGCCCGCGGCCCGGCGAACCTCCGGGGCCCCGGTCCGCGGCTCCGCCCCCTGGCCCACGGCCGGTCGTACGACCGAAGCGGGGCCTGGGGCGAAGCCCCGCCGGGCGCCGGGGCGAAGCCCCAGCCAGGGTTCGGGGGCGGAGCCCCGACGGGGACTCGGAGGCGGAACCACGGCGCGGGCTCGGAGGCGCCCCGGCGGGAGGCTCGGAGGCGGAGGCCCGCCAAGAGGCCGAGCGCGGACCCCCAACGGGGGCTCCGGGGCAGAGCCCCAGCGGGGGACTCGGAGACGGAACCCCGGCAGGAGGCTCGGAAGCGGAGCCCCGGCAACAGGTCAAGCGCGGAGCCCCGACGGGGGCTCGGAGGGCAGAGCCCCGGCCGAGGCCCGGGAGCAGAACCCCGACGGGGCTCGGGAGCAGAACCCCAGCGGAGCCCCAGCGGGGCTCGGGAGCAGAACCCCAGCGGGGCTCGGGGCGGAGCCCCAGCGGGGGCCTGGGCAGAGCCCCGGCGGGGGCTCCGGGGCAGAGCAGAACCCGGGGCAGAGCGCCCGGGGCAGAGCGCCCGGGGCAGAGCGCCCGGGGTGGGGCCCGGGGCAGAGCGCCCGGGGCAGAGCGCCCGGGGCAGAGCGCCCGGGGCAGAGCGCCCGGGGTGGGGCCCGGGGCGGAGCGGCCGGGGTGGGGCCCGGGGCAGAGCGCCCGGGGTGGGGTCCGGGGCGGAGCGCCGGTTGTGGGGAGGGGCGGGGTGGGGAACGAGCCTGTGGTCAGGCCGCCGGTCCGTGCTCGGCGATCGCGGCGAAGTCCTCCACCGTCAGCGACTCGCCGCGCGCCTGCGGCGAGACCCCGGCGGCCCTCAGAGCCTCCTCCGCGGCCCCCGCCGAACCGGCCCACCCCGCGAGCGCCGCCCGGAGGGTCTTGCGGCGCTGGGCGAACGCCGCGTCCACCACCGCGAAGACCTCTTCCCGGGTGGCGGTGGTGCGCGGGGGCTCGTCCCGGCGGACCAGCGAGACCAGGCCGGAGTCGACGTTCGGGGCGGGCCAGAAGACATTGCGGCCGATCGCGCCCGCCCGCTTGACGTGGGCGTACCAGGCGGCCTTCACGGACGGGACGCCGTACACCTTGGAGCCGGGCGGGGCGGCGAGCCGGTCGGCGACCTCGGACTGCACCATGACCAGCGTCCGCTCGATGCTCGGGAACCGCCCGAGCATATTGAGCAGCACGGGCACCGCGACGTTGTACGGCAGGTTGGCGACCAGCGCGGTCGGGGCGGGGCCCGGCAGCTCGGTCACCCGCAGGGCGTCGCTGTGCATCAGCGTGAAGCGGTCGGCGCGGTGCGGCAGCCGGGCCTCGACGGTCGCGGGGAGGGCTTCGGCGAGGACGTCGTCGATCTCGACGGCGGTGACCCGGTCGGCGGCCTCCAGCAGCGCGAGGGTCAGCGACCCGAGCCCGGGGCCGACCTCGACGACCACGTCGTCCGGGCGCACCCCGGCGGTCCGGACGATCCGGCGAACCGTATTGGCGTCGATGACGAAGTTCTGGCCGCGCTGCTTGGTCGGACGTACGCCGAGCCGCGCCGCGAGTTCGCGGACGTCGGCGGGGCCGAGCAGAACGTCGGAGTCGGTGGAGCTCACCCAGGAAGTTTAGGCCCCCTTTTCCGGGGCTCGGTCCTCGCCGAGCCACCGCCTTGAGTGGCCCCCGGGGACCCACCGGGGCCCCATCACCGGTGCAGCTTCGCCCCGCAGCTGGGCCACGGACCGGTGCCACGTTGCTGGTAGAGCTTCTTCGCGCGGTAGGTCTGCTCGGCCGGGGGCGCGTCCTGGGGGCGGCCGTGGCCGCCGAGGGCGTGCCAGGTGCCCTGGTCGAGCTGGTAGAGGCCGCCGTAACGGCCGGAGCCGTCGACCGCGTCGGGCCGGCCGCCCGATTCGCAGCGGGCCATGGCCCGCCAGTTGAGCCCGTCCGCCGGGCCGCCGACGCCGGCGGGCACGGCCTTGGTGCCGACCCGGACGATCCGGGCCACGGGCGCCTTGACGATCTCGCTGCCGATCTTCCGCGGCCGCTGCCGTACGCCGTT
This sequence comes from Streptomyces rugosispiralis, assembly GCF_024505145.1. Classification (GTDB taxonomy): domain Bacteria; phylum Actinomycetota; class Actinomycetes; order Streptomycetales; family Streptomycetaceae; genus Streptomyces; species Streptomyces rugosispiralis. The sequence continues at coordinate 31,639 of NZ_JANIAA010000021.1, read as the reverse complement.
GACGCTGCGCACCCGGTAGGTGATGCGCAGGGTGCCCGGCTCGCCGGGCCGGGCCACCAGCTCGGCGCCCTTGGGGAGGGTGGGGTCGGCGCGGCGGACGGTGGTGAAGGGCACCGGATGGTCCCGGACCTCCTTGCCGCCGGTGATCCGCATCACCGTCACCGTCTGGCCGTCGCGCGGGAAGCTGTCCCGCGGGACGGAGGTGGTGTCCTGGCCGCGCAGGGTGAGCCCGGCGGCGGCGAGCGCCTCGCCGACGGTGGCCGCGTTCGTACGGACGACGTGGGGGCGCCCGTCGGCGAGGAAGGTGACGGTGCGCTCGGTGCGGACGTGCAGGAGCAGCCCGCGGCTGGTGATGGCCGCGGAGCGGGAGGCGGACAGATACGCGCCCTCGGCACGTACCCCCAGTTGGCGCAGTGCGCCGTCAACCGTGCGGGCGGTGGTCCACACCCGGCGGCGCTCCCCGTCGAGGGTGAGGGTGACGGGACGGCCGTAGCGGACGGCGATCTCGTCGCCGTCGCCGAGCCGCTCCCCGGGCGCCGGGGCGACGATGTCGTGCGCGCCGACGCGGACGTCCTGGTCCGCCAGCAGCTCGCCCACGTCGTCGGCGTAGGTGTGCAACGTGCGCGTGTCGCCGTCGACGCTGAGCCGTACGGCCTTGTCCTGGGCGACAAAGGCGGAGGTGCCGCCGGCCAGGGCGGCGACCACCATCGCCTGCGGCAGCAGCCGGCGCATCGGATCGGTCCGGCCGGTGGCGCCGCGCCGGGCGGCTCGGCGGGCGGCGGCACGGCCGCCCGGGACGCGGTGGCTGGCCCTACGGCTCACGACAACACTCCGGTAACACTCCACAAGTCCACTGGTCAGGGCGTTGGGTCCGGGACTGTAGCGGAGTGGGGGTGACTCTCCAAAGGAAGATCATCACGCAGTGTGATCACCCGCTTCGGATCGCCATCGCCCCTCAATAGCCGAAGACGCGTGCCGTATTGGCCGCCACGGCGGTCGCCAGGGTGTCCTCGGGGACGCCTTTGACCTCGGCCATGGCCCGCAGGGTGAGCGGAATCAGATACGGGGCGTTGGGCCGTCCGCGGTAGGGGACGGGGGTCAGGAACGGCGCGTCGGTCTCGACGAGGACGAGGTCGAGCGGGGCGACGGCGAGGGCGTCGCGCAGCGGCTGGGCGTTCTTGAACGTGACGTTGCCCGCGAACGACATGTAGTAGCCGCGCTCGGCGCAGATCTTCGCCATGGCCGCGTCACCGGAGTAGCAGTGGAAGACGACGGTGTCGGGCGCGCCCTCCTCGGCGAGCACCCGCAGGACGTCGTCGTGGGCCTCCCGGTCGTGGATGACCAGCGCCTTGCCGTGCTCCTTGGCGATGGCGATGTGGCGGCGGAACGAGCGCTCCTGGGCGGCCATGCCCTCCGGGCCGGTGCGGAAGTAGTCCAGACCGGTCTCGCCCACCCCCCGCACCTGGGGCAGCGCGGCGAGGGCCGCTATCCGGTCGAGCGCCGCGTCCAGGGCGGCGTCGCCGCCGGGCTCCCTGGCCCCCTGCCGGGACCAGCCATCAGGGTCGCCGAGGACGATGCGCGGCGCCTCGTTGGGGTGCAGGGCCACGGTGGCCCAGACGCTCTCGTGCGCCGCCGCGGTCTCGGCCGCCCACCTTGACCCGGCGAGGTCACAGCCCACCTGGACGACGGTCGTGACGCCGACCGAGGCGGCCTTGGCCAGCGCCTCCTCGACGGTGCCCGACTGCATGTCCAGGTGGGTGTGGGAATCGGCGACCGGGACCCGAAGGGGCTCCGGCGGCGGCGGGGGCAGGTCCTTTTCCTTTTGCCCGCCGCTCGTCTTGCCACTGCCGCCGGGGGTCGATGCTGTTTTCGCCATGGGCGCGATTCTATGAATCCCGGTGAATGTGCGGTGAATCGCGTCCGGCCGCTCAGTTGACTCGCCCCCGGCTCAGGTGAACCGACTCATACGAACCCGCCCGAACCGGCTCATGTGAAATTGCTCATATGAACCGGATCGTACTCAGTCGCGGTGGTGCTGAAAGGGATGCAGCAGATTCGGAAGGTGCCAATGGTGCCCACGGCGTCGCGCGGGGCCCTCGTTTTCCGGTGCGCGGTCCGGTGCGGCGTCCGCCTCGGTGTCCGCCGCGCCGGTGCCGTCCTCGCGGTCCCGGGTGGTGTGCGGCCTCCCGCGCCGCGCACTCTCCAGGACGGAGGAGACCTGACCCGAGCGCATGATCCGCACCAGATGCGCACCGCAGTTGACGCAGTCGGGGCTCGTCAGCGGGGACGGGACGCGCCGGCCGCCGGTGAAGTAGACGACGAAGGCGCGGCCCTCGCCGTCCACGTGGTGTTCGATGTCGTACGACCGCTCCCAGCCGTGCCCGCACTTCATGCAGGCGAAGGCGTACGCCTCGTGGGCCACCTCACCGGACTGGCCGGCGGAGGTGCGGGCGGCAATCGGATGAGCACCGCTCGAGGTTCCCGCTATATCGCTCATGGCAGCTCCTCTTGTCACACAGGACAAGTCTTCCGGGATGGGATCGCCCCAGGTCTTCCACAACCAGTGGACGCCTTTCCCGGCGCCACCGCACGGCCTCTTCCCGCTCTTTGAGCGAGATTTGGCAACGGCCATGGAGAAACTGGCGTGCAACTGCCCGGCTACTAACCTGAGCTTTGCTTTTCGTTACGGGGCTTTACCTTCGCGTGGCGCGCTTCCCGTCGCGTTCTTCGCCGCCACGACCGCGTCGAACACCTGCCGCTTGGGCACCCCGGCCGCCTGTGCCACCGCCGCGATGGCCTCCTTACGGCGTTCACCGGCCTCCTCGCGCACCGCGACCCGGCGGGCCAGCTCGGCGGGGCCCGCCTCCTCGGGGCCGGGCACGGGGGCGCCCTCGACCACGATGGTGATCTCGCCGCGCACGCCCTCCGCCGCCCAGGCGGCCAGCTCGGCCAGCGGGCCGCGCCGCACCTCCTCGTAGGTCTTGGTCAGCTCCCGGCACACCGCGGCGCGGCGGTCCGGGCCGAACACCTCGGCCATGGCCGCGAGGGTGTCGTCCAGCCGGTGCGGGGCCTCGAACCAGACCAGGGTGCGGCGCTCGTCGGCGACCTCGCGCAGCCGCGTCAGCCGCTCCCCCGCCTTGCGCGGCGGGAACCCCTCGAAGCAGAAGCGGTCCACCGGCAGCCCGGACACGGCCAGCGCGGTGAGCACCGCGGACGGGCCGGGCACGGCGGTGACGGTGACCCCGCGCTCCACGGCGGCGGCGACCAGCCGGTAGCCGGGGTCGGAGACCGACGGCATGCCCGCGTCGGTGACCAGCAGCACCCGGGCGCCCCCGGCCAGCGACTCGACCAGTTCGGGCGTGCGGGCCGACTCGTTGCCCTCGAAGTAGGACACCACCCGGCCGGCCGGGCGCACCTCCAGGGCCTGGGTGAGCCGGCGCAGCCGCCGGGTGTCCTCGGCGGCGATCACATCGGCGGCCATGAGCTCGGCGGCCAGCCTCGGAGGCGCGTCCGCCGTGTCGCCGATGGGGGTCCCTGCCAGTACGAGCGTTCCAGTCACGCCCCCATCCTCGCAGCCGGGCGCGGCGGGCCAGGCGACCGGCCACGGCGACGACGGAGACCGGCCACGACCGGCCACGGCGGCGGCGGCGGAGACCGGCCACGTGGGTCGGCGGAGACCGGCCACGACCGGCCACGTGGGTCGGCCGCGGGCTCGGCCCCGAGCCCGCCGCACCGGGCACGAATCCCCGTTCGCCGCCTTTCCCCGCCACACTCACAGACCGCTTCCCTACGATGGCCCGGTGAGCAGTGACACCGCGACCCACGCCCAGCCGGGCAAAGCCACCGGCCAGCAGCCGCCGGCCTGGCAGCGCCGGCTGCGCCGTTTCGGATACGGGGGCCGGACCGGGCCCGGCGTACGGGAGCGGCTGGTCCCGCCGTACGCGGAGCCGGGCACCCGGCTCTGGGAGGTCCTCGGCGCGACCCCCTCGGCGGCGGCGAGAATCGCCCGCTGGAGCGGCTGGGGCGGTCCGCTGCTGGTCGCGCTGTGCGCCGGGCTGACCCGCTTCTGGCATCTGGGCAGCCCGGACAACGTCATATTCGACGAGACGTACTACGCCAAGGACGCCTGGTCGATCTGGGAGTACGGCTACGAGGGCACCTGGCCGAAATCCGCCAACGACCGGATTCTCGACGCCCCGCAGCACATCCCGCTCAGCGACGCGGCCTCGTATGTGGTGCACCCGCCGGTGGGCAAGTGGGTCATCGGGCTCGGCGAGCAGTTCTTCGGGCTGCACCCGTTCGGCTGGCGGTTCATGGTCGCGGTGCTCGGCACCCTCTCGGTGCTGATGCTGTGCCGGATCGGGCGGCGGCTGTTCCGGTCGACGTTCCTCGGCTGCCTCGCGGGCGCGCTGATGGCCGTGGACGGGCTGCACTACGTGATGAGCCGCACGGCGCTGCTCGACCTGGTCGTGATGTTCTTCGTGCTGGCCGCCTTCGGCTGTCTGCTCGTCGACCGGGACCGGGCCCGCGCCAGGCTGGCGGCGGCGCTGCCGGCCGGTGAGGACGGCGCGGCCCGGCCGGACCCGGCGGTCGCCCGGGGCCTGAAGCTGGGGGCGCGGCCGTGGCGGATCGCGGCCGGGGTGCTGCTGGGCCTGGCCATCGGCACCAAGTGGAACGGGCTGTACGTACTGGCGGCCTTCGGCCTGATGACCGTCCTGTGGGACGTGGGCAGCCGCCGTACCGCGGGCGCCCTCCGCCCTTACCGGGCGGTGCTGCGGCGCGATCTCGGCTGGGCGTTCGTCTCATTGGTGCCTGTGGCGATCCTCACGTACATCGCCTCCTGGTCGGGCTGGTTCACCGCGAGCGGCAGCTACGACCGGGGGCGCGGCTGGCGGCACAGCGGCTACTTCCGCCACTGGGCCGAGTCCGGCAAGCCGGACGGCGGCGGCTACGGCACCGGCGGCGCCTTCGACTGGCTGCTCAATCCGCTGCGCAGCCTGTGGCACTACGAGTCCGAGGTCTACAAGTTCCACGTCAACCTGGACTCGCCGCATGTCTACCAGTCCAACCCGTGGAGCTGGCTGGTCCAGTCCCGCCCGGTCTCGTACTTCTACGAGTCCCCGCGGGCCGGCCAGGAGGGCTGCCCCAGGGACGCCGCCGAGAAGTGCGCCCGCGAGGTGCTGGCCATCGGCACCCCGCTGCTGTGGTGGACGGCCTGTTTCGCGCTGCTGTACCTGCTCTTCCGCTGGGCGCTGCGGCGCGACTGGCGGGCGGGCGCGATCCTGTGCGGGATCGCCGCGGGCTATCTGCCGTGGTTCCTCTACCAGGACCGGACGATCTTCTCCTTCTACGCCGTCGTCTTCGTGCCCTTCCTGTGCCTCGGGGTGGCGATGATGATCGGCGCGCTGCTGGGGCCACCGGGCGCGAGCGAGACCCGCCGGGTGATCGGCGCGGTCGGCTCGGGCGCGCTCGTCCTGCTGATCATCTGGAACTTCATCTACTTCTTCCCGCTCTACACCGGCCAGACGATCCCCATGGACGCCTGGCGGGCCCGGATGTGGCTCGATACCTGGATCTGACCCCGGCTCGGCCCCGGGCCCACCGTATGGATCCGGCCACGGCCCCCGCGCCCCCTACGGTGAGGGCGCGGGGGCTTCACGTGGTGCCGGTAGAGTGCCGGGCACCGCGGCCCCCATCGACTGATGGGGGAACCGAGAACACAGTGTGGGGGTTCTGAAATGCGGAGTGGCGCGAGAGCCGCGATCGTCGGTGCGGTGTTCGCCGCCATGGTCGGTGTGGCCGGTTGCGGCAGCGGCCAGGACGATTCATCGGGCGCGAAGGACGGTGCGAGCGCCGGCTCGGGTGACGACAAGCCGTCCCTGAAGAAGGTGAAGACCGGCCCGCCCAGCGCGGCCGAGGTCAAGACCACCGCCCACGCGTTCCTGGCGGCCTGGTCGGCGGGCGAGACGGCGAAGGCCGCCGCCCTTACGGACGACACCGGCGCGGCCACCACGGCGCTGGGCGGCTACCGCACGAAGGTCAAGGTGGCCAAGGTGGCGCTGGAGGCGGGGCAGGCGAGCGGCGCCAAGGTGCCGTTCTCGGTCAACGCCCGGATCTCCTCCGGCGGTGCGAGCGTCCCCTGGACGTATGAATCCTCGCTGACCGTGACCCGCGACACCGAGACCGGCAAGCCGGTCGTCGCCTGGAAGCCCTCCGTGGTCCATCCCGACCTCGCCGAGGGCGACACGCTCAAGACCGGCGCGTCCGAGGGGCCGCCGATCAAGGCGGTGGACCGCGACGGCAAGGAGCTGACCGCCTCCGAGCACCCGACCCTCAAGACCGTCCTGGCCGCGCTGCGCGAGCGGTACGGCAAGAAGGCGGGCGGCGAGGCGGGCGTGGAGACCTGGATCCAGCGCGCCAAGGGCTCCAAGTCCCCCGACAAGACCCTCAAGGTGCTCTCCAAGGGCACCCCGGGCACGCTGCGCACCACGATCGACGCATCGCTGCAGCGCACCGCCGAGCAGCAGGTGAGCAAGCGCACCAAGGCGTCGGTGGTCGCGGTCAAGCCCAGCACCGGTGAGGTCCTCGCGCTGGCCAACTCCCCCGCGAGCGGCTTCAACACCGCCTTCCAGGGCTCGTACGCACCCGGCTCGACGATGAAGATCATCACCTCGACGACGCTGATGGACAAGGGTCTGGCGGCGTACGGCAAGTCGCATCCGTGCCCGAAGTACTTCAGTTACGGCGGCTGGAAGTTCCAGAACGACAAGAAGTTCGAGATCAAGAACGGCACCTTCGAGCAGAGCTTCGCCCGCTCCTGCAACACGGCCTTCATCAGCCAGGCGGGGAAGCTCAAGGACGACGACCTGAGCAAGGAGGCCCGGGACGTCTTCGGCATCGGACTCAACTGGCAGACCGGCGTGTCCAGCTTCGACGGCTCGGTGCCGGTGCAGTCCGGGGCCTCCAAGGCCGCCTCGCTGATCGGCCAGGGCGGCGTGCGGATGAACCCGCTCAACATGGCGTCGGTCGCGGCCACCGCCTCCACCGGCACCTTCCGCCAGCCGTACCTGGTCTCGCCGTCGCTGGACGACCGGACGCTGGCCAAGGCGAGCCGGACGATGAAGTCCTCCACCCACGACCAGCTGAAGAAGCTGATGAGGCTCACCGCCACCTCGGGCACCGCCGCCGAGGCGATGGCCGGGATGAGCGGTGACTTCGGCGCCAAGACCGGCTCGGCCGAGGTGGACAACCAGGAGAAGCCGAACGGCTGGTTCAGCGCGTACCGCGACGACATCGCGGCCGCCGGTGTGGTCCCCGAGGGCGGCCACGGCGGCGACACGGCGGGCCCGATCGTGGCCGCGCTGCTGCGCGCGGGCTGACCCTCCGCGGGTGCGGCCCCGGGAGCCGGGCGGGCGCTTCGAGCGCCCGCCCGGCTCCTTCGCGTTCGGCCGGTCAGCAGGGCGGCAGGCCGGCGTGGCCGTTCTGCAGCGCCGGCTCGGTCACATAGCCGTTGGACGGCCCCCACTGGTCGAGCTGGACCCAGATGTCGCTGGTCCGGCCGTTCAGGCTCGCGTTACCGCCCTCCGTGAAGCAGATGGCGTCCCAGTCCTCGCCGAACCGGACCGTGCCCCAGACGGCGCCGGTGGTCTGCGGCGCCGACCGGATGTAGGCGTCGGTGGTCATATGGACCGGGACGTTCGCCGCCTCGGCCTCGGTGCCGATGGCGTCGGCGGGCTGTGCGCCGGCCGCGGTCGCGCCCAGTCCCGACACCACAGCCGCCGCTGCGATGGCGAGACCGGCCCCCGTCAGGCGTCCACGTACACGCATGTCACTCGCTCCTTCAGTCGTCGTACTTCCGGTAAGGCCGAGCGAGCTGTGCGGCGCGCTGCCGCTGGCCTTACGGGTGGCCGCCGCGCAGTTGGTCTGCGACCCCGGCCTGGGGGTGGCGGACCTGGCAGCCGAGCTGGACGACGGGGACCGGCTGGGGGCGCTGGAGCTCGACGGAGACCCGGCGTCGGCCGTACGGCGCGCCTTCACCCTCTCCTACCGCGCCCTGGCCCCCGGGCCGCGGCGGCTGTTCCGGCTGCTGGGCCTGGCCCCGGGCCCGGAGGTCACCGTGCCCGCCGCGGCCGCCCTGCTGGCTCCTCGGAGCAGGAGGCGCGGGTGCTGCTGCGGGCCCTGGACGCCGCGCATCTGGTGGAGTCGCCGCATCCGGGCCGCTACCACCCGCACGATCTGCTGCGCGAGTACGCGGCCGAACGGGCCCTGGCCGAGATCCCCGAGCCCGAGCGCGCGGAGGCCCTGGACCGGTTGCTGGAGTTCTACCTGGATCACGCGGGCGCCGCCACGGCCTTCGGCTACCCGCCACTGATCCGGGTGGCGCGCGACCGCCCCGTGGGGGACCTCTTCGACGGGCGCGACGCGGCGCTGGCCTGGCTGGAGAGCGAGCGCGCCAATCTCGTCGCCGCCGTCGTACGGGCCGCCGAGACCGACCGGCACCGCACCGCCTGGCGGCTCGCCGACGAACTGCGCGGCCGGCTCTACCAGCGGCGGCACCTGCCCGAGTGGGAGACCACGGCCCAGGCCGGGCTGCGGGCCGCCCGACGGGCCGCCGATCCATTGGGCGCGGCGGCGATGCGGCACGGCCTGGCCACCCTCTACCGGCAGACCGGCGAGGTGCGGACGTCGCTGGAGCACCACCAGGCGGCGCTGGAGGGGTATCGCCGGGCCGGGTTCGCGGAGGGCGAGGCCGGGATGCTGATGAATCTGGCCACCCTCTACGACGACCTGGGCGACATGCGCCGCGCGAGCGAGTGGCTGGGCCGGGGCATCGCCCGCGACCACGGGTTGCGGCTGGTCGAATGCCGCACCCACCACACCCTGGCCGCCCTCTACCGCCGCCTCGGCTGCCCGGAGCGCGCCGGGCGCCATATCGCCGACGCACGGCGCCTTCACGCGGAGACCGGCTACCGCCCGGCCGCGGCCGCCTGGCCCGTCGACTGAGGGCGCCTTGACGGCCGCCTGGCCCGCCGGCTGAGCGTGCCTTGGGCGAACGGGGGGGTCGGCCGGGCGCGTGCCCGGCGCGGGCAGCCGGGACATGGCCGGAAGCGCCGGGAAAAGTCCTGGCGGGGGCGCGGGGGCGTCGATAGCGTCGTTCCATGGTCGACCCCACCCCTGACAGCGCCGCCCACCCCCGCTTCGCCGACGCCCTGCGCGAGTTCGGCCTGGACGTCGAGGTGCGCCGGTTCCCCGACGCCACCCGTACCGCCGCCGAGGCCGCCGCGGCGATCGGCTGTGAGCTGAGCCAGATCGTCAAGTCGCTGGTCTTCGAGGCGGACGGACAGCCGGTGGTGGTGCTGATGGACGGGGCGTCACGGGTCGATGTCGAGCTCGTACGGCATGAACTGGGCGCCGGGAGCGTCCGCCGGGCGGGCGCGGCGCTGGTGCGGGAGACCACCGGCTACGCCATCGGCGGGGTGCCGCCCTTCGGCCACCGCACCCGTACCCACGTCCTCGCCGACCGCCGGCTGCTGGACCACGAGACCGTATGGGCCGCGGCGGGCACTCCGCACACCGTCTTCCCGCTCGATCCCAAGACCCTGATCGCGCATGCCGAGGGCACGCTGGTGGATGTGCGCGAGCGGCCCGCGTGACCCCGCCGGTCGCGGCCGCCGTGCTCATCGCGGCCGTCACCCACGCCAGTTGGAACGCGATCGCGCACGGCATCAGGGACCAGTTGGTCGCCTTCACCCTGGTGGGCGGCGGCGGTGCGCTGTGCGGGCTGGCGCTGCTGCCGTTCACCCCGCTGCCCGCGGCGGACGCCTGGCCGTATCTGCTGGCCTCCGCGGCCATCCATGTGGTCTATCAGCTGCTGCTCATGCGCTCGTTCCACCTGGGCGACTTCGGCCAGATGTACCCCATCGCGCGCGGCACCGCCCCGCTGGTGGTGACCGTGGCCGCCGCGGTCTTCGTCGGCGAGCGGCCGGACCGCTGGCAGGCGGCGGGGGTCGCGCTGGCCTCGGCGGGGCTGGTGGGCGTGGCGCTGTGGGGCATCAGGGGGTCGCGGCACGCCGAGCACGAGGGGAACGGGGAGAGCGGCGGGGGCGCGCCCCGGTGGCTCGCCCTTACGGCCGCCGTCGCCACCGGTCTGTCCATCGCCGCGTACACCGTCGTGGACGGTCTGGGGGTGCGCGCCTCCGGCAGCCCGCCCGCCTACATCGCCTGGCTGATGATCCTCGAGGGCTTCGCCATCCCCGTCTGCGCCCTGACGATCCGGCGCGGTGCGCTCCTTCGGCAGCTGCGGCCGGTCGCGGGGCGTGGACTGCTCGGCGGGCTGCTGTCGGTCGCCGCCTACGGCCTGGTCCTATGGGCCCAGACCCGGGCCGAACTCGCCCCGATCGCCGCGCTGCGCGAATCGTCGATCATCGTGGGCGCGGCGATCGGGGCGCTGTTCTTCAAGGAGCGGTTCGGCGGTCCGAGGATCGCGGCGGCGGGGCTGATGGTGGCGGGCATCGGACTGATGCTGCACGCGGGCTGACACCGCGTACGGGTTGATACCGCGTACGGGCTGATCACCTGCCTCCGTTCCCGTACCAGAACTCCGTTGCCACCGCGTTCCGTTGGCCCTGTCGGGAGACCCTCGGGTTGCCAACTGCTGATTCGGTTGTCGGTCGTGGTTGGCCAGGGCGTCGCTCGACGGGGTGAGCGGGGCCGCTTCTCAGAGTGATCGCCGCCCCGTTCACGGTGGCCGCTCCGTGCGGGGCGCGGATCCGGGATCGGCTGAAGGATCCGACGGCGGCGGATGCGACCAACGTCTATACGAGCGACCCCTGGCAGGGCGCTTACGACGATGTCTCGCTGGGCGTCTCCGGGTGACCGAAGGCCCTGCGCACCGCCACGTTCGTGGTCGTGATGCCGCCGTCCACGGGGAGGGTGATCCCGGTGATCCAGGCGGCGTCGGAGGAGGCGAGGAAGGTGATGGCGGCGGCGATGTCGGTGGGTTCGCCGACCCGGCCGAGGGGGTAGACCTCGGCGGCGCGGCGCAGGGTGTCCTCCCGGCCGTCCCAGCCGGGGGTGCGGATCGTGCCGGGGGCCACGAGGTTGACGCGGACGCCCCGCCCGGCGGCATGGGCGGCCAGGGTGCGGGTGAGGCTGCCCAGGCCCGCCTTGGCGGCGCTGTAGGCGTGGTTGCCGAAGTCCTGGAGGCCGTTGACCGAGCCGACGTTGACGATCGCGCCCCGGCCCTCCGCGGCGGCCAGATGCGGCAGCGCGGCACGGGAGCAGCGGAAGGCGCCGCCGAGGGTGACATCGATGTCCTGCTGCCACTCGTCGTCCGCCTGGTCCTCGAACAGCGGGGTGTCGACGTGGCACGAGTGGGCGCTGTTGACCAGGACGTCCAGCCTTCCGAAGCTCCTTACGGCGTGCGCCACGGCCGCCTCGACGTCCGCCCGCCGGGCCACGTCGCACCCCAGCGACTCGGCCTCGCCGCCATCCGCCCGTATGGACGCGGCGGCCTTCGCGGCCCGTTCGCCGTCCTGGTCGGTGATCAGCACTTGAGCGCCCTCGTCGGCGAACCGGTGGGCCGTCACCTCCCCGATTCCGCGCCCCGCGCCGGTGAGCATGACCGCGTAGCCCTCGAATCTCCGCACTGTGTGCCCCTTCTCGTCGGGTCAGGGACCGCCGCCGCCCCACGGCGGCGGGTCCGCCAGGATCATGCCCGGCCCCCGGCATGATCCTCCCGCGCGGGGCGTTGCACCATAAGAGAAAATCAGCACACACGCTCGGGTCGGCATGGCGGGAGTCGGACAGTGGTGGACGTCCAGGGCACGGTGGCAGACGGTTTCGAACCGGTCCGGGACGCCTTCGCGGCGAACTTCACCCGGCACGGTGAGCGCGGCGCGGCCGTGGTCCTGTATCGGGAGGGCGAGAAGGTCGTCGATCTGTGGGGCGGTACGAAGACCCCGGACGGCGGCGAGGACTCCGACAACGGTAAGGAGTCCGCGGGCGGCGAGGACTCCGCGGGCGGCGAGGACTCCGACGACCGTAAGGAGTCCGCGGGCCACGGGGAATCGGACGACGGCCCCGAGCCCTGGGCCCAGGACACCGCCCAGGTCGTCCGGTCGGTCACCAAGGGCGTGGCCGCCGCCGTGCCGCTGCTGCTGCACCAGCGCGGCCAGCTGGACCTGGACGGCCGGGTCAGCACCTACTGGCCGGAGTTCAAGGCGGCCGGCAAGGAGCGGGTGCTGGTGCGCCATCTGCTCACGCACCGCACCGGCGTGCCCGTGCTCGACACCCCGCTGACCCCCGCCGAGGCCATCGACGGCATATCCGGGCCGCGGGCCGTCGCCGCCCAGGAGCCCGTATGGGAGCCCGGTACGGCGCACGGCTACCACGCCCAGACGTACGGCTGGCTGCTGGGCGAGCTGGTGCGCAGGGTCACCGGGCGGACCATCGGGCGCTGGATCGCCGAGGAGATCGCCCGGCCGCTGGGGCTCGACCTGTGGCTCGGGCTGCCCGAGGCGCAGCGGGGCCGGGTGGGCCGGATCGCGGCGGTGGAGGCGCCCGCCGCGCCCGCCGCCCAGGGGCCGCGGCTGCGCCCCAAGCGGTCGGTCGCCGAGGCGTACCGGGACCCCGAGTCGCTGACCCGGCGGGCGTTCGCCGCGATCACCCCGCTGCCGGACGAGAACGACCCCGCGTATCTGGCCGCCGAGTTGCCCGCCTCGGGCGGGGTGGCGACCGCGGAGGCGCTGGCCCGCTTCTACGCGGCGCTGATCGGCCCGCTGCCCTCGGCCCGTACGGCCCGCTCGGGAGGCAGGCTGTTCGCCCCGGCGACGCTGACGATGGCCCGTACCGAGGAGTCCGCGGGTCCGGACCGGGTCCTGGTCGTCGGCACCCGGTTCGGCCTGGGCTACATGCTGCACGGCCCGGCCTGCCCGCTGCTGGGGCCGGGCTCCTTCGGCCACCCGGGGCGGGGTGGCTCCCTCGCCTTCGCCGACCCGGAGGCGCGCATCGGCTTTGCCTACGTCACCAACGGTATGCGGCGCGGCGTCACCGCCGATCCGCGTGCGCAGGCGCTGGTGCGCGCGGTGCGGACAAGCCTGGCGGCGCGGGAGGCGTAACGGCCCGAGGGGGCCGCAGGTGCGGCGGGGCGGCGCGGAAGAGGACGCGCCGCGCGCCCCTGGTATGCCTCCGAGCGCGCCCGGCGGCGCTGGCCCGCACCCTCACCCCACCGGAAACACCGGCATCCTCACCTCACCGGCACCGTCACCGAGCGCGGGTCGAAGCCGAAGGGGAGTTCCAGCCGGTGCTCGCGCATCAGCTCCTCGTCGCACAGCAGCTCCTGCGTCCCGCCGTCCGCCGCGATCACCCCGCCGCTGAGCACCACCGAGCGCGGGCACAGCTCCAGCGCGTACGGCAGATCGTGGGTGACCATCAGCACGGTCACCTCCAGGGACCGCAGGATGTCGGCGAGTTCGCGGCGCGAGGCCGGGTCGAGGTTGGACGAGGGCTCGTCCAGGACCAGGATCTCCGGCTCCATGGCCAGTACGGTCGCCACGGCCACCCGCCGCCGCTGCCCGAAGGAGAGGTGGTGCGGCGGCCGGTCGGCGAACTCCGCCATCCCGACCCGCTCCAGCGCGCGGCGCACCCGCTCCTCCAGCTCCGCGCCGCGCAGCCCCGCCGCGGCCGGGCCGAAGGCCACGTCCTCCCGTACGGTCGGCATGAACAACTGGTCGTCCGGGTCCTGGAAGACGATGCCCACCCGGCGGCGGATCTCGGCCAGATGCGCCTTCCCCACCGGCAGCCCCGCGACCGTGACCGTCCCAGCGCCCGCCGTAAGGATGCCGTTGAGGTGCAGTACGAGCGTGGTCTTGCCCGCGCCGTTGGGCCCGAGGAGCGCCACCCGCTCACCGCGGGCCACGGTCAGCTCGACGCCGAAGAGGGCCTGATGGCCGTCGGGGTAGGCGTAGGCCAGACCGGACACCTGGAGGGACGGCGGGGCGGTGGCGGGGTCGGTCATGGCAGCATCCATCCGGTCAGGCAGACCGCCAGCGCGGTCAGCGGGAGGGCGGCGGCGTACGTCCACTGGGCACGGGACGCCGTCACATCGTCGATCACCGGCATGGTGCCCGTATAGCCCCGGCTGACCATCGCCAGATGGACCCGCTCGCCCCGTTCGTAGGAGCGGATGAACAGCGCCCCGGCCGAGGAGGCGAGCACCCCCCAGTGCCGCACCCCGCGCGCCTCGAAGCCGCGCGACTGGCGGGCGATCCGCATCCGGCGCATCTCATCGGAGATGACGTCCCCGTAGCGGATCATGAACGAGGCGATCTGCACCAGCAGCGAGGGCATCCGCAGCCGCTGCAACCCGAGCAGCAGGGCGCGCAGTTCGGTCGTGGACGCCAGGAGGACGGAGGCGGCGACGCCGAGGGTGCCCTTGGCGAGGATGTTCCAGGCGCTCCACAGCCCGGACTCGCTGAGCGACATCCCCAGCACCTCCACCCGCGGGCCCTCCGCGATGAACGGCATCAGCACGGCGAAGGCCACGAACGGGATCTCGATCAGCAGCCGCCGCAGCAGGTACCCGGCCGGGATCCGGGCCGCGCCCGCCACCCCGGCCAGCAGCACCGCGTACGCCCCGAAGGCCCAGACGGCCTCGCGGGGCGTGGAGACGACGACGAGCACGAAGCAGAAGACGGCGGCGATCTTGCAGTGCGGGGGGAGGGCGTGGACGGGCGACCGGCCCTCCCGGTAGAGCTTGTGTGCGTGTCCAGCGCCCACGGTCAGCCCCGCTCGCTCTCGGCCGTCGCCCTGCGCCGCCGTATGACGATGAAGACCCCGGAGCCTACGGCGAGCGTGGCCCCGACCCCGATCACCCCGGCGAGCCCGCCGGAGAGCCGGGCGTCGGTGATGTCCTTGACGCCGTAGTCGGCGAGCGGGGAGTCCTTGGCGGCGTGGTCCTCCTCCTTCTGGTCGATCCCCTTGTCATGGGCGACCTTCTCCAGCCCGTCGGGGCTGGCGGAGGCGTAGAAGCTGACGACCCCGGCGCACAGCAGCGCGGCCGCGAGCCCGGCCCACCACACGCGCCGCGCCGAGCGCCGCGGCGCGGCGGCGGGCTCGGGGGCCCCGGCGGGCTCGGAGGTCTCGGGGGTCCCGGGGGTCCCGGGGGTCCCGGGGGTCCCGGAGGTCCCGGGGGTCCCGGGGGTCCCGGGGGTCCCGGAGGTCCCGGAGGTCCCGGAGGTCCCGGGGGTCCCGGAGGTCGCCGCCGCGGGTTCGGCCGCCGGCCCCTCGGCCCGCGCCACCGCCCCCGGGGTGGCCGGGGCCAGCGGGCTGCTGCGGATCTCCAGCGGGCGCGCGGTCACCCCCCGCGCCCCGTACACCAGATCCGGCCGTACGGCCACGACGGCGCCGACCGTCAGCGCGGTGATCGCCGCCTCGCCGATGCCGATCAGCACATGCACACCGACCATCGCCGCGAAGACCTTGCCGATCGCCACATCGGCCGTGCCGCCGAGCGCGTAGATCGCCGTGAAGGCCACCGCCGCGGCCGGTACGGAGATCAGCGCGGCCACGAAGGACGCCACGGTGACCGTACGGCGGCGATGCGGGGCCAGCTTCACGATCGCGCGGAAGAGCGCGTACGCCACGACCGTGGTGACCAGGGCCATGTCCGTGATGTTGACGCCGAGCGCGGTGAGCCCGCCGTCCGCGAACAGGACGCCCTGCATCAGCAGCACCACGGAGACGCACAGCACCCCCGTATACGGCCCCACGAGTATCGCGGCCAGCGCCCCGCCCAGCAGATGGCCGCTGGTCCCGGCGGCCACGGGGAAGTTCAGCATCTGCACGGCGAAGATGAACGCCGCGACCAGCCCGGCCAGCGGCGCGGTCCGCTCGTCGAGCTCCCGCCGGGCACCGCGCAAACTGACCGCGACGGCCCCGGCCGCGACCGCACCGGTCGCCACCGACACCGGTGCGTCGATGAATCCGTCGGGCACATGCATGGCGGGACTCCGCTCCTGAGCTGCAGCTATCGGCCCGATGGTAGCCCGTACCTGCAAGTCGTTCGCAAGAGCGCCTACATCGCGGGATCGCACGGGCTCACGGAAAACGCCGGACGGCGGCCTTCCGGGATTCGGAAGGCCGCCGTCGGGCCGAGGCGTGACGCCAGATGTTCAGCCGCGGGTCGAACGTGGGTCGGACACAGGTCAGACGCAGGTCAGACGCGAGTCAGACGCGGGTCAGACGCGGGTCAGCTCGGCGTCGGGGTCGGAGTCCCGGTCGCGCTGCTGGGCCGCCGGGGACTGCTCGAGCTGCTTGCGCAGACCCTCGCCCTCCACGTCCACGTTGGGCAGCGCCCGGTCCAGCCAGCGCGGCAGCCACCAGGCCGCCTTGCCGAGCAGCGCCAGCACCGCCGGGACGATGGCCATACGGACCACGAAGGCGTCGAAGAGAACGGCGGTGGCGAGGCCGAAGCCGATCATCTTGATCATCGACTCGGACGAGCCGATGAATCCGGCGAAGACGCTGATCATGATGACCGCGGCCGCGGTGACCACCCGGGCGCCGTGCCGGAAGCCGGTGACGACGGCCTGGCCGGGGCGCTCGCCGTGGACGTACGCCTCCCGCATCCGGGTCACCAGGAAGACCTCGTAGTCCATCGCCAGACCGAACACCACACCGATCATGAAGATCGGCATCATGCTCATGATCGGGCCGGTCTCCTCGACCCCGAACAGATCCGCCAGCCAGCCCCACTGGAAGACCGCGACCACCGCGCCGAGCGCCGCGACGACGGAGAGCAGGAAGCCGAGCGCCGCCTTGAGCGGGACCAGGACGGACCGGAAGACCACCATCAGCAGCAGGAAGGCCAGTCCGACGACGAGCACCAGATAGGGCACCAGCGCGTCGTTGAGCTTCTGCGAGATGTCGATGTTCATCGCGGTCTGACCGGTCACCAGCACCTCGGCGCCGGTGTCGGACTTGAAGCCGCTCGCCTTGTCCCGGATGTCGCCGACCAGGTTCTCGGTGTCGATGCTGCTCGGCTTGTACTTGGAGATGACGGTGAGCGTCGCGGTGTCACCGGCCTTGTTGAACGCGGCCGGGCTGACCCCCGCCACCCCGTCCAGACCGGTGATGGTCTTACGGATCTGCTGGGCCGCGCCCTTGGCGTCATCGCTGCCCTTGGCGTCGACGACCACCATCAGCGGACCGTTGTAGCCGGGGCCGAAGCCCTTGGAGATCGCGTCGTACGCCTGGCGCTTCTGGCTGCTGACCGGCTGCGAGCCGTCGTCCGGCAGACCGAGCTCCAGGCTGGCGGCGGGCAGTGCGGCCGCGCCCAGGCCGAGCACCGCGACCAGCAGCACCATCAGCGGGCGGCGCAGTACGAAGCGGGCCCAGCGGGTGCCCATGTTGGGCTTCTCCTCGGGGGCGTCCGTGCCGCTCGCAGCGGCCGCCGCGGCACGCTCCTCCATCCGCCGGCGCGCCTTGCGCCCGAACACCCGCTTGCCCGCGAAGCCCAGCACCGCCGGGATGAGGCTGATCGCGATCAGGACGGCGATGACGACCGTACCGGCCGCGGCGAAGCCCATCTTGGTCAGCATCGGGATGTTGACGACGGCGAGGCCGACCAGCGCGATGACGACCGTAAGGCCGGCGAAGACGACCGCGGAGCCCGCGGTGCCCACGGCCCGTCCGGCGGCCTCCTCCCGGTCCCGTCCCTCGGCCAGCTCCGCGCGGTAGCGGGAGACGATGAACAGCGCGTAGTCGATGCCGACCGCGAGGCCGATCATCATCGCCAGGGTGGAGGTGGTGGTGGACAGCCCCAGGGTGGTGGCGAGCGCGGTGATCGACGAGATGCCGATGCCGACGCCGATGAGCGCGGTCAGCAGTGGCAGTCCGGCCGCGACCAGCGAGCCGAAGGTGATGGCCAGGACGACCGCGGAGATCGCGATGCCGATGATCTCGGTGGAGCCGGTCTCCGGCATCTCCTGGAGCGCGTCACCGCCGATCTGCACCGACAGCCCCGACTTCTCGGCCTTGTCCCCCACCTCCTTGAGACCGTCCTTGGCGGGGTCCTTCAGCTCCAAGGCGTTGACCTTGTAGCTGGTCAGGATGTACGCCGTGGTGCCGTCCTTGCTGACGGCCTGAGTCTGGTAAGGGTCGGCGACCGAGGCGACCTGCGGCGAGCTGGCCTTGAGTTCGGCGACGGTCTTGGTGACCACCGCCTTGTTGGCCGGGTCGGTCATCTTCTCGCCGCTCGGGGCGCGGAAGACCACACGGGCGGTGGCGCCGTCCGCGTTACCCCCGGGGAACCGCTGTTCCAGCAGGTCGAATGCCTTCTGGGCCTCGGTGCCCGGGATGGAGAAGCTGTCGTTGGCGGGCTGGGACGCGGTGGCGGCGCCGACGCCCGCGACCGCGAGCAGCGCCACCCATATCAGGGCGACGAAGCCGCGTCGCCGGAAGGCGAACCGGCCGAGTTTATAGAGGAAGGTGGCCACGAGAAGGGGTGCTCCCGTCGGTTGGCTGGCAGGGCAGGGATGGGTGACCGAACCGGCGACGAGAGCGGCGCGCCGGCCGGGGTCCTATGTGGTTGTGCGGGGAGATCGGGGGGAGTGAGGAAGTGGGAGGAAGGGCTATGCGGCGCCGAGCGCGGGGAGGATCACGGCGTCGATGTACTCCAGGAGATACGTCTGGTCCGGCTGCTTGTCCTCGACGAGCGCTCGGGTGATGAACGCGCCGCACATCATGTGCACGACGTAGTTCAAGGCGGGCCGGTCCGGGGCGACTTCGCCGCGGTCGACGGCGCGCCTCAGCAGCGCGTGGAGCGCGTCGATCTCGGGGAAGATCAACAACTCTCGCAGGGCCTGGTGAAGGTCCGGGTTTTCATGGCTTGCGTGGGCGAGTCCCCTCATCAGCGCGGCGTCCCGCTCATGGGCGGTCTCCGCACACCGCACGATCTCCCGCAGGTCCCCGCGGAGCGATCCGGTGTCGACGCCTTGGAGCAGAACGGGCTTGGTGTGCCGCAGCGCGGTCGCGACCAGCTGCGGCTTGCCTTTCCACTGGCGGTAGAGCGTGGCCTTGCTCGATCGGGTGCGGGCCGCGACGGCGTCCATCGTCAGACCGTCGTACCCGACCTCACCCAGCAGCTCGACCACCGCCTCGTACAGCTCCCGCTCGCGCTCGGGGGAGAGTCTGCTCCGGCGCACCCGGGCGGTGTCGCGGTCCTCCGTCGGCTGATCCGTGATCCGCATGGGGTGTCGCCTCCCTCCGAACTCCGAACGAAACGGTTTCGTACTCCTCCAGCATAAGCCCAGCCCTATCGAAACTACGCCGTTTCGCTAGTGGTCTCGGTCACACAACCGAGTTGCTCCGAATGGCGTAGCTCGAAAACATGGGTGGGGTGGAGCCTTACGCATGCGACGACGACCTGGCGTACCTGCGATTTCCGCATCTGCACGGCGACTTGCTGTGCTTCGCGGCCGAGGACGATCTGTGGGTCGCCCCGCTGACCGCCCCGGGTGGGCCACCCGGGAGAGCGTGGCGGCTGACCGCGGACCGTACCCGCGTCGGACCTCCCCGCTTCTCCCCCGACGGCTCCCAGATCGCGTTCACCACCTGGCGCAGCCTCGACCCGGAGATCTATCTCGTCCCCTCGGCCGGCGGCCCGGCCCGCCGGCTGACCTACTGGGGCAGTACGGACGCCACGGTGTGCGGCTGGACCCCGCCGGACCAGGACGGCGCCTCCCAGATCCTCGCGGTCTCCTCCCATGAGCAGCCGTTCTCCCACTTCTCCTGGGCGTACAGCCTGCCCATCGACGGCAGCCCCGGCGGGCGGCTGCCCTGGGGGCCGGTGGCCGACATCGCGGTGGCCGACCTCGAGGGCGAGCGCCGCACCCTGCTACTCACCGGCAAGCCGCCGCACGAGCCCGCCACCTGGAAGCGCTACCGGGGCGGGGCGATGGGCCGGCTGTGGCTGCACGGCACCCGGCTCGCGGAGAAGCTGAACGGCCATCTGGACGCGGCGATGTTCGTCGGCGGCCGGATCGCCTTCCTCTCCGACCACGAGGGCATCGGCAACCTCTACTCCTGTCTGCCCGACGGCACCGATCTGCGCCGCCACACCGACCACGCCGACTTCTACGCCCGGCACGCCTCGACCGACGGCTCCCGCGTCGTCTACCAGTGCGCGGGCGAGCTGTGGCTGGTGGACGATCTGGGCCCGGACGGCGTGCCGCGCAAGCTGGACGTACGGCTCGGCGGGGCGCGCACCGGACGGCGGCCCTACCAGGTGCCCGCCGCCTCGCACATCGACTCGCTGTCGGTGGACACCACCGGCCGGGCCAGCGCGGTGTGCGTCCGCGGCAGCCTGTACTGGCTCACCCACCGCGACGGGCCCGCCCGCACCCTCGCCGACACCCCGGGCGTCCGGGTGCGGCTGCCCGTGATGCTGGGCTCGACCGGCCGGGTCGCGTACCTCACCGACGCGGAGGGCGAGGACGCCATCGAGATAGCGCATCTGCCCCGGGCCGCCGGTCCCACCGAGCCGCGCCGGCTGGCCGCCGGTCGGCTGGGCCGGGTGCACGAACTGGAGCCCTCACCGGACGGCGACCTGCTCGCGGTCGCCGCGGGCGACGGGCGGCTGCTGCTGGTGGACACCTCCCCCGACGGGGACGGCGAGGTCACCGAGCTGATCCGGTCGGACAACGGCCCGGTGGGCGACCTGGCCTTCGCCCCCGACTCGGCCTGGCTCGCCTGGTCCCACCCCGGGATAGGGCGCACTCTGCGCTCGATCAAGATCGCGCGGCTGGCCGACCGGACCACCGTGGATGTGACCAATGGGCGGTTCGAGGACGAGGAGCCGGTCTTCACCAGCGACGGCCGCTATCTCGCCTTCCTCTCCTGGCGCGGCTTCGACCCGGTCTACGACGTGCACACCGGCGACCTGTCCTTCCCGCTGGGCTGCCGCCCCTATCTCGTACCGCTTTCCTCCGCCACCCCCTCGCCCTTCGCGCTGTCCCCCGAGGGGCGCCCGGCGGCTGGCGGTCTCGACCCGGACGTCAGCGGGGGCGAGGGCGACGGCGACGGCACGGTGACGGTCGAGGTGGAGGGGCTGGCCAGCCGGGTCACGGCCTTCCCCGTCTCCGCGTCCAAGTACTCCTCGCTGTCCCCGGTCAGCGGCGGCGGGCTGGTGTGGCTGCGCTGGCCGATCTCGGGCGTGCTCGGCGAGACGTTCGCGAACCCGGGCGAGACCTCGAGCCGCCCCACCCTGGAACACTTCGACCTGGCGAAGGCCAAGCGCACCGAACTCACCGGTGAGCTGGACTGGTTCGTGGTCAGCGGCGACGGCACCCGGCTGGTCGCGTACGACGACGGCGAGCTGCGCGCGATGCCCGCCACCGAGTCCGGCGACAGCGACTCCACGGTCCACCTCGACATGCGGCGGATCCAGCACACCGCCGATCCGGCGGCCGAGTGGCGGCAGGCGTACGACGAGGCCGGGCGCATCACCCGCCACTACTACTGGGACCCGGGGATGTGCGGTGTCGACTGGGACGGGGTGCTCGACCAGTACCGTCCGCTGGTCGAACGGGTCGCCTCGCCCGACGAGTTCGCCGATCTGCTCCGCGAGACCCTCGGCGAGCTGGGCACCTCGCACGCCTACGTCAGCGCCGCGCGCCGCAACGAGGGGCCGTCCCACTACCAGCGCCCCATCGGGCTGCTCGGCGCCAACCTCACCCGCTTGCCCAAGGACGGGCGGTGGGCGGTGGCCCGCATCCTGCCCGGTGAGTCCTCCGACTCCCGGGCGCGCTCGCCGCTGGCCGGTCTGGGCATCCGGGACGGCGCCGTGCTCACCCATGTCGACGGGCGCCCGGTGGACCCGGTGGCGGGTCCCTACCCGCTGCTGACGGCCGCGGGCGGCACAACGGTGGAGCTGACCTTCGAGCCGCCGGACGGCGACGGGCCACCGCGCCGGGTCGCGGTCTCGCCGCTGATCGACGACCGGCCGCTGCGCTACCAGGACTGGGTCGCCCAGCGCCGGTCCGTGGTGCGCGAGTTGAGCGACGGGCGGTGCGGCTATCTGCACATCCCCGACATGGGCGGCTCCGGCTGGGCGCAGTTCAACCGCGATCTGCGCCGCGAGATGTCGCTGCCCGCGCTGATCGTGGACGTCCGGGGCAACGCGGGGGGCAACATCAGCGAGCTGGTGGTGGAGAAGCTCACCCGCAAGGTCATGGGCTGGGACCTGACCCGCAACGCCCAACCCGTGTCGTACTCCAGCAACGCGCCGCGCGGGCCGATCGTCGCGGTCGCCGACGAGGCGACCTCCTCGGACGGCGACATGATCACCGCGGCTTTCAAGATCCAGGGCATCGGGCCGGTGGTGGGGCTGCGCACCTGGGGCGGGGTGGTCGGGATGACCGGCCGTCACCGTCTCGGCGACGGCACGTCGATCACGGTGCCGATGAACGCCGCGTGGTTCGACGCCTACCGCTGGGGCGTGGAGAACCACGGTGTGGAGCCGGATATCGAGGCGCCGCGCTCCCCCGTGGACTGGGCGGAGGGCCGCCATCCGCAACTGGGGGTCGCCGTCCGTACGGCGCTCGATCTGCTGGAGCGGCATCCGGCCGCGACCCCGCCGGACTACTCGGGCGTCCCCGACCTGCGCCGCCCCCAACTGCCACCGCGCAACGGGAACTGAGCGCGGCGGGGGCGGGGGGCCGGGGGCGGGACCCTGGGGCGGGTGGACGCGGGTGGGGTACAGGGGACGGGGGCGGGGCGGGCGCGGGTGGGGTGCAGGGGCGCATCCCCATGGCCCAGCCATGGGGATGCGCCCCTCCCGCCCTCGGTGCGTCACATCTCTTCGAAGGGCTCCTGGTCCGTCATCTCGTCGCCCATGCCCGGCTGACGGCGCTCACGGTCCATCCGCTGGGACTGCCCGTGGGCCTCCGGCCGGTCCTGCCGGCCACGGCGCTGCTCCTGCCCCGGCTCCCGGCGGGAGCGCTCCTCCACGCGCTCACCGGGCTGCGTGCGCTCGGCCGACTGCATGCGCTCACCGGACTGCGACTGCTGACCGCGCCGCGGCTCCTGGCTCCGCCCGCCCTGCTGCTTCCGCCTGGCCTGCTGAGCCTTCTCGTTCGACTGGTCCTTGGGGCCCATGTGTCACTCCTCATCGGATGAATGGCGTCGGGCCCGACAAGAGTTACATGCGCCGACTTTCTCCGCATTCCGGACCGGAGGAACCGAGATAAGCGCAGGTCAGAGCGGTTGACGGAGCGTTACCGGTGACCCTCCGTACCCACGGTGCCCGCCGTGCGCGCCGTGCCCTCCGTACCCGCGGTGTCCGCCGTGCGCGCCTTCTCGTCGGCCGCGCCGCCCTCGCCCACCAGACCGCCCCGCGCCTCCCGGGTCGCCGCCAGCCGCGGCTCGGCGCGGCGCATCTCGCGCCGCCCCACGGCGTGGATAAAGGCGGGCAGATAGCCGCGCATCGACTGCATACCGCGCAGCCACCACTGCGCGTACACATGCGCCGACCGGCGCTCGATGCCCGCCACCAGCCGGTCCACCGCCGGGCCCAGCGGATAGGTGCGGCCCGCGGGCCAGGGCAGCCGCTGCCGCAGCTCGCGCATCACCTCGTCGCGGTCGGCGCCGCGCACCATATCGGTGTCCGTCCAGCTCAGATAGCCCACGCCGACCCGCACCCCACGGTGGCCCACCTCGGCCCGCAGACTGTGGGCGAACGCCTCGACCCCGGACTTGGACGCGCAGTACGCCGTCATCATGGGCGCGGGCGCGATCGCGGCGAGCGAGGCGATCTGGAGCAGATAGCCGCGGCTGGCGGTCAGCGCGGGCAGGAAGGCGCGGACCGTGGTGGCGCTGCCCAGCAGATTGACCTCGATCACCCGCCGCCAGGCCGTCTCGTCGGTGTCGAGGAACGGACCGGCCTGGGCCACGCCCGCGTTGGCGCAGACGATGTCCACCGCGCCGAACCGCTCCACGACCTCCTCCGCCACCCGCGCCATCGCCTCCGCGTCGGTGACATCGGCGTGCCAGTAGGCGGAGTCGGTGGGCAGCCGCTCCGAGACCCGCTTCAGCTCCTCGGGCTCCAGACCCACCAGCGCGATCTTCGCGCCGCGTGCGGAGAGCTTGCGGGCGAGCAGCTCGCCGACCCCCCGTGCCGCGCCCGTCACCACCGCGACCTGGCCCTCGAGCCCCCTGCGCGCACTCATGCCGTCCGCTCCTTCGCTTCCACTGCCGCTGCCGTGTGCCCGGCTTCCGTCGCTGTTGTGGGATGGGATTTCTGAGAGTGGGATTCCTGAGAGTGGGGTTGCTGAGAGTGGGATTCCTGAGAGTGGGGTTCCTGAGAGTGGGATTCCTGAGAGTGGGATTCCTGAGAGTGGGATTCCTGAGAGGTGGGATGGGATTCCTGGGAGCCGGGCTCCTGAGAGGTCGTGAGATCGGTTTCCCGGGATGTCCCGTACTCCTCCACCAGGCCGCGGATCACCCCGGTGACCGCCTCGGGATCCTCCAGCGGGGTCATATGGCCGAGCCCCGGAAGCTCGGTCAGGCCGGTGCAGTGCGGCAGCGCGGCGGTGAGGGCGTGGGCGTGCTCGATCGGGGTGAGCCGGTCGACGGTGCCGACGATGACGGCCGTGGGCATGGTCAGTTGACCGACCCGCGCGTCCAGTTCGAGGTCGGCCAGGACCCGGCCCCATCCGGCGCGCACGACACGGGGGCAGGCATGGAGGATCCGCGCGGCCACCTCCACCGTGGCCGGGACGGTGCCGGGGCCCATCGTGACGTACCGCACCAGCCGCCTGGAGAGCGGCGTGACCGGGCCCAGCGGGGCGCGTGATCCGAGCAGCAGGCGGTGCGCCCGCGACCGTGCCCGCGGGGAGCGCAGCGGCACCACCCGCGACCGCTCCATCAGCCGTGAGGCGCCGGTGCTGCACAGCACCGCGGCGGCCGCGCGCTCGCGCAGCGGGGGACGGTCGGCGGCGGCGATCAGCGTCATCGCACCCATGGAGTGGCCCGCAAGCACGGCTCGCCGACCGGGCGGAAGGGTTGCTTCCAGCACCGCCACCAGGTCGTCGGCCAGGGCCTCGGTGCTGTAGCCGCCGGGCCCCGGGGCCGGACTGCGGCCATGGCCGCGCTGGTCGTAGAGGATCACCCGGTGGTCGGCCGACAGGGCGCGCAGCACCGGCGCCCAGAAGGCCGTGGAGCAGACCCAGCCGTGCGCGAGCACGACGGCCGGGGCGTCCTCGGGGCCGTGCAGCTCCGTGTGGATCCGGCTCCCGTCGGCCGAGACGACCGTCAGCTCACGCTCCGGCACGGGCGGGACGTACGACCCCGAGGGCAGCGAGCGAGCCCGCCTCACCGCGATCCCCTCCCCGCACCTGCCGTGGACACCGTGGCCTTGACCGGCCCGGTGCGCGGCCGCACCACCGTGTACTCGGCGAGATCCACGCGCCGGGTGACCCTCCGCAGCTCGGACGTCGTCCCGGGCCACAGGGTGGTGTTACGGCCGTTGTCGAGGTACCAGCTGTCGCAACCTCCGGTGTTCCACACCGTGCGTTCCATCCTTTCCTGGATCATGTCGGTGTAGGCGCGCACCGCCGACGGCCGGGCGTCCAGCGCGACCTTGCCACCGAGGGTGTCCAACTGGCGCAGATAGTCGGCCATATAGGCCAGCTGCGCCTCGATGACGAGGATCATCGAGCTGTTCCCGAGGCCGGTGTTGGGCCCGATGATGGTCAGGAAGTTGGGGAAGCCCGCCGGGGTGGTGCCGCGCAGCGCCTCCATCCCGCCCTTCCACTCCTCCGCGAGCGTCGTCCCGCGCGCCCCGGTCACCCGCTGGGCTATGGGGACGTCGGTCACATGGAAGCCGGTGCCGAAGATGATCACGTCGGCCTCGGTCTCGGTGCCGTCGGCACCGACCAGAGTGCTGCCGCGCACCTCCGTCAATCCCGTCGGGACCACGTCCACATGCGGCTGGGCGAGCGCCGGATAGTAGTCGTTGGAGAGCAGGATGCGCTTGCAGCCGATCCGGTAGTCGGGGGTCAGCGCCGCCCGCAGCCCCGGGTCCTTGATGGCCCGTCGCATATGGGCAGCGGCCAGCCGCTCCACGAACCGCATCTCGCCCGGTCGCTTGGTGAAGGCCCCGACCTGCAGCTCCCGGATGGCCCACAGCGCCCCGCGGCGCAGCGACCGGGTGGCCGGGACCTTCGAGTGCAGCCATCGCTCGAGGCCGCTGATCCGGCGGTCCATCCGCGGCAGCACCCAGGGCGGGGTGCGCTGGAAGAGGGTGAGCCGGCCGACCTCGCGCTGGATGGCGGGGACGATCTGGATGGCCGAGGCGCCGGTGCCGATCATGGCCACGCGCTTGCCGCGCAGATCGGTGGTGTGGTCCCAGCGCGCGGAGTGGAAGACGGCGCCGGGAAAGCCGTCGAGCCCCGGGATGTCCGGGATCCGGGGGTCGGCGAGCGGACCGGTGGCGCTCACCACCACATCGGCGGTGAGCGAGCCCCGTACCGTCTCCACCTTCCAGTGCACCGCCTCGGCGTCCCAGCGCAGAGACCGCACCTCGGCGCCGAAGCGCAAGTGCGGCCGCAGCCCGAAGGTGTCGGCGACCCGCTCCAGATAGGCGCGGATATGGGGCTGGCCGGAGAAGTTCCGGGGCCAGTCGGGGTTGGGCGCGAAGGAGAAGGAGTACAGATGCGACGGGACATCGCAGGCACAGCCCGGATAGGTGTTGTCCCGCCAGGCGCCGCCGACCGCGTCCGCGCGCTCCAGCACCACGAAGTCCGTGACGCCCGCGCGGCGCAGCCGCACCGCCGCCCCCAGCCCGCCGAATCCGGCCCCGATCACCGCCACCCGTACATGCTCATGCGTCAGCCCAGCCATGCCGCCGCCTTCCACGAACGCGAATACGACCGTGCCAGCAATCACTGGCACGATGGGAGCGTAGGACAGGGATCTACCAAGCGGTAGGGGCTGTGGATAACGAAGTTACCGGCGGTCGCACCCGACCGGCCGCGGCATAGGCTTCCCTCGTGGCGACGAACGAAGCGGACGAGGTACGCGAGTACCGCATGACGGAACTGGCCGAGAAGGCCGGGATCACCGTGCGCACCCTGCGCTTCTACCGGGAGCGCAAACTGCTCCCGCCACCGCGCCGCGAAGGCCGGATCGCCTGGTACAACGACCACCATCTGGCCCGGCTGCGGACGATCGCGGCACTGCTGGAGCGCGGCCACACCCTCGGCGGGATCGCCGAGCTGCTCGCCGCCTTCGAAAGCGGCCGCCGGGACGTCGGCGAGCTGCTCGGACTGCCCGGCGCCGCCGCCTCCTGGCCCGCGGAGACCCCGGTCCGGCTCAGGCCCGAGGTGCTCGCGGACTACTTCCAGGGCGAGGTCACCCCGGAGAACCTCAGCACCTCACTCGACCTCGGCTATCTGGCCGTCGACGGCGACGAGATCGTCCACCTCAGCCGCCGCCTGCTGGACGTCTCACACTCCCTGGTCGAACAGGGCGTCCCGCTGGCCGCCGTGCTCGGCGCGGCGCGCGAGGTGCGTGAGCATGTGGACGCGATCGCCGAGACCTTCGTCACACTGCTCCGCGCCCATGTGCTGGCGGAAGCCGCGGAGCGCGGCGAGGACGTCGGCGAGACCGTGGAGCGGCTGCGGCCACTGGCCACGAGCGTGGTGGACGCCGAGCTGACGATGGCCATGAACCACAGGATGCGGGCGGAGTTGGGCGAGATGCCGCCCGGGGGCGGCAGCACCGGGAATCAGTGAGCCCAGCTCGCGGGAGCTACGACCTCAGCGAGCCGAGCCCCCGGAGGTACGACCTCAGCGAGCCGACCCCCGGAGCTACACCCTCAGCGAGCCGACCCCCGGAGCTACACCCTCAGTGAGCCGGGCCGTAGGCCACCGTCACCGGGGCGTGGTCGCTCCACCGCTGGTCGTAGGCGGCCGCACGCTCCACGACCGCCTTGACCGCGCGCCCGGCGAGCCCCGGGGTGGCGATCTGGTAGTCGATGCGCCAGCCCGCGTCGTTGTCAAAGGCCCGGCCACGGTAGGACCACCAGGAGTAGGGCCCCGCGGCGTCCGGGTGCAGGGCGCGCACCACGTCCACGTACGCCGCCTCCTCGAAGACACTGGTCAACCAGGCGCGCTCCTCCGGCAGGAAGCCGGACTTCTTCTGGTTGGCCTTCCAGTTCTTGAGGTCGGCCTCCTGGTGGGCGATGTTCCAGTCGCCGCACACCAGCGCCTCGCGCCCACCGGCCGCCGCGCGCTCGCGCAGCTCCTTCAGATACGGAAGGAACTCCGCCATGAAGCGCTCCTTCTCGTCCTGGCGGTCCGTGCCGACCTCGCCCGAGGGGAGGTACAGGCTGCCGACGGTCACGCCCGGCAGATCGACCTCCACATAGCGGCCGCTGCCGTCGAACTCGGACGACCCGAAGCCGACCCGGACGCCCTCCAGCTCGCGCCGGGCGTACACCGACACCCCGGCCCGGCCCTTGGCCGCCGCTGGGGCGTGCACCACATGCCAGCCGTCGGGTTCGCGGACCGCCTCGGGCAGCTCCTTGGGCTCGGCGCGCACCTCCTGGAGGCACACCACGTCGGCCGCGGTACCGTCCAGCCAGGGGACAAAGCCCTTCTTGGCGGCGGCGCGCAGCCCGTTCACATTTACGGTCGTCACGGTGAGCACGCCCGGCACGATACGCGACAAAACCAACGGCTCCTTCCTCTGCATAGAAGTACGATCCATCGCATGGACGTTCGAGTCATTGGTTACGATCACCCTGACGCCCGCAAACTCGACGCGGAAGTGCAGGTGGAGTACGCCGAGCGCTACGGCGAGGGCGATCTGACGCATATGGACGCGGCCCACTTCGACCCGCCGCGCGGCCTCTACCTCATCGTCTACGACACGGACGGCACTCCGGTCGCGAGCGGCGGCTGGCGCAGCCAGGAGCGGAACGAGGAGGGCTACGAGGACGGGGACGCCGAGATCAAGCGGATGTTCGTGGTGCGCGCGGCGCGCGGACGTGGGCTGGCCCGGCGGATCCTCGCGGCACTTGAGGACAGCGCGCGGGAGGCGGGGCGGGTGCGGATGGTCCTTGAGACCGGCACCGAGCAGCCCGAGGCCATCGCGCTCTACACCTCATCCGGCTACGCACCGGTGACGAAGTTCGGGCTCTACCGCTTCGAGGAGAGCAGCCGCTGCTACGCCAAGCTCCTTACGGACGCGACGGACGCGACGGACGCGACGGACCCGACGAGCACGACGAGCACGACGAGCACGACGAGCACGACGGACGAGCTTACGGGCGCGCCCGCGAAGCCATCCGTAAGGCCATGACGAAGGGCCCGCTCCGAACGCGGAGCGGGCCCGTGACGCCTCTGCGCCCCGGTCAGCCCTGACCGGCGAACTTCTTGCTGATGGCGTCGAACACGCCCTTGGCCTCGGCCCCCAGATGCGGCCCGGCGAGCCAAGTGTGCCCGTACGAGCCGATCGAACTGTTGGACACCAGCACCGTCTTGCCGCCGTGGTTGACGAACCAGCCACCGCCCGAGGTACCGCCGGTCATCGAGCAGCCGATCCGGTACATCGTCGGCGAGGTGGGCGAGAACGACAGCCGGCCCGGCCTGCTGGTGCAGTTGAACATCTTCGCCCCGTCGTACGGCGGGGCCTGCGGATAGCCGTACGCGCCGATCGAGCTCACCTGGTCCGCCGACGGCGCCCCGAACCACACCGGCACCGAGGCACCGACCGTCTCCTGCAGCGACTTGCCGCCGCCGTTCTCGGGCTTCACATGCAGCACGGCGAAGTCGTACGCCGACCCCACCCCGCCGGTCTTACCGCCGTTCGCGATCCACTCGGACGAGGTCTGCGACCAGTCCGCCCACCACACGCCGTAGGGGCTGACCTCGTTCTGCGCCGCCGACTGGGTCTGCTCGGCCGGCAGTCCGTTGTCGTTGTAAGAGGGCACGAACACGATGTTGCGCATCCAGCCGCCCTGCTTGCCGGAGTGCGCACAGTGGCCCGCGGTCCACACCAGATTGGACTTCCCCGGGTGGGCCGGGTCGTCGATGACCGTCCCGGAGCACACCATCGGCCCCTCGGGACTGTCGAAGAACACCTTCCCGACCGGCGCCATGTTCTGGTGGTACGGCCGCGAGACCTGCTTGGCCGGCACGGCGGGCGGCTCGGGATCGGTGGCCGCCTGGTCCTGACCGGCGCTCTGCGTGGAGACGGTGTGCGACGAATCCTTCGCCTTGGCCATCCTGGACGGCTGCCAGAAGTTCTTGATGATCGGATTGGCGAAATCCGATGCCTTGCGGGCCCACTTGTCCCAGTCCTTCCAGCCGCCCTCCTTCCACTTCTTCAGGTCGTCCAGACTCGTCGGGACGCCATCGGGCAGCTTGATCCCGTCCTTGGCCTGCTGCCCGGTGGACGCGGCCGAGGAGTTCGACGAGGAAGTGGCCTCGTCGTCACCGGGCCCGCAGGCCGAAGCGGAGACCACCAGCAGCGCGGTCATGGCCGCGGCCGCCACGGTGGAGTGGCGTATGAGTGGCATGGAGCCTTATCCCCCTGTTGTGGTGCAGTTGTTGTGCTGTGATGTGCTGTGCCGCCCTACGCCCTACGGCGCTTTCACGCCATGGAGCCACAGGACCGGGCACCTACTATGCCCGCGCCCCTGGCCTGCGCCATCACCTGTCCCCCGGCCCGCACCAAACACGAACGCGGTAAGCACGATTCCATGACATCGCGCCTCCCCCGCGCCTTCCGAACGCTCAGGGAGAGGCCAGCAGCAGCATCGCCATCGTCACCTGAGCGGCCCCCTGCCGCGGCGCCGGCCGCCTCGTGGGCACCCGTTCCCGCGGAAGCCGTCGCATGCACCGTTCCGCCCAACCGCGCACGGGCCGCCCGCGGATCGCGTCAAGTACTCATTCCTCTTGGGTACCGCACCCCATCCGCCCCTCGGTGCTCACCCGAGCGGATCAAGCGCGGTGGCGGCGCCGAGAGGCCTCCTCAAGGCTTGACCGCATACGGACACGGGCCTCCTGTGCCAGGGGTCTGCTCCGCGGCGCTTTCGAAGGAGACACGCCATGGCCTCTTCCGGGGGTTCCCGACGTTCGGAGAGCGATGTCGCCGGATTCACCGCCTCGCCGCAGCTCGCCCAGGCGTTGCAGCAGATCGTGGTGGACCTCGTCGAACTGCATCTCCAGGGCAAGCAGGCCCATTGGAACGTGGTCGGCCACAACTTCCGCGACCTGCACCTTCAACTGGATCAGATCGTGGACGACGCCCGCGAGTCGGCCGACACCATCGCCGAACGCATGCGCGCCCTGGCCAGCGTCCCGGACGGCCGCTCCGAGACCGTGGCGGCGACCACCACACTCCCCGCGTTCCCGGCGGGCGAGGCGAACGTGAGCACCGTCGTCGACCTCGTCACCGCCCGCCTGCGCGCGACCGTCGACACCCTCCGCACCCTCCACGACCAGGTCGACAGCGAGGACCCCGCCACGGCCGACCTCCTGCACACGATCATCGACTCCCTGGAAAAGCACGCCTGGATGGTCAGCGCGGAAAACCGCTCCGCCTGATCCCCGCCATACCAACCAGGCACCAA
>NZ_JANIAA010000020.1 GCF_024505145.1 Streptomyces rugosispiralis | reverse complement strand
GCGCCACCTCTATCCCAAGCATTAGCCGCGACAGTCTACTAGCGGTGGTTTGTTGACATCGGGTCGGGACCGCAGTAGAAGGGGGAGCAGGGGTGTGTGATGACCGCTCGTCGTCCGTGTCCGCCGGCTCCGGGACCGCTGGAGCAGTACGCCGCCGGCTTCGATGATCTGTTTGACTCCCTGGCCCAGCGTCGGGGCTTTCGTCAGTACCTCACGGGGTTGCTGGCGCCGCGCGAACGGAACAAAACGCTGACCTGCCTGGCCGGGGCCGAGCCGGTAGCGGGAGCCCAGCACCCCGCAGTGCAGCGGCTGCAGTTCTTCCTCTCCGAATCCCCCTGGGAGCACGAGCGGATCAACGCCCGTCGTCTTGAGCGGTTACTGGATGATCCGCGCACCGCTCCGCATGCCGGTGGAGTGCTGGTCATCGACGACTCCGGCGACCGGAAGAACGGGACCGCGACCGCGAACGTGGGCCGACAGTGGCTGGGCCGATACGGCAAGACCGACAACGGTGTCGTCACGGTCACTACATTGTGGGCGGACGAACGGCTGTACTATCCGCTGCACGCCGTGCCCTACACCCCCGCCCGTCACTTCCCCGAGGGTCGCAGCGATCCGGGCTTCGCCACGAAACTGCAGATCGCAGCCGTACTCGCCCGCCGGGCCACCCAGGCCGGAGTTCACTTCCGCGCGGTGGCGGCCGACTGCGCCTACGGCGACCAGGACGGTTTCCGCGGCGAACTGGCCGGCGCCGGACTGCCGTTCGTGATGGCCCTCAAACGGCGCCGGGGCACCTGGGCCTACGGCCCCGATGCCCACACCCCCATCGACGCCGCCCGGGAACTGGCCTGGCACGGCCCCGACCGGACGGGCGACTGGACGGCGGTGACCCGCACCTTCCGCGACGGGCATACCACCACCTGGTGGGCCGCCGACGCGTCCCTGGGCTGGTGGGGACCGGACGGCACCACCCGGCTGGTGGTGGCTACCACCGACCCGGACACCCTGCCGGAGAAATCCACCTGGTATCTGGCCACCAACCTGCCCCGCCCCGGCTCACCACGCGAGGCCGACACCGCCCACCCGGCCGCCGACCTCGCCGAGATCGTGCGGATCTACGGCATCCGCAACTGGATCGAGCAGAGCTACAGGCAAGTCAAGGACGAACTGGGCTGGGCCGACTTCCAGGTCCGCACCGACCGCGCCATCCGCCGCCACCAGACCCTGGTCAACTGCGCGTTCTCCTTCTGCTGGGAAGCCGGACTGCCACCGACTCCCGCCAACCGCCCGGCCCGGCCGGCCCGGCCAGAGAGGGGGCACCCGATCGCACCACCCGGCACGCTGGCCCCAGGCCCTACGCACCGTCCGCAGTTGGCTGACTCCCACCTTCATGCTGCAACGCTGGTGGAAAGCCTGGTCCAGCACGCCCCCACCACCACAGTTACAAAACCTGATCAACGCAGTCAGTAAAGGCCGACCACTCAGCCACCACCTCCCGCTCCCGCCTTAACAAACCACCGCTAGTCGCGGACACCGTAGCGATCGAGAAACGTCGCGATCCCCTCTTCGACGACCACGTCGAACGGTGGGACGTCCATGACATCCGGCCCGATCGCCATGACCCGCGGCCAGATGATGAACTCCTGGATGAGCCCCAGGAATTGATGTGCCGCCAGTACCGGGGATGGGCAGTTGATCTTCCCCGTCTCGTGCAGACGCCGTAGGCACTCGGTGAGTGCCCTGGTCAACGGCTCCTTGCCGACCCGGTAGAACTCCTCGGCGATCCAGGGGCTCCGGCGGGACTCGGCGATCACCAGCCGGGTGAAGGCGACCTGGTCCGTGTCTTCGATGAAGGTCAGCAGGATCTCGGCGAACTGGCGCAGGAATCCGGCCGGGTCACCGTCGCTCCCCAGGCTCTGTTCGAGGCGCGTCGACAGGTCTCCGAGCGGCAGGCTGGACCAGTGGTGCTCCATCACCGCGCGGAAGACCGCGTCCTTGCTGCCGAACTGGTTGTAGACCGTCTGCCGGGCGACCTCGGCTTGGGTGGCGACCCGTTCGAGGTTCACGCCGTCATAGCCGTCCCGCAGGAAGAGCGCCTTCGCCGCCGCGAGGATCTTCACTCGGTTGCGGGAGCGGCCCTTGCCCTGCCGGGCGGGCTGGGAGGGCGCGGGGATCACCGTCAAGCACCTCTTTCTGTACTGGACGCACCAGTCTAGAGCGGTGCGATGCGTGGATCCGGGGTCCGCGAGGACCCGTGTCAGCCCGAAACTTGGACTGTACTGTCCAGTCAAAATATGGAGGGTGGACACCACGCACCGACCTTCGCCAAACCGCCAAGCCCGCCCGGAAGGGGACACTCCCATGCCAGAGATCCTCTGGGACCGCATGACCGCCCGCGCCCTCAAGGAACTGGCCGCCCAGGACGCACCCGTGCTGCTCCCCGTCGGCTCCACCGAGCAGCACGGTCCGCATCTGCCCACCGGTATCGATGACTTCCTCAGCGCGGAGGCGTGCCGCCGGGCGGCCGGGATCATGGTCGCTCAGGGGAGGCCCGTGGTCGTCGCTCCGTCCCTCTGGTGCGGGCCGGCGGACCACCATGTCGAGCTCGGCGGCACCTTCACCCGCCATCGGCGGTGAGATCTCCCGGGAACTGTCCGCGCCCATCGCCGTCACCGGCTACTTCATGGCCGGGCAGGCCCGGATCGCGGAGATCCTGGAGGACCAGGACGCCCTGATGCACGCCTGCGAGGGCGAGACGTCCATGGCGATGGCGATCACGCCGGACCTGGTCGACGAGGCACGGCTCGCCGAGGCGGTCGGCCCGGAGAACGCGCTCCAGGCGGATCCGAGCGAGGCGATCCACGTACCACGGCCGTTCCATGCGGTCACGTCGTCGGGTGTGGCGGGTGACGCGCGCAGGGCGTCCGCGGAGAAGGGCGAGGCCATTTTGGACGCATGCGCGGAAGCCCTCGCCGAATGGCTGATGAAATGACCCTGGCGCCCGGCGGGTACAACCGCTGGGCGGACCGTGGTGCCGCCCGCCAGTCCGCTCGTACGGTACGGGCGCGGGCGGGAGGCGCCTCCCGGCACGGCGCGGGCGGAACGAGGAAAGCGGAACGAGCGAAGGGGCATCGACATGACGCAGGCGCCGAAGCAGAACGGCTATGCGGCTGAGTACCGGCGGAGCCTGGAGGATCCGGAAGGCTTCTGGCTGGACGCCGCCCGTGCCGTCGACTGGACCGTCGCCCCGACCCGGGCCCTCGACGCGTCGGAGGCCCCGCTGTACCGCTGGTTCCCGGACGGGCGGTTGAACACCTGCCACAACGCGCTGGACCGCCACGTCGACGCCGGTCGCGGCGAGCAGCTCGCGCTGGTGTACGACAGTCCCGTCACCGACCGTAAGACGGCGTTCACCTACCGGGAGTTGCGTGACGAGGTCGCGCGGTTCGCCGGGGTGCTGGCCGGGCTCGGGGTGGCCCAGGGCGACCGCGTCGTGATCTATATGCCGATGATCCCCGAGGCGGTCGTCGCCATGCTGGCCTGCGCCCGCTTCGGCGCCGTCCACTCGGTCGTCTTCGGGGGATTCGCCGCGCGTGAACTCGCCGTACGCATCGACGACGCCCGCCCCAAGCTCGTCGTCGCCGCCTCATGCGGTATCGAACCGGCCCGCGTCGTGCCGTACAAGCCGCTGCTGGACGACGCCCTCGCGCTGGCCGAACACCAGCCGGAGCACTGCGTCATCCGCCAGCGGCCGCAGTGCGCGGCGGAGATGACCGGCCGTGACCTCGACTGGGACCGGGCCATGGCCACCGCCGAGCCGGTCGGCTGCGTCCCCGTGGCCGCCACCGACCCGCTGTACATCCTCTACACCTCCGGCACCACCGGCCGGCCCAAGGGCGTGGTGCGCGACAACGGCGGCCACGCGGTCGCGCTGCGCTGGTCCCTGGAGAACGTGTACGACACCCACCCCGGTGAGGTCTTCTGGGCGGCCTCGGACGTCGGCTGGGTCGTCGGCCACTCCTATATCGTCTACGCGCCGCTGCTCACCGGCTGCACCACCGTGCTCTACGAGGGGAAGCCCGTCGGCACCCCGGACGCCGGTGCGCTGTGGCGGGTGATCGCCGAACACCGGGTGACCGCACTGTTCACCGCGCCGACGGCGATCCGCGCGGTGAAGAAGGAGGACCCGCGCGGAGAACTTCTGCACGCCCACGACATCGGATCGCTGCGCCATCTGTTCCTGGCCGGCGAGCGCCTGGACCCGGAGACCTACCACTGGGCCACGGACCTGCTCGGCGTTCCGGTGGTCGACAACTGGTGGCAGACCGAGACCGGCTGGCCGATCGTCGCCAACCCCATGGGCCTGGAGCCGCACCCGCTCAAGGCCGGTTCGCCCACCGTGCCCATGCCCGGCTACGACGTGCGCATCCTCGACGCGACGGGCCGCGACGCGCCACCGGGCGCGGACGGCGCGGTGGCGATCCGGCTGCCGCTGCCGCCCGGCACGCTGCTCACCGTGTGGCAGGACGACGCACGGTATGTGCGCTCGTACCTGTCCGCCTACAGCGGCCACTACCTCACCGGCGACGGCGGCCGTAAGGACGACGACGGCTACGTCTACGTCATGGGCCGCATCGACGACGTGATCAACGTGGCCGGGCACCGGCTCTCCACCGGCGCGATGGAGGAGGTGCTCGCCGCCCACCCGGATGTCGCCGAATGCGCCGTCGTCGGCGTCACCGACCCGCTCAAGGGGCAGGTGCCGCGCGGTCTCGTCGTGCTCAAGGCGGGCCTCGACCGCGATCCGCGGGACATCGCCACGGAACTCGTCGCCGCCGTCCGGGACACGATCGGCCCCGTGGCGGCGCTGCGCCGGGTCGACGTGGTCGCGGCGCTGCCCAAGACCCGCTCGGGAAAGATCCTGCGCCGCACCATGCGCGACATCGCCGACGGCCGGGACACCGAGCTGCCCTCCACGATCGACGATCCCGCGGTGATCGAGGCGCTGCGACCGGTACTCCGCGACGACCTCTAGTCCTTCTGCCATACCGTCGCCGAAGTAAAGTAAGATTCAATCTACGTAAGGATGGATCTACCTTAGTTCCAGGAATTCTGCGACCGTTCGGGAGCGCCGTACGTGGTGTTCCAGGCCACTCGCGGGCGCAACCCCGCGACGGAGCGCGCCGACTTCGCCGCGGCCCTCGCGCAGTCACCGCTGCCGGGGGCGGAGCTGATCGTCGGCCTCCAGGCACAGGACTGGAACCAGGCCCTGCGCTCGCTGGCGCTCGCGGTACCCGATGACGCGCCCAGCATCGCGGTGATCGACGAGGTGCCCTGGCTGGTCGAGCAGGATCAGGAATTCGAGGGCGCGCTCCAGACCGTCTGGGACCGTCACCTGTCCGCCAAGCCCGTGCTTCTGGTGCTGGTCGGCAGCGATGCGTCGGTGATGGAGGCCCTGCAGTCGTATGGCCGCCCGTTCTTCGGCCGGGCGGCGAAAATGACCGTCCATCCGCTGAATCTGGCGGATGTGCGGGCCATGACCGGGCTCGACGCCGCAGGGGCCGTGGACGCTCAGTTGATCACTGGTGGATTCCCCGAGATCGTCCAGTCCTGGCGGCCGGGCATGGACCGTACGGAGTTCTTGCGGGCCTCGGTGACCAATCCGCTCTCGCCCCTGCTGGTGGCCGGCGAGCTGTCCCTGCTGGGCGAATTCCCCGAGGCCTCGCACTCACGGGCCGTACTGGAAGCGGTCGGCAGCGGTGAGCGCACGTTCAGCGCGATCGCGGCCCAGGCCGGCGGCGCCAGCGCGCTGCCGTCCGGCACGCTCTCCCCGCTGCTGGCCATGTTGCAGGCCAAGCGGGTTCTCGCCGCCGACCTCCCCTTGTCCGTCAAGCCGGACAGCAAGAACAAGCGCTACCGGATCGCCGACCCGTATCTGCGGTTCTGGCTGGCGTTCCTGGCACGCGCGATCCCGCTCATCGAGCGAGGCCGCGGTGACCTGGCACTGGAACGCGTCGAGCGGTCGTGGACCACCTGGCGCGGGCGAGCGGTCGAGCCGCTGATCCGCGAGTCCCTGCTCCGGCTGATGCCCAGCGCCGAGTGGCCCGAGACCGAGGCCGTCGGCGGTTGGTGGAACCGTCGGAACAACCCCGAGATCGACCTCATCGGCGCGGACCGCGAGCCGACGGCCCGGCAGGTTCACTTCGTCGGGTCGATCAAGTGGCTGGAGACCCAGCCCTTCGGCCGTCATGAGTACGACGCCCTGGTACGCGACATGCTCGCCGTCCCCGGCACCGCCCCGGACACACCGCTGGTCGCGGTCTCCCGCCGCGGGGTCGCCGACGGTCTGCCGCTGACCGCGCATTGGGGGCCCGAGGACCTCGTACGGGCGTGGCAGCCCCGATAGCCGCGGTCCCGGACACTCTGGCCGGCCTGGTGACCGACATCCCCGGGGCTGACGCCTGTGGGCGCCCTCGTCAGCTGTTCTGGTTGGGGACAAGTCTGCTCAGGTCGATGTCCAGCTTGAAGGGAACCGTCCGCTGGAGGCTGTCGCGGAAGATCCCGGCCGGGGCGTAGACACCGGTCGGCTCGTCGCGCTCATAGACGTGGACGACGGGCACCCCGTCCTCGTCCTCGATGCACCAGTAGTGGGGAATCCCGGCCTCGGCGTACTTGCGGAGCTTGACGGTCCGGTCCCGGTGGGCCGATTCGGGGGAGACGACCTCGATCACGAGTTGTACTTCATCCGGTGCGAACCAGGTGCGGTCACTGTCGAAGTCGGCCGTCGTCACCAGCAGATCCGGTTCCGGCCGGTTGCGCTGATCCAGCTTGATCGTCATCTCGCGGCCGACCCTCGCCCGGGTGGGCACCTGCTCCATGAGCGCGACGGTGAGCATCGTGACGAGGTGGCCGTGCCACCACCTCTGCGGGAACATCATGAAAACGAGTGCTCCGTCGATGAGCTCGGTGTGGCGCGGCGCCTCGGGGAGGCGGTCCAAGTCCTCCGCGAACCAGCCTTCCGCGCGCGGCGGGCGCATCCAGTCGGGCAGTGCGGTCATGGCTCAACGGTAGCGGTTTCGGGTGAGGGGAGGGCGTCACCTAACCCTCCGCCGTCAGGGCTTCTTCGGCTTGCCCTCGCCGTACAGCCAGACGTCGAAGAGGCGGGTCAGGTCCTTGCCGGACTTCCGCTCGCACAGCTCGATGAACTGCTTGGTGTCGGCGTTGCCGTGCCGGTGGTCCTTGAGCCAGGTGCGGAGGATGGTGAAGAAGGCCGGGTCGCCTACGGTCCGGCGGAGCTGGTGGAGCACCATCGCGCCGCGGCCGTAGACGGGCGGGTCGGAGACGCTGGCGACGGTCGGGGGGTCGGCGGGTGGGAAGTCCCAGATGCCCTCGCTCTCGTCGTCGGTGCCGTCGTAGAAGTCGTCGAAGATCTGCTGGGCGGTGCGGCCGCCGTGGTCCTCCTCCCACAGCCACTCGGCGTAGGTCGCGAACCCCTCGTTGAGCCACATGTCCTTCCAGACCCGGGGCGTGACCGAATTGCCGAACCACTGGTGGGCGAGTTCGTGGACGACGAGCGCCTTGTCCGGGGCCGCGTCGAAGAACGGCTTGGTCTGGGTCTCCAGGGCGTAGCCGAGGCCGGGGAGGTGGCCGACGACGGCGCCGGTGGAGGAGAAGGGGTACGGGCCGAAGGTGCGGCTCTCCCAGGTGATGACGTCGTCGACCTGCTTGGCGATGTCCTTGGCGCCGGCGGCCTCGGTGGGGTCGACGGCCAGGTACGCGGGCAGGCCCTTGCCGGTGGTCGTCGTACGGATCCGGAAGCGGCCGATGGCGACGGTGGCCAGATAGCTGGCCATGGGCTCGCCGTTGTGCCACCGGAAGGTGGTGCGGCGGCCCCGGGTCTCCTGGCCCTTCAGCTCGC
The DNA here is from genome assembly GCF_024505145.1 of Streptomyces rugosispiralis. Taxonomy (GTDB): domain Bacteria; phylum Actinomycetota; class Actinomycetes; order Streptomycetales; family Streptomycetaceae; genus Streptomyces; species Streptomyces rugosispiralis. The sequence goes on along the minus strand of NZ_JANIAA010000020.1, from coordinate 147,305 downwards.
CGTTGGAGACGGCGGTGTAGCCCTGGGGGACGGTGACGGCGATGTCGTAGGCGGCCTTGTCGGAGGGGTGGTGATTGCCGGGGAACCAGGTCATGGAGCCGGTCGGCTCGCCGAGGGCCACCGCGCCGTCATGGGTGCGGAGCCAGCCCTCCTGCCCGGTGTCCTCGCCGGTGAGGGTCTTCGGCTTGCCGTCGTAGTCGACGGTGGCCGTGAAGGTGCGGCCCTTGGGGAGGGCCGCGGCGGGGGTGAGCACCAGCTCGGTTCCGCTGCGGGCGGCCTTGGCGGGACGGCCGTTCACCGTGGCCTTCCGGACCCGCAGTCCCGCGAGGTCGAGGTGGAAGGAGCTCAGCGCGCGGTCCGCGCGGGCGGTGATCCGGGCGGTGGCCTTCAGGCGGTGGGAGCGGGGTGTGTAGTCGAGGGCGAGACGGTAGCCCTGTACGTCGTAGCCGCCGTTGCCGAGCCGCGGGAAGAGCGCGTCCCCGACCCCCGCACCACCCGCCCCGGCCCCGGACACCCCGCCCGCGTCCTCCGCCCCGGCGCCCCCGGTGCACCCCGCGCACAGCGCGAGGAGCAGCACACCGGGCACAACTCGCGAGAGGCGGCGACCGGGCCGGGCCGCCGAGCCAGACCTGGTCATCCTCGCTCCGGCCCGAGCGCCGGGGCCGCCGGGACCCGCCCGCTCCGGCAGCGGTTCGTCGTCCATCTCACGTCCCTACGCTTCGGCGGCTGATTCTCTGGAGCGTAATGCGCCCGACGGGCCGAGACGGGCCGAAACGTGCGGGACCGCCGATGGCACGGCACACCGCGTCACGGTCGCAAAGGGCGGTGAGCCGTCCGGTGTCGGGCAGCTCACCGACTTTGGGCGACTTAAACGTCTCTGAGCTGCAGTTCACCACTTCTAGTGAAGCTCTGGCCTTCAGTTGCAATCCGCAACCCTGAGTTGTCAAGCTGTTGCTGACTGTCAACCCAGGGAGTGCACGTGGCCTTTGGTGACCAGCCCGCATACCTCCGCGTCGCCGACGATCTGCGGAAGAAGATCGCCGCGGGTGAGCTGCCGCCGCATGCGCGTCTCCCCTCTCAGGCCAGGATCCGGGAGGAGTACGGGGTTTCGGACACCGTGGCGCTCGAGGCGCGCAAGGTGCTGATGGCCGAGGGGCTGGTCGAGGGGCGTTCCGGGTCGGGGACGTATGTGCGGGCGCAGCCGGTGCCGCGGCGGGTGGTCCGGGGCGGGTTTCACGCCGCCGGTGAGGTCACGCCGTTCCGGCAGGAGCAGGCCGATGACCGGATCACCGGCAGCTGGGAGGCCGAGAGCGACCAGGAGGAGGCCGGAGGCGAGATCGCCGAGCGGCTGGGGGTCGGGGTGGGGGAGCGGGTGATGTGTACCCGCTATGTGTTCCGGTCACAGGGGGAGATCGTGATGCTCTCCACCTCCTGGGAGCCGCTCGGGCTCACCGGCCGTACGCCCGTGATGCTGCCGGAGGAGGGCCCGCTGGCCGGGCGCGGGGTCGTCGACCGGATGGCCGTCCTCGACCTGGTGGTGGACAACATGGCGGAGGAGGTCGCCGCGCGCCCCGGACGGGCCGAGGAGGTGCTGGCGCTCGGCGGGGTGCCGGGCCACTGGGTGATGGTCATCTCGCGTACGTACTTCGCGGGCGGCCGCCCGGTCGAGACCGCCGATGTGGTGGTGCTGGCCGAGCGCTATCGGATCGCGTACCGGCTGCCGGTGAAGTGAACCCTCCGCCTGGCGCCGGTGCTCACCGAAGAGCGGGCGGCTTGTTCTGGGGCGGCCGCTTACGGGTGGGTCGCCGGGTACTTCGGCCCGCGGCTGACCGCCGTCAACCCCGCCGGTAACCGCGACGCGGTTCCCGCGTAACCGCGGTGCGGTTCCCGTGCCTCATGTTGCAAAACTCACAACAGCGCAGGTGAAAGGGGTTACTGGAAGGGGATCATCCATTTCGCTCTTACGATGGGTCGGTTTGTGTCCGGTCGTTGGGGGGCGAAAGGAGTGTCAGGAACTTGAGCACGGAGCAGGGTTCCCACTCGCATTATCGAAGGTCACTCGGACCGGTGGCCCTCACCGCCGTGGGCCTCGGGTCGATCATCGGCTCCGGCTGGCTGTTCGGCGCCGAGCGCGCCGCCGCGCTGGCCGGGCCCGCCGCCATTCTGGCCTGGGTGATCGGCGCCGCCGTCGCTCTGACCATCGCCCTGACCTACTCCGAGCTGGGTTCGATGTTCCCCAAGGCCGGGGGCATGGTCCGGTACGGCCAGTACTCACACGGCTCGCTGGCCGGATATCTGGCCGCCTGGGCCAACTGGATCGCCATCGTCTCCGTGATCCCCGGTGAGGCCACCGCCTCCGTGCAGTACATGTCCTCCTGGGACTTCGGCTGGGCCAAAGCGCTGTACGACGGGAAGGAGCTGACCGGCAGCGGTGTCGCGTTCGCGTCCGTGCTGCTGATCTTCTACTTCTTCCTCAACTGGTTCGCGATCACCCTCTTCGCGAAGACCAACACCGCGATCACCGTCTTCAAGGTCGTCGTGCCGACCCTGACCGCCGGGGCGCTGCTGCTGTCGCACTTCGACACCGGCAATGTCACCGGCAACGGCGGCTTCACCCCCAACGGCTGGAGCTCCGTGTTTACCGCGGTCGCCGTCTCCGGCATCGTCTGGGCCTACAACGGCTTCCAGTCGCCGCTGAACATGGCGGGCGAGGCCCGTAACCCGGGGAAGTCGCTGCCCAAGGCCGTCATCAGCTCGATCCTCATCGCGCTGGTGATCTACGTCGCGCTGCAGATCGCCTTCCTGACCGCCGTCCCCGCCGCCGATCTGCGGCACGGCGGCTGGTCCGGGCTCTCCTACAACTCCCCGCTCGCCGATCTCTCCCTGGCCTGGGGTCTGAACTGGCTGGCGATGCTGCTGTACGCGGATGCCTTCATCTCCCCGTCCGGCACCGGCATGATCTACGCGGCCACCACCTCGCGCATGATCCAGGGCGTCCAGGAGAACGGCCATCTGCCCGGGATCTTCGGCAAGGTCGACCCCAAGACCGGCATTCCGCGCCCGGCGCTGCTGCTCAACCTGGCGATCGCCTTCATCTTCCTCGCGGTCTTCCGCGGCTGGGGCTCGCTCGCCGAGATCGTCTCCGTCGCCACCGTGATCTCGTACATCACCGGCCCGGTGGCCGTGATGTCGCTGCGCCGCCTCTCGCCGGACCTGCCGCGCCCGGTGCGGCTGCGCGCGATGCCGGTGATCGCGCCGATCGCGATGGTCTTCGGCTCGCTGGTGCTGTACTGGGCCCGCTGGCCGCTCACCGGCAAGGTCATCCTCATCATGGCGATCGGGCTGCCGATCTGGGCCTGGTACGAGCTGCGCAAGCCGTGGGCGGAGCTGCGGCCGCATCTGGCCGCCGGTGCCTGGATGGTCACGTATCTGCTGGTCATGGCGGCGGTGTCATGGGCCGGCGGCACGGAGTTCGGCGGCCGCGGCTATCTGCCGGGCGGCTGGGACATCGTGATCGTCGCGCTGATCGGGCTGGCCTTCTACTTCTGGGGCGTACGCAGCGCATGGCGCAATCCGACGCTGCTGGAGGCCGAGCGCGAGCTGGGCAGCACCCCGGCCGACGAGGCGGGCGAGGGCGGCGACGGCGACCGGGTGAAGGCCGGAGCCGGCGTCTGAGACATGGCCGGATGAGTGCCTCCTTGTAAGAACCCGTATCCGCTGCGTGAAGGTAGGGCGTAGGCTCGGGCATATGCGGATCGGGATTTCCTTAACGGTGTCGCGGGGTCGTGCGCCCGGGCGCGCCACAGCGGAGGGGGCGGGGAGATGAGTGACGGGAACGCTGTGCTGCCCTGGCTCGTGATCCGCCAGGACAGCAACGGCAACCGCTACCGCGTCGGGCGCTACGCCACCAGGACGGAGGCCCAGGAGGTGGCCGACCGGCTGGAGGGCGAGGGCCAGGAGCAGCTGTACGCGGTCGAGCGGACCGCCGCGTCCCGTCAGTCCGGTTAGCCCGAGTCCGGTAGGTCCGAGTCCGGTTGGCCCGGGTCGGGTCAGTCCGGGTCCGGCCAGCCCGACTCCGGCCAGCCCGACTCCGGTCGGCCCGAGTCCGGTTGCAGCCCGCGGAAATGCGTACCTCTCCCAGAGCCCCGGGGCGCCCGCCCCGGGGCTCCGGTGCGCTTCCGTGCAGGCTAGGGTGCGGATCATGAGCGTGCGCGTGGTGGTGGGCGGAGCGGTGTTCGACCGGGGGCGGCTGCTGGCCGCGCGGCGCAGCGCCCCGCCCGAGCTCGCGGGCCGCTGGGAGCTGCCCGGCGGCAAGGCCGAGCCCGGTGAGACCCCGCAGGCGGCGCTCGTCCGCGAACTGCGCGAGGAGCTCGGGGTCGAGGTCGAGCCGCTCGAACCGCTGCGGGGGGAGTGGCCCCTCAAGCCCGGCTTTGTGCTGCGGGTGTGGACCGCGGCCCTGCGCTCCGGTGAGCCGCGCCCGCTTCAGGACCACGACGAGCTGCGCTGGCTCCCCCTGGACCGGGTGGACGAGGTCGACTGGCTGGACGAGGACCGCCCCGCGGTGGCGGAGGCGGTCCGCAGGCTGCGCGCGGCCGAAGCCGATGCGGGCGAAGCCGACGCGGCCGAAGTCGACGCGGCCGAAGCCGGGACGGCCGAAGCCGGGACGGCCGGGGCCGAAGCCGGGACCGCGGGGGCAGAAACCGGGACTGCCGGGGCCGGGACCAAGGCGTCTGACGCCGGGTCGGCCGAAGTCACCGAGGGGATCCGTCCACGCACTTCCTGAGAACGTCCCGCGCGGGAAAATCCATGGGGTTCGAGCCGTCTCCGTCCGGTTAGGAGTGAGGGGGAGCGCTGATCATGAGCGCTTCACCAAAAGCCGGGACGGACACTGATGGCGGGCTGAGATAGTGCTGTGATCGTGAAGACCGTACTCGGGATGGCCGAAGTGCTGGATACTCGGCTATCTGAAGCCGGTCGGAGCACCTGAGCCGGAGGGGACGGGCGCATGAGCGAGAAGCCAGCGGGAGCTGATATGCCCGAGGAGACGGTGGGTTCGCAGGTGTCGCCGATGTCACAGGAGTCCTCGATGTCGGACATGTCGTCCATGTCCTCGATGTCGGCGGTGTGGCAGAGCAGTCCTCCCGGCTCGATCTACGACTACATCCGGGTCGCCTCCTTCGCGCTCGGGCCCGACGGCCGGATCGCGCAGTGGAGCGAACGGGCCGCGGAATTGCTGGGGCTGACGGCGAACCAGGCCATCGGCAAGGATCCGGTGGAGGCGTTCGTACCGCCGGAGTACCAGGAGACGGGCCAGCGCGCGGTGGCCGACATCCTCGACGGCCGGGAGTGGACCGGGCTGGTTCCCTACCGTAACCCCCGGACGGCGAGCGGGCATGGCATCGCCGAGGTCTATGTGATGCCCGCTCAGGACGAGCACGGGAAGCGGGCCGCGCTCTGTATCGCGGTGGACGTCAGCGCGTTGCGCGGGCTGGAAACCGATCTTGCTTCTTCACAGGCCGTTTTCGGTCAATCTCCGCTTGGTTTCTTCCTCTTCGGGACCGATCTGCGGATCCTCCGCGTCAATGAGCGCTTCGCCAAGGTTTTCGGCCGCCCCACCGAGGAGTACCGCGGCACGACCCCGCACGATCTGCTGCCGCGCGGGGAGGCCGACCGGCTGGCCGCGGCGCTGCGCCAGGTCCTGGACTCCGGGCAGTCGCTGACCGACATGCCCATCGTGGGCCAGGCGCCGGGCAGCCCCGACCGCCGCCGCTGGTCGGTCTCGCTCTACCGGCTGCACAGCGGCTCCGGCCGCCCCATCGGCGTCGCCGGGCTCGCCACGGATGTCACCGGCCGCCGCCGCGCCGAACAGGAGGCCGCGGGCGTACGGCGCAATCTGGCGCTGCTGAACGAGGCCGGGGCCCGAATAGGCACCTCGCTCGACCTGGAGACCACCGCCCGCGAGCTGCTGGACGTGGCCGTACCGCAGTTCTGCGACCTGGCCTCGGTCGATCTCTACCAGGGGCTGCTCTCCGGCGACGAGACCCCGCCCGGACTCGCCGACGGCAGCGCCGAGCTGCGCCGTGTCGCCTTCGCCAGCGCGGTCTCCGACGGCCCGGTCCCCTTCGGCGACATCTGCCGCGTCAACACCGTGGAGGACCCCAAGCCCATCCAGGTCGGCGAGGTGCACCGCTACCCCTTCAACTCGCTGTGCGCCCACGCCCTGCGCACCGCCCAGGTCCGCGTCGTCCCCGGGCGGGACGGCAGCGAGGCGCTTGAGCTCGGGGCCATGCTGCAGTCCACCCTGGTGGTGCCGATGGTCGCGCGGGACACCGTCGTCGGCCTGGCCCAGTTCTCCCGCACCAAGGGCAGCGAACCGTTCGGCGAACGGGACCGCGCGCTCGCCGTCGAGCTGGCCGCCCGTGCCGCCGTCAGCATCGACAACGCCCGGCTGTACCGCAGAGAACACGAACGCGCGCTGATACTCCAGCGCAGCCTTCTCCCGCCCGGCGACCCGGAGGCCGCCGGGCTCGATATCGCCTGCCGCTATCTGCCGGGGAACGCGGCGACCGAGGTGGGCGGCGACTGGTTCGACGTGATCGAGCTACCCGGGCACCGCACCGCGCTGGTGGTCGGCGACGTCATGGGGCGCGGGCTGCGCGCCGCCGTGGCCATGGGCGAGCTGCGCACCGCCGTACGCACCCTCGCCCTGCTCGACCTGGAGCCCGCCGAGGTGCTCTCCGCGCTGGACGAGATCGCCCGCGGCCTCGGCACACCGGGCGGCTCGCACGCCGGCTCGCGGCCCGGCTCGCGCGCCCTCGCGCGCGGCGGCAAGGCCGCCGAGGACTCCTCCGATCTGACCGAGGTCTACCTCGCCACCTGCGTGTACGCCGTCTACGACCCGGTCACCCGGCGCTGCACGTTCGCCAACGCCGGGCATCCGCCCCCCGTCCTGGTGGAGCCGGGCGAGGACGCCCTGCTGATGGAGGTTCCGCCCGGAATGCCGCTCGGCGTCGGCGGCGAGCCGTTCGAGGAGATCGAGGTCGAACTCCCCGACGGCGCGCTGCTGGCCCTCTACACCGACGGTCTGGTCGAGTCCCGCGACCACACCCTCGACGAGGGGCTCCAGGCCCTGCGCGCGGCCCTCAACACCCCGGACGGCGCCGACGGCGGGAACGCCGCGGCCGGATCCCTCGAGGACGTGTGCGACCACGTCCTGAGCACTCTCGACACCCACCACGGCGAGGACGACATCGCCCTGCTGATGGCCCGGGTGCAGGGCCTGTCGGCCGAGTCGGTCGGCGACTGGCACCTCCCCAGCGCCCCGCAGTCCGTGGGCCGGGCCCGCGAACTGGCCCGGGAGCAGTTGGAGTCCTGGGGCCTGGACGATCTGGTGGACACCACCGAGCTGCTGGTCAGCGAGCTGGTGACGAACGCCCTGCGCTACGGCGAGGGCGAGATCAGGCTACGGCTGCTGCTGGACCGCACCCTGGTGTGCGAGGTCTGGGACGGCGGTCTGGTGCAGCCCCGGCGGCGGCGTGCCCGGGACACCGACGAGGGCGGGCGCGGGCTCCAGCTGGTCGGGCTGCTCAGCGCGGGCTGGGGCAGCCGCAGGACCCCGCTCGGCAAGACCGTCTGGTTCGAGCTGGCCCTTCCGGACGGCCAGTCCTCGGGCCCGGACTCGGTGGAGGCGCTGCTCAGCCTGTGGTGACGGGCGACGGTCCGTTACGGTGGCGGGCTCGCGACACGAGGCGGAGGGCGGGCGCCGCTCCGGCGAGTCTTGCCCCTCCCCGCCCCTCCCCAAAACCGGGGCTCCGCCCCGGCCCCCGGATCGGGGCTCCGCCCCGGACCCCGGAACTGGGGCTTTGCCCCGGACCCTGGGCCGGGGTTCCGTCCCAGATCCCGGGCCGGGGCTTCGCCCCTTCCCGCAGCGTCTATATGCGGCTCCGCCAGCGTGGCGGGGCTTCGCCCCGGACTCTCGGGGTTCAGGGGCGGAGCCCTTGGTATCGGGAAGGGGCGGGGAGGGGAGCAGCCCGCCGCAGGCGGCAGGATCTGTCGGACGTGCCCTGCCGCATTCAGCGGAGTTACTGCCCCCGGCGCCGGATCTTGTTGCCGAGCCAGACCAGCGGATCGTACTTACGGTCCGCCGCCCGCTCCTTGAGCGGGATCAGCGCGTTGTCGGTGATCTTGATCTGCTCGGGGCAGACCTCCGTACAGCACTTCGTGATGTTGCAGTAGCCCAGCCCGTGCTCCTCCTGGGCCGTGCTCTTGCGGTCAAGACCGGTGTCGGCGGCCGCGTCCAGCGGATGCATGTCCAGCTCCGCGACCCGCATCAGGAACCGCGGCCCGGCGAACGCCTCCTTGTTCTCCTCGAAGTCCCGCACCACATGGCAGGTGTCCTGGCACAGGAAGCACTCGATGCACTTGCGGAACTCCTGCGACCGGTTCACATCCTCCTGCCACATCCGGTACTCGCCCGGACCCAGCCCCTCCGGCGGCACGAAGGACGGCACCTCACGGGCCTTGGCGTAGTTGAACGACACATCCGTCACCAGGTCCCGCACCACCGGGAAGGCCCGCAGCGGGGTGATGGTGATCGTCTCGTTCCGTTCGAACACCGACATCCGGGTCATGCACAGCAGCCGGGGCCGGCCGTTGATCTCGGCGCTGCACGAACCGCATTTGCCCGCCTTGCAGTTCCAGCGGACCGCCAGATCGGGGGCCTGGGTGGCCTGCAGCCGGTGGACGATGTCGAGCACGACCTCGCCGTCGTTGACCTCGACGTGGAAGTCCTTCAGACCGCCGCCGTCCTGATCGCCCCGCCACACCCGGAAGTGGGCCTCGTACGCACTCACTGGGTCAGCTCCTCGTCCGTCAGGTACTTCACCAGCTCGTCCTTCTCGAACAGGTTCAGCAGGTCGGGCCGGATGGGCGGCATCTCACGCCGCTCGAGCCGGATCTGGCCGTGCCCGGCGTCGGGGGCCGCCAGTCCGCCCGAGGGGTCGGAGAGCCGGCAGACCAGATTGATCCGCCGCCATTGACGGTCCATCTCCGGACAGTCGTCGCGGGTGTGCCCGCCGCGGCTCTCGGTCCGCTCCAGCGCGGCGCGTGCCACGCACTCGCTGACCAGCAGCATGTTGCGCAGATCGATCGCCAGGTGCCAGCCGGGATTGAACTGCCGGTGGCCCTCGACCCCGGCGCGGCGCGCCCGGACCCGCAGACTGGCCAGCCGGTGCAGCGCCTCCTCCATCTCCTCGGCCTTGCGGATGATCCCCACCAGGTCGTTCATCGACTGCTGGAGTTCCTGGTGGAGGGTGTACGGGTTCTCCGGCGGCCCGGCCGGGCCCGCGGTCTCGTCCGGCTCGCCGGCCTCGGCGCTGAACGGGCGCAGCGCCTCGGCCGCCGCCAGGTCCAGCTGCGCCTCGTCCGGCACCGGACGGGTGCCCGAGGCCGCGGTCTCCTGGGCGTAGCGGGCCGCGTAGAGCCCGGCGCGGCGCCCGAAGACCAGCAGGTCGGAGAGGGAGTTGCCGCCGAGCCGGTTGGAGCCGTGCATCCCGCCCGCGACCTCGCCCGCGGCGAACAGACCGGGCACACCGGTGGCGGCCGCGGTGTCCGGGTCGACGTCCACCCCGCCCATCACGTAGTGACAGGTGGGGCCCACCTCCATGGGCTCGGTGGTGATGTCGACGTCCGCGAGCTCCTTGAACTGGTGGTGCATCGAGGGCAGCCGCCGCTTGATCACCTCGGCGGGCATCCGGGTGGAGACGTCCAGGAAGACCCCGCCGTGCGGGGAGCCCCGGCCCGCCTTCACCTCGGCGTTGATGGCGCGGGCCACCTCGTCGCGGGGGAGCAGCTCGGGCGGGCGGCGGTTGTGGTCCGGGTCCTCGTACCAGCGGTCGGCCTCGTCCTCGGACTGGGCGTACTTCTCCTTGAAGACGTCCGGGATGTAGTCGAACATGAACCGCTTGCCCTCGCTGTTGCGCAGCACCCCGCCGTCGCCGCGCACCGACTCGGTGACCAGGATCCCCTTCACCGAGGGCGGCCAGACCATACCGGTCGGATGGAACTGCACGAACTCCATGTTGATCAGCGGGGCGCCCGCGAGCAGCGCCAGCGAATGGCCGTCGCCGGTGTACTCCCAGGAGTTGGAGGTCACCTTGAAGGACTTGCCGATACCGCCGGTGGCCAGCACCACGGCCGGGGCCTCCAGGGCGAAGAAACGGCCCGATTCGCGCTCGTAACCGAAGACCCCGGCGACCCGGTCGCCGTCCTTGACGATCCGGGTGACCGTGCACTCCTGGAAGATCTTCAGCCGGGACTCGTAGTCGCCGGTGGCGGCCTTGTCCTCCTGCTGGAGGGAGACGATCTTCTGCTGGAGGGTGCGGATCAGCTCCAGGCCGGTGCGGTCCCCGACATGGGCGAGCCGGGGGTACTCATGGCCGCCGAAGTTCCGCTGGGAGATCTTGCCCTCCGGGGTGCGGTCGAAGAGCGCGCCCCAGGTCTCCAGCTCCCAGACCCGGTCCGGGGCCTCCTGGGCGTGCAGCTCGGCCATCCGCCAGTGGTTGAGGAACTTGCCCCCGCGCATGGTGTCGCGGAAGTGCACCTGCCAGTTGTCGCGCTCGTTGACGTTGCCCATGCTGGCGGCGATGCCGCCCTCGGCCATCACCGTATGGGCCTTGCCGAACAGCGACTTGCAGATGACGGCGCAGCGCATGCCCTGTTCGCGGGCCTCGATCGCGGCCCGCAGCCCGGCGCCGCCCGCGCCGATCACGACCACGTCCCACGCCTGCCGCTCGACTTGCGTCATCGGATGAGCACCTCTCCTAGAAAAAGCGGGGATCGTCGAAGGCGCCGCTCGCCACCAGATAGACGTAGAAGTCCGCGACGGCGACGCTGATGAGAGAGGCCCAGGCGAGCTGCATATGGCGTGCGTTGAGCCCGCTCACCCAGCCCCAGAGCCGATAGCGGACCGGATGCCGGGAGAAGTGCTTCAGCCGGCCGCCGACGATATGGCGGCAGGAGTGGCAGGAGAGGGTGTACGCCCAGATCAGCGCGATGTTGGCGAGCAGCACCAGGGTGCCGAGGCCCATATGGCCCCAGCGGCCGTGCTCGTCCCGGAAGCCGAGCACGGTGTCGTAGGTGAGGATCCCCGCGACGATCACCGCGAAGTAGAAGAAGTAGCGGTGGATGTTCTGCAGGATCAGCGGGAACCGGGTCTCGCCGGTGTACTTGGCGCGCGGCTCGGCGACCGCGCAGGCGGGCGGGGAGGCCCAGAAGCCCCGGTAATACGCCTTGCGGTAGTAGTAGCAGGTGAGCCGGAAACCCAGCGGGAAGATCAGGATCAGCAGTGCCGGGGACAGTCCCCACCAGGCGCCGAAGATCTCCCAGTTGGCGCCGCCCTTCATGGGCACGCAGTTCTGGGCGACGCAGGGCGAGTAGAAGGGGGAGACGTACGGCTCGGCGTAGTAGTCGTCCCCCGAGAAGGCCCGCCAGGTCGAGTAGACGATGAACGCGAACAGCCCGGCGGCGGTGATGGCGGGGGAGAGCCACCAGCGGTCGCTGCGCAGATGGCGGCCGGGGATGGCGGCGCGCGAGGCGCTGTGCACGCCGTGCGGGGCCGTTCCGGAGTCCGCGGGTGCGGGCGTGGTGGCTTGGGGGTCGGTGCCTGTGGCCAAGGGGAACTCCGCGGTGGAGTGGTATGGGGGGACGGTGGGGGGTGCGCCCCGTGACGGGAGGCGCGACCGGCCGTCCCTAGGGCGCGTGGCGATCTCGTGCGCCGAGGCCCTCGTCGTCGACGTCCGACCACAGCGCGCTGTCGTACGGGGCGTCGGGGACCGGAACCATTTCGGGGCGGGATCGCTCCACGGGAGCCGTCTCGCGCAGCAGGGCGAGGCTCTCGCGCAGATGGTCCGCGTCGGTGCGGACCCGGCGTATCTCCAGCCCGCCGGCGCCCACCCGCTGCTCCAGCCGGGAGACGGAACGGACCAGGTCATCGAGACAGCGCTGGACGGCCGTCAAGTCGTCGTTCAAGGACATGACTTGCCCTCACTTCCGCGGTTGCGGTTGGCGACGCTCATGCGACAGCGAGTGTTACTCGCCACGGTCCTGGTTGTGAAGGGATCTGTCGGGATTGGCGCCGTCACCGGCGGGATTCCGCCGTCGCGCGCCGGAGTGCGCGCCCGCCGCGTTGATCCGGGCGGGTGATCCTTTCCCCTCATGGCCGTCTCCATGGCCCTCTCGGCGTGCTGTCCCTTGAACCGTCGCTTTGAGTGAGGAGTATATGCGATCAGCGTCACACTATGCCAAATGCGCATATATCCGTCACCCTGCGGAGGTACGAGCCATGCCCATCACCAGGAGCCGCCGCGCCATGCTGCTCGCCGCGGGAGTGATGCTGCCGCTGCCCGTACTGACCGGCTGCAGTTCGGAGGACGACGGCCCGCCGCCGCGCGCCGCCTGGGACATCGCCTCCGCGCCCCGCTCCGGGACCGCCGGCACCGGCACCCTGCGCTGGGCCCTGGACGCGACGCCCAGCACGCTCAACGCCTTCCAGAAGACCGCGGACACGGGCACCCAGCGGATCGCGGGCGCCGTGCTGCCCTCCCTCTACACCCTCGACGCCCGCGGCCGCCCCCAGCGCAACGGCGACTATCTGACCTCCGCCGACGTCACCTCGACCGACCCCAAGCAGGTCGTGGTCTTCAAGCTCAACCCCAAGGCGGTGTGGAGCGACGGGCGCCCGATCGGCGCGGAGGACTTCCGGGCCCAGTGGAAGGCGCTGCGCGGCACCGACGAGAAGTACGGGACGGCGCGCAACGCCGGATACGACCGGATCGCGAAGGTCGAACCGGGGGACAAGGAGCACGAGGTCAAGGTCACCTTCGCCAAGCCGTACACCGACTGGCGCTCGCTGTTCACCCCGCTGTACCCGAAGAGCGTGATGGGCAACCCGGCGGTCTTCACCGCGGCGGCGAGCAAGGGGCTCGCGGTCGGCGCCGGGCCGTTCATGGTCCGCCGGGTCACGGACTCCGAGGTCACCCTCGTCCGCAACCCCCGCTGGTGGGGCGACCGGGCGCGGCTGAGCCAGATGGTCTTCCAGGCGGTCCCGGCCGAGAAGCGGGCCGAGGCGCTGATCGCCGGGCGGCTGGACCTGGCCGAGGTGGACCGGACCACCGCCCGGCGCATCCAGGCCACCGCCCCGGGCAAGAAGGCCGCGGGCCCCGGGCGGGGCTCCTCTGCCCCGGGCAAGGCGGGCGCCCCGGAACCGTCCACCGGCGGCCGGGAGACGGCGGAGGCGACGCGTAACGGGGAGGCGGCCACCGGGACGACGTCTACCGGGGAGGCGTCCACCGGGGCGGCGCGGGAAGAGGCGGGCGCCCAGGGCGGGGCCGCCGGCGACACCGACAAGAACCGGTCGCGGACCCGGGCGCTGAGCAGGTTCACCCTGCGCAAGGCCCTGGACCCCGCCTACACCCAGCTCGCCCTCAACGGCACCAAGGGCCCGCTCGCCGATGAGCGGGTGCGCCGCGCGGTGGCCCGCGCGATCGACCGCAAGGCCCTGGCGAGGCTGGTGCTCAAGCCGATGGGGCTGCCGTCCGAGCCGCTCGGCAACCATCTGCTGATGGCGGGCCAGCCGGGCTACAAGGACCACAGCGGCGCCCTCGGCGACCCGGACACCAACGCCGCGCAGTCGCTGCTCGCCGACGCGGGCTGGCGGGCGGGCGGCACCGGCCGGCAGAAGGCGCTGGACGGCAAGACGGACGACCGGGGCAGCCGGCACGGCGCCCCGACCACCACCGGGGGCTCCACGAACCCCGCCTCCGAGAGCGCCTCCGGCGCCCCGCCCGCGGCCGGTGACGCCGGACGGTCCGGACGGCTCCGGGAGACGGCCGTCGTACGGAAGAAGGGACGGCCGCTGGTGCTGCGCTTCGTCCTCCCCGACGACCGGACCGGTGCCCGGCTGAGCACGGTCGGCGAGCGCATCGCGCGGATGCTGGAGAAGATCGGCGTACGGACCGAGATCACCAAGGTCCCCGGTGAGAGCTACTTCCGGGACCACATCGCCACCGGCGACTACGACCTGGCCCTCTACTCCTGGCCCGCCTCCGCCTACCCGGCCACCGACGCCCGCCCCATCTACGCCAAGCCGCAGCCGGCGGCCGACGGCTCCCTGGTCGTCGAGCAGAACTACACCCGGGTGGGCACCGACCAGATCGACCAGCTTTTCGACCAGGCGCTCTCCGAGCTGAACGGCGGCGCCTCGCGCTCGCTGGTCAGCCGGGCCGACGCGCGGATCTGGGCGGCGGCCGGATCGATTCCGCTCTATCAGCGCCCCCAGCTGATCGCGATGCGCAAGGGCCTGGTCAACGCGGGCGCCTTCGGCTTCGCCACGCCCCGCTACCAGGACATCGGCTTCCGCCGCTAGGGGACGCCTGCGGCGGGCTCTTTAGCAGCCCTTGGTATCGGGAACGGGCGGGGCGAACGGCGGGGCGAACGGCGAGGCGAACGGGCAGGTGACCGGCGCGGGGACGGGGTGCGGGACGGGCTGCGGCATCCGGCCCCGCGCCGTCCCCGTACCATGGGGGTGAGGCCGAGGCGTGATCAGCCCGGCGGAAGGCGCGCCGCCCAAGGAGCGCGCCGCCACCCAACAACCGGGAGAAGCGCGCTTTCATGCCCACGCGCCACGATATCCGTAACGTCGCCATCGTCGCCCACGTCGACCATGGCAAGACGACCCTCGTCGACGCCATGCTCAAGCAGGCGGGCGCGTTCGCCGCCCACCAGCAGGTGGACGACCGGGTCATGGACTCCAACGACCTGGAGCGCGAGAAGGGCATCACCATTCTCGCGAAGAACACCGCCGTCAAGTACCACCCGGCGGACGGCGGCGACCCCGTCACCATCAACATCATCGACACCCCCGGCCACGCCGACTTCGGCGGTGAGGTCGAGCGCGGTCTGTCCATGGTCGACGCGGTGGTCCTGCTGGTGGACGCCTCCGAGGGGCCGCTGCCGCAGACCCGCTTCGTGCTGCGCAAGGCGCTCCAGGCCAAGCTGCCGGTGATCCTGTGCATCAACAAGACGGACCGCCCGGACTCCCGGATCGACGAGGTCGTGAACGAGGCGTACGACCTCTTCCTGGACCTGGACGCGACCGAGGAGCAGATCGAGTTCCCGATCGTCTACGCGTGTGCCCGTGACGGTGTGGCCTCGCTGACCAAGCCGGAGGACGGCACCGTCCCGGCCGACAGCGACAACCTGCAGCCGTTCTTCTCCACCCTGCTGGACACCGTCCCGGCGCCCGAGTACGACGCGGCCGCCCCGCTCCAGGCGCATGTCACCAACCTGGACGCGGACAACTTCCTCGGCCGTATCGCGCTGCTCCGGGTCGAGCAGGGCGAGCTGAAGAAGGGGCAGACGGTCGCGTGGATCAAGCGCGACGGCACCATCTCCAACGTCCGGATCACCGAGCTGATGATGACCGAGGCGCTCACCCGCAAGCCCGCCGAGGTGGCGGGCCCCGGTGACATCTGCGCGGTCGCGGGCATCCCGGACATCATGATCGGCGAGACCCTGGCCGACCCGGAGAACCCGATCGCGCTGCCGCTGATCACCGTCGACGAGCCCGCGATCTCGATGACCATCGGCACCAACACCTCCCCGCTGGTCGGCCGCGGCCCCGGCGGCAAGGGCGCCGACAAGTCCGCCGTGAAGGACCGCAAGGTCACCGCGCGGCTGGTCAAGGACCGGCTCGAGCGCGAGCTGATCGGTAACGTCTCGCTGCGCGTGCTGCCCACCGACCGCCCGGACGCCTGGGAGGTGCAGGGCCGCGGCGAGCTGGCGCTGGCGATCCTGGTGGAGACCATGCGCCGGGAGGGCTTCGAGCTCACCGTCGGCAAGCCGCAGGTGGTCACCCGTGAGGTCGAGGGCAAGGTCCACGAGCCGATCGAGCGCATCACCATCGATGTGCCCGAGGAGCACATGGGTGCGGTCACCCAGCTCATGGGCACCCGCAAGGGCCGGATGGACAACATGTCCAACCACGGCTCCGGCTGGGTCCGCATGGAGTTCATCGTCCCCTCCCGCGGTCTGATCGGCTTCCGCACCGAGTTCCTGACCGCGACCCGCGGCACCGGTATCGCCCACTCCATCCACGAGGGCCACGAGCCGTGGTTCGGCGAGCTGAAGACCCGTAACAACGGCTCGCTGGTGGCCGACCGCTCCGGCGCGGTGACCGCCTTCGCGATGACCAACCTCCAGGAGCGCGGGGTGCTGTTCACCTCGCCGGGCACCGAGGTGTACGAGGGCATGATCGTCGGTGAGAACTCCCGCTCCGACGACATGGACGTCAACATCACCAAGGAGAAGAAGCTCACCAACATGCGGTCCTCCACCGCGGATGTGACCGAGTCCTTGGTCCCGCCGCGGCTGCTCTCGCTCGAGCAGTCCCTGGAGTTCTGCCGCGACGACGAGTGCGTCGAGGTGACGCCGGAGACGGTGCGGATCCGCAAGGTGGTGCTGGACCAGAAGGAGCGCGCCCGCACCGCCGCCCGCGCCAAGCGCTGACGCCCGCGCCAAGCGCTGACGCCCGCGCCAAGCGCTGACGCGTGCGCCCGGTCGCGGGGCGCCGAGGCTCACCCGCCGGGCGCCCCTGCGCACTACGGCGTCGATCACGGAGCGTAGGCGCCCCACCGTGCCTCGGTGAGCTGCCCACGGCCCGGACCCACCGCCTCCACGGCGGGGGGCCGGGCTGTTCCCATGTCAGCAACGTGCCAGTCAAGCGGTTATCCGGATCTCCCTGTCCGGATATCGGCGTCCGGGCTCCGCATGATGTGTTAACAGTCCGTTTCGCGTGTGTCTGTCTGGGGCAGTTTTGTCCGGATTTCGAAGCTCCGCGCGTAGATGCTGTGACCAAAGCGAGACCCATAAGGTGTGGTTTAAGGGCCGGACGTGCTCAATCATGGGGTCCATTGAGCTCGGGTCAATGGGTCACACGCTGTGGGGAGCGCGGACCTACGAGCGCATCTGGGGGGTTCCGGTCCCTTTCGCTGTCAGGGGTGTCAGCGTGTCTCCGGGCGCCCCCTCTCGTAGTGACAGTGGACTCCTGAGGAGGCAAACCCATGCGCGGTGCGCAGAGCGCCAAGTGGGTCGCGTTGGCAGCAGTTGTGGCACTCGCCGCGACCGCCTGTGGTGGCAACGACAGCGACAGCGGCAGCAATGACATGAACAAGGGCACGGCGGACCCGAACGGGATACTCACCGCCCAGCTGAGCGAGCCGCAGAACCCGCTGCAGCCGGCGAACGCCAAGGAGAGCCAGGGCAGTCGCGTCCTCAAGCAGATCTTCGCCGGGCTGGTGGACTACGAGCCCGGCACCGGCAAGCTGGTGTACGTCAACGCCGAGTCCGTCACCCCCAACAAGGACTCCTCCGTCTGGACCGTCAAGCTCAAGCCGGGCTGGAAGTTCCACAACGGCGAGACCGTGACCGCCAAGTCCTACGTGGACTCCTGGAACTGGTCGGCCAACGTCGAGAACAACCAGACCAACTCCAGCTGGTTCCAGGACATCAAGGGCTACTCCGACGTCCACCCGGACAAGGGCAAGCCCAAGGCCGACAAGATGTCCGGCCTGAAGGTCGTCAACGACAACGAGTTCAAGATCGAGCTCAACAGCTCGGTCTCGTACTTCGCCTACAAGCTGGGCTACGACGTGTGGGCCCCGCTGCCCACGGGCTTCTTCAAGGACCCCAAGGGCTTCGGTGAGAAGCCGGTCGGCAACGGTCCCTACAAGTTCATCTCCTGGGACCACAAGAAGATGATCAAGGTCCGCAAGTTCGACGGCTACCAGGGACCGAACAAGGCCAAGAACGGCGGCATCGACTTCAAGAACTACACCACCGCCGACGCCGCCTACTCGGACCTGCGCTCCAACAACCTCGACTGGATCGAGCAGGTCCCGACCACCGCGCTGACCAACTACAAGACCGACCTGGGCAAGCGCGCGATCGACGAGGAGTACTCGGCGGTCCAGTCGATCGTCCCGGCCTTCTACACCAAGCAGTTCAAGGACATCGACCCCAAGGTCATCCAGGGTCTGTCCATGGCGATCGACCGTGACACGATCACCAAGACCGTGCTCCACGGCTCCCGCACCCCGGCCGACAGCTATGTCGCCCGCGGCGTGCTCGGCTACAAGGCCGGCGCGCTCAAGGAGCAGGTCACCTACGACCCGGCCAAGGCCAAGTCCCTCATCAAGGAGGGCGGCGGGGTCCCGGGCAACAAGATCTCGATCCAGTACAACGCCGACCAGGACCACAAGCCCTGGGTGGACGCGGTCTGCAACAGCATCCGCAAGGCCACCGGCGTCGACTGCGTCGGCGACTCCAAGCCCGACTTCCAGGCCGACCTGAACGCGCGTGACAAGCACCAGGTCAAGTCGATGTACCGCGGTGGCTGGGTGCTCGACTACCCGGTCAACTCGAACTTCATGAGGGACCTCTACGGCTCCAAGGCGGCCGGTAACACCAGCGGTTACGCCAACAAGCAGTTCGACGAGCTCGCTGCCAAGGCCGACAAGGCCGCCACCCTCGACGAGACCGTGAAGCTCTACCAGCAGGCGGAGCAGGTTCTCGCGAAGGACATGCCGGCGATCCCGCTGTGGTTCTACAAGGTCAACAGCGGCCAGTCCAACAAGGTCCTCGGGAAGATCCCCTACGGCCAGGACGGCGACCCCATCTTCACCGACGTCCAGGTGAAGAAGAAGTAATCATCGGGACCGCCGGCCGGTGCCGCCGCTCCTCCCACCGGGGAGCGGCGGCACCGGCCCGCAGGCGTGAGGCCCGCAGCTCATCCCCCCACCCGCGTGGCGCAGACGAGACGTGGCCTCCGCCGCCCCCCAACGGCATGGAGGCATAATGGGGCGCTACGTCGCCAGGCGACTGCTCCAGATGATCCCGGTCTTCATCGGGACCACACTGATTATTTTCCTCATGGTCCACGTACTGCCCGGTGACCCCATCCGGGCGATGTGGGGCGACAAGGCCGCGGACCCCGCGCAGGTCGCGTCCCTCCGCCATGAGTTCGGGCTGGACCAGCCCCTGTGGAAGCAGTACATCGACTACATGGTCGACCTCTTCAAGGGCGACTTCGGCAAGACCTTCGGCGGCCGTCCGGTCTCCGAGGAAATGGGGATGGCCTTCCCGGTGACCCTCCGCCTCGCGGCGGTGGCCCTCACCATCGAGATCATCATCGGCATCGGGCTCGGTGCCTGGGCCGGTCTCAAGGCGGGCCGCGCCGCCGACACCGGCGTACTGATCTTCACGCTGATCGTCATCTCGATGCCGGTCTTCGTCCTCGGCTACCTCGCCCGGTTCATCTTCGCCGACGAGCTCGGCTGGCTGCCACCGAACGTCCAGGACTCGATGAACCTCCAGCAGCTCCTGCTGCCAGGGTTCGTTCTCGCGATGCTCTCCATGGCGTATGTGGCCCGGCTGACCCGGACCACCTTCGCCGAGAACCTGCGCGCCGACTACATGCGCACCGCGCTCGCCAAGGGGCTGCCGCGCCGCCGGATCGTCGGCGTCCATCTGCTGCGCAACTCGCTGATCCCGGTGGTCACCTTCCTCGGCACCGACGTCGGCGCACTGGTCGGTGGCGCGGTGGTCACCGAGGGCATCTTCAACGTCCAGGGCGTCGGCAATCTGCTCTTCAAGGCGCTCGGGCAGCGTGAGGGCACCACCATCGTCGGGGTCGTGACCATCTTCGTCCTCGTCATCCTGCTGATCAACCTGCTCGTCGACCTGCTGTACGCGGTCCTGGACCCGAGGATCCGGTATGCCTGACGTGACCAAATCCCAGTCCGGCGGCGCGGCAGTCGACACGGCGGTCGACGCCGTGGCCCCGCCGACCGAGGTGGACACCGCCTCCGCCGCCGGCCCCGCCCCCCAGGGCAAGCCGCGCTCGCTGTGGGGCGACGCCTGGTTCGAACTCCGCCACCGCCCGCTGTTCTGGATCTCGGCGGTGCTGCTGGTGCTGCTGCTGGCCATCGCGGCGTTCCCCGGGATGTTCACCAGCGCCGAGCCGCGCAACGGCGATCTGACCAACCACTTCCTGACCAAGCCGGAGCTGACCCACTTCTTCCAGGCCGACTGGTTCGGCTACGACGGCCAGGGCCGCTCGATCTACGCCCGGGTCATCTACGGCACCCGCGCCTCGATCCTCGTCGGCGTCGGTGTGACCGCGGTGGTGACCTTCTTCGGCGGTCTGCTGGGCATGGCCGCCGGGTACTTCGGCGGCTGGATCGACTCGGTCATCTCCCGGATCGTCGACATCTTCTTCGGTCTGCCGTTCCTGCTCGGCTCGATGGTCGTCCTGAACGCCTTCACCGAGCGCAAGGTGTACGTGGTGATCGCGGCCCTGGCCTTCCTCGGCTGGACCACCATCGCCCGGGTGATGCGCAGTTCGGTGATCACCGCCAAGCAGGCGGACTACGTCACCGCGGCGCGTGCCCTCGGCGCCGGGACCGGCCGGATCCTCTTCCGGCACGTCCTGCCGAACGCGCTGGCCCCCACCATCGTGGTGGCCACCATCTCCCTCGGCGCCTACATCTCGGCCGAGGCCACGCTGTCCTTCCTCGGTCTCGGCCTCGCCGACCCCACCATCTCGTGGGGCATCGACATCTCCGACGCCAAGGACGCCATCCGGGACAACCCGCATGTGATGCTGTTCCCGGCCGGAATGCTGAGCCTCACGGTCTTCGCATTCATCACGCTCGGCGACGCGGTGCGCGACGCCCTCGACCCCAAGCTGCGCTGAGGAGGGCGTACGTGACCACCATCGAGAAGACCGCGGACGACGCCGTCCGCGAGGGCGCCGGAGACGACGGCAGCCCGCTGCTGGAAGTCCGCGACCTGCATGTGGAGTTCCACACCCGGGACGGTGTCGCCAAGGCCGTCAACGGCGTCAACTACAGCGTCCGCGCTGGTGAGACGCTCGCCGTCCTCGGCGAGTCCGGCTCCGGCAAGTCGGTGACCGCCCAGGCGATCATGGGCATCCTCGACATGCCGCCCGGGAAGATCCCGCAGGGGCAGATCCTGTTCCGGGGCGAGGACATGCTCACCATGGCGGGCGAGGAGCGCCGGAAGATCCGCGGCCGCAAGATCGCCATGATCTTCCAGGACGCGCTCTCGGCGCTGAACCCGGTGCTCTCCGTGGGCTATCAGCTCGGCGAGATGTTCCGGGTCCACCAGGGCCTGTCCAAGAAGGAAGCCAAGGTCAAGGCCATCGAGCTGATGGACCGGGTCCGCATCCCGGCGGCCAAGGAGCGGGTGAGCGACTATCCGCACCAGTTCTCCGGCGGTATGCGCCAGCGCATCATGATCGCCATGGCGATGGCGCTGGAGCCGGATCTGATCATCGCCGACGAGCCGACCACGGCGCTGGACGTGACCGTCCAGGCCCAGGTGATGGACCTGCTCGCGGAGCTCCAGCGCGAGTACCACATGGGTCTGATCCTGATCACCCATGACCTGGGTGTGGTGGCGGACGTCGCCGACAAGATCGCCGTGATGTACGCGGGCCGGATCGTCGAGACCGCGCCCGTGCACGAGCTCTACAAGCGCCCGGCCCACCCGTACACCCGCGGTCTGCTGGAGTCCATCCCGCGTCTGGACCGCAAGGGCCAGGAGCTCTACGCGATCAAGGGGCTGCCGCCCAATCTGCTCAAGATCCCCACGGGCTGCGCCTTCAACCCGCGCTGCCCGAGGGCCGAGGACATCTGCCGTACGGATGTCCCCGCCCTGGTGCCGGTCACCGAGCAGGACGGCACGGAGCTGCCGGGCCGCGGCAGCGCCTGCCACTTCTGGAAGGAGACCCTCCATGGCTGACACCGAGAAGAACGAGCAGGCCATGGAGCCGGCCGCGGACGCCACCCCCAATGTCACGGAGGTGGAGACGGTCGAGGCGGCCACCGAGGACGAGGCGGTCGCCGCGCTCGAGGCCAAGGTCGACCGGGGTGAGCCGATCCTCCAGGTGCGCAATCTGGTCAAGCACTTCCCGCTGACCCAGGGCATCCTCTTCAAGCGGCAGATCGGCGCGGTCAAGGCAGTCGACGGCATCTCCTTCGACCTCTACCAGGGCGAGACCCTCGGCATCGTCGGCGAGTCCGGCTGCGGCAAGTCCACCGTCGCCAAGCTGCTGATGACCCTGGAGACCGCCACCGCGGGCGAGGTCTTCTACAAGGGCCAGGACATCACCCGGCTGTCGGGCCGCGCGCTGCGGGCCGTACGCCGCAACATCCAGATGGTGTTCCAGGACCCGTACACCTCGCTCAACCCCCGGATGACGGTGGGCGACATCATCGGGGAGCCCTTCGAGATCCACCCCGAGGTGGCCCCGAAGGGCGACCGGCGCCGCAAGGTCCAGGAACTCCTGGACGTGGTCGGCCTCAACCCCGAGTACATCAACCGCTATCCGCACCAGTTCTCCGGCGGCCAGCGCCAGCGCATCGGCATCGCGCGCGGCCTCGCCCTCAACCCGGAGATCATCATCTGCGACGAGCCGGTCTCCGCGCTCGACGTGTCCGTCCAGGCACAGGTCATCAACCTGATGGAGGGGCTGCAGGACGAGTTCAACCTGTCCTACATCTTCATCGCCCACGACCTGTCCATCGTCCGGCACATCTCCGACCGGGTCGGCGTGATGTACCTGGGCAAGATGGCCGAGATCGGCTCCGACACCGAGATCTACGACCACCCGACGCACCCCTACACCCAGGCGCTGCTGTCGGCCGTCCCGGTCCCGGACCCGGAGTCGCG
Source organism: Streptomyces rugosispiralis (assembly GCF_024505145.1). Classification (GTDB taxonomy): domain Bacteria; phylum Actinomycetota; class Actinomycetes; order Streptomycetales; family Streptomycetaceae; genus Streptomyces; species Streptomyces rugosispiralis. The sequence goes on along the minus strand of NZ_JANIAA010000020.1, from coordinate 124,496 downwards.
CGAGGGCCGGACGCGCATCATCCTCACCGGCGACGTCCCCTCCCCGGCCAACCCGCCCTCCGGCTGCCGCTTCCGCACCCGCTGCTGGAAGGCCGAGGACAAATGCGCCAAGGAGGTCCCCCTCCTCGCCATCCCCGAGCGCTTCGCCGGTACGGACTCGCCCGCGGCGCACGAGTCGGCATGCCACTTCGCGGAGGAGAAGGACGTGGTCCACGCCTAGCGCTATCGCGCGGGCCGCGGTTTGAACGGCGAGGGCCGCCCGGGACGTGATCCACGTCCCGGGCGGCCCTCGCCGTCGTTCAGGCCGCGACCTCGCGACGCGCGGCGTCCAACAGCAGTCCGATCTCGGCTGAGGCCCACCGGGCATCTTCGATGCTGGGTGCTTCGGCGACGGCCGCCTCCAACTCATGGAGCCGTCGGGCCCGTTCGGGATCGCGCCGTAGGCTGCGGCATCCCGTCGCCGGAGTCCCATACGGTGACCCGGAAGTCGGACGGCGCGGGCTCCCAGTCCATGCTGACGTACGCGTCGGTGGTGGTGTTCCGGTACGCGTTGGTGACCAACTCCGACACGAGCAGTTCGGCCGTGTCCACGATGCAGTCGAGCCGCGCCGCCCGGAGGATATGGCGGATGGTGGCCCGCACGACGCCCACGGCGCGTGGGTCGTGCGGGATGAACAGGCCGTAGGACCAGGGCTCTTCGGGCATGCGCATGGGGCAGCCTCCAGGTGAGCGGGAAGTGCGCAAGCTGCGCGAGCGAGCCGGGCTGACCGTCGGAGAGGCGGCGCGCCTGATGGAGATGCACAGTCCGCATCTGAGCAACGTCGAGGCGGGGCGCACGAGTCTGTCGCCCGAACGGCTCGGCATGCTGGCGCACGCAGTGGAGGGTACAACTGAAACCTTCTTGGCCGCCTTGCAATACGCCACGGCGGTCCACGGCAGCGGCTTCTCGGAAGCTGTACGCGAAGTGCAGGACCGGGCCATCGAGTTCAGGCTGCGGCGCCAGCTGGTTCTGTCGGGCGAGCGGCCTCCCCCGGCTGCCCAACGTCACCATCCAGATCGTGCCCACCGACAACGAGGGAAGCGCGGCCTTCAGCCACCCCTTCATGGTGATCGAACCGAGCGTGGCGGAGTTGAGTACAGTGCTCGTGGACCAGTTCGGCGGATCGGAGTTCCTCGACGACCTGGATGCGGTCACCGACTACCGGCAGTCCTTCCAACGGCTGAGCGAGCTGGCCCTGCCGTCTATCGACGCCGAAGCCGCGCCGGAGGCCCGGACCGGGAAAGATTCAGCCAACTGCGTGGAACTCGCCGCCGACTCCGTCGGCACCACCCACCTCCGTGAGAGCGACGACCCGGAGGTCGTCATAGCCACGACCCCCGCCACGCTCCGCGCGTTTCTGCGGGCGGCGAAGGCGGGGGAGTTCGACCGGCTCGGCGGCTGATCGCCGCCATGACGATCACTTGGGCGTGTAGCAGACCCGGTGGGCCGAGATCCAGACCTTGTAGGTCTTACCGTGGTGCGTGACTGTCTTGGTGTGGGCCTTGACGTCCTTGCAATGCTTGCCCTTCATGGTGGGCGACGGTGTGGGCGAGGGCGTGGCCCCATTCCGGGGGACGTCCGCCTTGACGTGCGTCACCGACGCGGTGGGCGTCGCGAAAGCGGCACCCGGGGCGGCCACTGCCGCGCCACCGGCCAGCACAGCTGCCGCGGCACCGGTTGCCAGCGTACGTACGATCGAGTTCCGCATCACGGTCACCTTCTCGGATTGTCTCTTAACTGCCTCGTTTCATTGTTCGCCCGCTTCTGGCGGGGATGCATGTGGATCAGTGCGGGGCTCCGGAGCGGGGCCGTAGGTGGCGGTGGGCGCGGCCGTGGACCAGGCCCAGTGGCGGTCGCCGTACGACCAGTGCCACCACTCGGTGGCGTAGTTGACCATGCCGGCCGAGGACAGCGCCTCGATCATGATCGCCCTGTGCTCACGGGCCCGTGGGGACAGGCCAGGGGCGTGGGTGTAACAGGCCCCGCCGCTCTCCTCCGGTGTCGCGGCCTCCGGGCTGCCCATCCGCAGCGTGGCCGCGTAGCCGTCGAAGATCTGCCGCTGGAGCGCCGGGGGCCGGTAGCCCTCGATGAGCAGCCACCGCCAGCCGTTCGGCAGCGACTTCTCGGCCCGCTCCAGCCGTTCGGCGACCCCGGCCCCTCGGTGCGCGAAGTGTCCCGCGGGATCGGCTCGCCGGGCGTCCACGCGCAGTCGTCCCCGGCAGTCGACCAGCGGTTCGCCGCATTCGCGTACCGGCACCGCTCCCACACGTGGGTCGCTGATCAGGACGAACCGCGGATCTGTGGGGAAGGGCGAGTTGGTCATGGGTCGTTCCTAGGGTCCTCGGGCGGGCCGGTCCGTCGCCCCACAACCTGCCCCTCTCCTCACTCGGGTGAACCGAGCCCGGCGGGCGCCCGGAACGCGCACTCCGCCGCGAACGGTCGCTCCCCAGATCCACGACCCCCGCCGCGCTCGGCGCGTTCCTGCGGGCCGCGAAGGCGGGGGACACCAGGCCGCCCTTCCCAAAGTGCTTGATCTGGCGCAACTAATTCATCAAACGATTTCCAGAGGGGTACCCCACCCCGGGCGATCCGTTGCCGGTCCGGCGGCCCGGAAACGGCCTCGGCCCCCGAGCACCGGCGCCGCCACCAACGCCCACCCTCAGAGCCGCCGCCACCGACGCCCACCCCCAGAGCCCGGCGCCCGGCGGCGGCGCCCAGCCCCCCACCCCCCGACCCATGCTCAAATGCGCCGAAGGCGCGAGACGGCGCCGCGCCCTGCCTCGTAGGGTCATGGCATGACCGCCCCTCACTCACCGGCCTATCAGGAGTACTACACCCGCACGCCCCTTCAGCTGGTCGATCAGGCCCGGCTCACCGCCGCAGTCCAGGCGTTCGCGCCCCAAGTTCAGCTGCGAGTCCACCCGGTGCACCGGGAGCGACCAGGGCAGGGCGGCGCGGTGGGGCGGGGGTCCGGCGCGAGCATATTCGACATCTTGCCCTGAACATCATGCCCTGACCTCCGCGCGCTCCTCCGCGAAGTGGCACGCCGAGGCGTGGGCGGCCGGGCCCGCCAGGCCCGTCGGCACCGCCAGCACCGGCACCTCCGTCGCGCAGCGGTCCTGCGCCTTCCAGCAGCGGGTGCGGAAGCGGCAGCCGGAGGGCGGGTTGGCCGGGGAGGGGACGTCGCCCGCCAGGAGGATGCGGGGCGGACGGGTGCGCGGCTCCGGATCGGGGACCGGGACGGCCGACAGCAGGGCCTGGGTGTAGGGGTGCGTCGGATGGTCGTAGATCTCCCGGCCGGTGCCCGTCTCGGCGAAGCGGCCCAGGTACATCACGGCGACCCGGTCCGAGATGTGGCGGACCACCGACAGGTCGTGGGCGATGAAGATGTAGGAGAGGTCGAACTCGTCCTGAAGGCTCTCCATCAGATTGACCACCTGCGCCTGGACCGAGACGTCCAGCGCCGAGACCGGTTCGTCCGCGACGATGATCTCCGGTCGTAGCGCCAGTCCCCGGGCGATGCCGATGCGCTGGCGCTGGCCGCCGGAGAACTGGTGGGGGTAGCGGTTGATGTGCTCGGGGTTCAGCCCCACCACGTCCAGGAGTTCCTGGACCGCCCGCCGCCGGTCGCCCTTCGGGGCCACCTCGGGGTGGATCTCGAAGGGCTCCCCGACGATGTCGCCCACCGTCATCCGGGGGTTGAGCGAGGTGTACGGGTCCTGGAACACCATCTGGATGTTGCGGCGTACGGCCCGCAGCGCCCGGCCCGACAGCCGGGCGATGTCCTCGCCCCGGTAGTGGATCGTCCCGGCGGTCGGCCGTTCCAGGCTGACCAGCAGCTTGGCGACGGTGGACTTGCCGCAGCCGGACTCGCCGACGATGCCGAGGGTCTCCCCGCGCCGCAGGGCGAAGGAGACCGTGTCGACCGCCCGGACCGCGCCGATCCGCCGCTTCACCAGCACCCCCCGCGTCAGCGGATAGTGCTTGGCGAGGTCGCGGACCTCGAGGACCGGCTCGGTGGTCCGGCTCTCAGACATTGACGGCGTCGAGGGCATCGAGTTCGTCCTTCCAGAAGTGGCAGGCGCTGGTCCGCCCGCCGGACGCGGGGGCCGCGCCCGCCGCCGGCACCTCGTACAGCGGCGGCCGTTCGACGCGGCAGACCTCCTGGGCGCGCGGGCAGCGGGGGTGGAAGGGGCAGCCGGAGGGCAGGGCGAGCGGGCTGGGCGGCGCGCCCTTGATCGCGTAGAGCCGCTCGCCCCGGTGGTCCACGCGCGGCACGGAGTCCAGCAGTCCGCGGGTGTACGGGTGGGCGGGGCGGCGGTAGAGGTCGCGCACCGGCGCGGTCTCCACGATCCGCCCCGCGTACATCACGGCGATGGTGTCGGCCACGTCCGCGACCACGCCCAGGTCATGGGTGATGAGGACCAGCCCCATCGCGTACTCCCGGCGCAGCTCCGCGAGCAGCTCCATGACCTGCGCCTGCACCGTGACGTCCAGCGCGGTCGTCGGCTCGTCGGCGATGATCAGGTCCGGCTCCAGCGCCATCGCCATGGCGATCATGATGCGCTGGCGCATCCCGCCGGAGAACTGATGCGGATAGTCCCCGGCCCGCTGCGCCGCCGCCGGGATGCGCACCCGGTCCATCAGCTCGACCGCCCGCCGCCGGGCGTCCTTGCGGGACATCCCCAGGTGCACCTCGTACATCTCGGCGAGCTGGGCGCCGACGGGAACCACCGGGTTGAGGGCGGAGAGCGCGTCCTGGAAGATCATCGCCATCGCGGCGCCCCGGATCCGGCGGCGCTCCTCCGCGCCCATCGTCAGCAGATCGCGCCCCTGGAACAGCACCTGGCCGCCGGTGATCCGGCCGGGCGGGGAGTCGAGGATGCCCATGATCGCCTGGGCGGTCACCGACTTGCCGGAGCCCGACTCGCCCAGCACGGCCAGCGTCCGGCCGGCGTCGACGGCGTACGAGACACCGCCGACGGCCTCGGCGATCCCGTCCCGGGTGCGGAATTCCACGCGCAGGTCCCGTACGTCCAGCAGGCGGGCGGCCATGGCTAGCGCAGCTTGGGGTCGAGGGCGTCGCGCACCGCGTCGCCGAGCATGATGAACGCGAGCACCGTGATGGACAGCGCCCCGGCCGGCCACAGCAGCATATGGGGGGCGTTGCGGATCTGGGCCGCGGCCGAGGAGATGTCGATCCCCCAGGAGACGGTGGGCGGTTTGAGCCCCACGCCGAGGAACGACAGCGTGGCCTCCAGCGAGATGTAGGTGCCCAGCGCGATGGTCGCGACGACGATCACGGGCGCCACGGCGTTCGGCGCGATATGGCGCAGCAGCGTCCGGCCGCTGCTCGCGCCGAGCACCCGTGCCGCCTGGACGTAGTCGTGCTCCTTGACGGTCACCACCGAGCCGCGCGCGATCCGGGAGATCTGCGGCCAGCCCAGCAGCACGATGAAGCCCACCACCGGCCAGACCGAGCCGCTGGTGACCACCGACAGGAAGACCAGCCCGCCCAGCAGGATCGGGATGCCGAAGAAGACATCGGCGATCCGTGAGAGCAGCGCGTCCCACCAGCCGCCGAAGTACCCGGCGAGCCCGCCCAGCGCGCTGCCCAGCAGCGCCGCGCCGAGGGTGGCGCAGATGCCGACGGTGATGGAGGCGCGGGCGCCGTAGACCGTGCGGGTGTAGACATCGCGGCCCTGGAGGTCGTAGCCGAAGGGGTGGCCGGGGGCCGGGCCGTCCTGCGCCTTGGCGAGGTCGCCGTGGTACGGGTTTCCGCTCGCGATCAGTTGCGGCCAGATCGCGATCACGACGAGGAAGAGGATGATCAGCGCGGAGACGATGAAGATCGGATTGCGGCGCAGATCGTGCCAGGCGTCGGTCCACAGCCCCCGTCCGGTGGGCGCGGCCGGTCCGCCGAGGCGGCGGCCGGGCTCCTTGCGCCAGGGCAGCGGGAGGCGCCAGGGGCCGCGCGGTGGCCCGCCGTTCAGGATTGACCCGCCCTTCAGGGCCTGCGGGCCGGACGCGGCGGGGTCCACCGGACCGCCACCGCCACCGCCACCACCGCCGCCGCCGGCCGGTGCGATCGCCTCGGTCATGTCGTAGCGCGGGTCAAAGGGCTCAGGCATACCGGATCCTCGGGTCGAGCACGGCGTAGAGGAGGTCGACGAGCAGATTGGCGAGCAGGAAGACGATCACCAGGATGGTCACGAAGCCGACGACGGTCGGCGAGTTCTGGCGCAGGATGCCCTGGTAGAGCTGGTAACCCACACCATGGATGTTGAAGATCCGCTCGGTGACGATGGCCCCGCCCATGAGCGCGCCGATGTCCGTGCCGATGAAGGTCACCACCGGGATCAGCGAGTTGCGCAGCAGATGGCGGGTGACGATCCGATGGCGCGGCAGCCCCTTGGCCACGGCGGTGCGGACGTAGTCGGCGCGGGCGTTCTCCACGATGGAGGTGCGGGTGAGACGGCTGGTGTACGCGAGCGACACCAGCCCCAGCACCACCCCGGGCAGCAGCAGTTCGGTCAGCGGCGCCTCCGGCGAGACCGACGGACTGGCCCAGCCCCAGCGCACGCCGAACAGATACTGCAGCACCGTGCCGCTGACGAAGGTCGGGACCGAGACCACGACCAGGGTGAGCAGCAGCACCGAGGTGTCAAGGCCCCGGCCCCGGCGCAGCCCGCTGAGGACGCCCAGGGTGATCCCCAGCGCCATCTCGAAGGCGACCGCGACGAGGGTGAGCCGGAGGGTGACCGGGAACGCGCTCGCCATCAGCTCGGTCACCGGCTGCCCGTTGAAGGCAGTACCGAAGTGGCCGCTGAAGATCTGCCCCATGTAGTGCGCGTACTGCCGCCACAGCGGCTCGTCCAGATAGAGGTCCTTACGGATCCGGGCGGCGGTGGCGGGGTCGGGGGCCTTGTCGCCGAAGAGCGCGGCCACCGGATCGCCGAGCGCGTACACCATGAAGAAGATCAGGAACGTGGAGCCGATGAAGACCGGGATCATCTGCAGCAGCCGCCGCAGCGTATAGCGGCCCATGGCTCAGCCGACCCTGATCTGTGCGTAGACCGGCACGCTGAACTGATTGAGCGCCACCTCGCTGAGCCGCCGCGAATAGCCCGCGCTGCCGTTCTGGTACCACAGCGGGATCGCGGGCATCTGCTCGGCGAGGATCTTCTCCGCGTCCCGGAACCCCGCGATGGCCCGGCCGTCCGCGGAGGCGGCGTTGGCCTGGTTCACCAGCCGGTCGAAGCCGGTGTCGCTGAAGTGGCCGTCGTTGGAGGATGCGCCGGTGTAGTACAGCGGCTGGAGGAAGTTCTGGATCAGCGGATAGTCCATCTGCCAGCCGGCCCGGAACGGCCCGGTCATCTTCTTCCCCGCCATCTTGTTGCGGTAGTCGGCGAAGGTGCCGACCGGTTTGCCGACACAGGCCCGGTCGTTCCGCAGCACGGTGTTGACGCTGTTGCAGACCGCGTCCACCCAGTCCTTGTGGGAGCCGGTGTCGGCGTTGTACGTGATCGTCATCCGGCCGCCGGGCAGCCCGCCGCCCGCCTTGATCAGCTTGCGCGCCCGGACCGGGTCATAGCGGCAGGCGTCCCCGCACAGCCCCGGCTCATAGCCGCCCTGGCGGCGCAGCACCGGGGAGGTCCAGTCGGTCGCGGGGGTGCGGGTGCCCTGAAAGATCCGCTCGGTGATCTGCGCGCGGTTGATCGCCATCGAGATCCCCCGGCGGACCTTGGCCTTGGCCGGACCGCTCCAGGTGCGGTCGTACATCGGGAAGGTGAGGGTCTGGATGATCCCGGCGGGCTGGTTGATGTAGCGGTTGCCGAGATCGGAGTGGACGAACTTCAGCTGCTGCGCCGGGACGTCGTCGACCAGATCGAGATTGCCCGCCTGGAGATCGGTGTAGGCGGTGTTGCTATCGGTGTAGACGCGTAGGTCGACGCCTTTGTTACGGGCCTTGTCCGGGCCGACGTAGCCGTCCCAGGCGCGCAGCTTCATCACCGAGCCCTTGGCGTACGACCGCACCTGGTACGGGCCGTTGCCGATGGGCTTCCTCAGCCAGCCGGCGTGGTTCGCGAAGAACGCCCGGGGCAGCGGCGCATAGGCGTTGTAGCCGAGCGTCTTGGGCCAGGTGGAGAACTTCTGGGTGAGCCGGACGGTGAAGGTCCGGTCGTCCCTGACCCGCAGCCCGGAGAGGGTTTTGGCGGTGGGGGCGCCGCCGGAGGCGGGGTGGACCTTGTCGTAACCCTCGATGTACTCGAAGAAGTAGGCGTTGCGCTGCTTGTGGTCGATCCGGGCGCCGTAGTTCCAGGCGTTCACGAAGGACGCGGCGGTGACCTTCTCCCCGTTGGCGAACCGTCGGCCCTTCTTGAGGGTGATGGTGTAGTTCCGCTGGTCGGAGCTGTCGATCCGCTCCGCGAGCGCGTCCTTGGCCTCGCCGGTCCTCGGGTCGTAGCGCTTGAGCCCGCGGAAGATCATGTCGAGGACCTTGCCGCCCTGGACGTCATTGGTGTTGGCGGGCTCCAGCGGGTTGGGGGGATCGCCCCAGGAGGAGCGGATGACACCGGCGTCGGAGCCGCCGTCCCCGCCGCCGCAGGCCGTCACGGTGGTCGCGGTGGTAATGATCAGGACGACGGCGGGCACGGAGTGCCGGGCACGCAGGGAATACGGGACTCCGCGACGCATGGCGCCTCCCGACGATCCGGTCCAAGATCGGCCTCACGGGGCATCCGGCGGATCTTTCCCCCTCCCCGCCCCTTCCCGAAACTGGGGCTCCGCCCCAGACCTCGGGGTCCAGGGGCGAAGCCCCTGGTTTCGGGAAGGGGCGGGGAGGGGAGTAGCCCGCCGCAGGCGGCAAGATCCGTCGGACACCTAGGCCCATCTGACATCCGCCGGGGCGGTGGCGCACGTCGATGACCGCTGTCCGGGGGTGGCGGGGGCGTCGCGGACGCTCCCTGTCCGCGACGGCGCCTACCGTGCGGCCCATGGAGATCCGTCCCTTCCGCATCGCCGTCCCCGAAGCCGACCTCGACGATCTGCGCCGCCGCCTGGAACGCACCCGCTGGCCGGAGCGGCTCCCGGGGACCGGCTGGTCCGATGGGGCGTCGCTCGACCACGTCCGTGAGCTGGCCGGGTACTGGGCCACCGGGTTCGACTGGCGGGCGCGAGAGGCGCGGTTGAACACGTTCCCGCAGTTCACGACCGAGATCGACGGTCAGCGGGTGCACTTCCTCCAGGTCCGCTCGCCCGAGCCGGCTGCCCTGCCGCTGCTGATCACCCATGGCTGGCCGGGTTCGGTCGCGGAGTTCACCGAGGTCATCGGCCCGCTGACCGATCCGCGCGGACACGGCGGCGACCCGGCCGACGCCTTCCACGTCGTCATCCCGTCACTCCCCGGTTTCGCCTTCTCCGCCCCGCCCCGCGAGCCCGGCTGGGGCATCCGCCGCATCGCCACCGCGTGGACGGAGCTGATGCGGCGCCTGGGGTACGAGCGCTACGGCACCCAGGGCGGCGACTTCGGCTCGCTGATCTCTCCCGAGGTGGCCCGGGTGGCACCGAACCGGGTCGTCGGCGTCCACGTCAACGCCCTGGTGACCGCGGGGTCGGCCGACCCGGCCGGGCTGGATGGGCTGACCCCGGTGGAGCGCTCCCGGCTGGCCGGGCTCGAACGCCGGCGCCGCGAGCTGTCCGGCTACGCCGCCATCCAGGGCACCCGCCCCCAGACCCTGTCCTACGGCCTCGCCGACTCGCCCGTCGGCCAACTGGCCTGGAACGTGGACTGGTTCGCCGCCTACGGCGACAAGCCCGAGGCCCTCGACCGCGACGCGGTCCTGACCAACGTCTCCCTGTACTGGTTCACCAACACGGCGGGCCCCTCCGCCCGCCTCTACAAGGAGGCCGCCCCGGCCTGGGGCGCACCGCCCGAGCGCTCCGGGGTCCCCACCGGCGTCGCGGTCTTCCGGGGCGACAACGCGATCCGCCGCCTCGCCGAGCCATGGCATGCGATCACCCACTGGTCGGAGTTCGAGACGGGCGGCCACTTCGCGGCGATGGAGGTCCCGGGGCTGCTGGTGGACGACGTTCGGACGTTCTTCCGCGACCTGCGCTGACCTGCGCTGACCTACTCTGACCGGCCCTGACCGGCCCTGGCCTGGGGTGACCGGCCCTGACCGTGGCGAGACCGGCCTCGGGGAACGTCATTTCGCCAGGATCGCGCTCGCGACGACGTCGAAGAGGTGATCGGCGCGCGGTGCCAGCGCGGGTTGGTCGCCGAGCCATGCGAGCGCCGCGATCAGCGCGAACAGATCGGTGCCGTCGATGTCGGTCCGTGCCGTGCCCGCGTCCTGGGCACGGGTGAGCAGCCGCGTGCCGGCCGCGCGGAGGGTGACGCACGACGCGTGGAGCGCGGATTCGGTGTCCTCGATGGCGGCCGCCATCAGCACGGTCACGCCCCGGTACTCGGTTGTCCACGCGACGCAGTCGCGCAGCCACGAGACGAGAGCGTCCTCGGGCGAGCCCGACGTCTCGAGCTCGCCCGCCCGTGCCGTCAGCTCGTCGAAGCTCGTGTGGAGCAGGGCCTCGAGCAGCGCCTCGCGGGTCGGAAAGTGGCGGAGCAGCGTCGCGAGCCCCACACCGGCCTTGCGTGCGATGTCGCGCAGCGACGCCTCGACGCCCTGTTCGGCGATGACGGTGCCCGCGACTGAGAGCAGGTGGTCACGGTTCTTCCTGGCGTCGGCCCGCATCTGTCCCTCTTGACTGTCCGGCTTGACTATCCGGATCGGTGGTCCATATATTCGGATCAGTGGTTCGGAAATGTGGACCACTGATCCGATCAGCGTATCCCGCGACGCGGGCAGGAGAAAATGATGTCGACACGCACGATGAGGGCGATCCGGCTGCACGACTTCGGCGGCCCCGAGGTGCTGCGTCATGAGGAGGTGCCGGTCCCCGAGCCGGGGCCGGGCGAGGTGCTCATCCGCGTGCACGCGGTCGGCCTCAACCCTCCCGACTGGTACGTGCGCGAGGGAATGCCCGACATACCTGCCGAGCTCAAGCCCCCGTTCGCGCTCCCCCTGATCCCGGGGACCGACGTCTCGGGCGTCGTGGCGGCCGTCGCCGCCGACGTCACCGGCTTCGCGGCGGGAGACGAGGTGATCGGCATGCTGCGCTTCCCCATCGCGCTCCAGGGCGGCGCGTACGCCGAGTACGTCACCGCGCCGGCCTCCGACCTCGCCCGCAAGCCGGCCGCCGTCGACCATGTGCACGCCGCCGGTCTGCCCATGTCGGGGCTGACGGCGTGGCAGTTCCTGATCGAACTCGGGCACGACCACCCCTCGCCGTTCCAGGCGGCCCGGCACCGCCCGGTGGCGCTCGACGACGGGACCACGGTGCTCATCAACGGCGCCGCCGGTGGCGTGGGGCACCTCGCTCTCCAGCTGGCCAAGTGGAAGGGGGCCCGCGTCATCGCCGTGGCCTCCGGCGCCCATGAGACGTTCCTGCGCGAACTCGGCGCCGACGAGTTCATCGACTACACCGAGGAGCGGCCCGAGGAGGCCGTCCGTGATGTCGATCTCGTCCTGGACACCGTCGGCGGCCCCCACAGCAGGCGCTTCCTGCGCACCCTCAAGCGCGGCGGGTCCCTCTTCCCGGTGTACTTCGGCGAGTTCGACGACGAGGAGAACGCCAGGCTGGGCGTCACGGTCACGGGCACCCAGGTCCGCTCGAGCGGTGCGCAACTCGCCGAACTGGGATCCCTGCTCGACGCGGGCACGGTTCGCGTCGCGGTGGACAGCGCGTTCCCGCTCGCGGATGCCCGAGCGGCGCACGAACGCGCGGCCCGAGGACATATCCAAGGCAAGATCGTGCTCACGGTCGCCTAGGGTCTAGACCCTAGGCACGAGCCGTTCGGACGCGCGGCGAGGCCGGGGACATCGCTCCCCGGGAGGGGCCGGGCGCGTCCCGCGGATGATGGGCCGCCCGTAGCCGAGGCGAATTCTCCGCCCGGCGTTCGGCGGTCACGCGGTCACCAGGGGCGCGGGACCACCTCGGCGCCGACCGGCTGGAGGGCGAGGGCCGGGCGGGGGTGGACCTGGTCCGGGGTGCTCAGCTCCAGCCGGAAGCGGCGCCAGATGTCGGCCACCAGGTGGACGGTCTCGGTGGTGGCCACGGCGGCTCCCACGCAGACACGGGGGCCGAGCCCGAAGGGGAAGTACGAGCCGCGCGGCACCGAGGAGGGGCCGCCGCCCAGCCAGCGCTCGGGGCGGAACGCCTCGGCCTCCTCCCAGAACCGCGGATCGCGGTGGGCCACCCACTGGCTGACGGTGACGGTGGTCCCGGCGGGGATCAGATAGCCGCCGAAGTCGAGGTCCTCCCGCGCGTCCCGGCTGGTCAGCCAGACCGGGGGGTAGAGGCGCAGCGCCTCGCGGACGACGGCGTGGGTGTAGGGCAGGGCCTCCATCCGGGAGAGCCCGGCGGGGGTGGTGGCGAAGGCGGCGTCGGCCTCGGCCCGCACCCGCTCGGCGATCCGGGGGTGCCGGGCCAGCAGGACGCTCGTCCAGACCACCGCGTCATTGGTGGTCTCGAAACCCGCCATGATCAAGGTGGCCAGCTCGTCCCGGAGTTCCTCCGGTGTGGGGGCGGGGGTGCCGTGGACGAGGGCGTGCAGCACGGGGGCGCGCTCCGGGTCGTTCGCGGCGGGGGAGGCGGCCAGGGCGCGCAGGGTGCGGTCGATCCGGGCCATCGAGCGGCGGATGCGCAGCTTGCGCGGGGTCGGCACCCACTCGGGCAGCAGGACCGGCGAGGTCGACAGGTCCATGATGGGCGCCACCAGCCGGGCCACCTCGGCGGTGTCCCGGTCGCTGAACTCGTCCCCGAACATCAGCTGGGTGACCAGCCGCAGGGTCACCACGGCGATGTCGTCCTGGAGCGTACGGGCCTGGCCGGGCCGCCAGGTGCGCAGCAGCTTCTCGCCCTGGGCGTCCACGATTTCGGCCGCCCTGGTGGACAGCGACCGCCCGAACGCCGGTTGCAGCCGGTGCCGTTTGGCCTTCCACCGGTCGCCGTCGCTGTTCATGGTGGAGTGCGGAAAGCCCTGCCGCCGCGAGCCGCGCCGGGTGTCCGCGCTGGCCTTGGAGAACAGGGAGTCCCGGTCGACCAGCATCTTCTCCACGTCGCCGGGGTCGGTCAGCAGCACGTTGTTCTCGCCGAGCCGGACCACGTCGCCGTAGCGGCGCGAACAGTCGGTCAGAAAGCCCAGTGGGTCGGAGGAGAAGGCGTGCAGATTGCCGAGGTACTTGTCCCCGGAGGGGCCCGGCAGGTCGGTGCGGTACGGAGCGGCGGTCATGGACGTCCCCTCGGATCGTGGCCGACGGCGGTGGCCGCGGCATCGCGCCGTGGCCACCGCCCGCTCATCCGCGCCGGTTTAGTAGTACGAGTACGGCAGCGTGAGACGGTCCTTACGAGTGAGCCGGGCGAAGAGCGCTCCGGTGAGGATCAGCTTGCGCATGGCGAACACCTCCCTCTCGTTGGGGGCCGGAGGCAGTGGGGTCACTGTTCCGACATGCGCTAGACAGTAAATATCTGACGCAGAACTATCAAGAGTTGACAATTTTCATCAGAAGGTAGTGGATCGCTTAATTCCTTTTACTCGGTGGGTTATCCACGTTTACCAGTAATCGAAAGGTCCTTCATTGTGTGAGTTCGCTTATGATCGCGACGTGTCACAGAACGACCTTCAGCGCATCATCGACTTCCGGATCTCCTTCGCCCGTCGGCAGGCCGGTGAAGTGCGGGAGGTGCCGGGCGGTTTTCTGGTGCTGCACCGGGAGTACGAACGCTCCCATGAGCACAATCAGCTCCACATCACCGGGCCCGCCGACCCCGAGGGGCTGCCCGAACTCGCCGACGAGGTCATGGCCTTCCTGCCGCACCGCCGGATCACGGTCCATGACGAGGCCCTGGGGCTGCTCTCCGTGCCCGCGCTCGAACGGGCCGGGTACACCCATGTCACCGAGGTGCTGCTGGCCCACACCGGGCCGGTGCCGGGGGCCGGGGCGGCCGATGTGGTCGAGCGGGAGCTGGGTCCTGAGCCGCACGGGCTGCTGCGGCGGGCGGTGACGGCGCAGCAGTGGCGGTGGATGCCGGACGCGGACGAGAAGACCGTGCACGACCTCGTGGAGCGGCGCACCGCCCGGCGGGCCGGGGCCGAGGAGGTGCTCTTCCTCGCCGCCCACGACGACACCGGTGAGATCGCCTCCTGGGCCGATCTGTATCTGGAGCCCGCCGCCGGGGTCGCCCAGATCGAGGAGGTGGCGACCGGCGAGCCGTATCTGCGCCGCGGCTACGGCGACGCCGTCCTGGCCGGCGCGCTGCGCCGCGCGGCCGCCGCGGGGTGTGCGCTGCGGTTCCTCGTCGCCGACCAGGACGACTGGCCGCTGAGCTGGTACGGCCGCCGCGGGTTCACCGCCGTCGGGCGGACGCATTCCTTCTCGCGGTTCTGATACCGAACCGTCGGTCCGGCACGGCTCCTTGTGCGGTACGGCCGGTCCGGCACGGCTCCTTGTGCGGTACGGCCGGTCCGTCACGGCTCCTTGTGCGGCACGGCCTCCGACTCCGCCGCGAGCAGCGCCGGGTCCAGCACCACGTCCTCCTCGCGGGCCTCGAGCGTCGGGTCCTCCGGGAAGTGGCAGGCGGACAGGTGGCCCTCGCGGTTGCCGTCCAGGCGGATGAGCGGCGGTTCCTCCCGCGCGCACTTGTCCTGGGCCTTCCAGCAGCGGGTGCGGAAGCGGCAGCCGGAGGGCGGGTTGATGGGGGAGGGGACGTCCCCGGCGAGCCGGATGCGCTCGCGGCGGGCGGTCCCCACGGCGTCCGGGCCGTCCGCCGCCTCCTCGGCCATCACCACCGCCGCGTCCGGCACCGCGGACAGCAGCGCGTGGGTGTACGGGTGACGGGGGCGGTGGTAGATGGAGTCGCGGTCGCCCACCTCGACCACCTTGCCCAGGTACATCACGGCGACGCGCTGCGAGAAGTGGCGTACGACGGCGAGGTCATGGGCGATGAACAGGAAGGCGATGCCCAGCTCCCGCTGGAGCTTCTGGAGCAGATTGACGACCTGCGCCTGGATGGAGACGTCCAGCGCCGAGACCGGCTCGTCGGCGACGATCAGCTTGGGCTCCAGGGCGAGCGCGCGGGCCACCCCGATGCGCTGGCGCTGGCCGCCGGAGAACTCGTGCGGGAAGCGGTTGTAGTGCTCGGGGTTGAGGCCCACGATCTCCAGCAGTTCGCGCACCCGGGCCTCGCGGCCGCCCGTCGGCTCGATGCCGTTGATCTCCATGGGGCCGGAGATGATGGTGCCGACGGTCTGCCGGGGGTTCAGCGAGGAGTACGGATCCTGGAAGATCATCTGGATCTCGGAGCGGATCGGGGCGAGCTCCTTACGGCCCGCGTGGGTGATGTCCCGGCCCCGGTAGGTGATCCTGCCGCTGGTGGGTTCCAGCAGCCGGGTCAGCAGCCGGCCCGTGGTGGACTTGCCGCAGCCGGACTCGCCGACCAGCCCGAAGCTCTCCCCGGCGTGCACGGTCAGATCGACCCCGTCCACCGCCTGCACGGCCCCGACCTTCCGCTTGAACGGAAAGCCGCCCATGATCGGGAAGTGTTTGGTCAGCCGCTCGGTGACCAGGAGGGGTTCGGGTGTCCCCGACTCGATGCTCATGCGTCAGCGCTCCTAAGCCCTGGTCCCTAGCCCAGCCGGGGCTTGATCTGCTCGGTGAAGAGGGTCTGTTTCCGCTCGGCGCCCAGATGGCAGGCGGCGCCGCGGCCGTCCGGCAGCGCCGGCCGCTCGGTGGCGCAGCGATCGCCCGCCACCTGGTCGGTGTAGCGGCACCGCGGGTGGAACGGGCAGCCCGGCGGGGGGCTGAGCAGGCTCGGCGGGGAGCCGGGTATGGGGCTCAGCGGCTCGTCCACGGCGGAGGTCAGCCGCGGCATGGAGCCCAGCAGCCCCCAGGTGTACGGGTGCTGGGGCGCCCGCAGCACCTCGCGGACCGTACCGCGCTCCACGGCCCGGCCCGCGTACATCACCAGCAGGTCGTCGGCGGTGTTGGCCACCACGCCCAGGTCATGGGTGATGAGGATGATCGCGGAGCCGAACTCCTGCTGGAGGTCCTTCAGCAGATCCAGGATCTGGGCCTGGACGGTGACGTCGAGGGCGGTGGTCGGCTCGTCGGCGATCAGCAGATCGGGGTCGCAGACCAGCGACATCGCGATCATCGCGCGCTGCCGCATCCCGCCGGAGAACTGGTGCGGATAGTCGTCCACCCGCAGCCGCGGATTGGGGATGCCGACCTTCTCCAGCATCTGGATCGCCCGGGAGCGGGCCTCGCTCTTGGAGGCGCCGGTGTGCTTGCGGTACGGCTCGGCTATCTGGCGGCCCACCGTGTAGTACGGCGACAGGGCGGTCAGCGGGTCCTGGAAGATCATCGCCATGGTGTTGCCGCGCAGCCGCTCCAGGGTGCGCTCGGGCGCGCCGGTCAGCTCCTGCCCGTCCAGCAGGATCTCGCCGCTGACGGTGGTGGTGCGCGGATCGTGCAGGCCCAGCACGGTGAGGTTGGTGACGGACTTGCCGGAGCCGGACTCGCCCACGATGCCGAGCGTCCGGCCGCGTTCGAGGTCGAAGGAGAGGCCGTCCACGGCCTTGACGATCCCGTCCTCGGTGGAGAACCGGACGTACAGGTCGCGTACGGACAGGAAGGCGCCGCCGCCGGGGGCCGGTGGCGGGGTCGCGCCGTCGTCGGGCTTGGTGAGTGTGGTCATCTCGGCAGCTCCGGGTCTCATCAGGCGAGGCGCACGCGCGGGTCGATGAAGGCGTAGGCGGCGTCGACCAGGATGTTGAACACCACGATGGCCGCGGAGCTGACCAGCATCACGCCCATCAGCATCGGCAGATCGGTGAGCTGGACGGACTCCACCGCCAGCCGTCCGATGCCGTGCAGGGTGAAGGTGTACTCGGTGACCATGGCCCCGCCGAGGAGCGATCCGAGGTCGATGCCGAAGATGGTGATGATGGGGGCGATGGCGCCGCGCCAGGCGTAGCGGAAGAAGACCGTACGGCTGGAGAGCCCCTTGGCCCTCGCCGTGCGGACATGGTCCTCCTGTAGCTGTTCGACCATCTGGGAGCGGGTCATCCGGCTGTAGTTGGCCATGAAGATCAGCGAGAGCACCACCCAGGGCAGCAGCATTCCGCTGAACCACTTCGCCGGATTATCGGTGAAGGGGTAGTAGGCGGGCTGGTCCATGATTCCAAGACCGCTGACGAACCAGGCCAGGGCGAGCACCCCGACGAAGTAGATCTGCATCGAGGCGCCGAGCAGCGACAGCGAGCTGAAGAACTTGTCGATCCAGGTGCCGCGCCGCCAGGCCGCGATCATGCCGATGCCGATTCCGCAGACCAGGAAGACGGCGGCGCCGCCGAGGGCGAGCGAGAGGGTGGTCGGGAAGCGGTCGACGATGGTGCTCCAGACCGGCTCCTGGCTGACGAAGGAGTAGCCGAAGCAGGGCGCGGCGCAGTGCCCCACGGCGAAGTCCCGCCCGGCGACGATCCCCACCATGAACTTCCAGTACTGGACCGGCACCGGCTGGTCCAGGCCCAGATTCTTGTTGATCATGGCGAGCGAGGTGGGATCGCAGTTCTTGCCGCAGGCGAGCCGGGCCGGTTCGGCGGGCAGGGCGAAGAAGAGGAAGAACGTGATCGCGCTGATCAGGATCAGGATCACGATCGCGCCGAGGGACCGGCGGGCGAGGAATCTCAACATGACGTCGGTGATCTTCCGCTAGGGGCGGGTCCCGGCCGCGTCCGCCGGGGCGGACGCGGCCGGGTTCTGCGCTGCCTGGGTGCGGCCGCGGCTGCGTGGAGAGGGCGGCTACTTGATGAAGACGGCCGTCGGGTCCACGGCGCCGTAGACCGAGTTGAACTTCACTCCGCCGATACCCGAGCCCCAGAGGGTGAACAGCCGGTTGTAGAAGGTCGGGACGGCGGGGACCTCATCGGTGAGGATCTTCTCGCTGAGCTTGATCCACTCCGAGGTGGCCCGGCTCAGATCGCTGACCTTGGCCACCTTGCCGATCTCGTCGTTGACCGACGGGACGTTGAGGTGCGAGTAGTTCGCGGAGTCGTCGTAGACGTTCTTGCCGTCGTACAGCGGCGGCACCACGGTCGAGGCGGACGGCCAGTCGGCACCCCACGAGGACCGGTACAGGTCGAACTTGTTCTTGACCTTTCCGATCTGGGTGTAATAGGTCGACTGGTCGATCTCCTTCTTCTGCACCTTGAACCCGGCCCGCTCCAGGGCCTGCTGGACGACCACCGAGGCGTCCTGGTGGGTGTCGCCGTTGCCGTAGGCGTAGACGAGCTCGTAGTTCTCCTTGCCCGCCTCCTTCAGCAGCTCCCTGGCCTTCTTGGCGTTGCCGCCGGGGTACTTCTTCTTCTGGAACGGGTCGAACTCGGGGTCGTAGCCCTTGAGCGTGGGGCCGACCAGCCCGCCGCCGATCTCACCGGCCTTCGGACCGCCGAACTGCTGGAGGTACTGACCGCTGGGGAAGGCCCAGGCGATCGCCTCGCGCACCTTCTTGTCCTTGATCCGATCGGTGTTGATCGAAACGACATCCACATAGGGCTGCGTTTCGGTCAGCGACCGGGACATCGCCTCCTTGTCCTTGAGGACCGTGGAGATCTGCGACGGGTCGACCGCGTTGGTCCACGTCATCCCGTTCCGGTCGGCGCCCTTGTCCGCCTGGAGCCGGCGGGTGGAGTCCACCCACTGGTGGCCGAAGGAGACGTCGAACTTGTCGACGTACTGATGGCGTATCGAGTCGGTCTCGGGGTCCCACTTGTCGTTCTTGACGAACTGGATGCCCTTGCCCGGCTTGAAGTTCTGGATCTTGTACGGACCGGAGGCCAGCGGGGCCTTGTCGTACTTCTCCTTGGTGTCCTTGCCCGGCGGCACCGCGCCGATGTTGGGCATCGCGACCGCGAACGGCACCTCGGCGCGCGGCTGGTCGAAGTGGAAGACGACGGTCTTGTCGTCCGGGGTGTCCAGCACCGACTTGGGCAGGTGCTTGCCCTTGTAGGGGCCGTCCGGCAGCGCCTTGCGGTACTTCTGGCCCTCCCCGGAGAGCCACTGCTGGAGATAGGTCGGCCCGTTGGTCTGATACGGCGCGTAGAGCCGCTCGACGGCCTGGCGGACGTCCTTGGAGGTGATGGGCGAGCCGTCCTCGAACTTCAGCCCGTCCTTGAGGGTGTACGTCCAGGTGCGGCCGCCGTCGGAGGACTTGCCGGTGTCGGTGGCGAGGTCGCCGACCAGCTTGGCCTTGCCCGTCTTGTCGTCGAACTGGTAGTTCGTCAGCGTCCGGTTGTAGAGCGTCTGCATGATCAGCTCATCGCTGACATAGATCTGCCCCGGGTCCAGATGCTCGAAGGCGTCCCGCTGCAGCACCGTGACGGTGCCGCCCTTCTTCGCGCCCGGCAGGTCCTTGGCCGGTCCGGTGGAGTCGGCGGCGGTGCCGAGGCTGATGTCCTGGGACTCCATCCTGGGCTCGTTCGAATCCTTCGGATTCGAGCCGCCGCCTCCGCTGCTGCACCCCGCGAGCGCCAGGGCCCCCGCGGCCAGGGCGACGGCGTAGGTACGGGCTCTGCGACTCTTCTTCGCCTGTTCTTCGATGTTCACGTTGCCACTGCACCTGCCTCATCGGACGGAAGACTTGCCGTTCACTGCCTTGGGCCCGCCGGCCCCCCGGTCACCGCGTGGTCT
Source organism: Streptomyces rugosispiralis (assembly GCF_024505145.1). GTDB lineage: Bacteria > Actinomycetota > Actinomycetes > Streptomycetales > Streptomycetaceae > Streptomyces > Streptomyces rugosispiralis. Next base: position 104,645 of record NZ_JANIAA010000020.1, on the reverse strand, counting down.
TCGGGTCCATCGCGTCCCGGACCGAGTCCCCGAGCAGGTTGAAGGCGACCACGAAGACCACCATGGCGATGCCGGGGAAGAACATGTAGGTGATGTCGCCCTCGTAGAAGTTCGCGCCCTTGGCGAACATCCGGCCCCAGTCGGGGGTCGGCTCCACCACGCCGACGCCGAGGAAGGACAGCGCCGCCTCCGCCGTCACGAAGTTCGGCAGCATCAGCGTGGACTGCACCAGGATGGGCGTGACGAGGTTGGGCAGCAGCTCCTTGCGGACGATCCGCCAGGGCGAGGCGCCGGTCACCCTGGCCGCCTCGACGAACTCACGCTCCCTCAGAGAGAGCACCTGGCCGCGCAGCAGCCGGGCCAGCTGCATCCAGCCCAGCAGCCACAACACCAGCACCAGGGCCGTCACCCGGAAATAGGTGGGCGTCTCCTTCTGCGGGCTGACGAAGATCGCGGTGACCACCGGCATGAACGCGACGAAGAAGAGCTGCTGCGGAAAGGACAGCAGCAGATCGATGAGGCGGCCGAGGAAGTAGTCGGTGCGGCCGCCCATATAGCCCGCCACCACGCCGATCACGATGCCGGTGAGCGTGGACAGCACGGTCGCGGCCAGCCCGATCAGCAGCGAGGTGCGGATGCCGTAGACGAGCTGGGTCAGCACATCGCGGCCCAGCTTGGGCTCGATGCCGAACCAGAACTCGCCGTCGATGCCGCCGTTGGGCTTCATCGGATAGCCGGTGAGGGGGTCCAGCAGCTCGGGCCGGTCCAGCCCGTAGGTGGTGTACGGATCCTTGCCGTACAGCCAGGCGATCACCGGCGCCAGTACGGCGACGGCGAAGAAGAAGACCACCACGCACGCGGAGATCACACCGGTGCGGTCGCGTCTGAAGCGCCGCCACATCAGCTGGCGGGGCGCCAGACCGGCCGGCGCCTCGCTCTCCGTGCCGCCCGGCGCGCTCTTCTCGGCCACGCCGGTCTGGGATGGACTCGTCATCGCCTAGCGTCCCCCCGCACTGGTGTCACACCGTCAACTCGCGTTGTCTATGCGCGTCATGCCGCCGCCCGCTCGCCAGGGTGGTGCATGCGTGTCGGGTTGAGCGGACTTTCGCAATCGGGGAACGGCTCAGTCAAGGGTCCGGCGAGGGTGGATGTGCCGCTCATTCGAACCTTGAGCGAACATTTGGCAGATCGAGGTCCCGGCGTGCTTGACAGGGATCCCCCATGGGGGACAAAGCATGGACTATGGGCAGGAATCGCGTTAACACACAGGCAACTCAACTGTCGCAACACCGATATACGGACGCGTCAGGCTGAACTGCGTACGGCCGTGCGGGTGCCGTGGACCGGCCGGGGCGCGACATGCCGCCCCGGCCGGTCGCACCGGTTCGGGGGTATCGGCCGGCCGTGTCTCCAGGTGGTCTCCGGACGCTCACGATCCGCATTTTTCTTCCACCATCGGTATTTTTCTTCGGCCGACGACGGTTGCCCGGGGTGCGGGGCGGGGGAGACCTACGGCTATGGGGCAGGGACGGATACTCAACAGCGGAGCGCGCGTCTTCGGGGCGCTCGTCTGCGCGGTTCTCGGGCTGATCTCACTGGGATGGATCATCCACGACCTGGACAAGGCCGATGAGGTGAACCATCTGTGGTGGACCTGGGCGGGGCTGCCGTTCCGGGCCACCGGCGGGATCTTCGGCTCCTCCCTGCTCGACCTCGCGCTGCTGCTGGTCTACGCGGTCGTCGGGATGACCGCCCTGCGCTCACCGGCCGCCGCGGGCGCGCTCGGCACGGTCGCGGTGGTGACCGTCGCGGTGCGCCTGCCCAGCCTGTGGAACCTGAACTCCGACTGGCTGCAGGGCATCCCCGGCGATCTCAAGTCCCGGGCGAACGCCAGCGCCTGGGCGCAGGTGGTGCTCGCGGGGCTGCTGCTGGCCGTCGTGGCCGCCGCCCGCCGCCCCGCGGACCTCGCCGCCGCCCCCGGGCAGCCGGTCTCGCCCGCCGACCGGCCGCCGGGCCGCCCCTCGCCCGGGGCGGCGGTCGTCGGCGCGCTGTTCCTGGGCGCCATCGGGGTCGTCATCGCCGCCTGGCAGATCTACTGGGCCCAGGAGCGCGGCTGGGAGATCTACAAATACCTGCTCACCGGCAAGCACACCCTGCCCACCCTGCTCTCGGCGCCGGGTGCGTGGGTCGCGTGGGCGGCGGTGGCGCTGTGCCTGGCCGGAGCGGCCGCCGGGCTCGTGCGCGCCCCGCTGGCGCGCCCGCTGGGGATGGTGGCGGCGGCCCTGGTCATGGCCATGGGGATCAGCGAGGCGTCGCTCTACATCAAGCTGGACTATGTGGACCACCTCAGCGATCTGCCGACGGTGGGCGTGCTCACCGTGCTCACCGGTTTCTTCGAGGCGATCGCGGGGCTGATCGCCCTGCTCGTGCTGGCGCGACGGAGCGTGGAGGAGGGCGCCGGGGGCCTCGGGGGCGCCCCGGCGTACGGCGGCGGCTACGACGGCTATGGCGGCTATGGCGGGGCCTACGACGGCCAGGGGCCCGGGGGCTACGACGGCCAGGGACCCGGGGCCTACGACGCCCAGGGACCCGGGGGTTACGGGGACGGCTCCGGGGCCGGGGGCTACGGCGGCGGCTATGGCGGCGGCTATGGCAACAGCGGCTACGGCGGCGGCGGTTACGCCCCGCCGCCGCCCGCCACTCCGCCGCTGGTGCCCCCGCCGCCCGGCACCCCGCCCGCCGCGCCCCCACCGCCATCCGCGCCTCCGCCGCCGCCACCGGGCTGGTGACGGCGGTTCGTGCCCCGAAGGGGCGCGGGGCTGTGTCGATGTGCGGCTCCGCCGCGTGGGCGCGACAAGCCACGACGGCGCCGCAGACGATCGACTGCGGATCAGGGCACTCACACAGGTCAGGGCACCCCCAGCGGAGCGCTACCGCAGTCCGAGGGACCGCTTGAGGAAGTCCACCTGGAGCAGGAGCAGATTCTCCGCGACCTGCTCCTGCGGGGTCATATGGGTCACCCCGGACAGCGGCAGCACCTCATGCGGACGGCCCGCGGCCAGCAGCGCCGAGGAGAGCCGCAGGGAGTGCGCGGCCACCACGTTGTCGTCCGCCAGTCCGTGGATGATCATCATCGGCCGTACGGTGTCGGCCGCGCCGGACAGCCCCTCGTCGGTCATCAGCGCGTTGGCGGCGTAGACCTCGGGCCGCTCGTCCGGATGGCCCAGATACCGCTCGGTGTAGTGGGTGTCGTACAGCCGCCAGTCCGTCACCGGGGCGCCCACCACGCCCGCGTGGAAGACATCGGGGCGGCGCAGCACCGCCAGCGCGGCCAGATAGCCGCCGTAGGACCAGCCGCGGATGGCCACCCGGCCGAGGTCCAGCGGATAGCGCCCGGCGAGCGCCGTCACCGCCTCGACCTGGTCCTCCAGCGTGACCGCGGCCAGGTCGTCGCGCACCGCCTTCTCCCAGCCGGGGGAGCGGCCGGGGGTGCCGCGGCCGTCGGCGACGACCACCGCGAAGCCCTGGTCGGCGAACCACTGCGAGGTGAGATGGGCGTTGTGCGAGGCGACCACCCGCTGGCCGTGCGGCCCGCCGTAGGGGTCCATCAGGACCGGCAGCGGTCCGTCGCCCTCCTGATAGCCGCTGGGCAGCAGTACGGCACACGGGATGTCCCGCTTGCCCGCGAAGACGAGCTCGGGGCGGGCGGTGATGACGGGCTTCTCCGGATAGGCGGCGAGCCCGGCGATGCGCTCGGCCGCGCCGTGGTCGGCGGGCCGGAGGAGCTCCACGCTCACCCCGGGCCGCTCCAGCCCCGTGTACGACAGCGCGACCACCTCACCGCCGCGCACGGCGGAGTGGACCGCGGGGAAGGGCCGCTTGCCGACCGGCTCCCAGCCGCCCTGGTCGCCGCTGCCCCGGAACCAGGCGCGGTGGACGGCGATCTCGCCCGGCTGCTCGGGCAGCGGGGCACCGGCCCCGGGGGAGGCGGAGAACAGCACGTCGTCCGTGCCGATGTCGAGGACCGCGCGCACCTGCAGGGCGCCGGAGGTCAGCTTGCGGTCGCCGACCATCAGGACCCGGGCGCCCCCTTCGTCCGCGATGCGGACGAGCCGTCCGTCTTCGGTCCAGGCCGGCACCCCGGGGAAAAGATCCAGCCAAACCGCGTCCTCGTCCACATGGACCGTGCTGGTCCGGCCGGTGTCGGTGTCCACGGCCAGGTAGAGCTGGCTGCGCTGGTCCCTGGCCTGGACCAGAAGCAGCGGCGGACCGTAGGCCGACCAATGCACCCGGGCGAGGTACGGGTAGCGCTCCCGGTCCCACTCGATCTCCGTACGGGAGCCGTCCAGACCGAGCAGAACCAGCCGCACCTCCGCGTTGGCGGTGCCCGCGGCGGGATAGGCCACCTCCGCGGGCTCCCGGCCGGGGTGGGCGGGGTCGGCGATCCACCAGCGCCGTACGGGGGACTCGTCGGCGCGGGCGGCCAGCAGGGCGTCGCTCCGCGGCGACCACCAGAAGCCGCGTGCGCGGTCCATCTCCTCGGCCGCGATGAACTCCGCGAGACCGTAGGTGACGGAGTCCCCCTCCGGCTCGGCGAGCGCCCGGTCCCCCGCGCCGTCCGCGCCCGTCACCCGCAGTGCCCCGCCCGCCGCGTAGGCGATGTGGCGGCCGTCGGGCGAGGGGCGCGGGTCCACGACCGGGCCGGGGACGCGCAGCTCGCGGGTGCTGCCCGTGGGCAGCTCGGTGGTGAACAGCCGCCCCGAGAGGGCGAAGGCGGCCCGCTCGACCGCGGCGTCCACCGCGTAGCCGACCACCCCGGCCGACCCCTCGCGGCTGCGTTCGCGCCGCGCCCGCTCCTCGGGGGACAGCTCCTCGTCGGCGCCGCCGAGCAGCTCGGCCGGGTCGGCGGCGGGGTACTCGCGCCGCTCGGCGAGGTCGTACACCCACAACAGGCCGGTCCGGTCGGTGCCCGAGCGGGAGCGCAGGAAGACGACGCGTGAATCGTCGGGGGCCACGGCGAGGGACCGCGGTGTCCCGAGGGTGAAGCGTTGGGTGCGCGCGTGCTGCCGTGGGAACGAGAGCTGTCCGGTCATAGGGGGAGCGTACGGCCCAGGATCATCGCGAGGGAGGGTACGGATCAGTAGGCCGGGCGGGCGTTGCCCCCGGCACGGTTCGGCCGGGACGGCACCGGTGCCAAGCGGCCCCGGGCGATGGCGAGATGGCGCATAACCAACGAGAATTCGCCCCCGGGGCCGGGAAGTTCGTGCGATCAGGCATGCGCCCCTGTCATGCTCCCGTGCACCGAGTCGTGTGCGCACCGCCATAGTTATGATCGATTGCGCATAGTGGGTAGCCCCCCTGTGGCATCAATATGTTGTCCGTCCGAGTGCGTGTACCTGGAGGTGAGCCGCTGTGGCGCTCTCGATCTCGATGTCAGTGCTGCTGCTGATCATCGTCTTCATGCTCGTGAACAAGGCAGGACTGAAGGCGGTTCATGCGGTCGTCTGTGTCCTCCTCGGCTTCTACCTGGCCAGTTCATCGGTCGCTCCGACGATCGACGACCTCACCACCAACGTGGCGGACATGATCGGCGGCGTGAAGATCTGACCCCGAGCGGGGCCGGGGCGTGCGACCCATGGGCACGTGTGTGCGAATCGTAGGCTGTGCCCATGACCGTTCTTCCCGCCCGTCGTCTGCTGCTGGTGCACGCACATCCGGACGACGAGTCGATCAATAACGGCGCGACCATGGCGAAGTATGCCGCCGAGGGCGCACACGTCACCCTGGTGACCTGCACCCTCGGTGAGGAGGGCGAGGTCATCCCGCCTGCCCTCGCGCATCTCGCCGCCGACCGCGACGACGCGCTCGGCCCGCACCGGATCGGCGAACTCGCCGCGGCCATGGACGCCTTGGGGGTCGAGGACCACCGCTTCCTGGGTGGGCCCGGCCGCTATCGCGACTCCGGAATGATGGGCGCCCCGCAGAACGACCGGCCGGACTGTTTCTGGCGGGCCGACCTGGACGAGGCCGCCGGGCATCTGGTGGCCGTGGTCCGCGAGATCCGGCCACAGGTCCTGGTGGCGTACGACACCAATGGGGGCTACGGCCACCCCGATCACATCCAGGCGCACCGCGTGGCGATGCGCGCCGTGGAACTGGCCGCCGATCCCGGCTTCCGTCCCGACCTCGGCGAGCCGCACGACATCGCCAAGGTCTACTGGAACTGCGTACCGCGCTCGGCCGTCGAGGAGGGCTTCGCCCGGCTGCGGGCCGAGGGCCGTGACTCCCTCTTCCCCGGCGTCGCCTCGGTGGACGACGTCCCCGGGGTCGTGGACGACGCGGACGTCACCGCGTTCATCGACGGCGTCCCCTACACCGCGGCGAAGGCCGCGGCGATGCGCGCCCACATCACCCAGATCGCGGTGGACGGACCCTTCTTCGCGCTCTCCAACGAACTGGTCCAGCCGATGTTCCTCCATGAGCACTACCGGCTCGTCAAGGGCGAGGCCGGCGCGGACCGCGAGGACGACCTGTTCGCGGGGGTGGCGGCATGACGGCCCCGCGCCTGGGCGGATACGCCCTGCTCGCGGTGGCCGGGGTGCTGGTGGGCGCCGCGGGCGCGCTGGTCCAAGCCGCGTGGTTCCCCGGCGGGTTGCTGCTCGCGCTGCTCGCGGTCGCGGGCCTGTGCTACGGCGGGGTCAAGGTCATGGGTGCCCGGATGGGCGGCGGAGTGCCCGCGGGGGCCTGGACGGTGGCCGTGTTGCTGCTCACTTCCTCCCGTCCGGAAGGGGATTTCCTTTTCGGCGCCGGGCTGGGGTCGTACGCTTTCCTCCTCGGCGGGATGTTCATCGGTGTGATGTGTGCCACGCTGCCTCTGGTGCCGCAACCTCCTGGCCCGCCGGTCCGACTTGGTAAGTGACGTGACGTTTTCGGCGCGACGTCCCCGGCACTCGGAGGCCCTTCGGGTACACGGCGAAGGGTGCGCCTCGGGCGTACCGGATGCGGTGATCCGGCGGCCGTCAAGTGCGCGTCCGCACCGCCCAGTATGGTGGTGCCGCCGCCGAGCCGCCCGCGCGAGGTCTGACGGGCGGCGGAGCTAACTGGGAGAACCTGCTTTGAGCCGTGAATCTGACAGTTCGTCCTCCGGGCCCCGGGAGGGAAGCGGCGGTGCCGCCTACCCGTCGGGCACCCCGCCGTACGGATCCCGCCAGTACCCCTCGCCGAACCCCACACAGGAGGCCCCGCGGGGTGCCGCCGAGGATGGGCAGGCGCGTGCCGCGGCCAAGCCGGAGGAGCCGAAGACCGAGACCACGCTGACGACCCGGATCAAGATCAACATTCCGGGGTCGCGGCCCATCCCGCCGGTGGTCATGCGCACGCCCGTCGCGGAGGACGGCGTGCCCGCGCCGCGCTCCGGCGGGGACGACGAGGCCCCCGAGCGCACCAGCGCCCTGCCCCGGGTCGACTTCACGCCGACGCCGGAGCGCGGAGTGCCGGCCGAGCCCGGCGAGGCCACCGAGAGCCGGGAGCGGAAGAGCGGCAAGGGCGACGGCGAGCGGACCAGCGACTGGTTCTCGCCCCGTAGGCCCAGAAGCGGCTCGTCGGCCACCGGCAGCACTCCGAAGCCGCCGGTGCCCCCGGACACCACCCAGGGGTTCCCCGCACCCGACACCACCCAGGGGTTCCCCGCACCCGACACCACACAGGGATTCCCTTCCCCGGAGACCACCCAGGGATTCCCCTCGCCGGAGACCACTCAGGGTTTCCCGGCGCCCGACACCACTCAGGGTTTCCCGGTGCCGCAGCAGGGCGGCGGCCCCGTCGCCGATCTGCCGTACTTCACCGATGCCCAGGCCCCGTCCGGCCACCCCGAGCCGACCGGGCCCACCACCGGCCCGGTCACCGGCGACATGTACATGCCGCCGTCCGGCTCCGGTGCGGGCCCGCGCGACAGCGACCTGCTGGCCCCGCCGGGACCGGGCCCCGCGGGCGGCCCGTACGGCGGTGACCCGCAGACGCCTCCGGGCGGTGTGGGCCCGCTGGCCGGGGGCGGCCCGGCCGGTCAGCCGCCGACCCCGCCGGGCGGCTCGCCGCTGTCCGGCAGCCTCGGCGCCACCACCGGCGTGGGACCGCTGGCCGACCCCGCTACGGGCCCCGCCGACGGCCTCGGAGCCGATCCGGCCCCCTCGCTGTTCCGTGACCCCGAGCCCACGCCGACCGGCGGTGTGCCGCCCGAGCAGATCTCCAGCGACACGCTGGTCAGCGGGGTGCCCGTGGTGCCCTCGGCCGAGGGCCGGGCCAAGCCGCCGTCCCCGCCCGCCCCGGGCGGCCCCGGGGCCCCGGCGCCCGGCGGCGACAGCGCCCCGGCGCCGTCCGCCCCGAAGGCCGGTAAGCCCAAGAAGAAGGGCCGGTCCAAGGTCGTCCTGGCCGGGGGCCTGCTGTTCGTGATCGCGGGCGGGGCCTACGCGGCCGGTCTGGTGATGAACCACGCCGATGTGCCGAACGGCACCACCGTCCTCGGCGTCGACATCGGCGGCACCTCCAAGGAGGTCGCCGTCGACAAGCTGGACACCGCGCTGGGCAAGCGCACCACCGCCCCGCTGACGGTGTCGGTCGACGGCCAGGAGAAGGAGATCAAGCCCTCCGTCGCGGGCCTGGCGCTCGACACCGAGGCCACGGTCCGGGATGTCGCGGGCCGGGACTACAACCCGGTCACCGTGATCGGCTCGCTCTTCGGCGGCACCCATGAGGCCGACCCGGCGGTCACCGTGGACGAGGAGAAGCTGCGGGACGCCCTGGAACGGCTCGCGGGCGACTCCGGCACGGCCCGCGAGGGCGGCATCAGCTTCACCTCCGGCAAGGCCGTCCCGGTGTACGGCAAGGAGGGCAAGGGGCTGGACGTGGACAAGGCGGTCAAGGCCGTCTCGGACGGGTTCCGGCTGCGCGCCGAGACCGGCCAGAACAAGGCCATCACCCTGCCGGTCACCGTCAAGCGCCCCACGGTCAGCAAGGCCGAGGTGGACCGGAAGCTGAAGACCTTCGCCGAGCCCGCGATGTCGGGGCTGGTCACCGTGCAGACGGACGCCCAGCACTCGATCCCGTTCGGCCCGGACAAGTCGCTGCCGAAGATCCTCTCCATGCGGGTGGTCGACGGCAAGCTGGTGGAGCACTACGACCTGGCCGTCCTCAAGCAGCTCTACGGCAGCACCTTCGACGGCGTTCTGCTCGAGCGGGGCGACGGCTCCAAGAAGCCCGTCACCCCGGAGGACGTGGAGTCCGCGCTGCGCCAGGCGCTGCTCGGCAAGACGTCCAGCGAGCGCATCGGCATCGTCGGCAAGGACAACTGACCGGCCCGTCACACGCGGTCGGACGACGACGCGGCCCCCGCCCGGCACCGGGCGGGGGCCGCGGTCCGTCCGCCGGTCCGCGGGGCCGTGTCACGCCCCGGCCCATGACATCTGTCATCTCCAGGTCACGACCGCCGACACTGCCGGGCACACCCCGCCCTCGGCCAGTCTTGTGGCCATGACCGCAACGACCGCTGTTTCCGCCCCCGGCGCCGGGGCCGCCACCACGGGCGCCCCGCCCGTGGTCCGCTTCGAGAAGGTGAACAAGTCCTACGGCACCGTGCGCGCCGTGACCGATCTCGAACTCACCCTGTACCCGGGGGAGACCGTCGCCCTGCTGGGCCCCAACGGCGCCGGCAAGTCCTCCAGCCTCGATCTGCTGCTCGGCCTGCGCCAACCCGACTCGGGCAGGGTGGAGGTCTTCGGCACCACCCCGCGCCAGGCCATCGTCCGCGGCCGGGTCGGCGCGATGCTCCAGAGCGGCGCCCTGATGGAGGAGGTGACGGTCCGCGAGCTGGTGGGGCTGGCCTGCGATCTGCACCCCAAGGGCCATCCGGTGGACGAGGTGCTGGAGCGGGCGGGGATCACCGAGATCGCCTCCCGCAAGGTGAACAAGCTCTCCGGCGGTCAGGAGCAGCGGGTCCGCTTCGCGTTCGCCACCGCCGGGGCCTCCGATCTGATCGTGCTGGACGAGCCCACGACCGGTATGGACGTCTCGTCCCGGCAGACCTTCTGGGGCGCGATGCGGGAGCAGGCGAGGCAGGGCCGCGCCATCCTGTTCGCCACCCACTACCTCGAAGAGGCCGACGCCGTCGCCGACCGGGTGATCGTGCTGCACCGCGGCCGGGTGCTGGCCGACGGCTCCTCCGCCGAGATCAAGGCGATGGCCGGGGCCCGGCGGATCTCCTTCGAGCTGGACGGGCCGGTCGACGAGCCGGCGCTGCGCGCCCTGCCCGCGCTGACCGGGATCGAGATTTCGGGGCGTACCGTACGGATACGGTCCACCGACGCGGACGCGACCGTCCACGCGGTCTACGGGCTCGGGCTCTATCCGCGCGGCCTGGAGGTCACCGGCCTCGGCCTGGAGCAGGCATTTCTCGCCATCACCGACGCCGCGACGGCAGACGAGGAGTCCGCACGATGAAGACGCTGGTCAAGCTGGAGATCGTGCGGACCCTGCGCAACCGCAAGTTCATGTTCTTCACGATCGTCTATCCGTCCGCGCTCTTCCTGCTGATCGCGGGCAGCACCGACGCCCACGACCAGGTGCCCGGCACTCGGCTGTCGATGCCGCTCTACTACATGGTCGCGATGGCCTCCTTCGGGGCGCTGACCGCCGGGCTGATGGGCAACGGCGAGCGGATCGCCAAGGAGCGCGAGGGCGGCTGGACCCGGCAGCTGAGGCTCACCCCGCTGCCCGGCCGCGGCTATGTGGCGGCCAAGATCGCCGTGGGTGCGGTGGCCACCCTGCCGTCGATCGTGATCGTCTTCGTGGTGGCCGCCGTCGCCAAGGGCGTACGGCTGGACGCCCTCTGGGAGTGGCCCGCGCTGACCGCCGCGATCTGGGCGGGCTCCCTGGTCTTCGCCGCGCTCGGGGTGGCCATCGGGTATCTGGCGAGCGGCGACGCGGTACGGCCGCTGACGATGATCATCTACTTCGGTCTGTCGATCCTCGGCGGGCTGTGGATGCCCACCACGTCCTATCCGGACTGGCTGCGGAACATCGGCGACTATCTGCCCACCCACGCCTACACCGCGCTCGGCCAGGCGATCGAGCTGGGCGGCGCCCCGCACGCCAAGGACGTGGCGCTGCTCATCGGCTACCTCGCGGTCTTCGCGGGCGGCGCGGCATGGCTGTACCGCAAGGACACCCGTAAGGCTTGATGGACGCCGTAAGGCGGGCGGGAAACCCGTAAGGCGGGCGGGAAACCCGGGAAACCGGTAAGGCGCCCGGGAGACCCGTAAGGCGTGAGGCGCACCCGCAAGGCGTGAAAGAGGGCGTGGCCCGAGGCGTGATCCGAGGAGAGAAGAACCATGGCTGACCGGGCCGAGTGGACCGACGGCGATCCGGAGTGCCGCTCCGGCGGGCGCCGCCGGCTGACCTGGTGGGCCGACGCGATGGCGTACGACGACGAGAGCGACCGGCTGGTCTCCATCGGGCAGCCCCCCGAGAACCGCAGACAGGCGCTGGTCAAGCTGATGTGGATCGGGATCTGGATGGCCTATATGGGCGCGCCGGTGAGCGATCTGACCAACGGCGACCACACCGTCCCGGCCACCGTGTGCGGCGCGCTCGGCCTGCTGGTCTTCGTGGTCGTCTATCTGATGCTGATCTTCCGGAACACCGGGCGGGCGCTGAGCCCGGTCACGGTCCTGGGGGCGCTGGGCCTGATCTGCGTGCTCGCCGCCGTGCTCACCTTCACCATGGGCGACGACTGGCTGGTGCTCTCGGTCTATGTGTCCGTCGCCTTCGGCGCGGTGCTGCCGCTGCGGCTCTCGGGCTGGGCGATCCCGCTGAACACGGCGTTCATGGTGGCCGTCGGGGTGCTGGTGCGCGGCTCGCACGGGCTGGTGTCCGCCCTGGTGATCCCCTCGCTGCTCGGCGGCTTCGCGATGAGCGGGGTACGGCAGATGGTCCGCACCACCCGGGCGCTGCGCGCCGCCCGCGCCACCGTGGCCCAGCTCGCCGCAAACGAGGAACGGCTGCGGCTCGCCCGCGATCTGCACGATCTGCTGGGCCACTCGCTCTCCCTGATCACGCTCAAGAGCGAGCTGGCGGGGCGGATGCTGCCCGACAAGCCCGAGCAGGCGGCGCGGCAGGTGGCCGATATCGAGCGGGTCAGCCGGCAGGCGCTGGTGGACGTCCGGGAAGCGGTCAGCGGCTTTCGACGCCCCACCCTGGAGGCCGAGGTCGCCGGGGCCCGTACCGCACTCGCCGCCGCGGGCGTCGCCGCCGATCTGAGCCGGGTCGGCATCCACCACCCCGACCTTCCGGCCGACCAGGAGGGGGCGCTGGCCTGGGCGCTGCGCGAGGCGGTCACCAATGTGGTGCGGCACAGCGGGGCCCGGCGCTGTGCGGTGACGCTCGACGAGACGGGCGACGAGCTGCGCCTGACCGTCAGCGACGACGGCCGTGGCGCGACCGGCCCGCACGGCAACGGGCTCACCGGGCTGGCCGAGCGGCTACAGCTCGCGGACGGCCGCCTGGAGACCGGCCCCGGCGAGCGCGGCGGCTTCACCCTCCGCGCCCTGGTCCCGCTCTCCCGCGGCGCCCGCGTGGAGCTGCCCTCGCAGGCGGCGCCGTAGAGGGCGGGCGGTCCAGCAGCCGGTGTGCGCCGTAAGGACCGGACGGATGAGCGGTTACGCTGCCGGACGTGATCCGGGTACTGCTGGCCGAGGACCAGTCCATGGTGCGGGAGGCGCTGGCCGCGCTCCTCGGGCTCGACGACGAGATCGAGGTCGTGGCGCAGGCGGCCCGCGGCGACGAGGTCGTGGACGCCGCCCGGACCCACCGCCCCGATGTGGCGCTGCTGGACATCGAGATGCCCGGTATGAGCGGGATCGAGGCCGCCGCCGAGCTACACCGGGCCGAGCCCGGGATCCGGATCGTGATCCTGACCACGTTCGGCCGCCCCGGCTATCTGCGCCGTGCCATGGAGTCCGGCGCCGACGCCTTCCTGGTCAAGGACGCCCCGGCGGCGCAGCTCGCCGACGCGATACGGCGGGTGCTGGCCGGGGAGCGGGTGATCGATCCCACACTGGCCGCCGCCGCGCTCGCGGACGGGGCCAGCCCGCTGACCGCGCGGGAGCGCGAGGTGCTGCGCGCCTCGGCGGACGGCTCGACCAACGCGGAGCTGGCCCGTGCGCTGAACCTGTCGCCGGGCACGGTCCGCAACTACCTCTCCACGGCCATCCAGAAGACCGCCGCCCGCAACCGCGCCGACGCCGTCCGCATCGCCCGCGACAAGGGCTGGCTGTAGCGACCGCTGAAGGGGCGCGCGGGTCAGGGCGGGTCCTGCGGAGCGCTCAGTTCAGCATCGCGCGGGCGGCACGGGCCTGGCGGCGTATCGTCTCGGCGGCGTCGGGCTCCACCGCCGCCACGACCTCCGCGTAGTCCTCCAGCTCCTTGGCGCCGGTCAGGAACTCGCCCCGCTCCACCAGGAGTTTCGCCCGCTCGTAGCGGAGTTCGGCCGGGTGGCTGGGCAGCAGCAGGGACAGCTCAAGCGCCCAGAGCCGGACATCGGTGCGCTCGGGGCGGGCGGCCGCCCAGGCGCGGATGTTGTTGAGGATCCGCAGCACGATGTCCAGCGGCCCGGCCGGGGTCAGCATCGACGGCGAGAGCGGGGTGCCCGTGGCCCCCGACACCAGCGCCGCCGCGTCCTCGGCGGACAGCGGCCGCCCGCCGTCGAACGGATCGGCCAGCACATGGCCGCCGTAAGGATCGCCGAAGCCGACCACGAAGTGTCCCGGCAGCCCCACCCCGTACACCGGCGCGCCCGCCCGCCGCGCGACCTCCATCCACACGACGGACAGCAGGATCGGCAGCCCGCGGCGGCGCCGCAGCACCTGGTGGAGGAGCGAGGACTCCAGCCGCCGGTAGTCGGCCGGGCCGCCCCGGAAGCCATGGCGCTCGCCGAGGAGGCGGGCCAGCGCGGCGGCCCAGTCCTCGGGGCCGCCGGGCGAGAAGGGGAGCTGACCGGCCAGCCGGTCCAGCTCGATCTGCGCTTCGTCGATTCCGGTCTCGTCCAGGCCGGGGTCGGCCTCCATGCCCACCAGCAGGCACAGCAGCGCCAGATCGGGGCGCTCTTCGCGGGCCGCGGTGGCGAACCAGCGGCGGCGGGAGACGTCGTTCATCCGTGGCATAGCCGCCTCGTACCCATGCTCAGCGCGGATCCTCCCCGGACGCGCGCCAGTGATGGTAGCTGTGGTGGACGGTGAAGCCCATGCCCGCGTAGAGGGCGTGCGCGCCGCCATTGTCCGCCTCCACCTGGAGATACGCGGCCGATGCGCCCTCGTCGAGCGCCTTGCGGGCCAGCGCCGTCATCACGGCCTTGGCCAGGCCCTGGCGCCGCCGCTCCGGGGCGACCTCCACCGCGGTGAACCCGGCCCAGCGGCCGTCCACCACACAGCGCCCGATCGCGGCCGGGGCGCCGCCCCCTTCCGCCGCTATGGTCGCGAACCACACCGCCGGGCCGCCCGACAGCACCGTCCGCGCCTCGGGCGAGGGCTCGCCGGACGACCGCTGGTAGCGGGTCAGCCAGGCGTCGTCGAGTTGGCGGGAGAGCGTCACCGCCGAGGTGTCGGCGTCCAGGTCCCCGATGGGGGCGAGGGCCGCGATCTCCAGCCGCGAGGAGACCTCCGGTATCCAGCCGCGGCTCTCCAGCTCCGCCGCGAGCAGCTCCTGGGTGCCCTCGGCGCCCGTGCTGACCTGGATGTACGCGGGCAGCTCCCGAACCGCGTACCATTCGATCACCCGGCGCAGCGCCTCGTCGAGCCCCATCCCGGGGTCGCCGAGGGGCAGTACCGAATTGGCGCGCCGGGTGAATCCGCCCGAGGCGCGCAGCGTCCACTCGCCCAGCGGCTCGCTGGTCACCGGCGGCCAGGCCCGGGCGGCGACCCGGTCCAGCTCCGGCGCGCTCGCGGCGGGGCCGCGGCGGCGGGCCGGAGCGGCGGGCACCACCTTTCCCGCCACCAGGGACGCCTCGGCGACCCGTACCGGCTCACCGGTACGCCGGGTGATCGAGAGCGTGCCCTCGGTCCACGATGTGAGAACCCCGACCACGTCGGTGAAGGTGGCGCCGGGCACACGATCTTCGGTCAAAAGCCTGACCGAGACGCGTTTCCCCACGTCATCCGGGGTGATCCGGACTTCGAGACGTCCGCCAGTGGTGAAATCCACAGCTCTGTCAGCCCCTCATGTGCGCTCGGTGCCCAAGAACGGAGATACTAGGTGCGGGCATCGACGACGCCGCGCTCCCGCGCGATAGCAGCCCTAACGAGGAGGAACGACAGCGTGACCTACGTCATCGCGCAGCCTTGTGTCGACCTGAAGGACAAGGCGTGCATCGAGGAGTGCCCCGTCGACTGTATCTACGAGGGCCAGCGGTCCTTGTACATCCACCCGGACGAATGCGTCGACTGCGGGGCCTGTGAGCCGGTCTGCCCGGTCGAGGCGATCTTCTACGAGGATGACACTCCCGAGGAGTGGAAGGACTACTACAAGGCGAACGTCGAGTTCTTCGACGAGCTCGGTTCGCCCGGTGGTGCGAGCAAGCTCGGCCTGATCGAGCGGGACCACCCCTTCATCGCCGCGCTTCCGCCGCAGGAGCACGACGAGTAACCCCTGCCCCGGCGCCAGCGCCCGGAAGCAGTCGGCGGTCCCGTATGGCCTGTGGCCTGCGGGACCGGGCTGTTTCCCGGGCCTCGCCGGGCGCTCCCGCGGTTTCCCCGGCGCTCCCGCGGGTTTCCCCGGGCCCCTCGGTCCGGGCAGTTCCGAAGAAAGCGAGCCACCCCGTGCCACCCGTCTCCGCCCGCCTCCCGGTCTTCCCCTGGGACCGGCTCGAACCGTACAAGGCGACCGCCGCGGCCCACCCCGACGGCATCGTCGACCTCTCGGTGGGCACCCCCGTCGACCCGGTCCCCGAGCTGATTCGCGCGGCGCTCGCCGACGCCTCGGACAGCCCCGGCTATCCGACCGTCTGGGGCACGGCCGCGCTGCGCGACGCGCTCACCGGCTGGGTGGAGCGGCGGCTGGGCGCGGCCGGGGTGACCCACACCCAGGTGCTGCCGGTGGTCGGCTCCAAGGAACTGGTGGCCTCGCTGCCGACGCAGCTTGGCCTGGGCCCCGGCGACCGGGTCGCCTTCCCGCGGCTCGCCTACCCGACGTACGAGGTGGGCGCGCGGCTGGCGGGCGCCGAGCCGGTGCCGTACGACGAGCCTACGGAGCTCGACCCGGCCGGGCTGAAGCTGCTGTGGCTCAACTCCCCGTCCAACCCCACCGGCCGGGTGCTGTCCAGGGACGAGCTGCGCACCGCGGTCGCCTGGGCCCGTGCCCACGGGGTGCTGGTGGTCAGCGACGAGTGCTATCTGGAGCTGGGCTGGGAGGCGGACCCGGTCTCGGTGCTCCACCCGGAGATCTCCGGCGGCTCCTTCGAGGGTCTGGTGGCGGTCCACTCGCTCTCCAAGCGGTCCAATCTGGCGGGCTACCGGGCGGCCTTCCTCGCCGGTGACGAGGCGGTGCTGGGCGAGCTGCTGAAGATCCGCAAGCACGGCGGGATGATGGTCCCCGCACCGGTGCAGGCGGCCACGGTCGCGGCGCTCGGTGACGACAAGCATGTGACGGAGCAGCGCGAGCGCTACGAGCGGCGCCGGGCCGCGCTGCGGTCGGCGCTGACGGGCCACGGCTTCCGCATCGAGCACAGCGAGGCGTCGCTGTACCTGTGGGCGACGCGGGACGAGCCGTGCTGGGAGACCGTGGCCGCCCTCGCCGAGCTGGGCATCCTGGTGGCCCCGGGCGAGTTCTACGGCGCCGCGGGGGAGCGGCACGTCCGGGTCGCGTTCACGGTGACCGACGAGCGCGTGGAAGCGGCGGTCCGCCGGCTGGCGGGCTGAGCGGCGGGAAGCCGAGGGGGCGCCCGGCGGGCCGGTGCCGCCTGTGGCGGGCTGCTCCCCTACCCGCCCCTTCCCTCAACTGGGGCTCCGCCCCAGACCCCGCTCCTCAAACGCCGGAGGGGCTGATTTCAGCCCGTCAGGGGGCACCTCCCAGCGGTAGCTGGGGGAGATTGAGGACACGCCCGAAGGGCGTCCGGGGTCCAGGGGCGAAGCCCCTGGTACGGGAAGGGGCGGGTAGGGGAACAGCCCGCCGCAGGCGGCAAGGCCCGGCGGACACCCCATGAGCGGCTGATGGACCCGCAGGGGCCCGGGGGGTACGAGTACTCCCCAGGCCCCTGCTCACGCCCGGCGGACGATCAGCCGAGCAGCGGCAGACCCTTGATCGGCAGGCCCTTGACCGGGAGGTCCGGGCCCTGCGGGGCGCTGGGCGCGGGGGCCTGCGGGGCGGCGGCCGGGGCTGCCGGGGCGGCTGGGGCTGCCGGGGCGGGGGCCGCCTTGCCCTTGCCCTTGGCGTGGGCGCCGCCCTTGCCCTTTCCGCTGCCCTTCCCGTGCCCGAGGGCCCGGCTCTCGCTCTTGCCGGCGGCCTTGGCGTGGGCGGCCCTGGCCGGGGTGCTCTTGGCGGCCTTGTGGGACTTGGCGGCCTTCATGCCCTTGGCGGGCTTGGCGGGCTTGGCGGGCTTGGCCGGGGCCACGTCCGCCGGGGCGGCCCTGCCCGGCAGGATCCCCTTGACGGTCCCGCCGGCCTTGCCGCTGACGTCACCCGCCGTGCTTCCGACCTGCTGCGAGGCGACGTCGGCGACCTCACCGACCGAGGCGGGGTCCAACGAGGACAGCCCCAGGTTGGAGGCCTGCGGCTGGGCCGGCTCCGCCGCACTCGCGGCGCCGGCGGCGCCGACGACGGGAGCCGCGCTCGCCGCGACCAGTAGCGCCGCGCGGGCGATCCGACGGGTGAGAGGGAGGGACATGGTGCTCCTTTGACGAGGGGACAATTGGCGTCTGTGTCCGGCGATTCGGACGCTGTGAATACCGCGTGAACCTCGCGAAGGTTGCGGTGCCCCAAGGCAAAGAGTTGGCAATGCGTCGCATTATCCGTTTCTGCGCGTAATACGCCCGGACCATTCCGCCGCACATGCCGCGTAATCCACCGTCAGCCGCTCTGAACTGCGGTGATTCCATGCGCTATCGCATGGTGTCGATCCGTACTTCCGCCCCGGAAATCCCCTTGGCCGAACGCCAGCCCGCCCCGGAATTCCGCGCGTTCCATTCGTGGCCGCCGTAAGAGACACGTTCGATGCGCAACTCGTCCGAGTGGGCCACCGCCCAGTGCGCGATCTCCCAGCCGCGCTGCCCGGCCCGCCCCGGGGCCGCCGCCTTGGGCACCGGAACCAGCACCGTGTGCGGCGAGGGGGCGGCCTGCTGACCGCCGCCGTGCCCGGCCAGGGCCGGCCGTGCCTCAGTCTCGGCGCCGAACTCCCGCTTCAGCGTGGTCCGTACGCGCATCGGATCGCCCGCCTCGCCGTCGTCCGGCGGCCCCGGACAGCTGAGGGCCGCCCCGGAGCGCCCGGTGAGCGCGCCGGTCAGCACCACCGCTTCGGTCTCGTGCTTCGCGTACGCCTGCGGGAAGCCGCTGCGCTGCACCCGCTGCGCCGCCACCGTCAGCGGCAGCCGCGAGTAGCCGGGCATCCGCACCAGGTCGTCGTAGAACTGCCCGGCGGCGTAGACCGGGTCGCGGATCTGCCGCACGCTTCCCCAGCCCTGGGAGGGGCGTTGCTGGAACAGCCCCTGCGAATCCCGGTCGCCATGGCGGATGTTGCGCAGCCCCGACTCCTGGAGGGCGGTGGCCAGCGCGATGGTGACGGCCCGCTCGGGCAGCCCGCGGGAGGCGGCCACGGCCTCGATCGTGGCGGCGTTCACGGTCTGTTCGGGGGAGAGCCGCACCTGGACGCCGCCCGCCCGTACGACACAGCGCGGCGGTCCCACGCCACCCGTCACCAGCTGCGCCGCCAGATATCCGGCCAGGCCCAGCAGTACGGCACAGGCGACCGCCGCCCGCAGCAGCCGGGCGCGGTGGGAGAAGACGGACAGGGGCACGGGCCACACGGTACTGGAGCCTCGGGCGGCCTGTTTCCGGTTCCCGGGTGCGGGGTGGGGAACGCCACGTTGGCCGGGGGCGGCCGGTGGCCGGGGCGGCCGGGCGCGCGGGCCGACCGGCTAGGGTCGCGGGTATGGCACACCCAGCACTCGACCTGTCCCTGGACGCGGCCCGGCTCACCGCCCGGCTCGTCGACTTCCCCTCGGTCAGCGGTGAGGAGAAGCCGCTCGCCGACGCCGTGGAGCAGGCCCTGCGGGCCCTGCCGCACCTGACGGTCGACCGGGACGGGGACGCCGTCGTGGCCCGCACCAACCTGGGCCGGGACGAGCGGGTCGTGCTGGCGGGCCATCTGGACACCGTGCCGATCGCCGACAACGTGCCCTCGCGCCTCGACGACGACGGCGTGCTGTGGGGCTGCGGCACCTCCGACATGAAGTCCGGCGTCGCCGTACAGCTGCGCATGGCCGCCACCGTGCCCGCGCCCAACCGCGACCTGACCTTCGTCTTCTACGACCACGAGGAGGTCGCCGCCGAGCTCAACGGGCTGGGGCGGCTGGCCAGGAACCACCCCGAGTGGCTGGCCGGGGACTTCGCCGTACTGCTGGAGCCCACCGACGGCAAGGTCGAGGGCGGCTGCCAGGGCACGCTGCGGGTACGCGTGAGCACCCAGGGCCGGCGCGCCCACTCCGCGCGCAGCTGGCTCGGCGAGAACGCCATCCACAAGGCCGCGCCGATCCTGGACCGGCTGGCCGGTTACGTGCCCCGGCGGGCGGAGATCGACGGGCTCACCTACCGCGAGGGCCTCAACGCCGTGACGATCGAGGGCGGCCACGCGACCAATGTCATCCCCGACTTCTGCACGGTGACGGTGAACTTCCGCTTCGCCCCGGACCGCTCCGAGGAGGAGGCGCTCGCCCACGTCCGCGAGGTCTTCACCGGCTTCGAGGTCGAGCTCACCGACAGCGCGCCCGGCGCCCTGCCCGGTCTCGCCCACCCGTCGGCCGCCGCCCTCGTGGCGACGCTCGGGGTGGAGGTGGCCCCCAAGGACGCCTGGACCGATGTGGCCCGCTTCTCGGCACTCGGCGTGCCCGCCGTGAACTACGGCCCCGGCGATCCGAAGCTGGCCCACACCCGCGAGGAGCACGTTCCGGTCGCCGCCGTCCTGGAGGCCGAAGAACGACTGCGGACCTGGCTGACCCACTAGCGACTACCCGACGAACCGCAACGCCCACAGCGGGCTGTTCCCCTCCCCGACAGCATCGATATACGGCTCCATACGGCTCCGCCACGCGGGGGCTCTGCCCCAGCCCCCGGTCCGCGGTTCTGCCCCAGCCCCCGGTCCGGGGCTCTGCTCAAGGCCCCGGTCCGGGGCTCCGCCCCAGACCCGGTCCGGGGTTCCGCTCCAGGCCCCTGGGCTGGGGGGACCCGGTCCGGGGCTCCGCTCCAGGCCCCTGAGCCGGGGCTCCGCCCCTCCCCGTGGCGTCGGTATGGCGGCTGTGCCGCGGGCGCCGGGGGGCCAGGGGCGGAGCCCCCCACGCGGCGGAGCCGCATATCGTCAGGTGCCGGGAAGGGGCGGGGAGGGGAGAGAGACCCCCACCGGGCACCCCGTAGCGGCGCCGGCGGACCGTGCACCTGTGTGATCAGCGGTTCGGTGGGTGACCGTGGCCCGGATTTCGGCTGTTTGCCGTCCAAGGGGCCTACCCTGAAGCACAGATCTTTGACCAGATCTTGGTCTTGGCGAAGGGAGCACTCAGTGGGCAACGCCGAAGAAGAGCGAGCGCTGCGGGAGCAGCGTCTGGGCCCGGTCGTGCGCCGCCGCCATCAGATGCGACCCGAGACGACCGACCAGCGGCTCCTGGACACCCAGGGGGCCACCCACTGGGTGCATGAGGACCCGTTCCGGGTGATGCGCATCCAGTCGGAGTTCGTCGAGGGCTTCGGCACCCTGGCGGAGCTGGGCCGGGCGATCAGCGTGTTCGGTTCCGCCCGTACGCCCGAGGGGTCCCCGGAGTACGAGGCGGGGGTGCGGATCGGCCGGGCCCTCGCGGAGGCGGGCTTCGGGGTGATCACCGGCGGCGGCCCCGGCGCGATGGAGGCGGCCAACCGCGGTGCGACCGAGGCGGGCGGTGTCTCGGTCGGCCTGGGCATCGAGCTGCCGTACGAACAGGGCCTGAACCCGTACGTCGACATCGGGGTCAACTTCCGCTACTTCTTCGTGCGGAAGACGATGTTCGTGAAGTACGCCCAGGGGTTCGTGGTGCTGCCCGGCGGGCTCGGCACGCTCGACGAGTGCTTCGAGGCGCTCACCCTCGTGCAGACCAAGAAGGTCACCCGCTTCCCGATCGTCCTGTTCGGCAGCGCCTACTGGAAGGGCCTGGTCGACTGGCTCACCAACACCCTCATCGCCGAGGGCAAGGCGTCCCCGCACGACCTGGACCTGTTCCACCTCACCGATGACATCGACGAGGTGATCGACCTGGTGACCAAGGAGTCCGGCCCCTGACCGGGCCCGTCTCCCGTCTCCGTAACGGTCCACTCGGGCTCCTTACGGTCCACTCAGGCCAGTCCCCGGCGGGCGACCGCCGGGGGCCGGTGGCCCGCGATGGACGACACCATGTCCAGCACCTGACGGGTCTCCGCCACCTCGTGCACCCGGTAGATCTGGGCCCCCAGCCAGGCCGATACGGCGGTCGTCGCGAGCGTGCCGATCAGCCGCTCCTTGACCGGGCGGTCCAGGCTCTCGCCGACGAAGTCCTTGTTGGACAGCGAGACCAGGACGGGCCAGCCGGTCTCCGTCAGCTCGCTCAGCCGGCGCGTCGCCTCCAGTGAGTGGCGGGTGTTCTTACCGAAGTCATGGCCCGGGTCGATCATGATCCCGTCGCGCCGCACCCCCAGCTCGACGGCGCGCTCCGCGAGCTCCAGGGTGACCCGCAGGATGTCCTCCACCACATCGTCGTAGCCGATCCGGTGCGGCCGGGTGCGCGGCCGGGCCCCGCCCGCGTGGGTGCACACCAGCCCGGCGCCGTACCGGGCGGCGACCTCGGCCAGCTTGGGGTCGACCCCGCCCCACGCGTCGTTCAGCACATCCGCGCCCGCGGCGCAGACCGCCTCGCCGACCTCATGGCGCCAGGTGTCCACGCTGATCACCACGTCCGGATGGCGCCTGCGCACCTCGGCCACGAAGCCCACCGTGCGGCGCGCCTCCTCCTCGGCGCTCACCTCGTCGCCCGGACCGGCCTTGACACCGCCGACGTCGATGATCGCGGCGCCGTCCGCGATCGCCTGCTCCACCCGGGTCAGGGCGGGCTCGTCGCGGAAGGTCGCACCCTGGTCGTAGAAGGAATCCGGCGTCCGGTTCACGATCGCCATGATCACCCGGTCGTTCTCGCCGAACTCACGTCGTCCCAGCCGCAGCATCGAACTTCCCTCACGTCTTCTTCCAGGTTGCGGGCAGCGACGATAACTGTCGGAGGGGCATGGCACGATCGGGGCAGACAGTTATCGAGGCCGACGGACACAGACTCAACCATGCATCTGACGGGGAGACGATCACCGTGTTCTTGTTCTTGCTGATCGCGCTGGTCGTTGTGGTCGGCGGGGTCACGCTCGCCGTCGTCGGCGGCGGTGACGGCCCGCTCGCCGAGGCGCCCCCGGACCGGCTGGACGATCCGCTGCCCGCGGACCGGCCGCTGGCGCGTGCCGATGTGGAGTCGCTGCGGCTCCCCATGACGCTGCGTGGCTACCGGATGGCGGACGTGGACGATGTGCTGGGCCGCCTCGGCGCCGAGCTCGCCGAGCGCGACGCCCGGATCGCCGAGCTGGAGGCGGCGCTCGCCGGTCCGCGCCCGAAGCCCTTGTCGCCCTCCGGGCCCGGCCCCGATCCGCTGTCGGCCCCGGAGAGCGACCATGGCTTCGGACCGGCCGGCCTCGAGGACCCCGGCCCCGAGCGGCGCGGCCTCGAGGACGGCGGCTTCGAGGGCAGGGGCTTCGAGGGCAGGGGCTTCGACGGGATCGGTTTCGACGGAAACGGCTTCGAGGGCCGCGGTTACGAAGGGCATGGCGCATGAGCGAGCAGGGTGTCGTCGAGGGGCCGGACGGTCTGCCGCGCTGTCCATGGGGTCTGGAGAGCGAGACCATGGCCGACTACCGCGTCTACCACGACACGGAGTGGGGCCGCCCGGTCCACGGCGACGACGCGCTCTATGAGCGGGTCTCCCTGGAGGCGTTCCAGTCCGGGCTGTCCTGGCTGACGATCCTGCGCCGCCGGGAGGGGTTCCGGGCCGCCTTCGCCGACTTCTCGATCAAGAAGGTCGCGGAGTTCACCGAGGCCGACGAGGAGCGGCTGCTCGCCGACCCCGGAATCATCCGCAACCGGGCCAAGATCGCCGCCACGATCGCCAACGCCCGTGCCGCGGCGGCGCTGGAGCCCGGTGAGCTGAGCGAGCTGATCTGGTCCCACGCCCCGGCGCCCGACGGCCGCCCGGTCCCGCGGACCTTCGCCGACGTCCCCGCGATCACCCCGGAGTCCACGGCCCTCAGCCGCGACCTCAAGAAGCACGGCTTCCGCTTCGTCGGCCCCACCACGGCGTACGCGCTGATGCAGGCGTGCGGCCTGGTCAACGACCATCTGGCCGACTGCCATGTCCGCGACGCGGTCTGAGCGCCCCGGCCGCCGGTGGCCGGGGTCGGGGCCGGGGTCGGGGCGGGGTCCCGTCAGCGGCCGGTGAACCTCGGCTTCTCCTTGTTCACGAACGCGTTCACCGCGATCGCGTGGTCGTCCGAGGCCCCCGCGCGGCGCTGCAGCTCGTCCTCCATGGCCAGGGCCTCGGTGAGGGTGTGGCCCGCGGCGAAGGCCAGGGACTCCTTGATCGCGGCATAGGCCGCGGTGGGGCCCTCGGCCAGCCGCCGGGCGACCGCCGCCGCCCGGGAGGCCAGTTCCTCCGCCGGGACCACCTGGTGGGCGATGCCCAGGCCGAGCGCCTCCTGGGCGTCGATGGTGCGCGGGAAGAGCAGCAGATCCGCCGCCCGGCCGTAGCCGATCAGCCGCTGAAGGGTCCAGGAGACGCCCGAGTCGGCGGTCAGCGCGACCCCGGCGAAGGAGGTGTTGAAGGAGGCCGTGTCGGCGACGATCCGGTAGTCGGCGGCGAAGGCGAAGCCCGCCCCGGCGCCCGCCGCGACGCCGTTCACCGCGGCGACCACCGGCTTCGGCATCCCGGCGATCGCGGTGACGATCGGGTTGTAGTGCAGCGCCACCGTGTTCATGGTCGAGCCCTCGCCGCTGCCGTCGCGGTCGGCGGCCAGCAGGCCGATGTGCTCCTTGAGGTCCTGGCCGACGCAGAAGGCGCGCGGCCCGGAGCCGGTGAGCAGCACGGCCCGTACCGCCGGGCTCTCGGCGGCCTCCAGCAGCGCGTCGCGCAGCGCCTCCTTGGTGTCGATGTTCAGGGCGTTCATCGCGTCGGGACGATTCAGCGTGATCGTCGCGAGACCCTCGGTGAGGTCGTAGAGCACGGTGTCGGCCATGGCGGTCCTCCGGGGGTGGGGCGGGCGGCTCGGGCTGTGGCCGCATCGGCGGGCCCGGAAGGGGGCCTGCCGCGGCGGTCAGCGCACAGCATGCCGGAGATCATGACCGACCGACATGTGACCTGCGTCAAAGAACCGACCCTTCGTTCGGTGACGGCGGGCGTACGCTACCGCGATCCCCTCCCCGAATTGAGTGGTTTTGGGGGAACGCCTCGCACAGGCGTTGCCGACCGATGTTGGTCATCGGGTCGTGCCATGCGGGATAATGAAGGGGAAGCAACGTGTTCGATGCCGGTGACACCTGGGTTGTCGGCTGCGATGAGCTGGTTTCAGGAAGGGGAACGAGCATGGCGGCCATGAAGCCGCGGACGGGCGACGGCCCGCTCGAGGTGACCAAGGAGGGGCGGGGCATCGTCATGCGCGTTCCGCTCGAAGGCGGCGGTCGGCTCGTCGTCGAGCTGACACCGGACGAGGCCGACGCCCTCGGCGACGCCCTGAAGAAGGTTGTCGGCTGACGGCTTGCGGCCCACCATCACCCGCGCGCTGCCCCGGCGGCCGGTACGTCAGGTACCGACCGCCGGGGCAGCGCTCGTAGGGGGTTCCGCCGGAGTCGTCGGACGGCCGCTCCCGGCCGTTCGGACCGGTCCGGTCGGCCCCCCCCCGGTTCCGGTCGTGAGGATTCAGCCCCGTCCGGCCGTGAGGATTCAGCCCGCCCCACCATGAGGATTCGGCCCCGTCCGGCCGTGAGGATTCAGCCCCGCCCCACCATGAGGATTCGGCCCCGCCCGGCCGGGGGATTCAGCCCCGCTTGACCGCGCAGAGCAGGCCGTCGCCGACCGGCAGCAGGGACGACTGGAGCACGGTGGACTCCCGTACGGTCCGCAGCAGCTCGCGCACCCGCAGCACCTCCGTGGGCTGGGCCGCGGAGTCCACGGTCCGCCCGTTGGTGAAGACCCCCTCGAAGCAGACCAGCCCGCCCGGCCGCAGCAGCCGCAACGATTCGGCGAGGTAGTCCAGGCACTCCAGCCGGTCGCCGTCGCAGAAGACCAGGTCGTATCCGCCGTCGGCCAGCCGGGGCAGCACGTCGAGGGCGCGGCCGGGGATGAAGCGTGCCCGGTTCCCGGTGAACCCGGCCGCGCGGAACGCCTGCCGGGCGAACTGCTGCATCTCCGGTTCGGTGTCCACGGTGGTCAGCACGCCGTCGGGGCGCATTCCGCGTAGCAGATGGATCCCGGAGACGCCCGTCCCGGTGCCGATCTCGGCGACGACCTTGGCGTCGGCGGTGGCAGCGAGCAGCCGCAGCGCGGCGCCGGTGCCCGCGGACACCGAGCGCAGCCCTGCTTCCCGGGCCCGGTCACGGGCCCAGTGAAGGGCTTCGTCCTCGGCGACGAACGCGTCGGCGAACGCCCAGCTCGTCTGCCGGTTGCCGGTAATGACCCTCTCCTGTCCCCGTAGTTGGCGCAACGGTGACTGTATCCGCTGCGCACGGGAACCCGCAGATGGGACCAGGCGTTGTAGAAGCCGGGGGGACCGTATGGATCACGACCAAATGCAGGTCAAAAATGCTTATCCGGAGCTAACGGGCGAGGTGGATATGGTAGGGGCTCTACTGGACACCACCAGAGCCGACAGGGGAGGTGCGGCTGCGGCCGGTGACCGGAGAGTGCTGAAGCGCTTTCGCAGGTCAGTGGGCGAGCCGAAATCCGTGACCAACACCGCTGATCGTTCTCACCCCCGTAACCCGAAGGGCACGGGAGGTGCGCCGGCCGCCGAGTCCGCCACCACCGCGACCTTCGCCACGGATGCGGACGCGGCATGGACGCCTCCCACCTGGGAGGAGATCGTCAGCACGCACAGCGCACGGGTCTACCGCCTCGCCTATCGGCTCACCGGTAACCAGCACGATGCCGAGGATCTCACCCAGGAAGTGTTCGTCCGCGTCTTCCGCTCGCTGTCGACGTACACCCCGGGCACCTTCGAGGGCTGGCTGCACCGCATCACCACCAATCTCTTCCTCGACATGGTCCGCCGTCGGCAGCGCATCCGCTTCGACGCGCTCGGCGAGGACGCGGCGGAGCGGCTCCCCAGCCGCGAGCCCTCTCCCCAGCAGCACTTCAACGACACCCACTTCGACGCGGATGTGCAGCAGGCGCTGGACACCCTCGCCCCGGAGTTCCGCGCCGCCGTGGTGCTCTGTGACATCGAGGGGCTGTCGTACGAGGAGATCGCGGCCACCCTGGGCGTCAAGCTGGGCACCGTGCGCAGCCGCATCCACCGCGGCCGCTCGCATCTGCGCAAGGCGCTGCAGCACCGTGCCCCCGCGGCGCGGACCGGACAGCAGCAAGAGGTCGCCGCGGTGGCGCCGCGTGTCACGGCCCCCCGGCTGAGCGGGGAGGTCGGAATCGCGTGACCCGATCAGGCGGTCCGTCCCCCGCCGAGCAGCATCTCGGCGACCGCCTTGCGGCTCTGGTCGACGGTGAGCTGGGGCATGACGCGCGCGAGCGCGTCCTCGCCCATCTCGCCACCTGCTGCAAGTGCAAGGCGGAGGCCGATGCTCAGCGTCGGCTGAAAAACGTGTTCGCCCAGACGGCGCCCCCGGCACCGTCGGAGGGCTTTCTGGCCCGTCTCCAGGGCCTGCCGGCCGCGGGCGGCGATGACGGTATGGGTGGCTCCCCCTTCGGGGGCTCGGGCGTCTTCGGCCCGCGCGACCTGCGCGTCGGGTCGCGGGACGTGCGCGAGGTGCACGATGTGCGGGAGCCGGAGGAGAGACGGGAGCGGGCGTTCGCCTTCGTGCCCACGATGCCCCCGGGCACCGCGATCGCGCCGGCGGCGTCGGCCCGTGCCTCACGTCAGCGCGGCTTCCGGATCCATGAGGTCGAGCGCCCCGCCCCGCGCCGCAGGTTCGCCTTCGCGGCGGCCGGAGCGGTCTCCCTGGCGGCCTTCGCGCTCGGCGCGGCCCTGCCGCTGGACGCGGCGGTCGGCCCCCCGGGCAATTCGGCCGACGGCGCCGACGCCCCGGTCTCCCCGGTGGGCACCGACACCGCCGTGAACGCGGGCGTTCGGGAGCGCACCCGCCAGGAGGTGGGCCTGCTGGCCACCACGGACACCAGCACGGGCGCCTCGTCCCCGACGGCCACCCCGTACCCGCCGTCCCTGCGCCAGCCCGTGGCGGCGCTGAATCCGCTGATACAGCCGATTCTCTCGGTCACGGAGCTGCTGCGGACGTCGAACTCCACGCCCCCGGCCCCCCGGCCCACCCAGCTGGAGATCCCGTCCGGGCCCGCCTCGGGCGCCTCGCCGTACCTCGGGGTCAGCGCTCCCCCGAAGTAGCGCGGAAGCGGTACGACGGCGGTACGACGGCGATCACGGCGGCCCGTCTCCGGCCGCCTGTGTCTTTGCCGATCATGACAAGGTCTTTTCGT
The DNA here is from genome assembly GCF_024505145.1 of Streptomyces rugosispiralis. Classification (GTDB taxonomy): domain Bacteria; phylum Actinomycetota; class Actinomycetes; order Streptomycetales; family Streptomycetaceae; genus Streptomyces; species Streptomyces rugosispiralis. The sequence continues at coordinate 76,653 of NZ_JANIAA010000020.1, read as the reverse complement.
CCGCCCTGCGCAAGCGCCGACGGACCTGATTGAATCGCCTCCGGGCAGCGCGACCCGGAGGCGGCGATGTATGCCCCGGACGGGTGCGGTCCCTGCCTGTCTGCGGGAACTTGGGGAGATCATGGACGAGCCGACGGCCCCTGGGCCCAAGCCGAAGCCGAAGTGGTGGAGCCGCCCGGCCGCCGCGCGACCCGGCGACCGGCCGAACGAGGCGGCGGAGGGCGCCGAGGAGCGTACGGAGGCGGCCGCCGCGCCGATGGCGCCGGAGCCGGTGGACGCCCCCGTGGAGGGCCCGGCGCCCGAGGCGCCCGAGGAGCCGGCGCCCCGGCCGTTGCACGAGCCCGACCCGTACAGCACCCCGCCCTACGGCGGCCCGGGGCCGTGGGCCCCGGCCCCGCCCGTTCAGCACCCGGTGGCCACCCCCGCGCAGGGCACCCACCTCCCGCCCGGAATGGCCCAGGCGCCGCCCCAGGCGCCCGGGATGACCCCGCCCCACGGCACCACCGTGCCGCCTGCCGCGGGGCCCGTACCGGGCCAGGGCGCGCCTCCGCCCATCCCACAGCACCCCGGGATGACCCCGCCGCACGGCACACCGCCGCCTCCGGGCCCCGGAGAGCCCCACCAGAGCCACCAGGGCGCCCCCATGGCCCCGCCCGCCCAGGGCGTCCAGTGGGGCGGCTACGACCCCTGGACCGTGGTTCCGCCGCCGGCCGGGCGGGAGCGCGAGCGGAAGACCGTCTCCCGCCGCGGCGCCTGGGTCGCCGTGCTGCTGATCGCCCTGGTCGCGGGGTGCCTCGGCGGCGGTATCGGCGCCTACGCGGAGCGGGACCGGGCCTCCGGGGGCGTCGACGTGAAGCTGCCGCAGGCCCCGGTCGAGAAGGAGGCCAGGTCCCCGGGCAGCGTCGCCGGGATCGCCGCCAGGTCGCTGCCCGGCGTGGTGACCATCCATGTGCGCGGCAGCGCGGAGGAGGGCACCGGCACCGGCTTCGTCCTCGACAAGCAGGGCCACATCCTCACCAACAACCACGTCGTCCAGCCCGCCGGCACGGACGGCGACATATCGGTGACCTTCAACAGCGGCCAGGACGCCAAGGCCGAGGTGATCGGCCGCGACACCGGCTACGACCTCGCGGTGATCAAGGTCGACCGCGTCTCCGGGCTCACCCCGCTGCCGCTGGGCAACTCCGACTCCGTGCGCGTCGGCGACCCCGTCGTGGCCATCGGCGCCCCCTTCGACCTGGCGGGCACGGTCACCTCCGGGATCATCAGCGCCAAGGAGCGCCCCATCACCGCGGGCGGCGAGAAGGAGGACGGCAGCGACGTCAGCTATGTCGACGCGCTGCAGACCGACGCCCCGATCAACCCGGGCAACTCCGGCGGCCCCCTGGTCGACCGCAAGGCGCGGGTCATCGGGATCAACAGCGCGATCCGGGCGGCCGACGACGGCTCGGGCCTCGGCGGCGGCCAGGGCGGCAGCATCGGCCTGGGCTTCGCCATCCCGATCAACCAGGGCAAGCGGGTCGCCGAGGAGCTGATCAACACCGGGAAGGCCACCCATCCGGTCATCGGCGTCACCCTCGACATGGGCTACACGGGCGACGGCGCCCGGGTGAACACCAAGGGCGCCGGCGGTGGCGCGCCGGTCACCGCGGGCGGCCCCGGCGACAAGGCGGGGATCGAGCCCGGTGACGTGATCACGGAGGTGGACGGCGTACGGGTGCACAGCGGCCAGGAGTTGATCGTGAAGATCCGCAGCCACCGCCCCGGGGACCGGCTCGGCCTCACCATCAGGCGCGACGGCAAGGAGCGCGCCGCGGAGCTGACCCTGGGCTCGGCGAGCAGCGGCTGACGCCCGTTGTTGGCCCGGCCGTCTCCCGCGCCGACCCCACCGCCAGGTACGGTATTGAGTGGCCCAGGCCGGGGCCCAGACGTCTTGAGGAGCTGCAAGGTGTTGGACATAGGACCTCTCGAGCTTGTCGCGCTCGTTGTCCTTGCGGTGCTCATCTTCGGCCCGGACAAGCTCCCGAAGGTGATTCGGGACGTGACGCAGTTCATCCGGAAGATCCGGGAGTTCTCCGACAGTGCCAAGGAGGACATCCGCTCGGAGCTGGGGCCGGAGTTCAAGGACTTCGAGTTCGAGGACCTCAACCCCAAGACGTTCGTGCGCAAGCACGTGCTGGACTCCGATGAGCTGGGCCTGAAGGAGATCCGTAACGGCTTCGACCTCCGCAAGGAGATGGCGGAGGTCGCCGACGCGGTGCACGGCCGGGAGAGTGACCCGCCGCAGGGCTCTTCAGGGGCTTCCGGCACCGCCCCGCTGTCGCTGTCCAAGGACGACTCCAGCACGCCTGACCTGCTGCGCAAGCGTGAGGAGCCGAAGCGCGATGAGCGTCCGCCTTTCGACTCCGACGCCACTTGATCCCCCCGTATGCCCGGCCTGGTTGACCCGTATGGCTATCCTCCCTTTGTCCGGGGTGAGGGTCGCCCGAGGGGGGCGGGCCGCCCACGACGCAGGGCACACGAGGAGGCCGCGCGCACATGGAGACCACGGGTCGGCTAGGGGAACGAGGGGTGGCAGCGGCCGCGCAGGGGATGCCCGCCGACGCCCGGCGGAGCGTCGACGGCTATCTGATGGCCGCCTTCCCCTGGTACGGGCTTGACGAGGCGTTCACCGGTCCCCGCTGGCTGCTGCAGGTGGGTGCGGCCGCGGACGGCATCGTCGAGTACGGCTCGACCGGCCATGGCGAGGAGCCGTCCCTGAAGGTCGAGACCGATATGGACCAGCAGCACTTCACGGTCGTCGTCACCGTCGCCAGCCGCCCGGGGCGGGACAGCGCCGACGGCACCGGCAAGCTGGAGGCCACCACGGTCTCCTCGGCCGCCTGGCTGGCCGGCTCCGGCCTGTTGTCGTGCACCTGGCCGACCCGGATGGAGCGGGCGCTGCGCCAGGACTGGCTGGACCAGCAGACCGCGATCGCCTGGGAGCTGGCGGACGACCTGGAGGGCGAGAGCTGGTCGCAGCTGTCGCTCCCGGTGGACGGGGTGCCGACCGACTTCCACTACCGCGAGTCGGAGTACGGCTGGGTGCTGGCCGGTACGGCCAACGAGGACGTGCACATCGGGGCGTACGGGCGCGGGATGAGCGCCTACGGCCTGGGCTTCGCCGTCGTGAAGGACATCGCCCGCTACGACGGGCAGGACGGGTAGGGCCGCACAGGGCTGAGGGGCGGTTTCCCCGGGAAACCGCCCCTCAGCCCTGTGTCACGAGCGCGTCGGCCGTGGCCTTACGAGCGCGTCAGCCGCAGACCGCGTCCGCGGTCGTGTCCGCGACCGCGTCCGCTCAGAACTTGTTGCGCGGGGTGACGCCCAGCGACATGCCCGCGAGGCCGCGCTGACGGCCGCCGATCTTGCCCGCGATCGCCTTGAGCGCGCTGCCCGCGGGGGAGTCGGGGTCGGTGAGCACGACCGGCTTGCCCTCGTCGCCGCCCTCGCGCAGCCGTACGTCGATCGGGATGGCGCCGAGGACCGGCACCGTCGTGCCGGTGGTCCGGCTGAGCCCGTCGGCGACCATCTGGCCACCGCCGGTGCCGAAGACGTCGACCATCTCGTCGCAGTGCGGGCAGGGCAGCCCGGACATGTTCTCCACCACGCCGACGATCTTCTGATGGGTCTGGACGGCGATGGCGCCGGCCCGCTCGGCGACCTCGGCCGCGGCCTGCTGCGGCGTGGTCACCACCAGGATCTCGGCGTTGGGCACCAGCTGCGCGACGGAGATCGCGATGTCGCCGGTGCCCGGGGGGAGGTCGAGCAGCAGCACGTCGAGGTCGCCCCAGTAGACATCGGCCAGGAACTGCTGGAGCGCGCGGTGCAGCATCGGCCCGCGCCAGACCACCGGGGCGTTCCCGGGGGTGAACATCCCGATCGAGATCACCTTCACGCCGTTCGCCGACGGCGGCATGATCATGTTCTCCACCTGGGTGGGCCGTCCGTCGGCGCCCAGCATGCGGGGCACCGAGTGGCCGTAGATGTCGGCGTCCACCACGCCGACCTTGAGCCCGTCCGCGGCCAGCGCGGCGGCCAGGTTGACCGTCACCGAGGACTTGCCGACGCCGCCCTTACCGGAGGCCACCGCGTACACCCGGGTCAGCGAGCCGGGCTTGGCGAACGGCACCTCGCGTTCGGCCTGGCCGCCGCGCAGCGAGGCGGCCAGCTCACGCCGCTGCTCGTCGCTCATCACCTCGAGGTCGACCGTGACTCCGGTCACACCCTCGACCCCGGCGACCGCCGTCCGCACGTTGCTGGTGATCGTGTCCCGCATCGGACAGCCGGAGACCGTGAGGTAGACCACCACGGCGACCGAGCCATCCGCCGCGATCTCGACGGATTTGACCATGCCGAGTTCGGTGATCGGCTTGTGGATCTCCGGGTCGTTGACCGTCGCGAGCGCGGCGCGTACCGCGTCTTCGCTCGGCGCTGGGAGGGTGTCGGTAGCCATACGGAGATGGTACGGCGCCGTGGGCGGGGCGCGGGCTGCCGTCAGCGGTCGGGTTCCTCACTCGACCGGGGTTCGCCGTGGCCGCCCGGCCGCGGGGCGCTCCGGCCGCCGTCCGGCCCCTGGCGCAGGTCCGCCAGCTGGTCGCGGAGCCAGTCGCGGGTGGCCACCTCGCCCAGGCCGGTCCGCAGCGCCGCGATCTCCCGGGTGAGGAACTCGGTGTCGGCGATGGACCGTTCGTTCTGCTTGCGGTCCTGTTCCAGATTGACCCGGTCGCGGTCGGCCTGCCGGTACTGGGCCAGCAGGATCAGCGGGGCCGAGTACGACGCCTGGAGCGAGAGCATCAGCGTCAGGAAGATGAACGGGAACGGGTCGAACCGCAGCCGCGGCGGCGCCAGGATGTTCCAGAGCAGCCATAAGGTCACGAAGGCCGTCATCCAGGCGATGAACCGCCCGGTGCCCAGGAAGCGCGCGATCCGCTCCGACGCCTTGCCGAACGCCTCGGGGTCCCAGCGCGGCAGCGGGCTGCGGCGCCGCGCCTTGGGCCGGTCCAGACGGCCGCCGTCACTGTCCATCGGCGGCCTCCGGCAGGGCCATCCCGCCGTGCAGTTCGCGCTCCCGCCAGTCGGACGGCAGCAGATGGTCCAGGACGTCGTCGACCGTGACCGCGCCGAGCAGCGAGCCGGTCTCGTCCACGACGGGCGCCGCGAGCAGGTTGTACGTGGCCAGATGGCCGGCGACGACGGGCAGCGGAGTGTCCGGCGGCAGCGTCGGCAGATCGGAGTCGACGGCCGCGCCGACGAGAGTGAACGGCGGGTCGCGCAGCAGCCGTTGGAAGTGGATGATGCCCAGATAGCGCCCGGTGGGCGTCTGGTCGGGCGGGCGGCAGACATAGACCTGGGCGGCGAGCGCGGGGGTCAGGTCCTGGTCGCGCACCCGGGCGAGCGCGTCCGCGACGGTGGCGTCCGGGCGCAGCACGATCGGCTCGGTCGTCATCAGACCGCCCGCCGACCCCTCCTCGTACGACATCAGCCGCCGCATGTCCGCGGCGTCCCGGGGGCGCATCAGGTCCAGCAGCCGCTCCTTCTCGGGCTCGGGGAGTTCGGAGAGCAGATCGGCCGCGTCATCGGGGTCCATGGCCTCCAGGACGTCGGCCGCGCGCTCCTCCTTGAGCTTGCCGAGGATCTCCACCTGGTCGTCGTCGGGCAGCTCCTCCAGGACGTCCGCGAGCCGCTCGTCGTCCAGGGCGGCCGCCACCTCGCCCCGGCGCTTGGCGGACAGATGGTGCAGCACATTGGCCAGGTCGGCGGGGCGCAGCTGCTCGAAGGTGGCCAGCAGGTTCTCCGCGCCCTGCCCCTGCTCCTCCAGTGAGAAGCCGGTGACCGACGACCAGTCCACGGTCAGCGCCTCGCCGCGGCGGCCCAGCGCGCGGGTCCTGCCGCGGCGGACGTAGACCTTGTCGACCTCCCACTCCCGGCGCGCGGGCAGCTGGCTCATCGACACGTCCAGGACCGTCACCGTCTCACCGGTCTCGACCAGCCGCACGGTGCGGTCGAGCAGTTCGCCGAGGACGAGGGTCTCGGTGGGGCGCTGTTCGAAGCGGCGCATGTTGAGCACACCGGTGGTGATGACCTGGCCGGACTCCACACCGGTCACCCGGGTCATGGGCAGGAAGATCCGGCGGCGGCCGATCACCTCGACCACCAGACCGAGCACCCGCGGCGGGCGGCCGGCCAGCCGCAGCATCGCCACGAGATCGCGCACCCGCCCCACCTGGTCGCCGTTCGGATCGAAGACGGCGACGCCCGCGAGATGCGAGACGAAGACCCGGGGGGTGCCTGCCGGCATGCCCTGCCTCCCCTCGTCCATGGGGCTCTCTTGTCAGGTTTCGCGGTCATTCAAGGCGATGATCCGCTCTTCACCGGTTTCAGGCTAACGTGCCCGCACCTGCCCTGCCGCCGGGCGAAGGCACCGCGGCACCCTGCGGACACCGCGGGACGGCACCGGTACGCTGCCCTACTGCACCGGCATCAGGAGGCAGAGCGGACGTGCGCACCCGGAACAGGGCTGTCGTTGCGGCGATGTGCGCGGGGTTGGCCGCCACGCTCGCCGCGTGTGGCGGCGGCGGGGAGAAGGATCCCGACGCGGGGACGAACGGCGTGGGAAAGCTCCCCGCCACGAAGATCGAGAGCAAGGCCCGTCAGGCGGCCGGTAGCGCGAGTTCGGTGCGCCTCTCCGGCAACCTCGTCACCAGCGGAGCCACCTACAAGCTGGACATGCGGCTCAACGCCGACGGCGGCACGGGCCAGGTCTCCTCCAAGGGCTCCAGCTTCGAACTGCTGCGCGTCGGCAAGGAGCTCTATCTCAAGGCCGACGCGGGCTTCTGGTCGCACGACGGCGAGAGTGGCGGCGGCGGAGTGGGCGACGCGGCCGGCAAGCTGGACAACAAGTATGTGAAGGTCCCCTCCGGCGATCCCTCCTACCAGCGGCTCAGCGGTTTCACCGATATGAAGCTGCTGCTCGACGGGTTGCTCGGACTGCACGGAAAGATCGCCACGGGCGACCACGGGCAGGTGGACGGCGTGCGGACGATCACCATCAGCGGCGGTAAGGCCGGTGAGGGCGGTTCGCTCGACGTCTCGCTGGAGGGAAGGCCGTATCCGCTACGGCTGCAGCGGGCGGGCGGCGCGGGGGTGATCCGGCTCGCGGACTGGAACAAGGGCTTCGAGCTCACCGCCCCGGAGAAGGGCCATGTGCTCGACTACGGGCAGCAGATCCCGGAGACGCCGTAGCCGATCCCGACGCCCCGCACGGGACGCGTCCTCACGGGTCGTCGGACAGCCTGGACGCGTCCTTACGGTCGTCGGCCCGCTGGGGTGCGTCCTTACCGGGCGTCAGCTCGCTACGACGCGTCCTTACGGGCGTCACGGGCCCGCTTCTTGCGGCGGGCCAGCAGCTTGGGGAGCGCCGCCGGGATCGGGCGGCGGGTGATCGCGGGGGACGGCAGCGGGGTGGCCGCCAGGGAGCCGGTGGGGTGCTCGGCGAGCGCCCCGGGCGTGGGCTCCAGCCGCAGCACCCGGCATTCACGGGCCCAGCGCTCCGCGATGTGGTCGGCGTCCGCCGCGTTCAGCCGCTTGCCCTTGAGCTCGTCGACCGCCGCGGTCCACGCCTCGCCGCCCGGGGCCAGTTCGGCCACTCGCGCGGGCCAGCTCACCAGGCGCCCGCCCTTGTCCTTGCTGCGCACGGTCACGGTGGCGCCGCCGCCGTCGGCGAGCCCGAGGCCCTTGAGGGGCTGCTCGTCGGGCCCGTCCCCGACGAGACAGACCGCGCCCTCGTGCCAGACGTGCCACAGGGCGCGCGGGGCACCCTCGGTGCCCTGGACCCAGATGAGGGCGGACTTCTTGGCCGCCTCCTCGACAAGGGCGCGGTCCATCGGCGTCTGCGTCATGCCGACAGCCTAGGCCAGTCCCGTACCCGTCCCAGCCCGTGAAATGACAGTTCCGTCTCATGGTCACGCGCCTTACCCTGGCGCCGTGCCGACCGCCCGTGCCGCCCGTGCCTCAGCCCCCACCGCCACGCCCACCGCACCCGGTGACGGTGGCCGCTTCCGCAGCGGTCCTGTGGATGTCGTGCTCCTTACGGTCGCCATCGCCGGGGTCTCGCTCTCCGCGCCGCTGGCCGCCGCGACGGTGGCGCCCGCGCTCGCCATCGCCTTCTGGCGCAACGCCATGGCGGTGGGCGCGCTCACCCCGTTCGCCCTCTGGCGCCACCGGGGCGAGCTGCGCGCGATGGGCCGCCGGACGGTGCTGCTGTCGGCCGGGGCGGGGGCGCTGCTCGCGGTGCACTTCGGGGCCTGGCTGCCGAGCCTGCACATGACCTCCGTGGCCTCCTCGACCGCGCTGGTGACCACGACCCCCATCTGGACGGCGCTGCTGCTGCGGCTGCGCGGCCACCGCCCGCCCACGCTCGCCTGGCTCGGCATGGGGCTGGCGATCCTCGGTGTGGTGATCCTCACCGGGGTCGACCTGTCCGCCTCCCCGCGCGCCCTGCTGGGCGACGGGCTCGCGCTGCTGGGCGGGGTCGCGGCGGCCGGGTACGTGCTGCTCGGGGCGGAGGTGCGCCGTTCGGTGAGCACCACCGCGTACGCCTACGTCTGCTACACCACCACCAGCGTGCTCCTGCTGCTGACCTGCCTGGTGGCGGGCGCGGAGCTGGGCGGCTACAGCGGCACCACCTGGCTGCGGCTGGCCGCGCTGACGGTCACCGCGCAACTGCTGGGGCACACCCTCATCAACCGGGTGGTCAAGGGCCTCGGCCCGTCCGTCACCTCGACCGCGATCCTGCTGGAGACGCCGGGGGCGGCCCTGATCGCGGCCCTGTGGCTGGGCCAGATGCCGCCCGTGGCCGCCTACCCGGCGCTCGCGGTGATCCTCGCCGGTCTCGCGCTGGTCATCATGGCGGACGGGAAGGGCACGGCAGACGAGCCCGGCTGATGCCGGACGAACCTGGCTGAGGTCGGACGAACACCGGCTGATGCCGGACGACCCCGCCTGACGATGGCCCGTCCGCCGTCCGGCCCTACAGCCAGCCGTTGCGCTTGAAGCCCCGGTGGATCGCGAAGCAGATGCCCACCGTCACCACGAGCACGGTCGGGTAGCCGAACTTCCAGCGCAGCTCCGGCATGTAGTCGAAGTTCATGCCGTAGATCCCCGCGATCATCGTCGGCACGGCGAAGATCGCCGCCCAGGACGTGATCTTCCGCATGTCCTCGTTCTGCGCCACCGTGGCCTGCGCCAGATTGGCCTGGAGGATCGAGTTCAGCAGGTCGTCGAAGGCCAGCACCTGCTCGCTGACCCGCGCCAGATGGTCCGCGACATCGCGGAAGTACTTCTGGATGTCCGGGTCCACCAGCCGCATCGGACGCTCGCTCAGCAGCTGCATCGGCCGCAGCAGCGGCGACACGGCCCGCTTGAACTCCAGGACCTCGCGCTTGAGCTGGTAGATCCGGCCCGCGTCGCCGCCCCGCCGGGAGGTCGCGGCGGAGAAGACGTCGATCTCGACCTCGTCGATATCGTCCTGGACCGCGTCGGCCACCGCGAGATAGCCGTCGACCACCTGGTCGGCGATGGCGTGCAGCACCGCCGAGGGGCCCTTGGCGAGCAGCTCGGGGTCCTGCTGGAGCCGGTGGCGCAGGGCGCGCAGCGAGCCCTGGCCGCCGTGCCGCACGGTCACGATGAAGTTCCGGCCGGTGAAGCACATCACCTCGCCGGTCTCCACGACCTCGCTGGTCGAGGTGAGTTCGACGTGCTCCACGTAGTGGATGGTCTTGAAGACGGTGAAGAGGGTGTCGTCGTACCGCTCCAGCTTGGGCCGCTGGTGCGCCTGCACCGCGTCCTCGACCGCCAGCGGGTGCAGCCCGAACTCCTGGGCGATCCCCGCGAACTCGCGCTCGGTCGGCTCGTGCAGTCCGATCCAGGCGAACCCGCCCTCCTCGCGAACCCGCTCCATGGCCTTCGCCGGGCTCACGTGTTCGCTGACCCGCTTGCCGTCGCGGTAGACCCCGCAGTCGACCACGGCGCTGGTGACCGACGGGTCACGCGTCGCGTCGTAGTCACTGGCGGTACGGGAACGGCGCAGGGCGGGGCGAACGGCTGCGCGCAGGTCACGGATCATCGACATGACGGGCTCCTTCACGGGCCGGCCGTCAGCGGCGGGCGCGCGGCGCAGCGCGGCGCCCGGAAGGTGGACGTACGACATCCCGTGCCCGTACGTCCGCAAAGCGGGCGGCGCTCCGTGCGATGGCGCTGACGGAAGGTTCTTCGGAACTGAACAAAGCGGTACGAAGGCGCTCTACCGTCAGATGCCCTGGATGCGAGTGGGCTTCGCGTGTTTCACCGCCCAGCGGCGGGGTACGGAAGGCTCAGATCATGAAGTCGCATACCAAGGGGAAACGACGGGAGAACTGTCGGTACTGCACGGTCGACTAGGATCCACCGCAGCCCCACCTCCTCCGGCCGGTCCCTCGTGAGGGACGATCTGTAACTCCCTGGGCAAGGATTAAGGCTATCAGTCGGCAGAACCGTTACGTCGCCGCTTTGCCTGTTCGATACGCGATCTATGCTCACCGCATGTCAGACGTTCTTCAGCTGGTCGAGGCCCGGTTGATCACCGCGCTGGGCGAGCCGGACGCCCGCGCCGCCGTCACTTTCGTCGGTACGGACCGCATCGAGGTGCTGCGATTCCGCGATGAGAGCGATGTGATCCGCTACGCCACGCTCGGCATGTCGGACCATCCGATGACCAGCCCGACCGCCGCCGTCGCCGACCCGCTGCGCGGGCCGCGCGCCGAGTTGGTGCTGACCGTAAGGACGGGCGGTTCCGGCCCCGACTCCTCCGTCCTCGACGAGGTGCTCCGCCCGCTCGCCGTGCTGGCCGCCTCGCCCCAGGTCGAGGGGGTCGTGGTGACTCCCGGCGCGTCGCTGGACCTCGGCGGGCCGCTGTGGCCCGGGGCACCCTTCAGCTCCGTCCTGGTCGCCGAACCGGGTGGCCTGGTCGAGGACTTGGAGCTGCTGGAGCCCATGGAGCCGGTGCGCTTCCTGCCGATGCTGCCGATGACCACGAACGAGGCGGCCTGGAAGCGGGTGCACGGCGCCGGCGCCCTCCAGGACCGCTGGCTGCGGCACGGCACGGATCTGCGCGACCCGGCGCGGTCCGGGGTGCCGTTGTCGGGCTGACGCTCTTACGGTCTGATTCCCGGGTGCGGGGTCGTACGGGAACCACGGCGGGGTCGTACGAGAACCGCGGCGGGGTCGTACGGGGGCCGTACGGGAACTGGTGCGGGAAGTGACCTCCGGACGGGTGATCGTCCTTGACGCGGCGACGACCGGGGAGGACCGTGGGGCCCTATGAGGGGCGAACCCAGTTGCCCGAAGTGCGGTGGCCGGGTGCGAGCGCCCGGTCTCTTCGCCGACTCCTGGCAGTGCGGCGTGCACGGCACGGTGCACCCCCTCCAGCCGGTCGTCCCGCCGAGCGTCGAAGCACTCGTGGTCGTCACCAACCGCGCCCGGGTGCCCGTATGGATGCCGTGGCCGCTGCCCGTGGGCTGGCTGTTCACCGGTGTGGCCTGCGCCGGGGACGACCGCAGCGGCGGCCGCGCCACCACCGTGGCCTGCTCGGGCCCCGGGCCGCTGGGCGGCCCGGGTGAGCTGCTGCTGATCGCCGAGGAACTGGGCGTCGGCCTCGGCGCGCGTTTCGCGGGCCTCCCGGGGCCCGACCCGGGGCCGGGGATGCGGGTGGACAAACCGCCGCACGTCAAGGTGCTGGCCGCCGGACGGCCCACCCCGCTGTGGCATGTCGAGGGCACCCCGGACGACCGCGCGGTCTTCGCGGGCGAGGCGTGCGGGCTGTGGCTGTGGGCGGTCGTCTGGCCCGAGCAGACCGGGCTGCTGATGTACGACGAGATGGTGCTCACCGATCTGCGGGACGCCGGGGCCGAGGTGGACCTGGTGCCCTGCGGGGCGCTCTCCCCGAGGCTGCTCTCGCCCTGAGCCCCTCCGCTCCTGGCCCTCGCCGTACCGGTAGGTCATGCCGCTCCTGGCCCTCGCCGTACCGGTAGGTCATGCACAGGTCAGGCCCCGGGCCGACCCGGCAGGTGCCGGCGTGGTTATGCTGGGGCGTCCCCTCGATCCATCCCGAACGCAGCTTGGAGCCCGTGCCGTGCGCATCGATCTGCACACCCACTCCACTGCGTCGGACGGTACGGACACCCCCGCCGAGCTGGTACGGAACGCCGCCGCCCAGGGTCTGGACGTCGTCGCGCTCACCGATCACGACACCGTCGGCGGCTATGAGGAGGCGACGAAGGCGCTGCCCTCCGGGCTGACCCTGGTCACCGGCGCCGAGCTGTCCTGCCGCCTCAACGGGGTCAGCCTGCACATGCTGGCGTACCTCTTCGACCCGGCGGAACCCGAGCTGGCGCGCGAGCGCGAGCTGGTGCGCGACGACCGGGTGCCGCGGGCCCGTGCGATGGTCGCGAAGCTGCGCGAGCTGGACGTGCCGATCACCTGGGACCGGGTGGCGGAGATCGCCGGGGACGGGGCCGTCGGACGGCCGCACGTCGCCACCGCGCTGGTCGAGCTGGGCGTCGTGGCGAGCGTCTCGGACGCCTTCACCCAGGACTGGCTGGCCGACGGCGGCCGGGCGCATGTGGAGAAGCACGAGCTGGACCCCTTCGACGCGATCCGGCTGATCAAGGGCGCCGGCGGGGTCGCGGTCTTCGCGCATCCGCTGGCCGTCAAGCGCGGCCAGTGCGTCCCGGAGAGCGCGATCGGCGAGCTGGCGGCGGCGGGCCTCGACGGTATCGAAGTCGACCATATGGACCACACCGAGGACATCCGCGCCCGGCTGCGCGGTCTCGCCGCCGAGCTCGGCCTGCTCACCACCGGCTCCAGCGACTATCACGGCAGCCGTAAGACCTGTCGGCTCGGCGAGTACACGACCGATCCCGAGATCTACGGGGAGATCGTGCGCCGGGCGACCGGGGCCTTCCCGGTGCCGGGCGCGGGCGGCTGAGCCCCCGCCTTCACGCTGCTCCGCGTTCACTCCGTCTTCCCGCCGATTCCCTTACCGTCTCAGCACCGCACCGCTGCTCGTTCCCGCAAGGCCATTCACCGTGTTCGACGTCGCCGTCTTCGGCTCCCTCTTCCTCACCCTGTTCGTGATCATGGACCCGCCGGGCATCACGCCCATCTTCCTCGCCCTGACCTCGGGCCGCCCCGCCAAGGTCCAGCGCAAGATGGCGGGCCAGGCGGCGGCCGTCGCCTTCAGCGTCATCGCCGTCTTCGGCATCGGGGGTCAGCAGATCCTCGACTATCTGCATGTCTCGGTCCCCGCGCTGATGATCGCGGGCGGGCTGCTGCTCCTGCTGATCGCGCTCGATCTGCTCACCGGTAAGAACGACGAGCCGACCCAGACCAAGGACGTCAACGTCGCGCTCGTGCCGCTCGGCATGCCGCTGCTGGCCGGGCCGGGCGCGATCGTCTCGGTGATCCTCGCCGTCCAGCACGCGCGCGGGATCGGCGATCAGGTGGCGGTGTGGACCGCGATCGCGGCCATGCACGTCGTGCTGTGGGTCACCATGCGCTATTCGCTGCTGATCATCCGCGTGATCAAGGAAGGGGGAGTGGTGCTGGTCACCCGGCTGTCCGGCATGATGCTCTCCGCCATCGCGGTCCAGCAGATCATCAACGGCGTCATCCAGGTGGCCCACACCGCCTGACACGCACGAGCGCCCCCGTACCGTCTGTACGGGGGCGCTCGACTCTCTGTGCTGCTGGGAGGGCCTTACGGCACTACCGGGCGGCGGTGTCGGCTGGACGGATGTAGATGCGCTGGCCGATTGCGGCGGCCTGCTGCACGATCCGGTTGACGGAGGCGGCGTCCACGACGGTGCTTTCGATGGCGGTGCCATCGACGTCGTCCAGGCGCATGATCTCGAAGCGCAAGGCTTCTCCCTTCGTCTGATCCTCCTGAAGGAGAACTGATGTGTACGGAGTCGCGCAGCGTCGCTGCCGCGCCCTCCTGTACGTGTTCAACCAGAGGGTCCCCCGAAAACATTCCCTACGCTAATAAAAATTTTTCGCAGCCTAAGTATCCGCTGGTAGCCGGGGCAGGGTCCGGTTGTGCCCCTCACGGAGCCGCCCGGAGAATGAACCGCGTATGAGTGAAACCATGCCTCCGGGCCAACAAGATCTCGCCTCGATCGTCGCGGGCATCGAGCGCACGAACGAGCTGCTCCAGCGCGTACTCGCCGAGGTCGCGACCACGCCCTCGACTCACGCGATCTTCGTGGACGCGGGGTATGTCTACGCGGCCGCCGGGCGGCTGGTCGCGGGCACGGAGGACCGCCGGGCGTTCGAGCTGGACGCCGAAGGGATCATCGAGGCGTTCATCGACAAGGCGCGCACGATCTTCCCGGACAGCAGGCTGCTGCGCGTCTACTGGTTCGACGGCGCCCGGCGCCGGATCCACACCGCGGAGCAGCAGAGCATCGCCGAGCTGCCCGACGTCAAGGTCCGGCTCGGCAACCTCAACGCCAACAACCAGCAGAAGGGCGTCGACTCGCTCATCCGCTCCGACCTGGAGTCCCTCGCCCGCCACCGCGCCATCGGCGACGCGGTGCTGATCGGCGGCGACGAGGACCTGGTCTCCGCCGTCGAGGCGGCCCAGGGCTACGGGGCGCGCGTCCACCTCTGGGGCATCGAGGCCCTCGACGGGCGCAACCAGGCCGAGCCGCTGCTGTGGGAGGTCGACAGCCAGCGCACCTTCGACCTCGACTTCTGCAAGCCGTACGTCACCCGGCGGGCCACCGGCTACGAGCCGAACGGCGACGCGCCCCTGTGCGGGCCCGCCCCGACCCGGGACGAGGTGCGGTTCGTCGGGGCGCAGATCGCCGCCCAGTGGCTGTCCTCACGCGGCCGTGAGACCCTCGCCGAGCTGCTGCCGGGCCATCCGTATCTGCCCGGCTCCGTGGACCAGGAGCTGCTGATCGACGCGGAGGGGCTGCTGCGGCTCTCGCTGCGCGCCCACGCCGATCTGCGGCGGGCCCTGCGGGACGGCTTCTGGGAGCATCTGCAGGCGCAGTACTGAGCCCGCGGGATTTCTGGGCGGGCCTTGGGCTCAGCCGACGTCTTCGTACCTGGTAGCCGATGTCTTCGGTCTCAGCCGACGCCTTCGTGCCCAGCCGACGTCTTCGTGTTCAGGCCGATGTCTTCGTGTTCAGGCCGATGTCGCGCCAGAAGGAGATCAGGGCATCGGCGGTGGGATGGGGCCGCTCGGCGTTGGGGGAGTGCCCGGAGCCCTCGATCACGGTCCGGCGGGCGGCCAGCCGTCCGGCCATCTCGTCCATCAGCGGCACCGGCCAGGCGTAGTCCGCCTCGCCCGACAGCACATGGACGCGCAGCCGCTGCGCCGCCAGCTCATCGACCCGGTCCGGCTCGTCGGAGAGCTGCCGCCCGGTGACGATCAGCTGCTCCGGTACGGTCCCGAGCCAGCGCTGGTGCAGGAACTCCGCCACCCCGGGCGGTGTCGACTCATCGGCCGCCTCGGGCGGATCCAGCTCGCGCATCGCCTGCCATACGGACTCCATGTCCATCACCGTCAGCGCATCGATCAGCAGCTTGATCCGGGCGCGCTGCGGGGCGGAGATGGCCGCCGGGCCGGAACTCATGATCGTCAGCGAGGCGAACGCCCCCGGGTCGCGCAGCGCGGCGGTCCGCGCGATCAGCCCGCCGAGCGAATGCCCGAGCACATGCACGGGGTCCTCGGTCGCCGCGCTCAGGGCGGTGACCTGCGCGAGCAGATCCTGCGCCAGCTCGGCCTGGGCGTACGCGGCCTCCTTACGGGGGCCAGGGCTCTCGTGCTGCCCCCGGCCGTCGACGGCGACGGCCCGGAAACCGGCGGCGGCGAGCGGCTCCAGCAGCGCGATGAAGTCCTCCTTGCTCCCGGTGAACCCCGGGACCAGCAGGACGGTCCCGCGCGCCGCCGAAGCGGGCCGCGCGTCATGGACGGCGAACTCGCCGCGCGCGGTCCGGAGGCGGTACGCGCGGGCGCTCGCGGGCAGTGTGAGAAAGGGCGGCCTGCTCATGGGACGAGGCTATACAGCCCGCGGGAAACGGCACATGAACGCCCAAGGGCCCGTACCGCGGTGTCGCGGAACGGGCCCTGGGCGTGTCGCTGTTGGTGCGGCACCGTTGTGCCTTGTGCCTTGTGCCTTGTGCCTTGTGCCTTGCGCCTTGTGTCTTGCGCCTTGGCCGTTGTGCCGGGTCAGCCCTCGACCGTGGCCTCGACGGCCTCGGCCGCCTTGGCACGCGTACGGCGCCGGGGCTTGGCGGGCGCGGCCTCGGCCTCGTCCGCCGCCGGTGCCGCCGTGGCGGCCTTGGCGCGCGTGCGGCGCCGCGGCTTGGCGGCCTCGTCGCCGTCGGCGGCCTCGGTCGTGCCTTCGGCGGTCGCGACGGCGGCTTCCGCGGCCTTCGTCGCCTTGGCGCGGGTGCGCCGCGGCTTGGCGGGAGCCTCGGCGGCCTCCGCCTCCGCCTCCGGCTGCGCGTCGACGGGGTCGGCCTTGGCGGCGGCGCGAGTGCGACGCCGGGGCTTGGCCTCCTCCGCCGTGCCTTCGGCCGTCTCGGCGGCGGCTTCTGCCGTCTCGGTGGCCTTGCGGGTGCGTCGGCGGGGCTTGGTCGCCTCCGTCGTGCCTTCGGCCGTCTCGACGGCGGCTTCCGCTGCTTCGGTGGCCTTACGGGTGCGACGGCGGGGCTTGGTCGCCTCCGTGATGCCCTCGGCGGTCTCGGCGGCGGCTTCTGCCGTCTCGGTGGCCTTGCGGGTGCGTCGGCGGGGCTTGGTCGCCTCCGTCGTGCCTTCGGCCGTCTCGACGGCGGCTTCGGCGGCTTCCGCCGCTTCGGCGGCCTTGGCGCGGGTGCGGCGGCGCGGCTTCGCGGGGGCCTCCACGGCCTCCTGAGCCTCCGCCGTCGTCACCGCCGCTTCGTCGGCGGCGTGCGCGGGCTCCTCCGTGGCGCCCTCGGCGCCCTCAGCCGTCTCGACAGCCGCCGTGGCGGCCTCGGCGGCCCTCGCGCCCCGCGTGCGGCGGCGGCGCGGCTTGGCGGCGGCCTCGGCGGCCTCGGCGGGCTCCGCCTCCGGCAGGGCCGCCTCCGGCAGGGCCGCCTCCGGCTGGACCGCCTCCGCCGTCTCGACGGCGGCAGCGGCCGCTTCGGAGCCGGTCGTCGCCATGCCGGAGCGGGTGCGGCGGCGCCGGCGGGGCCGACGGGGCTCGGTGGCGCCCTCGGCGGTGTCGGCGGCGGACTCGGCCGCCCCCGCGTTCTCCGGGGCGCCCGCGCCGTCCAGGGTCTGACCGCCACGGGTGCGGCGCCGGACCCGGCGGTTGCGCGCGGGGCGCTCCTCCGCGGCCGGGGCGGCGGCCCGGCGGCCGCGACCGGCCCGGCCGCCGGTCTCGCCCAGGTCCTCGACCTCCTCGGCGGCGAGCCCGGCCCGGGTGCGCTCGGCACGCGGGAGCACACCGGTGGTGCCCTGCGGGATGCTCAGCAGCTCATAGAGGTGCTCGGAGGTGGAGTACGTCTCCTCCGGCTCGTTGAACGGCAGGTCCAGCGCCTTGTTGATCAGCTGCCAGCGCGGGATGTCGTCCCAGTCGACGAGCGTGATCGCGATGCCCGAGGCGCCCGCGCGACCCGTACGGCCGATGCGGTGCAGATAGGTCTTCTCGTCCTCGGGGGACTGGTAGTTGATCACATGCGTGACGCCCTCGACGTCGATGCCGCGCGCGGCGACGTCGGTGCACACCAGCACGTCGACCTTGCCGTTACGGAAGGCGCGCAGCGCCTGCTCGCGCGCTCCCTGGCCGAGGTCGCCGTGGACCGCGCCGGAGGCGAAGCCACGGCGCGCGAGCTGATCGGCGATGTCGGCGGCGGTGCGCTTCGTGCGGCAGAAGATCATCGCGAGGCCGCGGCCGTCCGCCTGCAGCACCCGCGCCACGACCTCCGGCTTGTCCATGGAGTGGGCGCGGAAGACATGCTGGGTGATGTTGGCCACGGTCGCGCCCTCGTCGTCCGGCGCGGTGGCACGGATGTGCGTGGGCTGCGACATGTAGCGCCGGGCCAGCGAGATGACCTGGCCCGGCATGGTGGCCGAGAAGAGCATCGTCTGGCGTTTGGCGGGCAGCAGCTGGATGATCTTCTCGACGTCGGGCAGGAAGCCCAGGTCGAGCATTTCATCGGCCTCGTCCAGGACGAGCGCCTTGACGGAGGAGAGCCGCAGCTTCTTCTGGCCCGCCAGGTCCAGCAGCCGGCCCGGGGTGCCGACGACCACGTCGACGCCCTTCTTCAGGGCCTCGACCTGCGGTTCGTAGGCGCGGCCGCCGTAGATCGACAGGACGCGGACGGCGCGGACCTTACCGGCGGTCAGCAGGTCGTTGGTCACCTGCTGGCACAGCTCGCGGGTGGGGACGACCACGAGCGCCTGTGGGGCGTCGGTCAGCTGCTCGGGCTTGGCCCGGCCGGCCTCGACGTCCGCGGGGACGATGACGCGCTCCAGCAGGGGGAGGCCGAAGCCCAGCGTCTTGCCGGTGCCGGTCTTGGCCTGTCCGATGACGTCGGTGCCGGAGAGGGCGACCGGAAGCGTCATCTCCTGGATGGGGAACGGGGACGTGATGCCGACGGCTTCCAGGGCCTCGGCAGTCTCGGGGAGGATCCCGAGTTCTCGGAAGGTGGTCAGGATGCTTGCCTCTTCTGTGAGCGCGGCGGGAGGCGGCGAAGGGGGTCGCACGGCGCCCGGGTGCACCGGCCTTGGGGAGGACCGGTTCGGCGCGGGACCACGGCCTTCGCTCGAGCGCACACGCCGCGAGCGGGTCCCTCCTGCCATGCGCACAGGTGATGCGCGCCGCGCGGAGGGCGGTCGGGTTTGGAGCCGATCGGGCCACCGACCGGGCATCCGCATTCGTGGAACAACCCGCCGATACTCGACGGGCGCATTTATCACTGTACCCCGTAAGCGCGCATCTGTGACCGGGCTGTCCGATGCGGGGCATCCGCGGGCATGGCTGACCAGGCCCTTCCCCGGGGCGCGGAGCGGGCTATTGTGCGCTCCATGGAGACGCCTGACACGCCTGAGACGCCCGCCGCGACCACCGGGGACCGCGCCGGGGACGACGCAGCTCCGGGGAAGGGCGGCGGGGAGAAGGCCCCGGAGCCCACCGGGATCGCCGCCCAGGACTGGGACACGGCGGCCGCCGATCCGCAGTACCGGGCCGCCGTGGTGGATCTGCTCGGCGCCCTCGCGTACGGCGAGCTGGCCGCGTTCGAACGGCTGGCGGAGGACGCGAAGCTGGCGCCCACCCTCGAGGACAAGGCGGAGCTGGCGAAGATGGCGTCCGCCGAGTTCCACCACTTCGAGCGGCTTCGGGGGCGGCTCTCGGCGATCGGCGAGGAGCCCACGGAGGCGATGGAGCCGTTCGCGGCGGCGCTGGACGGGTTCCACCGTCAGACCGCGCCGTCCGACTGGCTGGAGGGCCTGGTCAAGGCGTACGTGGGCGATTCGATCGCCAGCGACTTCTACCGCGAGGTCGCGGCCCGGCTGGACTCCGGCACCCGTGATCTGGTGCTCCAGGTGCTCGACGACACCGGCCACGCGTCGTTCGCGATCGAGAAGGTGCGGGCCGCGATCGAGGCCGATCCGCGGGTCGGCGGGCGGCTGGCGCTGTGGGCGCGGCGGCTGATGGGCGAGGCGCTGTCGCAGGCCCAGCGGGTGGTCGCGGACCGCGACGCGCTCTCCACGATGCTGGTCGGCGGGCTGGCCGACGGCTTCGACCTGGCGGAGGTGGGCCGGATGTTCTCCCGGATCACCGAGGCCCACACCAAGCGGATGGCCGCCCTGGGGCTCGCCGCCTAGGTTCGAACGACTGCGGAACGGGGGGCTCCGGCGGCCGGCGGCGGTCCGGAGCCCGGTCCGAAATGGGTCTGTCCGAAAAAGGTCTATTGGAAAAGGTCTGTCGGAAAAGGTCCAAGGGGCAGGGCCCACGGCCCCGCGGCCACGGCCTTACGGCAGGGCCGAACGCCCGTGGCCCTACGCCGGGACCGAGCGCCGGCGGCGCGTCCTGGCCGGGCGGATGAGCAGCGACAGCAGCGCCGCCGCGAAGCCGAGCGCGACGATCAGCACGGCCGTCGTGTGGCCCGAGCCCAGCACCGTATGGGTCAGCAGAGCGCCCAGCAGCGCGGCGGCGGGGCCGGTGGACAGGACGAGGGGCCGTGCGGGCAGCCTTCGGGGGAGCCGTTGGAGCGCCCCGTACGCGATGACGAGACCGATCAGTACCGAGGCGAGCGCTTCCCAGAACAGCATTGGCGCGTCCTTCCCGTGAGCGGACCGGGACCGATACGTGATCACGAGTCGGTCACGCCCGTCCTACCCGTGCCCGACCGGAGGCAACCCTGTCCATGGGGGCGGTCTGTGGCGCGGGTCGAGCCGGGGGTGCGTGCGAGCGCAAACAGCGGCGGGGTCCGGTGGTCTTCGTGCCACCGGACCCCGCCGCTGTGGGTGAATCCTCTCAGGCCGCGCCGAAACCGACCTTGCGGGCGCTCGGCTCGCCGAGCTCGACGTAGGCGAGCCGGTCGGACGGGACCAGGACCTTGCGGCCGTGGGCGTCCTCCAGGGTCAGCACCTGAGCCTTGCCGCCGAGCGCCTCGGCCACCAGGCGCTCGACCTCCTCGGCAGACTGCCCGCTCTCCAAGGTGATCTCGCGGGGCGCGTGCTGCACGCCGATCTTGACCTCCACGGCCTTGTCCCTCCGACGGTCATTTGGGGTAGCGCGGCCATCCGCGCTGTACCCAGCACACACTAGCCCGGCCGGGACGCCGGCCGGGGGCCGCGGGCGCACGCCGGGAGCGAACACGCCCGCCACCGCGAACGCGCCTCTTCGCGGCCGGGAACGTTTCCCCGGCCGCTCAGCGGCCGCGCTGTCCGCCGCGCTCGGCGGTCCCGCTCAGTGGCCGCCCTCGGACCCGTGCAGCGGGAAGCCCGCGATACCCCGCCAGGCCAGCGAGGTGAGCAGCTGCACAGCGGTGTCCCGTGGCACGGCGCTCTCGCTGGAGAGCCAGTAGCGCGCGACCACCTGGGACACCCCGCCGAGGCCCACGGCCAGCAGCATCGACTCGTCCCGGGACAGCCCGGTGTCCTCGGCGATGACCTCGCAGATCGCCTCGGCGCACTGCAGCGAGACGCGGTCCACGCGCTCGCGCACCGCGGGCTCGTTGGTCAGATCGGACTCGAAGACGAGCCGGAAGGCACCGCCTTCCTCCTCGACGTAGGCGAAGTACGCCTCCATGGTCGCCGCGACGCGCTGCTTGTTCTCGGTGGTCGAGGCGAGCGCGGTGCGCACCGCCTGGAGCAGGGCGTCGCAGTGCTGGTCGAGCAGGGCCAGATACAGCTCCAGCTTGCCCGGGAAGTGCTGGTACAGCACTGGCTTGCTGACCCCGGCGCGCTCGGCGATGTCGTCCATCGCGGCCGCGTGGTAGCCCTGCGCGACAAAGACCTCCTGAGCCGCTCCCAGCAGCTGATTACGTCGGGCTCGGCGCGGCAGGCGCGTACCCCGTGGGCGCGCCTCGGTCTGCTCGATGGCTGTCACGCCGCCTCCCAATGAATGATCCCTGTGCACGATGTCCATCGCGCCCGCCATCGTACTTTTGGGTAACAGTGCGGCGCGCTGTTCGTGCGGAGAATTTCACGTACCGGACTCTATGAAAAGCCCATAAATGACGCTGGTCACCGGTAGTCCTCCTCGTTCTCCTCGACGACCCGTGCCTGTTCCGCCCGGTCGGCCTCGTTGGCTTCCATGGACTCGTCGGCCCTGGGCCGTTCGTCGCGGCGGGAGATCACCTCGCGGTGCTGTTCGACGGCGTCCGCCTCGGGAGCCTCGACGTCGCGCGTGGCGGCATCGTCGGTGTTCTCCACGGAGTCCTCGAAGGTGTCGGGGTCGGTTGGGTCGATGGACATGTACTCCCCTTCCCTGTTCCCTGTGGCGGCTTCGCACCGGTGGTTCGCCAGTGGTGGGCGCCAGTGATGGGTTCCCACTTACGGCGGCTTTCCACCGACGGCTGCCCAGTGGCGGCCATCCGGCGGCGAGCCAGTGGCAAGGTGATCGCCCTTGTGACTTACGAGCCTAGGAGAGGTCACTTTCGGACGCTACGTGGTCTGTGAGCGTGAACACACGGTCGCGCGCGTGATCGTCTCGTAACATTGCCGCATGTCCTCGACCGAGCCGCCGGAAGCCCGCATCGTCGCGGCGGTGCCGCCCGCGAGGCCCGTGCGGGTCGGAGCGGGTGAGAAGCTGCGAACCGCCGCCCTTCCGGGGCTCACGATGGCCGTGCGCTCCCGTCCGCCGTCCGTCTCCGGGCTGCCGCCCGCGCTCTTCGTCCACGGCCTCGGCGGCTCCTCGCAGAACTGGTCCGCGCTCATGGAACTGCTCGCCGACCGGGTGGACGGCGAGGCGCTCGACCTCCCCGGCTTCGGCGACTCCCCGCCGCCGGACGACGGCAACTACTCGATAACCGGCCATGCCCGCGCCGTGATCCGCTACCTCGACGCGCAGGCCCGCGGACCGGTCCATCTGGTCGGCAATTCGATGGGTGGCGCGATCGCCACCCGTGTCGCCGCGGTGCGGCCCGATCTGGTGCGCACCCTCACGCTCGTCTCGCCCGCGCTGCCCGAACTCCGCCCGCAGTGCACCGCGGTGCCGACCGGGCTGCTCGCGGTGCCCGGGGTGACCCGGCTGTTCACCCGCTTGACCAGGGACTGGGACGCGGAGCGGCGCACCCGCGAGGTGATGCTGCTCGTCTTCGGCGATCCGTCACTGGTCACCCGGGAGGCTTTCGCCCACGCGGTCGAGGAGTTCGAGCGCCGGCTCACCCTCCCGTACTTCTGGGACGCGCTCACCCGCTCGGCACGCGGTGTCGTCGACTCGTACACCCTGGGCGGTCAGCACTCGCTGTGGCGTC
Source organism: Streptomyces rugosispiralis (assembly GCF_024505145.1). Taxonomy (GTDB): domain Bacteria; phylum Actinomycetota; class Actinomycetes; order Streptomycetales; family Streptomycetaceae; genus Streptomyces; species Streptomyces rugosispiralis. The sequence goes on along the minus strand of NZ_JANIAA010000020.1, from coordinate 53,613 downwards.
AGGCCGAGCGGGTGCTCGCCCCGACACTGCTCGTCTACGGCGGCCGCGACCAGTTGGTGTCCGTAAGGATGGCGGACCGGGCCAACGCCACCTTCCGCGACTCGCGTCTGTTGACGCTGTTGGACGCCGGGCATGTCGCGATGATGGAGTATCCCGGGGCGGTGGCGCGCGGGATGCGCGAGCTGCTCGACGACGTTGATCAACGAGATGACCGGGACAGCCGGGAGGCGCGGGGGGCCGTACCGGCGTCCGGTGCGGACGGGAGCGGTGCGGCGCGTGGGTAAACACAGCGCACGTGGCAGCCAGGAGGGCCGGGAGCGCCGGTCCGTCGCGGCGGGCTCCGGCCAGGGGCAGGGCTCGGGCCCCGAGTTCGTCGAGTACACCGCGTCCGGCGAGGCCCCCGCGGCCGACGGCGGCAGACCGGGGACCGGGCGCCGCCGGGCCGCGCCGGGACCCGGCGCCCCGGACCCCGGGGTCACCCCGCCGCAGGGCGTACCGAGGCTGCCGTACGGAGCCGACGGGCCCGCGGCGCGCACCAGGGGCGGACATCCCGAGCAGCGCGAGGCGGGCGGCGGCTGGGGCGCGGTCGGTGGCCGCGGCGGCGGTCCGGCCGGGGTCCCCGGCGGGCCCGGCGGTCCCCGCGGTCAGCGGCCCCCTTACGGCATGCGCACCATGAACCCGCCGCAGCGCCCGACCACGGGCGGCACGGGCGGCGCGGCCGGTCTGATGCCAGGACCGCGCAAGGAGTACATCGAGGCGTTCGACACCCCCGACGCCCTGGACTGCGACGGTGACGACGTCTTCGCCGCCGGTGCGCCGGGCGGAGTGCCCCCGCAGCGCTGTACGCAGCGGGCGGGCACCGCCTCCGAGGGGATCGGCGGCGGCTCCTCGGGCGGCGACGGCGGAAGTGGGCCGGGCGACGGCGAGCAGGAGCCCCCGGGCAAGGGGGCGCGCGGTGTCGCCAAGGGCGGTAAGGGGCGCACGTTCACCGGTGTCGCCGCTGCGGCCGTGACCACCGTGCTGGCCGTCGTGGTGGCCGGACAGGTCGCGAGCGGACCGCAGGGCGGCGGCGGTAAGACGCAGGCCCAGGGCGGCTCTGAGCGCGGCGGCGACGCCTCGTCCCGTGGCTCCCACGCCGACGACGGCCGCGGTGCGGCCCGCTCGGCGAACTCGCCCGCCCCCGTCACCTATGACGAGAAGATGGCGACCCCCTATCCGCTCGATGCCAAGCTGCGCGGATCCGGCGCCTTCCAGACCGTCGGCGGGCACGACAAGGCGCCCGGCCGCGGCCAGCTGCTGCGCTACCGCGTCGATGTGGAGAAGGGGCTGCCGCTCGACGGCGAGCTGTTCGCCGAGGCCGTGCACAAGACGCTGAACGACGACCGCAGTTGGGGGCACGGCGGCGTTCGCACCTTCGAGCGGGTCTCGTCCGGGCATGCGGACTTCGTGATCACCCTCGCGAGCCCCGGGACCACGGCGGCCTGGTGCGCCAAGTCCGGCCTGGACACCACCCAGGACAACGTCTCCTGCGACTCGGCGTCCACCGAGCGCGTCATGATCAACGCCTATCGGTGGGCGCAGGGCGCCAAGACCTTCGGCGACGACAAGATGCACTCCTACCGCCAGATGCTCATCAACCACGAGGTGGGCCACCGTCTCGGCCACAACCACGAGATCTGCTCCAAGCAGGGCGCGCTCGCGCCGGTGATGATGCAGCAGACCAAGTTCCTGTCGACGGACGGCGTCACCTGCCGCGCCAACGCCTGGCCGTTCCCCAAGGGCTGACGGGCCCGTACCGGCCCATATGGCGCCCGTATAGCGCCTCGCAACGCCCGAATTCCCGATAGGTCACGTGCGTTCACCCCTTCCGGTGGTGCGACGGACAACCGTCCATCACGCCACGGCCCTGCGCGCATAACGTGCTCCCGCTGCCTGATGGCGGCCGCCGCCGGTGACGGCGGCAGACGAACGGCCCGTTTGGGAGATCGGGGGTGCGCTCATGCGCGTGGGACTGCTTACGGAGGGTGGCTATCCGTATGCGACCGGTGATGCGCGGGTGTGGTGCGACCGGCTGGTGCGCGGGCTCGCCCAGCATGAGTTCGAGGTGTACGCGCTCAGCCGCGGCCCCGGTCAGGAGGGTGCGGGCTGGGGCGAACTGCCGCGGCACGTCGGCAGGGTGTGCACCGCGCCGCTGTGGGGAGAGCCCGAGCCCCGGCGGGGCGGGTGGGGCGGCCGTCGGCAGCGGCGGCGGTTCGCCGAGCACTTCGGGGAACTGGCCGCGGCGATCAGCGCGCCTTACGGTTCCGGCGCGCCCCATGGTTCCGGCGCCCCCTATGGTTCCGGTGCCCCCTATGGTTCCGGCGCGCCCCATGGCTCCGAAGCGCCCCATGGCTCCGCTGTGCCCGGGTGTTCCACGGACCAGGCGGACCGTTTCGCCAATGGTCTCCACGGCCTCGCGGACCTGGCGGGGGAGTACGGCGGACTGTCCGCCGCGCTCCGCTCCGAGGACGCCGTAAGGACGCTGGAGCGGGCCTGTCGCACCCTCGGGGCGCCGCACGGCGCGCAGCGGGCGCGGGTCGCCGATCTGCTGACCGTCATCGAGGCCCTGGAGCGCGCACTGCGCCCACTGTCGCTCGACTGGTACGGCGACGGGGCCGACGGCGACCCGGGGCTGTCCGGGGTGGATCTGTGCCACGCCGCGAACGGCGGCGCGGCCGTGCTCCCCGGGCTGCTGGCCAAGCGCCGCTTCGGCACCCCGCTGCTGCTCACCGAGTACGGCGTACGGCTGCGCGAGTGCTATCTGGCGGGTGCGGCGGGTGCGGCGGGTGCGGCCGGTGTGGCCGGTGTGGCCGGTGTGGCCGGTAAGGGGGGTGCGGCCGGTGCGGCCGGTGCGGCGGGTGCGGCCGGTAAGGGGGGTGCGGAGGGCGGACGGCCGCTCTCCGCACCCGTACGGTCCCTGCTGACCGCGTTCCACGGCCGGCTGGCCGCCGAGGCGTACGCGCGGGCGGATCTGATCACCCCCGGCAATACCCACACCCGCCGCTGGCAGGAACGGTGCGGCGCCGACCGGGAGCGGCTGCGCACCGTCTACCCGGGCATGGACGCCGCCCGCTTCGCGGAGGTCGGCGAGCAGGGCGCGGCCCCGTCCGAAGGCGACGACCGGACGCTGGTGTGGGTGGGCCGGATCGAGCCTCCCAAGGACGTCATCGCGCTGCTGCACGCCTTCGCGGAGGTGCGCCGGTGGCAGCCGGACGCACGGCTGAGGATCATCGAGACCCGGCGCGGCGAGGACCCGGAGCCGGACGGCTATCCGGCCCACTGCCGGGCGCTGGCCGACCATCTCTTCCCCGACGAGGCGGCGGACGCCCACTCCGCCGGTGACAACCCCGTCTCCTTCGAGCGGCTCGGCGACCCCGCGGTGCCGACCCTGGCCGACGCCTATGGGGCGGGCGGCGTCGTGGTGCTGTCCAGCGTGGTCGAGGGCTTTCCGGTCGGGTTGGTCGAGGCGATGTTCTGCGGACGGGCCACGGTGTCCACGGACGTGGGCGCGGTGTGCGAGGTCATCGGCGGCACCGGCCTCGTGGTGCCCCCGCGCAATCCCCGGGCGCTCGCGGACGCGTGCCTGGCGCTGCTGAGCGACGCCGAGCGCGGTGCGCGCCTGGGCGCCGCCGCGCGTGCCCGTGCGCTGGAGTTGTTCACGGTCGAGCAGAACGTCGCGGCGTTCCGCGGGATCTATCTGGAGCTGATGTCGCACTGCCCGGTGCCGCGCGAGGAGGTCGGCGAGGGCGGCGGGCCGCTGCCGTTCGCCCGCCCCGCCGAGGCCCATGTGCCCGGGAGCTGGACCGCGGGCCGCGACGGTGACGGCTTCGGTCACCGGCTGCCCGGCCCGGCCGCCTCCCGCCCCGCCCCGGAGCACACCCCCACCTGGGCCGGTCCACCGCCACGCGAACCGCTGGGCGTGGGCCCGCGCCCGTCCGAGGAGGGCCCATGACCACGCCTCCCCAGCGGAACAACCCGTTCGATCCGGCCGCCTCGGATCGTGGCTCCGCATCGGACCGTGGCCCCGTCCCCGATCGCGGCCTCGCCGCCCTGTCCGGGGCCGGTCGGGTGCCGGTCTCCCGGGTGCCGGTCTCCCGGCGGCCGGACGAGGCCTCCGTGCGCACCGGCGGGGGGAAGGGGCGGCGGGGGCCCGCCGATCCGGTGCGGGCGCTGATGCACCGCCACCACGACCTGTGCGCCCGCGCCGTCGATCCGCTGGAGATCGCCGCCGGGCTGGAGGCCCACGGTGTGACGGACCGCACCGCCGCGCGCTTCCGGCACCGCGATGTCTTCTCGCTCGCCGAGGAGCTGTACGCCCGGGTGCCGCGCGCCGAGGAGCCCGCGCTCCCGGCCGTCCCCGCGCCTGGGCGTGCGCTGGGCGTGCGGATGACGCTCGCGGCGCTGTGGCTGCTGCCGGGCGCCCTGTGCGCGGCGACCACCTCCGCCGCCCTCCGCGTCGATGCCATCCGTAAGGACACCACCGTCGGCCTCGCCCTGGGCGCGAGCGGCGCCGCCCTGACGCTCATCGGCCTGTGGCTGTGCCTGCGCCGCGGCCCACTGCGCTTCCGCGGGCGCGGGGGCGGGCGCGGGGGCGGGCGCGGGGGCCGTATCGCGCATGCCCTCGGCTCCGGCTGGCTGCTCGGCTACGCCGCCGCCGGGGACTGGCTGCTCACCGGGCTCCTCGACGGACGCCGCCCTTACGACGCGGCGCCCGCGGCGGAGGCCGCCGTCCTCCTCGCCCTGGCCGCCGCGCCCGCCGCGTGGTGCGCCCGCTGGTTCGCCGTCAGGGCGCGCCGCAGGCTGGCGGTCAGCCGTGGTCTCGAGGAGTTCGCGGCGGGGGTGCGCCCGCTGTTCGCGGGCGTGGTGACGGCCTTCCTCTCCGCTCTGGCGGCCGTGGTGCTCGCGGCACGGCTCACGGTGCCCGGATCGCCTCCCGCCGCCGCGCCCCTCTCGACGGCCGAGGCCGCCGTCGTGGCGCTCTGCGTGCTGCTCTTCGTCGCCCGGCTGCTCGCCGTCCACGGCTTCCGGAGGGCCGCGCTGAGCGGCATCGCCGCGGCCTGCGCGGTCCAGGCCGTGGCCCTGGCGATGGCGGCGGCCGCCCGGCTGCCGGGCGCCGCGCCGCTCGGGGAGCCCGTGGCACGGCTGACCGCCGCCCAGGGCGCGGCCGCCGTCCCAGCGGCCGCCTGCGGCGCCGCCGCGCTCGCCCTGCTGGCCCATGCGTTCGGCGCCCTGTGCCGGGCCTCCGCCCACGGCGACCCCGGCGCGGGTACCGCCCGGGCCGCCCGTGACACCCGTACGACCCGCACCGCCCCGGACCGCGCCCCGTAAGGCGTCCACCGCGCCCGTAAGGGGCCCACCGCGCCCGTAAGGCGCCCACCGAACCCGCCACCCCCCGTCCCTTCCCTTCCCTCTCGACGAGTCCGAGGAGCAACCACATGAGCTGCGACATGACCGATCAGCGCGCCGGTACGGGGAGGCGCGACCGATGAGAGTCCTGTTGCTCGGGTCCGGCGGATTTCTCGGCCGCTATGTGGCCGAGCACCTGCTCGCCGACCCTGCCGTCCAGCTCACCGCGCTCGGCCGCGGCGACGACGCCGATGTGCGGTTCGACCTCTCCAACGGCAGCCCGGGCGCGCTCACCCGCTTCCTCAACGCGGTCCACCCCGGCGTCGTGATCAACTGCGCCGGGGCGACCCGCGGCGGGGCGCGCGAGCTCACCCGGCACAACACCGTCGCCGTGGCCACCGTCTGCGAGTCGCTGCGCCGCAGCGGCTGCGGGGCCCGCCTCGTCCAGATCGGCTGCTCCTCCGAGTACGGGCCCTCGCAGCCCGGCTCGTCGACCGCCGAGGACGCCGTGCCGCGCCCCGGCGGCCCGTACGGCGTGAGCAAGCTCGCCGCGACCGAGCTGGTGCTGGGCTCCGGGCTGGACGCGGTGGTGCTGCGGGTCTTCTCGCCAGTGGGGCCCGGCACCCCGGCCGGGTCGCCGCTGGGGCGGCTCGCGGAGGCGATGCGGCGCGCGATGCAGTCCGGGGAGAGCGAGCTCAAGCTGAGCGGCCTGGGCGTGCAGCGCGACTTCGTGGACGTACGGGACGTGGCGCGGGCGGTCCACGCGGCCTCGCTGTCGGCCGCGCAGGGCGTGGTCAACATCGGCAGCGGGCGCGCCGTAAGGCTGCGCGAGGCGGCCTCCGTGCTCGCCAGGGTCGCGGGTTTCGGCGGCGCCCTGCACGAGATCGACAGCCCGCCGGGGCGCGGGGGGCCGCCTTACCTCCCGGCCGCCGCGGCCCACGTCCCGGCGCCCGCCCACCCCCATGGCGCGGCCCACGGCCATGCCACCGCCCACGGCCACGCACCCGCCCACCCCCAGGTGGCGGGCGAGCACGGTGGCGGCCCGGCAGGCGCCGGCGGCGCCTGCCGGGCCGCCACCTACCCGTACCCGGACGGCTGCGGCAGCTGGCAGCAGGCCGATGTGCGCACCGCCCGCGACCGGCTCGGCTGGCGCTCCAGGATCCCGCTGGAGGAGTCGCTCGCCGACATCTGGATGGAGGCGGCATGTCGCATCTGATCCCCGCGGACCCGGGGCACGAGGTCCCGGCCACCGCGGCCCGGCTGGGCTTCGGAGTGCCCGGCTACGCCCACCCCCTGGTGGCGCCCACCGAGTGGGCCGAGCTCACCCGCCCCGGCGCGCCCCTGCACTGGGCGGTCCTCAATGTGGCCCGCGGCCCCGGCTCGCGCAGGGATCCGCACTGTTTTACGGCGGCAGCCCGGCTGCGCGCCACGGGCGTACGGGTGCTGGGCCATCTCGACCTGCGGTGCGGCACCCGCCCCTTCGGCGAGTTGATCAGCGACGCGAACCACTTCCTGGACTGGTACCAGGTCGACGGCTTCTGTCTGGAGCGCTGCCCGGTGGACCGCCCCGGGCTGCCCGAGGTCCGCCGTACGGTGGCCACGCTGCGTGCGCTGCTGGGCGGGGCCTATCTGGTGCTCGGCCAGGGCATCCATCCCCATGAGGGCTATATGGAGCTCGCCGATCAGCTGGTGACCTTCCGGGGCTCGTGGCCGGACTACCGCTGGTCCCAGGTGGCCGAGTGGACCGCGGGATATCCGCCCGAACGGTTCTGCCACCAGGTGCACGGCGTCCCGCGCCGGCATCTCGAGGAAGCGCTGAGGATCGCCCGCTGGCAGGGCGCGGGCACGATCTACTTCACCGACCGTACGGCCCATCCCGAGGGACGGACCTGCATCGATTCCCCCTGGACGGCCCTGCCCGGCTACTGGGACGAAATCGTCTCGCGACTCGGACCACGTGTCATGGAATGAGATGGGGCGTGGCAGTGTTACGAGAAGAAAACCTCCCCGCTCACGCGGGGGTGAACCGTCTGCTCCCTCCCCTTACGGAGTCCCCGTGTCGCTGCCACCCCTGGTCGAGCCGGCTCCCGAGCTCACCGTCGACGAGGTCCGCAGGTACTCGCGCCATCTGATCATCCCCGATGTCGGGATGGACGGGCAGAAGCGGCTGAAGAACGCCAAGGTGCTCTGTGTGGGCGCCGGCGGCCTCGGCTCCCCGGCCCTGATGTACCTCGCCGCGGCCGGCGTGGGCACCCTCGGCATCGTGGAGTTCGACGAGGTCGACGAGTCCAACCTGCAGCGCCAGGTCATCCACAGCCAGGCGGACATCGGCCGGTCCAAGGCGGAGTCCGCCCGTGACACGGTCCTCGGCATCAACCCGTACGTGAACGTCGTGCTGCACGAGGGCCGCCTCGAGGCCGACAACGTGATGGAGATCTTCTCCCAGTACGACCTGATCGTGGACGGCACCGACAACTTCGCCACCCGCTATCTGGTCAACGACGCGTGCGTGCTGCTGAACAAGCCGTACGTCTGGGGTTCGATCTACCGCTTCGACGGCCAGGCGTCGGTCTTCTGGTCCGAGCACGGCCCCTGCTACCGCTGCCTGTACCCGGAGCCCCCGCCGCCCGGCATGGTCCCGTCCTGCGCCGAGGGCGGCGTGCTGGGCGTGCTGTGCGCCTCCATCGGCTCCATCCAGGTCACCGAGGCCATCAAGGTGCTCACCGGCACCGGGGACCCGCTGGTCGGCCGTCTGATGATCTACGACGCCCTGGAGATGACCTACCGCCAGGTCAAGGTCCGCAAGGACCCGAACTGCGCGGTCTGCGGCCCGAACCCGACCGTCACCGAGCTGATCGACTACGAGGCGTTCTGCGGTGTGGTGTCGGACGAGGCCCAGGAGGCGGCGGCCGGTTCGACGATCACTCCCAAGCAGCTCAAGGAGTGGATCGACGACGGCGAGAACATCGACATCATCGATGTCCGCGAGCCCAACGAGTACGAGATCGTCTCGATCCCCGGCGCCCGGCTGATCCCGAAGGACGGGTTCCTGATGGGCGGCGCCCTCCAGGACCTTCCGCAGGACAAGAAGATCGTCTTGCATTGCAAGACGGGTGTCCGGTCGGCGGAGGTCCTGGCCGTTCTGAAGTCCGCGGGCTTCTCCGACGCCGTCCACGTGGGCGGCGGCGTGATCGGCTGGGTCAACCAGATCGAGCCCGACAAGCCGGTCTACTGATCTCCGGTACGCACCGCCCGTAAGGGGGCCGGACCGCCGCGCCGACGGCGATCCGGCCCCCTTACGGTTGTCGTCGGCCTCCTTACGGGTGCCGCGAGAGCCTCAGCGGCACGTCTTGCCGCTCGCGGGCACCTTCCCGTCCAGCAGATAGGCGTTCACGGTCTTCGTCATGCAGGCGTTGCCGCTGTTGTACGCGCCATGGCCCTGCCCCTTGTAGGTGACCTCGACGCCCACGCCCTCGCCCAGCTCCTGGACCATCTTCCGGGCCCCCTCGTACGGCGTGGCCGGGTCGCCGGTGTTGCCGACCACGAGGATCGGCGCCGAGCCCTCGGCGCTGACGTCCGGGGTGTCCGTGGTGCCGTCCACCGGCCAGCCGGTGCAGCCGAGCAGGCCCCAGGCCAGATACTCGCCGAAGACCGGTGACGCCTTGCGGAAGCGCGGCAGCTGGGCCTTCACATCGGCCACCGTGTAACGCTGCCTGTCGTCCACGCAGTTGATGGCCGCGTTGGCGGCGTTGATGTTGCTGTAGTGGCCGTTCTCGTCGCGGCCGGACATCGAATCGGCCATGGCGAGCAGCATGTTGCCCTCCTCGAGCTGCATCGCCTCCTGCAGCCCGAGCGTCAGGTACTTCCAGCTCTCCTTGTCGTAGAGCGCGGCGGCGATACCGCTCAGCGCCCCGTCCTGGGTGAGCTTGCGGCCGCTCTCGGTGGACAGCGGCTTCTTGTCGAGCTTCTTCAGGAAGGCCACGATCCGGTCGGTGCCCGCCGCCGGGTCGCCGCCGGTCGGGCAGGCCGTGCCCTTCTTGGCGCAGTCCTCGAGGTAGTTGTCGAGCGCGAGCTGGAACCCCTTCGCCTGGCCGTAGGAGCCCTGCTCGGGGTCCTCGGTGGGGTCGACCACGGCGTCCAGGACCGCGCGTCCCACCCTCTTCGGGTACAGATGGGCGTAGACCCCGCCGAGTTCGGTGCCGTAGGAGATGCCGAAGTACGACAGCTTGTCGTCGCCCAGCACCTGCCGCATGAGGTCCATGTCACGCGCGGCGCTCACGGTGTCCACATGGCCCAGCACCTTGCCGGAGCGCTTCTCGCAGCCCTTGATGAACGCCTTGGCGTCCGCCATCGCGGTCTTGACCTCGGCGTCGTCGTCCGGCGTGCTGTCCACGGAGTTCGAGGCGTCGATCTCCTCGTCGCTCCGGCACCGCACCCCGGCGCTCTCGCCGACCCCGCGCGGATCGAAGCTGACGAGGTCGTAGCGTGAGCGCAGGGTGTCGTAGGCGGTGGCGAAACCGGGGAGCGAGGAGACACCGGAGCCGCCGGGTCCGCCGAAATTGAACACCAGGGAGCCGATGCGCTTGCCCGATCCGGTGGCCTTGGCGCGGATCATGGCCAGATCGATCGTTTCGCCGCTGGGCTTCGCGTAGTCAAGCGGCGCCTTGAGAGTGGCGCATTCCCACTCGCTTCCCGGCTTCTCACCGGTGCCCTGCATCGCGGTCGGGGCAGGGCAGGACGACCAGTTGAGCTTCTGAGCGGTGAGCGAGCCGGGGAGCCCGGAACCCGAAGGCGCGGCGGGGGCCGACGCCGAGGGCTCGGACGACGCCTTGCCCTGCTCGTTTCCCCCGTCGCCGTCGCAGCTCGCGACGGTGAGGAGGGTGACCATGGCGGTCATGGAGACCAGGGCCCTGGTCCGTATGGTGCGTGAGGAACTCGGCATATCCGGAGATCCTATGAGGAGGCGGGGGCGGAATCGTCGGCAACTCTTCTCGAAGCCGTCACGGTTCGCACGACGTTCGCGTGGCGTTCGCGCGGCGGGCCCGGCCGCGGACCCCGGGCTCTAGGTGCAGACCTTGCCCTTCGGAGGCACCGTGCCCTGGAGCAGATAGGCGTTGACCGTCTTTCGGACACAGGCGTTGCCGCTGTCGTACGCCCCATGGCCCTCGCCCTTGTAGGTGAGCTGGACGCCGACCCCGGGTCCCAGCTCCTTCGCCATCCGCGCGGCACCCTCGTACGGGGTGGCCGGGTCACCGGTGTTGCCGACGACCAGGATCGGCGCGGCCCCCTTGGCGCTCACGTCGGGCGTGGTCCAGGCGCCGTGGACCGGCCAGGCGGTGCACTGGGTCAGGCCCCACGCCATCATGTCGCCGAAGACGGGGGAGACCTTACGGAAGGTGGGCAGCTCCCGCTCGATGTCCGGGACCGTATAGCGCTGCTTGTAGTCGGCACAGGTGATGGCGGTAAGGGCGGACTGGAGAGTGCTGTAGCGGCCGTCCGGGCCGCGTCCGTTCATGGCGTCCCCCAGGGCCAGCAGGATCCTGCCGTCGCCCTGCTGGGCGGCCGCGATCCCCTGGGTGAGGTACTGCCAGTACTCCCGTGAGTACAGGGACTGCGCGATCCCGCCGTCGGCCAGGGACTCGGTCAGCTTCCGGCCTCCGTAGCCGCGCACCGGACGGCTGTCGAGCCGCTTCAGCAGCGTGCGGATCCGGTTCTGGGTGGGGCAGCTGTAGACGCTGGTCCTGGTGCACGCTTTCAGATAGTCGTCGAGGGCGCGCTGGAACCCCTTGGCCTGGCCGAGCGCGCCCTGTTCGGGCGTCTGCATGGGGTCCACGACCCCGTCGAAGAGGGCGCGCCCCACGTTCTTCGGGTACAGATGGGCGTAGACGCCGCCGAGTTCGGTGCCGTAGGAGACGCCGAAGTAGTGCATCTTCTTGTCGCCGAGGACGCGTCGCATGAGATCCATGTCACGGGCGGCGTTGGTGGTGCCGACGTACGGCAGGATCGGGCCGGAGTTCTTCTCGCATCCGGCGGCGTAGGTCTTCACCCGGCGGACCAGGCTCTTCACCTCGGCGCTGTCGTCCGGGGTGGAGTCGGCGGCGTAGTAGGCGTCGAGCTGCCGGTCCCCGAGGCAGCGCACCCCGCTGCTGCGGCCGACCCCGCGGGGGTCGAAGCTGACCAGGTCGTAGCGGGTGCGCAGTTGCTTGTAGCTGCTCGCGAGGGCCGGGAGGGTGGCCACGCCCGAGCCGCCGGGCCCGCCGAAGTTGAAGATCAGCGAGCCGATCCGGTGCCGCCGGTCGGTGGCCTTGGCGCGGATCATGGCGATGCCGATGGTCTTGCCGTGCGGCTTGCGGTAGTCCAGCGGCACATGGAGCGTCGCGCACTCCCACTCCCCGCCCGGGGCCTTGGTGGCGGCCGCGTCCTGGCTCGAGGAGGGGGCGGGGCAACTGGACCAGGCCGGCTTCTGGCGGGCCGAGGTGTCCGGCCGCCCGCCGTCGCCACCGCATCCTGCGGCCAGGGCGGTCAGCAGCAGGGCGGCGGACAGCGCACCGAGGCGCAGAGGTCGGGACACGGCGGCTCTCCCGTGGGTGGGGGTACCGCCATCGTGAGGGCCGGGCCCGCCGTACGCGCGCACAGCGGGGGCGTACGGGTGAGGGGAGCCCCGGGTGCCCGGCGACCGCGGGAGGGCGCTGGCGGGGCCTTTACAGGCGCCACAGCGCCTCTTCGCGGGTGAGCCTCACAGCGCCTCCACAGCGCCCTTTCGCGGGCGGGCACCGGCCCCGCGGCGCCCCGTCGCGGGCGAGCTACTGCCACGCCTCTTCGCGGGTGAGGTGGTCCTACAACGCCGCTTCGCGGGTGAGGTGGTTCTGCCACGCCTCTTCGCGGGTCAGGTGGCCCTACAACGCCTCTTTGCGGGTGAGGTGGGTGAAGGCCACCCAGCCGGGCAGCACCGGCAGCCAGAAGACCATCAGCCGGAAGAGCAGCACCGCGGGCGCCGCCGTCTCGTACGGCAGCCCGGCGAAGGTCAGACCCGCGATCAGGGCGGCCTCGACCGCGCCCACACCGCCCGGGGTGGGCGCCGCCGACCCCAGGGCGTTGCCCGCGAGGAAGACGACGGCGATGCTCGCGTAGCTCAGCTCACCGCCGAACGCCCGGATCGCGGAGTCGAGGCACATCACGTTCGCCGCGGTCAGCAGCAGGGTGCCGCCGATGCCCGCCATCAGCTTCTTGGGCCGCTGGAGCACGTCCAGCATGCGCGGCACGACGCCCGCGAACAGCGACCGCACCCGGGTGGACACGAACTTCCGCAGGACCGGAATGGCGGTCACCACCAGGACCAGGACGGCGGCCGTCAGCAGTCCGGCGATCACCGTCCGGGACGGCGACAGCGCCGGGGTGCGCTCGGTGCCGGTGATGTAGCCGAAGATCAGCAGCAGCACGATATGGCTGGCGAGCCCGAACAGCTGGGAGGCGCCCACACTGGCCACCGCGAGCCCCGGCCGCACCCCCGCGCGCTGCAGGAAGCGGGTGTTCAGGGCGACTCCGCCGACCGCCGCGGGCGCCACCAGCTTCACGAACGAGGCGGCCACCTGTGCCAGCACCGTCCGCCGGAGGGGCACCTTCTCCGGGACGAAGCCGAGCAGGCTCAGCGCCGCGGCCAGATAGGTGAGCGCGGAGAAGGCGAGCGCGAAGATGACCCAGATCCAGTTGGCCTCGCCGACCAGGGCGCCCAGCTTGAGATGGGTGAACTGGGACAGCAGGAAGTACGCGGCGAAGGCCCCGGCGCAGAAGCTGACCAGGGTGCGCGGCCTGATGCGCTCCAGCCGTTCGGGCTCTATCGGCGCCTGCGGCCTCACCAGCAGCACCTGCTGCCGGATCTGGGAGAGCAGATCCTCCTCGCGGGCGTCCTCCAGGGCCTCCTCGATGGCGCGCTTCTCCGCCTGCTTCTCGGCCTTGGCCGTCTTACGGTCGCCGGCGGCCGCCTCCGGGCCCCCGGCGGCCTCCTGCGCCTCCCGCGCCTCGGCCTCCCGGGCCTCCTTGGCCTCCTTGGCGGCGTGGGACGCCTCCAGGACGGCCTCCCGGTGGCGCTGGGCGCGTTCGCGCGCGAGCTGGCGCAGGGTCGCGCGGGTGCCCCGGCCGAGGGCCAGGGGCTGCAGCAGCGGAAGGCTGCCGGCGACCGCGTCCGGGCCGAGGACCTCCACCGCGGCGGTCACGGAGCGCTCGGCGCCCACCCGCAGGCCCAGGGTGGTCAGCAACTGTGCGATGTCCATCCGCAGCACCACGTCACCGGCCGCGATCTCGCCGCCGCGCAGATCGGTCAGGAAGACCGTGCCGTTGCGGTCGACCAGCAGGGCGTCGCTGTCCAGCCGCCGGTGGGCGATCCGCCGCGACTGGAGCGCCTGGACCTGGTGCCAGGCCCCGGCCAGCAGCTCGTCGGTGATCGCCTCGTCCGGCAGGGCGTGCAGCGGGCGCCCGCCGACGTGCTCGTAGACGAGCATCACTGCGTCCGGGCCCAGCTCGGAGGTGGCGATCAGCTTGGGCGCGTTGGCCCCGGCCGCGATGGCCGCGTAGGCGAGCAGCGCCTCCTGCTCCAGGGCCTGGCGCAGCGACTGGAGGCTGCGGGGCGGGGTGATCGTCCGCAGGGTCAGCCGCTGCCAGATGCCGTAGAAGAAGCCCTGGGCCTGCTGCTCCCGGTCGACGACGGTGACGTCCAGGGGCGGGCCGTCCTCCAGAGTGACCAGATAGCGGCGGCCGCGGTCGCCATGGCCGCCGTGCTCGTCCTCGGGCTCCTCGGCGCGCATGGCGCTGACCGGGTTGAAGCCGACCCGGCGCAGCCCGGCGAGCAGGTGCTGGCCGGTGGGGCGCACATTGGGGGAGCCGACCGCGTAGAGCGTGCCGTAGGCCACCGCCCAGCCGATGAGCACCGTAAGGATGATGGAGAACGGTGTGGTGTAGCCGCCCACGAGCACCGCGAAGGCGTCGAGCAGCAGTACGCACCACATGGCCACCCGCCAGCGCGGGCGCCGGGCCATGCCGACGGCCGTCATATAGGCGATGACGGGGGCGAGATAGCCGTGCACGGGGTCGCTGAACGCCCCGCCGGGGGCGGGCTGGGTGAGCGCCTCGCGGAGCGAGCCGGGGGCGCCTCTGGCGACCCAGAGGTCCATGGCGAGGGACACCCCGTGGGCCAGCACCGCGGCCAGCACGCCGTCGGCGATCCGCAGTCCGTCCCGTTTGATCAGCCGCTCGAAGGCGAAGGCCACCGGCAGGACGAGGACGGCCACCCCGGCCGTGAGCCCCGCGAAGTCGATCAGTAGCGGGGGCGCCTGGTTGGCGCCGTGCCCGATGTCCTTCTCCAGACCCGCGGTGGTGCCGTGGGCGAAGGCCGCGATGGCGAGCACGACGGCCATGCCGAGGATCCCGAGCAGCGTCCGCAGCAGATCGGAGGGGCGGTGCACACGGGCCGGCAGCAGTGGCTCGTCGCCGGAGACCCGGTCCACATGGCCCTCCGGTCCGTCCGGGCCGCAGTCATCCCCCGAGCCCGGGGCCTCTGTCTCCGGCCGGCCGGACGGTGTCGTGGAGTGCGGCAACGACTCCGGGGTGCGGGCCTCCTCCTCCGGAGGCTGCGCACCCTGCTGCTTCGCCGTCTCTTCTTGATCTCGTATCACCAGTCACCGCCCGGAAGATGGTGGCATGCCCGGGCTGCGGAGGGGGGCATCAGGGTGCATTTCGGGGACGTGGACCCCGAATGGTACGCCCTGCTGAGGATTCCCGCACAATGCGTGATCGAACCGCGATCCGGCCCGGAGCGGGCCCGCCGCCACCCTGCGCGGGGCGCGGTGCCGCGCTCCCCGGAGCGTGCGGAGGGGCGTGCGGCGAAGCGTGTGGCGCGGCTGTCGTCGGGGCTGTCGGTGGGGTGCGGCAGGATGGGACGGATGAGCCGGGAGAGCAGGGAGCCGGAGGACGGGGACAGCGCCGAGGAGCTGCCCGAGTACGCCGAGCGGGTGCTGGAGGTGGCCGAGCTGATCCCCTCCGGCCGCGTGATGACCTATGGGGACGTCGCCGAATGGCTGGAGGAGGGCGGCCCGCGCCAGGTGGGGCGGGTGATGGCGCTCTACGGGGGCGCCGTGCCGTGGTGGCGGGTGGTGCGCGCGGACGGTGTGCTGCTGCCCGGCCACGAGCTGCGCGCCCTCGACCACTACCGCGAGGAGGGCACCCCGCTGCGCGAGGCGGCGCGCTCGGCCCAGGGCCATGTGCCGCGGATCGACATGGCCAGGGCGCGGTGGGACGGGGGCGGGCAGGACCACGGCCGGTAGCGGGGCGGCGTTCGGAAGCGCCCCGGGACCGGGGCTGCCGTCCTCGGGGGCGGCGGGCGCGCGGCCGTGCCGGGACGCGGTGGGCGCGGGGGCGTACGCGTGTGCGGCGGGCTCACGGCCGTACGGGTGTCCGGTGAGCGTGAGCCCGTACCGGTGTGCCGTGAGCGTGAGCCCGTACCGGTGCGCTGTGGGCGCGGGACCGTACCGGTGTGGTGTGGGCGCGGGACCGTACCGGCGTGGGGCGGGCTCGCGGTCGTACCGGCGGTATCCACAGCCATACGGGTGAGGCCCCGCGGCGCATGAGAGGCTGTCCCGCACCCAGCCAACCCACCAGGACCGGCGATCCAACGTGAGCTCCTCCCCCTCGGCCCTTCCGCGGCAGCGGCAGGCACGGCGGCCGTCCGCGCGGCAGTCGTCCGCAGGGCATCCGGCACAGGGCGTCTACCGCCTGCTCCGCCGTCGGCCGGAGCCCGGTGCCCTTCCTGTCCTGGACGCACGGCAGCGCGCTGTGGTTGAGCACCGGGACGGTCCTCTGCTGGTGCTCGCCGGGCCCGGCACGGGCAAGACGACGACGCTCGTGGAGGCGGTGGCGCGCCGGGTGCGCGAGGGCGCGGACCCCGAGCGGCTCCTGGTGCTCACCTTCAGCCGTAAGGCGGCCGTCGAACTGCGCGACCGCATGTCCGCGCGCCTGGGCGGCGCGAGCGCCCCGCGGGCCACGACCTTCCACTCCTATTGCTACGCACTGGTCCGCGCCCACCAGGACGTCGATCTCTTCGTCGATCCGCTGCGGCTGCTCTCCGGACCGGAGCAGGACGTCGTCGTCCGGGAGCTGCTCGCCGGTCAGGCCGAGCTGGCGAGCGAGGGCCGGGCCTTCGTCCGCTGGCCGGACGACCTGCGCGCCTGCCTGACCACGCGGGGCTTCGCCGACGAGGTGCGCGCGGTGCTGGCCCGCAGCCGGGAGCTGGGCCTCGGCCCGCGGTCGCTGGAGGAGTTCGCCGAGCGCACCGGGCGCCCCGACTGGTCCGCCGCGGCCGGCTTCCTCGCCGAGTACCTCGACGTCCTGGACGCCCAGGGGGTGCTGGACTACGCGGAGCTGGTGCACCGCGCGGTGCTGCTGGCCGGACGGCCGGAGGTCGCGGCCGAGCTGGCGGGGCGGTACGACGCGGTGTTCGTCGACGAGTACCAGGACACCGACGTGGCCCAGGGGCGGCTGCTGCGGGCGCTGGCGGGCGACGGCAGGACCCTGCTCGCCTTCGGCGACCCCGATCAGTCCATCTACGCCTTCCGCGGTGCCGACGTGGGCGGCATCCTCCGCTTCCGCGAGGACTTCCCGCGGACGAACGGGCGGCCCGCGGACACGGAGGTGCTCACCGTCTCCCGCCGCTCGGGGGCCGCCCTGCTCGCGGCCACCCGGCGGATCGCGGGCCGGATGCCGCTCACCCGGCTGCCCGTGCGAGCCGTAAGGGCGCACCGGGAACTCGCGGCCACCCGTGACGGCGGCCGCGTCGAGGCGTACACGTACCCGACCGCGGGCGCCGAGCTCGACAATGTGGCCGACATCCTGCGCCGCGCCCATCTGGAGGACGGGGTGCCTTGGCGCGAGATGGCCGTCCTGGTGCGCGCCGGGGGGCGCTCGATTCCGGGTGTGCGCCGGGCGCTCACCTCGGCCGGCGTCCCGGTCGAGGTGGACGGCGATGACATCCCGTTGCGCCATGAGCCCGCCGTGGCCCCCTTGCTGACGGCGCTGCGGGCGGCCGCCACGGCCGCGCTGCCGGACAGCGGCGGGCTGTCCGCGGTCCTCGGCGTCGAGACCGCCCTGACCCTGCTCGCCTCGCCCCTCGGCGGTATGGACGCCGCCGATCTGCGCCGCCTGGGCCGCGCGCTGCGCGAGGAGGAGCGGTCCGCCGGGCGGGCGGTGCCGCGCCCCTCCGACGTCCTGCTCACCGAGGCGCTCGCCGAGCCGGAGCGGCTGGCCGTCCACGACCCGGCGTACGCGCGCGGCGCCCAGAACCTCGGGCGGCTGCTGCGCACGGCCCGGGAGGCGCTGGCCCGGGGCGGCACCGCGGAACAGGCGCTGTGGGGGCTGTGGGACGGCACCCCCTGGCCCGGCCGCCTGGAGCGGGCGGCGCAGCGCGGCGGCACCGCCGGGCGGAACGCGGACCGCGACCTGGACGCGGTGTGCGCGCTGTTCGAGACCGCGACGCGCGCCGAGGAGCGCACCGGCGGCCGCGGCGCCCTCAACTTCCTGGAGGAGATCGACGCCCAGGACATAGCGGCCGACACCCTCTCCCGCCGGATGGTCCGCCCCGACGCCGTACGGCTGATGACCGCCCACCGCTCCAAGGGGCTGGAATGGGCCCTGGTGGTCGTCGCGGGGGTGCAGGAGGGGCTGTGGCCCGATCTGCGGCGGCGCGGCTCGCTCCTGGAGGCCGACCGGATCGGCCGGGACGGGCTGGCCGAGCCGCTGCCGCCGGGCGCCCTGCTGGCCGAGGAGCGGCGGCTGTTCTACGTGGCGGCGACGCGCGCCAAGGAGCGGCTCGTGGTCACCGCCGTCAAGGCCGCCTCCGAGGACGGGGACCAGCCCTCCCGCTTCCTGGCCGAGCTGGGCGTCCCGCCCACCGACGTCACCCATCGGCCGCGCCGCCCGCTGTCCGTCGCCGCGCTCGTGGCCGAGCTGCGCGCCGCCACCGTCGACCCGGACGCCTCGGATGCGCTGCGGGACGCCGCCGCGCGCCGGCTGGCGCGGCTCGCGGCGCTGCGCGACGAGGAGGGCCGCCCGCTGGTCCCGGCTGCCCACCCCTACCGCTGGTGGGGGCTGTACGAGCCGACGCACAGCGAGGTCCCGCTGCGCGACCGGGACCGGCCCGTGGCGCTGTCCGGCAGCGCGCTCGACCAGCTCGTGAACACCTGCTCGCTCCAGTGGTTCCTGGGGCGCGAGGTGAAGGCGGACGCGCCCTCGACGGCCGCCCAGGGCTTCGGCAACGTCGTGCACGTCCTGGCCGACGAGGTCGCCTCCGGCCGCACCCCGGCCGATCTCGCGGTCCTCATGGAGCGCCTGGACTCCGTATGGGACGCGCTCGCCTTCGACGCCCCCTGGAAGTCACGGCAGGAGAAGGAGCAGGCACGAGCGGCCCTGGAGCGCTTTCTGCAGTGGCATGTGATGGAGCGCGGCGGCCGCACCCCGGTCGCCACCGAGCACTCCTTCGACGTCACCCTCGAAGCCGACGTCTATAAGGTGCGCATCCGCGGCAGCATGGACCGCGTCGAGACGGACGCCCAGGGGCGCGCCTATGTGGTCGACTTCAAGACCGGTAAGCAGGCCGTGACCCGTGGCGATGTCGAGCACCACCCCCAGCTTGCGGTCTATCAGCTGGCGGTGCGCGAGGGCGCCGTGGACGACGTCTTCGACGGCGGGCGCCCCGAGCCGGGCGGCGCGGAGCTCGTCCAGCTGCGGCAGGGCGCCGCCAAGAAGGACGGCGGCGACGACGTCCCCAAGGTCCAGGCCCAGGAGCCGCTGGACGGGGAGTGGGTGGGGCAGCTGCTCGCCACCGCGGCCGGGCGCGTCCTGGACGAGCGGTTCACCCCGAGCACGGGCGACCACTGCGAGCGCTGCGCCTTCCGGGGCGCGTGCAGCGCGCGGGCGGAGGGGCGCCATGTGGTCGAGTGACGCTGTCGGGTACGGGTACGGGGCCGGGGCCGGGGCGGGGCGGCGCGGGGCTGATGCCATGGCCCGTCAGGCCGTGACCCCGGGGCGGCCGTCGACCGGCGCGGCGGGGCGTGTCGGTGGGCACCGATAGCCTCACTGGAGTGTCAGCCCGCATCACCGATCCCGAGGAGCTCAAGGAACTCCTCGGGATCCCGTTCACCCCGGAGCAGGTGGCGTGCATCACCGCACGGCCCGCCCCGCAGGTGATCGTCGCCGGGGCGGGCTCCGGCAAGACCACGGTGATGGCCGCCCGTGTCGTCTGGCTGGTCGGCACCGGGCAGGTCGCGCCCGACCGGGTGCTCGGCCTCACCTTCACCAACAAGGCCGCCGGAGAGCTGGCGGAGCGCGTCCGTAAGGCCCTCGTCACGGCGGGCATCGTGGACCTCGACCCGGATCCGGGCGCCGCCGAGGAGGCCCCCGGCGAGCCCGTCATCTCCACCTACCACGCGTTCGCCGGGCAGTTGCTCAAGGACCACGGGCTGCGCGTCGGCCTCGAGCCGAGCGCCCGGCTGCTCGCCGACGCCACCCGGTTCCAGCTCGCCGCGCGCGTCCTGAGCTCCGCCCCCGGCCCGTATCCGGCGCTCACCCGCCCGTTCTCCGACCTGGTCACCGATCTGCTCGCGCTCGACGCCGAGCTCGCCGAGCACCTCGTCCCCACCGGGCGGCTGCGCGCGTACGACACCGAGTTGCTGCGGACGCTGGAGGGCACGCGGCTCACCAACGAGGCGCTGCGCAAGGTGCCCGAGGCCGCCCGCGCCCGCCAGGAGCTGCTGGGCCTGGTCGAGGCGTACCGCGAGGAGAAGCACCGCCGCGATCTGCTCGACTTCGGCGACCAGATCGCCCATTCGGCCACCCTGGCCCTGGACCACCCGGAGGTCGGCCGGATCCTGCGCGAGCAGTTCTCGGTCGTGCTGCTCGACGAGTACCAGGACACCTCCGTCGCCCAGCGGCTGCTGCTGTCCGGCCTCTTCGGCGGCGGCACCGGACACCCCGTCACCGCCGTCGGCGACCCCTGTCAGGCCATCTACGGCTGGCGCGGCGCCTCCGTGGCCAACCTGGACGACTTCCCCGAGCACTTCCCGCACGCCGACGGCAGCCCGGCCGGGCGCTTCGCGCTCAGCGAGAACCGGCGCAGCGGCGGCCGCCTCCTGGACCTCGCCAACGGGCTGGCCGCCCCGCTGCGCGCGATGCACGAGGGCGTCGAGGCGCTGCGCCCCGCGCCCGGCGCCGAGCGGGACGGAGCGGTGCGCTGCGCGCTGCTGCCCACCCACGCCGAGGAGCTGGCCTGGCTCGCCGACTCCATCGCCCATCTGGTGCGCACCGGCACCCCGCCCGGTGAGATCGCGGTGCTGTGCCGCACGGCGGGCGACTTCGCGCAGATTCAGGGCGGGTTGGTGGAGCGGGACATTCCGGTGGAGGTGGTGGGCCTGTCGGGGCTGCTGCATCTGCCGGAGGTCGCCGATCTGGTGGCCGTCTGCGAGGTCCTCCAGGACCCGGGGGCCAACGCCGCGCTGGTCCGTCTGCTCACCGGGCCGCGCTGGCGGATCGGCCCCCGCGACCTCGCGCTGCTCGGCCGCCGCGCCCGCGCGCTGGTCTCTTACGGTGGGCCGGACGGTGCGGAGGACGATCCGGACCGACGGCTCGCCGAGGCCGTCGAGGGCACCGACCCCGCCGAGGTGATCTCCCTCGCCGACGCACTCGACACCTTCCTGGAGGCGGGCGGCGGCCCGGACGACGGGCTGCCCTTCTCGGCCGACGCACGGGTCCGGTTCGCCCGGCTCGCCGCCGAACTCCGCGAGCTGCGCCGCTCGCTGGCCGATCCGCTGATGGACGTCCTCCACCGGGTCCTGGCCACCACGGGCCTCGAGGTCGAGCTGTCCGCCTCACCGCACGCCCTGGCCGCGCGCCGCCGCGAGACGCTCGGCAACTTCCTGGACGTCGCGGCCGCCTTCGCGGGCCGGGAGGGCGGGGCGGCCGTGGACGGCGAGGCCACCCTGCGGGGCTTCCTCGGCTTCCTGCGCACCGCCGCGCAGTACGAGAAGGGGCTCGACAACGCCCTGCCCGGCGGCGAGAACACGGTCAAGGTGCTCACCGCCCACAAGGCCAAGGGGCTGGAGTGGGATGTGGTGGCGGTGCCGGGGCTGGTCGCCAAGCAGTTCCCGAGCGAACAGTCCCGCGAGTCCTGGACGGCGAACGCGAAGGTGCTGCCGCACGAGCTGCGCGGTGACGCCCGGACCCTCCCGGACGTCACCGCCTGGGACAGCAAGGGGATCGCGGCCTTCAAGGACGCCATGAAGGGGCATCAGCGGACCGAGGAGCTGCGGCTGGGCTATGTGACCTTCACCCGGCCGCGCTCGCTGCTGCTCGGCTCCGGGCACTGGTGGGGCCCCACCCAGAAGCGTCCGCGCGGCCCGTCGGGCTTCCTGGACGCCCTGCGCGAGCACTGCGAGGCCGGGTACGGCGAGATCGAGGCATGGGCCGAACCGCCGGAGGAGGGCGCGGAGAACCCGGCCCTGCGGGAGTCGGCGGCCGACCGGGCCTGGCCGCTTCCGCTGGACCCGGACGCGCTGCGCCACCGGCGCCGCGCCGCCGATGTGGTGCTCGCCCATCTGGCGCGCATCGAGTCGGCGGGGGAGGGGGCTACCGCGCGGGACGAGGGGCACCCCCCGGCGGACGGGGACCTCTTTCCGGAGCCCCCGGAGGAGCTTGAACCCCCGGAGGACCCGGAGTGGCCCGAGCCTCCGGAGGATCCTTACGGTTCGTACGAGGACGGGCTCTACGAGGACGGGCTCTACGAGGACGGGCTCTACGAGGACGGGCTCTACGAGGACGGGCTCTACGAGGACGGGCTGTACGAGGACCGGCTGTACGAGGACGGGCCGTACGGTGACGTGCCGCACGGCGAGGGGCGGCACGGCGACGCGCCGCACGGCGAGGGGCAGCCCCCCGATCCTTACGGCGGGCCGGAACCTGGTGTACCGGAATCCGATGTGCCCGATGTCACGCCGGAACCGGCCGAGGACGAGCTGGCGCCCGAGGAGGCCCGGCTGGTCGGCTCCTGGGACCGCGATCTGGACGCGCTCGCCGGAGAGCTGCGCCGGGCCCGCGAGACCGTGCACGAGGTGCCCCTGCCGGGCACGCTCACCGCGTCCCAGCTGCTGCGCCTCGCCGCCGACCCGGACGGCTTCGCACGGGAGCTGGCCCGCCCCATGCCCCGGCCGCCACGCCCCGCCGCGCGGCGGGGCACCCGCTTCCACGCCTGGGTCGAGTCGCGCTTCGAGGCGCTGCCGCTGCCCTTCCTCGGCCCGGACGAGCTGCCGGGCGGCGAGGACGACGAGGCGGAGATCGCCGACGAGCGGGATCTGACCGCGCTCAAGGAGGCGTTCGCCCGCACGCCGTACGCCCGTCGCACCCCTTACCGCGTGGAGGTGCCGGTCCAGCTGACCCTGGCGGGCCGCACCATCCGCGGCCGGATCGACGCGGTGTACCGCGAGTCCGGCACGGGTTCCGAGGACGGCCCGCGCTACGAGATCGTCGACTGGAAGACCGGCCGCTCCCAGGACGCCGACCCGCTCCAGCTGGCCATCTACCGCGTCGCCTGGGCCGAACAGCACGGACTGCCCCTGTCGGCGGTCACGGCGGCCTTCGTGTACGTACGCAGCGGTGAGGTGGTCCGTCCCACCGGGCTGCCCGGCCGGGCCGGGCTCGAGCGCGTCCTGCTCGGGGAGCCGGGGGACGCGGAAAACGGCGGGAACGGGAACGAAGACGGGGCCGTCGGCGGGGACGGGAACGGGGACGTCGGTGGGAACGGGAACGGGGCCGTCGGCGGGGACGGAGACGGGGACGTCGGCGGGGACGCGACCGGAAGTGACCGTATCGATGCCGGAACCATTACCGAGAGCGAGCACACCTGAGCGGCCCGGAGGCCCCCGCCCTCGCCCGGCCGCGAGCCGGATAGGCTCACATGCATGAGCAACACCCCGGACACGGACAACGCCGTCCGCGCCTTTGTGGACGGCCATGGCGCCGCCTTCCTCGCCGAGCTCTCGGAGTGGCTGCGCATCCCGTCCGTATCCGCCGACCCCGCCCGCGCCGACGACGTCCGGCGCGGCGCCCAGTGGCTCAGGGACCACCTGGCCGCCACGGGCTTCCCGGTGACTGAGATATGGGACACACCGGGCGCCCCGGCCGTGTTCGCCGAATGGCCGTCCGGTGATCCCGACGCCCTTACGGTGCTCGTCTACGGTCACCACGACGTCCAGCCCGCCGACCGTGCGGACGGCTGGCGCACCGACCCCTTCGAGCCCGTCATCGAGGACGGCAGGCTCTACGCCCGCGGCGCCGCCGACGACAAGGGGCAGGTGCTCTTCCACACCCTGGGGATGCGGGCGCATCTTGCCGCGACCGGCCGGGTCGCGCCCGCGGTGAACCTCAAGCTGCTGATCGAGGGCGAGGAGGAGTCCGGCTCGCCGCACTTCCCCGAGCTGGTCCGTGCGCACGCCGACCGGCTGGCCTGCGACACCGTGATCGTCTCGGACACCGGGATGTGGTCCGAGGACACCCCGACCGTCTGCACCGGCATGCGGGGCCTCGTCGAGTGCCAGATCGATCTCCACGGCCCAGGCCAGGACATCCACTCCGGCTCCTTCGGCGGTGCGGTCCCCAACCCGGCCACCGAGGCCGCCCGGCTGGTCGCCGCGCTGCACGACGACGACCGTAAGGTGGCGATCCCCGGCTTCTACGACGGCGTCGTGGAGCTGACCGACCGTGAGCGTCGGCTCTTCGCCGAGCTGCCGTTCGACGAGGCGGGCTGGCTGCGGACCGCCCATTCAGGGGCCGCGCTCGGCGAGGCCGGGTACTCCACCCTGGAGCGGATCTGGGCCCGTCCGACCGCCGAGGTCAACGGCATCGGCGGGGGCTACCAGGGGCCGGGCGGAAAGACCATCGTGCCCTCGGCCGCCCAGCTGAAGCTGTCCTTCCGGCTGGTGGCGGGCCAGGACGTGGAGAAGATCCAGACGGCCGTACGGGACTGGGTCGCCGCCCTGCTCCCGGCCGGGATCCGCCATGAGATCACCTATTGGGGCGCCACCCGCCCCTGTCTGACCCCGCTGGACCACCCCGCGCTCCAGTCGGTCGTCCGCGCCATGGGGCGCGCCTTCGGCCAGAAGGTCCGCTTCACCCGCGAGGGCGGATCGGGCCCCGCCGCCGATCTCCAGGACATCCTCGGCGCTCCGGTGCTCTTCCTGGGCATCTCGGTGCCGTCCGACGGCTGGCACGCGCCCAACGAGAAGGTCGAGCTCGGCCTGCTCATGAAGGGCGCCGAGACGGCCGCCCACCTCTGGGCCGAACTCGCCGAGAATGGACGGGAATAGCTTGCTCATGTACGTGAACCACCCATTGCTCTGGGGGAGTTGGAAGCAGCCGTGACCACCTCGACCGACCACGCCACCGACCGGCCGATCACGCTCAGCGCCCCGAGTGGCATCGACCGCTCCGCGCACCACCGCTTGGACGAGGCGTGGCTGGCCGCGGCGTGGAGCCACCCGACGACGCGCGTCTTCGTGGTCTCCGGCGGCCAGGCCCTGGTGGACGACACCCCGGACGGCCGTACCGAGCTCGTCATGACCCCGTCCTTCGAGGCCCCGCCCACCGAGAACCACCGCTACTTCCTGGGCACCGACCAGGAGGGCGTGCGCTACTTCGCGCTGCAGAAGGACTCCCTGCCGGGGCGAATGGACCAGTCGGCACGCCCCGCCGGGCTGCGCGAGGCGGGCGCGCTGCTGTCCGAGCGCGACGCGGGGCTGCTGGTGCACGCCGTCGCGCTGGAGAACTGGCAGCGGCTGCACCGCTTCTGCTCACGCTGCGGTCAGCGCACGGTGATCGCGGCGGCGGGCCATATCCGCCGCTGCCCGGCGTGCGGGGCCGAGCACTACCCGCGCACCGACCCCGCCGTGATCATGCTGGTGAAGGACGATCAGGACCGGGCGCTGCTGGGACGCCAGGTGCACTGGCCGGAGGGGCGCTTCTCGACGCTGGCGGGCTTCGTGGAGCCGGGCGAGTCGATCGAGCAGGCCGTGGTCCGCGAGGTGGCGGAGGAGGCGGGCGTCACGGTCGGCGAGGTCGAGTACGTGGCCAGCCAGCCGTGGCCGTTCCCGTCCAGCCTGATGCTCGGCTTCATGGCCCAGGCCACGTCCTCCCGGATCCAGGTGGACGGGGAGGAGATCCACGAGGCGCGCTGGTTCTCCCGGGACGACCTGCGGGCCGCGATCGAGTCCGGGGAGGTCCTGCCTCCCTCCGGAATCTCGATCGCGGCCCGGCTGATCGAGCTCTGGTACGGCGAGCCGCTGCCGCGGGGCTGAGGCAGGGGCCGCGGGACCGGCTCGGAGGCCGCGGGGCCGGGTCGGAGCCGGCGGGCCCGGCTCGGAGACGGCCGGGTCGGAGGCCGTTGGCCCGGAAACGGCCGGGTCAGGGGCCGCTGGCTCGGAGCCCGGCCTCGACCTGCCGACTCAGAGCCCGACCTTGGCCTTGACCTGCGCCAGGGACGGGTTGGTCAGGGTCGACCCATCGGGGAAGAGAACGGTCGGCACGGTCTGGTTGCCGCCGTTCGCCTTCTCGACGAAGGCCGCGGACTCCGGGTCCTGCTCGATGTTGATCTCGGTGTAGGCGATGCCCTCGCGGTCCATCTGCCCCTTCAGGCGTCGGCAGTAGCCGCACCAGGTGGTGCTGTACATCGTCACAGTGCCGGACATCGGTCTTCGCTCTCCTCGGGGTCGTGGTGGGTGGGCAGAAGGTGAACGCTCACCTTCCGCCGGTGATTCCCGGATTCATATGACCGGAAGGCCATGGCTGTGGACAACCGGCATCGGGCGTCTCAGGAGACCTGGCAGCATGGCGGGGTGACTGCAGCAACGTCCTCCACTCTGTTCCCGCAGGGCTCCACGCCCGGTGCCTACGCGGCCACGCCGCGTGACGCCGACGCGGTGCTCGACGGGCTCGACCCCGAGCAGCGCGAGGTGGCGACGTCCCTGCACGGCGCGGTGTGCGTGCTGGCAGGGGCGGGCACCGGCAAGACCCGCGCCATCACCCACCGGATCGCCTATGGGGTGCGCGCGGGGATACTCCAGCCGGCCAGTGTGCTGGCCGTCACCTTCACCAACCGCGCGGCGGGGGAGATGCGCGGCCGGCTGCGGCAGCTCGGCGCGGGCGGGGTGCAGGCGCGCACCTTCCACTCGGCGGCCCTGCGCCAGCTGCAGTACTTCTGGCCCAAGGCGGTCGGTGGTGAGGTGCCGCGGCTGGTCGAGCGCAAGGTGCAGCTCGTGGCCGAGGCCGCGGCCCGGTGCCGGGTCCGGCTGGACCGCAATGAGCTGCGGGACGTGACCGGCGAGATCGAATGGTCGAAGGTCACCCAGACCGTGCCCGAGGACTATCCGGCCGTGGCGGCCAAGTCCGGCCGTGAGGCCCCCCGGGACGCCGCCGAGATCGGCCGGATCTACGCCACCTATGAGCAGTTGAAGCGCGACCGCGGCGTCATCGACTTCGAGGATGTGCTGCTCCTCACGGTCGGTGTGCTCCAGGAGCGGCCGGACATCGCCGATCAGGTGCGCCGTCAGTACCAGCACTTCGTGGTCGACGAGTACCAGGACGTCAGCCCGCTGCAGCAGCGGCTGCTGGATCTGTGGCTGGGCGAGCGGGAGAGCCTCTGTGTGGTCGGCGACGCCAGCCAGACCATCTACTCCTTCACCGGCGCCACCCCCGACCATCTGCTGAACTTCCGCACCCGCCACCCCCGGGCCACCGTGGTCAAGCTGATCCGGGACTACCGCTCGACTCCCCAGGTGGTCCACCTGGCCAATGGGCTGCTGTCCCAGGCCCGTGGCCGGGCCGCCGAGCACCGGCTGGAGCTGGTCTCCCAGCGGGAGGCGGGCCCCGACCCGGTTTACGCCGCCTATGCGGACGAGCCGGCCGAGGCCGAGGGCACCGCACGCCGGATCCGGGAGCTGATCACCCCGGTCGAGCAGGGGGGCGGCGGGATCCCGGCGAGCCAGATCGCGATCCTGTACCGGGTCAACGCCCAGTCGGAGCTGTATGAGCAGGCGCTGGCCGATGCCCAGGTGCCCTATCAGCTGCGCGGCGCCGAGCGGTTCTTCGAGCGGCCCGAGGTGCGCGAGGCGGGGCTGCTGCTGCGCGGCGCGGCCCGTGGGGGCAGCGCCGATCCGGCGCTGGCGGACGCCGACATCCCGTCCCAGGTGCGGGCCGTGCTGACCACCCGTGGCTGGACGCCCGAACCCCCGGCGGGCTCGGGCGCGGTGCGCGACCGCTGGGAGTCCCTGGCCGCCCTGGTGCGGCTTGCCGAGGACTTCGCGGCGAGCCGTCCCGGGGCCACGCTCTCCGATCTGGTGGCGGAGCTCGATGAGCGGGCGGCGGCGCAGCACGCCCCGACCGTCGAGGGGGTGACCCTCGCCTCACTCCACGCGGCCAAGGGCCTCGAATGGGACGCCGTCTTCCTGGTCGGTCTCACCGAGGGAATGATGCCGATCACCTACGCCAAGACGGAGCAGCAGATCGAGGAGGAGCGTCGGCTGCTCTATGTGGGGGTCACCCGCGCCCGCCGCCATCTGGCGCTGTCCTGGGCGCTCTCGCGGGCTCCGGGCGGCCGGGCCTCCCGCCGCCCCACCCGTTTTCTCAACGGGCTGCGGCCCGGCTCCCAGGCCATCGGCGCCCGCACCCCGGGCGGGGGCGGCGGGATCGAGCGCGGGGCGGCGGCCCCGGGCGGCGGCGGGGTGCGCAGGCGGCGCGGCCCGGTCCACTGCCGGGTGTGCGGCCGGGCGCTGACCGACGCGGGCGAGATGAAGCTGATGCGCTGCGAGGGCTGCCCGTCCGAGTTGGACGAGGCGCTCTATGAGCGACTGCGCGACTGGCGGGCGGAGCAGGCGGGGCAACTGGGGCAGCCGACATACTGCGTGTTCACCGACAAGACGCTGCTGGCGATCGCAGAGGCCGTCCCGGGAACCGAACCGGAGCTCGCCCGCATCTCCGGTGTCGGAAGGCGCAAGCTGGACCGGTTCGGGGCCGATGTTCTCGCGCTGTGCGCGGGCCGGGAACTGCCCTCCGCGCTCGACGACGAGGGCGACGCCGATGCCGGGGGAAGCCATTCGGGTGACCCTTGGCAAAACTCGACGGAAAAATAGTTTGCGCGCGTGGAGGGCATACCCATAGCCTTCCGAGCACGGAAGACAACGGCCCTTCCAGGAGCCGAGGATTCCGTGTTGTACTTGAACACCCGGACTGGTTTCGGACCGGTCCCTGAGACGCCGAGAGGAGGCGAAGACCAGTGATCAGCTTCATCAACACCATCAAAAAGGCCGATCGGTCGGTCGTCGCCACATGCCTGCTCGGCTCTGAGCTCCCTGGCACCGGTATGCCCGGAGCCAATGAGGCGCGTCTCAGCGAGCGACCGATCCAGGCACCTGCGGTAGCAGCAGCGGCAGAAGCAATGGCCTATGCCTTTGCGGCCAATGGTGCCGAATCCCGGACGACGCAGCAGCACCACAAGACGTGGGCCTTCCGCAGGCTCGAACCCTGGAGTTATCCAGCCTGATCCAGGATCAGGTCGGCACCTTCCAGGGCCGCGGAACCCACACCGGGATCCGCGGCCCTTTTGATTTGCCAGAGCCCGGCCACCAGCCGGACTGAAGAGACGAGGAACACACACCGTGCAACTCAACGCACACGCCCCGTCCGCATCGACCGACCTGAACCGCCCGCCTGACTCCTCGGAGGACTCCTTGACCCCGCTCACCGCCCTCACCGAACTCGATGAGGCCATCGAGAACCTGGGTGTAGCCGTTCCGTGCCGCTCGTACGACCCGGAGGTCTTCTTCGCCGAGTCCCCGGCCGACGTCGAGTACGCGAAGTCGCTGTGCCAGACCTGCCCGCTGCGGGAGGCCTGTCTCGCCGGCGCCAAGGACCGCCGTGAGCCCTGGGGCGTCTGGGGCGGCGAGCTCTTCGTCCAGGGCGTGGTGGTGGCCCGCAAGCGGCCGCGTGGTCGCCCGCGTAAGAACCCGGTCGCGGCATGAGCACCATCGGCACCATCGATCGCCCAGCGACGCACGACCCCATGAAGCAGGTCCCGACGATGACCCCACCGGTCTCCGAAACACCCGCACCCGATACTTCCGGTGCGCCCGAGGCGCGCCAGAACAGGAACCGAGAAATGCAACTCATGCAAGAAGCCCTGGCACGTGCGCATATGCACGACCGGCTGCAGGAGGCCGAGTCCGAACGGCAGGCCGTTCGGCTCGCGGCCGCCCGCCGGATGCAGCGGCGTGCGGAGCGTGCCTCGCTCCGCGCCCGCCGCGCCCTGGCCATGGCGGTCATGCAGTAACCACCATGTGCGGCATCGGCCAGAGGCGGAGCTGACACACAACACACGCCGACGGGTCCTACGCCGACCCATCGCGTGACCCACGGGGGCCGGTCCGATCGGACCGGCCCTTCGGCTGTTCCGAGGCGCCCGCGCTCAGCCCGCGGTCTCCGCGCTCAAGCCCGAGGTCTACCGAACTCAGGCCGAGGTCTCCGTATTCTCAGGCCGAGGTCTCCGCGGCCTCGGGCTCCTCCTCGGCGCCGTCCGCCGTCTCTTTCGCGGCCGCTGCTGCGGAGTCTGCTTCGGCGCGGCCCTCGGACTCCGGGTCTGCGGCGAAGCCGGGGACCCATGCCTCGAGCTCATCCCGCATCCGCACCGTGGCACCCAGCTGGCACAGCACCCCGATGGTGCTCAGGGTCACCCGGTGAATCAGCAGATAGGCGGGCGGCAGATTCAGCTGATTGCCCAGCTCATAGACGGGGGAGTGACGGTCGGCCATCCGCGCCGCCTGGCTGCGCAGCCACTGCCGGTCGAAAAGGAACGCGTCGACCTGGGCCGGTTCGAGCATCGGCAGCAGGAAGTCCAGCAGATCATCCGGGTCGAGCTCGATCGTCGGCTTGACGAACCCCTCACCGCGCATCAGGTCATAGACCCCCGCGGCATCGCCCTCGAGCGCCATGCGCAGCGCGATGCCGATGGGCTCCGGAAGCCCTCCCGGGAGCCGGTCCACCGAACCGAAGTCCAGAACGCCCAGCTTCCACTGCTCCGACGGCCCGTCCGGGGCGTCACCGGTCAGCAGCCGGAAGTTCCCCGGGTGCGGATCGGCGTGCAGCAGCCCGGTGCGGGACGCCCCCGAGAAGAGAAAACGGGCCAGCAGCTGCCCGGCGCGGTCCCGCTCCTCCTGGGTGCCGTCGGCTATCACCTCGGAGAGCGGCACCCCCTCCAGCCATTCGGTGATCAGTATCTGGTCGCTCTGATGCACCACCTCGGGCACCACGATCTCCGTGTCCTGTGCGTACTCCTCCGCGTGGATGCGCTGGGACGCCGCCTCCAGTTCGTAGTCCAGCTCCTCGGCGACCCGCTCACGCAACTCCGCGATCAGCGGCTTGATGTCCAGCCCCGGCACCAGCGGCCCCAGCACCCGGGCGAACCGGCTCAGTTGGTTGAGGTCGGACAGCAGCGCCTCGCCCGCCCCGGGGTACTGCACCTTGACCGCCACCGCGCGCCCGTCGTGCCAGACCGCCCGGTGCACCTGCCCGATCGAGGCGGCCGCAGCGGGCTTGTCCTCGAACTCCTGGAACAGCTCCGGCCAGTCCGGGCCCAGCCGCTCCTCCAGCGCCGCGTGGACCGTGCGGGTCGGCATGGGAGGGGCCGCTTCCTGGAGCTTGGTCAGGGCCGCCCGGTAGGGCCTGGCTATCTCCTCGGGCAGCGCCGACTCGAAGACGGACATGGCCTGCCCGAGCTTCATGGCCCCGCCCTTGAGCTCGCCGAGGACCTTGA
Organism: Streptomyces rugosispiralis; assembly: GCF_024505145.1. Lineage (GTDB taxonomy): Bacteria > Actinomycetota > Actinomycetes > Streptomycetales > Streptomycetaceae > Streptomyces > Streptomyces rugosispiralis. Next base: position 22,343 of record NZ_JANIAA010000020.1, on the reverse strand, counting down.
ACATCTGCTCCGCGGTGCGCTGCTGCACCTCGCGTGCGACGATCTCCGCCGGCCGTCCCCCTATCCGCTTCCCGAGCCCCCATGTGGCGCGCCCCGCGAATCCCAAGGGCAGCGCCGCCAGTTTGGCGGTACGGGTGATCGCCTTGCGCGGCAGATCGGTCATGCGCCCCTCCAACTACAGCCGTGCCATCCCGGAAGGTGGCCTCCGGGCCCCCGTGCCCACTCCGCGGACGTGGGTCACCCGGACATTGTCGCGTGCGGTGCCTCTGCGGCCGAGGCATATACGGCATCCTCCTCCCCGGCCGCTCCACAGCCGCAGCCGGGATGTGCCTCGATCGGGCGCGCATCCCAGACGAGTGAGGGAAGCGCCAGCTCCCACCGGACTCCCGCGCCCCCGGAGGGGCGGCCGTCGAGGTAGGCCAGCGCCTGCACCGCGGTGAGCCCCGCCACCACCATCGCCAGCGCCGTGTCACAGGCCGGAGCGGTCGGCCGGCGCCCGGACCGCCATTGCGCGAGCATCCGCGGCCAGACCGGCTCCCGGTCGGCGCGGCCCGCCGCGGCGCAGCCCGCGCAGGGCGTGATCCCCGGCACCACCAGCGGGCCCACCACCCCTGTCGACTCGATGACTCCCGCATAGAGATGGGGTGTGCCGGAGGAGAGCAGCGGCCGGGCCTGCTCCGGATCCGGTGCGTACGCCGCGAGGCCGTCACGTGGGGCGATCACCACCAGCGCCAGCCCGGGCTCGGCCGAGGCGGCCCGCTCTTCCGAGAGGGCGGCCCGCTTTGCCGAGGCGGCCCGCTCTCCTGAAAGGGCCTTCTCTCCTGAAGTGACCTTCTCTCGTGAAGGGGCCCGCTTTGCCGCGGCGGTCCGCAGCCGCGCCGATCGGCGGGGGAGCGGGGCGGGCGCGGCCCGGCGCACCACGCGGCGTGCCGCCAGATCCCGGCGCTCCCCGATCTGCTCGGCCGACAGCCCGCCGGGAGCCACATCCCAGGGCTCGACACAGCCACCGTCCACCACATCGACCCGGCCGACCCCCGCCCCGGACAGCGCGGCCGCGACCGCCGCCCCGACCCGGCCCGCCCCGCGCACCTGAACCCGCATCGCCCGCCGCGCGGCGAGCAGCCGCGCCGCCGCTCCGGGCTCCGGATGCAACACCGACAGCGCCCCCGCGTCGGGCCGCAGCCGGTCCAGGGCCGCGGCGGGCTCGCCGCCGTCCCTCGGCTCGTCCAGCAGACCGGCCGCCGCCAGTCGGTCCACCAGTGCGTCGGCCCGCCCCTCCGGCAGCCCGATGGCGCGGGCCTCCTGCCGCAGCAGCGGCAGACCGCGGGTGCCGTCCAGCAGCTCCAGAAAGCTGCCCGTGGCCGTGTCCACCGGCCCCATCACCACCGCATGCGCCCGGGCCACCCCGAACTGCACCGTGTCCCGGCTCCGCCAGCCGCGCCGCAGCGCGGGCTTGAGCATCGGATGCATCGCCGCCCCCCGTCTGATGTGCCTGTCCGTTGAACCGCCCTCAGCATGCGGCCCGCCGCCCGGCCCCCGCAGCGCGTTATCCACAGGCAGTGGAATAAGTCGTACGAACGCCGGTCGTACAAACCGTGCACACCGTGGAGTGGTTCGGTCCGCAACCGTCGGCGGGGCGGGACTTCCCCGGCTGCCAGCGGGTAACGTCGGGGCGTGTCCGCCGACCCGCCCCCTCGCGCCTCGGGACAGAACGTCTCCCGCAGCGCCGCGAGCGCACCGAGCACCGTTCCGAGCCCGCAGAGCCGAGGCTCCGACGCGAGCGCGGTCGAGGTCCGCCGGAGCACCCGGCGGCGCAGGACGGTCTCCGCCTATCGCGAGGGCGACCGTACCGTCGTCCTCATCCCCGCCCGGATGTCCGCGGCGGAGGAGCAGCGCTGGGTGAGGGTCATGCTGGAGAAACTCGCGGCCCAGGAGAGCAAGCGGATGCTGGGCGACGCGGAGCTGGCCGCCCGCGCCGAGTGGCTCTCCGGCCAGTACCTGGGCGGGCGGGCCCGGCCCGACTCCGTCCGCTGGGTCACCAACCAGAACACCCGCTGGGGGTCGTGCACCCCGGCCGAGGGCAGCATCCGGCTCTCGCACCGGCTCCAGGGCATGCCGGAGTACGTCGTGGACTATGTGCTCCTCCACGAGCTGGCCCACCTGCTGGTGCCGGGGCACGGCCGTCGCTTCTGGCAGCTCCTGGAGGCGTATCCGCGGACCGAGCGGGCGCGCGGCTATCTCGAAGGGGTGGTCGCCGCCGCACGGTTGCCGCACCTCTCCGGGGCCCCGGACGACCAGCCATAGGGCGACCGTGCCCAGGCGACGCGGGATCAGCGCCCCGGCGGTGCCGGGCCGGCCCCGGGCCGTGCGGGAACCACGTCCAGGTTCCCTGCGTCGCTCATAGTCGGCGGCAGCGGCTAGCCTGGCGCGCAACGCACACACCGGTACGGCGATGGGGGACGGTCCTAACGTATGGCCAGGGAATTCCAGCGCGGCCACAAGGCCAGGATCAGCGATCTGACGGCCGGGAGGGATCTGTACGTCGGGGTGCAGATCGCCGGACCCGGCCTGACCTTCGACATCAGCTGCTTCGGTCTCGACGCGAACGAGCGGCTGTCGGACGACCGCTACTTCATCTTCTTCAACCAGCCGAAGTCCCCTGAAGAAGCGATACAGCAGCTCGGGCCGCAGGCCGGTGACACGGATTCGTTCCGCGTCACGCTCGACAACGTCCCGCCCGCCATCCAGAAGCTCTCCTTCACCGCGACCATCGACGGCGCCGGGCAGATGTCACAGGTCGGCCCCGGCTATCTCCGGATCGTCGCGGGCGGCGAGGAAGTGGCCCGGTACTCCTTCACCGGCTCGGAGTTCAGCACCGAACGCGCCGTGATGCTGGGCGACTTCTACCTCAAGGACGTCTGGCGGTTCGCCGCCGTCGGGCAGGGCTTCGACGGCGGCCTGGAAGCGCTGCTCAAGAACTTCGGCGGTGAGGTGGCCGAGGAAGAGCCCGCCCCCGCGCCCGCCCAGGGCGCCACGCCCGGTTTCGCGCCGCCCGGCCAGGCCGCTCCCGCACCGGGCTTCGCACCCCCGGCCGGGACCCCCGCCCCGTCGGCACCTCCGGCCCCGGCCCCGCCCGCACCGCAGCCCGCCCCCGCCTTCGGCGCTCCCCAGGGGACGCCGCCCCAGGGAATGCCACCCCAGGGGACGCCGCCTCCGGGTACGCCCCACGGCACGCCCCCGCAGGGAGCTCAGCCGCCCGCCCCCGGCACCCCGCAGATGCACGGCGCCCCCACCATCGCCGCGCCCATCGCGCCCCCCGGCCAGGTGCCGCCCCCCGGTCAGGTACCGCCCCCGGGCCAGGTGCCGCCGCCCCCGCCGCCGGGCCAGTTCCCGGGCCAGCAGCCCCCGTTCGGCCAGCAGCCGGGCCAGGCCCCGCCCGCCCCCGCGCCGTACGGCCAGCCCTACCCCGCCCAGCCCTACCCCGGTCAGCCCGGCCAGCCCGCCCCTTACGGTCAGCCGCACCCCATGGGCGGCGTCCCCCAGGGTGGTGGCGCGCTCGGGCTCCAGGCCGCGCTCTCCAAGTACCGCGAGGCGCCCACCGGCCAGCGCTGGACGCCGCAGAACTCCCGGCTGATGCGGGTCGACCTCGGCGTCGGCGGCCAGCCCGTGCTCGCCCGCCAGGGCACGATGGTGCTCTACCAGGGGAAGGTCGACTTCAGCTATAAGGGCGCCGGTTTCCGCGGTCGGATCGTAGGCAACGCGACCGGCCAGGAGATGCAGCTGATGCGCTGCACCGGCCAGGGCCAGGTCTTCCTCGCCGAGAACGCCGCCGAGCTCCACCCGATCGAGCTCCAGGGCGACGCCATCTGTGTCTCCGCCGAGAACGTGCTCGCCTTCGACGAGTCGCTGCACCACGAGGTGCGCCGGATCGAGGGTCACGGCATCCCCGGCGGCGCGCTGTTCACCATGCAGTTCCAGGGCACCGGGACCGTCGTGGTGAAGACCGAGGGCACGCCGGTCGTCCTCCCCGTCACCCCGACCACCTTCGCCGACAGCAACGCCATCGTGGCGTGGTCCGCCGGAGCACAGGTGATCATCTCCAGCCAGGTGCGGCTGCGCCGCAGCGCCTACCCCGGCCACAGCGGGGAGACCGTGAACCTCCAGTTCCGTGGCGCGCCAGGCAACTTCATCGTCGTCCAGCCCTACGAGGTCTGAGGGAGCCCGATATGGACCAGCAAATGATCTCGGGCTTCGCACCCGCCCCGGTCGCCGCCCGGATGGAGAACCACGGCGCCAGCATGCTCAAGGTCGCCATGCAGAGCGGCCAGGACCTCTTCGCCCGCACCGGCTCGATGGTGGCGTACGAGGGCTTCGTCCAGTACGAGCCCAACCCGCCCGCGGTACGGCAGATGGCCTCCCAGTGGCTGACCGGCGAGGGCGCCCCGCTGATGCGGTGCAGCGGCGACGGGCTGCTCTACCTCGCCGACTACGGGGCCAACGTCGTCTGCATCAACCTCAACGGCGACTCGCTGTCGGTCAACGGCACCAACCTCCTCGCCTTCGACGCGCATCTCCAGTGGGGTGTCGAACGCGTCAAGGGCATCGCCAAGTTCGCCGGGCAGGGCCTGTTCAACGTGGGCGTCTCCGGCACCGGCTGGGTCGCCCTGACCTCCCGCGGCACCCCCATCGTGGTCGACTGCGGCCGCGGCGAGGACGAGACCTATGTGGACCCGGACGCGCTCGTGGCCTGGTCCTCCGGGCTCAAGGTGAAGGGCAAGCGCAGCTTCAAGGCGTCGTCCCTGATCGGCCGGGGCAGCGGCGAGGCGTATCAGCTCGGCTTCTCCGGGCAGGGCTTCGTCGTCGTACAGCCCAGTGAGGACAGCACCGACCGGCTCCGGGCCCGGGGCTGAGGGGGAGGGACACCAGATGCAGAGCCCGCTTTTCGCCTTCACCGAGGCCCAGACGCAGGACCGCTACGCGCTCCAGAACCCGCATCTGCTGCGGGTCGCCCTGGGCGGCCATGAGGATGTGCTCGCCCGTAAGGGCAGCATGGTCGCCTATCAGGGGCTCATCGAGTTCGACGGCGAGTACCAGACGCCCGGGCAGCACAGGGCCCGGAGCCGTACCGGTGAGGGCCTGGACCTGATGCGCTGCTCCGGGCAGGGCACGGTCTACCTCGCCAACCTCGCCCAGCACATCCATGTGATGGACGTGGACCACGACGGGCTGACCGTCGACAGCTCCTATGTGCTCGCGCTGGACTCCACGCTGCACTGGGAGTCGATCGCGGTGGACAGCCAGTTCGGGATCTCCGGGTCCGGCAAGTACAACCTCAACATCTCCGGCCAGGGCAAGGTGGCGCTGATGACCTCGGGGCAGCCGCTGCTGCTCCAGGTCACCCCGGACAAGTACGTCAACGCCGACGCGGACGCCATCGTCGCCTGGTCCAGCTCGCTGCGGGTCCAGATGCAGGCGCAGACGCACTCCTCGGGCGTCTGGCGGCGGCGCGGCAACACGGGCGAGGGCTGGGAGCTCAGCTTCCTCGGCCAGGGTTACGCCCTGGTGCAGCCCAGCGAGCTGCTCCCGCCGCAGAACGCGGTGGTCGGAGGCGGTATGGCCGCGCAGTTCGGCATGGGCCAGCAGGGCGCCCGCGGCCAGAACCAGGGCAACATCTTCAGCAACTGACCGAGGTCACCGCTGATGGAGCACGGCGGCCGCGGACTCCTCGGGTCCGCGGCCGCACCGCATTCCGGCAAGCTCCTCAGAGGGACTCAACAAGCTCCTCAGAGCGACTCAACGGGCTCCTCAGAGCAGCGCGCGGGTGCGCGTCACCAGATGCCGTACCGACTCGTCGGCCACGTCCGCCACCTCGGCGTAGCCGAACCAGCGCAGATCCAGCGACTCGTCGCTGATCGCCGCCACCGCGCCCCGGGGCGCCACCGCCGCGTACTGCACGTCCAGGTGCCAGGCGCAGGGGGTCTGGTGCCGGTCGAGCCGCACCGGGCCGCCCGGCAGCAGCGTCAGCCCCTCGATCCCGGACTCCTCGGTGGCCTCGCGCAGTGCCGCGCCCGCGAGCGTGGTGTCGTCCGGCTCGCAGTGGCCGCCCATCTGGAGCCACATCCGCAGCTTCCGGTGCAGGGTGAGCAGCACCTGCTCCCGGTCCGGGTCGATCACCAGCGCGCTCGCCGTGATGTGGCCGTCCCCGCACGCCTTCCACATGCCGTCCGGATACGCGGCCAGGTGGTCGCCGTACAGCCGCCGCAGCCGCTCCTGGGCGGCATCCGGCGCGGGCCACTCGGTGAGCACCCGCGCCGCGTCCTGGTGCAGACTCACTTCTCGCCGTCGCCCCGGTCGCCGCCCTCGCGGTCGTCCGTGCCGCCCTCGCGGCCCTTACGGAGGTCGGGCCCCTCGGAGCCGCCCTTACGGTCCTCATCGCCGCCCGCCGCCTCGCCGAGCATCTTGTCCAGCTCGGAGAAGTCCAGCTGTTCGCCGTGGACGAAGCCGTCCGGGTCGTCGAGGTCCTGTGCCGTCGGCAGCATGTCCGGGTGCGCCCACAGACCGTCGCGCCCCTCCAGTCCGCGGGCGTCGGTGAGGGAGGCCCACAGCCGGGAGGCGTCCCGCAGCCGGCGCGGCCGCAGCTCCAGGCCGATCAGCGTGGCGAAGGTCTGCTCGGCGGGGCCGCCGCTCGCCCGGCGCCGCCGCAGCGTCTCGCGCAGGGCGTCGGCGGACGGCAGATGCGGCTTGGCGGCGGCGTGCACCACCGCGTCCACCCAGCCCTCCACCAGCGCCAGGGCGGTCTCCAGACGCGCCAGCGCGGCCTTCTGCTCGGGGGTGTCCTCGGGCTGGAACATGCCCTGCTGCAGCGCTTCCTGCAGCTGCTCGGGGTGGGTCGGGTCGAGCTGGCCGACCGCGTCCTCCAGCTTCGCGGTGTCGACCTTGATGCCGCGGGCGTACCCCTCGACCGCGCCGAAGAGGTGCGAGCGCAGCCACGGCACATGGGCGAACAGCCGCTGGTGGGCCGCCTCGCGCAGCGCCAGATACAGCCGGACCTCTTCCTTGGGCACGCCGAGGCCGGAACCGAGTGCCGCGATGTTGACCGGCAGGAGCGCCGCCTTGCCCGCCGGGCCGAGCGGCAGCCCGATGTCGGTCGAGCCGACCACCTCGCCGGCCAGCACGCCCAGCGCCTGCCCGATCTGGGTGCCGAACATGGCGCCGCCCATGGAGCGCATCATCCCGAGCAGCGGGCCGGCCATGGCCTGCATCTCCTCGGGCAGCACATCGCCCATGGCGGCGCCGACGCGCTCGGCGACCGGGTCCACCAGGTCCTTCCACACCGGCAGGGTCGCCTCGACCCATTCGGCGCGGCTCCAGGCCACCGCGGTCCCCGAACCCGAGGGCAGCGAGGTGACGCCGTCCAGCCACAGGTCCGCGAGCCGCACGGCCTCCTGGACCGCGGCGCGGTCGGCGGGGCCGACGCTCTCGTCCTTGCTGCCGTCGGCGGTGCCGCGCGCGACGGTCTGGCGGGCGATGTCCTTGGCCATGTCCCAGTTCACCGGGCCGCCCTCGTACGAGAGCATCTGCCCGAGCTGCTGGAACGCGGCGCCCAGGTCGCCCGGGTTCAGCGAACCGAACATCGCGGCGAACGGATTCTCCGCGCCGCCCGCTCCGCCGGTTCCGCCGCCGAACCCGAAGGGATTCGCGGGGCCCTGCTCGCCGCCCTGGCCGCCCTTCTTCTTGCCGTCGTCGCCGTCCTCCGGCTCCTCCGGCGGAAGGCCGAATCCGAATGGGGTGTCACTCACGGGTTTCCTCGGCTCGTTGGGCCACCGGCCCCGGGCCGGTGGCGGATGCCCGACATCACCACCCAGCCTAGACACCTCGCCGGTTTCCGGGCTCGGTGCTTCGCTGATCGCCGCCCTGCGGCAGGATGGACGTCACCTGGTACGTATGCGTGCATGCGCTGCGTACTGAAGACAACCGCTGGAGACGCCCGGTGAGTTCCCCAGACCGAGAAGTTCGCGCTGCGCGAAACGATACGGCCCGTACCGCACGACGCCCCGTCGTGGCGGTGACCGGTGCCGCCTCGGGCCCAGGTGCCCTGCTCACGCAGCGGCTCGCGGAGTCCGAAGAGGTCAAGCAGGTCCTGGCCATCGACGAGCGCCGCGGTGAGGTGACCGAGGCGCAGTGGCATGTGCTGGACGTCCGCGATCCGGCCATCGCCGAGAAGCTGCGCGGCGCCGATGTGGTGGTCCATCTCGCCGTCGACCTGGATCTGGGCACCGACGCCGCCGCCCGCACCGCCTACAACGTGCGCGGCACCCAGACCGTCCTGACCGCCGCCGCCGCGGCCGGGGTGCGCCGGGTGGTGCTGTGCACCTCCGCGATGGTCTACGGGGCGCTCCCCGACAACGCCGTGCCGCTCGCCGAGGACGCGGAGCTGCGGGCGACCGCCGAGGCCACCGGTGTCGGTGACCTCCTGGAGATCGAGCGGCTCGGGGAGCGTGCGCCCCGGGCCCATCCGGGGCTGAACGTGACCGTGGTGCGCCCGGCGCTCCTGGTCGGCGGCACGGACACCGCGCTCACCCGCTACTTCGAGTCACCGCGGCTGCTGGTCGTCGCCGGATCCCGTCCCACCTGGCAGTTCTGCCATATGGAGGACCTGGTCGGCGCGCTGGAGTACGCCGCCCTGGAGAAGGTCGAGGGCGAGCTGGCGGTCGGGTGCGAGGGCTGGCTGGAGCAGGAGGAGGTCGAGGAGCTGTCCGGGATCCGGCGGATGGAGCTGCCCTCGGCGGTGGCCCTGGGCGCCGCCTCCCGGCTGCACCGGCTCGGTCTGACACCGTCCCCGGCGGGCGATCTCGCGTACACGATGCACCCCTGGGCGGTCAGCGGCAGCAGGCTGCACGCGGCGGGCTGGCGGCCGCGCTGGACCAATGAGGAGGTCCTGGCGGAGCTGCTGGAGGAGGTCGCCGGCCGCCATACGGTCGCCGGGCGGCGTCTCGGCCGTAAGGACGCCACGACGCTCGGCGCCGCGGGCGCGACCGTGGCCCTGGTGGGCACCGCGGCGATCGTGCGCCGCGCCCGTAAGGCGCGCCGCCGGGCCTGAGACACCAGGCCCCGGAAGATGTTTTCCGGGATCCGGTAGTCATGGCTTCATCGATTCCCTGGGAGCGGGACGGTACGGCACGATGGACGACATGGCACATTCGTACGATCATCCTGGCGAGCTCGCGGCCGCCCACCCCATCCGGCTGCTGGCCGTCCGTGACACGCCCCTGTCCGTGGACGAGGTGTTCGGGGCGGTGGGCGATGCCGCGGCGGGGGGTACGGCGCTGTTCGTGGGCACCGTGCGCAATCACGACGGAGGCGCGGAGGTCGGCGCCCTCGGCTACTCCGCGCACCCGACCGCCGAGGCCGAGCTGCGCCGGGTGGCCGAGAAGGTCGTGGCCGACTTCCCGGTACGTGCGCTGGCCGCCGTGCATCGGGTGGGCGATCTGGTGATCGGCGATCTGGCCGTGGTGGTGGCCGTCTCCTGCCCGCACCGCGCGGAGGCGTTCGCGGCCTGCCGTCGGCTGATCGACGACCTCAAGAGCGAGGTCCCGATCTGGAAGCACCAGACCTTTGCGGACGGCACCGAGGAATGGGTGGGCGCGTAGCGCCTCGTTGGGGGGTGGTGGTCGGGCGACGGGAGGGCGGGTGGGCGCGTAGCGCCTCGTTGGGGGGTGGTGGTCGGGCGACGGGAGGGCGGGTGGGCGCGTAGGTCGAGGAATGGGTGGGCGCGTAGGGGGAATGCGCATGCGCGTGGGGGCGCGGAAGGGTGTACTCCGCTTGCGTAACCCCCACCCTGCCGTAAGCGTTGACCTGGCAGAGGATTAATCTGCTCATCTGTCAGTCGCGGTCCTGAACCGCGATTTTTCAAGGGGTTCGGGAGGCTGCTGTGGCCGCGCTTCTCTGGTTGCTGATTCCGTTGTTCGCGGCGATAGGCGCGGCGATATACGCCGGCATAGCCGCCCGAGCCGGTAAACGGAAGTCCGGGGGGGACGTGGCTGAGCTGGCCGGATACGCCCGCTTCCGCGAGGCGATGGAGCGCCGGCCCTCCGATTCGGACGCCGCGGCCTGAGCCCGCCACCCCGTCCGCGCCGCCCCTCGTACGGACGGCCCCGACGGTGGACTGACGGACGCGTCCCGTACTGTCGTTCCATGCCACGCCGCACCGCGACGATGCTCGCCTCCCTTCTGATGCTGATCGCGCTGCTCTGCGCAGGAGTGCTGATCCCGGTGCCGTACGCGGAGATGTCGCCCGGGCCGACGTACAACACTCTGGGTGAGCACAACGGGGAGTGCGTGCTCCAGATCTCCGGCCGCAAGAACTGTGAGACCACCGGCGGGCATCTGAACATGACCACGGTCCGGGTCACCGGCTCCGAGTACCGGATGAACCTCGTGGAGGCCGTCTACGGCTGGCTGGCGCACGATGACGTGGTCGTGCCGCACAGCATCCTCTACCCGGACGACAAGACCCCGGACCAGGTGGACCAGCAGAACGCCGAGGAGTTCACCCAGTCCCAGGAGTCCGCCAAGGTCGCGGCGCTGCGGGCACTGAAGAAGCCGGTCACCGCGCATGTGATCGTCGGCGCGGTCCAGAAGGGCGCCCCGGCCCAGGGCAAGCTGCACGCGGGCGATGTGATCAAGTCGGTGGACGGCACGGCGGTGCGCGAGCCCGATGACGTGGCCAAGCTCGTCACCAAGCACAAGCCGGGCCAGAAGGTGGTCTTCTCGGTCATCCCGGCCAAGAACGTGGCGGCGGCGGAGAAGAGCGGTAAGCAGCCCACCGGCGAGGAGCGCGTCTCGATCACCACCACGAAGGCGGACAAGGGCCCGGCCCGCGCCATCGTGGGCATCCAGGCCGGGAGCGACTACACCCTCCCGTTCCGGATCGACATCAAGCTCGCGGACGTGGGCGGGCCCAGCGCCGGTCTGATGTTCGCGCTGGGGATCGTGGACCGGCTCTCGCCCGGCGATCTCACCGGCGGGAAGTTCATCGCGGGCACCGGGACGATCGACGACAAGGGCACCGTCGGTCCCATCGGCGGCATCGAGATGAAGACGATCGGCGCACGCGAGGCGGGCGCCCGCTACTTCCTCACGCCCAAGGAGAACTGCGCGGCCGCCGCCAAGGACGTGCCGAGCGGGCTGCGGCTGGTCAAGGTGCACACGATCGACGACGCGCTCAAGGCGCTCGAGAAGATCCGTAAGGGGGACACCGCCGGTCTGCCGAAGTGCACGACGGGCTGAGCGGCGCCCCCGTTGCGGGGTCGGGTCGCGGGGTCAGTCGGTGGCGAAGGTCGCGGGGGTCAGTCGGTGGCGAAGGTGGCGGCGAGCGCGTCCGCCAGGCCCGGCACCAGACCGGCCCCGGTGAGCACCTCGGTCGGGGAGTCCTTCTCCCGCAGCCGCAGGGCGGACTCGCGCCCGCCGTCCCGCAGCACGGCCACGGTCATCCGGACCTCCTGGCGGTCCGGGTGGTCGGCGACCCACTTGGCCAGCGCCGCCTCGTCCAGGCCCTCGGGCACCGAGTTCTCGGCGGACGGCGGCAGCATCTGCCGCTCCACGGTCAGGGCGCAGCCGGTCACCGCGTCCGGCCAGGCGATGGTGGCGAGGAACTCGTCCAGCGGGGCGCCGGAGGGCAGCTCGTCCTGCTCGATGGGGGTCAGGGAGGCGGTCTCCGCGCCGCCCTCGTCAAGGCCGAGCTGAGCGGCGAGGCCGGGCTCCTCGGTGCGCAGCCGGGCGGTGTCGACAAGGGCGAAGAGCCGGGCGGGCTGGTCCCAGCCGAGCCCCGAGGCGTACTCGTCGATTTCGAGGACGGCTCGGGTCAGGGGATTCGAGGCCAGCGGGTCGGTGCCGGGGGTTGCGTTGGACATGGTTCATATCGTGCCCTGTTCGGACCCGGAAACGGGAACTGAGTAAAGCCTGAGTAAGTTGCATCAGGTGGGCCCTGGAGTTCAGGGTCCCTCAATCGACAGCGAACTTCGAGGTGCGCACCTTGGCTTTCCAGATGCCGGACCGCGGCGGAGGCCCGACGGGGCCGCGGGTGAGAGTCGGCCGTCCGTCCCGGCGTGCCAGGACCCTGCTCATGACCCTGGGCGTGCTGGCCGTGTTGGCCATGCTCTTTGTCATGTTTGCCGGATTTTGGACGGATTGGCTCTGGTATCGCTCGCTTCATTACTCTTCCGTCTTCAGTACCACCCTGAAGACGAAGATCGGGCTGTTCTTCGTCTTCGGCGTGCTGATGGCCACGGCAGTCGGGATCAACATCTGGCTGGCCCACCGGCTGCGGCCGCCGCTGAGCGCGATGTCCATGGAGCAGCAGAGCCTGGACCGCTACCGGATGGGCATCGCCCCGTTCAAGAAGTGGGTGCTGCTCGCGGTCACCGCCCTGGTGGGGCTGATCGCGGGCGCCTCGGCGGCCGGTCAGTGGCGCATCTGGCTGCTGTGGGTCAACGGGGTGCCGTTCGGCCAGAAGGACCCGCAGTTCCACAAGGACGTGGCGTTCTACGCCTTCGATCTGCCCTGGTACCGGTTCCTGCTGAGCTTCGGCTTCGCGGCCACGGTGCTCTCGCTGATCGCCGCCGCCCTGGTGCACTACCTCTACGGGGGCCTGCGGGTCACCAGCCCCGGCGCCCGCGCGACCGCCGCCGCCACCGGCCATCTGTCGGTGCTGCTGGGCGTCTTCGTGGCGCTCAAGGCGGTGGCGTACTGGCTGGACCGCTACGGCCTCGCGGTGAAGTCCAGCGACTTCAAGGCGACGGGCAACTGGACGGGTCTGCGCTATGTGGACGCCAACGCCTATCTGCCCGCCAAGACGATCCTGTTCTGCATCGCGGCCATCTGCGCGGTGCTCTTCTTCGCCACGCTGTGGCGCCGTACCTGGCAGTTGCCGGTCATCGGCTTCGGGCTGATGGTGCTGTCGGCGATCCTGATCGGCGGGCTCTACCCGGCGATCGTGCAGAAGTTCCAGGTCCAGCCGAACGAGCAGGCCAAGGAGGCGCCGTACATCCAGAAGAACATCGAGGCCACGCGCAAGGCGTACGGCATCGATGACTCCAAGGTGGCGGACTACTCCGGCAAGAACGACAGCGACGGCGGCGACAAGCTCCGTAAGGACGCCAATACGACGGCCAGTTACCGGCTGATCGACCCCAGCGTCATCTCGCCGACCTTCCAGCAGCTCCAGCAGGAGCGTAAGTACTACCAGTTCCCCTCGACGCTCGACGTCGACCGCTACAAGGGTGCCGACGGCAAGGACCAGGACACCGTCGTCGGTGTCCGCGAGCTGAACCTCGACGGCATCCCCAAGCGGAACTGGATCAACGACCACTTCACCTACACCCACGGCTACGGCATGGTGGCGGCGAAGGGCACCACGACCGACCCCAACGCGGACCCGGCGGGCTCGCCGGACTTCACCGAGTCCGGGCTGCCCACCAAGGGTTCGAGCGGCGGCGGTGTCGGCACCTACAAGCAACAGGTCTACTACGGCGAGAAGACCGACCAGTACTCGATAGTCGGCGGCCCCCAGAAGGAGCTCGACTACGAGAAGAACGGCGAGCGGACCACCAGCTACAAGGGCAAGAGCGGGGTCAGCCTCTCCAACCCGGTCAACCGCGCCGCCTACGCGGTGGCGTTCGGCGAGCCCCAGATCCTCTACTCGGGCGCGATCGGGGACGGTTCGCGGATCCTGTACAACCGCACCCCCAAGGAGCGCGTCGAGAAGGTCGCCCCCTGGCTGACCATCGACGGTGACGCCTATCCGGCCGTCGTCCATGGCCGGATCAAGTGGATCGTGGACGCCTACACCACGACCAACGGCTATCCGTACGCCTCGCGGACGACCCTGGGCGACAGCACGGCCGACTCGCTGAGCGACGGGGACCGTTCGGTGGTCGCGCAGCAGAACAAGGTCAACTACATCCGCAACTCGGTCAAGGCGACCGTGGACGCCTATGACGGCACCGTCAAGCTCTACGAGTGGGACTCCAAGGACCCGGTCCTGAAGACCTGGGAGAAGGCGTTCCCGGGCACGGTCGAGCCCAAGGAGAAGATCAGCGGTGAGCTGATGGAGCATCTGCGGTATCCGCAGGACCTGTTCAAGGTCCAGCGCGAGCTGCTGACCCGCTACCACGTCACCGACCCCACGCAGTTCTACAGCGGCAGTGACGCCTGGCAGGTGCCCGAGGACCCGACCCACAAGGAGGGGAACGCGGTCCCGCCGTACTACCTGAGCATGAAGATGCCCGACCAGAAGGGGCAGACGTTCTCGCTGACGACGACCTTCACCCCCAACGGGCGTCCCAACCTGGGGGCGTTCATGTCGATCGACGCGGATGCCAACAGTAAGGACTACGGCACGATAAGACTGCTGAAGGTCACCTCCAACGTGCCCGGTCCACAACAGGTGCAGAGCGAGCTTAACGGTGATCCGGAAGTCGCCGAGTTCGTCCGTAACCTGAGAGGCACCGACTCCGACATCGAGTACGGCAATCTGCTCACCGTGCCACTGGACAACGGCTTCCTCTATATCGAGCCCGTCTACGCCCGCGGTGGTAGCGCCAACTACCCGCTGCTGAAGAAGGTCGGCGTCTCCTACGGCAAGGAGACCGTCTTCAAGGACACCCTGGGCGAGGCCCTGGACGCGGTCTTCGGCAAGTCCTCCGAGCCGCGGCCACCGGGCGACGGCGGCCAGGCGGAACCGCCGTCGAGTGCCAACCCCACGGTAAAGGAGGCCCTGAAGGACGCTCAGGACGCCTATCAGGACGCCCAGGACGCCCTCCAGAAGCAGCCGCAGGACTGGGAGGCGTACGGCAGGGCCCAGGAGGATCTGAGGGCCGCGCTGGACCGCGCCGCCAAGGCCGAGAACAAGGCGGCCGGCGACAAACAGGGGCAGCGGCAGAACCAGCCACGGAGCCAGAGCGCCGGCGGCGATTCCGACAAGAAGGGCGGCTGACCCTTGACGACCTGCGAGAACGGCCGGGCGGCCGACCCCTCGCGCCGTGGTACGGTGGTTGCACCACGGCGCGGGGTGGAGCAGCTCGGTAGCTCGCTGGGCTCATAACCCAGAGGTCGCAGGTTCAAATCCTGTCCCCGCTACTGACACACGAGGCCCGGATCCGCAAGGATCCGGGCCTCGTTGTGTGTTGTATGAGCGTCCACTCGGGGAATGCGGATACAAGCGTTTGGGTTGTCTCTCTGTGGGCATGTCGACAAAACGCTGAAGTGACCTCGTCGGCTGCGGTATACCAGGTGTACGCCGGATGCGGGTGATGCCACGATGGGATTTATGGGGGACAGGGTCAGTCTGTTGGAGACAGGGCGTTTTGCGCACACGCATGACGATGCCGAGGAGGAGACCCGGCACCGTCGTGCCGCCGAGGCCGGTGACACCGCCGCGATGAGCGCACTCGGCGCGCTGCTGCTGCGCTGCGGCGACCTCGACGGCGCCGAACCGCAACTGCGGGGAGCCACCGCGGCGGGCGATCGCGCCGCCGCCAACAACCTCGGCGTCCTGCTGCACCAGCGCGGCTACACCGACGAGGCCGCCGGCTGGTGGCGCATAGCCGCCGTCGCCGGATCCCCCGCCGCGGCCCACGCCCTGGGCCGCCATCACCGCGAGCGGGGCGACGAGCCCGCCGCCGAGTACTGGCTGCGCCAGTCCGCCGAGTCCGGCCACACCCTGGGCGCGTACGCGCTGGGCGATCTGCTGGAGCACCGCAGCGACATCGGGGCCGAGCGCTGGTTCCGTACGGCCGCCGAGCGCGGCCACCGCGAGGCCGCGTACCGCCTCGCCCGCATCCTCGACGACCGCGGCGACGAGGGGGACGAGCCGGCGGCCGAGCGCCGCCGTGGCGCCGACGGGGGTGGCCGGGAGGAGGCCGAGCAGTGGTACCGGCAGGCCGCCGCGCGGGGCCACCGGCGGGCCGCCCTCCACCTCGGCACGCTGCTGGAGAAGCGCGGCGAGACCAAGGAGGCCGGGCGCTGGTACCTGACCTCCGCCAAGGACGGCGAGGCCCGGGCCGCCTGCGCGCTGGGCTTCCTGCTGCGTGACGCGGGCGACACCGACAGCGCCGCCGTCTGGTGGCACCGGGCGGCCCAGGACGGCGACGGCAACGCCGCCAACGCGCTGGGCGCGCTCCACGCCGACCGTGGCGAGACCCAGACCGCCGAGCGCTGGTACCGCGCCGCGCTCGACGCCGGGGACATCAACGGCGCCTACAACCTCGGGCTGCTCTGCGCCGAGCAGGGCCGCACCGCCCAGGCCGAGCAGTGGTACCGCCGCGCCGCCTACGCGGGCCACCGGGAGGCCGCCAACGCGGTCGCCGTGATGCTGCTCCAGCGCGGCGACGCGGCGGGCGCCGAGCCGTGGTTCTCCAAGGCGGCCGAGGCGGGCAGCGTCGACGCCGCGTTCAACCTGGGCATCCTGCACGCGGGCCGGGGCGAGGACCGGGCGGCCCGGCAGTGGTACGAGCGGGCCGCGGCCGCCGGGCACACCGAGGCCGCGCTGCAGGTCGGCCTCGCCGTGCAGCGGGAGGGCGACCTCCAGAGCGCCGAGCGCCATCTGCGCTGCGCCGCGGGCGGCGGCAGCGCCGAGGGCGCCTTCCGGCTGGCCGCGCTGCTGGACCGCTCCGCGGTCGGCGGCGACCCGGCGACCGGCACCGGCTTCGGCAGCTCGTCCGGGACCCGCTTCCCGACCCCGCCGCCGGACGACGGCTCCGGGCCGCACGTCCCCGAGTACGAGGAGTGGTACGAGCGCGCCGCCCGCCAGGGTCACCGGCGGGCCCAGGTGCGGGTGGGCATGTTCGCGGCCGCGCGCGGCGACGTGGTCGAGGCCGCGCGCTGGTACCGCATGGCCGCCGAGGCGGGCAGCAGCAACGGGGCGTTCAACCTGGGCCTGCTGCTGGCCCGGGAGGGCAGCGAGCCGGAGGCGGCCCTGTGGTGGACGCGTGCCGCCGAGTCGGGACACGGCCGGGCCGCGCTGCGGCTCGCGCTGCTGGCGGCCCGTCGCGGGGCGCTCGCCGAGGGGCAGCGGTGGTGCGCGCGGGCGGTCGAGCTGGGCCCCGCGGAGGTCGCCGAGCGCGCGGCCCGGCTGCGAGAGGCGCTCCAGCAGGAGCTGACGGCGTAGGGCGGCGGGGCTCGCGACGGAGCGCGCCGGGCCGGACCTCCGGCCCGGACCCCGGCCCGGATCCGGCCCAGGTGCTCGCGGGCGAGCGCACCGGCCCGGATCCGGCCCAGGCCCGCCGGATCCGCCGCGGTGACCCACCGCCGGGCGTCTCGCCGATAACCGGTTTGCTCCCGCTGTCCACCCCGGGTTAAGGTTGCTACACAACGACGCGGGGTGGAGCAGCTCGGTAGCTCGCTGGGCTCATAACCCAGAGGTCGCAGGTTCAAATCCTGTCCCCGCTACCAATGGCGAAGGCCCGGATCCTCAAGGATCCGGGCCTTTCGTCTGTTACGGCCTTCTCAGGCCGCCGTCACGGCTTGCTCAGGCCGCGCAGTCGGGGCACAGCCCCCGGTACGTCACCTCGACCGCGGAGATCGCGAATCCGTAGCGCTCCTGCGTGGGCAGATCGGCGAGCAGGTCGCCGGAGGGGTGGACATCGCGGATCGTGCCGCAGCGTGCGCACACCAGGTGCTGATGCGCATGATGCGCGTTCGGGTCGTAGCGCTTGGCTCTGCCGTCCGTGCTGACCTCGATCACCTCGCCGAGCGTGACGAGCTCGCCGAGGGTGTTGTACACGGTCGCGCGGGAGATCTCGGGCAGTCGCTCGGCCGCCAGCGCGTGGACTTCGTCGGCGGTGTAGTGCACATGGTCCCCGTCGAGGACCTCGGCGACGACACGCCGCTGCGCCGTCAGCCTCCAGCCGCGTCCCCTGAGCCGTTCCAGCAGGTCACTCATGCCATTCACCTATCAGTCAGATAAGGACAAGGGTAGCAGCGGACGGGTCCTTGGCCAGATCGGGTACGAGTTTCAAAGCCTTCTTGACTTAGACAATGTCCAATGTAGGATCGTGACCAGCCCCAGGCCAAGGGACGGAATGCGAGTACGCGGGAGGCGCACGTGACGGTCCAGGACAACATCACTGGCCCGCTGACCACGGAGTCCGGGGCTCCGGTGGCGGACAACCAGAACAGCGAGACGGCGGGCGCCGGCGGTCCGGTCCTCATCCAGGACCAGCACCTGATCGAGAAGCTCGCCCACTTCAACCGCGAGCGGATCCCGGAGCGGATCGTGCACGCGCGGGGCGCCGGCGCGTACGGCACCTTCACCGTGACCGCGGATGTGACGAAGTACACCCGCGCCGCGTTCCTCTCCGAGGTCGGCAAGGAGACCGAGACGTTCCTGCGCTTCTCGACGGTCGCCGGCAACCTCGGCTCGGCGGACGCGGTGCGCGACCCGCGCGGTTTCGCGCTGAAGTTCTACACCGAGGACGGCAACTACGACCTGGTCGGGAACAACACCCCGGTGTTCTTCATCAAGGACGCCATCAAGTTCCCCGACTTCATCCACACCCAGAAGCGCGACCCGTACACCGGCTCGCAGGAGGCGGACAACGTCTGGGACTTCTGGGGGCTCTCGCCCGAGGCCACCCACCAGGTGACCTGGCTGTTCGGCGACCGTGGCATCCCCGCCTCGTACCGCCACATGAACGGGTACGGTTCGCACACCTACCAGTGGAACAACGCCGCGGGCGAGGTCTTCTGGGTGAAGTACCACTTCAAGACCGACCAGGGGATCAAGAACCTCACCGCCGCCGAGGCGGCCGAGACCGCGGGTCTCGACCCGGACAGCCACCAGCGCGATCTGCGCGAGGCCATCGAGCGGGGCGACTTCCCGACCTGGACCGTGCAGGTGCAGATCATGCCGGCGGCCGACGCGGCGAACTACCGCTTCAACCCGTTCGACCTGACCAAGATCTGGCCGCACGAGGACTACCCGCCGATCGAGATCGGCAAGCTGGAGCTCAACCGCAACCCGCGGAACATCTTCGCCGAGGTCGAGCAGTCGATCTTCTCGCCCGCCCACTTCGTGCCGGGCATCGGCCCGTCCCCGGACAAGATGCTCCAGGGCCGCCTGTTCGCGTACGGCGACGCCCACCGCTACCGCGTCGGCATCAATGCCGACCACCTGCCGGTGAACCGTCCGCACGCGGCCGAGGCGCGCACGTACGGCCGGGACGGCTTCCTGTACGACGGGCGTCACGCGGGCGCCAAGAACTACGAGCCCAACAGCTTCGGCGGCCCGGCCGAGACCGGCAGGGCGCTGTGGCAGCCGTCCCCGGTATCCGGCCGGACCGGGGACCACGAGGCCCCCTCGCACGCCGAGGACGACGACTTCGTCCAGGCGGGCAACCTCTACCGGCTGATGTCGGACGACGAGAAGGAGCGCCTGATCGAGAATCTGGCGCAGTTCATCGCCAAGGTCTCCCGCGATGACATCGCGCAGCGGGCGATCGAGAACTTCCGCAAGGCGGACGCCGACTACGGCAAGCGGCTGGAGGCCGCGGTCCAGGCCCTGCGCGGCTGACGGACGCTTGCCGTATCAACCGAAGAGGCCGGACGCCGTTGGGCTCCGGCCTCTTCGGGTGCCGGTTCGTGGCGGGCGCGGTGTCAGGTCCTCACGCCGGTACGGGCTGGGGCGCCGGGGCCCAGCAGCGGATGATGTCGCGCACGGACACCACCCCGACCGGGTCGCCCGCGTCGAGGACGACCAGATGGCGGAAGCCGCCCTGGGACATCGCGCGGGCCGCCTCGTCCAGCGTCCACTCGGGGGCGGCGAAGACGACATCGGCGGTGGTGTGGTCGTGTGCGGCCTCCTGGTCGGGGTCCTGGCCCGCCCCCAGCGAGTTGAGGATGTCGCGCTCGGTGAGAATCCCCAGGCCGCTGGTGTCGGGATCGAGCACGATGGCCGATCCCACCCGGCGGGCCGACATCAGCCGGGCGGCCTGGCGGAGCGTATGCGCGGGGCCGATGGTGAGGACCACCGAGCTCATGGCGTCACGGACGTGCATGGGCATGGATGGAGCCACCTCCTTGGTGAATCCCAGATCCCATTAGAGAAAGGATTCACAAGTTCACAAGGTCTGGAATTCTCATGTTCACATGCCTCGGTGGGTCCAACAAGGGCGCGCGGAAGCCGATCCGCCGCGCGGCGCGCCCCGCGCTCCGGTTCACACTCCGGCCAGCACCGGAAGGCCCCTTATGGCCGCAGGTAGTCCAGCATCACCCCGTGCAGCAGCCCATTGGACGCCGCCGCATCGCCGCTGTTCGGGCCCGGTACGCCGTCGAGTCCGGTGAAGCGGCCGCCCGCCTCCTGGACGATCACCGCGTTGGCCGCCATGTCCCACAGCGACAATTCCGGTTCGGCGCAGATGTCCACCGAGCCCTCGGCCACCATCATGTACGGCCAGAAGTCGCCGTAGCCACGGGTGCGCCAGCAGGCGCGGGTCAGATCGAGGAAGCCGTTCAGCCTGCCGCGCTCCTCCCAGCCGCTGAGCGAGGAGTACGCGAACGAGGCGTCCGAGAGGTTGCTCACCTTCGAGACCGTCAGCCGGCTCGCGGAGGACAGGCTGCGCCCGGTGTACGCCCCGAGCCCCTCCGCGGCCCACCAGCGCCGTCCCAGCGCCGGTGCGGAGACTACCCCGACCACCGGCCGGTCGCCGCCCTCGCCGCGCTCCATGAGGGCGATCAGGGTGGCCCAGACCGGGACCCCGCGCACATAGTTCTTGGTGCCGTCGATCGGGTCGACCACCCAGCGCCGAGGACCGGTGCCCTCGCTGCCGAACTCCTCGCCGAGCACCGCGTCGCGCGGCCGGGCGCGCTGGAGCGAGGTGCGGATCAGCTCCTCGGCCGCCTTGTCGGCCTCGCTCACCGGCGTCATATCGGGTTTTGTCTCGACCTTGAGGTCGAGCGCCTTGAACCGCTCCATGGTGGTCGCGTCGGCGGCGTCGGCGAGAACGTGGGCGAGACGCAGGTCATCGTGGTAGTCGGGCATGGCCGAACAGTATCGACAGGAAAAGACGCGGAGCCACACGACTCCACAACGACCAGGGGACTCCGGCCGGACGGGTCCGCCCGCGCGCGGCTCTTGACTTCATCTGGCGGCCCGTCAATTCTGTCGGGCACATGCCGGGCCGGGAGGCGACGATGCCCGCTCTGGGAGGCGACGATGCCCGCAGCGCGTGAATCCTTACTCGACGCGGCCTTCGCCACGCTCGAGCGCCGTCCGTGGCGGAGGGTGAAGATGTCCGAGGTCGCGGCGGCGGCCGGGGTCTCCCGACAGACCCTCTACAACGAGTTCGGCAGCAAGGAGGGCCTCGCCCGCGCTCTGGTGCGGCGCGAGGCCGACGCCTATCTGCGCGGAGTCGAGCGTGCGCTGTCCGGGGTGTCCGGCGCGGCGGCCCCCAGGGAGCGGCTGGCCGCCGCGGCGGTGTGGACCGTTCGCTCGGCGGCCGAGAACCCACTGGTGCGGGCGGTGCTCACGGGCTGCTGGACCGAGCGGCTGCCGACGTCCGTAAGGACGGCACTGCCGGAGGAGCCGGAGCCGCTGCCCGCACCGGGCGAGCTGATCGGCGAGGCGCGGGACCGGGCGGTGCGGCTGCTGGCGGGCGACTGGCCGCCTGGCGCGGTCGAGTTGCCGCTGGCCTGTGAGGCGGTCGCCAGGCTGGCCCTGTCGTACGTGGTGGCGCCCGCCCCGGCGGCGGATGTGGCCCGTATGGTGCGCACCGTGCTGGCTTGAGGCGGCCGGGTCTCGGCGGGCCGATGGCCTCAGTGGGCCGGCAGGTCTCGGTGTGCCGATGGCCTCAGTGGGCCGAGCCCGAGAGCTGGAGTCCTATGACGCCGACGATCACCAGCGTGATGGAGATCACCTTGAGCGTGGAGACGAGGTCGCCGAGGAAGACCATGCCGTAGATCGCGGTCCCGGCGGCCCCGATCCCCGTCCACACCGCGTACGCGGGCCCCACGTCGAGCTTCTTCAGGGACAGCGTCAGCAGTCCGAAGCTGCCGAGCGCGAAGGCGCAGAAGGCGATGGTCGGCCAGAGGCGGGTGAAGCCGTGCGAGAGCTTGAGGCAGACGGCGAAGCCGGTTTCGAGTAGCCCGGCGACCACGACCAGCAGCCACGCCATAGAGATGCCCTCCCGTGCCGCCGTGGGCTGCCGTCGCCCGGGGCATCCCCGGTCGCCTGGATTGCTGGAGCCGCCTGGATTGCTTGTTGCGATTATCCATTTACCGCCCGGATGGAGCGGCAAACACGCTCCCCAGGAGGTGTCCGGCGAACCGTGCCGCCTGCGGCGGGCTGT